>NZ_JAKSXG010000001.1:0-1210174 GCF_022380625.1 Pseudomonas sp. DP-17
CGATTACATCGAGATGTTTTATAACCCCAAACGCCGGCACAGCAGCGCTATGCAGCTATCGCCAGTGGAGTTTGAAAAGCGCTATTTCCAAAGCTTGGAGAGTGTCTAGGAAAGCCGGGGCGATTCACCCACATCCTGCAGCAAAAGCTCAATGCACTCATCTTTACCGCTTGAGAGAACATGAGACCCTTCGTCAGATTTTCGCTCAGGAAACTCAAAGAGCAGAGCCATACACCCTGCCCCACCTGCCAAGTACATCACCGCATTGAAGCAGTTCAGTACAAGGTTGAATATCTCACCACGGCTAATCGGGCCAGTTCGCGATAAGAACTCTAGAATGGCAAAGCCTGAGCTGATGACGATCGCCCCAGCTGCGACAGTTAAGGCTCCAAAAATGATGCCCCAGGTTAGTCTTCGTGCCGCTGGTGCAAACGCGCTCATCCTCCCGGCAGCCCATGAACGGAAATTCGATCGCTTCTCTTCTCCGCCAGAGCCGTACGCCCAAAGGGCCGCCACCACGGCGGTCAGTGTTGCAAAGCTACCCCAGTCCGACATGCGGTCACTCCCTTAGCCGAATAGCGCCTTCTGCCAATGCTGTTCACTAATGATCGCTAAGAGCGCTCCACGCTCTCTCAGCTCGACAGCTTTTTTAATTTTTGTACCGTAGGTACTGTGCAGCCATTGCTCATTGCCGATCTCACCGACCACCAGGTAGTGGATCTTTCTGCTGACCCCTGGTGCGATCTCCCCGCCTCTCTCCAGCACCAAGGCTTCACAATTTTTCCTGGGCCCATAAGCCATCACACCGGTGAAAAGGAAAACCTTCCCTGCCCAGACCAACTCCGGTGGCGGATCGTTAAGTGGCAAACCGTTAGGGCGGACGAAACTGTTGTTGCTCGCCATAGGCTTAGCCGCCGTCAAGCCGGCGAATGAGCGAAGCATCTCCAGGAGCTCTTGCGACTCCTCAGCATCAAGCACCCCGTCAGCTAGCATGTCGTTGAGGCGGCGATAAAGCAGATTGATCACGGGATCGTCGAGGTGCGCCAGGTTCGTGACAATCCAATTCTGCAAGAACTCAGCCTCGCCCTGATTGATGTAACCATCAGCTGTCAACCCAGCAGCCAAGCCAACCAACGCATCCGCAGATCTCCGATCGATGCGAGCCTCGTGATAGAAACGGCTCCCCTCAAATTCTCTGTGCAAATCAACCATCTTGCTCCCTCCCGAACTCTAGTACACCCGGATCAAAAACTTGGTAAATAATCCTAAGAAGGATTCTGAGAATCCTGGGTTCTGCCCCAGAATTAAACCCGCGTGAGGCTCAGAAGATTGTCATCCGCGGTAGCGTTAGGGTTAGCACGCAGGTATATATCTCCAAAAACCTCAACTTTCGCGCCTGTATACCACTTACCTTTTTTCTGAAATCTAGCGTTAAACACTACACCCGAAGAAATAAGCTGAGCAATAAAAAGCCGCTCAACTATAAAGTTAACCGCAGAGTCAATTTTGCGAACCCGAACAAACTCGATATGCTCGCCATTTTCATCAAGGCGAACACCATTAATAAAGAACATATAACACCCCACAATTAAATTGGAACAACAATCCTTCCACGCGCAACGCACACATTATCTTTAATGGCGAAACACTCAACAAAGTGATCCCCATCAAAGCTAGCGTATTCGCTTAACGAATGGCTTCCATTATCAGCCTTAATCTGCCCGCGAAGCATATTCTTCTTGATCGCCTGACTACCTACGTTCCTCACCTTCCAATACAGCTTATATGGCTTGGGAACATCTATAGAGCTCACATAGAAATCAAGATGCTTTTGCTTGGGAATCTTAGTAATGCCAATTCGAGACATCAGATTCCTTAACTGCACACCCTGGTCTCGAATTTTACAGTCGATTTCCATGCTGTATTGGATATCAAGACTGAATTTGCGACCAATGAACTCCTCCAGATCTTGTATATCATTTCGATCCAGAGCCGCCTTTCTTTCTTCCTCAATATAATCCGGAAAGTGCTCACCAAATACCGTCCGCCAACGCTCATGTGCACATTCCGGGTCTTCCAGTGCTTCCTGAAGTCTCCGTAGTGCCTTTTTAGCTTTAGGATGGAAATTCCCGCTCTTTTTTATAATCGAACCACTACCTGGCGCACGCCAAGCTTCCTTTTCGTAATCGATAGAAACTATATAAGCAAAGAAATCCTTGGTCAGTTCGCCGTAATCCGCAAAGGTCGCAGTATCGTACTTAGATGTGCCTTTGAGAAACTGATAGCAAAGGGTATCGATTAGCATCCCTTTGATTGGGACGCCATGATCATTCTTCCAGGCCCGCACCATCTTGCACAAAGGCTTTAAATTCTTCCCTTTGCTTTTATGCAGATCATTTATCTCATGAATCTCAGCGACCGGGTTGCACACCTCCCAGCTTCCGCCATTGTTGGCATCAGGATAGGTATAGCTCCCATTAGAATTTACAAATGCAGGAAGAACCTCGACGATGTACCCATTAAAGTCAATGGATACAATCTGCTGCTGAGCTCTAACCTCACGATTCGGAAACCTATCCTTAAGAGCCAACCTAATTTCCGCAAGAAGAGAGGACTGACGATTACTCTCATATTTATTGAATCGTTCGTAAACTTCCCACGGCAATTCAAAAGCCATGTCCAGGTCACTCACCCCATGAACAGCGGTGTGCCGCCCATACGACCCTACTTGCCTGCAATGCCCACTCTCAGAGTCGATGCCGTAGTACTTTTCATTAAGCTTGCGTGTGACCTGTTTGTAGCTTCGCGAAATCTCATCCGCGTTCTTAACTGCTAGATTAACCCTGAATTGTTCAAATAGTTCCTTACTCATCACGAACAAACCCCACGCAGGATTGCAAACCACTCAATATTTCTAAACACCCACACCACTAGCGCCAAAGCCAGAGACACAACTATCACATACACCGAGAAGGGAACCTTATCTTTGAAAAACTCAAAGTGCACCTGTTCATCAATCCAACTCACCTGTTGTTCCCAGAAGAATTTTTTATGTGCCAACCAACTAGCACCAAAAATATGCTTACTCATACAGATGGAGTTAAATTCGCTCTCGACATCCTCTAACTCTTTAAGATGATCAGCAGTAATCTCTGACAACGAAGAGCATTCAGCGCTAAGCTTCTTTAGCCGATTGAACAAGCCCGTCAACTTCTGACCGACCTTAAAATATTCGTCCTTTTTATCAGCATAAAACGCTATGTACAGTCCCGACACGCCGAGAATAGTAATAGCCGCCGACATTTGCTTTTCGGCTAGCCACGCTATGATCAGTGATAGTATTCCGACAACTGTCGAAATCAGCCCTATCCAACCAGGAGATTTTTCAACAATATCATAAGTCGAGAAATGCAACTTAGCACTATAGCCGACATCATATGCTTTCTCAGCAATGAGCCGCATTGCAGAACTTCTATCCACGCGCCACCCTACCTACTATTCGGCAGAAATTTTCACAAAAAGAATTTTCGAAATAAAAATACTTACTGCAGAAGGCTGGAAATTCAGCGCATCAGCCAGTACGCTCATTCGGTGACTTTTAAAAAGAATGTCAAAAAGCCTGATTTGGCTTTTATCGGTTTTAGACGTAGGTCGAATTACCTTCCGCATTTTGACGTTCTTCCATGAACCAGCGAGCATGAGCTTGCGGTGCCTTCTAGCACCTACGCCGCTATAATGGCCATGTGACACCCATTGTCAAGGTAGACGTTCTGATGACCGATTTAACCCATTTGGAAGCGCAGGTTCGTGAATGCTTTGGTCGGGCGATTTATACCCACAAAACTCACGAAAAAATGGCAGATCGTTGCGCTGCCTCCCTGCGAAACTGGAAAATTTTTCAGATCGCGATTGCTGCGCTCACAGCCTCGTCAGCCTTGATATCTGCCATCTTTGGCCAAGACTGGGCGAAGATGGCAGCTGCAGCTCTTTCATTCCTAACCTTGATCATTTCAGGCTACATGAAGGGCTTCGATCCAGGTGGCACAGCTCAAAAGCACCGCGACACTGCTTCCAGTATCTGGGCGATCCGAGAGTCCTATCTGTCACTGATAACTGACATGAAATCCAATGCGATTTCGTATGAAAAAGCGGCCGAGCGCCGCGATGAGCTGCAGCAAAAGCTCGCGTCGATTTACGAGAACGCCCCTCAGACCAATAGCTCCGCATACCGCGATGCGCAGGTCGGTCTGCAGGAAAATGAGGAATACACCTTTTCTGACGAGGAGCTGGATCGCTTCCTCCCAAAGGCCCTACGCAAGGATAGCTAATGCCCTCCCCCATCACCGCTACAGGAAAGCGTTTCATAAGCGACCTAGCATCGTCGCTAGATATCCCTCCAGAACGGTACGAATCCGCTGAAAGGAGCTACAAATCGGTTTGCGACTGGCTTGAGCGGCCATTCTCGCGGTTTGCTCACACTCGCATTACCGCTTACACCCAAGGGTCATTCCGCCTGGGCACAGCAATTCGCCCCGCTAATGGAGAGGAACACTACGACCTCGACGTCGTGTACGAGTTTTCGATTAAGAAATCTGTCCACACGCAGAAGCGGTTGTTCGACGATTTAGGGCACGAACTCAAACTCTATGCTGCCTACCACGGAATGAGCCTGCCAACGGGGTGGGATCGCTGCTGGACGCTGGAGTACGCAGACTCAGCACAGTTTCACATGGACTTGCTCCCCTCCGCACCAGACGGAGCACGTCAGCGGCAACTGCGAGAGACAAAGGCCTCTGCTCTCGACTTTGTCGACAAGTCGATTTCCATCACCGATAAAACTCACCCCAACTACACCCTCCACTCGGAGGATTGGCCGTCCAGCAATCCAAACGGCTTTGCAGAATGGTTCTACCTGCGGATGAAAGAAGCGTTCGATAAGCGACGCCTCACCATGGCAGTCAGGGCCAGCAAGGAAGTGGCTGATATCCCGATTTTCCGCGTTAAAACCGCCCTGCAGGCGTCCATTCAGATCTTGAAACGCCATCGGGATTTACGGTTCTCAGAGGAAAAGGAGCTACGCCCAAGCTCGATCATCATCACAACCCTCGCGGCTCATGCTTACAACCAGGAAGCAGAGATACCTGAGGCCCTGCTTAGCATCCTGCAGAACATGGACAAGTACATCCAGAACCGCAATGGCGTTGACTGGATCGCTAACCCATCCGACCCTCGCGAGAATTTCGCAGATGCTTGGCAAGACGCTCCGGACAAGAAAGCTGCATTCTTCGACTGGCTAGAGACAGCACGTGCTGATTTTGCTCAAGCAGCCAGGAGCAACAACCTCGATGACATCGTTGAAATTCTTGCCCCCAGGATTGGTCGTGAGCTCGCCAAAAAGGCCGCAGGCACAAGCGGCTCTGCGGGCAAGGGATCCTTGATCACCGCGAGTGCCACACTCACGAAACTCATGCGGCTACGAGATGCGCCTCATCGCAAACCCAGCTCTTGGCCGATGAACCTCTGGGGTATAGTCGCGCTCTCCTGTACCAGAACGAGAGATGGCTCTAGCGCTATCAACGTCCGAAACGACGATCCAATTCCCGTGCCAGTAGGCTGGTCGCTCGACTTCTCAGCAACCACGAATATTCCGCCACCCTTTAAGGTTTTCTGGCAGGTCGTGAACACGGGCAGAAAGGCTGCAGCTGCCAAGAAATTGCGAGGCAACTTTGAAGGAGTCGAGTCCTCCAAAAGCAATTTGCAGTGGAGCGAGGATGCCTTATATCCAGGCTCTCACACGATGCAGTGCTTCATCGTCAAGCACGGCGAGTGTGTAGCGAAGAGCGAGCCCTTTGTTGTCAACATCGCATAGCTTTAACGTGCCCTGCCGCGGCTTGAGGCTCACCAAGCTTCGGCAGGGGCTGGTGTCTCGCTGAAGCCATTGCGTTGTGCTCGGCGTGGTGCCCCTAAGAGCAAACATCGCTTGATTTGCCGACGGCTAAAGATGCGCAGAGCTTCATGTTGATCTGCACCGTCGGCGGCTAGCTCAAAGGGCGGTAACGCATCTCTGGGACTGCTCGATTGAGCTTGGTAAAGACGCGGCCACCCTCGGTATCAGAGCAAGCCGGCCACCTACTGCTCAACCAGACCCCTTATCTGCTCGACTCTTAGACACAGACCCCGACCTTCCTGCCAGCTAACCGGAGGGAGCGCGCCATCCGTGCACCTACCAGTAACCTCAGCTCGGAAGGGTTCACAAGGTAGATAGAGCTTCTCAAACAGAGCATTAGCTCCCTCAGCCCGCTCCTGCTGCCAGGATTCATCCACAGAGAGCCTCTTACGAAGTGCTCTGGTGTTCGACGTTTTGATTGGCTTCATTTGCAGCCCCTCTACTGATACTCGGTAAGCGCTTTTCGCGCACAGGGTTGTTACAACGGAAATTTGCTCATCCAGCTCACAAAGAGCATTCCGTGGGTACTACTGGAGCAACCATCGATAGCTTTGCCGACGGTTGCATAGGCACAGGGCTCCTTGAGGGTTCACACCGTCGGCGGCTAGCTCTCCAGGAGGTGGAAGGGCAGTCTGCGGCTTTCTGCGCTGCCCATCCCTCAGTTCGCTCGCACCCAACCGCTGTGGCGCGACGCTTTAGAGGTGCTTGAGAGCCTTCTCAAGGGCTGCAATCGTTCCAGGCTTGAACACCCGCGTACCGCCCTCATCAAGAACGTCGCCTCTATTGCCCTTTTTGAAATTCCACTTCTTCATGAAGTCATCCGAAAGGAGGTACTCCAGAGCACGTCGCTCTGACTCGTCGAGCTTGAACGTTCCACGAGGAGTATTTCGAGCGTCGACGTAAATCTCTAGGTTCGGCGGTACAACCTCTTTAATCAGGCGACGTGCCTCGTCTAACTCAGCCTTCATCATTTTTACTAAGAGCTGATGCCGAGGAGACAGCTCGTCCATCCACGGCTTAGTCTTCGTCTTCCGCTTCGCTGGATACGCAACACTAAACGCCTCCAGGAGCGCGCGATAAGAGGCGCCCGAGGCATTTCGGATACTCTGGCATCTAGGAACGCCTTTGCCTGCACCCAATCGCGCTACAGTAACGGGCCTGAAGTCAGTTTCACCTTGCTTAACCTGCTCTTGGCATACAGCGTAAATCGCATCCAGTGATGAGTGCACGCGACGTGGGCTACTGGATTTGAGCTGCTCAAGCAGCGCCTTGGGCTCCATCAAAGAAGCTCCCCTTCAAGCGCACGAGGTACGTCGCTCGCGATAAGTCCATGACCACTCCCAAGGATCGCTGAGATATCCCTGGGTTCAACTCTTTCGTTTTCCGCCAAATCCGCCAGCATCAACTTACCCTCAATCAATGCATCAACCTTTCTCCACGACTTAACACGCGAAAGAAGGAGGTTCGTCAACTGATTCCCCAAAATCAGTTGCTGCTGCTTATCGAGCGCAAACATTGTTGGAGCCATTTGATTGCGTAAAAGGAGCTGATCAAGTTTCTGCGAACGCATCGGCAGGGCAATCTCAGCCGACGCCGATTCGTAAATCTCGGCGTTTTCACAGACCTCACTAAGCAGATGGAATCTCGATGAATCTTCAAACGCAACTTTCAACTCATGTTCATTTTGAACAATTAGCTGAGGAAGGTTGCTATTATCCTCACTAGAAACCTGCTCATTTAAAACAGCTTGACTCTGATTAATCAGGCGAGTCGTTGCTTGCAGATCACAAAGATAAAGATCAGCCTTCTTAGACGCACCTTCAATATCCGACTGCAGCTTACGGCACTTCATATCAAGATTCGCAAGCTCGCTAGCATCAAACTCTTCACCAGCTTTCGCCGCATCGTGCTGCGCATCCTCCTGAGACTCGAGTGCCTTGGTTGTCTCGGAAAGCACCTCATTCAGTTCGCCAACCTTATCCATCTGAACTGAAACCTGCAGGCAAATTTCATTGGCAAGCGCTAATAACCCACCAATAAAAACCGGCCCGGTTACAAAATGCCTGCAACGAATGCAGTTTTGATAACCAAGATATCCACCATTAATAGGCGCGCGCACCTTAGTAGATCCGATCAGAGGCCCTCCATCATCGCAACGCCCTCCAGCAAATGGACAGAATCCGTAATCACGGAAAAGGAAACTTCCCGGCAGTACTTTTCCTTCAAAACGACCGAGAGCGCCGTCTCTGTCTTGGATAAATTCACTCTTGATGCTATCAACCCTACCTTGCTCAAGCATTTTCATGGCAACGTAAGATTTATTTTTCAGAGCGCGTTTCTCACCTTCCGAAAATTTCTCGCGCAAATTCTCAGAATTAATCTTCACATAGTACAAGGACATGATTACTGAACCATGCCCTGCAATCTTCATCACGATCTCTATAGGTAGACCAAACTCCATTACGTAAGCGGTAATGAGACTAACACGCATACTGTGAGGAGAGTACGGTGTATCGTACGTCGAAAGCGATGAAAGCGCTCCACTACAAGTTGCCAGAACCAAACCATCTGGCTGACTGTGATACAGCGCCGCCGCCAACCGAAACTTCAACCTGAAAGAATAATTTCCACATTCTTCTTCGCCAAAATTTCGAAACAGGAAGCAGTTACTACCTTTAGCCTTCAGTTGCTTTTCATTTAAATCCGTCCTTGTGCACTCCACCCACGGCATTGCACGCTTAATTGGATTATATTTCGCTTGCCAGTCGCGAAGACGAATCATCCAAATAGCAAGTTTCTCCGGCATCCATCCAATGTCATATCCCTCCCCCTTGTTGGATGTCTTGTTAGAAGTAAATCGCATCCCAATCTGGTCATTAGGAAACTTCCTAACAAAACCCTGCCCATCCGTAATCCCTGCGAGTGGAGACTGGTTAATGGCCCAAACTATTTTACCATTAACTACGGTCGGTATTTCGTAATCACCTTCGCCAGAGTCATTATAGGCAAGTTGGCGCCCCCGCGCCGGCACGGTCGCAATTGCAAAAGTATGCATCCAGTATCCGGGGAACCAAATTTTGGTTTTCCCATATTCTTTCTTAACGATACAATTGGGGTCTTTACTGTCTACAACTGAAGGATCTACCTCAATCCAGTCAGCATCAAATTGCTGCAGATGAACTAAATCCGCAAAGCTTTCAGCACTGTCGGGCACCATCCAATCGCACATCGCTTTGACGAACTGGTAAGCTAACGCAGGCTTATTCGTCTCGCCAGCATTACCACTAACCTCTTCGCCCTCAAAAGCCAAATTGGCGAATGGGTCATAAGCGCCTGCAATACGAACAGTCTCATGAGTTTCCTCATCCTCGACCGTTAGTTTGCTTTTCATGAAATGGGAAGAGAACTCCTTTACCGCCGAAAGGATACTCTTCCCCACTGCACCCGACACGCCATCAAGAAACTCAAAGAAGAGCCCCTTATTGACTCTGTTAGAAGTATAAATATCGAGCGGGCTGAAACCCAATCCATGGCGCTGCACATAGTCCCTAACGAACCTGCACAAATAGGACTCTTTGGTTGCACGCGCCCGGGTTTTACCGAGGAACTCATCCAGGCTTTCCGCCCATGCATGATATGGCGCAGGAATATGCTCAATCTTATAAGGCTCTGGCTTATCAAGAAATGAGAACCAACTCTTCCATCGGCCTTTATAAGCAGATGCAGGATCACGAGGAATACGCGGATCCTTCTTATCCGCAATGAATTTTTTGTAATCCTGACTGCCTTTTACTCCAAACTCGAGAGCTAAATCTCGAGTTTCTTCGTAAGTGTATAGCTCAGGCATATCACACAGATCGCGCCAGCTAATCCACTCATCAGCAAATACCCGATCCGGATTAGCAGGTAAGCAGGGGTACTTCTTATACTCCTGCCGATAACCCCTGCTATCCTTAATTTTAAGCACCTTCACAGCATACTTAACATCTCCCAGGCTGAAACACTTACGCGGCAACAGGAATTCCGGCCAGCCCTGCCAATCTGACTCGTAGTATGACGGCGGATAAGCGGGCAAGTGGATATCTTGCCGTTGCAATTCAGAATACTCAGCCGCACTGGAAATACCTAAACGACGAGAGACTTCCCCAGCATCTTTGTACGAATATTTATCTACACCAAGAAATTTCTCCCAGCCCCAGACCCTCCAGTAATCACTGTAAAATACATTAGGATTAGCTGGCAGCATGGGATCAGCATGGTAGCCTTCCAGATAGGCAGTCTTAGTAGTAAACCCAAGAGCCCGCGCAGCCTCACTGGCCTGCGTTAAACTTTCATACTTGGCGACCTTTTCTGGGCGACCAAAAAAATGCGGGTAACCTTTCCACTCAGCTGCATATACTGTATGCGGGTTCGACGGCAAGCGCTCATCTTCACGGTACCGCACCTTGTACTGACTAATTCCACGTATACCGAGACGAGCCACCGCACCGATCGCTTCCTCAAGGGTGTAGAAACCTCTGCGATTTCCTCCGAGATAATCCCGCCACCCCTTCCAATCATCAAAGTAAAATCTCTCAGGACTGGCAGGCAGTCGAGAGTCAAGAATTCTGCACTCGGACTTATACTCAACATTACTTTGAAGTCCAAACTTCCTGACTGCATCTCGAGCTTCAGAGTAGGAGTTATACTTCCCCTGAAAATTCTCTACACCCAAATAATCACGCCACCCATTCCAGCCATCCTCATAAAGCTTTTCTGGTGACAGAGGAAACCTGGCATCACCAGCAGCTTTATTCAAATAACTAAGCCGTGTAGCAACACCAAGTTGACGAGCTTCTCGACGCGCCATTTCGAAGGTGTCGAAATAAATCGCTGCAGCAGTTGACTGTGCGTAGCCGGTAAAATCTTCCCAGCCATGCCACTCAAGTTCATAGAAATCTTCCGGACTTCCCGGGAGTTGGTGATCAAGCGTAAAGTGATCAGCATACTCTTCACGACTCTTGATACCAAGTTTCTTCACGGCCTCAGAAGCCTGATGAATACTTTGGTAATGCATAATCTTTTCAGGGATTAAGAAGTCGTCGAAATCCACCCACTCAGAAGAATAATATCGGTAAGGCTTCTGAGGCAGCCTAGGATCCCGCCTATATTCATGCAAATATTCGACGCTAGTTTTTACCCCAAGCTTTCTCGCGGCGTTTCTCGCCTCTGCCAAAGTTGGATAAAACTTTTCAGTCTCAAGAAAACTTCCCCATCCTTTCCAGTCCGTTCGGTATTGCACACTCGGTTGTGACGGTAGTCTGGGATCTTCTTTGTACCGAGATAGGTAATCCTTAACCCCCCTAATGCCCAAAGCTTTTGCAGCCGCTGCTGCTTCGGAAATCGTTTTATAAATCGCTCGCCGATCGGCACCAATAAACTCTACATAGCCATTCCAATCATCTTTGTATTCCGTGGCTGGATTCGCAGGAAGCATTGTGTCTTCGTTATGGCGAGCCACATACTCCGCCCGAGTAGTTATACCCAGTTTTTTAACTGCCGCCGAAGCTTCAGCAAGAGTTGCGTAGCGTTCCGTGGTTACCCCTAGGAAATCATGCAATCCCTTCCAGCTATCCGCATAAACTCGCCCTGGATTCGCAGGCAGCCTCGAGTCTTCCCGATAACGTCTCTGATATTCTTTTTGACCTGATATACCTAAGGCAATAGCAGCTGCGGAAGCTTCAGCCAAAGTTTCATAAAAGGCTATAACCTCAACAGCCAAGAATTCTGAGTAATCTACCCAGGCGTCTTCATACAGCCTTTCAGGCTTAGCTGGAAGCAGTGGATCTTCTTTATAGCGAGTACGGTAATCCGTTTTAGTGCGGATTCCAAGTTTTCTGGCTGCAGCGGCTGCGTCAGAAAGACTTGCATAAGACTTTACACCCAAGAAATTGCGAACACCTTTCCATTCCCTTTTGTAAAACTTATTCGGGTTCGCAGGTAACCTTGGATCTTCTTGATAGCGCCGCGCGTACTCGATTTGACCTTGAATGCCGAGAGCTCTCGCAGCTGCTGCCGCCTCATCCAGTGATGGGTAGAAATCCTTTCCCGTACCCAAGAACTCCGAAAACCCCGCCCACTCTTCTTTATATTCTTCTGCGGGATTCGCAGGCAGGCGTGAATCCTCATTATGGCGTGCGCGGTAATCCACAAACGACCTTATGCCGAGAATTCTCGCGGCTTGACTAGCTTCACCAATAGTTTCGTAGACGTTTCTTAACGTCCCCAAAAACTCACGCCAGCCTTTCCACTCATGCCTATAAACAACTTCGGGCGCTGTAGGAAGCCTTGAGTCCTTGTGATGACGCGTTTTGTAATCTTCAAGTGAAATAGTACCCAGAGACTTCGCTGCGGCGGAAGCTTCTTCTAAGGTCGCATAATAATTCTTCCTCTCGCCGCCAAGAAACTCCGGAATTCCGATCCATTCGTCAGGATAGGATTTCCAGGGATCACTAGGAAGACGCGGATCCTCTTTATAACGCCTCCTATATTCGCGCAGAGTAGTAACACCTAGCGCCTTGGCAGCCTCAGACGCTTCGGCCAGACTTTCGTAATACTTACTACCAACGCCCAAGAACTCCCTATAGCCCTTCCATTCATCTTTGTAAAAGGCATTTGGATTTGACGGCAACATTGGATCTTCATGATAGCGAGATTTATACTCAGTCTTCATGGTAATCCCAAGTGCCTGAGCAGCAATTGCAGCCTCTGCAAGCGTCTCGTAAAAAACCTTACATGCCGCACCCAAAAACTCCGCATATCCTATCCACGAAGACTGGTACTGCTTTTCTGGCTTAGCAGGCAAGAGAGGATCTTCACGATAACGTAGGGAGTACTCGGTTTTGCTTTTTATGCTCAGGCCTCTTGCGGCTACCATTGCCTCGTCAAGAGTCCTGTAAGGCATTGTCCCAAGAAATTCACGAGTACCTTTCCAGGAATCTTTATAATAAATATTTGGACACGCCGGTAGCATTGAATCTTCGCGACGCCGACACTTATATTCTTCTATAGTACGAATACCGAGAGCCCGGGCCGCAACACACGCCTCTGCATACGTTTTGTAGAGCTTAGCCACGACCGTATCGCTCATATGCCTCGTCCATCCTCACTCGGACATCCTCACTTGTGGGCTGGGTATAAACCAAGTGCGACTCATAACTTCTATGACGCATTTTCTTCTGAATCTCTACGCCCGAGAAGCCATGAGCATGTAGACGATAACCATATGCATGTCGATGGCCATGTTCTGTCGTCCCTAGCTTTTTTTTAGGCACCAGCCCAATTCGCATTACTGCATTCCTGTGAGTTCGCTGAAAATTGCGAATTGTCTCAGGCTGCCCGTAAGAGTTTGTAAAAGCGTACGGGTGATCGAGATTTTCAGGCTCTATACGTTGATGCTCGATATACATCTTATATGCGTACAGAAACTCTGTAGCCATATTTGGGGGAAAGAAATCAACCTTAAAAAACTTATCCGCATTACTTAGTACAGGAGACTTCCAACCAGAATGGAGGCGCTCAGACCTGAGGTACTTAGTTCTCGGCATGCGGCGAAAACGCTTTGCAAGATAATCTTCCCGAGAGATATATCCATCTTCGGGCGCCGCGCCTTCTGACGGATGATAGATCCGAACTATTGCTTCGAGGCGCTCATGGTCAATATCGACATCTGTCAGATACAGATGAAAAACTTCGCTTTTGCGTACTCCGCCATAGTGCATTAGCAAAGTTATAGCGCGCCCCTTCCAGTCAGCTCGCTTATTTGGGTCTGGATGCGACTTATTCTCGGCGCGGACGAAGCCCTCATCTAGCAACTTAAAGATGCTCGCCTCTGGGAACCTCATCACCTCCTCAAGATCTACCGGAGGCCCACCCTCTCTCATAATCTTTCGGGCGAATCTTATGCGCGACAGCGCACGCTCCTCAGAGGGTAGGTGGTTGAGGAAAACCCGACTGTGCCTCTGATGGTACGCGCACCAGTTCAAACGCTGTTCGGCGCCCGTAGCCTCGCGGAAAGGGTTAGCGCGCTGAGTTTTGTACTCAGGCCTATCCGCGAGCCAGTCGGTGTAGTGAGTTATGAAGTGGAGGAGAACGCTCGTGTCTTCAGCGGTGCGGACTCTCCAGTAAAGGCCTGAAGGGTCTTCGAGAGTAGTCGGGTCGATGGTTCCTACGCGCAACGCCGTTGCGAAGCTTTCGAGCAACTCGGTCGTCTTCGTGAAGACCCCTTCGTTCGCATTGATGTACTTCAAAAGCAGCATGATCGCGAACGTAGAGCGCTCCCTCCACGACTGCCCCTTCCCAGACTTCTCTGCCAGGTACTGAAGGTGCGAGAGCAGCAGCCCCTTCTCGGTCAACAGAGCCGGCAGTCGCAGCACGACCCCCGTGTTGTCCCTCCTGTACCTCGCCTTGATCTTGAGAACGTATGCCACCAGCGCCATCCAGACAGTGCAATTGGCAAGCACTATCGCGCATAGCTCAGGAATTTGGAAGCACAAATTTTAGAGTATGTCAATGGCATACTCTAAAATAAAAATAGTATGTTTTCGAGTGGGGTTCTAATACACCTACGGCAAGAAGATGCTGCGCGAGATCGACAGCCGCGTGCGCTTCCTGCGCAAGCGCCTGGAGAACTGCAAGGTGGTCAGCGAGCGTCCGGCCGATCCGAACAAGGTCTACTTCGGCGCCTGGGTCACCCTGGAAGACGAGGACGGCGAGCAGGCCCGTTACCGCATCGTCGGCCCGGACGAACTGGACCTGCGCAACAACCACATCAGTATCGACTCACCCCTGGCCCGCGCCCTGGTAGGCAAGGAACTGGATGCCGAGGTGATGGTTCGCAGCCCATCCGGCGAGAAGATGTGGTTCGTGGTGGAAATCGAGTATCCCTGAGTATCGCCAGCAAACGACGTTCCTACAGAATGATCAGAGCGCCGGTGGGCGGCGGGTAATCAGCCCCTGCCGGGCAACACGGATCAGCTCGTGGATAGCCGACTCCAGCTGTTCGGCCACCGGCGACTGCACCACCGCGAAGTCGAAGCTGTCGGAGGGGAAACGCGCGAGATCGGCAAAGGTTTCGGCGAACTGGATCAGGAAGGTGCGCGAGCCGTTCCAGCGCTTGGGCCAGCCATCGAGGTAACGGACGAGGGTGGGCTGGTGATTGCCGCCCAGGAGAATCTTCGGATTGCGGCGCAGCAGGCCGGTGGTGATGGGGGCCAGGCGCACATGCGGGTTGGGACAGGTCATGGTGTCTAGTCTTCCGCCTCAAGGGTCCTGCTGGACGCGGCGAGAGGCACACCGAACCAGCGCTTTAGCGGTATTTCGATGTCAGCCATCGCTGCATCCGCGCCCCGCAAGTTGCTACTTAAATCGGCGCTGTGCGGCATCCTAGAGAAGCCCCGGCAAAGCTGTCAAGGAGACTTCAGTCGATGACCACACCCCCCATGCGGCTGTTCTTCGCCCTGCCCTGCCCGGCGGAACTGGCGATGCGCATCTGCTCCTGGCGCGACAGCCTGCACCACGACGGCCAGCCCGTAGCCCAGGCCAACCTGCACCTGACCCTGGCCTTTCTCGGTTCCGTACCTCGCGGCCGCAAGGCGGAATTGCGCGCCATCGGCGAGCGCCTGCCACGCCAGGGCTTCAACCTGGAGCTGGACCACGTCGCGCGCTGGAACAATGGCATCCTGCACCTGGCGCCCAGCAACGTGCCGGCTGCCCTGTACGAACTGGTGCGCACGTTGCGCGATGGGCTGCAGACCGGAGGATTCGAGGTCGAACATCGCCCGTTCCATCCCCATATCACCCTCGCCCGCCACGCCCAGCACACGCCGGCCGCCACTGCTGCCTTTGTACTACCCGCCCAGGCCGTGACGCTGTTCAGCTCGGAGAACAGCCCTAGCGGCGTGCACTACCGCGCCATCGGCGAGTGGCCGCTAGATCGCGCCTGATCGCGCCGCCCATTCCTGGGCGTAATCGAGGAAGCGACGCAGGCCCGCCGTAGGGTATTTGTCGATATGCAGCGCGCGGAAGAACGTGCGCCGCAAAGGCCCCAGCGGGTTGTCCAGATGCACCAGCTCGCCGCGTTCCAGCTCCGCCTGCACCACGCGCTGCGACAGGCAACCGATGCCGAAACCGCTGCCCACCAGATGCTTGATCGCCTCGGCGTTGCTCACCTCCAGAGGCGCGTTGACGCTACCCAGGCGCGGCAATACCTGCTGCTCGAACGTCACGCGGGTACCGGAACCGGCCTCACGCAACACCCAGCGCGCCGCTGCCAGATCCCTCAGACCGATGCGCTCGGCCCGCGCCAAAGGGTGATCAGGCGCGACAACCAGCAGCAGCTCATCGGCCATCCAGGGCGTGAGCTGGATCTGCGGATGCTGGATCGGCGCCTCGATGAAGGCCACGTCCAGCCGGAACTCGGCCAGGGCCTCGATCACCCCGCCGCTGTTGGCAACCTGCAACTCCAGACGGCTTTCGGGCAGTTCGCCGAGAAAGCCGGCCATGACCTGCGGCAGCAGATAGCCGCCGATACTGCGGCTGGCACCGAGGCTCAGCTGCACCGGCGCCGACTCGAACAGGCTCTCCAGCTCTGCGCTCTGCGCCAGCAGCGCACTGGCCTTGGGGTAGAAGGCGCGGCCATTGTCGTTCAGCGCCAGGCGTTTGCCGCTTCGGTCGAACAGGCGAGTGCCGAGCGCGCGCTCCAGTTCCTGCAAAGCCTGGCTCGCGGCGGACTGCGAAAGCGCGATGCGCGCGGCTGCCTGGGTCACGTTGCCCAGTTCGGCAATCGCAGTGAAGGTCGCCAGTTGGCGAAGGGTGATACGCGGGCCCATATCGATAAAACCGGTCAACCCAATAAGAACAATCCGTTTTTACACTAAGTATGCCAGCGGCACCATGGCTTCACCTTACACAAGGAGCCTGCAATGAACGCCCTTCGCCGCCTGCCCTACTACCTCCCCGGCGCCCTGCTCTGCCTGGCCATCGCCTTCGGCTCCCGCCAGCTCATGGAAATCCCCCCGCTGCAGCACCTGGGGCTTGGCAGCCTGACCCTGGCGATTCTCATCGGTCTGCTGGCGGGCAACCTGGGCCTGGCCCGCTTCGGCAGCATTCGCCCCGGCATCGACCTCTCTCGCCAGCAACTGCTGCGCCTGGGCGTGGTGCTCTACGGCCTGCGCCTGACCTTCCAGGACATCGCCGCTCTCGGCCCGGCAGCATTGGTCATCGACGTGCTGATGGTCGCCAGCACCCTGACCGTCGCCTGGTGGATCGGCGAACGCTGGCTCAGGCTGCCGCGCGAAAGCGCCCTGCTGATCGGCGCGGGCAGTGCCATCTGTGGAGCCGCCGCGGTCATGGCCAGCAGCCCGGTGCTCAAGGCGCGTGCCGAGCACACAGCCGTCGCGGTAGCCACCGTGGTGCTCTTCGGTACCCTGGCGATGCTGCTGCACCCGATGATCTACGCGGCGCTGCCCAATCTGTTCGGCAGCGAGCAGGCCTTCGGCGTGTTCACCGGCTCGACCATCCATGAGGTCGCCCAGGTGGTTGCCGCCGGCCGCGCCATGGACCCGGCCGCCGCCGATGCCGCGCTGATCAGCAAGATGCTGCGGGTTCTGCTGCTGGCCCCGGCCCTGCTGATCCTCGGACGCGTTGGAAGTGCCGAAGTCGCTGAACCCGGTGCACGCCGCAAGCTGCATATCCCCGGCTTCGCCGTGTTCTTCCTGCTGGTGACCGGCCTGCGCTCGTTGGGCTGGGTACCGCAAAGCTGGCTGGCACCGCTGCAGCAGCTGGACGACGTGATGCTCGGCATGGCGATGGCCGCCCTGGGCCTGGCCACCCGCCTGGGCGACCTGCGCAAGGAAGGCCCCAAGCCGCTGCTGCTGGGCGCCGGGTTGTTCGTCTTCCTGCTGGTGGGCGGCGGCCTGATCAATGGCGGCGTGCAATACCTCTTCCACTGATTCCGGCAGGCAAACAAAAGGGCGGACACCCAGGTGTCCGCCCTTTCTCGTTACCGACTTTCTGTACTGCCTTGGCCGTCAACTGGACAGCTTGCGGTCCAGGGAGAACGGGCCGGCGCCGCTGATCAGCAGCGCAACGCTGATCATGATCAGGGTGAAGGCGTATTCGAAGCCGTTGGCGGTGATGAAGAAGCCGTTGGCCAGGTGCACGCTGAACACAGCTACCAGCATGGCGACGATCAGCGGGATGCTCGCCAGGCGCACCAGCAGGCCCAGGACCAGCGCCAGACCACCAAAGAACTCGGCGCTGCCGGCCAGGGCGGCCATCAGATAGCCGGGGGTCACGCCAAGGGACTCCAGCCAGCCCGCCATGCCTTGCAGACCGGGGCCACCGAAGGCTCCGAAGAGTTTCTGCGAACCGTGTGCCATGAAGGTCAGGCCGGTGGTGATGCGCAGTACAGCGATGCCGGCGCCAGCGTTGGTAGTCAGGATGGATTTGATCAGCGAGTTCATGGTGCGTCCTTATGCGAGCTCCAGTAGGAGCGAAGGGTTGCGTAGGAAGTGGGTGACAACCGTGGTTGCTTGGCGACCAATATATCCAGTTTTTCCGATATCAAAAGCGCAAAATCGCGCTGATAACTATCGAACAAATCGATTACTTCTTGATTGCCGCCACGCTCTCACGTGGCTCGAGGCCATCACGTTCCCGCTGATATGCAAGATAGTACTTGTTGACGCTACTGACGTAGTTCACCACCCCCATACCCAGTTGCTCGGCCGCTACGCGCTCAACCTGGAAGAACCACTGGTTGGGGTTCAGGCCCTGGCGCTTGGCCTCCGCGCGCAGGCTTTGCACCCGCTCGGGACCGGCGTTGTAGGCAGCAAGAACGAAGGCCATGCGGTCCCGTTCGTTGATGCGCGGGCTGGAGAAGAAGCGCTTGCGCAGCATCGCCATGTATCGGCTGGCGGCCTGCACATTGCTCTCCTTCTGGTGCACGGTATCCACGCCCACGGCGCGGGCCGCCGCCGGGGTGATCTGCATCAGCCCGGTGGCGCCGCCAGCGCCGCGCGCGCTGGCATTGAGATTGGATTCCTTGAAGGCCACGGCGGCCAGCGCGAGCCAGTCGACCTTGCTCTGCTCGCCGTAGCGCTGCAGGGTCGGACGCACGGCTTCCAGTCGCTTGCGGTCAGGCACCACCAGCGGATTGCGTACCTGGTAGGCACGGCGGTAAAGGCGCTGGAACGCCATGTCCTGGTCCGCCGGCGCGCGGTAGTCCTTGAGGAAGCGGTTGACGCTGGCGCGCAGCATCGGCGCATCGCGGCGCACGTACCAGGCCATCGGCTCGCTGTTGTCCAGCACCAGGTGCCGGTCGACGCGCAGCTTGGTGAAGACCTTGCTCCAGCGTTCAGCAATCGGCTGCTCGACCACGGTGTAGTTGAAGATGCCCGCCTGGACCATCTCCAGCACGTCTTCCACGGCCAGGGAGGAATCGGTCCACTCCAGCACCAGCGGCGCCAGGCGTTTCTGCGCCAGGCGCTCGTTGACCTTGCGGACGGCCTCGCCAGCGGCGCTGCCGGCCGGCAAGGTGATGGTGCGGCCGGCGAGTTGCTCCAGGCGCACGAACTTGCGGTTGCCCTGCCTGGTCACCAGCACCAGTGGCACATCGGCCTTCCACGGCAGGCTGGGGCTGACGTTCTGGCCATCGCGCGCCAGCAGGACTTCCCCGGGCGCGACCAGATCGCCTTCGCCGCGCTGCAACGCGCCGAGCAACTGGTCCTTGGCCTTGGGAATGAATTTGATGGTGAGCGGCTTGCGCCCCGGGGAATTGTCGTTGAGGTATTGCTCGAAGGCGCGCAGGCGGCGGTATTCGATGCCGATGGGTTCGCCCTTGATTTCGCCGGAACTGTTGCGGCTCTGGTTGACCAGAACCCGCAGCGTGCCACCGGAGCGAATGGCGGCGAGATCGCGCGCGTCACTGCTTTCCTGCTCCCAGTTTTCCGGCTGGGCCGTCAGGCGAGCAGCCGCCGGCAGTGGCGTCAGAGCCACGAGGCACAGCAGTAGCAGCAACAGTCGGGTCATCCAGCTCTCCGGGGGCTCGCACTCGGCAAAGGGCCGTTTAGAGTGCGGTTTCGACCGGTAGTTCCCGGTCGCCAAGGGCGCGCAAGACTCTCACAGGAGGGGAGAAACACCAACCCGAAACTTCCGATAAATCTTCGGAATATTCCTCAACCTGTTGTTTTTGAAGAATTTTCGTCAAAAAAGCGGCTTTTGCTATGCTCCGCTTCCGAACAAAGGGAACAAAAATGCAACTGATCGACATCGGCGTCAACCTCACCCACCCGAGCTTCGTCCCGGAACGTGAAGCGGTCCTCGCTCGCGCAATCGAGGCCGGCGTCGTGCAGATGGTGCTGACCGGGACCAGCCTGGACGACAGCGAACAGGCCCTGGAACTGTGCCGCCAACTGGACGAGGAACAGCGTCTTTACTGCACTGCCGGCGTCCATCCGCACGAATCCAGCCACTGGGACACCGGCAGCGCCAGGACGCTGCGCGGCCTGCTGGCCGAGGACAGGGTGAAGGCGGTGGGGGAATGCGGGCTGGACTTCAACCGTGACTTTTCACCGCGTCCATCGCAGGAGAAGGCCTTCGAAGAACAGCTGGGCCTGGCGGTGGAATTGCAGTTGCCGGTGTTCATCCACGAGCGCGAAGCCGGTGAGCGCTTGCTGGCGATCCTCAAGGACTTCCGCGACAAGCTGCCCGCAGCCGTGGTGCATTGCTTCACCGGCGAGCGACGCACGCTGTATTCCTACCTCGACCTCGACCTGCACATCGGCATCACCGGCTGGATCTGCGACGAGCGGCGCGGCACCCACCTGCAGGAACTGGTGCGGGAAATCCCCGAAGGCCGGCTGATGCTGGAAAGCGACGCACCTTATCTATTGCCGCGCACTCTGCGCCCGAAGCCCAAGAATGGACGCAATCAGCCGGCCTACCTGCCCGAAGTGCTGGCCTGCGTGGCGCAGCATCGGGGCGAGAGCGCAGCGCAGGTCGCAGCCCACACCACCGAGTGCGCACGACGCTTCTTTGACCTGCCGGAAATTTGAACCGGCTCTCAAGATCGCCCTTCGTCGGCCGATAAGTCGGGAGCGGAAGGTGGCTTGATTCCCATCAATGGCCACCTTCATCCTTTTCACGACAATAATGGCGCCTCGCCACTATTCGACCGACAAGAAGAGATTTATGGCCGCCTGGATCCGCGACATTTCCCTCAAGTACAAGTTCTGGGCCGTCAATGCGGTCGCCTTCGTCACCCCCCTGCTGCTGGTGCTGTTCGCCATGCACCAGGAGCTCGACGGGCGCAACCAGCAGGCACGCCAGGGTGCCGAAGCCCAGGCGCAGTTGCTGAAGAACTGGCCGGCAGGTTCGGCATTGCCGACTTCGTCGAATCTTGTCAGCTTCGCCAGCGGCAGCGCGCCGCAGATCGCCGGTATCGACGGCTCCGCACTTGCCCGTGCCAATGGCTGGGTTGACCTGCAAGGCGCGCAGAGCCGCCAAGGTGCACTGGCCGGCGCCTACGTACAGGACATCGGCAATGGCCAGCGCGTCGCCGTGCTCGCCCCCGGCGCCGATTTCTGGGGCATCTTCGAGGACCGCGCCCTGCCCTTCGCCGGCGCCGTATTGGTGCTGATGCTGGCCCTGCTGGCCGCCTCGCAACTGCTGATCCGCTTCATCCTCACCCACCTGCTGACCCTGCGCGACGTGATGCTCCACGTGGAGAAGAGCGGCGACCTGGCTGCCCGCGTACCGCTGGAAAGCCGCGACGAAGTCGGCCAGATGGCCACCGCCTTCAACGCCATGCAAGCCGGCTACCAGCGCGTGGTCGGCACCGTCGCCCAGGCCGCCGGCCGTCTGGACGAAGGCGCGCGCAGCCTCGCCAGCAGCATGGGCCAGGTGCGCCAGGGCATGCTCGGCCAGCAGAGCGAGACCGACCAGGCCGCCACCGCCATCAACGAGATGTCTACCACCGTCCACCACATTGCCCAGCACGCGGCCGATACCCGCGACCAGTCGCAGGAAGCCGACCGCCTCGCCGGCAATGGTCAACAGGTGGTCGGTCGCGTCGGCCAGTCCATCGCCGGATTGTCCCAGGGCGTGCAGCAGACCGCCGAGATGATCCAGCAGCTGGCCCAGGACAGCCACAAGATCAGCAGCGTGGTCAGCGTGATCCACGGCATCGCCGAGCAGACCAACCTGCTCGCCCTCAACGCCGCCATCGAGGCCGCCCGCGCCGGCGAGATGGGTCGCGGCTTCGCCGTGGTCGCCGATGAGGTGCGTAACCTCGCCAAGCGCGTGCAGGACTCCACCGACGAGATAACCCAGATGATCAACGCGCTGCAGTCCGGCACCCGCGACGCCGTGGAGTTCATGCAGGAAAGCTCGATCAAGGCCGACGGCTGCGTCGAGGAAGCCCGCGAAGCCGGGGAAGCCCTCGCAGCCATCGCCTCGGCCGTGGCGCTGATGCGCGAGAGCAATACCCAGATCGCCGTGGCCGCCGAACAGCAGAGCCAGGTTGCCGAGGAAATGACCCGCTCGGTCGTTGGCATCCGCGACGTCACCGAACACACCGTGCAGCAGACCGTCGAGTCGGCCGGCACCAGCCACCAGCTGGCGGACCTCGCCGGTGAGCTCAGCCGCGCCATCCGCCAGCTGCGCCTGTAATCCCTATCGTCCGCATAGCCCGAGCTCATTGGCGCAGGCGGCAAAGCTGCACCTAGACTGCTGACATTCCGCCCGCCTGCGCTCAGGCGGGCTTCTCAGTTCAGGGAGCTGCACCATGGGCAAACGTCACCCCAACCTCCTTTCCTGGCAGTGGCAGGGCTACGCTGCCAACCACCGCAATCCGACCAACCTGGCACTGCATATCATTGCCGTGCCGTTGTTCATCCTCGGCGCGCTGACGCTGCTCAGCGGGCTGTTCGGCCTGAGCCTGTCGGCCCTTCTGCTGGGGATGATCGGCATGATCGCCTCGCTGGCCATCCAGGGCCGCGGGCACAAGCTCGAGGAGCAGGCCCCCGAACCCTTCAGTGACCGCAAGGACGCCGTGAGCCGGCTGTTGGTGGAGCAATTCGTCACCTTCCCGCGCTTTGTCCTGAGCGGTGAATGGTGGCGTGCCTGGCGTAATCGCCGGCACTGAGCAATTCCAGCAGCGGGGCGCGGCATTTCGGCCATTCAAGTAGCCGGCGGGTTCGCCGATATAATCGTCGAGATTTCGTCACGAGCTGTTGAGATGTCAGCGTTTCGCCATTTTATTGGCATTTTCGCCTGCCTGTTTATTGTCATGCCTGCGTACTCGACCTTGGAACCGGAGGCCGAGCGCACCGTGCTGATCGTCGCAGTGAAAGGCCAGCCGCAGCTCCTGCGCCATTACCGCCTGCGCGACCTGGAAGCGCTGCCGCAGACCCAGTGGCGCGCGATGCTCCCTGACGAATCCCAGGTTTCCGAATGGCAGGGCGTGCGCCTGAGCACGCTGCTCGCCGGCTTCGAGCGTGCAGATACCCAGCACCTGCGAGTCGAGGCACTGAACGACTACTCCACCCTGATACCGCTGGGAGACCTCGACGCCTTCGAGCCGATCCTCGCCTACCGCCGGGACGGCCACTCCATCGGTATCGCCGAGCGCGGCCCGCTGTTCGTCATCTATCCGATGGTCGATCACCCGGAGTTGCCGACCCAGGTCTACTTCAACCGCACCGTCTGGCAGGTAAGCCGCATTACCCTGGAGTGATCGCCGTGCCCCCGCAGCCTCCCAGGCGGCGCTATCGCCGCCTGACCATCATCATCCTCAGCGGCCTGATCGCGGCGCTGACCGCCGGCGCCGGCGCGGCGCTGCTGCTGGTCCACCAGCACGTCCGCCAGTTGGCCCACCCCGATGCCCACAGCGAACTGTGGCAGGCCTACCAGCTGCGCACCGAGCTGGAGCGCTCGCTGAACAGTGCCCGGCAGGTACTCGCCGGCCAGAGTGACAGCGACGCCCTGGCAACGCGCGTTGAAGTGCTTGCCAGCCTCCTGCCGCCGCTGCGTACCACGCCCGTCTACAACTACCTGGTCGTGCCGCGACCGGAAGTACAGGCAACGCTGGAGACGATCCAGCATCTGAGCGACGCCTGGCTCAGGCGCGCGCCCTGGGGCCAGCCGGCAGCGGCGAAAGTCCTGGCCGGCGAGATGCTGCGTGAACTGCCGCCCCTGCTCGAACCCGCCCACGAACTGGTGGTGGTCACCAACATTGCACTGACCAACTACATGGACGCCGAACGCCTCGACCTGCAGCGCGCCTTCAACCTGCTGGCCTGGGTGCTCTTCGGCCTCGGCCTGTGCAGCGTGCTGCTGGCCCTGCGGGTGATCGCCAACTCGCGGCGCAAGCTGCAGCTCACCCAGCGCCTGCACGATCTCAACCAGTCGCTCGAGCAACGCGTCGAACAACGGACCCAGGAGCTGAGCGAGCGCAAGACGCTGCTACGCTACATTCTCGACACCAGCCCCAGCGACGTGGCGCTGCTGAGCGACGAGGACTCCCGCGCCCATTACGTCAGCCCGCGCCTGCTGCAGCGCAGCGGCATCCTCCCGGACGAGCCCTTCACCATGCGCCAGCTGTTCGACGCCCCCGACGAGGAGGCACGCTTCCGCCAGTCGCTGGCCGAGCATGGCCAGCTGG
Organism: Pseudomonas sp. DP-17; assembly: GCF_022380625.1. Taxonomy (NCBI): domain Bacteria; kingdom Pseudomonadati; phylum Pseudomonadota; class Gammaproteobacteria; order Pseudomonadales; family Pseudomonadaceae; genus Pseudomonas; species Pseudomonas sp. DP-17. The sequence continues at coordinate 24,651 of NZ_JAKSXG010000001.1, forward strand.
ACAGCTGGGAAACCCGCCTGGCGGGCAACCCGTCGTACTGGGCCATCGTCTGGGCGCGGAAGATGGAAGTGGACGGCCGCCCCGCCTCGCTGGTCTGGAGCTTCGACATCAACCAGCGCAAGGCCATGGAGCAGGAGCTGCGCCTGCTGGCCACCACCGACCCGCTGACCGGCCTGCAGAACCGCCATGCGTTCGTCAAACGCGGCGTCGCGCTGCTCAAGAGCGCGCAGCGCTATGAACGCCAGTGCGCAGCGCTAATGCTGGACATCGATTTTTTCAAGCCGATCAACGACACCCACGGCCACGCTTTCGGCGACGCCGTGCTGCAAGCCGTGGCAAAGGAGCTGACGCAAGGGCTGCGCGAGGTGGACCTGCTCGGTCGCCTGGGCGGCGAAGAGTTTGCTGCGATCCTTCCGGAGACCGACCTGCAGCAGGCGCTGCAGGTCGCCGAACGGGTACGCAACAGTGTGCAGGCGCTGTCCTTCAGCAGCGAGGACGGCAGCCGCGTGCGCCTGACGCTGAGCATTGGCGTGGCCGCACGGCTCGATGGCGAACTGCGCCTGGAAGACCTGCTCGCTCGTGCCGACCGGGCCCTGTACCGGGCCAAGGCTGGCGGGCGTAACCGGACGGAAATCGCGCCCGGCGTCTAGCGGAATAACGTCAGCCGAAGATGGTCACCGTCTGCCGGCCGATGGCGAGCAACTGGCCATCGGCCGACCAGGTCTGCGCCGCGATATGGCCATAGCCATCGCGGGCATGCTCGATGGTCGCCAGGTACTGGCACCAGCCATTGGCGGGCATCGACGGCAGCGGCTGGACGAACTCCACGGTCCAGGTCAACGAGCTGGAGGGTGCCGGGGATTTCAGGTGCGGCAGGTTGGCCGGCGGCCAGGCATCGATCAGCGCCAGCAGGTGACTGATCTCCATCGGCTCGTCGCCCACGTCGTCGCCACGGAAACGCATCCAGCCACCCATCTCGCGCTCGCGGCTGGCCGAGAACGGCATGTGCCCGACCGCCCAGCGCATGGCGATGTTCTGGGTGAAGGCCGGCATCAGCTTGCGGATATAGGGCAATTCCTGGCAGTCCTCCACGGCCTTGAAGGCCGGTGGTGGCAAGCCGTCCATCTGCACACTGGACTCGCGCCCCACCCCGAAACTGCCCTGGGCCAGCAGGACCACCTGGCCGTTCTGCACGGCGCGGCAGAACACCTGGCTGACCGACTTGCCCTCGCGCAGGACTTCGGCCTCGAAGCTCACCGGCACTTCCACCTCGATGGGGCCGACGAAGGTGATCGCCAGCGAACGCACCGGCCGCCCGGCCTCGGCCACCGATGCCATGGCCTCGTAGGCCAGCGCCGCCACCAGGCCGCCGAAACTCGCACGGCCCTGGGCCCAGGCGGCAGGGATGACGATGGATAACGGCGCGGCGCGCACCGCCCGGAGCATTTCGCTGAAGGACATGGTCGACTTCCTTGGGGCTTCTGGAAAATGGCAGCAGGTTGCGATCTTAGGGGCAGCGGCGACCCCGGCAAACCATCCAAAGCCTTGTCCCTTGCAGGAAATGCCCGGTCATCAATGGCCTCTATGCAACGCCTTCTCCAGGGCCTCCAGGCTTTCGTCGGCGAGGCGCTCGGCGAGGTCGTGGCGGGCATTCCAGTGCGGCTGCAGCGGCATCAGGTCCAGCTCGCGCTCGCTGCGGATCAGCCATTGCTCGTAGTCATGCCAGTCGCCCAGCGCCGATTGCGCGTCCTTCAGCGGCGCCAGCAGGCGTTGCGGCACGGCGGATTCCTCGGGGTAGACCTCCAGCGAATAGCGCACCCGCTTGATCAGCAGGCGCAGGCGATGTCGGTCGTGATCCGGGTCCTTGAGGGCATCGCGCAGCTTCTGCCACTCCCTGGCCAGGCGCTTCTTCACCTTGCCATGCAGGCCCTTGAGCACGCCGTGGCGCTCGGAGGTGCGCCACAGTTGTGGCCAGCCATCCAGGCGCATCATCAGGCGCTCCCACTGCGGGCTGGCGAGGAGCGTGGCGTAGCCGGAGATCAACGCGGGCCGGCGCAGCGCGGCGGCACGTTCGTAACCTTCGGCCTCCAGCACCGGCAGCAGCACCTCGAGGTCTCGCAGCGGGCCACTGAGGCGGCCCATGTCGCTCAGCGCCTGCTCCAGTTCATCGATGCCGGGCATGCCGCGCACCGGGTGCAACAGGCTGCGCAGGCGGCGCACGGCGATACGCAGGTCATGCAGTGCTTCAGAGTCGGACTCGGCCTTCAGCCGGGAGGACGCGGAAAACAGCGCGACCTCCTGCTCGATCAGATGGCTCACCAGGTAATCGCAGAAGGAGGTCACGGCAGGCTCCACTCAGGTGGGTGAAATATCAGGTTAGCCCCGGCCAACGCAGCGGCAAGGGGCGGGATGTCGCGTCCCGTTTCAGCAAGGGCGCCGCAGACGCCACGGCAGCTCGCGGCGCAAGCGAGCCAGTCGTGCGTGCAATTGGGCAGGCGCTGCGGCTTCCCCGCCGTAGCGCTGTTCTTCGAAGGCTTCCAGATAACTGTGGATCGACTGTGCATGGGCGGGCAGCGCCTTGATCGCACGCCGACAGAAATCCCGCGCGCCCTCACCCGGCTCGCGGCGCAACCCCAACGGCGCCAGCATCCGCTCGAAACGCTGGAAGCTGCGCAGCTGCGGATCACTGGAGCGCCGCCAGGGCTTGAACAGCACCAGTGTCAACAGACCCAGCAGCAGGGCCCCGCCGCCCACCAGCAGGGCGCCGATCCATTGCCGGCCAGGATCGCCGAACCAGCGCCGCAGCAGGTCACCCTGCTGCTCGCTCTGGTAACCGAGCACCGAGGCCTGCCAGCGATAATTCAGATTATCCCAGGCGGCGCGCAGGCTGTTGATCAGCGCAAAATTGCGATAGCGCAGTGGCGAGAACGGATCCTGCTCGAGGAAGCTTCCTTCGCTGCTCATGGCGGCCTCCAGCCCCTGTTCGATGCGTTCGGGCGATACCGCGCCGGTGGGGTCGACCCGTCTCCAGCCGCTGCCGTCCTGCCAGTATTCCACCCAGGCATGGGCATCGAACTGACGGATGCTCAGGTAATTTCCCGTCGAGCTGGTCTCGCCGCCCTGATAGCCGGTGACGACCCGCGCCGGGACGCCTGCCGCCCGCAGTACAAAGGCCATGGCGCCGGCGTAGTGCTCGCAGAAGCCCGCCCGCGTGTTGAAGAGGAATCCATCGATGCGCTCGGGCCCCGTTTCCGGCGGCCTGAGGGTGTAGCTGAAAGGCAGCTCGCGGAAATGCCGCAACATTGCCTGCACCAACTCACCGGGCTGCGGATAACGTTCGCGCAACTGCTGCGCCCATTCCCGGGCCTGTGGATTTCCGGAAGGGGGCAGCGTCAGGTTCACTCGCCGGGCACGGGCATCGTCGGTAGGTTCAAGCAAAGCCTGCGGCCAGGAAGTCGCGCGGTACATCAGTGCCTGGCGCACCGGCGTTCGCCGCTCCAGATGGAAGTCACTCATCAGCCGAGCATCGCCCAACGGCGTCTGCGCCACGTCGAGAGCGAACAGCCAGGGCCGCCCGTTGGGCTCCATGATCACCTGGTAGTTCAGCGCCTCGCCCTGCCCGTGCCATTGCGGCGGGACGTCGCCGCGCTGGAAGGCAGTGGTCCAGCGCACGCCGTCGAAGCGTTCGAGCGTCAATGCCCGCCAGTACAGCTGGGAATGTGCTGGAGGCTGGCCGTCGAAGCTCACGCGAAACGCCAATGCAGGGGATTGACTGAGCGACACCATGTCCCCCGGCGCCATGGAGTCGCTCAGTCCGGTGACCGCCTGCTCGCCAGGTAGCGGCAGCGACCACAGCGGCCCCACGCGCGGGAACAGCACGAACATCAGCAGCATCAGCGGCAAGGCTTGCAGCAACAGGCCGCCGGCCAGGCGCAGGGTCGGCATCGGCCGCGCGGCGAAGCTGCTCTGCTGCAGGCCGATGGCCGCCGCCAGCAGGGCCAGCACCGGCAGCAGGCTGAAGGCGGCGGCGATGATGTCGTCCTGGAACAGATAGCTGGTGGTCACCGCGAAGAAGCCCAGCAGGATCAGCACCCAGGCATCGCGGCGGGTCTTGAGCTCCACCAGCTTGACCACGAAGGCCGCGATCAGCAGCACCACACCGGCATCCAGTCCGATCAACGAGCCGCGCGAGAGCCATACCCCCAACCCTGCCGCCGCCACCAACGCGAGCTTGGCGACGCCGCTGGGATAGCTGGCGCGCATGCGGAACACCTGGATGCGCCAGGCGGCGCACCCCAGCCAGAGCGCGACGATCCAGATCGGCAGATGTTCCAGATGCGGAATGATCACCACCGCCTGGGCCACCAGCAGCCAGGTCAGCGCTACACGGGGGATGGGCTGCGCGGCAATCGCCGCCGCGTTGCTCATCGCTTCACTCCGTGCAACGCCAGGGCTCGCAGGCACGCATCGCGATGGCCATCGTCCAGACCGACCGGCAATTGCGCATCAGGCAGACGCAGGCCGAAGGGTTGCTGGCGCAGCGACAGTTGCAGGACCCAGAAGCACAGGCGCGACAAGCGCCCCTCGGTGTCGCCGCCCAGGCTGTCGAACTCCAGCCAGACGTTGCGCCCGGCCAGCGTGGAGAAATCCTTCACCAGCAAACCCTGGCCCCGGGAATAGGCTTTCCAGTGCAGGCGGCGGCGCGAGTCGCCGGGCTGGTAAGGCCGCAGCCCCTGGTAATCGTCGACGCCGCGCCCACTGGGGCGGACTCCCTCTTCATCATTCTCCGCCGGCCCGCCTTCCAGCGGCAGGTCGCCCGGCTGCGGATGGGGGTAGACCAGCACTGCCTGGTCCAGATCCACCCAGCTCCAGGCCACCAGCAGCCCCAGCGGGAAACGGCTCTCTACCCGCAGGCGACCGGGACGCAGCCAGCCGCGCCGCGGTGCCATCACGGTGAGCAGGACTTCTTCCGCCTGATTGGCCGCGACGTCGGCGAACTGCATGCGCTCGGCCTCCCAGCCCAGGCCGATGGCCTGGCGCGCGCGCCCTTCGCCCTCCAATCGCACGCGGAATGCCGCCTGTTCGCCGACGAACACCGGCTGCGCGCCGAGGGCTGTCAGGCGCAGGCCACCCAGGTTACGGTAGGTGTGCAGGATGGCGACAATGAACAGCGACAGCAGCAGGAAGGTCAGGCCGTAAGCCAGGCTGTTCTGGTAGTTGATCGCGGTGAGCAGCATCAGCAGCAGGGCAACGCCAAAGGCCATTCCCTGCCGCGTGGGAATGATGAAGATGCGCCGCTGGTTGAGCTGCAGCGAGGGCGCTGGCGGTATGCGCCGGGCTATCCAGCTCTGCCACAGCGGCCTGACCCTGACCAGCATCTCAGAGCGCCGGGACTTCGCGGAGCAACCACTGCACCAGCGCGCCGCCGCCATGACCGGCCGGATCAGCCTGGTCACGCAGGCGGTGGCCGGCCACCGAGGGCAGCACGGCCTGCACGTCCTCGGGAATCACATAATCGCGCCCGGCGAGCAGCGCCCAGGCGCGGGCCGCCGCCAGCAATGCCAGGCTGCCTCGCGGCGACAGGCCGAGGGCGAAGGCCGACTGGGTGCGCGTGGCTTCCACCAGACGCAGCACATAGTCGACCAGGGCATCGCTGGCGCGCACCTCCAGTACCTCGCCCTGCAAAGCCTGCAGCTCCCGTGGATCCAGTACCGGCTCCAGACGCGGCAGCAGATCGCGGCGCGCCTCGCCCAGCAGCAGCGCCTTCTCGGCGGCGCGGCCGGGGTAGCCCAGGGACAGGCGCATGAGGAAGCGGTCGAGCTGGGACTCAGGGAGCGCGAAGGTGCCGCCCTGGGTCACCGGGTTCTGCGTGGCGATGACGAAGAAGGGCTCGGGCAGCGGCCGGGTCGCGCCTTCGATGGTCACCTGCCCTTCCTCCATGGCTTCGAGCAAAGCGCTCTGGCTCTTGGGCGTGGCGCGGTTGATCTCGTCAGCCAGCACCAGTTCGGAAAAGATCGGCCCGGGATGGAAGACGAACTGCCCGGTGTCCTTGTCGAACACCGAGGTGCCCAGCACGTCGCCGGGCAACAGGTCGGAGGTGAACTGGATGCGCTGAAAGCCCAGCCCCAGCACCCGCGCCAGGGCGTGGCTGAGGGTGGTCTTGCCCATGCCGGGCAGGTCTTCGATGAGCAGGTGACCACGGGCCAGCAGGCAGGTCAGCGCCAGTCTTACCTGCACTTCCTTGCCGAGCAGAACCTGATCGACTGCCTTCAGACAATTCTCAAGCTTGGCGTGCATCCTGACCCTCTCTCCCTCGGAAAACTCCGATCCTACTGATCCAGGACAGCGCATCAAAGGCTTCGACACATTTAGTCCGCAATCTGTGATGTAGAGCTGTGATCCAGAGCGCCTCAGCGCCCCAGCAGGCGCTCCGCCAGCCAACTCGCGGCCGGCCCGAGCCGGCGTTGGCGCGACCAGATCACATCGACCGCCACCCGACGCGGCCAGCCAGCAACCTTCAGCTCCTGCATACGTCCGCTGGCGAAGCGTCCTACCATCCAACTGGGCAATTCGATCCATCCGAAGCCCAGTACCGCCATGTCCAGCAACAGCAGGTAGTTTGGCGCGCTCCAGCAACGGCCACCGAGCATGGGCGCGGCGTCGTCCAGGTAGGTATTCAGGCGCAGCGCGCGGTAGGCCAGCAGGTCCTCGCGCTCCACCCGCGCGCGGCCGGCCAGCGGATGGTCGCGGCTGACGAAGAGACCGAACTCGGCCTGCTCGCTCAGGGTCGCCGAGCTGATGTCCGGTGCGTATTCCGCCTGCGCCGCCAGCAGGCCGAGGCTGGCGCGGCCCTGGACGACCAGATCGAGCACATCGCTGTCCTCGGCGATCAGCCATTCGAACTCAAGGTCTGGATAGCGCGCGTCGATCTCCGCCAACCGCGCCTCGAATTCAGCGGATTGGTAGGTGTCGGACATCGCCAGGGTCACCCGCGACTCCAATCCTCCGACGAGCTGATGGGCGAGTTGGCCGAGGCGGTCGTTCGCCATCAGCACTTCCTCCACTCGCCCGAGCAGCGCGTGACCGGCCTCGGTCAGCTGTGGCTGGCGGCTGCTGCGGTCGAACAGCGTCAGGCCCAGATCGATCTCCAGCCGCGCAATGGCCTCGCTGACGGTGGACTGGCTCTTGCCCAGCTTGCGCGCGGCGGCGCTGAACGAGCCCAGGCAGGCCGCTTCGGCGAAGGCCTGCAGGGATTCGGGGGAGTATTGCATCGTGGCACCCTCTTCTATCGGTTAAGCCGATGGTATCCAACTTAGATCCAGCCGGTCGACCGATGATAATGGCGCCGGACCGACGGAGTCGGCCTTCTCGTGAATTGAGAGCTTTAATGCCTGGAGATACCCCATGACCCCCACTAAAACCCTGAAAGAGCGGATGTTCCACGCCGGCCTTTTCGAGCTGCTGGCGGTGGTCATCTGCGCACCGACCCTGGCCTGGCTGATGGACAAACCGCTGGGCCACATGGGCGCCATGACCCTGATGTTCTCGGCCATCGCCACCGTATGGAACATGCTGTTCAACGCCGCCTTCGACCGCGCGCAGAACCGCATGGGCTTCAGCCGTACCCTGGCGGTACGCGTGCTGCATGCCTCGCTGTTCGAACTGGGCCTGATCGTCCTGCTGGTGCCGCTGGCCGCCTGGTGGCTGTCGGTGAGCCTGCTGCAGGCCTTCATCCTCGACATCGGCCTGGTGCTGTTCTTCCTGCCCTACGCGCTGGTGTTCAACTGGGTGTACGACGTGCTGCGCGAGCGCTGGGTCGGACAGGCGCAAACCGCCCAGGCCAACGGCTGATGGCTGACGGCTGACGGCTCCCGTCACGATCTACGCAGGGGCACCCTCTCTCCCCCGCCCTCCCCCTGGAGGGAGAGGGCTAGGGAGACGAAAAAGCTCGAGGCACGGATTAACAGGAAACGCCCCGTCAATTCGCACAAAAAAAGCCCGCATCGCTGCGGGCTTTTTCATGTCCGAAAAGCGATCAGGCCAGGCTGGCGGCAATCTCGGCCAGAGCCTTGGCCGGGTCGGCGGCCTGGCTGATCGGGCGGCCGATCACCAGGTAGTCGGAGCCGTTGTCCAGCGCCTGGCGCGGGGTGAGGATGCGGCGCTGGTCGTCCTGGGCACTGCCGGCCGGGCGGATGCCAGGGGTGACCAGTTGCAGCGCCGGGTGCGCGGCTTTCAGCGCCGGCGCCTCCTGGGCGGAACAGACCAGACCGTCCATACCGGCCTTCTGCGCCAGAGCTGCCAGGCGCAACACCTGCTCCTGCGGCTCGACGTCCAGGCCGATGCCGGCCAGGTCCTCGCGCTCCATGCTGGTCAGCACGGTCACGCCGATCAGCAGCGGCGACGGGCCGTTGAAGGCATCCAGGGTCTCGCGGCAGGCGCTCATCATGCGCAGGCCGCCGGAGCAGTGCACGTTGACCATCCACACGCCCATTTCGGCGGCGGCGCGCACGGCCATCGCGGTGGTGTTGGGGATGTCGTGGAATTTCAGGTCGAGGAAGACTTCGAAGCCGCGACTGTTCAGGGTCTCGACGATACCGGCGGCGCAGCTGGTGAACAGCTCCTTGCCCACCTTCACCCGGCACAGCTTCGGGTCCAGCTGGTCGGCCAGCGCCAGCGCGGCTTCACGGGTGGGGAAATCCAGGGCGACGATGATCGGGGTCTGGCAGGCGGACATGGGCTCTCTCGCGGGTATCGAAAAAATCGGCGCGCATTGTCGCAGAAACGCGCCGACTTCCGTAGCCCGCCCGGCAGGAATGCTGCGTCGCCGGCGGCGATCAGGCACTCAGCCGCTCGCGCAGGCGGCCGAGCATACCCAGCAGGCTGCCGACCTTCTCCCGCTCGCGCTCCTCGCGCGGCACTTCGGCGATACGCGCGACCTTCTGTTCGGGCTGCGCGCGCCACAGCAGCGCCTGCTCGGCGGCAGCCTTCAGGCCCTTTTCGAACAGCCCCCGGCGGATCGGCTTGGGCAGGTAACGGAAGATCTGCGCCTGGTTGATCAGCGCCAGCAGGTCCTGGGTGTCGCGGAACGGCGTGACGACGATGCTCAGCAGGCGTGGATGAGCCTGAGCCAGGGACTTGAGCAGCGGCGCGGTGTCCTCGCCGGCGAGCTTCAGGTCGCTGACGAGAATGTCGATGGGCTCGCTGTTCAGCCGCACGATGGCTTCGGCCAGGTTGCGCGCGCGGTGCAACTGGTGGGTGCCGGCGGCGCAGAACTCGCCGACACAGGCCAGAGTCTCGGGGTCCTCGTCCAGCAGCAGGACGTTGAGCGGTGCGACCACGCGGCTGATGGCCTTGGTGTCGATGGGCTCGGCCGGAGCCTGGCGCAGGGCGATTTCCGCCGCCTGGCGCAGGGTGAAGGCCATTTCCTGCGGATCCCAAGGCTTGGTCAGGTAGCGGAAGATACCGCCGCTGTTGAGCGCATCCACCGCGGCGTCGAGGTCCGAGTACCCGGTCAGCAGGATGCGCAGGGTGTCCGGGGCGATCTCCCGGCCCTGGGCCAGCAGCTCGGCGCCGGTCATCTGCGGCATGCGCTGGTCACTGACGAGGATGTCGATGCGCTCCTCGCGCAGGCGCTGCAGGGCCTTTTGCGGGTCGGTCTCCACCAGCACCTCGTAGTGACGGCGGAACTGCATCGCGAGGCTGCGCAGGATGCGTTCCTCGTCGTCGACGAAGAGGATGCGGACAGGCTGCTGGCTCATGTTCAGGCGCTCCGTTTCAGTTCGCTGGCCTGCGCGAGCGGCAGGCTGATGAGGAATCGCGTGCCGCGTCCGGGCTCGGACGCCACGCGGATGCGGCCGCCGTGGTCCTGGACGATCTTGTAGCTGATCGACAGGCCCAGGCCCGTGCCCTGCCCCACCGGCTTGGTGGTGAAGAAGGGGTCGAAGATGCGCGCGCGCACCTCCTCGTTCATGCCCCTGCCGTTGTCCTGCACGGACAGGTGCACATGGGTCTCGTCGGCCCAGGACTTCACCTGGATCAGGCCGAACTTCTCCATCGCCTGGGCGGCGTTGGTCAGCAGATTGAGCAGCACCTGGTTGATCTGGCTGGCGGCGCAGGCGACCTTTGGCAACGCACCCAGCTGGGTGGCGACCTCGGCCTTTTCCTTGATGCTGTTGCGAGCGATCAGCAGCGCACTGCGCACACAGTCGTTGAGATCGACTTCCTCGCTGCGGGCGCGGTCCAGGCGGGCAAAGTCTTTCAGCCCGCCGACCAGTTCGCCGATCTGCGCCAGGCCGAAGTCGGTATCGCCGAAGAGCTGGTCGAGGTCGCCCACCAGTTGTTCCAGCGCGGCGTCTTCGCGGGCCTGTTCGAAGGCGGCGCGGGCCCGAGCCAGTTGCTCGGGGTCACAGGCCGGGTCGTCCAGGCATTCGTTGAACAGGGCCTGGGCTTCAGTAAGACCCAGCAGTGGAACCAGCAGCTCGCGCAGCAGCGCGACGTTGTTCTTCACATAGCCCAGCGGGGTGTTCAGCTCGTGGGCGACGCCGGCGACCATCTGCCCGAGGGAGGCCATCTTCTCCGACTGCACCAGCTGCGCCTGGGATTCGCGCAGGTCCTGCAGCGTCTTGTTGAGCACGCGGTTGCGCTGGGCGACGCGCTGCTCCATGGCCTTGAGCAGGTCGAGCACCGTGCCCAGACCGAGGTAGAGCCCCTGCTCGTCCACCAGGACGAAGTCCTCGGTGATCGGGTAGTTCAGTTGCGCGGTGACCTGTTGCGAGGCCTCTTCGAGGCTCAGATCGGCGCGTACCTTCAGCGGCTGGGCGTTCATCACGTCGCTGGCCGGGCGGCGGCCCCAGAGGTCGCGGCCGAAGCGCTGCATGAAGATGTCCTGCAGGCCGTTGCGGCTGACCAGGCCCAGCGGCACTCCGCTGGCGTTCACCACCGGCAGCGAGAGGAAGGAGCGGTGCTCGGCATCGAGGAAGCGTTCAGCCACATCGCTGATGCTCAACTCCGGCGCCAGGGGCGCAACCTGGCGCAACAGCTCATGCAGGGCGCGGGTGGTCATCGGCGAATCTCCGGTCGCTGGGATGGGCGCCAGTAGAGCAGCGGCAGATTGCCATCCTGTGACAGCCGTCGCGGGGCGGCGAAGCTTCACAGCGCCGTCATCGCCCTGCAACAAGCGCCTGGCGAGAGCCTCTCGGCTTGTCCCGTGACCTCCGCAACCAGCCGGCAACTCGCATTCCCGGGGTTCGGCCGCAATTCGCCTGAAGCGATCCATATGAACCGGCACGCGCCTGACAAGGTCCCAATCACAGCGTATCGTGACGATTCACACCCCTTGTCGGAGACGGGACCATGCCCTGGTATGCCTGGTTGATCATTGCCCTAGCCCTGGGCTCCATCGTCGGCGCGCTGATGATGCTGCGCGATACCGCGAAGAAGCTCCCGCTCACCGAGGAGCAGCTCAAGCGCATCCATGAGCGCAACGCGGAAATGGACGCCAAGGAAGCCCGGGACAAGCGCTGAAAATCGCCTAACTGACTGACGCCTCAGTCAAAAACTGGCCATAGCCATGGTCAGCAGCAGTCGAAATTGCCTAGACTGCGCCTCCTTGTTGGAGGAAAGAATGCTCAGGAAACTCCTGCCGCTGCTGCCAATCCTGTTGTTGCTCTGCGGATTCACGCTGGGTTTCGTCCAGCCGGTGGGGTTGCTGATCGGTGCCGTCTACATCGCCTGGACCCTCTACGGCGAGGCTCGCCTGCCGCCCCTGCTGTGGTGGCTGGTGTGCCTAGTGCTCAGTATTGCCCTGGCCGCGCACCTGCTACCGGGCACCACTTCCTGGACGCTCTGGCCAGTGCGCCAGCTCAGCCCGGACGCGCCCGTCTATGCCCTGCACCTGTCCTGGGACAAGGCCCTGGTCGGTCTTACCCTGCTCGCCTGGTGGCTGCGCCGCAAGCCGGTGCCATCGGAAAAACGCTCACCCGACTTCGCCGCCATTGTCATCGTCACGACGCTGTTCGCCGTGCCGCTGGTGGCCGTGGCCGGCGGTCTGGTGGTGTGGAACCCGAAATGGCCGCCCGGCTTCTGGCTGTGGATGCTGGTCAATGTCTGCGTGATCTCGCTGACCGAAGAAGCCTTCTTCCGCGGCCTGCTGCAGAGTGAACTGGTGCGCCGCTTCGGCGCGATCGCCGGGGTGGTGTCGTCCAGCGTGCTGTTCGGCATGGTGCACTGGCCGATCAACCCACTGTTCGCCGTGGTTGCTGGTGTCGCCGGCCTGGGCTACGGGCTGGCCTTCCATTTCAGCGGGCGCCTGGTGGTGCCGGTACTGTTGCATGCGGCGGTGAACTGCCTGCACCTGCTGCTGTTCAGCTATCCGTTGCGGATCATCTGATCGGATCGAGACCGCCGGTGAACCATCGCGGACGAAGTCCGCTCCTACCCAAAGCTCAACGCCGCGCAGGGGTGTCGCCGCAACGCAAATATCTCCGGCGCGCGTAGGAGCGGACTCCGTCCGCGATGGGCATCCCGCCCACTGCGGACTTACTCGCGCATCACCAGCAGCAACGCCTGCTCGGCCAATTCATCGAGGGTCAGGCTGCCTTCCGGGCGGAACCAGGTGATGGACCAGGACAGCGCCCCGGTGAGGAAGCGCCGCAGGATGAACGGATCGCCCTGGCTGAAGCCGGCCTGACGCGCCTCCTCCAGCACTTCCAGCCACATCTGCTCGTAGATGTCGCGCAGGCTGAGGATGTACACCTGGCCTTCTTCCGACAGCGAGCGCCATTCGTAGACCAGCACCGCCATCGCCTCGCCGGTGCCGCCGGTGATCGATTGCAGCTCGCAGCGGATCAGCGCCAGCAGGCGTTCGCGCAAGGTCGTCGCATCGGCCAGGGCGGCGCGCATCAGGGCGGTGTTGTAGAGGATGGTTTCCTCCATCACCGAGCGAAGGATTTCGTCCTTGCTCTTGAAGTGGTGGAAGATGCTGCCGGACTGGATTCCCACCGCGCCGGCCAGGTCGCGCACCGTGGTGCGCTCGTAGCCCTTGCTGCGGAACAGGTGTGCGGCCGTTTGCAACAGCTTGCCGCGGGCGCTCTCCGGGTCAGTGATCTGCCCGGTTGCGACCAGCTCCAGCAGTACTTCGCGGGCTTTGCGGTCATCCACGCTGTGCTCTCCCATGGGGCCCATCGGCCGATCTGCTCAGGGCGATTCATCGAAACGCCCTGCAAGTGCTTGTGTTGTCTGACGAAATGTAAGCCCCTGACCCCCAACCAAGCAAGCGCTTGGCCATCCATTGGTTGGGGTTGTCGTCTTTCGGGGCTTTTCAACCAAGCGCTTGCTTGGTAATGTCGATCCATCACTCAGCGTCACGGGCAGAACAATGACTAGAACCGTACGTATCGGCTGCGCCTCCGCCTTCTGGGGCGACACCTCGACCGCCGCCGCTCAACTGGTGCGCGGCGCGGAGATGGACTACCTGGTATTCGACTACCTCGCCGAGATCACCATGTCGATCATGGCCGGCGCCCGCCTGAAGAATCCCGAAGCAGGCTACGCCAGCGATTTCATCGAAGTGATGACACCCCTGCTGGGCGACATCGCGGCGAAACAGGTGCGCGTGATCAGCAATGCCGGCGGCGTGAACCCACAAGCCTGCGCAAACGCGCTGTCCACCGCCTGCGAGAAGGCTGGTGTGGCGCTGAAGATCGCCGTGGTGCATGGCGACAACCTGCAACCGCGCCTGGGCGAACTGGCCAAGGCCGGCATCCGCGAGATGTTCAGCGATGCGCCGCTGCCGCCCATGTGCGTCTCGGTCAACGCCTACCTCGGCGCCCCCGGCATAGTCGCAGCGCTGAAGGCCGGCGCCGATATCGTCATCACCGGTCGCGTGGTGGACAGCGCCGTGGTCAGCGCCGCCCTGGTGCACGAATTCGGCTGGGCCTGGAGCGACTATGACAAGCTGGCCCAGGCCGCGCTGGCCGGGCACATCATCGAATGCGGCGCGCAGTGCACCGGCGGCAACTTCACCGACTGGGAAAGCGTGCCGGACTACGAGCACATCGGCTTCCCCCTCGTCGAAGTGCAGGCCAGCAGCGACTTCGTGGTGACCAAGCCGCAGGGCACCGGCGGGCTGGTGACGCCGCTGTCGGTGGGCGAGCAGATGCTCTACGAGATCGGAGACCCGCGCGCCTACCTGCTGCCCGACGTGATCTGCGATTTCACCCAGGTCCGGCTCGCCCAGGCGGGCGACAACCGCGTGCTCGTCAGCGGCGCGCGCGGCCTGCCGCCGACCGGGCAATACAAGGTCAGCGCCACCTACCCGGACGGCTTCCGCTGCACCGCCAGTTGCCTGATCGCCGGCATCGACGCGGTGAAGAAGGCCGAGCGGGTCAGCCAGGCGATCATCGCCAAGACCGAGGAAATCCTCATGGAGCGCGGCTGGGGCCCGTACCGCGAGGTGAGCGTGGAACTGCTCGGCAGCGAAGCGACTTATGGCCCGCATGGCCGCCGCGAGGACAGCCGCGAAATCGTGGTGAAGCTCGCCGTGCGCCACAGCCGCAAGGAGGCGCTGGTGCTGTTCTCCCGCGAGATCGCCCAGGCTGCGACCGGCATGGCGCCGGGGCTGACCGGCATCGTCGGTGGCCGCCCAACCGTGTACCCGGTGATCCGCCTGTTCTCCTTCCTGATCGACAAGGACGCCTGCGAACTGGCGGTGGACATCGACGGTGCGCGCCACGGCACCGCCCTCCCCGCCCTCGATACCTTCGACCCGGCGGAGCTGGCCGACAAGGTCCCAGTGCCGGCGGCCGAGGGCCCGGCGCCTGCCAGCGTGCCGCTGGTGAAACTGGCCGTGGCGCGCTCCGGCGACAAGGGTAATCACAGCAACATCGGCGTCATGGCACGCCAACCGGAATACCTGCCGTGGATCGCCGAGGCATTGAGCGAAGGAGCGGTGGCCGACTGGATGCAGCACGTGCTCGACCCCCAGCTCGGCCGCGTCTGCCGCTGGTACCTGCCGGGCACGCACAGCCTGAACTTCCTGCTGGAGAACGCCCTGGGCGGCGGCGGCGTCGCCAGCCTGCGCATCGACCCGCAGGGCAAGGCGTTCGCCCAGCAGTTGCTGGAATTCCCGGTGGCGGTGCCGCAGCACATCGCCGACAGACTGAATGCACGCTGATGAAATGAACGTAGGGCGCATAACGCCACCGGCGTTATCCGCCAATCGCAAACGGCGGATGAAGCGTGCCGCTTCATTCGCCCTACGGGATACCTCGGAGTCAGAACAACAATGAGCTACGACTCGATCTTCAAACCCGGCCTGTTCGACGGCCAGACCATCATCGTCACCGGCGGCGGCAGCGGTATCGGCCGCTGCACCGCCCATGAGCTGGCCGCCCTGGGCGCCCACGTGGTGCTGGTCGGGCGCAAGGCCGAGAAGCTGGAGAAGACCGCCGGCGAAATCATCGAGGACGGCGGCAGCGCCAGCTGGCACAGCTGCGACATCCGCGACGAGGAAGCGGTGAAGGCGCTGGTGGCGCAGGTCATCGCCGAGCGCGGGCCGATCCATCACCTGGTCAACAACGCCGGCGGCCAGTACCCCGCGCCGCTGGCCTCGATCAACCTGAAGGGCTTCGAGGCCGTGGTGCGCACCAACCTGGTGGGCGGCTTCCTGATGGCCCGCGAAGTGTTCAACCAGAGCCTGAGCAGGACCGGCGGCAGCATCGTCAACATGCTCGCCGACATGTGGGGCGGCATGCCCGGCATGGGCCACTCCGGCGCGGCGCGCGCGGGCATGGAGAACTTCACCAAGACCGCCGCCATCGAGTGGGGCCACGCCGGGGTGCGGGTCAACGCGGTGGCGCCGGGCTGGGTCGCCTCCAGCGGCATGGACACCTACGAAGGCGCGTTCAAGGCCGTGATCCCGACCCTGCGCGAGCACGTGCCGCTCAAGCGCATCGGCACCGAATCGGAAGTCGCCGCCGCCATCGTCTTCCTGCTCTCCCCCGGCGCGGCCTTCATCAGCGGCAACACCATTCGCATCGACGGGGCCGCCAGCCAGGGCAGCCGCGCCTTCCCGCTGGCGAAGGGCAAGCCTGGGCAGAGCCGTTCCTACAACGGCTTCCACCGCGCCTACCTGCCCGACGTACTGAAGGATCAGGAGTAAGCGATGCCGGTCATCCAATCCGAACTCGACCCCCTGGGCGAAGACTTCGCCCGCAACCGCGAGGCCATGCTGGCCGCCGTGGCGAGCTTCCGCGAGGTCGAACAGAAGGTGCTGGACAAGGCCACAGAGGCCAAGCCCAAGTTCGACAAGCGCGGCCAGCTGCTGCCGCGCGAGCGCCTGAACCTGCTGCTGGACGCGGGTGCGCCGTTCCTCGAGATTTCCTCGCTGGCCGGCTACAAGCTGCATGACGACAAGGACGGCACCCAGGCCGGCGGCGGCATCATCTCCGGCATCGGCTACATCGCCGGGGTGCGCTGCCTGGTGACGGCCAGCAACAGCGCAATCAAGGGCGGCACCATCTCCCCCACCGGGCTGAAGAAGACCCTGCGCCTGCAGCAGATCGCCTTCGAGAACAAGCTGCCGGTGGTGGCGCTGACCGAGAGTGGCGGCGCCAACCTGAACTATGCGGCGGACATCTTCGTCGAGGGCGCGCGCGGCTTCGCCAACCAGGCGCGCATGTCGGCGGCAGGCATTCCGCAGATCACCGTGGTGCACGGCTCGTCCACCGCCGGTGGCGCCTACCAGCCAGGGCTGTCGGACTACGTGGTGGTAGTGCGCGGCAAGGCCAAGATGTTCCTCGCCGGCCCGCCGCTGCTCAAGGCCGCTACCGGCGAGATCGCCACCGATGAAGAACTGGGCGGCGCCGAGCTGCACGCCCAGGTCGCCGGCACTGCGGAATACCTGGCCGAAAACGACGCCGACGGCGTGCGCCTGGCCCGCGAAATCCTCGCCGCGCTGCCGTGGAATACGCAGCTGCCGGCCCGCCCGAAAAAGGTGTGGGACGCACCGCTGTACCCGGCCGAGGAGCTGCTGGGCGTGGTGCCGGCGGACGCGAAGAAGCCCTACGACGTGCGCGAGATCGTTGCGCGCATCGCCGACGGCTCGCGCTTCCTCGACTTTAAGAACGAGTTCGACAGCCAGACCGTCTGCGGCCACCTGCACATCGAAGGCCATGCCTGCGGCCTGATCGGCAACAACGGCCCGATCACCCCGCAGGGCGCGGCCAAGGCGGCGCAGTTCATCCAGCTGTGCGAGCAGAGCAACACGCCGATCCTGTTCCTGCACAACACCACCGGCTTCATGGTCGGCACCGAATCCGAGCGCCTGGGCGTGATCAAGCACGGCTCGAAGATGATCCAGGCGGTGGCCAACGCCACGGTGCCCAAGCTCACCCTGGTGGTCGGCGGCTCCTACGGCGCCGGCAACTACGCCATGTGCGGCCGTGGGCTGGACCCGCGCTTCATCTTTGCCTGGCCCAACAGCCGCACCGCCGTGATGGGCGGCGCCCAGGCCGGCAAGGTGCTGCGCATCGTCACCGAGGAGAAGCACGCCAAGGAGGGCAAGGAGCCCGACCCGAAGATGCTCGACATGCTCGAACAGATGACCGCGCAGAAGCTCGACGCCCAGTCCACCGCACTCTACGGCACCGCCAGCCTGTGGGACGACGGCTTGATCGATCCGCGCGACACGCGTCAGTTGCTCGGCTACCTGCTGGACATCTGCGCAGAGGCGGCCGTGCGGCCGCTCAAGGGAAATAGTTTTGGGGTAGCGAGGTTCTGACGGGAGTTCGGGAGTACGGGCCAATGCCCTCTCCCCCCGCCCTCTCCCTGAAGGGAGAGGGAGCCAAAGCGACCCGGCGTAAAGCGAACTTTCAGCTCGCTCCGTACAGCCCCCTCTCCCTTCAGGGAGGGGGCTGGGGAGAGGGCAAGAGATGAACGACTCAGGCTCAGGAGAACAACAACAATGATCTTCACCCAGGAACACGAAGAACTCCGCCGTACCGTCCGCAACTTCGTCGAGAAGGAGATCAACCCCTACGTCGACGAGTGGGAAAAGGCCGGTCGCTTCCCGATCCATGAAGTCTTCAAGAAAGCCGGCGACCTGGGCCTGCTGGGCATCTCCAAGCCGGAGAAATTCGGCGGCATGGGCCTGGACTACAGCTACTCGGTGGTCGCCGCCGAAGAGTTCGGCACCATCCATTGCGGCGGCGTGCCGATGGCCCTGGGCGTACAGACCGACATGTGCACCCCGGCCCTGGCCCGCTTCGGCTCCGATGAACTGCGCGAGGAATTCCTCCGCCCGGCCATCGCCGGTGAAATGGTCGGCTGCATCGGCGTCTCGGAAGTCGGCGCCGGTTCCGACGTCGCCGGGCTGAAGACCACCGCGCGCAAGGACGGCGACGACTACGTCATCAACGGCAGCAAGATGTGGATCACCAACTCGCCCTCCGCCGACTTCATCTGCCTGCTGGCCAACACCTCCGACGACAAGCCCCACGTCAACAAATCGCTGATCATGGTGCCGATGAAGTCCAAGGGCATCAGCGTCAGCCCGCACCTGGACAAGCTCGGCATGCGCAGCTCGGAGACCGCCCAGGTGTTCTTCGACGACGTGCGCGTCCCGCAACGCAACCGCATCGGCGCCGAGGGCGCGGGCTTCATGATGCAGATGCTGCAGTTCCAGGAAGAACGCCTGTTCGGCGCCGCCAGCGGGATCAAGGGCCTGGAGTACTGCGTCAACGCCACCATCGACTACTGCAAGGAGCGCAAGACCTTCGGCCAGGCGCTGATCGACAACCAGGTCATCCACTTCCGCATGGCCGAGCTGATGACCGAGATCGAGTGCCTGCGCGCCCTCACCTACCAGGCCACCGAGCAGTACGTCCGTGGCAGGGACGTGACCCGCCTGGCCTCCATGGCCAAGCTCAAGGTCGGCCGCCTGGCCCGCGAAGTCACCGACGCCTGCCTGCAGTATTGGGGCGGCCAGGGCTTCATGTGGGAGAACCCGATTGCCCGCGCCTACCGCGACACCCGCCTGGTCTCCATCGGCGGCGGCGCTGACGAAATCATGCTGGGCATCATCTGCAAGTTGATGGGCACCCTGCCGGGCAAGAAGAAGGGCTGATGAGGGGCCGTAGGATGGGTGGAGGCGCGCAGCGCCGATACCCATGCCGTGAAGCATCGATGGGTATCGCTCCGCTCCCCCCATCCTACGGTGATCACAAGCAAGAATCGGTTGTACGAGGAACCCGGCATGAACGAACTGCCGAACTGCGAAACCCTGCTGCTGGAACATGACGGCGGCGTGTTGCACGTCACCCTGAACCGGCCGGACAGCCGCAACGCCATGAGCCTGGCGATGGTCGGCGAACTGCGCGCGGTGCTCGCCGCCGTGCGCGATGACCGCACCGTACGCGCCATCGTCCTGCGCGGCGCCGGCGGACACTTCTGCGCCGGTGGCGACATCAAGGACATGGCCGGCGCCCGCGCCGCCGGCGCGGATGCCTATGCCGCGCTGAACCGCGCCTTCGGCGGCCTGCTGGAAGAGGCCCAGGCGCAGCCCCAGGTGCTGGTCGCCGTGCTGGAAGGCGCGGTGCTCGGCGGCGGCTTTGGCCTGGCCTGCGTCTCGGACATTGCCATCACGGCGGCGGACGCACAGTTCGGCCTGCCGGAAACCAGCCTCGGCATCCTGCCGGCGCAGATCGCCCCCTTCGTGGTGAAGCGCATCGGCCTCACCCAGGCGCGCCGCCTGGCCCTCACCGCCGCGCGCTTCGATGGCCGCGAGGCGCTGCGACTGGGCCTGGTGCATACCTGCGCGGAGGGCGCCGAGAGCCTCGGTGAGCAACTGGCGCAGACGCTCGATCAGGTGCGCCGTTGCGCCCCCGGCGCCAACGCCGCCACCAAGGCGCTGTTGCTGGCCACCGAGACCGAAGCCCTCGGCCCGCTGCTGGACGACGCTGCCCGCCAGTTCGCCGCTGCGGTGACCGGCGCAGAAGGCGCCGAAGGCACGATGGCCTTCGTGCAGAAACGCAAACCGAACTGGGCGCAGTGACCCAACGCGCGCACCGAACAACCCCCTCTCCCTTCAGGGAGAGGGCTGGGGAGAGGGAAACAGCCAGCATGCCCAGCTTCGACAAAATCCTGATTGCCAACCGTGGCGAGATCGCCTGCCGGGTGATCCGCACCGCCCACGACCTGGGCTACCGCACCGTGGCCGTCTACAGCGAGGCCGATGCCGATGCCCGCCATGTTCAGCTGGCCGACGAAGCCGTGTGCATTGGCCCGGCGCCGGTGGGCCAGTCCTACCTGAAGCCCGAAGCCATCCTCGACGCGGCGAGACGCACTGGCGCCGGTGCGATCCATCCCGGCTATGGTTTTCTCTCGGAGAACGCCGACTTTGCCCGCGCCTGCGAAGCCGCCGGCATCGTCTTCATCGGTCCAAGCGTGGAAGCCATCCACCTGATGGGCAGCAAGCGCCTGTCGAAGATCGCCATGCTCGAAGCCGGCGTGCCCTGCATCCCCGGTTACGAAGGCGCGGAGCAGGACGACGCCACGCTGACCCGCGAGGCGCAGCGCATCGGCTACCCGCTGATGATCAAGGCCAGCGCCGGCGGTGGCGGGCGCGGCATGCGCCTGGTGACCCGCGAGGAAGAGCTCGCCGAACAGCTGCGCACCGCGCGCTCGGAAGCCCAGAACGCCTTCGGCAGCGGCGAGCTGATCCTGGAGAAAGCCGTGGTGCAGCCGCGCCATGTGGAAATCCAGGTATTCGGCGACCGCCACGGCCATATCGTCTACCTCGGCGAGCGCGACTGCTCGGTGCAGCGCCGCCACCAGAAGGTCATAGAGGAAGCGCCCTGCCCGGTGCTGACCGAGGAGCTGCGCGCTGCCATGGGCGAGGCCGCGGTGAAGGCCGCTGCATCGGTGAACTACGTCGGCGCCGGCACCGTGGAGTTCCTGCTGGAGGCCAGCGGCGCCTTCTACTTCCTGGAAATGAACACCCGCTTGCAGGTGGAACACCCGGTTACCGAACTGGTCACCGGCCAGGACCTGGTGGCCTGGCAGATCCGCGTCGCCGAGGGCCATTCGCTGCCGCTGACCCAGGAACAGATCCAGCTCAGGGGCCACGCCATCGAAGTGCGCCTGTACGCCGAGGATGCCGGCGGCGGCTTCCTTCCGCAGACCGGCCAGGTGCTGCGCTGGACGCCGCCTCGGCTGGACGGCATCCGCATCGACCACGGCCTGCGCGAAGGCCAGCCGGTGACGCCGTTCTACGACCCGATGCTGGCCAAGGTCATCGCCTACGGCGCCACCCGCGACGAAGCCCGGCGCAAGCTGGTGCGCGCCGTCGAGGACTGCGTGCTGCTGGGCGTGACCGGCAACCAGCGCTTCCTCGCCAACCTGCTCAAGCACCCGGAATTCGCCGCTGGCAAGGCCACCACCGCGTTCATCGGCGAGCAGTTCGCCGGCGACCCGAGCCTCGCCCCGCGCCAGCCGCAGCCGCTGGAACTGGCCTGCGCCGCCGTCCTGCTCTACCAGGCTTCGGCCAGTGACCGCGCGCACCAGCCGGGACTTGCCGGTTGGCGCAGCGCCGGCAGCGCGCCGTGGCGTTTCGCGCTCAAGCATGGCGAGGAAAAATTCATCGTCGAGCTGGAAGTCCGTGAGCACGGCACCCAACCGGTGCTCCTGGCGCGTATCGGAGAAGCCGAGATCGCGCTGCGCCTGCTCGGTGAAGAAAATGGCGACGCCATCCTCGAAGCCGACGGCATCCGCCGCCGTCTACCCTTCCACCGCGAGGGTGCGCGCCTGTGGCTGTATGGCGCGGACGGCAACCTGGAATTGCAGGACATTACCCACGAACCTGCTGGCGCGGCCGGCGGCACAGGCTCGGGCACGGTGAAAGCGCCGATGGATGGCGCCATCGTCGATGTGCTGGTGGCCGAAGGTGCACGGGTCAGCAAGGGCCAACTGCTGCTGGTGCTGGAAGCGATGAAGATGGAACACCCGCTCAAGGCCGGCGTCGATGGCGTGATCCGCCGTGTGCAGGTGAGCAAGGGCGAGCAAGTGAAATCGCGGCAATTGCTGGTAGAGGTCGAGGCGCTGGAGTCCGCCTGAACCGCTTTTCGTAGGAGCGAGCTTGCTCGCGAACAATCCCCGCAGCGAGGGCGCGTTCGCGAGCAAGCTCGCTCCTACAGATCCTGCGATCACCCTTTCCGTCAGAACAAGACAACAAGAACACGGAGCACCCAACATGTCCCTTTCCGGCAAAACCCTCTTCATCACTGGCGCCAGCCGTGGCATCGGCCGCGAGATCGCCCTGCGCGCCGCCCGCGACGGCGCCAACATCGTCATCGCCGCCAAGAGCGCCGAGCCCCATCCGAAACTCGAAGGCACCATCTACAGCGTCGCCGGGGAAGTCGAGGCCGCCGGCGGCAAGGCGCTGGCCCTGCAACTGGACGTGCGCGACGAAAACGCCGTACGCGAGGCCATGGCCAAGGCCGCCGAACACTTCGGCGGGATTGACGCGGTGATCAACAACGCCGGCGCCATCAAGCTGGTCGGCGTGGAGCGCCTGGAGCCCAAGCGCTTCGACCTGATGTACCAGATCAACACCCGCGCCGTGATGGTCTGCAGCCAGGCCGCGCTGCCCTACCTGAAACAGAGCAAGGGCCACATCCTCAGCCTGTCGCCGCCGATCAACCTGGCCGGCAAGTGGTTCGCCCAGCACGGCCCCTATACCGTGACCAAGTACGGCATGAGCATGCTCACCTTAGGCATGCAC
Source organism: Pseudomonas sp. DP-17 (assembly GCF_022380625.1). Taxonomy (NCBI): domain Bacteria; kingdom Pseudomonadati; phylum Pseudomonadota; class Gammaproteobacteria; order Pseudomonadales; family Pseudomonadaceae; genus Pseudomonas; species Pseudomonas sp. DP-17. The sequence goes on from NZ_JAKSXG010000001.1 coordinate 47,428, forward strand.
GAGGAGTTCAGGAAGTACGGCATCAGCGTCAACGCGCTGTGGCCCAAGACCATGATCGCCACCGCTGCCATCGAGTTCGAGCTGGGTAGCCGCGACGCCTTCAAACGCGCGCGCACCCCGGCGATCATGGCGGACGCTGCCTACGCCATTCTCTCCAGCAGCGAGCGCAGCATCAGCGGACGCCTGCTGATCGACGAGGAGATCCTGCGCGAACAGGGCCAGAGCGACTTCGAGCAGTATCGCTTCGACCCGAACGGCGGCAGCCTGGTGCCCGACCTGTTCCTCGACTGACCGCCACCCATCGCACCACGGCCAATGGCGGATAACCGCAAGCGGTTATTCGCCCTACCACCCCTCCCCCACGCGCGCCGTGTCGCCATTTACCAATCGACACACTCCCGCCCTGGCCGTCCGGCCATCGCTTTCTAGACTGCGATGAACGCCTGCCCGATGCGTTTGCCGATCTGCCCTGCGCCACGCGCGCAACAGCCATAGGCGCACGTCGGACGACGACCTAGAGTCGCTCGCAAGCGTCTGCACGCCACAGACAACAATGACAATAAGGGCACGCGTCAATGAGCCACGCCGATATCATCACCCCGACCCGCTTCCTCGCCCACCTGCCGGCCACCCTCGGCCGCGTGCCACGCATGCTGCGCGGGCTGTACTACACCGGCATCCGCAACCGCGAGAGGAACCTCTCCCTGGGCTGGGCGCTGGAGCGCGCCGCGCGCCTCTACCCGGACAGCCCGGCACTGATCGACGAACGCCGGCGCCTGTCCTACGCTCTCTTCAACGGCTGGGCCAACCGCCTGGCGCGGGCCTTCCAGGCCGAAGGCGTGGGCCACGCCAGCGTGGTCGCGGTGATGCTGGAAAACCGTGCCGAACTCATGGTGGTGCTCGCCGCCCTGGCCAAGCTCGGCGCCATCGGCGCGCTGGTGAACACCACCCAGCGCGGCCAGGTGCTCAGCCACAGCCTCAACCTGGTCAAGCCCAGCCACTTCGTGGTCGGCGAGGAGCTGCGCGAGGCTTTCGAGGACGTCCGCCCGGCCCTGGAGAACAGCGGCGGGCGCTGCTACTGGATCGCCGACGGTGAGGAGTCGGCGCAGGCTCCGGTCGGCTGGCAGAGCCTGATGCGACTGGCCCAGGAACAGGATTCCATCAACCTGCCGGAAACCGCCAAGGTCCGCCTGAAGGACGCCTGCTTCTACATCTACACCTCCGGTACCACCGGCCTGCCGAAGGCCTCGATCATGAGCCACGGCAAGTGGATCAAGGCCTACGGCGGCTTTGGCCACTCCGGCCTGGGGCTGACCAACAGCGACGTGCTCTACCTGACCCTGCCCTGCTACCACAACAACGCCGTGACCGTCTGCTGGAGCGCCGTGCTCGCCGGTGGCGCGGCCATCGCCCTGCGCCGAAAGTTCTCCGCCAGCGCCTTCTGGAAGGACGTGCAGGCCTACCAGGCGACCTGCTTCGGCTACATCGGCGAGCTCTGCCGTTACCTCCTCAACCAGCCGCAGTGTGCCGAAGAGCGCGGTAATACCCTGACCTGCATGATCGGCAACGGCCTGCGCCCGTCGATCTGGAACGAGTTCAAGGAGCGCTTCGGCATCGAGCGAATCACCGAGTTCTATGCCTCCAGCGAGGGCAACATCGGCTTCACCAACGTATTCAACTTCGACAATACGGTGGGCTTCTCGCCGGCAACCTACGCGATCGTCCGCTACGACCTGGAAAGCGACCAGCCGGTGCGCAACGGCAAGGGTTTCATGGAAAAGGTCGACAAGGGCGAAGCCGGCCTGCTGATCAGCGAGATCAGCGACAAGTGGCCGTTCGACGGCTACACCGATCCGGCCAAGAGCGAAGCGGTGATCTACCGCAATGTGTTCAAGGAAGGCGATACCTGGTTCAACACCGGCGACCTGATGCGCGACATCGGCTTCAAGCACACCCAGTTCGTCGACCGCCTGGGCGACACCTTCCGCTGGAAGGGCGAAAACGTCTCCACCACCGAAGTGGAAAACGCCCTGGGTGCATTCCCCGGCGTGGAGGATGCGGTGGTCTATGGCGTGGAAATTCCCGGCACCAACGGCCGCTGCGGCATGGCCGCGCTGCGCCTGGCAGACGGTGCCAGCCTCGACCCCGCACAGCTCGCCACGCACCTGGACCGCGAGCTGCCGGCCTACGCCGTGCCGTTGTTCCTGCGCCTGCTGACCCAGGTGGAGACCACCGGAACCTTCAAGTACAAGAAGACCGACCTCAAGCGCAACGCTTATGACCCATCCTCAGTGAGCGAGGCCTTATACGTGCGCCTGCCCGGCGAAGCGGACTACCGGGCACTGGACAGGGCTCTGTTCGAAGCGATTCGCGGCGGCGTGTACCGGTTCTGACGACCTCGCCCACAAGGGCAGACGCCGCGATCAGTTGCGGAACTTGAACTGCAGTTCGGCGCCGCGGATATCCGAGTGCCAACTGTCGTCGTTGGCCTCGCGCTCATTGGGTTCGCGCTGGATCAACCGACCGCCGACCTCGAACGGGCTCTGCCCGACCTTCTCGCCGAACATCGGCGGCAGGATCGGCTTCTCCTCGAGTATGGTGATGGGATCGTCCGCCTGTTCCTGTTGGAGCAGATCCTTGGGCAGGCGCAGATCCAGCTTCACGGGCGGCAGCGGCTGCTTGACCACAGGATCGACCGGCTTCTTCACCTGTGCCGGGGTTTTCGAAGGCGCTTTGGCTTCCGGCTTTATCGACGCCTCGACGGCGGGAGCCCTGGGCGACGCTACGGCCTTGGCGGCGGCAGGCCTGGCCTCATCCTCGCGCGGCTGCTCGGCAGCAGGCTTGGGCGCAGGCGCACTGGCCGCCTCCGGCGTCACTGCTGCGGCAGGCGCGGGAGCTGCAACCGGAGCGGCAGCCTTGTCCTTGTGCTCGTCACCGCAGGCGACGAGCAGCAGCGACAAACTGGCGACAATGAGGATTCGGGATTTTTTCATGGAGCGGACCGTCAGAAAACCGCGCAATGCTGGCGCGAGATTCATTGCAGGGCAAGAGGCTTGCCGTAACAAGCCTTCTACTACCGAACAATCTGACAGAACAGTGCTGAACCCGGCCTGTCATTGATCAAGGATTGTCCGTCAGATCCTTCAGAGCCTTGTCGATATCCAGGTCGGGAAAGCGCTGGCGCAGGCTCTCACGTACAAGTTCCGCCTCTGCCTTCAGACCCTTGCCTTGCAAGTCGCGCAGGTGCAACAGACTGGTACGCGGCTCACCAGCCTCCTCCGTGAACGCTTGCAGCTTCTCTTGGACCCGCATGTCAGGCTGAACCTGAGCGTCAGAAAGCTCACGGGCCTCGCCTTTCGCGCTGTCCACCGCCTTCTTCTTGCTCATCGGCGCCGGCTTGGCGAGCTCTTCCATCGCCCCCCCCGCGGCAGCGCTATCGATACTCGGCGCCGCCGCATAGGGCGCGGCAGCCGGAGCCGCTGGCGGCGCCATGGCCGGTGCGGGAGCCGGCGCACGCATCATCGCTGGGGCGGCTGGCGCGTCAAAGCGATCGGGCGCCTCTTCGTAGGTGCGCAGGGTCAGGCTCAGGCCGATGCCCAGGGTCGCCAGGCCCGCCACAGCGACGCCCCAGCGCTGGCGGCTGCCAGCGCCCAGCAGCCAGCGGTGCAGGCGCTGGGCCAAACCCGGTTTCTGCTCCTGCGTGGCGGCAAGAGCGGCGGCCAGGATGCGCGCGTCCAGCTGCGCCGACGGCTGCTCATCGCTGTGCCGGCGGTAGTGCTCGAGCAGGTCCTGCTCGTGCGAATCGCGGTTCATGGGCTCACCTCCTCGGTCACCGACGGGTCGGACAACAACCGACGCAGTTTCTGCATGGCATAGCGAAGCCGGCTCTTCACCGTTTCGGCCGGAGTTTTCGTCAGCTCGGCAATTTCGTTCAGCTCCAGGTCACCGTGGGTGCGCAGCAGGAACACTTCGCGCTGCTCCTGGGGCAGCGACTCCAGCGCACCCTGCAGGCGCTGCTGGTCGCGGCTCAGGCTCAGCTCGCGCTCGGGGTCGACGCTTTCGCCGGCCAGCGCCTCACCGTGCAGCTGCTCGTCGAAACTCTCCTGACGGCCCTGGTGGCGGCCCAGCTTGCGCCAGTGGTCGATCAGGCGATTGCGGCCGATCTGGTACAGCCAGGTCTTGAAGCTGGCCGCACCCAGCGGCTGGCTGTCGCTGCGAATCAGGCTCATCCAGGTTTCCTGGAACACTTCCTCGGCCTGGGCGTGATCGCCACACAGGCCGCAAAGGAAGCGGAACAGGCCCAGGCGATGGCGGGCGTAAAGTTCACCGAAGGCCTCGGCGTCGCCGTGTCGATAACGCCGCAGCAGCGCCGCGTCGTCTTCATCCGTGAGGGGTGTCTTCAACTCTCTCGATCCATTACGGGGCGGGTGTCGGCTGGCGTCTCGCCAGTGGCCAAGTATCGCCGATGGCGCGTGCGCCGGGGTAGCGCGGTGGCGGGCAGGCAGAAGCCCGGGTGTGGCAAGCGGCACGGCGGCGGCCTCGTCGAGGGGTCAACTCCTTGGACGAGACGACGCGGGTAAACGGGTTGGCGCCGATATGAAGCTATTCCGTGGGAGCGGACTCCGTCCGCGATAGGCCCGCCTCTTGCCGGATACCCTCGCGGACGGAGTCCGCTCCTGCGCAAGCCAAGCTCCTACGCGGCGATCAGTTCTTCCTGGCAGAGCTGGCAGGCCAGCATGCCGAGGGTCATGATCGCGCGCTCCGCCTCGCGGTCCCAGGGGATGCCGCAGGTCAGGCGCAGGCAGTTGTTGAACTGCTCGGTGTTACTGAAGATTAGCCCCGGCGCGATGCTGATGCCCTGCTCCAGCGCGCGCACGTGCAACTCCTTGGTGTTCACCTTGGCCGGCAGGCTGACCCAGAGGATGAAGCCGCCCTTGGGCCGGGTCATCTGCGTGCCTTCGGGGAAGTATTGCTGCACCGCCAGCTGGTAGGCGGTCATGTTCTTCCGGTACTCCTGGCGGATGTAGCGCAGGTGCCGGTCGTAGCCGCCGTTCTCCAGGTACGCCGCCACACCCATCTGGGTGACGGTGCACGCCGAATGGGTGGTGAAGGTCTGCAGGCGACGGATTTCCTCCTGGTAGCGCTCGGTGATGATCCAGCCGATGCGCACGCCGGGGGAAATGGTCTTGGAGAAGCTGGAGCAATACACCACGCGGCCGTCACGATCGTGAGCCTTGAGCGCCTTGGTCTGGCCCTGGTCGAACATCAGCTCGCCGTAGATGTCGTCCTCGATCACCCCGATGTTGTGCTCGGCGGTGAGCTTGAGCAACGCCTTCTGGCGGTCTTCCGGAATGGTGCCGCCCAGCGGGTTGCTCAGGCGCGCGGTCAGTACCAGCGCCTTGATCGGCCATTGGTTGGCGGCCAGTTGCAGAGCTTCCAGGCTGATGCCGGTGAGCGGATCGCTGGGGATCTCTATGACCTTCAGGCCGAGGATGTCGGCCAACTGCAGAAGGCCGTAGTAGCTCGGCGACTCGGTGGCGATCAGGTCGCCCGGGCGGGTCATCACGCGCAAGGCCATGTGGATCGCGTCCACGCAGCCATGGGTGATGGTCACCTGGGTCGGATCGACCACCACACCGGCATCGCGCATGCGGATCGCCACCTGGCGGCGCAGCGGCTCGTAGCCGGGGCTGAACATGTAGCTGAAGGCGCGCGGGCTGGAGAAGCGCGTGACCTTGGCCAACTGCTGGTGCAGCGCGCGGACGGGAAGGTAATCCACGTGCGGCACAGCGGCGCCCAGCGGAAACACGCCTTCGCGGCGCGCCTCGGCGAGTACCTGGTTGATAATGCTGCTGCGGGTTACCAGGCCTGGCCGCTCGACGCGGGCGATATCCGGGGTCGAGGCGGTCAGCGCCGGTGTGCGGTGCACATAGAAGCCTGACTGCGGGCGAGCGCGGATCAGCCCCTGGTCTTCAAGGGTGGCGTAGGCCTGGAGCACCGTGGCATGGCTGACGTTGAGCTGCGTACTCAGCTTGCGCACGGACGGCACGCGCTCGCCCGGCTGGTAAACACCACGACGGATGTCTTCCGCCAGTTGCTGGGCGATACGCTGGTACAGCAGCAGATTGGACATGACGGCCATTCCTCGGGCTTTGAACCGAAACAGTAGCCAAAAACGGCAAACTGTTCCAGAACAGTCAGAGGTATTCCGTCCGATACAGTTACGCTGTCCTGCTCAGATCTCGCCGAGCCAATCCAGAAGTCCCGCGACCACCAGTTGTGCATCCGTGGTCAGGCCGAGCTTCTGCATGGCATTGCGCTTGTGGGTGCTGATGGTGGAAACGCTGCGATTGGTCCGCTCGGCGATTTCCCCCACCGTGGCGCCATGGGCCAGGCGGCGGATGATGTCGATCTCGGTCGGACTCAGCGGCTTGCCGGTGTGGCGCGGCGGCCGCAGCATCGGGTCGATGTAGGTCTCGCCCTTACTGATACGGGCGAAGGCTTCATCCAGCAAGGACAGCGGGTTGCGCTTGCAGACATAGCCCACGGCGCCGCACTTGACCGCTGCAGTCGCCAGCAGCGGCGCCCCCATGACCGAGTAGACCAGCACAGGCACCTCCGGATGGTGGCGCTGCAGCCATTCGATCAGGTGCACGCCATCACGCCCACGGGCGCCGGGCAATGCCAGTTCGACGATGGCCAGGTCAACCTCCGGATGGGCCGTGAGCACATCCAGCAGGCTGTCGGTATCGCTGACGAAGGCTTTCACCTGTGCCAGCTCGCGCTCCAGCAGATAGCGCTCCAGACCCCAGCCGATCATCGGTTGCGGGTCCGCCACGATTACATTGAAAAGCTTCTTTTCCGATGACATCACGTTCTCTCATCTACAGCTCCCCTGAGGGGATTAGTCGCACCCGGCTATTTTCGCCAAGCTGCCACTCGAAAGATTTCGAGATCCCCCTGACGAAAAACCCCGGAGCCAAGGCTGCCGGGGTTTTCCTGTGACGGGATATTACGAGAGCTGTCAGCGTTCGGCGCCGAGCTGGCCATTTTCGTCGGAGAAGACGATCTCCACCCGGCGGTTCTGCGCACGGCCAAGGGAAGACGCGTTATCCGAGACCGGATAAGCCTCGCCATAGCCCTGCACCTGAATGCGCTTCGCGTCCACGCCCAGATCGGTCAGGGCATCCGCCACGGCCTGAGCGCGATCCTTGGACAATTGCAGGTTCTGCTCGCGGTCGCCTTCAGCATCGGTATAGCCCTCGATGCGGATGACCCGGCGCGGGTTGAGCTGGAGGAACTGCACCACCTTGAGCACGGTGCGGTTGGCGGCTGGCTTGAGGTCCGCTTCGCCGCTGTCGAACAGCACGTCGCCGAGGGTCAGCACCAGGCCGCGCTCGGTCTCGTTGGTGGCCAGGCTGACCATCTGCTGCTCCAGCCACTTGCTCTGTTCCTGCACATTGAGCAGGCGCGCTTCGCGCATCGCCAGTTGCAGGCGCTCGCGTTCCAGCTGCTGTTTGAGCAGGCGCTCCTGGTTCAGCGCCAGGTTGCTGTGTTCGCGGGCTATCTCGCTGTAGCGCTGGCTGAGATAGGAATACTGCAGCACATCGTCGCTGCTGCCCCAATAGTTGGACAGGCGCTCGGCGCGGGCCAGCGATTCGCCCGCACGTATCACGTCCTTGGGCGCACTGCGCAGCACCGAGGAGTCTTCCTTCACGGCCTGGAATTGCACTCGCGCCTGTTCCAGCGACTTCTCGCTGAGCTGGCTGTTGGCGCAGCCGGCCAATAGCGCGACCAAGCCCAGCGTGCCGATCCGGGAAGCACCGCGGCGCAACAGTTTCAGCGAAGTCATTGCACTTCTCCCAACTGTTTGCGCAGGCGGTTGATGCTCTTGGTCTGCTCGGCCAGTTGCTCCGAGCTCTTGCGCGTGAGCTCCTTGGCTTCGGCCAGGCGGGCGTCGAGCTCGGCCTGTTCGGCCAGTTGCCGCGCCTTCTTGTTCGAACCGACCGCCAGGGCTCCCTTGGCGGCCTGGTATTTGTCCTCGGCAAGCTTGAGCTCGGCGACGTCATCGGTCGCCCCCACGGCCTTGGCCTGCTCCAGCGCCTGCTCGGTGAGACGCATCTGTTCGTTGGGTGCCGGGTCGTTCGTCGCGCAGCCGGCCACTGCAAACAAAGCCAGGCCGGCGACCATCATCCGTCGATTGATCACGAAATCTATTGTCCTACTGGGTGGGAGTGCTGGCGGGCTGAAGCTGCTGCGCCTTCCAGCGGGCCAGGTTGTCCTGCAGCAGGCGCTGCGGGACTCCGGCGGCGGTCAATTCTGTCATTTTTTTCGCCAGTTGTCCGCGCAGCCACGGGTCGTTGCAGGCTGAGTTGTGCGCCACGGTCAGGTACAGACCTTCGCTGGAGATCGGCGGTTCCAGCGGCTGCAGATCATCGGCCATGCCGAGGGTATCGGCGACCGCAAGGCCGGGATAGTGCTCGTAGATCACATAATCCGAGCGTTTGAGCAGCAGCTTCTGGAAGGCCTGGGTCAGGCTCGGCACCTCTTCCAGCGTCAGCTCCTGCTTGGCGAAGGTGTCGAAGTCCGGACCGAAGCTGTTGTTGACCAGGGTACCGCCCTTGAGCCCCTTGAGATCATCGCGGCCGTTATAGGGCATAGCGACGTCCTTGCGCATCCACACGACGTTATCGGTGGTGAGGAAGGCCGGATGGATGTAATCCATGGTTTCGAGCCGAGGCGGGGTGAGGAAGGCGCCGGCGATCAGGTCGACCCGGCCCAACCGCGCCTCTTCCTGCGCACGGGCCCAGGAGCCGGTGTAAATCACCCGGATACTCACCCCGACCGCCTTGCCGATTTCCTCCAGCAGGTCGGCATTGGCACCGATCAGGCGCTCCGGCTGCGCGGGATCGCGCCACAGGTAGGGTGGGTATTCCGGATTGCCGGTGGCCACCAGGCGCTCGCATTTGCCGGCGGCAAGGCCGGCCAGGGGCATGGAGAAAGTCACCAGCAACAGCGTCGCACGGATCAGCGCGGAGCAATCGGGCATCGGTAGTCTCGCTCGCCAGAAGAAAGAACGGCCATGCTTAGAGCCGCAAAATGCTAGCGTAAAGCACACCGACCCGATTTGGTAATAAGGACTTCTCATGAAGAAAGCCCTTCTGGCCCTTCTGTTCCTGATAGCTGTCGCCGCTGGCGTGCTCTACGCCTTCCCCTCCACCCTGCTGGCGACCGCCCAGTACGTCGAAAGCGCCCGCGCCCGGCTGTCGGCCCACAGCCTGCAGGTCGACGACCTGGAAATCACCTACTACGAGGGCGGCCCGGACAAAGCCCAGACCATCCTGCTGATCCACGGCTTTGGCGCCGACAAGAGCAACTGGCCGCGCTTCGCTCGCTTCCTGACCCAGGACTATCACATCATCGCCATCGACCTGCCGGGCTTCGGTGACAGCAGCAAGCCTGCGAACATCAGCTACGACGTTGGCACCCAGGCCGAGCGCCTGGCCGATTTCATGCGCGAACTGGGCATCGGCCGCTTCCACGTGGTCGGCAACTCCATGGGCGGGCACATTGCTGCGCTGCTGGCCGCGCGGCATCCGCAGGAAGTGCTTTCGGTCGGCCTGTTCGACAATGCCGGCATCACGGCGCCGCACCAGAGCGAGCTGTTCGAGCGCCTGCTCAAGGGCGGCGACAACCCGCTGGTGCTGCGTTCGGTGGATGACTTCCCGACCCTGCTCGACTTCGTCTTCGTGCAGCCTCCGCCGCTGCCATCGCGGCTGCGTGATTACCTCGCCGAGCGCTCGCTGGAGCGCAGCGAGTTCAACGGCATGATCTTCCAGCAGCTGCGTGAACGCTACATCCCGCTGGAACCGGAGCTGCCGAGAATCACCGCGCCGACTCTGCTGCTGTGGGGCGACCGCGACCGCGTGCTGGACGTTTCCAGCATCGACGTGATGAAGCCGCTGCTGAAGAAACCCAGCGTGGCGATCCTGCGCGATTGCGGCCACGTGCCGATGATCGAGCGCCCGGAGGAAACCGCCCGCCTTTACCTGGACTTCCTCCAGCAAAATCACGCGCCCGTTACCGCATCGAACTGAACCCGACTGGAAAACAGAAACGGCGCCCTGGGGCGCCGTTTCTGTTTCTGCTCGGTATCGAACTCAGAGCTGGATCAGATTCGGAATCTGCACGTCCGGATTGACGTCTTGCTCATAGTCCACGCCAGCGATCTCGAAACCGAAGAGGCGCAGGAACTCGGACTTGTAGCCGGTGAAGTCGGTCAGCTGGTACAGGTTCTCATTGGTCACCTTGTTCCACAGGTCCTTCACGGTGTCCTGCACGTCCGGCTGCAGCTCCTTGTAGTCCGCGCGCAGACGGCCATCGGCGTCCAGGTGCGGCTCGGCGCCGTACAGGCTGTCACGGAACAGGCCGTCGACCTGCTCGATGCAGCCTTCGTGGGTGCCCTTCTCCTTCATCACCTTGAACAGCAGCGACAGGTACAGCGGCATCATCGGGATGGCCGAGCTGGCCTGGGTGACCACGGCCTTCAGCACGGAAACACGAGCGTCGCCACCGGTAGCGGCCAGCTTCTCGCGAATGCCCAGGACCTTCTGGTCCAGATCCTTCTTGGCGGCGCCGATGGAACCGTTCCAGTACAGGTCGTGGGTGATCTCTTCGCCCAGGTAGGTGAAGGCGGTGGTCTTCGCGCCATCGGCCAGCACACCGGCCTCCTGCAGGGCGTCGATCCACATCTGCCAGTCTTCACCGCCCATCACCGCTACGGTGTTGGCGATTTCCTCAGGCGTCGCCGGCTCCATCACGCTTTCCTTGATCACTTCCTTGTCGGTGTCCAGACCACGGAAGTTGACGGCCTTGCCCACCGGCTTGAGCACGGAATTGAAGACCTCGCCGGTCTTCGGATGGGTACGGCGCGGAGCAGCCAGGCTGTAGACGACCAGGTCGACCTTGCCCAGGTCCTGCCTGATGGTGTCGATGGTGACTTTCTTCACTTCATCGGAGAAGGCGTCGCCGTTGATGCTACGCGCATACAGGCCCTTGGCCTTGGCGAACTTCTCGAAGGCAGCCGAGTTGTACCAACCGGCGGTGCCCGCCTTGGTTTCGCTGCCCGGGCGCTCGAAGAACACGCCCAGGGTGTCGGCGCCGGCACCGAAGGCGGCGCTGATGCGCGCTGCCAGGCCGTAGCCGGTGGAGGAACCGATGACCAGGACCTTCTTCGGACCGTTGGCGATGGGGCCGTGCGCCTCGACGTACTCGATCTGTTCCTTGACGTTGGCTTCACAGCCGGTCGGGTGGGTAGTGACGCAGATGAAGCCACGCACGCGCGGTTTGATGATCATGAAAACCTCGGTAGCCAGGTGTCGATTGAACACATTCAGGAACTGGAGACGTCGCGCATTGTAGATGAGACACCTTCGCCGGTGGACTTCTCGGCAAAGATTCGTGACCAATGGGTCATCGGCGCAGCAGAACGGCCATTCCCGAGAAAAATCAGGGACCTGAAATGAAAGAACCCGCCACGGGGGCGGGTTCCTTCAGCAAGCGGATCGGGCTCAGACGGCCTTTTCCAGCTCCGGTACGGCTTCGAACAGATCGGCGACCAGGCCGTAGTCGGCAACCTGGAAGATCGGCGCCTCTTCGTCCTTGTTGATCGCAACGATCACTTTCGAGTCCTTCATGCCCGCCAGGTGCTGGATGGCGCCGGAGATGCCGACGGCCACGTACAGCTGCGGAGCGACGATCTTGCCGGTCTGGCCGACCTGCATGTCGTTCGGCACGAAGCCGGCGTCAACGGCAGCGCGGGAAGCACCGACGGCAGCGCCCAGCTTGTCAGCCAGGGAGTAGAGGATCTTGAAGTTGTCGCCATTGCCCATGCCACGGCCGCCGGAAACGACGATCTTGGCAGCGGTCAGTTCCGGACGGTCGGACTTGGCCAGTTCTTCACCGACGAAGGCGGACTTGCCGGCATCGGCCGGGCCGGAAACGGCTTCAACGGCAGCGGAGCCGCCTTCGGCAGCGACGGCGTCGAAGCCGGTGCCACGCACGGTGATGACCTTGACCGCGGCCGAGGACTGCACGGTAGCGATGGCGTTACCGGCGTAGATCGGGCGCTTGAAGGTGTCGGCGCTGACCACTTCGATGATCTCGGAGATCTGGTCGACGTCCAGCAGGGCGGCTACGCGCGGCAGGAAGTTCTTGCCATTGGTGGTGGCGGCGGCCAGCACATGGCTGTAGCCCTTGCCAAGCTCAGCGATCAGCGGAGCAACGTTCTCCGGCAGCTGGTGGGCGTAGGCGGCGTTGTCGGCGACCAGCACCTTGGAAACACCGGCGATCTTGGCAGCGGCTTCGGCCACGCCACCGACGTTCTGGCCAGCGACCAGGACAGCGATGTCACCACCGATCTTCTGCGCGGCAGCGACAGTGTTCAGAGTGGCAGCGCCCAGTGCGCCGTTGTTGTGCTCAGCGATTACCAGGATAGCCATCAGATTACTTTCGCCTCGTTCTTCAGTTTCTCGACCAGTTCGGCAACGGACTTGACCTTGATGCCGGCGCTACGGGCAGCCGGAGCTTCGACTTTCACGGTCTTCACGGTGGAAGAGGTGGAAACGCCCAGGGCGTCCGGGGTCACCACGTCCAGCGGTTTCTTCTTCGCCTTCATGATGTTGGGCAGCGACGCATAGCGCGGCTCGTTCAGGCGCAGGTCGGTGGTCACGATGGCCGGCAGGTTCAGGGCAACGGTCTGCAGGCCGCCATCGATTTCACGGGTGACGTTGACCTTGTCGCCAGCGACTTCGACCTTGGAGGCGAAGGTGCCCTGGGCATAGCCGGTCAGCGCAGCCAGCATCTGGCCGGTCTGGTTGTTGTCGCTGTCGATGGCCTGCTTGCCGAGGATGACCAGCTGCGGCTGCTCTTTGTCGACCAGGGCTTTCAGCGACTTGGCGATGGCCAGGGAGCTCAGTTCTTCGTTGGTTTCAACGAGGATGGCGCGATCGGCACCCAGAGCCAGCGCGGTACGCAGTTGCTCCTGGGCAGCGGTCGGGCCGACGGAGACCGCGACGATCTCGGTGACGACGCCCTTCTCTTTCAGGCGGACGGCCTCTTCCACGGCGATTTCGCAGAAGGGGTTCATGGACATCTTGACGTTGGCGAGATCGACGCCGGAGTTGTCCGCCTTGACGCGGACCTTGACGTTATAGTCAACCACTCGTTTGACAGCTACAAGAACCTTCATGGATTCCTCGTTTTTCTCCGGTGAATAGGAATGTCGCCAGACAGGCCTGGCCGGTAGTGCACGCCATCTGCGACTACATCCAGCGCAACGCGACCGCAAAACCGCAGGTATCTTGACCGCATCGACCGGGCGGGTCAATACACGAAAATACCCTTCCATAAGCCGCGGACCCCGATTCTATCAGGGTTACGCGCGATTCAAACAAACGTTTGTATTGCGCTCGATAAAGGGTTTAGATATAGCAACAGGTCTAGCTATAATGCGCCCCGCTCTTACTGGGTGGGGGCACGCCCATCCCAATACCTACAAAATACCCAGAGCCTTGATTCAGGAGAGATCGATAGTGGAACGCGAATTTATGGAATTCGACGTCGTCATCGTCGGCGCCGGCCCTGCCGGTCTGTCCGCCGCATGCCGACTGAAACAGAAGGCCGCCGACGCGGGTCAGGAAATCAGCGTCTGTGTGGTCGAGAAGGGTTCCGAAGTGGGCGCCCACATCCTCTCGGGCGCCGTGTTCGAGCCCCGCGCGCTGAACGAGCTGTTCCCCAACTGGAAGGAACTCGAAGCGCCGCTCAACACACCCGTCAAGCGCGACGACATCTATGTGCTGAAGAGCCCGGAAGCGGCGGCCAAGGTGCCGAACTTCTTCGTGCCCAAGACCATGCACAACGAAGGCAACTACATCATCTCCCTGGGCAACCTGTGCCGCTGGCTGGCCCAGCAGGCCGAAGGCCTGGGCGTCGAGATCTACCCGGGCTTCGCCGCCCAGGAAGCGCTGATCGACGAGAATGGCGTGGTGCGCGGCATTGTCACCGGTGACCTGGGCGTCGACCGCGAAGGCAATCCGAAAGAGGGTTACTACACCCCTGGCATGGAACTGCGCGCCAAGTACACTCTGTTCGCCGAAGGCTGCCGTGGCCACATCGGCAAGCAGCTGATCAAGAAGTACAAGCTCGACAGCGAAGCCGACGCCCAGCACTACGGCATCGGCATCAAGGAAATCTGGGACATCGACCCGTCCAAGCACGAGCAGGGCCTGGTGGTGCACACCGCTGGCTGGCCGCTGAACGATGACAACCCGGGCGGCTCCTTCCTCTATCACCTGGAGAACAACCAAGTCGTCGTGGGCCTGATCATCGACCTGTCCTACACCAACCCACACCTGTCGCCGTTCGACGAATTCCAGCGCTACAAGCACCATCCGGTGATCAAGCAGTACCTGGAAGGCGGCAAGCGCGTGGCCTACGGCGCTCGCGCCATCTGCAAGGGCGGCCTGAACTCGCTGCCGAAGATGGTCTTCCCCGGCGGCGCTCTGATCGGTTGCGACCTGGGCACCCTGAACTTCGCCAAGATCAAGGGCAGCCACACCGCCATGAAGTCCGGCATGCTGGCCGCCGACTCCGTGGCCGAAGCCCTGTTCGCCGGCCGCGAAGGCGGCGACGTGCTGAACAACTACGTCGAGGCTTTCAAGGGCAGCTGGCTGTATGACGAACTGTTCCGCAGCCGTAACTTCGGTGCGGCGATGCACAAGTTCGGCGCCATCGGTGGCGGTGCGTTCAACTTCATCGACCAGAACATCTTCGGCGGCAAGCTGCCGTTCACCCTGCACGACACGACGCCGGACTACGCGACCCTGAAGAAGGCCAGCGAAGCGCCGAAGATCGACTATCCGAAGCCGGACGGCAAACTCAGCTTCGACAAACTCTCCTCGGTGTTCCTGTCCAACACCAACCATGAGGAAGACCAGCCGATCCACCTGAAGCTGACCGACCCGAGCATCCCAATTGGCAAGAACCTGCCGCTCTACGACGAGCCTGCGCAGCGCTACTGCCCGGCCGGCGTGTACGAAGTGGTGAGCAACGACGACGGCAGCAAGCGCTTCCAGATCAACGCGCAGAACTGCGTGCACTGCAAGACCTGCGACATCAAGGACCCGGCCCAGAACATCACCTGGGTGGCCCCCGAGGGCACCGGCGGTCCGAACTACCCCAACATGTAATTGCGTTGGCGGTAACGGAAAAGGCTTCCTCGGGAGCCTTTTTCTTTGCAAGCTAAGTACTTGTAGCGGTGACACCCGAGGACTACTGGCCGCTTTGCGACCAACGGGTCACGGCTGCGGCGCAATAGGAAAGAACTCCCCCGAACTCCAGACTCCCAGCCAATCGACACCGTCGATCTCGCGGGGCACCGCCAGCTCAACCAGCTGGTAGAACACATTGCGGTGGATCAGCGCTTCCAGGTTTACCCGCACCAGCACGTAGGGCGACGGCTCCTGTGTCTGCGGGTCAAGGTCGACACGGATCGGGTGCGCGGCATCGGCCACCACTTCGTCCTCGACATTGGTGGTGAAGCGCAGTACCTGCTCCTCACCCTCCCCTTCGACCACCAGGGTGACCGCGACGAAAGGTGCGTCATCCACGGTGATCCCGCACTTCTCCACCGGAGTGACCAGGAAATAGTCGTCGCCATCGCGGCGGATGATGGTGGAAAACAGCCGCACCATCGGCTTGCGGCCAATCGGCGTGCCCAGGTAATACCAGGTGCCGTCGCGGGCGATGCGCATGTCGATATCGCCGCAGCAATCGGGGTTCCACAGATGCACCGGCGGCAGCCCCTTGTCCTTGCTGGCGGGAATCTGCGCCAGCAGGTTGCCGGCCCGGTCCGATTGAGTCTGTGGATCAGTCATTGGTACTCCTCTCGCGTCTTCACCCCCAGCAGGCTGCGGGCATAGTCTTCCAGCGGCCGGCCGATCAGGTCCTCGGGGCTGGCGTCATAGAATGTCAGAAAACCGCCGCGGCTGCGGATGGTCGCACTGTCCACCAGGTAGCGGTTGTCGGTCTCGATCAGCATCACCTGGATCACGCTGCGGTCACGGCCCACGGCGTTATCGGTGTCTTCATACTGTTCGTAGGTCCCGACATTGTCCTCCCCGCGGGCGAAGCGCGTATACAGCAGATAATTGGCGCCTGCCGCGCGCGCCTCCTGCATGGCGCCCTCCAGCCCCAGCGGGCTCTTGGCCCGACGCACCAGCGGGAAGTACTGGACGAAGCCCTCGAACGCCTCCTCGGCCACCACGTTGGGCCGCGCGTACGGGTGGCCCGGCGGCACGAAAGGCCCCTGGGCGATATAGATGAACGAGTCCTGTTGCAGGCGCCAGTTCGCCGTGCGACGTATCTGGCTGTGATCGAGGAAACCCGCATCGCGCAGGTAGTAGTCGGTGCCCTCGGCCAGGTCACTTGGGTTCATGCAGCCGCCCAGGGAGGCGAAAGCAAGGATCAGTATCAGTTGACGCATGCAAAGTCTCCGGAGCCGGCGACGAAAAACCGGCATTCGGACAGGCAATGCAGCTTCCGCGCCATCACAGGCCGCGCTGCCATTCCTGACGCAAGTGCGCGCGCTGCGGTTGCTCGATGGCCTGGCGAACCTGGGCGAGCAATTTGGCCTTGTCCGCCCCCAGCGTACCCTTGAGCACCAGGTAGTTGGACGCATGATCGCTGCGGAACACCGTGTCGCGCAGCTCCAGCGCACTCAGCAGGCGCTCGACCTCGACGAACAGTTCCGCCTGGGTCAGCGGCTGGAAGTCCGGGAAGCCAGTCCGATAGCGCTCCTCGCCGGTGGGGAAGCTCACCACCAGGGTGGAGAGGAACTCCGGTTGCGCCTCGTTCATCAGGCGCGCCGAATTGTCGGCATGCTGGGCGCTCAGCGTGCTGCCACCCAGGCCGTTGAGGATCATCACCGAGCGCCTGATTCCCGCCTCGCCCAGCTTCTGCAAGGCATCCAGCGTGGAGGCGTAGGTCTCGCCCTTGTTCACCCGCGCCAATACCTCATCGTCACCGGACTCGGCACCCACGTAGGCCATGCGCAGGCCGGCATCGGCCAGCTCCTTCAGCTCATCCACGGACTTCTTGCGCAGGTTGCGCGGCAGGCAGTAGCTGGAGACGCGATCCACCTCAGGCATGTGCTCACCGATCGCGCGCAGGATGTTGAGCAGGCGCCGCGTCGGCAGCACCAGTGCATCACCGTCGGCGAGGAACACCCGCTGGACGATCAGGCGCTCGCCGCAACGGCGAATCTCCTCCAGCACTTCGGCCTCGTCACGGGCGCGGAATTTCTTTTGCGGCTGGGTGTACATCTCGCAGAAGCCGCACTGGTTCCACGAACAACCGTTGGTGACCGGAAGAATCAGCGAGTGCGCCTCGCTGGGCGGCCGGAACACCGGCTCGATGTACGAAATTGGGAATTCGTTGGGCATGGGGTAATCAGGTCTGGGGGCGATCTCAGCCGCCGATGATCTTCATGATGGTGACGCCGCCGGAGAAGGCAACTTCCTGCTTGTCCGCCAGGGCCCGCACCAGCAACCGCTGCAAGGCCGGGAGGGCCTGGTGGCGGGGCTTGTCCAGCAGGTCGCCGACGTAGTGGCGGTTGCTCGACGACAGGCAGCCATGCAGCCAGCCGGTGGACGACAGGCGCAGGCGCGAACAGGTCCGGCAGAACGGCACGCTTTCGTTGGCGATGACACCGAAATACCCCTGCCCCGGCACTTCGTAGCGAATGGCGGTAGCGTCCACCGGCGCATCGGCCTGGATGTAGGAGTGACGAGCCCCGATCAGTTCCAGCAGCTCCTGCAAACTGACGAACTGCTGGTGGAAGCCATTGGGATCGTGGGCCAGGTGCCCCATGCGCATCAGCTCGATGAAGCGCAGTTCGAAGCCATGCCCCAGGCAGTAGTCCAGCAACGGCACCACCTGGTCGAGGTTCTGCCCACGCAGGGGCACCATGTTCAGCTTGATCTTCAACCCGGCCGCGCGGGCCTCGTCGAGCCCATTGAGCACAGTGGCCAGGTCGCCACCGCGGGCGATACGCCGGAAGGCGTCGGCATCCAGGGTATCAAGTGAGACATTGAGGCGGCGGATACCGCAGTCCAGCAGCAGCGGCAGCTTCTTCGACAACAGTTGGCCGTTGGTGGTGAGGGAAATGTCCTGCAAACCGAGGCGGCTTACGCCGTGGAGGAAGGTATCCAGCTTCGGACTGACCAGCGGCTCACCGCCGGTGACCCGCAGGCGCTCGATGCCGGCGGCCTCGATCAGGTAGGCGACGCCACGCACCAGCGATTCGGCGGGCAACTCATCCTGTGCAGCGACCAGACGCTTGCCGTCCGGCACGCAGTAAGTGCAGGCGTAGTTGCATGCGGCGGTCAGGCTGACCCGCAAATTGCGGAAGCGCCTGCCCTGGCGGTCGACGATCATGCTTGGCTCCAGCGGGGATCTTCCATTGAGTATATCCCCGCCCTCGCCCGCCACCCTGTCGCATGCGCGACGATGGACAGCGCGAATATCGACTCAGGCGGCCGGCGCATCTCCGTCACGCTTGCGCTTGTTGCCCATGCGCACGCCGATGTCCATGAGGAACTGGAAGAACCCCTCCTGATCTTCCAGCACGTCGCGCCAGAACGGCGAGTGGTACAGCGCCACGGCGCCATGCACCAGGGCCCAGGCTGCGCAGTAGTGGAAGTAGGCCGGAACGTCTTCCAGCTTGCCCGCCGCAATGCGTTCCTTGATCAGCTGGCTCAGGCGCTCGAAGTTGGATTCGCGGATCTTGTGCAGCTCCTCGACCATCTCCGGGACCTGGCTGGTCTTCACCACCTTTTCTTCCAGGCGGTCGAAAAGACGGTAGCGCTGCGGATCACGCATGCGGAACTCGAAGTAGGCGCGCGACAGGCGCTCCTTGTCGCGGGCGACGTCTTCGGAGTGGAACAGGTCGGCCAGATCGCGCTCGTAGTCCAGCATCAGGCGCAGGTAGATTTCCGCCTTGGACTTGAAGTGCTTGTAAATGGTGCCTTTGCCGATACCCACGGCATCGGCGATCATTTCGACCGTGACACTGTCTTCGCCCTGTTCGAGGAACAGCTTGAGGGCGGTGTCGAGGATTTCCTGTTCGCGACGGCGAAATTCGCGAACCTTGCGCGGCTCTTTCTGCATAAAAAGACTGTTCGGTCAAAAATAGTCAAAATTCGAAGCCGCGTATTATGCCTATTCAGCGCCAAATTGCACGGATCATCCGACATGATTAGCTTTTCTTCCGAGTTTCCGCACCATCCCGGCCTGCGCTACCTGAACCACGCGGCGGTCGCCCCCTGGCCGAAGCGCGCCGCAGACGCCGTGGCGGCCTTCGCCCAGGAGAACATCCTGCAGGGCGCGCGCGACTACCCGCGGTGGCTGACCATCGAGAAGCGTCTGCGCGAGCGCTTGATGCGCCTGGTGAACGCCCAGAGCACCGGCGACATCGCGCTGGTGAAGAACACCTCGGAGGCGCTGTCGTTCGTCGCTTTCGGCCTGGACTGGCGCGCCGGCGACCAGGTGGTGATCAGCGACCAGGAATTCCCCTCCAACCGCATCGTCTGGGAAGCGCTGAAGCCGCGCGGCGTGGAAGTCATCCAGGTGAGCCTGGACGGCGATGACCCGGAGGGCAACCTGCTGGCCGCCTGCACCTCGCGCACCCGCCTGCTGTCGATCAGCGCCGTGCAATACGCCAGCGGCCTGCGCATGGACCTGGAGCGCCTCGGCGCCGGCTGCCGCCAGCGCGGCGTGCTGTATTGCATCGATGCCATCCAGCAACTGGGCGCCCTGCCCTTCGACGTCCAGGCCTATGACTGCGCCTTCGCCATGGCCGACGGCCACAAATGGCTGCTCGGCCCGGAGGGCCTGGGTGTGTTCTATTGCCGCGCCGCCGAGCGCGACCAGCTGGCATTGCAGGAGTACGGCTGGCACATGCTGGAAAACGCCGGCAACTATGACCTCGCTGACTGGCAGCCGGCCCGCAGCGCGCGGCGTTTCGAGTGCGGCAGCCCGAATATGCTGGGCGCCGTGGCGCTGGAAGCCAGCCTGAGCCTGCTGGAGGAAGTCGGCATGGGGACGGTAGGCGAACTGGTGCAGGCGCGCGTCCAGCAGTTGCAGGACGGCCTGGGCCGTATCGACGGTGCCTCACTGCACAGCCCGCTGGACCCGACCCGCCGCGCCGGCATCCTGACCTTCAGCCTGGCCGGCTGGGACAATACGCGACTGCTGGAGCGCCTGCGCGCCGAACAGGTGGTGTGCATCCAGCGTGGCGCCGGCATCCGCTTCTCGCCGCACTTCTACACCAGCGAGGCGTTGATCGACGAAACCCTGAAGCTGATCGTGGCTCTGGCGGGGCAGTAACGCAGGCGCGACCGAGAAAGCTGCTCAGCCCGGTGTGATGTATTCCAAATCCGTTTAAAAAACACCGGGCACCCTGTGGCAGCCGCCGCATCTTGGCCAATACTTGTAGATACCGGTGCGCGGCATCTCCCCCCAAGTGCCCCGCCGGTGAAGGCACCGAGGATCGCGTGCCTTATTGTTACACTCCTAATGGTCTTGACCCGGATTCATCCCCCAGAACCCGGGTTTTTTTTGCGCGCAGGAAATGTAACGGCGTTCCTCATCCAGTCGATCAGCTGGCGAGCGGGAACAGCCGGCGGAAGTTGGCAGTAGTCTGCTCGGCCAGGCTCTCGAAGCTCACTCCGCGCAGCACGGCCAGGTACTCGGCCACTTCGCGTACATATTCGGGCAGGTTCGGCTTGCCGCGGTGGGGAACCGGTGCCAGGTAGGGCGAATCGGTTTCCACCAGCAGGCGATCCACCGGCACCTGGCGGGCGACTTCGCGCAGCTGCTCGGCATTACGGAAGGTGACGATGCCCGACAGCGAAATGTAGAAGCCGATATCCAGCGCCGCCTTGGCCATCTCCCAGTCTTCGGTGAAGCAGTGCAGCACGCCGGCCTGCGGCAGCGCCGCCTCGCGCAGCAGCGCCAGGGTGTCGGCGCGGGCTTCGCGCGTATGCACGATGACCGGCTTGCCGGTGAGCTTGGCGGCCTCCAGGTGCAGGCGGAAAGCCTCCTGTTGCAGCTCGGCGGCCTCGGGCTCGTAGTGATAGTCCAGGCCGGTCTCACCGATCGCCACCACACGCGGGTGATTCAGCTCGCCCAGCAACCAATCCAGCGCCGGCGCGGCACCAGGCTCCAGGTCCAGCGGGTGGACGCCCACGGAGCAATGCACATCGGCATAGCGATCAGCCAGGTCCTTCACCGCCCTGGCGTTGTCCGCACTCACGCCGATGCACAGGAACTGGCTGACGCCACGCGCCCGTGCGGCGTCCAGCGCGGCATCCAGCGAGCCGTCGTGGGCGGCGAGATCGAGACGATCGAGATGGCAGTGGGAATCGACCAGCATGAAAACACTCTCCGAAAAATGACGAAGCGCCCCATCGGGCGCTTCGTGCGTGCAGCTTGTATAGGCTACGAATTCTACATGGTATGGGTCGGGCGGTCCGACTTCAGCGCGCCGGCGAGGTAGGTCTCGATCTTGTTGCGCGCGGTGTTGTCGCCATCGTTGAACTGCACGCCGATGCCGGCGGCACGGTTGCCCTGGGCGCCTTTCGGCGTGATCCAGACCACCTTGCCGGCGACCGGGATCTTCTCCGGTTCGTCCATCAGGTTGAGCAGCATGAAGACTTCGTCGCCCAACTTGTAGGTCTTGTTGGTCGGAATGAACAGCCCGCCGTTGCGGATGAACGGCATGTAGGCGGCATACAGCACGGATTTGTCCTTGATGGTCAAAGACAGGATTCCGTTACGCGGACCCAGATTTGGTGGCAAGCTCATTCAGCTGTCCTGGCAGATTTTTCCGATGGCCGGATTCTAGCCCGGCCCGGGGAGACTTGCCCACTGTACGAGCAAGGCTTCGAGAAGCAAGGCACGGTTAAGGTTGGCTTTATTGAGAACCTTCTGCCGTTGCAGCAGCAGCCAGTCCTGCATCGCCAGCACCTTGGGCTGTGTCGACTTCTCGGCGAGGTACTGCACGACCTTGCGCATGTCGGCCAACCCCAACCCTTCTTCGTCGCGGGCCAACTGGTAGCGCAGGATCAGCAGCGACCAGTCGCAGAACCAGTCGAACAACAGTGGCAAAGGTACCGCATTCCAGCTTTCTGCCAGCTGACCTGGGGCAACCTGCTGCTTGAGCAGCTTCTTCACGCCCTCTACCACCTGCGCGCGCTGCTCGCGCACGTTCTGGCCCTGCAAGCGCAGCGTCGTGAGCGGCGAGCCGCCGGCCAGTACCAGCAACTCGTCCAGCGCCTCAGCAGATTCGCCCGGCAGCGCATTGGCCAGCCAGTCACGGGCCTGCTCAGCAGTGGGCTGCGGGCAGGCCTGCTGCACGCAGCGGCTCTTGATGGTCGGCAGCAGGCGGCTGGGCTGATGGCTGATCAGCAGCAGCACGGTGTCGCCAGAAGGCTCTTCCAGACTCTTCAGCAGAGCATTGGCGGCGTTGAGGTTCATGGCCTCGGCCGGCTCGAGCAGCACCACCTTGCGCCCGCCCAACTGTGCGGTCTGGACCACGAAGCCCACCAGTTCGCGGACCTGGTCGACGCGGATGGGTTTTTCCGGCTCTTCAGGCTCCAGCAGGAAGAAGTCCGGGTGGGTACCGGCCGCGAGCAGCAGGCAGGCCTTGCACTGCCCGCACGCCTTGCCGCCTTCTGGATGTTGGCAGAGCAGGAAATGCACGAGATTGTCAGCCAGCACGCGCTTGCCGATGCCAGCCGGGCCGTGCAGCAAATAGGCGTGGGCGTGGCGCGGGCGGCTGCTGAGCTGCTGCCAGAGGCCCTGCTGCCAAGGATAGATATCAGCCATTGAGGCGCTCCAGCAGGCTCGGCAGCAGCGCATCCAGATCACGCTGCACTTCGGCCAGCGACTGCGCGGCATCAAGGATGCGATAGCGCGCAGGCTCCGCTCGGGCGCGATCCAGATAGGTATTACGTACCGCGTCGAAGAAGGTGCGGCCTTCCTGCTCGAAGCGATCCAGGCGGCCACGCGCAGCGGCGCGGGACAAGCCGATTTCCACCGGCAGGTCGAAGACCAGGGTGAGGTCGGGACGCAGGCCGCCCTGGACGAAACTCTCCAGTTGTGCAATGCGCTCCACCGGCAGGCCGCGGCCACCGCCCTGGTAGGCGTAGGTGGCGTCGGTGAAGCGATCACAGAGAACGACGGCGCCTCGCTCGAGAGCCGGGCGGATAACCTCGGCGATGTGCTGCGCGCGGGCCGCGAAGACCAGCAGCAGCTCGGTATCCACCGCCATCTTTTCATCGCTGGGATCCAGCAGCAGTTCGCGGATGCGTTCGGCCAGCGGCGTGCCGCCGGGCTCGCGGGTGAGCTGGACCTCGATGCCGCGCTCGCGCAGACGCTCGGCCAGGTACTCGCGATTGGTGCTCTTGCCCGCGCCTTCGGGGCCTTCCAGGGTGATGAACAGGCCGGTCACTCGGCTCACTCCTTGTGTTGTCGGGCTACTGCGCCGCAGGGGTGTCTGCGGCGGGAGCGTCGGCGTCCGGCATCGGCGCCGGCAGCGGAACGGGCGCCGGGCTGGAACGGTAGTCGGCACGGCGCTTGATCTGGAACTCCTGAACGGCCTTGTTGTGGTCGTCGAGGTTGTCGGAGAAGGTATGGCTGCCGTCGCCGCGGGCGACGAAGTACAGACTCTGTCCCGCCACCGGGTTGAGCGCGGCATGGATGGCCTCGCGGCCGGGCAGCGCAATGGGCGTCGGCGGCAGGCCGGCGACCACGTAGGTGTTGTAGGGGGTCGGGGTGCGCAAGTCGGCTCGGGTGATCTTGCCGGCGTAGCGCTCGCCCATGCCGTAGATGACGGTCGGATCGGTCTGCAGCAGCATGTTCTTCTGCAGGCGGCGCACGAAGACGCCGGCGATCTGGCCGCGCTCCTGGGGCACGCCGGTTTCCTTCTCCACCAGCGAGGCCATGATCAGCGCCTGGTAGGAATCCTTGTAGGGCAGGTCATCGCTGCGCTTGTCCCACTCCTCGGCCAGGATGCTGTCCATGCGCTGGTAGGCGTGCTTGAGGATGTCGACATCCTTGGTGCCACGGACGAAGCGGTAGGTATCAGGGAAGAAGCGGCCTTCGGGGAAGACGCCGGGCTTGCCCAGCTTCGCCATGACCTCGGCATCGCTGAGGCCGTTCAGGGTCTGCTCCAACTTGGGCTGGCGGGCAAGCAGTTCGCGCACCTGGTGGAAGTTCCAGCCCTCGACCAGCGTCAGGCCGTACTGCACCACATCGCCCTCTCGCCACAAGTCGAGCAACTGGGCGGCGGCCATGCCCGGCGTCAGGCGGTATTCGCCGCTGTGCAGCGCCTCGCCGGCCAGGTTGAAACGCCAGTACAGGCGCAGCCAGAAACCACCGTGCAGGATGTTTTCGTCTTCCAGACGGGTCAACAGGCGGCCGGGGGTGGCGCCGCTGGGAGCATCGAGCAGACGCTCTTCGGTGAGCTGGAGGGGCTGCTGCAGCGCACGCTGCTGCTCCCAGGCCGCCAGGCCCAGCACGAGCCCGGCCAGCAGCAGGCCGCCTTCCAGCAGCACCAGCAATTTGCGCATCACGTATCAGGAATCCAGAAGTTCGCGGAGTTGGCCCTGCAGTTTACGGGTCAGCGGCCCGACCGGCCAAGCGAACTCGGCCACGCCGCGCACCGGCCAGAGACCGTAGAGGCTGTTGCAGAGAAAGACCTCATCGGCCTGCGCCAGTTCGCCGTACTCGATGTCGCGGACGATGACCGGCAGCCCCAGGCCGCGGGCGCGCTCGAGGATTTCCGCGCGCATCACGCCGGCGACGCCACAACGGCTGAGCTCAGCGGTGATCAGCTCGCCCTGCTTCACCAGGAACAGGTTGCTGAACACGCCTTCGACGATCCGCCCGGAAACATCGCGCATCAATCCTTCGGCGAAGGCCGGGTCGCTCCACTCGGCACGGGCCAGGACCTGCTCCAGGCGGTTGAGGTGCTTGAGGCCGGCGAGCAACGGCTGTTCAGCCAGGCGAGTGGCGCAGGGGAAGAGCATGACGCCCTCTTCGGCGTTCTTCGCCGGGTAGGCCGGCGCGGGAGAACCCAGCAACAGGCGACGCACCTGGGCATCGGCCTGTGGGGCATACCCGCGCGCACCTTCGCCACGGGTCAGCATCAGCTTGGCGACACCATCGCCGAGCAGGGCGGAAAAACGCAGGAGTTCATCTTCGACGAGATCGAGCGAGACGGGCAGGGACAGGCGCCGAACGCCCTCCTCCAGCCTCGCCCGATGGCGTGCCAGCAGGCGCGGGCGGCCTGCGGACACGCAGATGGTCTCGAACAGCCCGTCACCGTAGGCCAGCCCGCGATCACGCACAGACAGGGCCTCGGCGCTCTGGCCGTCGATCCAGCTCAGCATCAGTCGTGGAACCGGCGGAACACCAGGGAACCGTTGGTACCACCGAAGCCGAATGAGTTGGACAAGGCGACCTCGATCGGACGTTCCTTGGCCTGATGCGCGACCAGGTCGAGATCGCAGCCTTCGCTGGGGTTGTCCAGGTTGATGGTCGGCGGAGCGACCTGATCACGCAGCGCGAGCACGCAGAAGATCGCCTCGATCGCGCCGGCAGCACCCAGCAGATGACCAGTCATGGACTTGGTGGAGCTCATCGACAGCTGGTAGGCGTGATCGCCGAAGATCGACTTCACCGCGGCGATTTCCGCGATGTCGCCTGCCGGCGTCGAGGTGCCGTGGGCATTGATGTAGTCGACCTGCTCGGGGTTGAGCCCGGCATCGCGCAGCGCAGCTTTCATGCAGCGTGCAGCGCCGGCGCCGTCTTCCGGCGGAGCCGTCATGTGGAAGGCGTCGCCGCTCATGCCGAAGCCGACGACTTCGGCGTAGATGCGCGCGCCACGTGCCTTGGCGTGCTCCAGCTCTTCCAGAACCAGGGAGCCGGCGCCGTCGGAGAGCACGAAGCCGTCACGGTCCTGGTCCCACGGGCGGCTGGCCCTGGTCGGCTCGTCGTTACGGGTGGACAGTGCGCGAGCCGCGCCGAAGCCGCCCAGGCCGAGACCACAGGCCGCCATTTCGGACCCGCCGGCGACCATCACGTCAGCATCGCCGTAGGCGATATTGCGTGCGGCCATGCCGATATTGTGGGTGCCGGTGGTGCAGGCAGTGGTAATGGCGTAGTTGGGGCCCTGCAGACCGAGGTTGATCGACAGGAACCCGGAAACCATGTTGATGACCGAGCCAGGCACGAAGAACGGCGAGATACGCCGCGGGCCCTGCTCGAACAGCGAACGACAGGTGTTTTCGATGTTGGTCAGGCCGCCGATGCCCGAACCGATGGCAACGCCGATGCGCTCCCGGTTGGCGTCGGTGACTTCCAGGCCGGAATCGCGCACCGCCTGATAGCTGGCGGCGAGGCCGTACTGGATGAACAGGTCGAGTTTGCGAGCTTCCTTGGCGGACATGTATTGCTCGACGTCGAACCCTTTCACCGAGCCGCCGAAACGGGTGGCAAAGGCGGACAGGTCCATGTGTTCGATCGGGGCGATACCGCTGCGCCCGGCGAGAATGCCTTCCCAACTGCTCGGCACATCCACACCCAGGGGCGACAACATTCCCATGCCAGTGATGACTACGCGTCTACGCGACACTGCGACTTCCTCTCATGTATTTCACGGCAATAACGCCGGCAGATGCCGGCGTTAAAGAAAAGCCGCACGCCTTTGCAGGCCGTGCGGCTTCTTTCGTCGGGGAGCCGACGACTACGTCTTATGCCTGGTGGGCAACGATGTAGTCGATGGCTTCCTGAACGGTGGTGATCTTCTCGGCTTGCTCGTCGGGGATTTCGGTCTCGAATTCCTCTTCCAGAGCCATCACCAGCTCAACGGTGTCAAGGGAGTCGGCGCCCAGGTCTTCAACGAAGGAAGCGCTGTTGGTGACTTCTTCTTCCTTAACGCCGAGTTGCTCAGCAACGATCTTCTTGACGCGTTCTTCGATGGTGCTCATACCTTGTTTTCACTCCTATGGACAATCCGTACAGCTGGGCTGCGGGTAAGTGTATAGAAAGGGTTTTCTGCATTTCAAGCTGAACGCTGATGCCCCTTCCCGGCGACCCAGTTGCTCTGTCTATTCCAGCGCGAACGCTTGGAGAAATTTAGACAGCGCATATGACATCGCCACGAAGGAACTCGTCACATCAGCTCATGTACATTCCGCCATTCACCGGTACCGTGGCACCCGTTACATAAGCTGCGCCCTCGGAAGCGAGGAATGCTACCACTTTGGCGATCTCTTCGGCTTGTCCCAGTCGACCCAGCGGAATCTGCCCGAGCAGCGCTTCACGCTGAGCCTCCGGCAGTTCGCGAGTCATGTCGGTGTCGATGAAGCCAGGAGCAACCGCGTTGACAGTGATAGCACGGGAACCGACTTCGCGCGCCAGCGCGCGGGTGAAGCCTTCCAGGCCGGCCTTGGCGGCGGCGTAGTTGGTCTGCCCCGCGTTGCCCATGGCACCGACGACGGAGCCGATATTGATAATGCGACCCCAGCGAGCCTTGGTCATGCCGCGCAGGACGGCTTTCGACAGACGGTAGAGACTGTTGAGGTTGGTGTTGACCACATCGAACCACTCGTCGTCTTTCATGCGCATCAGCAGGTTATCGCGGGTGATACCGGCGTTATTGACGACGATGGCCGGGGCGCCGGATTCTTTCTGAATGGCTTCGACAACAGCGGTCACGGACTCGTCGTTGGACACATCCAGGACCATGCCCGAGCCCTGGATGCCATTTTCCTTGAGGTACTCGGAAATCTTCTGTGCGCCGGATTCGCTGGTGGCAGTGCCGACCACGGTGGCGCCCATGCGGCCCAGTTCCAGTGCGATGGCCTGGCCAATACCGCGGCTCGCGCCGGTAACCAGGGCAACCTTACCTTGCAGACTCATGCTTTATCTCCTGTTCAAGCCAGAGCCGCGCGGGCTGCACCGAAGGCGTCCGCGGAGTCCAGGTTGTGGGTGGTCACGCCCTTGGCGCAACGCTTGTTCAAACCAGCCAGTACCTTGCCCGGGCCGCACTCGACCAGGTCGGTGACGCCCTTCTCGGCCAGCAGCTGCACGCTCTCGACCCAGCGGACCGGGCTGTACAGCTGCGCCAGCAGGTCGCGCTTGAGCGCAGCCAGGTCAGCCGGCACCTGGGCGGTGACGTTCTGCACCAGGGCAATCTGCGGCATTTGCCACTGCACGGCCTCGACAGCCTCGGCGAAGCGCTCAGCAGCCGGACGCATCAGTTCGCAGTGCGACGGCACGCTGACCGGCAGGGCCACGGCGCGCTTGGCCCCCCGAGCCTTGCAGCCTTCGATGGCGCGCTCGACAGCCTTGGCGGCACCAGCAATCACCACCTGGCCGGGCGCATTGAAGTTCACGGCACTGACCACTTCACCCTGGGCCGCTTCGGCGCAGGCGGCGAGCACATCGGCATCTTCCAGGCCGAGGATGGCGGCCATGCCGCCAGTGCCGGCAGGAACAGCTTCCTGCATCAGTTGGCCGCGACGCTCGACCAGCTTCACCGCATCGGCGAAGGCCAGGCTGCCAGCGGCGACCAGCGCGGAGTATTCGCCCAGGCTATGGCCGGCCACATAGGCCGGCTGCACGCCACCTTCCGCCTGCCACAGGCGCCACAGGGCGATGGAGGCAGTGAGGATGGCGGGCTGGGTCTTGTCGGTCTGGTTCAGGCGCTCTTCCGGACCTTCCTGGACCAGGGCCCACAGGTCATAACCCAGGGCGGCGGAAGCTTCGGCAAAGGTCTCGCGCACGGTGGCGTGCTGGGCACCCAGCTCGGCGAGCATGCCGAGCGACTGCGAACCTTGACCGGGGAATACGAAGGCGAGGGATGCGGACATTGCAACAGGTCCCTTTTGTCTGTGTCGTCAAATGGATAACGCCGGCGAAAGCCTGGCGCATTGAACTGACAGTTGGATGACGGTCTGACGACCGCGGTCACACATTAGAGCAGATGTTCCAGGCGGCCATGCAGCCGCTGGGGCAGATTCTCGCGAACTTCCAGCAGCGCGCGGCGCAGGGCGCTCTGGATGCCCTCCTCTTTCGCGCTGCCGTGACTCTTCACCACGATGCCCTGCAAGCCCAGGAAACTTGCGCCGTTGTGCTGCGATGGCGTCAGATCGCCGCGCAGCCGGCGCAGGAACGGCATCGCCATCAGCCCAACCGCCTTGGCCGGCAGACTGGAGTTGAACAACTCCTCCAGGCGCGCCGCGACCATGGCTGCCAACCCCTCGCTGGACTTGAGCAGGATGTTGCCGACGAAACCGTCGCACACCACCACATCCGCCAGCCCACGATACAGGCCGTCGCCTTCGATATAGCCAATGTAATTCACGCCACGCGCCTGCTGCAGGAGACTGGCAGCCAGCTTCACCTGCTGGTTGCCCTTGATATCCTCGGTGCCGACGTTGAGCAGCGCGACCCGGGGATTGCTCTTGCCCAGCGTTTCCGCCGCGACAGCCCCCATGACGGCGAACTGGTAGAGGTGCTCGGCACTGCAGTCGACATTGGCACCCAGGTCAAGCAGGTGGCAATGGCCAGTCTGCGTCGGCACGGCCGTCACCATCGCCGGACGGTCGATGCCGGGCAAGGTCTTGAGCAGGTAACGAGAGAGCGCCAGCAGCGCACCGGTATTGCCAGCACTGACGCAGGCATGGGCCTTGCCGTCCCGAACCAGCTCGAGGGCAACACGCATGGAGGAATCGGGCTTGCCACGCAACGCCTGAGACGGACGCTCGTCCATCGTGACGATTTCACTGGCGTGGTGGACATGAAGACGCTGGCGCTCGACCGGAGAAAGGCCGCGCAGGTGTTCTTCTATCAGAGGAGCCTGGCCGACGAGGACCAGCTGGAGGGAAGCATATTCGGCCAGAAAGGAAATGCAGGCCGGAACAATGCAGTGGGGACCGTAGTCCCCACCCATTGCATCAATCGCGATGATTGGTGCGGACAAAGATTACTCGTCAGAGCCTTTGTCTACGACCTTGCGGCCGCGATAGAAACCGTCCGGGGAAACGTGGTGGCGCAGGTGAACTTCACCGGTGCTCTTTTCCACGGACAGAGCGTTCGCGTCCAGGGCATCGTGCGAACGACGCATGTCACGAGCGGAACGGGATTTTTTGTTCTGCTGAACAGCCATGATTGATTAACTCCTAAACGTTTGGGTCACGCTTCAACTGCGCCAGTACGCTGAACGGATTGGGCCGCTCTTCGACGTTCTCGCTCGGTTCGGGCGCTGTAGCGTATCCCACCGGCTGCTGGCAATCCTCAGGGTCATGGACCGGCACGATGGGCAAGGCGAGCAGCAACTCGTCCTCAGCCAGCGAGGTCAGGTCGATGGGGTCATCCCCCACTTCCAACGCATCGTAGCCACTGGGCAGATCATCGATCGACTTGCCTTCCGGGATGATGACGTAATCGTACTCACCACCCACATGGAATTTGGCCGGCTCGAGACAGCGCTGGCATACCATGCTCACCTCGCCATTGAGCTCGACGTGCATGACCGCCAGTTTCTGCTGATCACGGAAGAAGGAAAACTTCGCGTGAACATCGCCTTCACTGCTGGTCAGTTGCTCGCTGAGACGTGCCATCTTGGCGATCGGCAGCACACCCTCGAGGGTGGCGGCGCGCTCTACCAATTTGCGCGGATCAACGTGAGGTGGTATCGGTCCATTCAACATAAGCGCGCCATTATAGGGATGCACCCGAAGCTGTCAAAGGAAATTAGCCATAAACCGCTGTATGGACAGCCCTTTTCGCTAGAATCGCGGTGATGCTCCGAAGGAATTCTCCATGCTACCCCTGATCCTTGCTTCCAGCTCGCCCTACCGTCGTGAATTGCTGCAGCGCCTGCGCCTGCCGTTCGAATGCGCCAGCCCCGACATCGACGAATCCCCCTTGCCCAGCGAGAGCGCCGACCAACTGGTGCGCCGACTGGCGCAAAGCAAAGCCCGCGCGCTGACCCAGCAATACCCCGCCCACCTGATCATCGGCTCGGACCAGGCCGCTGTGAATGGCAGCCGGATTCTCGGCAAACCCGGCGACATCGAGCGCGCGACCGAACAACTGAAGGATGCCAGCGGCAAGAGCGTCAGCTTCCTCACCGGCCTCTGCCTGCTCAATAGCCAGAGCGGTGAAGCCCAAATCGATTGCGTGCCTTTTACCGTGCACTTCCGCACGCTCGACGAAGCACGCATTCGCCGTTACCTGGAGGCCGAACAACCCTTCGACTGCGCCGGCAGCTTCAAGGCCGAAGGCCTGGGGGTCAGCCTGTTCCGCGCCACCGAAGGCGAAGACGCCACCAGCCTGATCGGCCTGCCACTGATTCGCCTCGTCGACATGCTCCTTGCCGAACGGGTGCAGATCCCCTGATAGCGAGCGCTCGAAACGAAAAGGCCCGACAATCGCCGGGCCTTTTTCTTCCTTATATAAGGAAAGACCTCAACGCAGAGCCGGCCCCTGGAAACCCATCCACAGCGCCAGGCGCTCGGCAACGCTGGCGCCAAGCTTCTTGGTGAAACGGTCGAAGGCAGTTTCCTGGACGGTGTAGTCCACCACCTCCTTCTCCTTGATGATCTCGCGCGCCACGTAACTGGTACTACCCAGACCATCGATCAACCCCAACTGCAGGGCCTGCTCGCCCGACCAGATCAGGCCGGAGAACAGCTCGGGATGATCCTTGTCCTTCAGGCGATCACCGCGCCCTTTTTTCACCACATCGATGAACTGCTTGTGCGTGGTATCCAGCACCTGCTGCCAGAAAGCGGTTTCGTCCGCCTTCTGCGGCTGGAACGGATCGAGGAAGGCCTTGTGCTCGCCCGAGGTATAGATGCGGCGGTCCACACCCAGCTTCTCCATGGTACCGACGAAGCCGAAAGTCGCTGCCGTCACGCCGATGGAGCCCACCAGACTTGCCTTGTCCGCGTAGATCTCGTCGGCAGCACTGGCGATGTAATAGGCACCGGACGCCCCCAGATCACTGATGACCGCGTAGACCTTGATATTCGGATGTTCGCCACGCAGGCGCTTGATTTCATCGTAGACATAACCGGACTGCACCGGGCTGCCGCCAGGACTGTTGATACGCAGGATAATACCCTTGGTGCCGGCATCCTCGAACGCGGAACGCAGCGCGCCAACGATGTTGTCGGCACTGGCCGCCTCGTTGTCCGCGATCATGCCTTTCACCTCGATCAGCGCCGTATGGCTGGCACTGCGCGACGCGGACTTGGACAAGCCGCCGAAAGGACTGAACAACGCCAACGCGCCGAACAGATAAACAAATGTCAGCAATTTGAAGAAGATACCCCAGCGACGCGACCGACGCTGCTCCTGGACGCCGGCCAGCACGGCCTTCTCCAGCAGCTTCCAGCTCTTGTCGTCACCTGCCGAGGTTTGCGCAGCCTTGCTATCGTCCGCCTTCCATTCATCCGACATCAGTTGCCTACCTCGAGCAGCGGTTTGACCGAGCGCCCGGCGAGCCAGGCGCGCAATTCGTTGAAATGATTCACTTCCAGTGCAGGACCATACTCCCGAAGCAGCTCCAGCGACTGAGCACCATAGCCCACCGCCACCGAATCCATGCCGGCGCGGCGCGCCATTTCCAGATCGAAGGGCGAATCGCCCACCATCAACGCATCGCGGGCATCGACTCGGCAATGCTCGAGAATCTCGTGCAGCATGCGCGGATCCGGCTTGCTCGCCGACTCATCGGCGGCGCGGGTGATATCGAAGAAGTCAGTCCAGCCCTGCCCCGCAAGCACGCGATCCAGCCCGCGGCGATTCTTGCCGGTAGCGACCGCCAATTGATAGCCCGCCCCGCGGAACTCAGCCATGGCCTCGGCCACGCCCGGGAACAGCGGCGAAGGCTGCACCTCCAGGCTCAGGTAGTGATTACCGTAATCAAGACGGAAGCGCTCCAGCGGCTCGCCCTCCTCCACCTCCGGGTAAAGCGTCTGGATAGCCTCGGGCAGCCCCAGGCCAATGATGCCCTTGATGGCCGCATCGCTGCGCTCCGGAAGACCGGAACCCACTGCCGCCACCCGCATCGCCTCGACGATACGACCGATGGAGTCCACCAGCGTGCCATCCCAATCGAAGATCAGCAGGGAATACTCACGCATCCAGGCGCTCCACGGTGCGCAGCCAGACTTCGTCCACCGGCGCCTCCAGTTCCAGCACACCACCATCCGGCAGCGGCACGCGCAGGTAGGCCGAATGCAGGAACAGGCGCTTGCCGCCCAGCTCGCGGATTTCGCGGGAGAACTCTTCGTCGCCGTACTTGGGGTCACCGGCAATGGAGTGGCCGGCGTGCTTGGCGTGCACACGGATCTGGTGGGTACGACCGGTGATCGGTCGCGCCTCAACCAGGGTGGCGAAGTCACCGAAGCGGCGCAGCACCTTGAATTCGGTCAGCGCCTCCTTGCCTTCGGGATTCACTTCAACCACGCGCTCACCGGAGCGCAGGTTGTTCTTCAGCAGCGGCACGGCGATCTGCTTCTTCGCCGCCGGCCAGTTGCCGCGCACCAGGGCGTGGTAACGCTTGTCCACCACGCGCTCGCCGCGCAAGGCGTCGTGCAGGTGGCGCAGCATGCTGCGCTTCTTGGCAATCATCAGCAGACCGGAGGTATCACGATCCAGGCGATGCACCAGCTCCATATCCTTGCACTCCGGACGCAGCTGACGGAAAGCCTCGATGACGCCGTAGTTCAGCCCGCTGCCGCCGTGCACGGCGATACCCGTGGGCTTGTTCACCACGATCAGCGCCTTGTCTTCGTAGACGATGGCGGATTCCAGGCGCTCCAGCAGGCCCTGGGCCAGCGGCACCGGCTCATCGCGCTCGGCCAGACGCAGCGGCGGCACGCGTATCACGTCGCCGGCCTGCAGCTTGTACTCGGGCTTGATGCGCCCTTTGTTCACCCGTACCTCACCCTTGCGAAGGATGCGGTAGATCAGGGTCTTGGGCACGCCCTTGAGCTGGGTGCGGAGGAAATTGTCGATTCGTTGGCCGGCATACTCCGGCGCGACTTCAAGCAGCTGAACGCCGGAAGTCGGAGGGGCGGGATTCGTCATCCGGATATAATAACAATTTTTCATTCAATTGAAGCACTTAATCATTGCTGCTATATTCGGGAGGCCGCCAAAAGTGGCCAGGTCTGCGGATGTTCGCGCAATCGCCATCCCCAACCGCCTGCAAACACATTGAACGGACACGAGGCAGTCCCCGGAAGCGTTGCAACGGCCCGAGCGATTCTCGCGCCGACAGCGCCTCGAAACCCAGGCCTTCAGACATGACCACGGCAGCCAAGGTCGCCGTGATAAAAGCCAACCCCGCTCCCGGATTCAGCGAGTGGCACCCGGCTCTTAAGGGAAATGTGCAGGGCGGAGATGCACAACTGTCGGATTGCGTTGCGTTCATGCCTTGAACGCATGCCTTGAACGTAGACGGAACATATCGTCCGCATCTGACAGCTAATTCCTCCTCCTGATGAGTGCTTGTTCTTACTCAACAAGCAGGAAACGTAGTCGCGGCACAGCAGATTTATCCTGCCGCCGCTAGACACTGGAATGGTCCGCCATTCCTGAGTACGTGCCTTAGCACCGACCATGAGAGTCGTGTGTGCCGATCGCCGTTTCCGGTGGCCCCGGAAACCATTGGTACTACATGAAAAGAATGCTGATCAACGCAACTCAACCCGAAGAGTTGCGTGTAGCGCTGGTAGACGGCCAACGCCTGTTCGACCTGGACATCGAGTCCGGCGCGCGTGAACAAAAGAAGGCCAACATCTATAAAGGCCGCATCACCCGCATCGAGCCGAGCCTTGAAGCCGCCTTCGTCGACTTCGGCGCCGAGCGCCACGGCTTCCTCCCCCTCAAAGAAATCTCCCGCGAATACTTCAAGAAGAACCCCGAAGGCCGCATCAACATCAAGGACGTCCTGAGCGAAGGCCAGGAAGTCATCGTCCAGGTCGAAAAAGAAGAACGTGGCAACAAGGGCGCCGCCCTCACCACCTTCATCAGCCTCGCCGGCCGCTACCTGGTGCTCATGCCCAACAACCCGCGCGCCGGCGGCATCTCCCGCCGCATCGAGGGCGAGGAGCGCAACGAACTGCGTGAAGCCCTGAACGGCCTGACCGTTCCCGGCGACATGGGCCTGATCGTCCGCACCGCGGGCCTGGGCCGCAGCTCCGAAGAGCTGCAATGGGACCTGGACTACCTGCTGCAACTGTGGGGCGCCATCAAGGAAGCCTCCGGCGAGCGCAGCGGTCCGTTCCTGATCTACCAGGAAAGCAACGTCATCATCCGCGCCATCCGCGACTACCTGCGCCAGGACATCGGCGAAGTGCTGATCGACAGCATCGACGCCCAGGAAGAAGCGCTGAACTTCATCGAGCAGGTCATGCCGCAGTACGCGAGCAAGGTGAAGCTGTACCAGGACAGCGTTCCGCTGTTCAACCGCTTCCAGATCGAGAGCCAGATCGAAACCGCCTTCCAGCGCGAAGTGAAGCTGCCGTCGGGCGGCTCCATCGTCATCGATCCGACCGAGGCCCTGGTGTCCATCGACATCAACTCGGCGCGCGCCACCAAAGGCGGCGACATCGAAGAAACCGCCCTGCAGACCAACCTGGAAGCGGCCGAGGAAATCGCCCGCCAGCTGCGCCTGCGTGACATCGGCGGCCTGATCGTCATCGACTTCATCGACATGACCCCGGCGAAGAACCAGCGCGCCGTGGAGGAACGCGTCCGCGAAGCCCTGGAAGCCGACCGCGCCCGCGTACAGGTTGGCCGCATCTCGCGCTTCGGCCTGCTGGAAATGTCCCGTCAGCGCCTGCGTCCGTCCCTGGGCGAGACCAGCGGCATCGTCTGCCCGCGCTGCAACGGCCAGGGCATCATCCGTGATGTCGAATCCCTGTCGTTGGCCATCCTGCGCCTGATCGAGGAAGAAGCGCTCAAGGACCGCACCGCCGAAGTTCGTGCGCGCGTGCCGTTCCAGGTTGCCGCCTTCCTGCTCAACGAGAAGCGCAACGCCATCACCAAGATCGAGCTGCGCACCCGCGCGCGCATCTTCATCCTGCCGGACGACCACCTGGAAACTCCGCACTTCGAAGTTCAGCGCCTGCGCGACGACAACCCCGAACTGCTGTCCGGCCACGCCAGCTACGAAATGGCCCCGGAGGAACACGAGGAAGTCCAGCCGGTCAGCGCCACCCGCACCCTGGTTCGCCAGGAAGCCGCGGTGAAGACCGTTTCCCCGCAGAGCCCTGCTCCGCAGCAAGCGGCCGCGCCGGTTGTCGAGGCCGCCAAGCCTATGCCCGAGCCGAGCCTGTTCCAGGGTCTGGTGAAGTCGCTGGTCAGCCTGTTCGCCGGCAGCAAGCCGGAGCCGACCCCGGTCGCCGCCGAGAAGCCGGCCACCGAGCGTAGCGAAAGCCAGGGCGAGCGCCGCAACGGCCGTCAGCAGAACCGTCGCCGTGACGGTCGCGATGGCGGTCGCCGTGATGACGAGCGTAAAGAACGTGGTCGCCGCGACGAGCGCGGTGAGCGCACTGAGCGTCCTGCCCGCGAAGAGCGTCAGCCCCGCGAAGAGCGCGCCGAACGCCAGCCCCGCGAGGAACGCCAGCCGCGTGAAGAGCGCGCGGAGCGTCAACCGCGCGAAGAACGTCAACCCCGCGAAGAGCGCGCCGAACGCCAACCGCGTGAAGAGCGTCAGCCGCGCGAAGAACGCGCCGAACGCCAGCCACGCGAGGAGCGCCAGCCCCGCGAAGAGCGTGGCGAGCGCGCCGAGCGTCAACCCCGCGAAGAACGCCAGCCGCGCGAAGAGCGTCAGCCCCGCGGTGAGCGCGGCGAGCGCCAGCCCCGTGAAGAGCGCCAACCGCGCGAAGACCGTCAGGCTCGCGATGCCGCCACCCTGGAAGCCGAAGAGCTGCCGAACGAAGAGCTGCTGGATCAACAGGATGACGAAGGTTCGGACGACGACCGTCCGCGTCGCCGCTCCCGTGGCCAGCGTCGCCGCAGCAACCGCCGCGAGCGCCAGCGCGAAGCCGGTGTGGATGGCGTTGAAGGCGAAGTGAGCGCTGAAGGCACTGCCGAACAGGCCGCCTCCGACACTCCGTCGCCTGCCGCCATGGTCGCTGCCGCGGCTACCGCTGTCGCCGTTGCTGAAGCTGCCGCCGAGCAGGAGCATCCCGCTGCGCAGGCCGCTGCCGAGGTCCAGCCGCTGGAATCCGGCGTGGTTGAAGCCGTGCGCACCGAAAGCGCCCTGGAACAGACCATCGAGTTCCTGGCCAAGCCTGCCGAACAGGCTGCAGAGCCGGTGGAGACCGCCAACGAGACCGCTGAAGTGACTGCCACCGAGCCGGTGGTTGCGGAAGAGGCGTCGGCTCCAGCCGCTGAAACCGTGATCGATACCGTCGCCCAGCGGCTCGAAGAGCCCAAGGCTGAAGCCCCGGTGGTTGCCGAGGAAGCTCCGACTACCACTCCGGCGGCAAGCGAAGAAGCTCCGGCCGTTCCGGCCAACGCCACCGGCCGCGCCTCCAACGACCCGCGCGAGCGTCGTCGCCAGGAGCGCGCTGCCCGCGAGGCAGCCGCTGCTGCCGCTGCCGCTCCGCAGGTGGAGCAGGCTCCGGCCGTCGAAGCCGTGGTTGAAGAAGCCGCTGCCGTGGAAGCCGAAATCGTGGTCGAGCCGACTGCTGAAGTCACTGTCGAAGCCGTCGAGGCCGAAGCTGTGAACGAAGCTGCTGAAGCCGCCGAGCAACCGGCAGCCGAACAGACTGAAGGCGTCGAAGCCGTGAAGTCCGAGGAAGAAGGCTCCGTGGTGGAAAAACACCACAGCTGATAGCTTCCTGATCTGAAAAAGGGGATGCATCTGCATCCCCTTTTTTATTGTCTGCCGCTTGCCCTTGCCACGACACCTGACCTGTAGAAGCAGGCTTGCTCGCGAACAGATCATGCTCCGCTGCCATGCGGTTCGCGAGCAAACTCGCCCCTACAAAAGAGCCTTCGCCTGCTCCGAGAAGCGGGCACAAAAAAAGGGATGCCTTGGCACCCCCTTTCTATTGGAAGCGAACTCAGTAGAGATTCGGTTCCATCTCCAACTCCACGCCGAAGCGCTGTTGAATATCGTCACGGATGCGCTCGGCCAGGGCATGCAGCTGAGCCCCGGTGGCGCCGCCGTAGTTCACCAGCACCAACGCCTGCTGCGCATGCACACCCGCTGCGCCCTCGCGGAAGCCCTTCCAGCCGGCCTTGTCGATCAGCCAGCCGGCGGCCAGCTTCATCTGCCCATCGCCCTGCGGATAGGCTACCAGGTCGCTGTAGTGCTGGCGCAGCACGTCGGCCCGGCCCACCGAAACCACCGGGTTCTTGAAGAAACTACCGGCATTGCCAAGCACCGCCGGGTCCGGAAGCTTCTCGCGGCGGATGGCGCAGATCACTCGCGAGACATCGGCCGGCGTCGGCGCAGTCACGCCCTCCTCCGCCAGGCGCTGGCGCACCGGGCCGTAGTCCAGGTGCAGTTTCGCCGCGCGACTCAGAGCAAAGCGCACCCGCAGGATCAACCAGCGACCCGGTTCGCGCTTGAAGCGACTGTCGCGGTAGGCAAACGCGCAGTCTTCCAGACCGAACTCATGCAGCTCGCCAGTCTGGCGATCCAGCGCGGTCAGACCGGCGAACACATCCTTGATCTCGACGCCGTAAGCACCGATGTTCTGCATGGGCGCGGCACCCACAGTGCCGGGGATCAGGCTCAGGTTTTCCAGGCCGCCCACGCCCTGCGCCAGGGTCCAGCGCACAAAGTCGTCCCACACCTCACCGGCCTGAGCCTCGACCACCACGCGCTCGCCATCATCACTGACGACACGCACGCCACGGGAAGCCATGCGCAAGACCAGTGCCTCGACGTCACGGGTCAGCAGGAGGTTGCTGCCGCCGCCAATCACCATCAGCGGCAGACCTTTTTCCGCAGCGGCGGCTATACCGGCGCGCACTTCGGCATCGTCATGAGCCTGGGCAAACCAGCGCGCCGTGACCTCGACACCGAAGGTGTTGTAGGGCTTGAGGGAAATGCGTTCTTGCAGTTGCAGCGTCACAGGCGCCCCCTCACTTCCGTCAGCAGGCCATCGCAGGCCCTTTCCACCAGGTCCAGCACCCTCTCGAAACCATCCTCACCGCCGTAGTACGGGTCGGGGACTTCATCGATCTCCAGCTCATAGCGACGCAGGAACAGGTCCAGCTCCGCCTTTCCGCCGCTGCCGCGCAGATGCTTGAGATCGCGCAGGTTGGCGTTGTCCATGGCCAGGATCAGGTCATAGCGGGAGAAGTCGGCGAGGCTGACCTGACGTGCCCGCAGGCTCGACAGATCATAGCCACGGCGCAACGCGGCGGCGCGAGTGCGTGCGTCCGGCGCCTTGCCGACGTGCCAGTCGCCGGTGCCGGCCGAGTCGATCTCGATGCGATCTTCAAGGCCCGCTGCGCGAACCTTGTGGCGGAGCACGCCTTCGGCAGTGGGCGAGCGGCAGATATTGCCCAGGCAGACGAACAGGACCTTCATCAAGCCCCCAGGATGCGCCGCACGCGCTCCAGGTCTTCCGGGGTGTCGACGCCGGCCTGCGGAGCTTCCAGGGCATCAGCCACGTGAATACGCACGCCGTGCCAGAGCGCCCGCAGCTGCTCCAGGCACTCGGTGTCTTCCAACCAGCACGGGCCCCAGGCCACGAAATCGCGCAGGAAGCGCGCACGGTAGGCGTAGATGCCGATGTGGCGGCGGTACGGCACGTTGGCCGGCAGGCTTTCGCGGTCCGCGGCAAAGGCGTCGCGCGCCCAGGGCAGCGTGGCGCGGCTGAAGGTCAGCGCCAGGCCATTCTTGTCGCTGACCGCCTTGACGATGTTCGGGTTGAACAGTGCGGCCGGGTCGTGGATTTCCTCGCACAGGGTGGCAATGCCCGCCTCAGGGTGCGCCGCGAGGTTGGCAGCGACCTGATCGATGATCGACGGCGGCACGAGCGGCTCGTCGCCCTGCACGTTGACCACGATGGCATCGTCGGCCAGGCCCAGCGCGTCAGCCACTTCCGCCAGGCGGTCGGTGCCGGAGTTGTGGTCGGCGCGGGTCAGCACCACCTGGGCGCCAAAGCCCTGGCAGGCATCGAAGATACGCTGGTCATCGGTGGCAACCACGACCTGGGTAGCCGAGCTTTTGCCGGCCTGCGCCCAGACGTGCTGGATCATCGGCTTGCCGGCGATGTCCTGCAGCGGCTTGCCGGGCAGGCGGGTGGAGGCGTAGCGGGCGGGAATGACGACGGTGTAGGCCTGGGTCATGACGTTACTTATCCAGACGCTCGTCGACGTTCAGGGTACGCGCCTCGCCTTCCAGCATCACCGGAATGCCGTCGCGCACCGGGTAGGCCAAGCCGTCGGCCTTGCAGATCAGCTCGGACTTGTCGTCGGTGAGCTTGAGCGGGCCCTTGCACAGCGGACAGGCGAGGATGTCGAGGAGTTTCGGGTCCATGGTGCGTTCCTTGAGCTTGGAATATTGAGCGGGACGACGGCGGATCAGCGGGCGAGCAGGCGCTCGAGCTGGGCGTCGAACCAGGCGACGAAGGCCGGTGACGGCTGCGCTTCGACGGCGAGGTACCACCAGTCGGGCGCGGCGAAGGACCGGCATTTCACCGCGTCCTTCTCGGTCATGACCAGCGGCAGTTCCGGCGTGAAGCGCAGCTGCTCGGCGGTATAGGCCGCATGGTCGGGGAAGGGATGCGGAATCGGCCGCCAGTTTAGCGCCTCGAGCGTTGCGAAGAAACGCTGCGGGTTGCCGATCCCGGCCAGCGCGTGCAGCGACTGACCGGCGGGGAAGTGCCCGATACCCCGACGCTCGCCGCTGGCCAGGTTGACCAGGACAGAAGGTCGCAGGACGAAAGAGAAGGCGCCGGGCGGATCGGATGGCGCACCGTTGTGCAGCACGGCGTCGACTTCGGCCAGCCGCTCGGCCGGTTCGCGCAGCGGCCCGGCAGGCAGGCAGCGGCGGTTGCCCAAGCCACGGGCCGCGTCGATCAGCACCAGCTCAAGGTCGCGGGCCAAGCGGTAGTGTTGCAGGCCATCGTCGCAGAGGATCAGGTCCAGCGGCTCCTCGGCCAGCAAAGCGCGCACGGCGCTGGAGCGGTCCGGGTCGATCATCAGTGGCACGCCGCTGCGGCGCACGATCATCAGCGGCTCATCACCCGCTTGCGCCGCCGACTGTTCGGCGCGCACGCGCCAGGGAGTCTGTGGCGGCTTGGCGCCATAACCGCGACTGACCACGCCGACCTTCAGCCCACGGGCGCGGCAGTGTTCGATCAGCCAGAGGATCATCGGCGTCTTGCCGGTGCCGCCCACGGTGATGTTGCCCACCACGATGATCGGTACCGCAGCGCGGTAGGCCGGCCTGGCGCCGGAGAGGAAGCCCTGTCGGCGGCCCCGGGCAACGCGCCGGTAGAGCAGCTCAAGCGGCCTGAGCAGGGCAAGGGCCGGGTGGCCCTTGTACCAGGCGTCGAGCAGGCGGTCGGAGAACGCCATCAGGGGGTCTTCTTGTCCGCCCGGGACTCGATGGTGGTGATGCGCAGATGGGTGAAGCCCAGCTTGCCGGCAGCATCCATCGCGGTGACTACGGACTGGTAGTCCACCTTGCCATCGGCAGTGATCACGACCGGCAGGCTGTTGTCGCCAGCGGACTCACGCTGCATGGCATTCATCAGGTTCTCCAGGTCGTCGCGCGCCAGACTCTGGCCGTTGAGCGCGTAGTGCCCCTCGACGCTGATGGAGATTTCCAGCTGCTTGATCTCGGTGGCTTCCGGCGGCGTGCCGCTGACCGCCTCGGGCAGCTCGACCTTGAGCTGCGAGGGCTTGGTGAACGAGGTGGCGACCACGAAGAACAACAGCAGTACGAAGATCACGTCGATCAGCGACGCCAGGTTGATGAAGACGTCCTCGCGGGCCGCTCCGCCCGCTCTGCGGCGGAATTTCACGCTTTGCCTTCCTCGACGAAGTCGACTTCGCGATCGCCCTGGGTCACTTCCACCAGCTTGATGGCCTCCTGTTCCATGGCGATGACCAGTTCATCGACGCGGCGCAGCAGGTAACGGTGGAAGAACACCGCCGGGATCGCCACGATCAGGCCGGCCGCAGTGGTGATCAGGGCCTTGGAGATACCGCCGGCGAGCATCGGCGCGTTGGCCATGCCGTCGCCCATGAAGGCGCTGAAGATCTGAATCATGCCGAACACGGTCCCCAGCAGGCCGAGCAGCGGCGCCATGGCGGCGATGGTGCCCAGGGCGTTGAGGTAGCGCTCCAGCTCGTGGATGACGCGGGAGGCGGCCTCCTCGATGCACTCCTTCATGATCTCGCGACCATGCTTGGAGTTGGCCAGGCCGGCGGCGAGGATTTCACCCAGCGGGGAAGACGCGCGCAGGTCCTTCAGGGCCTGGCTGTTCATCTTCTTGTCCTTGATCTGCTTCCATACCTGACCGAGCAGCTGCGGCGGCGCCACGCGGCTCAAGCGCAGGGTCCAGAGACGTTCGGCGACGATCGCCATGGCAGCGACGGAGCTCAGCAAGATCGGCAGCATCATCCAGCCGCCAGCTTTGACCAGTTCCCACACAGTGGTGAATCCCCTGAAAAAAAGTGGCGCCACTCTAGCACAGGGGCCGTGGCGAGCCGACCGCCCGAGGGTCAATTTTCCTGCCAGAAATGTGCACCTTCCCGCACTCCCCGGACCTCGCCATGGGCACCGAGCGTCAGGCTCAGCGCGCCCTGCTCCGCCGTATCCTGAATCCGGATGCCCAGCGCGCGGAAGCGCTCGACGACCGACGGGTGCGGATGGCCATAAGGGTTGTTGGCGCCGCGGGAGATGATGGCCGTCGACGGCCCGATCGCCCGCAGGAAAGCCGGACCGGAGGAGCTGCGGCTGCCATGGTGCCCGGCCAGCAACCAGTCGATGTGCTCGTCCGGATGTGCCGCCAGCCAGGCCAGCTCGGCGGGCTGCGGCAGGTCGCCGGTGAGCAGGATTCGCTCGCCGTTGGCTTCGATTTCCAGCGCGCAGGAGCGGTCGTTGCTTTCCCTGGCACTTGCCCATGCCCAGCTGGCAAGGCGAACGCCATCAATCTGCCACTCTTCGATCCGGCAGGGCTGTGCTTGCAATTCGGGCGCCAGTCGCTCCGGCTCGCCACTGATGACTTGCACTGGCCGCAGCGAGCGCTTCACCGCCATGGCGCCGCCGGCATGGTCGTTGTCCGCATGGCTGAGCATCAGCATGTCCAGGCGACCAATCCCCAGGCTGCGCAGCGTCGGCACGACGACGCGCTCGCCGATGTCGAAATCGCCATTGCGCGCCCCGGTGTCGTAGAGCCAGACCTGGCTGCGAGTGCGGATCAGCACCGAAAGCCCCTGCCCCACGTCCAGTACGCGGATCTCAGCCATGCCGGGCGCGGGCAGCAGGACCGTCGGGCAGAACACCGGCAGGAACATCGCCAGCCCCAACGACCGTAAGGGCACGCCAGCCGGAGCAAGCAACAGGAGCGCCCCCAGCATCGCCAATGCTACCGTCCAGGTCGGCGCCGCTACCGGCTGCCAGGCCGGCGCCAGCTCAGCCATCCAGCCCAGCAGGCGGAACAGCAGCTCCAGCAGACCGCCCGATACCCAGAGCAGCGCCTCGCCCAGCCAGGGAAGCCCAAGCGCCAGGCTCCCCAGCAGGGCCAACGGCACCACGATCAATTCCACCCAGGGCACCGCGATCAGGTTGGCGACCACGCCGGAAACGCTCAGCGGCAACCCCAGGGCGATGGATGCCGGCAGCAACCCGACTGCCATCAGCCATTGCGCGCGCAGCCAGGTCCGCCAGCCGTTCCAGCGCCCCAGCCGCCCCGAGAACCCGAAGATCAACAACGCCACCGCCGCATAGGACAGCCAGAAGCCCGGCAACAGCACCACCAGCGGTTCGACCACCAGCACCGCCAGCAAGGCACCGAGCAAGGGCGCCCACAGGCCTCGATGGCGATAGCGCAGGCGCC
Organism: Pseudomonas sp. DP-17; assembly: GCF_022380625.1. Taxonomy (NCBI): domain Bacteria; kingdom Pseudomonadati; phylum Pseudomonadota; class Gammaproteobacteria; order Pseudomonadales; family Pseudomonadaceae; genus Pseudomonas; species Pseudomonas sp. DP-17. The sequence goes on from NZ_JAKSXG010000001.1 coordinate 91,620, forward strand.
ATAACAGGACAATGGACACCATGACGCAGGCGCGCTGCAGCGGCACGTCGAACCCCGCCATCAGGCTGTACGCCCAGGCGCCGGCGGCGGCCAGCAGACAGGCACAGGGCAGCCACGGCAGGCGCACCGGCCAGCAGCCGAAACGGGCCAGCCCGGCGACCAACGCATAGAGCAGGCCGGCCAGCAGCGAGATGTGCGAGCCGGAGATCACCATCAGGTGCAGGGTGCCGGTGTCCTGCAGGACCTGCCAGTCCGCCGTGGTCAGCCCGGAGGCATCACCCAGCACCAGCGCGGCCAGTGCACCTGAGCGGCCGTGGGCGTCGACCGCCAGCAATCGCTGTCGCCAAGCCTCGCGCCAGGCGCCGGGGCCACTCGCGACCTCCAGACGCTGACCGTCCTTTATGCTGCCGGTGGCACCGATACGCTGGGCGGTGAGCCAGGCCTCGTAATCGAACCCTGCGCCATTGGCCATGCCGTGGGGACGCTTGAGTTTCACCGCCAATCGCCAGCGTTCGCCGCCTTCCACCGGCGGCCCACCAAACCAGGACAGGCGCAGCGTGGCAGGGACCTTCGCACGGGGGCTGGAGACGTCGGCGAGCAGGAAGCGCACCGAGGGTCCGGAGCGATCCGGCAGGCCCTCCACCCTGCCCTCCAGCCATAGCGTGCGGCCGTCCAGCTCCGGCGCCAGGCGGTCATCCAGCGCCCACTGCGCCGACAGGCAGGCCCAGGCGAAACCGAGCAGAAACAGGCCGATGAAGTAGCCGCGAGTCAGTAACAGAGGCAACGCGGACAACGCGAGAACCAGCAAAAACCAGCCAGGTGGAAGCGCCGGCATCCAGCGCAGCGCCAGCAAACCCAGGGCCAGCGCGAACATCCCTGTACGAGGCAACGGAGCGACTCCTGGCCTCCGGTCCAACCGCCGATCCGTTTGAGCGTCGGCAGTTACACACGGACATAGTTGGCAACGAATGACTGTCACCTAGCTAGGCATAATGGTGCGTCGTCCGTCTGCCAGAGATTTCCTCCATGCCGCGCCGAATCTTCAAGCGCTACATGCCGGATCCGGAGAGCATCAGGAACCACAAGGGCCTGCGCTTTCTCGGACCGCTGATCCAGTCGCCCAACCTCTGGCACCTGAATCGCCGCTCCGTGTCCCGCGCCATGGGCATGGGGCTGTTCGCCGCCTTCATCCCGATCCCGCTGCAGATGCTGCTGGCCGCCTCGCTGGCGGTGTGGGTGCGGGCCAACCTGCCGATCTCAGTGGGGCTGGTCTGGCTGACCAACCCGATCACCATGCCGCCGGTGTTCTACTGCACCTACAAGATGGGCGCCTGGGTCATGGGCATTCCGGCGCGCGCGCTTCCCGACCACCTGACCTGGGAATGGATCAGCGGCGAGTTGTCGTTGCTCTGGCAGCCGTTCCTGCTGGGCTCGGTGATCTGCGGGATCCTGGTGGGCATCCTGGGTTACCTGCTCACCGAGGGTTACTGGCGCTGGTGGATCGGCCGCAGCTGGCGGCGTCGCCGGGCGCTACGCAACCTGCAGCAAGGTCTCTGAAACGAAAAAGCCGCCCCTCGGGGCGGCTTTTTCATGGCCCGGTGAATCACTCGTAACGCAGCGATTCCGCCGGCTGGGTCGAGGCCGCGCGCCAGGCCGGGTAAAGCGTGGCGAGGAAACTCATCGACAGCGCCGCGACGCAGATCAGCACGATATCGCTGATCTGCGGATCGGACGGCAGGTAGTTGATGAAGTAGATGTCCGAGTTGAACACGTGGGTGCCGGCGACGCGCTCCAGGGTCGAAACGATGGCGGTGACGTTGTATGCCGCCAGCACGCCCAGCACGCAGCCGATGACGGTGCCGATCAGACCGATCACCGTACCCTGCACCATGAAGATCGCCATGATCTGCTTCGGCGTGGCGCCCAGGGTACGCAGGATGGCGATGTCCGCGCGCTTGTCGGCCACGACCATGATCAGGGTGGCGATGATGTTGAAGGCGGCGACCGCGACGATCAGCAGCAACAGCAGGCCGATCATGGTCTTTTCCATCTTCATCGCACTGAACAGGCTGCCCTGGGTATGGGTCCAGTCCACCGAGCGGTAGCCTTCGCCGAGTTGCCTGGCGATGGCGGCACCGACGTCCGGCGCCTGGAACAGGTCCTTCAGGGCGATGCGCACGCTCTGCACCTGGCCAGGCTGCCAGCGCATCAGGCTCGCCGCGTCGTCGACATGGATCAGGGCCAGCGTGCTGTCCAGTTCGGCGCCGACCTTAAAGACGCCGACCACGTTCAGGCGTTGCATGCGCGGGGTAATGCCGCCAGGCGCGGTGCTCGGCTCGGGAACGATCAGCAGCAGGCTGTCACCGACGTTGACGTGGAAACGCCGCGCGGTGATCTCACCGATGACCACGCCGAACTCGGTGGCCTTGAGGTCATCGAGGCTGCCGCGAACCATGTGCTGGCCGATGATCGACACCTGGGTTTCCAGCGCCGGATCGACGCCATCGACCTCGATGGGCTGCATCATGCCCTTGTAGGAGAGCATGCCATCGACTTCGGTGTAGGGCACCGCGCCGACGATCTTCGGGTTCTGCTTCGCTACCCCGGCGACGCGCTGCCAGTCGTCCAGCGGGCCGCTGGTTTTCTGCAGCACGGCATGGGGGACCATGCCGAGGATGCGCGAGCGCATTTCCTTCTGGAAGCCATTCATTACCGAGAGCACCACGATCATCGCCAGCACGCCCAGGGCAAGGCCGATCATCGAGGTCAGGGAGATGAACGAGATGTAATGGTTGCGTCGCTTGGCACGGGTGTAGCGGGTGCCGATGAAGACGGACAGGGGTCTGAACATTCCGTTATCCCTCAGGCGGCGACCAGCCGGCCCTCCTCCAGGCGCAGCACACGGTCCATCTGCTGGGCCAGGTGGGTGTCGTGGGTCACCACCAGGAAGGCGGTACGCAGGGACTGCGACAGTTCCAGCATCAGCTCCTGGATACCGTGGGCAGTGTGCTGGTCGAGGTTGCCGGTGGGCTCGTCGAGCAGTACCAGCTTCGGCGTGTTGACCAGGGCGCGGGCAATGGCCACGCGCTGGCGCTCACCACCGGACAGCTCGGACGGCTTGTGGCTCAGGCGATGGCCCAGCCCCACGCGCTCCAGCAGCGCAGTGGCGCGCTGACGCGCCTCGGGGATCGGCGTCTTGCCGATCAGCAGCGGCATGCAGACGTTCTCCAGGGCGGTGAACTCGGGCAGCAGGTGGTGGAACTGGTAGACGAAGCCCAGCGCGCGGTTGCGCAGCAGGCCGCGCTGCTTCTCGTTCAGCGCCGACAGCTGCTCACCGGCCAGCCAGACGCTGCCGGTGCTGGGGGTGTCGAGGCCGCCGAGCATGTTCAGCAGGGTGCTCTTGCCCGAGCCGGAGCTACCGACGATGGCGACGCGCTCGCCGGGCAGCAGCTCCAGCTGCACGCCGGAGAGCACCTCGACCGATTGCGGGCCTTCCTCGTAGCGCTTGCCGAGGTCGCGGCAGCTCAGGACGGCCTGGTCGTTGGGTGTCGGCTTACTCATAACGCAGGGCCTCCGCGGGCTGGGTGCGGGCCGCACGCCAGGCCGGATACAGGGTGGCGAAGAAACTCAGGATCAGCGCGGCGCTGCACACCAGGATCACGTCCTCGCTCATCAGCTGCGAAGGCAGGTAATCGATGAAATAGACGTCCGCGTTGAGGAATTTGTGGCCCAGCAGGCGCTCCAGCAGGGCGATGGCGGAGCTGACATTGAGCGCCGCGAGGATGCCCAGCACGCCGCCGATGAAGGTGCCGATCACGCCGATCACCGTGCCCTGCACCATGAAAGTCGCCATGATCTGCCCCGGTGTGGCGCCCAGGGTGCGCAGGATGGCGATGTCGGCCTTCTTGTCGGTGACGACCATGACCAGGGTGGAAATGATGTTGAACGCGGCGACCGCAACAATCAGCAGCAGCAACAGGCCGATCATGGATTTTTCCATGCGGATCGCCTGGTACAGGTTGCCGTGGCTGCGGGTCCAGTCGCGGGCAAAATAGTCGTTGCCCTTCAGGGTGCGGGCGATTTCCCAGGCGGTACGCGGCGCCTGGAACAGATCGTCGAGCTTCAGGCGCAGCCCTTCGACCTGGCCTTCCTTGAGACGGCGCATGCGCGCGGCGTCGTCGATGTGGACCATGGCGACGTAGCCGTCCAGCTCACCGGCGCCGACGTGGAAGGTACCGACCACGGTAAAGCGTTTCATGCGCGGGAACATGCCGGCCGGGGTGACCGAGACTTCCGGGGCGATGAAGGTGACCTTGTCGCCCAGCTTCACGCCGAGGTTCTTCGCCGCCTTGTCGCCGATCAGGATGCCGAACTCGCCAGGCTTGAGGCTCGAGAGCGAGCCCTCCTGGAAGAACTGGTCGATGATCGAGACCTTGCTCTCCTCGTTCGGGTCCACGGCGTTGATCAGCACCTTCTGCACCGTGCCGCCGGCGCTGAGAAGGCCCTGCATCTGGATGAAGGGTGCGACCTCCAGCACGTTGGGGTGCTGGGTCTTGATCTGCCCGGCGATGCCCTGCCAGTCGGAGATGGGCTGGTAGGACTCGACCGTGGCGTGGGGCACCATGCCCAGCACGCGGGTGCGCATCTCGTGGTCGAAGCCGTTCATCACCGAGAGCACCACGATCATCACCACCACGCCCAGCGCGAGGCCGATCATGGAGGTGAGCGAGATGAAGGAAACGAAGTGGCTGCGGCGTTTGGCGCGTGTGTAGCGCGTTCCGATGTAGACGGAAAGGGGTCTGAACATGTGGGGCCGAATGAGAAGGTGAAGAGTGCGTCGGGCGTCAGTTCCATCTGGCGTGCGACTTCCGTGTGGCGAGGCTCGGCAGGCGGCTTTACACTCAGACCATCACTGCCGCCGTGGGTTCGCCATGTCCACTCCAGACGCGGATGACCGCCGCGAATACTATCGTATTGAAGACACGCTCGCATTGGAATTTCGCCCGCTGCGCGAGGACGAAATCCAGTCGCAAGAAGTGCTTCAGGATGATTCCGCGCTGTTCAATCTGCTCAGCGACCTGCACCTGACCGACTTCGAGTCGCAACACCTGCTGCGCCATATCAATGAGCGCGACCGCCCGCTGGCCAGCTACCTGAAGGTAATGAACAAGCGCATCGACCTGATCGCCCAGGCCCTGACCCAGAGCCTGCTCAGCGAGATCGGCCCGGCGCGCAAGGTGACGCTGTCCGAAGGCGGCATCGATTTCCGCGATGCGCAGCCACTGCCTGTCGGCCAGGACCTGGCGCTGAAGATCGTCCTGCTGCCCCACGGCCTGGGCCTGCTGCTGCGTGCCAAGGTCACCCACTGCCAGCAGCAGACCGAGGGCGACTACGAGATCGGCACCGAATTCGAGATGCTCGGCGATGCCCCCCGCCAGTTGCTGGCCCGCCACATCCTCCAGCGCCAGGCATTGGAACGCCGGCAGGCCAAGGCCCGCGAAGAATGACCCCAGGGAAATCCATGCGCCATCTGCTGCTCCTGTTGAGCCTTGTCACCCCGCTGCCACTGCTGGCGGATACCATCGAGATACCCGTGGGCGCCCAGGGCGACCCGCACATCGTGCTGCCGGCCCGAGGCGAGAGCCAGAAGGCCGTGCTGGAGCGCTTTGGCCTGCCGGACGAAGAGCACCCGGCGGTGGGCAAACCGCCTATCTCGCGCTGGGACTACCGCGAATTCAGCGTCTATTTCGAAAGCGGGGTGCTGGTCGATGCCGTCCGCCAGCACCGCTCGCAATACCTCAAAGACCTCTCACCGACTCCCAAGGAGCCCCAGTGACTCTGATCTATGGCCATCGCGGCGCCAAAGGCGAAGCACCGGAAAACACCCTGAACAGCTTCCTGCGCTGCCTGGAACATGGCGTGAAACGCTGTGAACTGGACCTGCACCTGTCCCGCGATGGCGAGCTGATGGTGATTCACGACCCGACGCTCAAGCGCACCACCGGCCGGCGCGGCAAGGTCTCCGAGCAACTGGCGGACGACCTGGTGAGCATGGACGCCCGCGACGGCGGTCCGGGCTGGGTGCGCCCCTGCCCCATCCCGCGCCTGGCGGAGCTGTTCGAGCGCTGCGAGTTCGAGCACTGGCAGTTGGAGGTGAAAAGCGCATCGAAGGACCGTGCCAGCCGCACGGTGCAAGCGATCCACCAATTGGTGGGCCGTTTCGGCCTGCGCGACCGGATCACCGTGACCTCGAGTTCGCGCACCGTGCTGCGCGCACTGGAGGAGCTGGCGCCGGAACTGTCGCGCGGGCTGGTGGCGGAATACGCCTGGCTCGACCCATTGAAGGTCGCCGCGCATTACGGCTGTGACCTGCTGGCGCTGAACTGGATGTTGTGCACCCCGGAACGCTTGCTGAAAGCGCAGAAGCAGGGGCTGCATGTGTCTGTGTGGACGGTCAACGAGCCGGCGCTGATGCGCCGGCTCGCCGATTTTGGCGTGGATAGCCTGATCACAGACTTTCCCGGTTTGGCCACTGCCACGATCGGGAATCGCTGAGCAGGTTCCCCCCGACCGGCTCAGGCCGCCGGTCGGGGTATTTCAAAAAATCCGGTTCAGGCCGTCGAACGCCGCTACGCGGTAGGCTTCGGCCATGGTCGGATAGTTGAAGGTGGTGTTGACGAAGTACTTCAGGGTGTTCAGCTCGCCCGGCTGGTTCATGATCGCCTGACCGATGTGGACGATCTCCGAGGCCTGGTCGCCGAAGCAGTGCACCCCGAGGATTTCCAGGGTATCGCGGTGGAACAGGATCTTCAGCATGCCCACCGGCTCGTTGGAGATCTGCGCGCGGGCCATGCCCTTGAAGAAGGCCTTGCCCACTTCGTAGGGAATCTTCGCCACGGTCAGTTCCTGCTCGTTCTTGCCGATGGAGCTGATCTCCGGAATGGTGTAGATGCCGGTCGGCACGTCGTTCACGAAGCGCCAGCCATCATGCTCGACAATGTTGCCGGCGGCCGAACGGCCCTGGTCGTAGGCGGCGCTGGCCAGGCTCGGCCAGCCGATCACGTCACCCGCGGCGTAGATGTTCGACACCGAGGTCCGGTAGTTCTCATCCGTCTCGATCTGGCCACGGCTGTTGACCTTGATGCCGATGTTCTCCAGGCCCAGGCGGTCGGTGTTGCCGGTGCGGCCATTGCACCACAGCAGGGCGTCGGCCTTGATCTTCTTGCCCGATTTCAGGTGCAGGATCACCCCGTTGTCCAGGCCTTCCACGCGCTCGTACTCCTCGTTGTGACGGATCAGCACGTTGTTGTTGCGCAGGTGGTAGCTCAACGCATCGGAGATTTCGTCGTCGAGGAAGCTCAGCAGCTGGTCGCGGGTGTCGATCAGGTCCACCAGCACGCCCAGGCCACTGAAGATCGAGGCGTACTCGCAGCCGATCACGCCGGCTCCGTAGATGATCAGGCGGCGCGGGGTGTGGCTCAGGGAGAGGATGGTGTCGCTGTCGTAGACTCGCGGGTGGTTGAAGTTGATGTCCGAGGGGCGATAGGGGCGCGAGCCGGTGGCGATGACGAACTGGTCGGCCACCAGGCGCTCCACGGCGCCGCTGGGGGTGACGACTTCAACGGTGCGCTCATCGACGAAACTGGCGGTGCCGTTGAACATGTCGATGCGGTTGCGCGCGTAGTAGCCGGTGCGCGAGGAGACCTGCTTGGAGATCACCCGCTCGGCGCTTTTCAGCACGTCCGGGAAGGAGAACCAACGCGGCTCGCCGATCTGGCGGAACATCGGGTTGGTGTTGAACTCGATGATCTGCTTCACCGAGTGACGCAGCGCCTTGGACGGGATGGTACCCAGGTGCGTGCAGTTGCCGCCGACCACGCGACGGCTGTCCACCACCGCCAGCTTGCGCCCGTACTTGGAGGCGTTCATCGCTGCCCCCTCGCCTGCCGGGCCCGTGCCGAGAATCACCACGTCGTAGTTGTAGACAGCCATGCGTACTCCTTCAGAACAGGCCGGGGCGCTCGCTTGGCGCTCCCGGCAGAACCCCGGCACCACATGCACCGAGGCGGATCGAAATCATTGGCGCAGCTTAGCCCTGCGGCAAAAGGCTGCACATTAGCGCTTGGTCGGCAGGTAGGCGAATTTTGCCGCCACTACATGCCGTTGCCACCGTTGCGAGTGCCATCATGCCCGCCGAAGCTTTCATTCAGGCGACGGAAACAGCGCTTCGAAGCGCGTCGTCGCGCGGGTCACGAAACCCTCGCCTTGGCGCACGATAAAGAACGCCGCCAGCCCATTGCGCTCGGCAAAGGTATAGCCCTCCTCCGGCCCCAGCACCATCAGCAGGGTCGACAGACCATCTGCATGCAGGGCCTGCGCATCGGCCACGGTCACTGAAGCCAGCGCATGCCGGACGGGCGTTCCGGTGCGCGGGTCGAAGGTGTGCGAATAGCGCTGCCCACCTTCCTCGAAATAGTTACGGTAGTCGCCGGAGGTGGACAGGCCGATGCCGTCCAGCGCCACCGAACGCTCCACCTGCCGCTCGCGCTCGCTGCTGGGCACCTCCAGCGCGATGCGCCACGGCTTGCCGTCAGGTTTGTGGCCCACGGCTTTCAGCTCCCCGGTGATCTCCACCAGGTAATCGGTCAGGCCCAGCTCGGCCAGCCGCGCACTGACCCGGTCCACTGCGTAGCCGGCGACGACGCTGTCGAAATCCAGCTGCGCGTCGACCTCCTTGCACAACTGATCACCGTTCAGACGCAGATGCTGATGACCGACGCGGGCGCGCTCGCGCTCCAGCGCGGCGGCCTCGGGCACCCTCTCACTGCGTGATTGCGGACCAAAGCCCCAGAGGTTCATCAGCGGCTCGACGGTAAGGTCGAAGGCGCCGCCGCTCTGTTGCGAGAGCTGTTCGCCGTAGCGCCAGAGCGTCAGCATGTCCGCCGGCAAGCCCAAGCAGGCGCCGGCTGGCAAGGCGTTGAAGCGGGACACCACGGAGTCGGCGCGATAGGTGGAGAACTGCTCGTCCAGGCTTGCCAGAATCGTGTCGACCTCGGCCTTGAGCTTCGCAGCGTCCGGCGACTTGCCGGCCGGCACGAACTGCACCGTATAGCTGCTGCCCATGGTCGGCCCGCCGAAGCGCTCGACGGATTGCCCGCAGCCGCTCAGGGCTGCCAGAACCAGCACGATCAACAGGCTTGCACGGGTCACGGGTCTCTCCATCAGCCGCCCTGTACGCGGCGCCGGGCATTCTACCGCAAGCACCCGGCGCCACTGTTTCCGCTCTGGCAAAGGTGCATTACCAAAAGAAAACGGGAGCCGAGGCTCCCGTTTTTCAACCGGCTCAGGCGTTGGTCTTGGCCGGGGACTTGCGCTTGAACAGGTAGCACACGCCCATCAGCACGATCCACACCGGGATTGCATACACCGACACGTCGATGCCCGGAATCTGCAGCATGATGCCGAGGATGAAGACCACGAAGGCCAGGCACAGCCAATTGCCGTAGGGGTACCACAGCGCGCGGAAGAACGGCTGCACACCTTTGGCCGACATGGCCTTGCGGAACTTCATATGGGCCAGGCTGATCATCGCCCAGTTGATCACCAGCGCGGCGACCACCAGCGACATCAGCAGCTCCAGCGCCTGGTGCGGGATCACGTAGTTGACCACCACGCAGGCCAGGGTAATGAAGGCCGAGACACCGATGGCCAGCAGCGGCACGCCACGGTCATCGACCTTGGCGAAGGCACGCGGCGCATCGCCCTGTTCGGCCAGACCGAAGAGCATGCGGCTGTTGCAGTACACGCAGCTGTTGTAGACCGACAGCGCGGCGGTGAGCACCACGAAGTTCAGGATGTGCGCCGCATACTCGCTGCCCAGCAACGAGAAGACCTTCACGAACGGGCTGCCGCTGTAGGGATCGCCGGCGCTGTTGATGCTCTGCAGCAGGGCATCCCAGGGGTACAGCGAGAGCAGAACGGCCAGGGCGCCGATGTAGAAGATCAGGATCCGGTAGATGACCTGGTTGATCGCCTTGGGGATCACCTTCTTCGGCTCGGCGGCTTCGGCGGCGGTGATACCGACCAGTTCCAGGCCGCCGAAGGAGAACATGATGATCGCCAGGACCATGATCAGCCCCTTCCAGCCATTGGGGAAGAAGCCGCCATGGGTCCACAGGTTGCTCACCGAGGCCTGCGGACCGCCGGCACCGCTGACCAGCAGCCAGACGCCAAGCAGGATCATGCCGATGATGGCAACGACCTTGATGATCGCGAACCAGAACTCGGTCTCGCCGAAAGCCTTCACGTTGAACAGGTTGATGGCGTTGATCAGGACGAAGAACACCGCTGCCGTCGCCCAGGTCGGGAAATCCGGCCACCAGAACTGGATGTACTTGCCGACCGCGGTCAGCTCCGACATGCCCACCAGGATGTACAGCACCCAGTAGTTCCAGCCGGACATGAAGCCGGCGAAACCGCCCCAGTACTTGTGCGCGAAATGGCTGAAGGAGCCGGCGACGGGCTCCTCGACGATCATCTCGCCCAGCTGGCGCATGATCAGGAAGGCGATGAAGCCGCCGATGGCATAGCCGAGGATCATCGACGGGCCGGCGGATTGCAGGACGCCGGCAGAGCCCAGGAACAGGCCGGTACCGATGGCGCCGCCGAGGGCGATCAGCTGGATATGGCGGTTCTTCAGGCCGCGCTTCAGCTCGCCTTCATGCAGATGTTGTCCATCCATTTGAAGTCTTTCCAGGTTCGGGAATTGGCAGATTTTATTGATGTTTTATGGGGGTGCCACTAACGAAAAACGGGAGCCCGAGAGCTCCCGTTTTCCTGATCCGCCTGAATCAGCGCGGGAAAGCCGGCGGGTTCACGCCAGCCATGTCTTCCATCACGCGGACGACCTGGCAGCTGTAGCCGAACTCGTTGTCGTACCACACGTACAGGACGACGCGGTTATCGTTGGCGATGGTCGCCTCGGCATCGACGACGCCCGCATGGCGGGAGCCGACGAAGTCGGTGGAAACCACTTCCTGGGACGACACGAAGTCGATCTGCTTCTGCAGGTCCGAGTGCATGGCCATCTGGCGCAGGTACTCGTTGATCTCTTCGCGGTTGGTGGCCTTTTCCAGGTTCAGGTTCAGGATGGCCATGGAGACGTTCGGCGTCGGAACGCGGATGGCGTTGCCGGTCAGCTTGCCTTTCAGAACCGGCAGAGCCTTGGCGGCAGCGGTAGCGGCGCCAGTCTCGGTGATCACCATGTTCAGCGGCGCGGCGCGGCCACGACGGCTGCCCTTGTGGAAGTTGTCGATCAGGTTCTGGTCGTTGGTGAACGAGTGAACGGTTTCGACGTGGCCGTTGACGATGCCGTACTGGTCGTTGACCGCCTTCAGCACCGGCACGATGGCGTTGGTGGTGCAGGAAGCGGCGGAAACGATCTTGTCGTCAGCGGTGATGTCGCCATGGTTGATGCCATGCACGACGTTCTTCAGCGCACCCTTGCCCGGAGCGGTCAGGATCACGCGATCGATACCCGGGCACTTCAGGTGCTGGCCCAGGCCTTCGGCGTCACGCCACTTGCCAGTGTTGTCGACCAGCAGGGCTTTCTTGATGCCGTACTGGGTGTAGTCGATCGACGCCGGGTCGTTGGAGTAGATCACCTGGATCAGGTTGCCGTTGGCAGTGATGGTGTTGTGCTCTTCATCGATGGTGATGGTGCCATCGAACGGACCGTGCACGGAGTCGCGGCGCAGCAGGCTGGCGCGCTTGACCAGATCGTTGTCGGCGCCCTTGCGGACGACGATGGCGCGCAGGCGCAGGCCGTCGCCACCACCGGTCTTCTCGATGAGGATGCGCGCCAGCAGGCGGCCGATGCGACCGAAGCCGTACAGGACGACGTCGGTGCCTTCGCGGGCGCCGCCGTTCTGCTTGCCGACCACGTCGGCCAGCTCGTCCTTGGTGAACTGCTCGATGCTGCGGCCATTACCTTCGGTCTTGAACTTGGCAACCATCTTGCCCAGGTCTACCGAGGCAGCGCCCAGCTTGAGTTCGCTCATCGCCTTGAGGATCGGGAAAGTGTCGTGAACCGACAGCCCGCCTTCTTCGGCCAGGCGGTGACGGGCGAAGCGGTGCGCTTTGAGGATCGCGATCACCGAACGGTTGATCAGGCCACGGCCGTAGATCGAGGTCACCACGTTGTTGTTACGGTACAGCTGACCGATCAGCGGAATCATGGCTTCCGCGAGGGCTTCACGATCGATCCACTCACCGAGACACTGGTCGGGCTTCTGGGTCACGGGCAATACCTTCCACATGTAGGAGAAGAAAAAAGGGGCTACATTATGACGGCGCGAACAATCGCCGGCAATCCGCAGCGGTCGTATGACTGACATCCGTCAATCGGGATAGTTACAATCCGATGGGTCAAATTCCTCGACCGGAGCCACGACTGCCCGTGTCCGTATTACGTATTCCTACCTTGCCGACCGCGGCCGGCAAGCAATCCTGGGGCAACCTCCCTGGAGCCGCCCTGAGCCTGGCCATCGCCGAAGCGGCTGGGCCGGCGAAGCGTTTCACGCTGTTGCTGACCGCCGACAGCCAGAGCGCCGAGCGCCTGGAACAGGAGCTGCGCTTCTTCGCGCCGGACCTGCCGGTGCTGCAGCTGCCCGACTGGGAAACCCTGCCCTACGACGTGTTCTCGCCGCACCAGGACATCATCTCCCAGCGCGTCGCCACCCTGTATCAACTGCCCGAACTGCGCCGCGGCGTGCTGGTGGTGCCGATCACCACCGCCCTGCACCGGCTGGCGCCGGCCAAGTTCCTGCTCGGCAGCAGCCTGGTACTGGACGTCGGCCAGAAACTCGACGTCGAGCAGATGCGCAGCCGCTTCGAGGCCGCCGGCTACCGCTGCGTGGACACCGTCTACGAACACGGCGAATTCGCCGTGCGCGGCGCGCTGATCGACCTGTTCCCTATGGGCAGCGAACTGCCCTACCGCATCGACCTGTTCGACGACGAAATCGAGACCCTTCGTACGTTTGATCCGGAAACCCAGCGTTCCATCGACAAGGTGGAGAGCATCCGCCTGCTGCCGGCGCGCGAGTTCCCGCTGCGCAAGGAAGCGGTGACGGGTTTCCGTGGTCGCTTCCGCGAGCGTTTCGATGTCGACTACCGCCGTTGCCCGATCTATCAGGACCTCGCCAGTGGCCTGACACCCGCCGGTATCGAGTACTACATCCCCCTGTTCTTCGAAGAGGGCGAGACTTCGACGCTGTTCGACTACCTGCCGCAGGACACCCAGGTGTTCTCCCTGCCGGGCATCGAGACCGCCGCCGAGCAGTTCTGGACGGACGTGCGCAACCGCTACGAAGATCGCCGCTACGACCCGGAACGCCCGCTGCTGCCGCCGGCCGAAGTCTTCCTGCCGGTGGAAGACTGCTTCGCCCGCCTGAAGAACTGGCCGCGCGTGGTGGTCAGTCCCGAGCCGATCGAGTCCGGTGTCGGCCGCGAACGCTTCCCCGCCGAAGCGCTGCCGGAACTGGCCATCGAGGCCAAGGCCAGCGAACCGCTGGCGCGCCTGCGCCAGTTCATCGAGCAGTTCGACGGCCGCATCCTCTTCACCGCCGAGTCCGCCGGCCGCCGCGAGGTACTGCTTGAGCTGCTGGCGCGGCTGAAGCTGCGCCCGGTGGAAGTCGAGGGCTGGCCGGGTTTCCTGGACCACAGGGACCGCCTGGCGATCACCATCGCACCGATGGACGAAGGCCTGCTGCTGAACGGCGACAAGGGCCAGCCGGGCATCGCCCTGGTGGCCGAAAGCCCGCTGTTCGGCCAGCGTGTCATGCAGCGCCGGCGCCGCGAGAAGACCCGCGATGGCGGCGAGAACGTCATCAAGAACCTCACCGAGCTGCGCGAAGGCGCGCCGGTAGTCCACATCGACCACGGTGTCGGCCGCTACATGGGCCTGATCACCCTGGAAATCGACGGCCAGAACGCCGAATTCCTCGCCCTGGAATACGCCGACGAAGCCAAGCTCTACGTGCCGGTGGCCAACCTGCACCTGATCGCCCGCTATACCGGCAGCGACGACGCCCTCGCACCGCTGCACAAGTTGGGTTCGGAGACCTGGCAGAAAGCCAAGCGCAAGGCCGCCGAACAGGTCCGCGACGTCGCCGCCGAGCTGCTCGATATCTACGCCCGCCGCGCCGCGCGCAAGGGCTACGCGTTCAAAGACCCGCAGGTCGACTACGCCACCTTCTCCGCCGGCTTCCCTTTCGAGGAAACCCCGGACCAGCAGACTGCCATCGAAGCGGTGGTAGCCGACATGCTCTCGGAAAAGCCGATGGACCGCCTGGTCTGCGGCGACGTGGGCTTCGGCAAGACCGAAGTCGCCATGCGCGCCGCCTTCGTCGCGGTGCACAGCGGCAAGCAGGTCGCCGTGCTGGTGCCGACCACCCTTCTCGCCCAGCAGCACTACAACAGCTTCCGCGACCGCTTCGCCGACTGGCCGGTGAGCGTCGAGGTGATGAGCCGTTTCAAGTCCGCCAAGGAAGTCGAAGGCGCCGTGGCGCAGCTGGCCGAAGGCAAGGTCGACATCGTCATCGGCACCCACAAGCTGCTGCAGGACGACGTCAGGTTCAAGAACCTGGGCCTGGTCATCATCGACGAGGAACACCGCTTCGGCGTGCGCCAGAAGGAGCAGCTCAAGGCGCTGCGCAGCGAGGTGGACATCCTCACCCTCACCGCCACGCCTATCCCGCGCACGCTCAACATGGCGGTGGCCGGCATGCGCGACCTGTCGATCATCGCCACGCCGCCGGCGCGTCGTCTCTCCGTGCGCACCTTCGTCATGGAAGAGCAGAAGTCGGTGATCAAGGAAGCCCTGCTGCGCGAACTGCTGCGCGGCGGCCAGGTGTACTTCCTGCACAACGAAGTGAAGACCATCGAGAAGTGCGCCCGCGACCTGGCGGAACTGGTTCCCGAGGCGCGCATCGGCATTGGCCACGGGCAGATGAACGAGCGCGACCTGGAACGGGTGATGAGCGACTTCTACCACAAGCGCTTCAACGTGCTGGTGGCCTCGACCATCATCGAGACCGGCATCGACGTGCCCAGCGCCAACACCATCCTCATCGAGCGCGCCGACAAGTTCGGCCTGGCCCAGCTGCACCAGCTGCGCGGCCGCGTCGGCCGCAGCCACCACCAGGCCTACGCCTACCTGCTCACTCCGCCGCGCAAGCAGATGACCCCGGACGCCGAGAAGCGTTTGGAAGCCATCGCCAACGCCCAGGACCTGGGCGCCGGCTTCGTGCTGGCGACCCATGACCTGGAAATCCGCGGTGCCGGCGAACTGCTCGGCGACGGCCAGAGCGGGCAGATCCAGGCGGTGGGCTTCACCCTCTACATGGAAATGCTCGAACGCGCGGTGAAGGCCATCCGCAAGGGCGAGCAGCCGAATCTGGAACAGCCGCTGGGCGGGGGTCCGGACATCAATCTGCGCGTGCCGGCACTGATCCCCGAGGATTACCTGCCGGACGTCCACGCCCGCCTGATTCTCTACAAGCGCATCGCCAATGCCGCCGACGAAGACGGCCTGCGCGAGCTGCAGGTGGAAATGATCGACCGCTTCGGCCTGCTGCCTGACCCGGCGAAGAACCTGATTCGTCTGACTTTGCTGAAACTGCAGGCAGAAAAGCTCGGGATCGTGAAGGTAGATGCCGGCCCGCAGGGAGGCCGGGTAGAATTCGCCGCCGATACCTGCGTCGACCCGCTGGTGCTGATCAAGATGATCCAGAGCCAACCCAATCGGTACAAATTCGAAGGGGCCACCCTCTTCAAGTTCCAGGTGCCCATGGAGCGCCCGGAAGAACGGTTCAACACGCTGGAGGCTCTCCTTGAGCGCCTCACGCCACAGACTCACTAAGGACCCTGTGCATGCGCCTGTTCCAACCCTTGCTGCTGTCGCTGGCGCTTCTGTCGCCCGCCGCCTTCGCCGAGCCCTACCAGGTGGAGCTGATTCTCTTCCAGCAGTCCGGCGACCCCGTGTTCGCCAGCCGCCCCGCCCCGGACGACTGGGCCAAGGGCGCACAACCGCCCGGGCCCGACAGTTCGCGCCCCACTGCCATGGACGCCCAGGTGGCCAAGCTCAAGCAGAACGAAGGCTTCCAGGTCCTGATGCACAAGGCCTGGCGTCAGGAAATCGATGCCAACCCGGTGCGGGTTTCCCTGAGTGAAGGCGACAAGCGTGACGGCCACTTCCCGGTGGAAGGCACCGTCACCCTCAGCCAGCAACGCTTCGTGAACACCCAGACCGACTTCTGGATCAACCAGTTCGGCCAGGATGGCCTGCTTGCCGCCAGCCAGCACATGGTCCAGGAGGCCAGCCTGAAGAACAGCGTGCTCACCTACCTCGACCATCCGAGCCTGGGCATGCTGATCAAGGTGACTCCGCTCAACGCCAAGCCTGCTTCCGCGCCGCCGCCCGGCATGGAAGACGAAGCGCCCACCGGCCCGGATGCGTCGCAGCAGCCAGCCCCGGCCGCCCCGGCAGACGGTGGTTTCGACGCCCCGCCGCCGGCGCAGCCCGCACAGTAGAACGCTCTCTGATAAACGCTCGCCATGGTCCCGTTCGCCGAGCATCTGCAGCGTATTCCCTGGCGTCGCCTGTTCCCGGCAATCACCCTGGTACGCGGCGAGACCTATGCCCGGGAAGACCGGGCAAGCGTTCTACGCCTGACCGAACGTTCGCTCGAAGGGCTGTGCCGTGGGTCTGACAGCAAACGCTATCGCCAGCGGATCAGCTTTTCCAGAAGTGGCGACACCCTCGACTGCCAGTGCGATTGCCCGGTCGGCTTCGACTGCAAGCATTGCGTCGCCGTATTACTGCACCTGCTGGACCGACAGGCGGCCACGGCGGACATCCCAACCAAGCCCGACGCGTTGCCCGTCCGATCACCCGCAAGCAGCTTGTCGCCGGCGCTGCAGACCTGGCTGAAACAGGCGCCCGCAGCGCTCAAGGCACCGCCGGAAACCCGGCGACCCTACAGTGGCCCGCTGTATTACCGGCTGACCAAGGGTGGCCGGATATTCATTCATACCGCGCAGCGCGATGAAGGCGGCCATCTGCTGGGGTATCCGCGCATCGCCTCCATTGCCCTCGCGCTGGGCCGAGGTGTCGCCGAGCCGGACCAGCGCATCCTGCTTCGCGCGCTCGGCGTGGCCGGCGTACAGCCGCAACACAATGAGGTGACGCTGCTGGGCCAGGATGGCAGCGACCTGCTGGAGTTGATCCTGCGCAGCGGGCAGTTGTTCCTGGAGCTCGAAAACCCTTCCAGCCAGCTGCAACCTGGTGCGGAACTGCCCGCCCGGCTCGCCTGGCACACCCGTGACGACGGGCACTTCGTCGTTGGCTGGCAGACCGATGCAGACCCCAAGCCGCAGCTGCTGACCCAGCTGACCCCGCCCTGGTACGTTGATCGACAACGCTTGCGCGCCGGTCCCCTGAACCACGGACTGCCCGAGGCCCTGGCCTGTTACCTGGCGAGCGCCCCGGCGATCCCTCCGCAGGAGGCCACGCTCTTCAGCCTGCAACTGAAAGCCCTGGCGCCCCAGGCACCGCTACCCGTCGCCGGTCAGGAGCGCCAACTGGAGATCCAGCCCGTGCCGCACCTGCGCCTGAACACCGTGCGCAACAGGATCTACGGCGACAAAGACCAGCACCAGGCCTGCCTGGTCTTCACTTATGGCAAGCAGCAGGCCCATGGCCCTGTGCGCAGCGGCCAGCCAATTCGCTATCTGGAAGACGGCACCTTCGTCGCCATCGAGCGGCAACCCAAGGCGGAGCAGGTGCTGCGCAAGACGCTGCAGAAGCTGGGCCTGAAGAAACTCGACAAACTCGCCACGCCCGGCACGCTGGCAGACCGCTGCGAATGCTATCGGCCAGCCGACGACGCGCAATGGGCCGCCATTGTCCGGCAGATACCGCAGCTTCGCGCCCAGGGTTGGCTGGTCGAGATCGACGAAGACTTCCCCTTCGACTTCAGCGACGTCGAAGACTGGTATGCCCAGATCGATGAGCAGCCCGGCCACTCGTGGTTCGACCTGGAACTGGGGATAGTGGTCGATGGGCAACAGGTCAGCCTGCTGCAACCGCTTCTGGAGCTGATCCGGACACCGCCGCCCGCTCTGTACCAGACAAGTGGCGACGGGGAGCTGCCCGTCCGCCTCGAGGCTAAGCGCCAGGCAGATGGCAAGCCATTGACCGTAAGCCTGCCGCTGGCGAGGGTGCGCACCGTGCTCCAATTGCTGGAGGGCTTGCTGCTGAGCAACCTGCAGCATGACCAGGCCCGGCTGCGGATTTCCTTCGCCGACGCCAGCCTGTTGGCCCAGCTCGACGAACAGCCACTGCACTGGCAAGGCGGCGAACGCCTGCTGAACTTCGCCCGGCGCCTGCGCGACCATCACCAATTGCCTTGCGCCGCGCCCAAGGGGCTGCAGGCGCAGTTGCGCCCCTATCAAGCGCAAGGCCTCGGCTGGATGCAGTCACTGCGCGAACTGGAGCTTGGCGGCATCCTCGGCGATGACATGGGGCTGGGCAAGACGCTGCAGGTACTGGCCCACATCCTCACGGAAAAGCACGCCGGGCGCCTGGATGCCCCAGCCCTGGCCGTGATGCCCACCAGCCTGGTAGCCAATTGGCAGGACGAGGCGGCGCGCTTCGCCCCGCAACTGCGGCTGCTCACCCTCCACGGCAGCGGTCGGCACAAGGCGCTCGCCAATCTCGAACAGTACGACCTGCTTCTGACCACCTACACCCTGCTGGCGCGGGATATCGAGACACTGGCCCGGCAGCCGCTGCACCTGGTGGTGTTCGACGAAGCGCAATACCTCAAGAACGCCCGCAGCAAGGCTGCCAGGGCCGCCAGCCGCCTCGACGCCCGGCAACGCCTGTGCCTGACGGGCACACCGCTGGAAAATCACCTGGGCGAGCTGTGGTCCTTGTTCAACCTCGTTCTGCCCGGCTGGCTGGGTGATGAGCGCAGCTTTGCCCGCCTGTACCGCCACCCGATCGAAAAGGCCGGAAACGAGCGCCGCCTGGCCCACCTGAACGCACGGATCAAACCCTTCCTCCTGCGCCGCCGCAAAGACCAGGTCGCCAGCGAGCTGCCACCCAAGAGCGAAATCACCCACTGGGTGGAGCTCAGCGACACCCAGCGCGACCTCTACGAGACGGTGCGCCTGGCGATGGACACCAAGGTCCGCGAGGAAATCCACCGCAAGGGACTGGCCAGCGCCCACATCGTCGTACTCGAAGCGCTGCTCAAACTGCGCCAGGTCTGTTGCGATCCGCGCCTCCTGCAGGAAAGCCTGCCAACCGGATCAGGCAAGCTGAACGCCTTGCTCGAGATGCTCGATGAACTGCTGGCAGAAGGCCGACGCGTGCTCCTGTTCTCTCAATTCACCTCGATGCTGGATCTGATCCAGGCCGAGCTGCAGGCGCGCAACATTCCCTATGCCCTGCTCACTGGCGAAACCCGCAACCGACGCCAGCCTGTGGAAGACTTCCAGCAAGGGCGCGTACCGCTGTTCCTGATCAGCCTGAAGGCTGGCGGCACCGGCCTGAACCTCACCGCCGCGGACACGGTTATCCACTACGATCCCTGGTGGAATCCAGCCGTCGAACAGCAGGCCACCGACCGCGCGTACCGCATCGGCCAGGACAAGCCTGTGTTCGTCTACAAGCTGATCGCCCACGGCACCCTGGAAGAGAAAATTCAGCAACTGCAGGCACGCAAGGCCGCGCTGGCCGCCGGTGTACTGGAAGAAGGCAAGGACAGCGGCCTGCAACTGCAGGAAAGTGATATCGACGCACTCTTCGCGCCGCTGCCGAAACCGTAGAGGCGGGATAACGAGCTCTTGATCTTTTAGGAACGGACATCCGCGATCCGTACGGCACGCCGCTGGATTGAAAGGCGCGGACAGCGTCCCGAATATCGCTCCGGGCGTGCGCTCTGCCCTGCCCTGACCGCGTCCCCCCCGCTCCGAAGGGAGAGAGAGCCATCCGAGCCGGCTCAAACTGCGGTTTAAGCCTGCCCCTCTCCCTGCAGGGACGGGTTAGGGAGAGGGAAATCGCCGGTACTGAGCTTCAGTCAAAGGCAGTTGCGCCTACGGGAATCGTTCCTCAGGTGCGGGAGGCTGACCACTCGAAGCGTATTCAGCTCACCAACACGCGCCCCAGCACCTCGCGCACCTTGCCGATACCTTCGTGGAGCGCCTGCTCGATCTCAGCCATGGTGATGATGCCGCTGGACTTGCCTGCCGCCGGGTTCACCACCAGCGACAGACAGGCGTAAGGCAGATCCAGCTCGCGGGCCAGCGCGGCCTCGGGCATACCGGTCATGCCGATGATGTCGCAACCGTCGCGTTCCAGCTTGGCGACTTCCGCCACGGTTTCCAGACGCGGCCCCTGGGTCGCGGCATAGACGCCATGACTGCTGTACGCATAGCCCAGCCCCTGCAGGGCGGCGATCAGCTTGACCCGCAGCGCCTCGTCATAGGGATGGCTGAAGTCGATGTGAGTGACCTGCTCGATGTCACCGGCGAAATAGGTGTGCTCGCGGCCCCAGGTGTAATCCACGATCTGGTGCGGCACACAGAGATGGCCGCTCCCCATGGCCGCGTGGATGCCACCCACCGCGTTCACCGCCAGGATGGCTTCGGCCCCGGCCTGCTTCAGCGCCCAGAGGTTGGCGCGATAGTTCACCTGGTGCGGCGGGAAGCGATGCGGATGGCCGTGACGGGCAAGGAAGAGCACCTCGCGGCCGGCGAACTCGCCGCGCTGGATGGCCGCCGAAGGCGCGCCGTAAGGCGTATCCAGCTCGATGGCGTCCTTCAGGGTCAACCCTTCGAGCTGGGTCAGGCCGGTGCCGCCGATGATGGCGTAGACAGTCATGGCAAATCCTTAGTCGATCAGTTGAGCGGCGCGCAGTTCGCCGACGGCTTGCTGCCAGCGCGGCAGCTGCTTGTATTCGGTGCCCGGCCAGGCCTTGGCGCGCATGCGCTGCAGGCGCTGCGGCGCCGTGACCTTCAGGCGCTGCAGGGCGCCCAGGGCCAGCTCGGCGGAGGCGCGGTCGTTGCACACCAGGCCCATGTCGCAGCCGGCGCTCAGTGCGGCCTCGATGCGGTTGGCGGCATCCCCGACCACGTGGGCACCGGCCATGGACAGGTCATCACTGAAGATCACGCCGTCGAAGCCCAGTTCGCCGCGCAGGATGTCCTGCAACCAGCGGCGAGAGAAGCCGGCGGGGTTCGGATCGACCTGCGGGTAGATCACATGGGCGGGCATCAGCGCGTCCAGTTCGCCGGACAAGCGCTGGAACGGCACCAGGTCCACCGCCCGGATCTGCTCCAGCGTGCGCTCGTCCTCCGGAATGCCGACATGGGAATCGACTTCCGCCCAGCCGTGGCCGGGGAAATGTTTGCCAGTGGAAGCCATGCCGGCGGCGCGCATGCCGCGGATGAACGCGCCCGCCAGTGTGACGGCACGCTCCGGATTGCCTTCGAAAGCGCGGCTGCCAACTACGGCGCTGCGTTGATGATCCAGATCCAGCACCGGGGCGAAGCTCAGGTCGAGCCCAACCGCCAGCACTTCGGTTGCCATCAGCCAGCCACACTGCTCGGCCAGCCGCTCGGCATTGGCATTGTCAGCGATGGCGCGCATCGCCGGCAGACGCAGGAAACCCTGGCGCAGGCGTTGTACGCGACCGCCTTCCTGGTCCACCGCCAGCAGCAGATCGGGACGCACCGCGCGGATGGAGGTCATCAGCTCGCGCACCTGGCGCGGCGATTCGATGTTGCGGGCGAAGATGATCAGGCCACCGACTTCAGGGTGGCGCAGGATCTGGCGGTCCTCGGCGGTCAGCCAGGTGCCGCCGATGTCGAGCATCAGGGAGCCTTGCATGTGCATTCCTTTCAATTCAGTTGCGCCGTCTGCCAATCGGGACAGGCGGCCTCTTCGATTCGGACCCGGCAATGGAGGGGAACTTGCGGGAAGAGTTCCAGCAGGTCGTCATTGCGCAGGCGGATACAGCCATGGGATAGCGGCATGCCCATGGGCTCGCAGTCAGGCGTGCCGTGAAGATAGATATAGCGGCGGAAGGTATCGACCGCGCCCATCCGGTTGCGCCCCGGCTCGCAGCCGCTGAGCCAGAGGATGCGCGAGAGTATCCAGTCTCGACCGGGAAACGCCTCGTGAAGCTCAGCCGTCCAGGTCTCGCCGGTCCAGCGTCGCCCCTTCAGCACAGCAGCCCTGGGCAGGCCATCGCCGATGCGTGCGCGGACCTGGTGCAAGCCGCGCGGCGTGCAGCCAGAACCGTTGCCCTCCCCCGCCCCCTTGGCGGCGCTGGAAACCGGAGCACGCACGACCAGACGCTCCGCGGCGAAGCCGTAGAGCATCTGGTCAGCGAGGGAGATATGGAGAAGATCGAGATCAGCCATGGCCGGCTACTGTAGCCGATCGAGCCGATGCAGCCCAGCACGAAGCCGGGCCAGGATCAGACCTTGGCGGGAGCCTGGGAAGTACTCGACTTACTACGCGGCTTGAGCTGAGCGCCGGCCAGCGAAGGATCGTTGACGCCGCTGTCGGCACGCATGCCGGCGGCGAGGAACGGCACCATCAGGCGCATCACCTGCTCGATGGAAGTGTTCACCCCGAAATCGTTCTCGGCCATGGCGCGCAGCGCCTTGATGCCGGACATGCTGAACACCGCAGTACCCAGCATGAAGTGCACGCGCCAGAACAGCTCCAGCGGCGGCAGGCGCGGCGCGGATTCATGGACCAGCAGCATGTAGCGGCGGAATACCTTGCCGTAGACCTCTTCGAGGTATTTGCGCAGGTGCCCCTGGCTCTGACTGAACGCCAGGCCCAGCAAGCGCATGAAGATGGACAGGTCGTTGCCGCTGCGCGGCTTCACCGCCATGGCCTGGACCACGAGCAGCTCCAGCAGCTCTTCGAGGGTTGCGCGCGGCGCATCGGGCTTGGCCTGGCGGCGATCCAGTTCCTTTTCGAGACTGGCGCAGAACGGACCGAGGAAGCGCGAGAAGACCGCCTGGATCAGCGCCTTCTTCGAGCCGAAGTGATAGTTCACCGCCGCGAGGTTCACCCCCGCCTTGCTGGTGATCAGACGCAGGGAGGTTTCGGCGAAGCCTTTCTCCGCGAACAGCTGTTCCGCAGCATCCAGGATGCGTTCGACGGTTTCCGACTGGGCCATGGCTACTCCGCCTGACAAACACTTGTTTGAAACATACGTTTCAGCGTCTTGTATTGTCAAGCAAAGTGCGATGGATTGTTACCAATATCATGGCAATGCGACGAGACACCTTCTGTATAGCAAGACGCCTGCCAAGATCAAAAGGTTACATGCGCGAACGTTCCAGCGACAGCCGCGACCAATAAAAGCATTGCCAGCCGGCCATCACTGTATATAATTCCAGGCACTGTATAAAAAGCCAGAGTATGGACATGCTGAAGCTCACGCCGCGCCAAGCCGAGATCCTTGCCTTCATCAAACGCTGCCTGGAAGCGAACGGCTACCCGCCTACCCGCGCTGAAATCGCCCAGGAACTCGGCTTCAAGTCGCCCAATGCCGCCGAGGAGCACCTGAAAGCCCTCGCCCGCAAAGGCGCCATCGAGATGACCCCGGGCGCCTCCCGCGGCATACGCATTCCCGGCTTCGAGCCCAAGGCCGCCGCCAATGACGACGAACTGCCGATCATCGGCCGCGTCGCCGCCGGCGCGCCGATCCTCGCCGAACAGAACGTCGACGACACCTGCCGGATCAACCCCACCTTCTTCAACCCGCCGGCC
The DNA here is from genome assembly GCF_022380625.1 of Pseudomonas sp. DP-17. Classification (NCBI taxonomy): domain Bacteria; kingdom Pseudomonadati; phylum Pseudomonadota; class Gammaproteobacteria; order Pseudomonadales; family Pseudomonadaceae; genus Pseudomonas; species Pseudomonas sp. DP-17. The sequence continues at coordinate 115,483 of NZ_JAKSXG010000001.1, forward strand.
GACTACCTGCTGCGCGTACGCGGCCAGAGCATGAAGGATGTCGGCATCATGGACGGTGACCTGCTCGCCGTACATGTCACCCGTGAGGCGCGCAATGGCCAGATCGTCGTTGCCCGCCTGGGTGAAGAGGTAACGGTGAAGCGCTTCAAGCGCGAAGGCAGCAAGGTCTGGCTGCTCGCCGAAAACCCGGAGTTCGCCCCCATCGAGGTCGATCTCAAGGAACAGGAACTGGTCATCGAAGGCTTGAGCGTCGGCGTGATCCGCCGCTGAACAGGAGACATCCATGCAGTACCCGCAGCCGCAGAACCTGCCGCAACTCCCGCTGTTCCAGGAAGCACTCTGGGCAAGCGGTACTGCTCCCCTGCTCCCGGAGCTGATGGAAGAAGAGCCCGTCGCCGACGAAAGCGCATTCAGCGAGATCGCCCTGAGCGGCCTCCCCGGCCAGTGCCTGATGTTGCTGGCGCCGATGCTCCGCGAGCTGAGCGAGGAAAGCGACTCGCGCTGGCTGACACTGATCGCCCCGCCAGCCAGCCTGACTCCGGACTGGCTGCGCAAGGCCGGCCTGAACCGCCAGGGCATCCTGCTGCTGCCCGCCCGCGATCAGGCATCCGCCCAGGCCCTGGCCTGCGAGGCGCTTCGCCTGGGCAACAGCCACACCGTAGTGAGCTGGCTGAACCTCAGCCCGAATGCGCGCACGCAGCTATCCCGCGCCGCCATTGCCGGCCAGGCGCAGAGCCTGAATATTCGTCTGGGATGATCTGATCGAGGAGCTTCGCCGCGAGCGCGGCGAAGCGAAACAGCAGAACTCAGTGCAGGACGCGCGGACCTTCTTCGTCCATGCTCATGTCGCCGCCTTCTGCAAGACGACCGGCCATCTGTACACCGACATTGAACATTGCCTTGGCGATCTCGATGTGCTGCCCCTGCAGGAACCCCTTGGCATCGGCGGAAAACTCCAGGGTTACCAGTGCCTCCTCCTCGTCCGCACGACGCAGCACGATACGCCCGTCAGGCAGCTCGACAATTTCCAGAAATGAGGTTGGCATAGCGACGTTCTCCACAGCAGAACGCGTAGTGTAACAGCCACATCCGCTACACCCTAGCCAAAGCTTGCATGGACCGACCGGAAGGCCGGCGCAGTGTGATGAGCGAATCAGAGCTCGGTGAGCGAAGCGCGGAAACGCAGCACCAGATCCTTCAGGGCTTTACGCCAGGCTTCCAGCTCATCATTGCCCAGTTCGACCGGCGCCTCGTCATCGACATTCACCGCCTGGATCAGCGGCTGGGTCGGATCGACCTTGGCTTTCTTCGGCTCGGTCGGCGGTTGGAACAGCGCGGCATAGGCCGCCAGCAGGCGCCCCAACCAGGCCTCCGGCGATTGCGCCAGCTCGACCATCTCCGCCAGCTCCGGGCTGGGAGCCGCAGCCAGCACCTCGGCATTGAGCAGCATATCGACGCGCGGCGCACCGGCCTGGGGCAGGCGGTAGTAACCGGCGATCTCATGAGCCACGCCCAGCACCGCTCCGTAGAGATGGAACAGCGCCGCTTCGCGCTCGGCCTGGATGCGCGCCTGGGCATTCATCGCACGCGTGGTTTCAGCGTTGCGCCAGGCTTCCAGAGCAAGGCCGGCGAAGAACAGCTTCTGGTTGGTGCGGGTATAGAGTTCGTTCGCCATGACCGGGCCCTCTGCAGTCGACTTCGGCAGTATAAGCACGCCCCGCCTTGGCGGGGCGCGCCTTCCATCAGCGCTTGTCTTCGACCTTCCACTTGCCGCCGTCGAAGAACGCACGCCAGCCGGTGGGCTTGCCGTCGACTTCGGACTGCACGTACTGCTCCTTGGTCTTGCGGCTGAAGCGGATCACCGCCGGGCGGCCATCCGGGTCTTTCGCCGGAGCGGACAGCAGGAAGTGGTACTTCGGATCCAGCTCTTCCTTGTGCGGCAGCAGCTCGGCCACCAGCGGAGCGCGGGTCTCGCGGTTCTTCGGGAACTGGCTGGCGGCCAGGAACAGACCGGAAGCGCCATCACGCAGTACGTAGATGTCGTCCACCTTCTCGCATTTGAGTTCCGGCATGCGGATGGCGTCCATCTTCGGCGGCGCGGGCTCGCCGTTCTTCAGCAGCTTGCGGGTGTTCTTGCAGGTCGGGTTGGTGCAGCCGAAGAACTTGCCGAAGCGGCCGGTCTTGAGCTGCATTTCACTGCCGCACTTGTCGCATTCCAGGCTGGGGCCTTCGTAGCCCTTGATGCGATACTGGCCCTCTTCGATCTCGTAGCCAGCGCAGTCCGGGTTGTTGCCACAGATGTGCAGCTTGCGTTTTTCGTCGACCAGGTAGGCGTCCATCGCGGTGCTGCAGATCGGGCAGCGGTGCTTGCCACGCAGTACGCGGGATTCGGATTCGCCCTCGTCATCCGCGGCGATCTCGTCGCCCGGAATCAGGTTCACGGTCGCCTTGCAGCGCTCTTTCGGCGGCAGGCTGTAGCCCGAGCAGCCGAGGAATACGCCGGTGGAGGCAGTACGGATCATCATCGGCCGGCCGCACTCGCGGCAGGGGATGTCGGTCAGGGTCGGCTGGTTGGCGCGCATGCCATCGTTGGAGGCTTCGGCCAGGTCGAGTTTCTTGCGGAAGTCGCCGTAGAACTCGTCCAGCACGTTTTTCCAGTCGCGCTCGCCCTGGGCCACGTCATCGAGGTTCTCTTCCATGCCGGCAGTGAAGCCGTAGTCCATCAGGTTGGAGAAGCTCTCGTTAAGGCGGTCAGTGACGATGTCGCCCATCTTCTCCGCGTAGAAGCGGCGGTTGTGGGTGGTGACGTAGCCGCGCTCCTGGATGGTGGAGATGATCGCCGCGTAGGTGGACGGTCGGCCGATGCCGCGCTTCTCCAGTTCCTTGACCAGGCTGGCTTCGGAGAAACGCGCCGGCGGCTTGGTGAAGTGCTGGCTCGGGTCGAGCTTGAGCAGCTTCATCGCATCGCCCTGGTTCATTTCCGGCAGAACGTCGTCCTCGCCCGGCTTGCTCTGCTGCGGCAGCACCTTGGTATAGCCGTCGAACTTGAGGATGCGGCCCTTGGCGCGCAGCTCGAAGTCACCGGCAGCGGCACTGACAGTGGTGGACAGGTATTCGGCCGGCGGCATCTGGCAGGCCACGAACTGGCGCCAGATCAGGTCGTACAGGCGCTCGGCGTCGCGCTCCATGCCCGACAGCTGGGTCGGACGCAGGTTGACGTCGGAAGGACGAATCGCTTCGTGCGCTTCCTGGGCGCCCTCCTTGCTGGAGTAGAAGTTCGGCTTGGCCGGCAGGTACTTCTTGCCGAACTCGCTGTCGATGAAGCCGCGCACCATGTCGATGGCATCGGCCGACAGGTTGGTCGAGTCGGTACGCATATAGGTGATGTAGCCGGCCTCATAGAGACGCTGGGCCATCATCATGGTCTTCTTCACCCCGAAGCCCAGGCGGTTGCTCGCAGCCTGCTGCAGGGTGGAAGTGATGAACGGCGCCGAAGGCTTGCTGGAAGTCGGCTTGTCTTCGCGCTTGGCGATGCTGTAGCTGGAGGCCTTGAGCTTCTCCAGGGCAGCAGTGGCCTGGGCCTCATTCAGCGGCTTGAAGGCTTCGCCCTTCTCGCGCACCACTTCGAAGCGGACCTTGTCGTTTTTCGGCGTGCCGAGATCGGCATGGACTTCCCAGTACTCTTCCGGGACAAAGGCACGGATTTCGCGCTCACGCTCGACCACCAGCTTCACCGCCACCGACTGCACGCGACCGGCGGACAGGCCGCGGGCGATCTTGGCCCACAGCAGCGGCGAGACCATGTAGCCCACCACGCGGTCGAGGAAGCGGCGCGCCTGCTGGGCATTCACGCGGTTGATATCCAGCTCGCCGGGCTGGGAGAAGGCCTCCTGGATGGCCTTCTTGGTGATTTCGTTGAAGACCACGCGCTTGTAGCGCGAGTCGTCGCCGCCGATGGCCTCGCGCAGGTGCCAGGCAATGGCCTCCCCTTCGCGGTCCAAGTCGGTTGCGAGATAGATGGTGTCGGCATCCTTGGCCAGGCGGCGCAGTTCCTCGATCACCTTTTCCTTGCCGGGCAGGATCTCGTACTTGGCTTTCCAGCCATGCTCCGGGTCGACGCCCATGCGGGTGACGAGCTGGCGCTTGGCCTTCTCCTTGGGCGACAGGGCCGGCGCTTCGGAAGCCGTCTTGCGCGCTTTCGCCGCAGGCTCCTTCGACGCGGACGAGCCACTGGTGGGCAGGTCGCGGATGTGGCCGATGCTCGACTTCACCACGTACTGGTTGCCCAGGTACTTGTTGATGGTCTTGGCCTTGGCCGGTGATTCCACGATGACCAGCGATTTACCCATGGATCGGAAGATTCCTGCGTCGAAAAGATGAATTTATAAGGAGGGAGGAGCTAGGAGCGGCACCGCTATATATAGTGGCGGTCGCGCCAAGGTCAAGCTTGGGTTTCGCCGGACGGGCCGGTTGCAAGACCCAGCGGATCGTCTTCGGCGCTCACCAGGGCGAAGCGCGGAAGCCGTTCGCCGTTCACTTCCACCGCTTCGGTGAACATGCTCAGCGGGCGTACCCAGAGGCCGAATTCACCATACAGCGCCTGGTAGATCACCACCTCTTCCTCGCTCTCCGAATGCCGGGCGACGCCGAGCACGCGGTACTGCTGTCCCTTGTAGTGTCGATACAGTCCGGGCTGCAAGCGCATGTCGGTTCCCCTCGGCCGGCCAAAAGGCGGCGATTGTGCTCATTGCAAGGTCGTCGGGCAATCCCCACCCGACAAAAACGAAAGCCGGGGCACAAGGCCCCGGCTCTCCCATCGACGAAAGCTTAGACGCGTTCGAAGACGGTGGTGATGCCCTGGCCGAGGCCCACGCACATGGTGGACACGCCCAGGGTACCGCCGTTCTGCTTCATCACGTTCAGCAGGGTGCCGGAGATACGCGCACCGGAGCAGCCGAACGGGTGACCCAGGGCGATGGCGCCGCCGTGCAGGTTGACCTTCTCTTCCATCTTGTCGAGGATCTTGAGGTCCTTCAGCACCGGCAGGGCCTGTGCGGCGAAGGCTTCGTTGAGCTCGAAGAAGTCGATGTCGTTGATGGTCAGGCCGGCACGCTTGAGCGCCTTGTTGGTCGACGGAACCGGGCCGTAGCCCATGATCGCCGGATCAACGCCCGCCACGGCCATGGCGCGGACCACGGCCATCGGCTGCACGCCGAGGTCCTGGGCGCGCTGGGCGCTCATGACGATCATGCACGAAGCGCCGTCGGTGATCTGCGAGGAAGTACCCGCAGTCACGGTGCCGCCTTTCGGGTTGAACGCCGGCTTCAGGGCAGCGAGGCTTTCCAGGGTGGTGTCCGGGCGGATGGTTTCGTCGAAGTCGAACACCTTCAGGAAGCCATTTTCGTCATAGCCTTCCATCGGGATGATTTCGTCTTTGAACTTGCCTTCCTGGGTGGCTTTCCAGGCCAGCTGGTGCGAACGCACGCCGAACTTGTCCTGCGCCTCGCGGGTGATGCCATGCATCTTGCCCAGCATTTCGGCGGTCAGGCCCATCATGCCGGACGCCTTGGCGGCGTACAGCGACAGGTGCGGGTTCGGATCGACGCCGTGCATCATGCCGACGTGGCCCATGTGCTCCACGCCGCCGATGACGAAGACGTCGCCATTGCCGGTCTGGATTGCCTGCACGGCAGTGTGCAGGGCGCTCATGGACGAGCCGCACAGACGGCTGACGGTCTGGCCGGCACTGGTGTGCGGGATCTGGGTCATCAGCGACGCCATGCGCGCGATGTTCCAGCCCTGCTCCAGGGTCTGGTTCACGCAGCCCCAGATTACGTCCTCGACTTCCGCCGGGTCGATCTTCGGGTTGCGCTCCAGGACTTTGCTGATCAGGTGCGCGGACATGGTCTCCGCGCGGGTGTTGCGGTGCATGCCACCCTTCGAACGGCCCATCGGGGTGCGGCCGAAGTCGACAATGACGGCGTCTCTCGGATTCAGGCTCATAAATTCACTCTCGCTCTATTCGTTGCGCACTCAACCGAAGAACTTCTGGCCGTTCTTGGCCATTTCACGCAGCTTCGCGGTCGGGTGGTACAGCGCACCCAGGTCGGCGTACTTGTCGGCCAGGGCGACGAATTCGGCCACACCGATGGAGTCGATGTAACGCAGGGCACCGCCACGGAAGGGAGGGAAGCCGATACCGTAGATCAGGCCCATGTCGGCCTCGGCAGCGGTCTCGACGATGCCGTCTTCCAGGCAGCGCACGGTTTCCAGGCACAGCGGGATCATCATGTAGTTGATGATGTCCTCGTCGGTCAGCTCGCGCTGCTCGGTGACGATGGACTTCAGCAGCTCATAAGCCTGCGGATCGGTGACTTTCTTCGGCTTGCCGCGCTTGTCGGTCTCGTAGGCGTAGAAGCCCTTGCCGTTCTTCTGGCCCAGGCGGTTGGCGTCGTACATCACGTCGACGGCAGTCTTGCCTTCCACGGCCATGCGGTCCGGGAAGCCTTCAGCCATCACGTCGCGGCCATGGTGGCCGGTGTCGATGCCGACCACGTCGGACAGGTAGGCCGGGCCCATGGGCCAGCCGAACTTCTCCATGATCTTGTCGATGCGTACGAAGTCCACACCGAAGCCCAGCAGCTTGGAGAAGCCGCCGAAGTACGGGAACAGCACGCGGTTGACCAGGAAGCCGGGGCAGTCATTCACCACGATGGGGTTCTTGCCCATCTTCTTGGCGTAGGCCACGGTGGTGGCGACGGCTTCTTCGCTGGACTTCTCGCCACGGATGACTTCCACCAGCGGCATCATGTGCACCGGGTTGAAGAAGTGCATGCCGACGAAGTTCTGCGGACGCTTCAGGGCCTTGGCCAGCAGGCTGATGGAAATGGTGGAGGTGTTGGACGCGAGGATCGCATCTTCCTTCACCACGCCCTCAACTTCGGCCAGAACGATCTGCTTGACCTTCGGGTTCTCGACCACGGCTTCGACGACGATGTCGACGTTGCCGAAGTCGCCGTAGGACATGGTCGGGCGAATGGCGTTCAGCGCCTCGGCCATCTTGGCCGGGGTCATGCGGCCTTTTTCGACGCGCTTGCCCAGCAGCTTCGCGGCTTCGTTCAGACCCATCTGGATACCCTCTTCGCGGATATCCTTCATCAGGATCGGAGTGCCCTTGGAGGCGGACTGGTAGGCGATGCCGCCACCCATGATGCCGGCGCCCAGTACGGCCGCCAGTTTCACATCCTTGGCGATCTCGTCGTACTGCTTGGCCTTCTTCTTCAGGTCCTGGTCGTTCAGGAACAGGCCGATCAGGCTCTGTGCAACCGAGGTCTTGGCCAGTTTCACGAAGCCCTGGGCTTCGATTTCCAGCGCCTTGTCACGACCGAAGTTGGCGGCTTTCTGGATCGACTTGATCGCTTCGACCGGGGCCGGGTAGTTCGGGCCGGCCTGGCCTGCGACGAAGCCCTTGGCGGTTTCGAAGGCCATCATCTGCTCGATGGCATTGAGCTTGAGCTTTTCCAGTTTCGGCTGACGACGGGCCTTGTGGTCCAGCTCGCCGGCAATGGCGCGCTTGACCAGGTCCAGGGCGGCAGCTTGCAGCTGTTCCGGAGCCACGACGGCGTCGACGGCGCCGACTTTCAGCGCATCTTCAGCCTTGTTTTCCTTGCCCGAGGCGATCCACTCGACTGCGTTGTCGCAGCCGATGATACGCGGCAGGCGCACGGTGCCGCCGAAGCCCGGGTAGATGCCCAGTTTCACTTCCGGCAGGCCGACCTTGGCGGTGGCGCTCATGACACGGAAGTCGGCAGCCAGGCACATTTCCAGACCACCGCCCAGGGCGATGCCGTTGATCGCGGCGACGGTCGGAACGTTCAGGTCTTCGAAGTCGCTGAAGATCTTGTTGGCTTCGAGGTTGCCGGCCAGCAGCTCTTCGTCAGGCAGCTTGAAGTTGTCGACGAACTCGGTGATGTCGGCGCCGACGATGAACACGCCCTTGCCGCTGGTCACGATCACGCCCTTGACGGACGCATCGGCCTTGATGGTATCGACTGCTTGGCGCAGTTCATTCAGGGTGAGTCGGTTGAACTTGTTGACGGACTCGCCCTTGAGGTCGAAATTCAGTTCGACGATGCCGCTCTCAAGAGCCTTAACCGTGATGGCTTTACCTTGGTAAATCATCAACTGATCTCCACGCTAGGGAAGCTTGAAATCACACGTCGGACACCGTGTATCGGGACCGTTCGGCAGTGCCGAGGTTAGTCCCAAAGCTTGCGGCACACCCGCCGACGCGATAGCCGGGGCGTTATGTTGGATCCTTCGCACGTGGCAAACGATCGATTCATACGCCCGTTTGATTTGGGTGCGCCCACCTTCTAGCAAAAGCCAATGCTTGTCAATCGGCGAGACGTAACAGTCGCAAAGCGGCCGGGGCGTCTGGCCCGGAGCATTCAGCGCAGCCCTGATGCCCTATTCACCGCGCCTATCGTGACAATTGTCACCTGGCACCGCCGTCCTGAATCCCTCTGTTCAAACCCCATGGCCCGCGCTAGAGTCGGGCGCAATGGCGATCTGCCTCCTGCCAACACCGGCAGACGCCTGGAACCTGTGCAATACAAAACAACAAGAAGCCCATGGCTCCAAGGAGTTGGAACGATGTCCAGCCGCCCGCTCGCGCGCCTGCTGTCCGCGCTCGCGCTCACCGCCCTGCCCTTCCTCGCTGCCGCCGACGCCGCCAGCGACCTGCTCAACGTCCACCAGACACGCCTCGCCGCCCAGCGCAGCCTCGGCGACTTCTTCATGTTCAACGCGATGGAGGGCGACCAGAAGTACGCCAAGATGGTCGAGGCCTCGTCGCAGAGCGCCACCGACGCGCTGGGCAAGCTTGGGGAAATGCCCGGCAACGAATCGAAGAAGCTCAAGACCGAGCTGCTGGACGAATGGAAGGCCTATGCGGCCCAACTGCACACCCTCACCGGTGCACTGGACAAGAGCGGCTACACCGATCTGCAACCGGTGGCCGACCTCGCCGCGCAGAACCGCAAGCTGCTGGAGACCGCCGAGCAGCTCTACACGAAGATCCAGGAGGAAAGCGGCAGCAAGGTGCCGCCGCTGACCCAGCAGACCCGCGAGCAGAGCCTGCTGATGCAGGACATCGCGGTGGACTACGCCTCGCGCAATGCTTCGGTGGGCGCGAGCTTCTTCGGCGGCGGCGAGGAGCGCTCGCTGGACGACCTGGCCAACCGCTTCGCGATCAACCTGGTGAAGCTGCAACAGGCGCCGCAGACCACACCGGAGATCGGTCAGGAACTACGCGGCGTGGCGATCAAGTGGCGCTACATCGAGAAGTCGCTGCAGAACTACAACCAGAACAGCGTGCCCTTCCTGATCAACAAATACTCCGACCGCATCATCGAAGACCTGGAGAAAGTCTCCGGGCTCTATGCCGCGCAGCAGAGCTGATCGCCTCACGCATGCTGCTTGAGGAAGCTGGCGACCCGCTCGAGGTCGCTACTGTCGCCGCGCTCGCCCCAGTACAGCGCGAGAAACTGCGGCGTCGCCTCGACCATGTAGACATCCTTCGGCAGGCTGGCCAGCGCCTGCGCCAGCTCGGCGGGTGCGCTCGCCTCTCTCCAGCGGTCCAGCCAGACGCCTGGTTCGCTCTGCCAGTAGCACCACACGTCGCGGCTCTTGCCGCGGGCGCGATGGTATTGCGCGCACTGGCGCGGCGGCTGCCGTTCCAGCCAGTGCGGCCATTCCTGCTGCGCCATCTGCATGGCCAGGCCCAGGCGGCGCGCCTGCAGGCGCAGGTTCATTTGCCCGCGCTGACCGCGCGACGGGATCAGCCAGGTCAGCGGGCTTAGCACCAGAGCGATGAGAAGAATTACCATCCAGGTAGTCATATCGGTTATACCGGTCAAACAGGTCAAGCACGGCCATTGGGGCCATACTGTTTACTAACGAGTCCCCCGGAGGAGACGCTCATGCCCTACCAACACATTCTGGTCGCCGTCGACCTAACCGAGGAATGCGATCCGGTGATGAAACGGGCGGTCGCGCTGGCCAAGGCCAACGATGCCCGGCTCTCGGCGGTGCATGTGGTCGAGCCCATGGCCATGGCCTTCGGCGGCGACGTACCGATGGACCTGTCGATGTTGCAACAGCAGCAATTCGACCAGGCCAAGGAGCGCCTGCACCAGTTCACCCTCACCTACGCCGAGATCACCAGCTCCCAGTGCCACCTGGTCTATGGCCAGCCGCGCCAGGAAATCCACCGTCTCGCCGATGAGCAGGACTGTGACCTGATCGTCGTCGGCAGCCACGGCCGCCACGGTCTCGCCCTGTTGCTGGGCTCCACCGCCAACGACGTGCTGCACGGTGCGCCCTGCGATGTTCTCGCCGTGCGCCTGCAGAAAACCAGCTGAGCCAACCCATGTAGAGAGCGGGCCCCGAGGGGCCCGCTTCGCTTCAGGCCCCGAGCATGTCGCCGCTCATCAGCAACGGCCGCACCTTCTGCAACTGCGCCTCCAGCGAATAGCTCATGCTCGACGCCATGGAGAAGAAGCTGAGGAAGGCCTTCAGGTTCGAGTCTCCGTCGCAGGTCTCGTGAATCCGCTGCCAGAACGCCTGGTTCACCAGCTGCAACTGCTGGAATTGTTTTACCAGTCCCTTCAGTTCCCAGTCCGCATGGCGCCCCTCGCGGAAATTGAAATACTGCCGCATCAGGTAAAGCGACACCGCGCGCAGGATGAACTCCTGGTTGCTGGCGAACGGCAGGTGCTGCTGCGCCATCGGCTTGAGCCGGCCCAGCAGCGGGCAGGCGCTGGTGGCCATGATCACGCCGAGCAGCGCGCGCAGCCCCTCTTCCAGCCCCGCATGCTTGATGTATTCGCGCTCAGGCGTGCGCACCTGCACCGTGACCTTCTTGAAGGCCGGCAAACCACGGAAGTCCTCGATCACCCGGTGCAGGTCCACCGCCGCCGGGCAGTGGCTATGCTGCGCCGGGTTCAGCGGGCAATTGCTGCAACGGTTGTTCTCCAGGCGCGTCCAGCGTGGCGTCTGGGCGGCTATCTGGGCGTCGTACTGGCGCTCCAGCTCGATGCGGTAACTGAACTCGTGCTCATCATCCAGGGTGATGCGGTACTCGATTGCCATTCGGCCGTCCCTAACAGTCTTTGATCAGCGATACGCACGGGCACATCACCGGACCGAACGGATCACTCTTCCAGTTCGGCCCAGCGCTCGATCAGTTGGTCCAACTCCCCTTGCAGCGACCCCAGGCGATCCAGAACCGCCTGCGCCTCGCTTGGCGGACGCTGGTAGAAATTCGGCGCCGCGGTTTCTGCCTGCAGCGCGGCCATTTCTGCCTCCAGTGCGTCGATCTGCCCGGGGATGGCTTCCAGTTCGCGTTGCAGCTTGTAGCTCAGTTTCTTCTTCGGCGCGGCTTCCACCGGCGCACTCACAGCTGCCGGTTGTTCGGGAGCGGGGGCGGCAGCAGGCTTGTCGCCCTTCTCCTCACCCACGCCAAGCAACTTGGGCGAGCCGCCCTGACGCAGCCAGTCCTGGTAACCGCCGACGAATTCGCGCACGCGCCCTTCGCCTTCGAACACCAGGGTGCTGGTCACCACGTTGTCGAGGAAGGCCCGGTCGTGGCTGACCATCAGTACGGTGCCGTCGAAGGTCAGCAGCACCTCTTCCAGCAGCTCCAGGGTTTCCACGTCCAGGTCGTTGGTCGGTTCGTCCAGCACCAGCAGGTTGGCCGGCTTGCTGAACAACTTCGCCAGCAACAGGCGTGCCCGCTCGCCACCGGAGAGCGCTTTCACCGGGGTGCGGGCGCGCTGCGGCGAGAACAGGAAGTCGCCCAGGTAGCTGAGGACGTGGCGATTCTGCCCGTTGATGGTGATGAATTCGCGACCTTCGGAGATGTTGTCGATAACGGTCTTTTCCGGCTCCAGCTGGTGACGCAGCTGGTCGAAATAAGCCACTTCCAGTCGGGTGCCTTCCTTGACGCTGCCGGAAGTCGGCTGCAGGTCGCCCAGCAGCAGCTTGAGCAGCGTGGTCTTGCCGGTGCCGTTGGCGCCGAGCAGGCCGATGCGGTCACCGCGCTGCAGCACCAGGGAGAAATCACGGATCAGCGCCGGGCCGCCCGGGTGGGCGAAGCCGGCTTTCTCGACGACTATCACCTGCTTGCCGGACTTCTCGGCCGTCTCCATCTGGAAGCTGGCCTTGCCCTGGCGCTCACGGCGTTCGGCGCGCTCGTTGCGCATCGCTTTCAGCGCGCGCACGCGGCCCTCGTTACGGGTACGACGGGCCTTGATGCCCTGGCGAATCCACACTTCCTCCTGGGCAAGACGCTTGTCGAACAGTGCGTTGGCCGCTTCTTCCGCCGCCAGTTCCTGCTCTTTATGCACGAGGAAGCTGGCGTAGTCGCCGTTCCAGTCGATGAGGTGGCCGCGGTCCAGTTCAAGGATGCGGGTGGCCACGGCCTGCAGGAAGGAGCGGTCGTGGGTGATGAACAGCACGGCGCCGGGGAAATCCGCCAGGGCGTTTTCCAGCCAGGCGATGGCGCCGATGTCCAGGTGGTTGGTCGGTTCGTCCAGCAGCAGCAGGTCGGGCTCGGCCACCAGCGCCTGGGCCAGCAGCACGCGGCGGCGCCAGCCACCGGAGAGCTCGGCGAGGGTCTTGTCGGCCGGCAGTTGCAGGCGGCTCAGGGTGGTATCCACCAGCTGGCCGAGACGCCAGCCGTCGCGGGCTTCGAGGTCCTGCTGGACGCGCGCCAGCTTGTTCAGGTCCTCTTCGCTTTCGATGTGCATGCTCAGGTGGTGGTACTGCGCCAGCAGCTCGCCGACTTCGGCAAGGCCCTCGGCAACCACGTCATAGACGGTACGGTCGTCGGCACGCGGCAGTTCCTGCGGCAACTCGCCGATCTTCAGCGAGGGCGCGCGCCAGATATCGCCGTCATCGGGCTTCTGCTCGCCCTTGACCAGCTTGAGCATGCTCGACTTGCCGGTGCCGTTGCGGCCGATGATGCAGACCCGCTCACCGCGACCGATCTGCCAGGACACCTTATCCAGCAGCGGAGTGGTGCCAAAGGCAAGGGACACGTCGGTTAACTTGAGCAGGGTCATTGGGTATCTCCACAAACAGGGCGCGCAGTTTAAGGGAAAGCGCGGAAAAGTCAGAGGGGTGCGGACAAAGTGCCAGGGCGAGACATTCGTCCATCTTTGAGCCAGGCAGCTCTGGTGGCGCTTTCACCCCCTGCGCGCAACAGGCTAAGCTACCCGGCAGCGGGCGCGCGCCCTCCAGCGCCCACCGATCATCTTCCCGGAAGAGCCATGCGCGGTCGCCTTTTCTCCCTGTTTTCCTGCCTGATCCTCAGCCTGTCCGCCTCGACAGCCAACGCAGCGTCCCTGCCCCAGCAGCGCCAGATGTACGACGAGGCGCAGAAGGCCCTTGCGCGCGGCGACAGCGGCCCGTACTTCAGCTACCAGTCGGCGTTGGCCGATTATCCCCTGCAGCCGTACCTGGCTTACGACGAACTGACCAGCCGTTTGAAAAGCGCCAGCAACGCCGAGATCGAGCGGTTCATCGAGCAGCACGGCGACCTGCCGCAGATCAACTGGCTGAAGCTGCGCTGGATGCGCCAGCTCGCCGACCGCGGTGACTGGAACACCTTCGTCCGTTATTACGACCCGAAGATGAACTTCACCGAACTGGACTGCCTCTACGGCCAGTATCAGTTGGGCCATGGCAACAAGGCCGACGGCTACGCCACCGCCGAGAAGCTCTGGCTGGTGGGCAAGCCGCAGCCCGATGCCTGCGACACCACCTTCGCCCTGTGGCAGGCCGACGGCCAGCTCACCGAGGAGAAGGTCTGGAAGCGCCTGAAGCTGGCTGCCGAAAAAGGCAACTACAGCCTCGCCACCGTACTCTCCAAGCGCCTGCCGACCCTCGGCAGCCAGGGCGCGTTGATGATCAACGTCGCGCAGAACCCTTCGCAGCTGAGCCAGACCACGCGCTTCGGCGCCCGCGACCATGCCACCGCCGACGTGGTCGGCCTCGGTCTGCGCCGCCTGGCCAAGCAGGACCCGGAAAAGGCCATCAACCTGCTGGACTACTACAGCTCGGTGCTGCCCTTCTCCAGCGACGAGAAAGTCTCCATCGCCCGCGAAATCGGCCTGAGCCTGGCGCGCCGCTACGACCCACGCGCACTGCCGATGATGGTCAAGTACGACCCGCAACTGCGCGACGACACCGTCACCGAATGGCGCCTGCGCCTGTTGCTGCGGCTGGGCCGCTGGGAAGACGCCTACGAGCTGACCCGCGCCCTGCCACCGTCGCTGGCCGAGACCAACCGCTGGAAATACTGGCAGGCGCGCTCGCTGCAACTGGCGCAGCCACAGAACAAGCAGGCCATCAGCCTGTACCAGCCGGTGGCCGGCGAGCGTGATTTCTATGGTTTCCTTGCCGCCGACCGGATCAACGCCCCCTACCAGCTGAACAATCGCCCGGTATCGCTGGACGCGGCGACGATGCAGCGCGTGCGCAATGCGCCGAGCACCCGCCGCGCCCTGGAGTTCTACGCCCGCGGCGAGGTCATCAACGCCCGCCGCGAGTGGTACCACGCTGCCCGCCACCTGAGCCACGACGAGCTGCTGGCCCAGGCGAAGATCGCCTACGACATGCAGTGGTACTTCCCGGCCATCCGCGCGATCAGCCAGGCCAAGTACTGGGACGACTTGGATATTCGCTTCCCCATGGCCTACCGCAACACCCTGGTGCGCGAGGCGCGCAACCGCGGCCTGCACTCCAGCTGGGTATTCGCCATTACCCGCCAGGAAAGCGCCTTCATGTCCGACGCGCGCTCCGGCGTTGGCGCCACCGGCCTGATGCAGCTGATGCCGGCCACCGCCAAGGAAACCTCGAAGAAATTCGGTATCCCGCTGGCCTCGCCGCAGCAATTGATCGTGCCGGATGTGAACATCCAGCTCGGCGCCGCGTACCTGAGCCAGGTGCATGGCCAGTTCAACGGCAACCGCGTGCTCGCCACCGCCGCCTACAACGCCGGTCCCGGCCGCGTACGGCAGTGGCTGAAGGATGCGCGTCACCTGGCGTTCGACGTCTGGGTCGAGACCATTCCGTTCGATGAGACCCGCTCCTACGTGCAGAATGTGCTGTCCTACGCGGTGATCTACGGGCAGAAGCTCAACGCGCCGCAGCCCATCGTCGACTGGCACGAACGCTTCTTCGACGAACTCTGATCCACTCCCCCGCCCGGCACCCGCCGGACGGTCTTCATCCCTTCAAGGAAAAGGAAATTCCCATGCGCAAGACCCTGCTTTCCGTCACCGTCGTCACCGCCGGCCTGCTGAGCACCGACCTGGCTCTGGCCGCCTGCGAGAAGCCGCGCAACGCCTTCGACAGCGTGTACTGCCTGAGCACCGAATACGCCCAGGTGGACCGCGAGCTGAACAATGAATTCGGCACCCTGCGCAAGATGCTCAACGACGGCCAGAAGGCCGCGCTGAAGAAGAGCCAGATCGCCTGGATCAAGGACCGCGACGCCCAGTGCAGCTACGAGCGCGACGGCGGTTACTTCGTCAACCTGCAGTGCGCAGTGGACAAGACCAACGAGCGCCTGGCGGTGCTGCGCGAGCGTGAGCGCGAGTGCCAGAGCACCGGTTGCGTCGACGCCAAGCTGTAAAGCGCAGACGGCATACACCCACGAAAGGTGTATGCCTTGAGTACCTGTAGCGTCCCGATGGCGGGACCTACTCCAGGACTTCCACGTCCATGCCCACACGCAGCTCGCCGCTGTTCAGGGCAATCAGGTTCTGGCCGAACAGCGCTTCGCCATTGACGTTGCGATAGCCCAGCAGGGTCGCCAGCGGCTCGCGGGCGGCATCGCGCTCGCCGGTATGCGGGTCGATGGTGGTGAGGATGCAGCGCGAGCAGGGCTTGGCCACCTTGAAGGTGACGTCGCCGATGCGGATGCGCTTCCAGCCATCTTCGGCGAAAGGCTCGGCGCCAGTGACCACCAGATTGGGGCGGAAGCGCAGCATCTCCAGCGGGCGTCCGACCTTGGCCGACAGGTCATCCAGCGAACCCTGGCCGATCAGCAACAGCGGGAAGCCGTCGGCGAAATGCACACGCTCGCCGGGCTCGGCGTAGGCGGTGTCGACCTGCCGGGCGCGCTGCTCGGGCATCTGCACCAGGCGCACGTCGCGACCGAGAAAGGTGCTCAGCCACTGGGCGGCGGCTTCGCCGGCATCCGGCACCTGCAGCATGTCGCGCCAGATCAGTACGCCGCGCAGGTTGTCGTCGCGGCCGGGCACATTCACCAGCAGGTCATCCATGCCGGGCGCGCGCAGGCGCAGGGCGGCGAAATCGTCCTGCCAGCGTGCCTCGATGCGGCCCATCTGCGGCAACAGGCGCTGAGTGAGGAAGCGGCCATTGGAGGCCTCTACCACCAGCCAGCGTCGATCCCCTGCCAGGCCCAGGGAATCGAGGCGGACGGACTCCAGGGATTCGTAGGCGGTGGATTTGACCGGGTAGCGGTAGAGCTCGCTCAGGCTGTACATCGGAAGCTTCCTTTCATGCAGGCGAAAGCGACCTTATACGGGGTGCAGCGGATGTCTAGCAATGGGGCGCTGCCTTGTCGCAGGCATGACCCGCCCCTACAAGAGCAAACCTGCGGCAGCGGACCATGCCCGCCAACCATCGGCAAAGCCGACGGACAGGCGATGCGATCAGGCGGGGACTTTCTGCAACCGGCGACGCACCACTTCCACCAACTGGTCCGGCTGGAACTTGGAGAGGAAGTCGTCGCAGCCGACCTTCTTCACCATGGCATCGTTGAAGCTGCCCGACAGCGAGGTGTGCAGCACCACGTAGAGGTCTCGCAGGCGCGGGTCGCTGCGGATCTCGGTGGTCAGCCGGTAGCCGTCCATTTCCGGCATCTCGGCGTCGGTGAAGACCATCAGCAGCTTCTCTTCCATGTCGTTGCCTTCGTCCGCCCAGCGCTTGAGCTGCTGCAGCGCGCGCAGGCCGTCAGTCGCAACATGCAGGCGCAGGCCAAGCTGGCCGAGTGTGTCGCGCAGTTGGGAGATGGCCACGCTGGAGTCATCCACCACCAGCACTTCGCGGCCACGGGTCTGGCTGAGCAGCTTGTCGTCCAGGCGGTCGCTGGAGACGCGGGTGTTCATCGGCACGATCTCGGCGAGCACCTTTTCCACGTCGATGATTTCCACCAGGCGGTCTTCCACCTTGGTGATCGCGGTCAGGTAGTGCTGGCGGCCCGCGCCACCGGGCGGCGGCTGGATCGACTCCCAGTTGAGGTTGAGGATGCGCTCTACCCCGCCCACCAGGAAGGCCTGCACCGAGCGGTTGTACTCGGTGACGATGATGGTGCTGTTGGCATCCGGAGTCAGCGCACGCATGCCAATGGCGCGGGACAGGTCGATCACCGGCAGGGTCTGGCCGCGCAGGTTGATCACCCCGCAGATCATCGGGTGGCGCTGCGGGATCAGGGTCAGGCGCGGCAGTTGCAGCACTTCCTGCACCTTGAACACGTTGATCGCGAACTGCTGCCGCCCGGCCAGGCGGAAGACCAGGATTTCCAGGCGGTTCTCGCCTACCAGTTGGGTGCGTTGATCGACAGTGTCGAGAATACCGGCCATGCCTGCTCCAGATTCGGAATGAGTCGTGCGGGAAAGCTATCGGCCATCCGTTTGGAAACAAGATACTGGCCCAGAGCCATCATGCACGACTTGCCCGGTCACGGCCAGGCCGATCAGCTGTTCGCGCCCATGAGCCGCTGGGTCGACGAGAGCAAGGGCGAGTCCGCTGGCAGATGCATGGAAATCGCTGCCGGGCGCACCTCGAAGCGCAGCCTGGAACCCTCCAGGGGCTCGCCGTCGAGATTGACGTCCAGGCCCTCGTGCGCCTCGACCTCTATCCACGGCAGGCGCGCACGGACGAACAGGTCCTGGGTGCCAAGCCCACCGCCCAGCAGCGCGCCGAGGGTGCCGACCATGTCCTGTGGCGTCGGCAGGATGCTCACGTCGAGCAATCCATCGTCCGCTGCCGCCTGGGGACAGAGCACATGGCCGCCGCCCGCCTGCCGGCCGTTGCCGATGCCCAGCGCGAGGAATTCCCCTTCCCAGCTGAAATCCGGGCCGCTGAAACGGCCCTGCGCTGCATGCACCTCGGAGAAGCGCGTCAGTCCGGTGAGCAGGTAGGCCGCGCCGCCGAGCAGCTTCTTCAGGTCTTCCGGAGTATTGGCCGTGACCTTGGAGCCGAAGCCGCCGGTGGCCATGTTGAGGAACATCTGCCCGTCCACCTCGCCCAGGTCGATGGGCCGCGCCGGCACGTCCAGCAGGGCCAGCGCAGCGGCCGGCTCCAGCGGCACGCCGGCGGCACGGGCGAAGTCGTTGGCGGTGCCCAGCGGCAGGATCGCCAGGCTGGCCTTGCCACCGGCCTGGGCCAGCGCCTCGGCGACATCGCGCACGGTGCCGTCTCCACCGCCGGCAATCAGCGTCGTATAGCCCGCTGCCAAGCCCTCCTCCACCAGGCGCCGGGCGTCGCCCCCCTCCCACGTCACCCTCACGTCGAGCGCTTGCCCCGCCTCGCGCGCAGCCAGCACAGCGGCGCGCACCTCCTCGTTGGCGGCTTGCTTGCCATGCAGGATCAACAGGGCCTTGGGTTGCATCATGGTCGGCTTCCTCGCGAATGGTCCATTGAGCGTCAACTAATGGACCCAGAGTAGCGCGGGAAAATTTCGCCAACCTTCAACGGCGGATCAGGCCGGGTAGCCGGTGATCTCGCGAATGCTCTGGTACAGCGGCTTGAGCTGCTTGTACATGCGCTGGTAGACCTCGCTGTACAGCCGCTCGTAGGTGCGCTGCGCCTCGGGGCGCGGATGGAAGACATCGCCGACGCGGGTCATGGCGGCGATGGCGTGGGTAAAGTCCGGATAGAGGCCGAGCCCCACCGCACAATCGATGGCTGCACCCAGGCCGGAAGCTTCGTAGACATGCGGACGCTCCGCCGGCAGGCCGAAGATGTCGGCGGTGAGCTGCATCGCCGCATCGCTCTGCGAACCGCCACCGGCCACGCGCAGGCGCTGGATGCGGGTGCCGGAGCGCTTCTCGATACGCTCCTTGCCCTGGCGCAACGCATAGGCCAGGCCTTCGAGGATGGCGCGGTAGATGTGCGCGCGGGTGTGCACGTCACCGAAGCCGATGATCGAGCCCTTGGCTTCCAGCCCCGGCTCGCGGATGCCCGGCGTCCAGTAGGGTTGCAGCATCAGGCCCATGGAGCCGGCGGGCACGCTGTCGACCAGTTCGTCGAACAGTTTTTCCGGCTCGACGCCGAGTTCCTGCGCGCGTTGCATCTCGCGCAGGCCGAACTCGCGCTTGAACCAGCTGACCATCCAGAAGCCGCGGTAGATCATCACTTCGGTATTGAAGTGATCGGGGATCGCCGCCGGGTACGGCGGAATCAACGGGATGGTTTCCAGGTAGCGCGAGCGAGTGGTGTTGATGGTCGCGGTGGTGCCGTAGGACAGGCAGGCCACGGTCGGGTCGATGGCGCCGGCGCCGAGCACTTCGCAGGCCTTGTCGGCGCCGGCGGCGATCAGCGGCAGGCCTTCGGGAATGCCGGTCAGGCGGCTGGCTTGGGCAGTGATCTCGCCCAGTTTCTCGCCGGGCTTGAACAGCTCCGGCAGTTGCTCGCGGCGCACGTCCAGCGCCTGCCACTTCCAGTCGCGCGGCGCGGCCCATTGCAGCTTCTTGTAGTCGAACGGCAGGTAGGCAACGCTGCAGGCCACCGAATCCACGTAGCGTCCGCACAGGCGCTGGGTGAGGAAGCCGGAGAGCAGCAGCACCTTGTGCGTGCGCTGGTGGATGTCCGGCTGCTGCTGGGCGACCCAGTTCACTTCGGCCTGGGTACGGAAGTAATCCACCGCGCCCTGCGCGCCCAGCAGCTTGAACAGCCAACCCCAGGGGCCCTTGATCGATTCGCCCGGCTCGGCGCGGCGCTGGTCCAGCCAGATGATCGCCGGGCGCAGGGCCTGGCCTGCTTCGTCGACGTGGATCACGGTGCCGCGCTGGGTCGTCAGCGAGACGCCACGGATGCGGCTGCGGTCGATGTCCACGCTGGCCCACAGGCGCTTGCAGGCCTCGCCCAGCTGCTCCCAGTAGTAATCCGGGTGCTGCTCGGCCCAACCGGGCTGCGAGGAGAAATAGGCTTCCAGCTCGACCTTGCCCTTGCCCACCAGGTTGCCCTGGAGATCGAAGAGCAGCGCGCGCACGCTCTGGGTGCCGTTGTCGATGGCCAGCAGGTAGTTGTTGTTATCCATGGGGCTCTCGTTCGATGGGGCCGCGCTCAGTGCGGCAGGCTGTAGCAGCGACGCCACAAGGCCAGATAGTCCTGTTCTTCACGTTTCCAGCGCGTGTCGTCCCAGCCCAGGCGTGGCTGGCACAGTGCGCGGATCTTCGGCAGCTCGGCGGCGGCGCCATCGGCCAGCAGCAGGCCGATACGGGTACGACGCAGCAACAGGTCGTCCAGGTGCAGCACCAGTTCGCCTTCCGCCGCCCAGGCCAGCTCGGCCCAGAGACAATCGGTGTTGCCGATGCGTGCGCTGCCCAGGGTTCTGATTGCCCGCGCCAGCTCCGGCAGCGCGCGGCCATGGCGACCGCTCAGGCGTCGCTTCTGTGGCGCGGTGAGTCCTGGCAAGTCGATGTCTGCCACCGGCTCGAAGACCTGCTCGCCAGCGGGTTCCAGCGGGCGCTCCAGCATCGGCGCGCAAGCCGCCAGGACTTCCAGCGCCAGCAGGCGGAAGGTGGTCAGCTTGCCGCCGGCCAGGGTCACGCAGCCGGGCTCGACCCACAGCGCATGTTCGCGCTTCTCGTCCGACGGCTTGAGCATTGGTGCGCCATCGCTGACCACCGGACGCACGCCGGCCCAGGTGGAGAGCACATCTGCCGAGCTGATCCGGGCAGACGGGAACTGCTGCGCGCAGGCCGCCAGCAGGTAGTCCACTTCCTCGCGACTGATGGCGGCGTCATCGTCCAGCGTGTCGCGATGGTCGAGGTCGGTGGTGCCGACCACGGTCGCGCCCTCCCAGGGAAAGACGAACACCGGACGCTTGTCCTGACCGTGCATGAAGCTGAAGGCGTGGGCGACCGGCAAGCGCCAGGCCGGCAGCAACAGGTGGCTGCCGCGCAGCGGGCGGATGTGCTCGCTGCCTTGCTTCTGCCGCAAGGTATCGGCCCAGGCGCCGGTGGCCAGGGCCACGGCGCGGGCACGGAAACTGAAGCGCTGGCCGCTCTCGCTGTCCTCGGCGACCAGTCCCTGAACGCGACCATCGCGGCGGTCCAGTTCGATCACCTTCAAGCCGTTCAGGGCTTCGCCGCCGTCGGCGCGTGCTTCGCCCAGCACACGCATCACCAGGCGTGCGTCGTCAGTCACCGCGTCCTGGAAGCGGGTACCGCCCAACAGGCGGTCTTCCTTCAGCCCCGGCGCCAGGTAGCGCAGTTCTTCCAGGCGATGGAACAGATGGTTTCGCCGCCCCGCCAGCGCGTCGTAGAGCGAGAGCAGGGTGCCGAACACCCGCGGGCCGGGGAAGCCGCCCTGGTAGTGCGGCATGATGAAGCTCAGCGGATCGACCAGCCCCGGTGCCTCGCCCAGCAGGCGCTGGCGCTCGCGCACCGAGTCGCGGGTGAGGCCGAACTGGCCCTTGGCGATGTAGCGCAGGCCACCGTGGACCATCTTCGATGAGCGGCTGGAGGTGCCCCAGGCGAAGTCGCGCTGCTCGATCAGCAGGCAGCGCCAGCCGCGCCGCGCCGCCTCGCGCAGGATGCCGGCGCCAGTGATGCCGCCGCCGACCACGATCAGGTCCCAGTCGCGCGCCGCCAGTTCCGGCAACGCCTCGGCACGCCAGGCTGCATTCCAGGCAGGCATCGTCTCAGTCCTGCAGCAGCGTGCCGGGGTTCAGCCGGCCGGACGGGTCGAAATACCCGGCCAGCGCCTTGATCGCCGCCATGCCCAGCGGGCCCTTTTCCACCGGCAGATAGGGCGCGTGGTCCTTGCCCACGCCATGCTGGTGGCTGATGGTTCCGCGGTGGTTGGCGATGGTCTGGCTGGCAGCGTGCTTGAGCTTGCGCCAGCGCTCGTGCGTCTGCGCATAGCTGGCCGCCGGGCGGAACACATAGGTGGTGTAGATGCTCGAGCCTTCGCCATAGACGTGCGACAGGTGGGTGAACACATGCACGCGCTCGCCCTCGGCGGCCAGGCCCTCACGCAGGCTGGCTTCTATACGGTTGAGCAGGTTGTCGACGTTGGACCAGTCGGTGGCGGTTTCCAGGGTGTCGACCACGTAGCCGTTCTCCCACAGCGCCTCGCGCAGGTAGGGGAAGCGGAAGCGGTTCTGCGCCCATTTCCTGCCCAGCAGGGTGCCGGTGAACACGCCGCCAAAGGCCTTGAGAAGGCGCCGCGCGGCACGCAGCGAGGTCGCGTTCTGGGCGCGGTCGCCGGTGACGCCGAAGGTCAGCATGCATTTGCCCTCGGCCGCGCCGCGCAGTTTCAGGTAGCGCTCCAGCCAGGCGATCTGCCCCGGATGACCTGCCAGTGCAAGCTGGGTGGTGGTTTCCACGGCGTTGGACAGGCGCAGCATGGACAGCGGCACGCGCGCCTGCACCAGGGTGCGGATGCCTTCCAGCGCCTGCTCCCAGGACGGCAGGAACACCGCGTAGAAGCGCTCGTCCTCGGCGATGCGCGTGACCCGCACCTTCACCGACGAGAGGATGCCGAAGCGACCTTCGGAACCCATGACCACTTCGCGCAGGTCCGGGCCGGCGGAGGACGCCGGGAAGGTCGGAATCTCCAGGCTGCCGGCGAAAGTTTCCAGGGTGCCGCCGGCGAACAGCTGCTCGATGCGCCCGTAGCGCAGCGACTGCTGGCCACTGGAACGGCTGGCAACCCAGCCACCGAGGGTGGAGAGCTCCCAGGACTGCGGGAAGTGACCGAGGGTATAGCCACGGGCACGCAGCTGGCTTTCTACCTGCGGGCCGTTGGCGCCGGGGCCGAAGGTGGCGATCAGGCTCTGCTCGTCCAGTTCCATCAGGCGGTTCATGTGCTCCAGGGAAACCGTGAGCACCGCCTTGTCGGACGCCGGCGGGTTGATGTGGCCGGCCACCGAGGTGCCGCCGCCATAGGGGATCACCAGGCAGTCCCAGAGCTCGGCGAACTTCAGCAGCTCGCGGATCTGCTCGGCGGTCTGCGGGTAGGCCACGCCATCGGGGAACACGCCGAATTCGCCTTCGCGCATCGCCAGCCAGTCCGGCAGGCTCTGGCCGCGGGCGTGCAGCAGGCGGTCGCGGGCTTCGCGCACCACCAGCGGATGCTCGGGCAGGCGCGAGGCCGGCACCTTGGCCAGTACCTGCTCCAGCGTCGCGTCCGGCAGCGTCAGGCCCGGGCCTACCAGCTCGGCGAGGAACCCACGCCCGTTATCGGGCAGTTCCACCACCGTCGTTTCTTCACCCCAGCCGTTCCAGCGTCGCATGCCCGCTCCTTTTATCCAGGTCTCTGTCTGCCATTTCGATAGCTATTCCGGTGCCGCTTGATGGCTGCCTATACTAGCCAGCCGCCCTGCCCTGTCACTGTCGGATCAAGACAGGCGCAGTTGCCGATCGAGACACCGAAGAACAAGAACTCACGCCATGCATTCCCTCGGCTACACCTCCGTCCCCGCACTGCTGAAATACCTGCGCCACGCCGAGTCCCTCGGCATGGACCAGGACGCTGCCCTCAAGGCTGCCGGCCTGGAACGCTCGCAACTGAGCGACAACAGCCAGCGCCTGCCGAGCGAGGCCCACGAACGCCTGCTGCAGCACCTTTGCGCGCATTCCGGCGATCCGTTGTTCGGCCTGCACTCCGCACGCTTCGTGCAGCCAGGCTCCTGGAGCGTGCTGGGCTACATCACCATGAACTGCGCCAACCTGGGCGAAGCCATGGGCCGCATCATTCCCTATGAGAAGCTGGTCGGCGACATGGGCGTCAGCCGCCTGGAACCGGGCACGGACCACATCAAGCTGATCTGGAACTGCCGTCACGAGGCCGCGCAGATCCGTCGGCACATGGTGGAAAACGTGCTGGCATCCTGGCTGCTCTATGCGCGCTGGATCGCCGACACCGATGGCTCGCCGCAGGAAGTCTGGTTCGAGCACGCGCAGCCCGAGGGCGCCGATGTTGCCGAGTACGAGCAACTGTTCGGCTGCCCGGTGCGTTTCGAGCAACCCTTCAGCGCCCTGCTGGTGCCCCTGCAGTTGCTCAGCTACCCGCTGCGCCAGGCCGACGCCAATCTGCTGCGCACCCTGGAAGAACACGCCCTGGCGCTGATGGCCGAACTGGACGACGACGAGCCGCTGCCGCTGCGGGTGAAGAACGCCCTGCGACTGCTGCTCAAGGACGGCCTGCCGCGCAAGGAGCGCGTCGCCGAACGCTTCGACATGACCGTGCGCACCCTGCAGCGCCACCTGCAGCAGGCCGGCGCCAGTTACCAGCAGATCCTCGACGAACTGCGCCAGGAACTCGCCGAACACTACCTGGTGCACAGCGACCTGCCGATCCAGGACATTGCCCAGTACCTGGGCTTCACCGAGTCGCGCTCCTTCCATCGCAGCTTCAAGAGCTGGACGGACCAGACGCCCGGCGAATATCGCCAGCAGCACAAGAAAACGCCGGTCTGAGACCGGCGTTTTTCATTGCACAGAAGCCACCCGTCAAAGCACATGGCGTTTGGATATTGACGCTTTTCGCCATCTGTCGGATTCACCCCACGCTTTCGTCAAACCTCTGTCGAAACGACGAGCACACTGATGGCATTGAGCTACCGTCTGAAGTCAGTACAGACCTGTTCAGGTTCGGGACTTCGAACATCCCGTGCCTCCGAGAAGGTCTGGAGCGAGCGGAGAATCAAGATAACAACGACCTGATGGATGCATGGATGGGAGGTTTCAACGAGCCTTGGCATCGTTCGGTGCACGGAACTCCGGGTGACGCAAGGTCGCCCTGCACTGGCGCCATCGCTCGACACGCCTGCCGCCCTCTGGCGGCACAAAGGCTCCCTGCCCCCAGAACCCGCAGGCTCCCGACTCAGGGACTGATTGGCCGCGAGCTTGATACAGAGGTTGTCCGAGGCGTGTCAGCTTTGAACTGAGGGATGAATCATGGGCGAGTCGTATCAGTGGGATTTCGGTTCGGTTGCATCCGGCCTGCAATTCAAGATCGTTTTCGATGGCACCGGCTTCACGGTGACCTGCACCTCCGGCTATCTGGATCTCAACGCCCTCTGGTTCTCGGACGGCGACAAGAGTACCGAGGGGACGGTGACCCTGGCCAAATCCGATAACAGCCTCAACATGAACGGCACCGGCATTACCTGGGATGACGTCTACAAGGTTTCCAGCACCGGGCTTGGCTCGACGGGCACGAACAAGGCCAGCTTCCTCACCGCCGGCGAGTCGATGTCGTTCTCGCTGGCGACTCTCGACCTGCCGGAATCCATCAGCTCACTGCTGGCAAATCCGACACTGCTGACCATTGGCGTGCGAGTCACCAGCGACAGCTCGACCAGTGGCGAGGGCAAGTACGTCGACACCAGCGGCACGCTGATCTCGAGCGTCAACCATGCGCCGACCCTGGCCACGGTCAGCAACGGCACGGTCACCGATACCGCGGGCGACGACAGCTATGCGAACGTGACCGGGACCCTGCACGGCAGCGATGCCGACGGCAACCCGGTGAGCTACGAACTGGCGGGTTCCAGCGCCTCGAGCGGCACCGGGGACAGTGCCGGCTTCAACGTGCAGAAGAGTTCGGACTACGGAACCTTCTATCTGAACACCGCCAGCGGGGCCTACAAGTTCGTCGCCAACGATGCCGCGATGGAGGGCCTGAAGACCACCCAGACCGCAGACTTCACGGTCAACGCGACCGATGGCGTCGCCGATAGCGCCACCCAGACCATCAGCATCAGCCTGGACGGCGTCAACGATACCCCCGAGCTCAGCGCCTCGCTGACCGCCTTCACCTTCATCGACACCTCGGGGAACGACAGCTTCACCAGCGTGACTGGCCAACTGACCAGCGCGGACCGCGACGTCGGCGATACGGCGAGCTATGCCATCGATGACACCAGTGCTGCGACCGGGTCCTTCGATGTGAACGGCCACGTCTATCAACAGAAACTGGTCGGCAACTTTGGCACGCTCTACCTGGATACCAGTGGCGCCTACGAGTACGTCTCCAACGACTCCGCCGTCGAGGCGCTGGAGGCAAGCACCAGCGAAAGCTTCACGCTCAAGGTGACCGATGGCTCGAATGCAACCGCCACCCAGACCCTGACCATCAACCTGACCGGGGCCGAAGATGCGCCGGAGGTGACGGCGGTAGTTGCGGATTATGCCGACACAGAGGCCGACGACACCTTCCCCGACACCACCGGTACGCTCAACGTCAGTAGCCGCGACGGTGACAGCAGCTTCACCTTCACCCTGTCGGGCAGCAGTGACTCGGTGCTATCGGGTTACGACCGACAGGACACCAGCAGTACCTTCGGCACGCTCTACCTGAACAGCACCAGTGGCGCCTACAAGTTCATCGCCAATGACGCAGCCATCGAGGCGCTCGAAAACGGCAGCATTCCCAACGCGGTCTATCACGTCACCGCTGCGGCCGACGGCGTGACTTCGGCGGACCAGACCATCACCATCACCTTCGCTGGCGCCGAAGACGCGCCGGTCGTGGCTCCCGTGGTGGAGTCCTATCTCGATACGGCCGCCGACGACACCTTCGCCGACAAGACCGGCACCCTGGACGTCACCAGCCGCGACGGCGATTCCAGCTTCACCTTCGCACTGGCTGGCAGTAGCGCGACGGGACAACTGGACTATGACCTGAAGAACGCCAGCAGTGGTTACGGCACCCTGTACCTGAACAGCAGCACGGGCGCGTACAAGTTCGTTGCCAACGACGCGGCCATCGAAGGCCTGGAAAGTGGCAGCAACCCGAGCGCGATCTATCACGTTACCGCTGCAGCGGACAACGCGACCTCGTCCGACCAGACCATCACCATCAACCTCAACGGCGCCGAAGATGCGCCGGTGGTGGCTCCCGTGGTGGCGAGCTACACCGACACGGCCGCCGACGACACCTTCACCGACAAGACCGGCACCCTGGGCGTCACCAGCCGCGACGGCGATTCCAGCTTCACCTTCGCTCTGGCTGGCAGTAGCGCGACGGGACAACTGGACTATGACCTGCAGAACACCAGCAGCCCCTTCGGCACGCTGTACCTCAACAGCACCAGCGGCGCCTACAAGTTCGTCGCCAACGACGCAGCCATTGAAGCGCTGCAGTCGGGCAGCAATCCAAGTCTGGTGTACGCCGTCACAGCCTCTGCTGACGGCGCGACTTCGGCCAGCCAATCCATCACCCTCGGCATCACCGGCGGCAACGATGCGCCGCGCGACCTGACGCTGACGGCGGACACCTCCAACGCCTTCATCACGGGCAATGGCGTGCCCGGCAACAACGGAGCTATCGGCACCATCAGCGTGACCGCCGGCTCCGACCCGGACGCGGGTGGCAGTTATTCCTTCAGCCTCTTCAGCGCCAAATCCGGCGTCCTGGGCGCGGCGAGCATCAGCACCGATGCCAGCGGGCTGTTCGCCGTCAGCAGCGCGGGGGCGCTCAGCAGCACGACGGGGCTGGCCTCGGGCACCATCTACGAGGTGACGGTCCAGGCAAGCCAGGGTTCCGGTGCGACGCTTGCCACCTACAACGAGACCTTCAGCGTCGTCACTGGCACCAACGCCGGGACGGAAACCCTGCCCGGTGGGGGGTACGACTTCAGCTCGGGCGACGATGTCATCTACGGCCGGCAGAACGTCGACATCATCCTCGCCGGTTCGGGCGACGACACCGTGTTCGGCCAGGACGGCAACGACGAGATCCATGGCGGCACCGGCATCGACCTGCTGTTCGGCGGCAAGGACAACGACTCTTTCGTGTTTTCCACCGGCAACACCGGCATCACCCTGGCCACCGCGGATACCATTGGCGACTTCAACTCGGCGAACGACACCATCGTCACCTCGCTGGCGGCGGGCAATGTCACCATTGCCAATGGTTCCTCGTTGTCCGACTTCAATGCCTTCGTCGCCGCCGCAAACGCATCGATGGCGACGGGCACGGCAACCAGCGGTTCTTACATGGCCTGGAACGCTGCGGGCACGGGCAACGGGTGGCTGGTCATCGACGAGAACCACAGCAACTCGGTGGACAGTGGCGACAGCTTGATCGTGCTGACCGGGGTGAATACGGCAGCTGGGTTTGCAACGACCGATATCGCCTGAGCCCTGGTGGAGGAACTCGCAAAAACAAACGGGGCCGCGTTCTGCGGCCCCGTTTGTTTCCGGCTGATACCGGTCGGCCGTTTAGTCGAGCAACTCGCTGAACGGGATGAAGACCAGCCAATCGCCTTCGGCCAGCGTCGTTCCTTCGCGCACTTCTGCCAGTCCCTCGGCCCAGGCGGCGCTGCGCAGCACACCGGAACTCTGGTTGGCGCAAGGCACGGCACGGCCGTTCTCCAGTCTCGCGCGCAGGTACTCGCGGCGATTGCCTGGCTTGGTCCATGTGAAGCCAGCCGGCACCTGCAGGCGCAAAGGCTCTACCTTCTGCATACCGAGGCGACGCATCAGGTAGGGTCGCGCCAGCAGCGCGAAGGTCACCAGGGTGGACGCCGGGTTGCCCGGCAGGCCGATCACCGGCACCTGCTGATACTGGCCCACGGTCAGCGGCTTGCCCGGCTTGATCGCCAGTTTCCACAGCGCCAGCTCGCCCGCTTCACGCAGGGCCGCACCGAGAAAATCCGCCTCGCCGACGGAAACGCCGCCGGTGGACAGGATCAGGTCCACATTCGACAACCCGGCCAGGGCCGCGCGGGTGCGCTCCAGGTCGTCCGGAAGGATCCCGGCGTCCACCACTTCGCAACCAAAGCGCTGCAGCCAGGTGCGCAGCAGGTGCCGGTTGCTGTTGTAGATCTGCCCGAGCGCCAGCGACTGGCCCGGTTCGACCAATTCATCGCCGGTGGACAGCAGCGCCACGCGCGGGCGGCGACGCACACTCAAATCGGCACGACCTAGCGATGCCGCCAGACCGATCTCGATCGGCCCCAGGCGCGTGCCGGCGGGCAGCACACAGTCTCCCTTGCGGGTTTCCTGGCCCTGCGGGCGTACGTGCTGCCCCACCTTGAGTGCCTCGAGGAAACGCACGCGGCCGTCTTCCAGCACTTCGACGTTTTCCTGCATCTCGACGCAATCGGCGCCCTCGGGTACCGGCGCGCCGGTGAAGATGCGCACGCAGGTGCCCGGC
Source organism: Pseudomonas sp. DP-17 (assembly GCF_022380625.1). NCBI lineage: Bacteria > Pseudomonadati > Pseudomonadota > Gammaproteobacteria > Pseudomonadales > Pseudomonadaceae > Pseudomonas > Pseudomonas sp. DP-17. Next base: position 144,919 of record NZ_JAKSXG010000001.1, read on the forward strand.
ACCAGCGGTTCGCCCGCCTGCCCGGCGAAGATCTTCTGGCTGACCGGCAGCGCCTCACCCTGCCAGTCGGCCTGGCGCAGCGCATAGCCGTCCATGGCGCTGTTCGGCCACGGCGGCAAGTCCAGTCCGGCCAACAGCGGCTCGGCGAGCACGCGGCCGTCAGCCTCGCTCAGCGACAGGGTTTCGGTATCGAGGATCGGCGCCTGCTCCGCCAGGCTCAGCAGGCGCGCCAGGGCGTCCTCGACCGGCAGCAGTCCCGGCTTGTCGCAGCCGCTCATCCGCGGCTCTCGCAGGGCGCCGCCTTTTTCAGGTGCGGCACGAAATTGCAAGGGCGGTGGCTGGCGTCCAGTTGCTCGCCGAGAATGCCGTCCCAAGCGGTGCGGCAGGCGTTGGTGGAGCCCGGCAGACAGCAGACCAGGGTTCCGTTGGCGAGGCCGGCCAGCGCACGGGACTGGACCGTGGAGGTGCCGATGTCGGCCACGGAAATCTGCCGGAACAGCTCGCCAAAGCCGTCCACTACCTTGTCCAGCAGGCAGGTTACGGCCTCCGGGGTGCTGTCGCGGCCGGTGAAGCCGGTTCCGCCGGTAACCAGCACGACCTGCACTTCGTCTTCGGCAATCCAGGTCGCGACCTGGGCGCGAATGCGGTAGAGGTCATCCTTGAGCAGGACGCGGGCCGCGAGGTTGTGGCCGGCGGCCTTCAGGCGGTCGACGAACAGCTGGCCGGAGGTGTCGGTTTCCAGGGTGCGGGTATCGCTGACGGTGAGGACGGCGATGTTCAGCGGGACGAATGGCTGCTCGGCCTTGTGGCTCATGATGAGGGCCCTTGCTTGTGAGGTTGGAATGCGCGGTGTTATATCACAGGCCCGTCCTGGAGACCCTGACATGCCACAAGCCCCGCTCCCCCCCTGCTCCGTCCTGATTCTCGCCGGAGGACGCGGCCAGCGCATGGGCGGCCAGGACAAGGGCCTGCTGGAGTGGCAGGGCCGCCCGCTGGTGAGCTATGCCGCCGCCCTCGCCCGCCCATTCAGCGACGATCTGATTATTTCCTGCAACCGCAACGCGGACGTCTACGCCGGCTTCGCCGACCGCTTGGTACAGGATGACAGCATGGACTTCCCCGGCCCGCTGGCCGGTATCCGGGCAGGCCTGACCACCGCGCGTCATTCGCACTTGCTGGTTCTTCCCTGCGATGCGCCGCGCCTGGATGCCGAGCTGCTGCAGCGCCTGCTGCGCGCATCGGCCGCAGAGCCGGATGTCGTCCACATGCTGCGCTGCGGCACGCAGTGGGAGCCTTTATTCAGCATCATCCCAGTGGCGATGCGCGCGTCGATAGAGGAAGCCTGGAACCAGGGCGATCGCAGCCCCCGTTACGTTTTCTCGAAGCTGGGCCTGCAAGCGGTGGATTGCCCGGCCGACGACCCCCGCCTGGCCAACCTGAATACCCCGGAGCTGCTCTATCGCGCCTGATAGCAACGCATTCGAAAATTTTCCGGGAACTATGCCGTAGTCCTCTCGGTCAGACTTTTCGTACTTTTTTGTTCGCTCATCAGGAGATTCACTAATGAACAAACGGATGCTTCCCGCCTTCCTGCTCGCCCTGGGCTTCGGAGTGCTCGCAGGTTGCTCCACTCCGTCGGTCATCACCCTGAACGATGGTCGCGAGATTCAGTCGGTCGACAAGCCCAAGTACGACGAAGAATCCGGCTTCTATGAGTTCGAACAGCTGGATGGCAAAACCGCCCGTGTGAACAAGGATCAGGTACGGACCGTCAAGGACCTCTGATTCTCCCGGTGGTGAAAACGCCCCGCAGGCCCCTGATCGGTCTGCGGGGCGTTCGCGTTTCCTGGGGCGGGAAAATCTTTTTTCAGAAATTTGTCGCTAACCCCTTGTGCATCAAAAGTTTTTCGGTAGAATGCGCGCCATCAAACGGAGCGTAGCGCAGCTTGGTAGCGCGTCTCGTTCGGGACGAGAAGGTCGCTGGTTCGAATCCAGTCGCTCCGACCAAATCCCGAAAAACCCGCCTAACAGCGGGTTTTTTATTGCCTGCGATTTTTCCCCAGATGTGAATTCGCAGGCACAAAAAGCCCGTCGCAAGGACGGGTTATTTTCATGGGCAATCCCCCGCTGTCGCACCGGCGCCGCTCAAGGCTGAGCGGCGCTCGAGCCCGCAATGCCTCAGCGACTGAGGAAAGCGGCGACCTGCTCGGCGTCGAACGGCCAGTTGAGTTCGGCGCCAGAATCGCAACGACGCAACACGGGGATAGTCAGGCCGTACTGCTCGACCCAATCCTCGCGGTCGGCGATGTCCACCAGTTCGACCATCAGGCCATGCTCGACAAAGGGCATCAGCACCGCTTCGGCCACTTCGCAAAGATGGCAGCCGAGGGTGCCGAAGAGCTGGCATTCCGGCGGCAGGTTGGGCTCGTTGGTTGGCGACATGCTTCAGACTCCGGCGTGCTTGAGCAGAGTATCGGCCACGGCACGGGCTTCGCGCCCCTGATGCGCCGGCCCCTGCATGTGCGCCATCACCAGCACGCCCTCAAGCAGGTATTGCAGTTGCCGAGCCAGCGCTTCCGGCTCCGCGGCGCCGAGGCGCGCCAACTGGGCGGCAAAGAAACGCCCCAGGAAAGCCTTGTGCTCGGCGGCCTGCTGATGAATGGGGTGTTCGCGATCATGGAATTCACCGGCGGCGTGGATAAAGGCGCAGCCGCAGAAATCAGGGGCGTTGAGCACTTCCTGCAAGCCGTCGAAAACCGCCAGGATCGCCTCGCGGGGCGCCAGAATGCGCTCGGCCACTTCCATGCGTTCAACCATGCGGGCGTGACGCTCTTCCAGCGCCGCCATGATCAGCTCGTCCTTGGACTTGAAGTGCTTGTACAGCGTCATTTTCGCAACGCCCGACTCGGCGAGGATCCGGTCGATACCGGTGGCGTGGTAACCCTCGCGGTAGAACAGATCCTGTGCGGTGGCGAGCAGCAGCTCGCGTTTGCTGGATGCCATGGCATTCCCTCCTGACCGGACATTATGCGCGAGGCTCGACGCCCAGGGGAGCCGGACAATTGCAGGGGCGACAGCGAAATCCGATTGGCCGGCAATCATTTCGCTTGAACTATACAGACCTGTCTGTCTAATATCTACCGCATCGCCGACCCGGCAACATCGCAAGGACTCACGCCATGAAACTCCACGACGTCGCACTTTCCGGTAACTGCTACAAGGTTCGGTTGTTTCTCGGGCTCATCGGCCAGAAAGCCGAGCTGTTGCCGGTGGACCTGATGGGTGGCGCGCACAAGCGCCCGGCCTTCCTGGCGATCAACCCGCGCGGCCAGGTGCCGGCGCTGGAGGATGGCGAGCTGCGCCTGGGCGACTCCCACGCCATCCTCGCTTACCTGGCCCGGCAGTACGCCGAGCCGCACTGGTACCCGCAGGACGCCATCACCCAGGGGCGCATCGCCAACTGGATGAGCTTCTCGGCCAACGAGGTGCAGCACGGCCTGGCGATGGCCCGGGTAATCCAGCTGTTCAAGCGCCCCGGTGACCTGGCCGCCGCCCAGGCCAAGGGCCGCCATGCCTTGGAACTGCTGGATGCGACGCTGGCCGATCATCGCTGGCTGGCGCAGACCGACAGGCCGAGCATCGCCGATATTGCCATCTATCCCTACGTCACCCTGGCGCCTGAGGGCGGCCTGGAGCCGTGCGGCTATCCCTATGTGCAGGACTGGCTGACCCGTGTGCGTGCCCTGCCAGGCTACGTCGCGCAACCCGCCTTCTGACGCTCCTCTAACGCCCTGTTGATTGCCCGCGTCGTCGTTCAAGCGGCGGCGCTCCCCTTCGCTTCAGAAAAAGGAAAATCCGATGCGTCTCCCATCCCTGCTGCTGGCCGGGCTGTTCGCCCTCACCTGTCTGAGCCTCCAGGCCGCGGACCTGCGTTTCTCACTGATCCGCACCTCAGGCATCACCACGCTGGATGCGTTGACCGTGGCAGGCGGGGACTGGACGAGAAAGGTTCCGATGAACCACACCGCCGTGCTGGTCCAGCATCATGCCGCCACCTTGCTCTTCGATACCGGTCTGGGCAGCCAGGCGGACGCGCAGTTCAAGCAGGACATGCCCTGGTGGGACAAGCCACTGTTCCGTTACGAGGGCCTGAAACCCGCGCGGGACCAACTGCAGGGCAGCGGCATCGCCATCGACCGGATCATCCTGTCCCATGCCCATTGGGACCATGCCTCAGCCTTGTCGGACTTCCCCGAAGTCCAGGTCTGGGCAACCTATGATGAGATCAACTACGCCCATATCGCCCAGCCGCCGGCGGTGTTCCCCAGCCAGTTCCGTCATCCGGTGAAATGGGTGCCCTTCCAGTTCGAATCCGGCCCTTTCCTGAGCTACGACCGCAGCCTCGACCTGTTCGGCGACGGCAGCCTGGTGCTCGTACCCATGGGCGGCCATACCCCTGGGGCGGTGGGTCTGTTCATCACCCTCGACGATGGTCGGCGTTACTTTTTCAGCGGCGACACCACCTGGCGGCTGTCCGGCTTCACCGGCCCCCACGAAAAGTTCTGGATCAGCCGCAACATGGTGGACAACAACCGCGAGCAGACCCTCGCCGAAGTGGCCCGCGTGCATGAGCTGATGCTTGCCTATCCAAAGCTCACCGTTGTGCCCGCCCACGACGCTCAAGTGCAGGACAAGCTGGGCTATTACCCCCACTGGGTGCAGTGAAAGCCACGCCAGTCGCCGCTTGGCGCTTCAATAGCCCGCTTACTAATCAGCGACTAAGGTCTAAGAGTCGTCAACATTCGGTAATGATTTAGTAGATAGGCTGTAACAGATTGACATGCCGGCCCTGATCCAGTCGGCATCATCAAACTGCCCCAAGCGCTCGAGGAGACAATAACAATGAGCAAGACCCCGATCGCCCGTGCCGTGGCCTTGGCCACGCTGGGTACCAGCTTGACCGTTCCGACCATTGCCCATGCCGACTTCATCAAGGACAGCAAGGCCACCGTCGAACTGCGCAACTTCTACTTCAACCGCGACTTCCGCCAGGACAGCCCGGCCCCCAGCCAGAACAAGGCCGAGGAGTGGGCACAGGGCTTCATCCTCAAATACGAATCGGGCTACACCGACGGTACCATCGGTGTCGGCGTCGACGCCCTGGGCACCCTGGGCCTGAAACTCGATTCCTCGCCTGACCGCAGCGGCACCGGCCTGCTGCAGCGTTCCTCCAGCGACAAGCGCGCCGAAGACAGCTACGGCGACCTGGGCGTTACCGCCAAGCTTCGCGCCTCCAAGACCACCCTGAAGGGCGGCACCCTGATGCCGAAGATGCCGGTGGTGCAATTCAACGACACGCGCCTGCTGCCACAGACCTTCAGCGGTTTCGCCCTGAACTCCGCAGAACTCGAGGGCCTGACCGTCGACGGCGGACGTCTCTACCAGGTCAACCAGCGCGACTCCTCGGACTACGAGGACATGACCATCACCGGCGGCGGCAAGCGCAACATCAAGTTGGGCGATAGCCTCACGTCCAACAAGTTCCTGTTCGGCGGCCTCACCTACAAGTGGACCGACAGCCTGAGCACCAGCTACCACTACGGCGGCCTGGAGGACATCTACAAGCAGCACTACCTGGGCCTGATCCATGTGCTGCCGATTGCCGATAAGCAGTCGCTGAAGTCCGACATCCGCTGGGCCAAGTCCGATGACGATGGCGGCAGCAACGTCGACAACAAGGCGCTCAACGCCATGTTCACCTACGCCCTGGGCTACCACGCCTTCGGCGTCGGCTACCAGAAGATGAGCGGCGACACCGGCTTCGCCTACATCAACGGCACTGACCCCTACCTGGTGAACTACATCCAGATCGGCGACTTTGCCAACAAGGACGAAAAGTCCTGGCAGGCGCGCTACGACTACAACTTCGCCGGCCTCGGCATCCCCGGCCTGACCTTCATGACCCGCTACGTGAAAGGCGACAACATCGACCTGATCACCACCGACGGCGAAGGCAAGGAATGGGAACGCGACACCGACATCGCCTACGTCTTCCAGGACGGCCCGCTGAAGAACCTGGGCGTGAAATGGCGTAACGCGACCATGCGCACCAACTACACCAACGATTACGACGAAAACCGTCTGATCGTCAGCTACACCATGCCGCTCTGGTAACCCGCACGGCATGACGAAAAAGCCCGGCGTCTGCCGGGCTTTTTTCTTGCTCTTGGAGCGTGGGAGGGCGCCCAGTTCTTGCTCGCGCCTCCGCGACATCGTTGCTGCCAGTGAGACTGTTCGCGAGCAGGCTCGCCCTTACAGCTTGCCGTCTCAGTCCTGGCTGAGAGCTCCAATCTTGTGGATCGACAGATCGGCGCCGTAGTACTCCTCCTCCTTCGACAGACGGATGCCCACAGCCGATTTCACCAGGCCATACACCAGCAGGCCGCCGGCGAACGCCACCGCCACGCCCAGCAGCGTACCGATGCCCTGGCTGGCCAGGCTGACCCCACCTAGTCCGCCCAGCGCCTGCTGACCAAAGATGCCGCAGGCAATGCCGCCCCACGCACCGCACAGACCGTGCAGCGGCCAGACACCCAACACATCGTCGATCTTCCAGCGCACCTGAGTCGCGGTGAAGGCCCAGACAAACAACGCGCCCGCCACCATGCCGGTGGCCAGGGCGCCGATGGGATGCATCAGGTCGGAGCCGGCGCAGACCGCCACCAGCCCGGCCAGCGGCCCGTTGTGCAGGAAGCCCGGGTCATTGCGACCGACCAGCAGCGACGCCACGGTGCCGCCGACCATCGCCAGCAGCGAGTTCACCGCCACCAGCCCGCTGGCTCCCGCCAGCGACTGCGCGCTCATGACGTTGAAGCCGAACCAGCCGACAATGAGGATCCACGAACCCGCCGCCAGGAACGGAATGTTCGACGGCGCGAAAGCGACCAGTCGGCCCTCTCGATATCGACCATTGCGCTGCCCCAGCAGAACCACTGCGGCCAGCGCCAACCAGCCGCCAAAGGCATGAACCACTACGGATCCGGCGAAATCATGGAAGGCAGCACCGAACTCCGCCTTCAGCCAGTTCTGCAAGCCGAAGTTTCCGTTCCAGATCAACCCCTCGAAGAACGGATAGACGAAGGCCACGATCAGCGCGGTCGCGCACAGTTGCGGACCGAACTTGGCACGCTCGGCAATGCCACCGGAAATGATCGCGGGAATCGCTGCGGCGAACGTCAGCAGGAAAAAGAACTTCACCAGCGCGTAGCCGTTTTCGTTCGCCAGCGTCGCCGCCGGCTGCAGGAACGTGACGCCATAAGCTATCCAGTAGCCAACGAAGAAATACGCAAGGGTCGAGATGGCGAAGTCCGAGAGAATCTTCGACAGGGCATTCACCTGGTTCTTCAGGCGCACCGTGCCCACTTCGAGGAAGGCGAAGCCCGCGTGCATGGCCAGGACCATGACCGCACCGATCAGAAGGAACAGCGTGTTGGAACCGTGGACCAGCGTCTCTACGGCACTATTGAGGTTTTCCATCACTACAGGCAGCCCCGGAGGTTGGGGAAAGCACCAAAACGGCTCGCGGCACCCAGGGATCGCACCACACTGAAGCAGCGATGCACCACAGAGGGGCCGAGTGCTGGTTCAGATTGGTCCACAGACCATCCGACCCGCTTCGCAATTTCCTGTACTTCCTTATGTTTTTCAGTGGTTTGAGCTTATTTTTCCGGCCATTCACCGCACCGGAACCGCCCCGCCATGGGGCGCTCGGCACTCCATGCGCACCAGAGAAATGCAAGCGGCATACCAGCACTCTCCTGATCCGCGGCTAGGCTTTAGCTCGCATCGGCCCCGCGGCCGGGGGGTGAATTTATGAGAAACTTTCCCGCACCCGCGGGGTTCGAACCCTAGGAACCTCAACCAGCACAAGGAGCATCACATGCCTCGCAAGACCGCAGTGAACGCCGCCAAGGACGAACTCCTGGCCGAATTCCAAGCCCTCGTCAGCGACACCGAGAAACTGCTGCAAACCTCGGCCGAGCTGGCAGGTGCCGAAGCCGACCAGATGCGCGAGCAGATCCACGAAAGCCTCAAGCGCGCCCGTGAGGCCATTTACTCCACCAAGGACTCGGTCCGCGACCAGGGCAAAGCCGCCGTCGACGCCACTGAGGAATTCCTGGGAGAACATCCCTGGCAAGCGGTGGGCATCGCCGCCGGTGTCGGCTTCCTTCTCGGGCTGCTGGTCAGCCGGCGCTGATCCATGAGCGAGCCCATGGACGCCGGGCCGAAAAACCCGGCCAACTCCCCTTCCCTGCGGCGCTTCGGCGCCGCAGTCCTCGGGCTGCTGCACGGGCACGTCGAGTTGCTCGGCATCGAACTGCAGGAGCAGAAGACCCGCACGGTGAAGATGTTGCTGATGGCCGGCCTGGCGCTGGTCTTCGCGCTGCTGCTGCTGGTCGCCCTGTCGGTGCTGGTGCTGATCATCTTCTGGGACAGCTATCGCCTGCAGGCGGCCATCGGCCTGTGCCTGTTCTATATCGGCGGTAGTCTGCTGTGTGCCTGGCGCCTGCACCTGCTGGTCACCGACGAAGGCTCGCCATTCAATGCCACTCTCGATGAGCTGGCCCGTGACCGGGAGCGACTGCTGCCATGAGTGAAATGCCCGACGCCCGCAACCTGAGTCGTGCGGAGCTGCGCAAGGCCATCGTTCGTCTGCGCCTGGAAATGCAGCGCCAGCAGATTCGCCAGGAAGGCGAATTGCTCCTGCACCCGCTCCGTCAGGCCCGCAGCCTGGGTCAGAATGTGCGCAGCAGCTTCAGCAGTAGCAGTACCCCGCTCTGGGGGGCTGGCGGCGCCGCGGCTCTGGCCCTGCTGTTCGGCCGCAAGCGCCGCTGGGTGCGGTTGCTGCGCGTAGGACTCGCCCTCGCACCGATCATCCTGCAGATGCGCAGGAAGCCCGAGCACCAGGGCCCTCCCGCCCCCACGACACACCTCTGACGTCTAGACTGGCCACATTCTTGCTAAGTGACAGGAAGCCGCGCTCCGGCGCGCTCCTGTCACGCCACTAAGGATGTGTCCCTTGATCGACGGGCAACCAATCGCCTGCTTCCAACCCTTCATCGACACCGCAACCGGGCTCATCGCCGGTGTCGAAGCACTGGGGCGCTTGCGCCAGGACAATGGCGACCTGCAATCGGTAGGCCCCTTGTTCTTCAATCCGCGGGTCGGCCTGGCCGAACTTCGCCGGCTCGACCGACAGATTCGCGATGCCGCTCTCGCCCGCATCCACGAAGCGCCCAAGGACTGGTTCCTCAGCCTGAACATCTCGCCGCGCTGGATCAGCCGCCTGCGCCCGAACCAGCCCCTGCCGAGCCTCAAACAACTGCAGCAGCAAGGAGTGCCGCCGGAGCGCGTGGTCTTCGAGATCACCGAGTTGGGCGGCGCCCATCAGCGTCTGCCAGAGGTTGTGGCACGCTACCGGGATGCCGGCGCGCGTATTGCCATCGACGACTTCGGCGCCGGCTACTCGCAATTGGATCGTGTGCTGGCGTTGCAACCGGACATCCTCAAGCTCGACATGCGTCTGTTCCAGGAAGCTGCCCGCGGCGGCCCCAGCGGCGAAGTGGTGAAGGCCCTGGCGCAGATGGCGGAAAAGACCGGCTGCTGGATCATCGCCGAGGGCGTGGAAACCGAAGAGGAAATGGATTTCGCCCTGGAGTGCGGCGCGCGCTACGTACAAGGCTTCCTGTTCGCCAAACCGGCTCTGGAATTCCCGACCAGCGATGCCTTCCGCGAAGCCTTCGCCCAACGCCGCGACCACTACGTGCACCGCAAGCTGCACGAGCGCGCCAACCTCATCCACCTGCGCCAGCAACTCTCCGAACTGATGAACATGCTGCGCCCGTGGGCCGAAGGCGGCGCCATGCTCAGCAGCCTGCCGCCGGCGCCGGAATCCTTCAGCCGCCTGCTGCGCATCTACCAATGCGACCGCCATGGCACCCAGACCTCGCCGAACCTGGAATGGAACGGCCTGTTCTGGAAGGAGAACCGTCGCTACCTGGGGCACAACTGGTCATGGCGTCCCTATTTTTATCAGTTGCTCGCAGAAGGCTGGGAAGAGCGCCGCCTGACACTCTCCAACACCTACCGCGACGCCACCACCAACCAATACTGCATGACCGCCGGCCAGTTCATCGACGAGGGTCGACGCCTTCTGCTCATCGACATCGATGCCGAAGGCCTCTAGCGCCAAGATTGAGATTGCCGGCGCGAACAGCTAGCGTTGCCGGTAACACTTTTGCTCGCGGATTGAAGAATGGATTGGCACACCCTGCTCCCCCGGGAGCGCCTCGGCAAACCCGTGCACAGCAGCACCGAGCTGGGCCGCAGCGCCTTTCACAAGGACCACGACCGCATCATCTTTTCCGGCGCCTTCCGCCGCCTCGGGCGCAAGACCCAGGTACATCCGGTATCGAGCAACGACCACATCCACACCCGCCTCACCCACTCGCTGGAAGTCGGCTGTGTCGGCCGCTCACTGGGCATGCGCGTCGGCGAGATCATCCGTGATCGCCTGCCGGAATGGTGCGACCCGGCGGACATGGGTGTGATCGTCCAGTCCGCCTGCCTTGCACATGACATCGGCAACCCGCCCTTCGGCCATTCCGGTGAAGACGCCATCCGCCATTGGTTCCAGCAGGCTGCCGGGCGCGGTTGGCTGGATGGCATGAGCGAGGAGGAACGCTCGGATTTCCTGCACTTCGAAGGCAACGCCCAGGGCTTTCGTGTGCTCACCCAACTCGAATACCACCAGTTCGATGGCGGTACCCGACTGACCTACGCAACGCTCGGCACCTACCTGAAGTATCCCTGGACGGCGCGCCACGCTGACTCCCTGGGCTACAAGAAACACAAGTTCGGCTGCTACCGCAGCGAGTTGCCGCTGCTGGAGCAGATCACCCAGAAGCTGGGGATGCCGCAACTGGAGGACGAACGCTGGGCGCGCCACCCACTGGTGTACCTGATGGAAGCGGCGGACGACATCTGCTACGGCCTGATCGACCTGGAAGACGGTGTGGAAATGGAGCTGCTCGATTACAGCGAAGTGGAAACGCTGCTGCTTGACCTGGTTGGCGACGACCTGCCGGAAACCTACCGTCAGCTCGGCCCGAAGGACTCCCGCCGGCGCAAGATGGCGATCCTGCGGGGCAAGGCCATAGAACACCTGACCAATGCCGCCGCGCGGGCCTTCGTCGAGCAGGAGCCGGCCCTGCTCGCAGGCACCCTGCAGGGCGATCTGGTGGAGCACATGCACGGCCAGGCCAAACGCTGCGTGCAACGAGCCAAGGGTATGGCGCGGGAAAAGATCTTCCAGGACAAGCGCAAGACGCTGCATGAGATCGGCGCCTACACCACCCTGGAAATCCTCTTGAATTCCTTCTGTGGTGCCGTGCTGGAACAGCACCGCCAGCGTACGCCGTCGTTCAAGAACCAGCGCATCCTCGACTTGCTGAGTCACTATGCACCGGACCCGAGTTGGACGCTCTATCGCTCCTTCTTGCGCGTAACAGACTTCATCGCCGGCATGACCGATAGCTATGCCACCGAAATGGCTCGCGAGATGACCGGCCGCTCCAGCCCAAGCTGAAGCGGCCGTACAGGCTAGGCGGCCAGCTTGCGCAGTTGCTGCTGCAGATCATCCTGCAAGGCCGCCATCGCTTGCTCAACCGCCATTGCCCGATTGCGCAGCTCCTTGCTGTCGAGGCCGCCCTTGCAACCCTCTTCAAGCTTGCCGCAAAGATCCTGCAGCGTGTCCGCGTTGACCAGCCGAGCCGCGCCCTTGATTCGGTGCGCGAGGTCAGCCAGCTGCTTCCAGTCACCCGCCTCCCACAGCGGACGGACCTGATCGATATCGATGCGGTTGCTGCTGTGCAGCTCCTCCAGCAGGCGGCGAATCAATCCAGGGTTTCCGCCGGTCATTTCCCGTAAGGACTTCAGATCGAAACCGTCGGCTCGCTTTTCCTCTTCGGCCGCGGGGCCATCGTCATCGATTGAAATCCTCGGCACCACTGCCAAGCGCAATCGCAAGTTGTCCAGGCCAATAGGTTTGAACAGACAGTCGTCCATACCGGCGCGCCGACAGTTCTCTATCTCGTCAGGCTGGGCGTTGGCCGTGAAACCGAAGATCACACAAGGCTCGGCTTCCATCTCCTCTTCCAGCTCACGGATTCGCCTGGCCAGTCCGTAGCCATTGAGCACCGGCATGTTGCAGTCGGTGATCACCAGGTCGAAGTCGCCTGGATGCCATAGCTGTAGCGCCTGGGCGCCGTCGGACGCCACCTCGACCCGGTGCCCCAGGTGTTCCAACTGCTGAGTCAGCAACATCCGGTTGGCAGCATGGTCATCGACCACCAGCACCTTCAGCGAATGGAGAGTGCCGGCGACTGTCGCGACCGGTCCCACCTCGCATTCCGGCAGGCTTTCGAGGGTCTGCAGCAACAGCCGCACCGTGACCGTGGTACCGGCTCCCGGTCTGCTTTCCATGCGTACCGTGCCCCCCATCATCTCCGCCAGCTTGCGGCAGATGGTGAGCCCCAGTCCTGTGCCGCCGCGACTCGCATCAGCACTGCGGACAACCTGGCTGAATGGCTCGAACAACTGGCGCTGCTCATCTTCGGAAATACCGATTCCGCTGTCCTGTACGCTGACCTCCAGTGCCAGCCGCTCGCCGGCGACACGCTTGCCATGGACCCGGATCTTCACATGCCCGAAGTCGGTGAACTTGATGGCATTGCTGACCAGATTCGACAGAATCTGCTTGAACCTCAGCGGGTCGATCAGCACATCGCAGGCGGCGTCCGCCTCGATTTCCAATCTGAGCTCCAGCGCCTTCTGTCGCGCCAGCCCATCGAACACACGCGCCACGGATTCCACCAACTCGCGCAGATGAGCACGCTCGGGCATCAGCGTCAGGCGTCCGGATTCGATCTTGGCCACGTCGAGAATGTCACCAATCAAGGTCAACAGCGACCGTGCAGAATCGTAGGCCACCTCGACCGGCTCACGCTCCCAGTGCCCCTGGTCGGCGCGGGTCAGCGCAAGTTCCAGCATACCGATCACTGCGTTCATCGGAGTGCGGATTTCATGGCTCATGGTGGCGAGGAAGGTGCTCTTGGCACGGTTGGCTTCCTCGGCCTGCTCCTTTGCCGCCTCGAGCTGATGGTGCAACCGCTCGCGTTCGGTGACATCGATCCAGCCCGTCACCACGCCGGATATATCCCCACCGGGCCCACGGTAGGGGGTGGCCCAGTAATGAATTTCCCGGACCTCGTTCCGCATGTGCAGGATAAGGTCGGACGCCACCTTTGCGTCCTGCTCCATGGCCTGCTGATGGATCTGCTGCAACGCTTGCGCATCGCCTGCCTCCAGCCAGGAGCAATCCACGACGCGCGAACCGTCCACCGACTCGCGGGACATGCCGGTCTCCTTGAGAAAGCCGATATTGCAGGTAACCAGCCTCCCCTCGCGATCGCGCACTGCTACAGGCTGGGGAATGCCATCGATCAAGGCACGCTTGAACTCGAGACGATAGCTGAGCTCTTTCTCGGAATCCCGGCGCCGACGCATCTTGTGCCACAACCACCCATTCCAGAACAGCACGGCGAGCAGCGCCAGAGCCGCGCCCCATGCCAGCCGGATGAACTGGGTACGGTAGCCTTGCCAGACGCTGTCCGGCCGTTCCACGCCAAGGGCCCAGCGCGTGGTGATGTTGCTCAGTTCCTCGGGCGAAATGGCCAGGATTGCCTTGTTGAGAATACTCAGAAGTTCCGGCTCCGACTGGGACACCGCCAGCGAGAACTGTCCAGGCTCCCGGTCCAGTGCCAGGGCGATTCTGAGGTCCGGGTAATAGCGGGATATCAGGTAGTTGGCGGAGGACATCAGATGAACGCCGGCATCCACCTTCCCCTCACTGATCATCGCAAGATCGTCGACGTTGTTCTCCACCTCCACCAGCTTGGCCAACGGGTGATGGGTGCGCATGAAGTCCGCAACGATGGAGCCTTTGGGGACCGCAACGCTGCGTCCGTCCAGATCGCTCAATGAGTTCAGCCACTCGCTCTTGCCCGAGGCAACGACAACGAAAGATGCCGCCATGTACGGCCGGGTGAAGCCCAGCCATTCTTCACGTTGCATGGTAGGCACCAACGCTGCGATGACATCGGCCTTGCCTGTGCGCAGCTGATCCAGCATCGCCGGGACACTGGGCATCGGGAGCACTTCGAAATCGATGCCCGTACGACTTTGAACAAGGTCCAGCAGATCAGCGGCGATGCCACGGAACTGTCCCTGGGAGTCAAAGAACGACACCGGCGCCAGGGCCTGATCGATCAGCACTTTCGGATGCGGATGGCGGGCCAGCCAGCGCTGTTCCTGGGGAGTCAGGACCAGTTGCTGGCCGGAGATGGAGCTGGTGCCGCCGGGGCTCCAGCGACGCTGGATGACGTTCTCGGCCTGTCTTGGAATGGCGTCCAGGGTGCGGTCGAGGATATTCAGCAGGGTGCGGTCGGCTCCATCCACCGCAAAACTGAAACCTTCGCCATTGAAGTTGGCGAAGTTGAGCAATTTGAGGTTGGCCAGATAGCCCTGGCTGATCAGGTACTGCGCGCTGAAGGCATCGCCCACGAACAGATCCGCCTGACCAAAGGCGACAGCTTCCAGTGCGCGACGCACGGATTGATAGGTTTGCACGGTGGCGCCAGCGAAGTACTTGTCACGCTCTTCCGCTGGGAAGTAATCGCCGACTACCGCAATGCGCTTTCCCACGAACGGTTCCGCGCTTTCCAGACGAGCGGTTTCCGGACCGACCACCACAGGCTGGTTGGTGAAGTAGGGAACGGACAACGCGATACCAGGCCGCGCGCCCTCGTAACCGGTGGCTCGGCTCAACAGGTCGATATCGCCACGCGCCAGGGCGGCGATCGCCGCATCTCGGTCAGGGTAGCGCCGCACCTCCATCCGTACATTAAGGGTGTCGGCGATGATCCCGCTCACATCGGCGGTGATACCTTCCAGGTCCGTTCCGCTTCCCGTGATGTCGAACGGGGCGTAGTCGGGCGCCGTCACGCCCAGGCGCAGCGTCCGTTTGTCACGGAGCCAGTGCCAGTCGGAATCGCTGAGTTGCACCCTGACCGGCTCGTCCGTGGAACGAGCCAGCAGGTTCATTTCGGTCCAGTCGTGCTGCTCCGCCGTCACCCATCCGCAACAGATGAATAGCAACACACCAATGAGCATGCGGAAGCGGAACATCACACACCTCAGACCAGAGCGTTCCGCTTGGCGAACTCAATCAGGTCGACCAGCGAATGGGCATTCAGTTTCAGCAGCAGACGGGTCTTGTAGGTGCTGACCGTCTTGTTGCTGATGAACATTTGCTCGGAGATTTCCTTGTTCGAATAGCCATTGGCCAGATACTGCAGCACGGCCATTTCTCGGTCGGAGAGGCGCTGGATAAGCTCCTGATCATCCATCTGCCCGTTGTTGCGGCGGGTCTGGCGAACCGCAGTGCTGGGGAAATAGTTGTATCCGGCGACCACGGCGTTGACCGCGCTGATCAACTCCGACAGGCCGCCCTGCTTGCAGACGAAGCCCGACGCACCGGCCTGCATGCACCGCATGGCGAACAGCGAGGCACTCTGTCCCGTGAGGACCAGGACCTTGAGCGGAAGCTCGAAAGCGGAAATACGGCTGATGACCTCCAGACCATCGAGCCGGGGAATGCCGATATCCAGGACGACGAGGTCGGGGACAAGATCCTTGACAAGCGAAAGCGCATCCACACCATTGTCGGTTTCCCCAACGATGACATGGCCTTCCTTTTCCAGCAGTACACGCATCGCCATGCGAATGACCGGGTGATCATCGACAATAAGAACTTTGCTCATCAAGCTTCCTCCCGAAGACTCATTGAAATAAGACATCCTTCGGTAAGATATATGCCAAGCCTATTATGTCGAGATTGAATCCCCTCATTATTGGTCAATAGAGGACTTTCCTACGCAACAACTAAATAATTCCTACAAGCAACTCTTAACACCGTCCCTCCACCGACCATTCCGCCAGAAAATTCCGACGCGAAAGAGTAGAAAGGCTGACTTCGAATCCTGAGAAACCTCGGCACTATCTCTGCATATGTCACCTAGCCGAGTTTCGATATGCCCTCACGACTTAATGCCCAAGGCACAAGCTATTTCTCGCAGTCAGGTCAGCCGGCAGCGGTTAAAGCCTGGAACCAGAGGCTCTAGATCGGCCATTAAGGCACACTGATGAAGCTCGACAGACTGAACTGCTGGCCGGACAGGCGCCACGAGGCCCATCCGGTCCATGAGGCGACGCCCTGTCGAGGCAAAGGTTCCGTCACAACCCGCATACCCCTTGGTAAAACTCTTCGACAACAACAAGCGAAAACCAGAAGCTACAAGCCACGATATATATAAGTTTACCGAATCGTATTTACCGGAGCCCCTGCAGACATACATGCAGGACAGCAAGGACGACAAAGCCTGCTGGCAATCTAAATCGGACGACAGTCAGAACGCCAAACCCGGCATATTCAGATCAACATTTCGAGCAAGACATTCCAGCGGCAGAGTTCGGCCTAAGGTGGCAACACAGATCGTCATGGCAACGTTGTGGCCCAACTGACAAGGTGCCCTTCACAAACATTGGGAGCCCCTGTTCATGCAAGACAACAAACTCAGCATTCTGGTGGTGGAAGATCATCCGTTCCAGTTGATTGCCGCACAAATGCATCTGAACCGCTTGGGCTTCTTCAGATTGACTCCCGCGCTGGACGCCTCTGAAGCGCGCGAAGAGTGTGCCCGTCGCTCGGGGCCCTTCGACCTGCTGCTGTGCGACATCAACCTCCCGGGCACGGACGGTGTCGAATTGGCCATCGAACTGGCCGCCGCAGGGCGGATCCGGCACGCAGTGCTGCTGAGCTGTCGCGACGATTCAGAATTGCGCACCCTGCAGCAGTCGCTCAAGGCGCGCGGCTTGCCCATCCTGGCCTGCCTACCGAAACCGCTCGATCAAACCGCACTGATGCAAGCTCTCCAGGGCGACGAAGCCTTCAAGCTTTTGGAGCAGGCGGATTGACCGGCTGATCCGGATACCAGGCATCGATCAGCGGGCTGACGTTGAAACCCGCAAGCTCCGGCTGTTGCCTCAGCCACCCTGCGATCATCTCCCGCTGTTCCGGGCTTACCGAGCCACGCCTGGCAAGACAGACCAACCCATACTCGTCGCAACCGCTGAAAACCAGATCATTGGATTCGACGATGATCGCAAAGCGCTTGATGAATGCGTCCATCGCATCGTCGCCCAGCCCTTCCTTGTACTGAAAACTCAGTTCGAATCCGAGCTCCTGGAATTCGTCGACAAACAACTTCTTGCGCAAACGACGGGAACGATGAGTAGCCATCCGAACTCTCCTCAGGGGGACAATCGTCTCTCGTTGAACATGCAGCAGTAAATTCACAGACTTGTACACCCCGGTTGCAAAGCGCTGCTGCGAGACGACCGGCATTAGAAGGCCTGCGCATACAGGATCGGCTTGCGGCATAATGAGTCGCCCCTCCCGATCCAACAGGGAGTATTTCATCTGTAGTGTTGCGCTTCATCTTTTCATTTTTTCAAGTCAATGCCCGACCACTGGGATGTCATCTTTTCTATGCTCAAGTCTCTGCGCGTCCTCGCTCTCGCTACTTTATTGCCCTTCGCCTTGCCGGCCGTTGCCCAGATCAACTCCACCCTGCCCGAGCGCGTACAGAAGGCGCTGCGGGCCAGCAAACTCACCGATGACGCCCTCTCGCTGGTGATGATTCCGCTGGAAGGCCCCGGCAATGCGACCTATTTCAACGCTGATGTGTCGGTGAACCCGGCGTCGACCATGAAGCTGTTCACCACCTATGCCGCCCTGGAAATGCTCGGCCCGACCTATCAATGGCAGACCGAGTTCTACACCGACGGCCAGCTCAAGGACGGCACGCTCAACGGCAATCTTTACCTCAAGGGCGGCGGCGATCCGAAGCTGAACCTGGAGAAGCTCTGGCTGATGATGCGCGACCTGCGCGCCAATGGTGTACGCAAGGTCAACGGCGATCTGGTGCTGGACCGCAGCTACTTCAACATCCCGCAATTGCCGGTGTTCAACGATGACGGCGGTGACGACAACAAGCCCTTCCTGGTCGGCCCCGACTCGTTGATGGTCAACCTGAAGAGCGTGCGCCTGGTGATCCGCACCGAAGGCAGCAAGGCCACCGTATTGATGGACCCGCCGCTGGCGAACGTGCGCATCGACAATCAGATCCAGGTAAGCAAGCCCGCAGCCTGCCCGGCCTGGCCGAAGTTGCGCTTCAATCCGGTGACCCAGTTCGACGGTACCTCTCTGGTCGCCACCGGGCAGATTCCGCAAGGCTGCAGTGCGCAGACCTACATGTCGCTGCTCGAGCATCCGGCCTACACCGCAGGTGCCGTGCGCGGCATCTGGCAGGAGCTGGGCGGCAGCATCCTCGGCAAGGATCGCGAAGGAACCGTGCCGAAGAACGCCACCCTGGTGGCCCGCGCCATGTCGCCGGACGTCGTGGAAATCATCCGCGACATCAACAAGTTCAGTAACAACACCATGGCCCGCCAGTTGTTCCTCTCGGTGGGCCGCCAGTACCGCAACGGCGCCGACGCCGACGATGCCCAGGCCGCGCAGCGGGTGATCCGCCAGTGGCTGGCGCGCAAGGGCATCACCGCGAGCCACCTGGTGATGGAAAACGGTTCGGGCCTGTCCCGCGATGAGCGCGTCAGCGCCCGTGAGATGGCGGCCATGCTGCAAGCTGCCTGGCACAGCCCCTATGCCGCCGAGTACATTTCCTCGCTGCCGATCGTGGCGAAGGACGGCACCATGCGCAAACGCCTGCGCGGCACGCCCATGGCCGGAGAAGCCCACGTGAAGACCGGCACCCTGAACACCGTACGCGCCCTCGCCGGCTTCAGTCGCGATGCCAACGGCCGTACCTGGGTGGTGGTAGCGATCCTCAACAGCAACCGACCGTGGGGCGCCTCGTCGATCCTCGACCAGGTGTTGCTGGACCTGTACAGCAGCACCAAGCGTTGATCCCACAGGAACCCCGGCCAACTGGCCGGGGTTTTCGCATCAGGCTTCAACCTTCTCCAGGCGATCCCGCCCCAGACGCTTGGCACGATAGACCGCGCGATCCACCTTGCGCATCAGGTCGTCCGCACTCTCGCCAGGACACCAGGACGCCACCCCGAAGCTCGCCGTCACCACGCCGACGCCATCCATCGGCTGGCCACGCAGCGCCTGCCACAGCGCCTCAGCCAACTGCCAGGCCTGGTCAGTCGAGCTGCCCGGGCAAAGCACCACCAGTTCCTCGCCGCCGAGGCGGCAGAACACGTCCACCTTGCGCAGACGCTGGGCAATCCGTTGGCACAGGGTAACCAGCACGGTATCACCCGCCTCGTGACCGAAGCGGTCATTGATGTCCTTGAAGTGATCGATGTCGAACATCACCAGCGACAACGGCTCGCCGCTGCGGGCGCAACGCGCCATGGCCTGGTCCAGCTGTTCCTTGAAATAGCGGCGGTTGTGGATGCCAGTGAGCGCATCGGTGACCGACAGCCGCCGCAGTTCGAGCTCCGCCTCCTTGCGCCGGGTGATGTCGGTCGCAATGCCCAGATAGCCCGTGGTGTTGCCGGCAGAATCGCGGACACCGGTAATGATCAGGTTGATCTTCAGTTGCCGACCATCTCGGCGCACGCAGGTCCATTCGTGCTCCTCATGGCCCTCTCCGACGAGAGCGCCGACGACTTCGAAGCCGCGAATCTCGCGGCCAAGGATGCCCGACAGGTCTTGGGCGCGGCGCCGGATCTCGTCCTTGACGAAAACGTTCTCCGGCACCGGCCGCCCGATCACTTCCTGGGCGCTGTAGCCGAACATCCGTTCGGCCCCCACGTTGAAACTGCGCACGAACCCACGCAAGTCGGTCGAAACGATGGCCACCTGGGTCGCCGCATCGAGCAGACCGTGGAGGCGACTATTGACCTCGCCCAGCTCCAGTTCAGCGGCCTTGCGTGAACTGATATCGGTCTGCGTGCCGATCATGCGCCGCGGCGCGCCATCGTTGCCGCGCTCCACCACCTGTCCACGATCGAGCACCCAAAGCCAGCGTCCGCTCTTGCAACGCAGCCGGTGCTCGCTCTGATACAGCGAGGACTCCCCGCGCAGATGCCGCCGCAGCGCCTCGCAGCGCGACTGCTTGTCGTCGGGGTGGACTCGGCTCAGGCTTTCATCGGTCGTCGTCCCCACTTCGCTGTCGCGAAAGCCGAGCATGGCTTTCCAGGCGTGGGAATAGAAGACATTCCCGCTATCCAGGTTCCAGTCCCAGACACCGTGCCCAGCGCTATCCATGGCGAAGTGCAGGCGCGCCTGGTTTTCCTGCAGTTCCAGCTGATTGGCCCGCAGTTCGGCGGTGCGCTCATCCACCAATTGCAGGGCGCGCTGACGCTGGCCGAGCAGCGTCAGGACATAACCGGCCAGCAGCATGGAGGTCAGGCTGCCGGCGAGCACCACCCACAGCTGCGGATGTCCCTGATTGCGTCGCAGGAAGTCGCTGGAAGGCTCGACCCGGACAAGATAGTCACGGCCTGCAAAAGGCAGGTGGCGCTCCGAGACGAGCCCCGCCGTCTGGTCAGCGGCGACCGGGCTGCGATAGAGCGGTACGTCCGGACGTGGATCACTGGCGTCGCGCAGGGTCAACGCCAGTTGCTCGCCGCGCCCCTCCGTTCCCTGCTCGATGAGCAGTCGATAACTGATTGCCGCCAGGAGGATGCCCTGGATGCCAACGCGAGTCTCCGCCGTCGGGCTGGGTGTCGCGCTGGTGCGATAGAGCGGGGCCGCCAGCAGCAGGCCGGTGGAGTCCGCTGGCGGAGCTCCGGGCAGAACGACAGGCATCGATGCGGCTACCGAGCGGGACTTCAGCACACGTTGCGTCAGTTCCCGGCCCGGCAGGGTCGAATTGAGATCAAGCCCGAGGGGCATTTCCTCAAGGTATTCGGAGGCGCCATAGAGGACGGGAAAATAGCGCTCGCGGACTTGAGCAGGAATCGGCCGCCCCTGCAGATCGAGGTCGAACAGCATGTAATCCAGCATGCCGGCGGCGCGGGCGCTGGCCTCGAAGGCTTCGCGGTGGCGCTGGTCAACGCGGGGCAGCCAGGCGTAACCCAGGGTATCGCCCAACAACGGGCTGACGAAGTGCTCGAACTCCTCGCGAGAGACCTTCTCGGAGTTCTCGAAAAAGCGCTGGATCGATTCCAGTTCACTCAGTTGCGTCGACAGGCGTTCTCGAACCCGGTCGATCCGCTCATTGGCCGTGAGCGCGAACTGCTGTTCCAGGGCGATGTGGGCGTTGCGCCAAACATTCCAGCCCAGCAGCGCCGTCAGCAAAAAGCCTGCCACCAGCACCACACCGGCGGCGCGCAGCGCCTTCTTCTGGCTGGCGACTCCCTGAGCGGCGGGCAACTGCTTGGAGGCCGGCAACTGAGTCATGTGGATTCCCGATCTCAGGGGTACTCAGTTCTTATAGCAGCCGATGGCCATTTGCCCAGCCATGCTGCGACGCACGGCCCAGGCCGCGCGCCGCTCGGGCGTCAGCGTACGGTGATGCGCCAGGCCCGGTGGATCCTGCTGTTGCGGGCGAAGTCCTGGTCCAGCGTCTGCGCGCTGATCTCCTCGACCTGATAACGCGCCGCCAACCCTTCGTCCAGCTCGAACTTGCGGAAGTTGTTGGAGAAATACAGCACCCCGCCCTTGGCCAGGCGAGCCATGGCCAGATCGACCAGCTCGACATGGTCACGCTGCACATCGAACACGCCTTCCATGCGCTTGGAGTTGGAGAAGGTGGGCGGGTCGATGAATATCAGGTCGTATTCGCCCCGGTCTTCGCGCAGCCATTCCATCACGTCGCTCTGCACCAGGCGCTGCTTGTCGGAGAAACCGTTGAGCGACAGGTTGCGCCGCGCCCAGTCCAGGTAGGTCTTCGACAGATCGACGCTGGTGGTGCTGCGCGCATCGCCTTTGGCGGCATGCACGGTGGCCGTGGCGGTATAGCAGAACAGGTTGAGGAACCGCTTGCCGGCAGCCTCGCGCTGGATGCGCAGGCGGATCGGACGGTGATCGAGGAACAGACCGGTGTCGAGGTAGTCGGTCAGGTTGACCAGCAGCTTCACGCCGCCCTCTTCGACTTCCATGAAGCGGCCTTCGGCGTTCTGCCGCTCGTACTGCTTCTTGCCAGTCTGGCGCTCGCGACGCTTGATGACGATGCGCTCGGTGGGAATACCCAGCGCCTGCGGCAACGCGGCGAGCGCATCGAGCAGGCGGATCTGGGCCTTCTCCGGGTCGATGGATTTGGGCGCGGCGTATTCCTGCACGTGCGCCCAATCGCGGTAGAGGTCCACTGCCAGGGCGTACTCGGGCATGTCGGCGTCATACACGCGGTAGCACTCGACCTTTTCCTTGCGCGCCCACTTGCCGAGCGTCCTGACGTTTTTCTGCACACGGTTGGCGAACATCTGCCCGCCTTCGCTCAGGCGCGCCTGCTCGATCACAGCGGCGCTCTGCTGCGCCTGAGAGGCTTCGCTGCGCTCCCCACGCTCACCGGTGACAAACTGGCGCGGATCGATATCCAGCATGATCAGCTTGCACGGCAGCGCGCCGTTGAAGAAGGCGTACTGCTTGTGGCTGCGAATGCCCATGCGCTTGCCCAGCTCCGGCGCGCCGGTAAACACACCGGCGCTCCAGCCCAGGCAGCTCTGGCGCAGGCGTTCACCGAGGTGCTGGTAGAGATACAGCAGGCTGGCCTCGTCGCCCAGGCGCTCGCCGTAAGGCGGGTTGCAGATGATCAGGCCTTTCTGGCCCTTGTCCGGGCGCGGCTCGAAGGTTGCAAGTTCGCCCTGGTAGATCTTCACCCATTCGGCGAGCCCCGAACGCTCGATGTTGTTGCGCGCAGGCTGGATCAGGCGCGGGTCGGCCTCGTAGCCGCGAATCCACAGCGGCGTCTTCGCCAGACCGACTTCGGCACGCTGCTGGGCTTCCTCGATCAGCTTCTTCCAGATCGCCGGCACGTGGCCCAGCCAGTTGCTGAAGCCCCAGCGCTCGCGCTTGAGGTTCGGCGCGACGTCGGCGGCGATCAGGCCAGCTTCGATGAGGAAGGTACCGACGCCACACATCGGGTCGGACAATGCGCCGCCTTCGGCAGCGATTTTCGGCCAACCGGCACGAATCAGCACGGCAGCGGCGAGGTTTTCCTTCAGTGGCGCAGCCCCTTGCTGCAGGCGGTAGCCACGCTGGTGCAGGCTGTGCCCGGAAAGGTCCAGCGACAGAACCGCCTGGCCACGATCCAGGTGCAGGTGAACCCGGATGTCCGGGTTGACCTTGTCGACGGTCGGCCTCTTGCCGAATTCGGCGCGCAGGTTGTCGACGATGGCGTCCTTCACCTTCAGCGCGCCGAAGTGCGTGTTGTCGATGCCCGAACCCTTGCCGCTGAATTCCACCGCCAGGCTGCCGCCGGCATCCAAGTGGTCGCTCCAGGACACGGCGTTGACGCCCAGGTAGAGATCTTCGGCGTTATTCACCGGAAACCGCGACAGCACCAGCAGCACACGGTTGGCCAGTCGCGACCAGAGGCACAGGCGGTAGGCCGTCTCCAGGTCGCCCTTGCCGCGAATGGCCGAAACCTGGGCACGCGCTTCGGTCAGCCCGAGCGCCTGGGCTTCCTCCAGCAACAGGCCATCGAGCCCTTTCGGGCAGGTGAGGAAGAGATCGTGCAAATCCGCCATGCAAATAATTCCCGGGCCTCAGCCCATTCAGCAAAGCCGCTTACGGCCTTGTCGGCCACCTTTTGTTCATCCGCGAACCAAAGCGACCCCGTTAATTCATTTTCCGGGATGGACCGGCGAACCGGCCTGCGGCCTCGCGTCGCAGAAAGTCACCCCACTCGTCGGAACGAGAGATGGTCTCAATTAGACACACATTCCTCTTGATCCTTGGCAAGCTCCCGCCCCTGGCGGGTTATGCCGTACTGGCACTTTGCAAACCGCACGAACCTTATGGCCCAAACCCATAAGAGTTACGTCCTTATGACAAATTGGTCATTCACAGCCCCGGAACCTTTCGATAGAACTCGGGGTAATCCTTCACCGCAACGGTGTCGGGCGGGGCGCGTCACGCCGGCAATGCGCCCCATTGGCGGAAATTTCCGCCCGGCCTCCCTGGGGGGCCAACGGGACATAACAGTCAACAAGTGAGGGCTACACCCTATGAGAAGACTTAAGCGTGATCCGTTGGAAAGAGCCTTTTTGCGTGGTTATCAGCACGGCATTACTGGAAAATCTCGCGACCTCTGTCCGTTTACCCATCCCACTACCCGGCAATCCTGGCTCAACGGCTGGCGTGAGGGCCGCGGCGACAACTGGGATGGTTTGACCGGCGCCGCCGGTATTCAACGTGTGAACCAATTGCAGCACGCAACAGGCTGAATCCAGGGTCACCCCCGACTTCCCCAAGCCGCCCCATCCGGGCGGAAAAGGGCGCAAGCCCAAGGGCTCCGAAAGGAGCCCTACTTATTTCTGCTTTCCGAATTCAAGCCCGCTTGGCCGCCGCAATGGCGTCCACCGCCTCGCGGATCAGCGCCGGACCCTTGTAGATGAAGCCCGAGTAAATCTGCACCAGGCTCGCACCCGCAGCGATCTTCTCCGCGGCATGCGCACCTTCGGTGATGCCGCCCGCGGCGATGATCGGCAGGCGACCACCCAGCTCACCGGCCAGCACCTTGACGATATGGGTACTCTTCTCGCGCACCGGGGCACCCGACAGGCCACCCGCCTCGTTGCCGAACGGCAGGTGCTCGACGCCTTCGCGACCCAGGGTGGTGTTGGTGGCGATCACCGCGTCCATACCCGCCTCGATCAGCGCGGCAGCGACCATCGCGGTCTCCTCGTCGCTCATGTCCGGGGCGATCTTGATCGCCAGCGGCACGCGACGGCCATATTTCACCGCCAAGTCTTCCTGGCGCAGGCGCAGCGCTTCGAGCAACTGCTTGAGCGAATCGCCGAACTGCAGGCTGCGCAGGCCGGGGGTGTTCGGCGAGCTGACGTTGACCGTGACGTAGCTGGCGTGGGCGTAGACCTTGTCCAGGCAGATCAGGTAGTCATCCACCGCGCGCTCGACCGGGGTATCGAAGTTCTTGCCGATGTTGATGCCCAGCACACCCTTGTACTTCGCCGCCTTGACCCGCTCGATCAGATGATCGACCCCGTGGTTGTTGAAGCCCATGCGGTTGATGATTGCGGTGGCTTGCGGCAGGCGGAAGATGCGCGGCTTGGGGTTGCCCGGCTGCGGACGCGGGGTGACGGTGCCGATTTCGACGAAACCGAAGCCCAGTTGGGCGAAGCCGTCGATGGCGTCACCGTTCTTGTCCAGGCCGGCGGCCAGCCCCACAGGGTTGGCGAATTCCAGACCCATGACCTTTACTGGCAGGCTTCTCGGCGCCGGCGTCAGCAAGCCGTTGAGGCCCAGGCGGCCACCGGCACCGATCAGGTCGATGGACAATTCATGGGAGGTTTCCGGGGAGAGCTTGAACAGGAGCTCGCGGGCCAGGCTGTACATGGTCGGGCATCGGTCGGCAAAATGGGGCGCTATTATAGCCAGCCCACTCTCGCTCAGGCGAGGCGACGCAGCGCCAGCAGCCGCCCGGAATCGTCGAATTCCAGCTCGAAGCTGCCATGAACTCCGGAGTGAGTGACGAATGGACGCAGGTGATACGCCGGCAGATTGATCCGCCGACCATCGCGACTGACCACCTCTACCCGGTTGACATGCCCGCGATAGAGCGCCTGCAGCCGGTCCACCGGCAGGCATATATCCAGCACAACGCAAGCCATGGAGGCCTCCAGCAAATGAAGGAAAGAATTTTGCCACAACGCATGCGCCCAACGGCGCCAGGGTTTTCTATGCTTAGGGCAATTCGCCGTGCATCACGCCCGGCGCTTCCTGCACTCACCAGCCGGCCATCGAGAGTCTTGCGTCGCCCATGAGTCAACCATCCCGCCCCCGCAGCGTGACCAGTCGGCTGGCTGCCCTCGCCCAGCGTCTGGGTATTGGCAGCTCCGATGGGCGTAACGTGGCTGAGCGCAGCCGGAGCCTTTCCCTGCCCTTCGAGCCACTGCCCAACGGGCCCGCGGGTCTCGGTTGGCAATCGGGCCCTCCGTTGTACCGTCTGATCGACCTGCCGCGCGGCGCGCTGTCCGGTCCGGTACAGGAAGACAAGGCGCGCATCCACGCCGTACTCAAGCGCCTGGTGACCAGCTACCGCGAAGAGCACCCCGCCGTCGACATTCGAAGCATCGATGGCCTCTGCTGCCGCAGCCTGCTCGACAGCCCCCTGGCAGGGCTCGAAGACCTCTCCAACTGCGAGCAGTGCCGCAAGGTGCGGATCATCAGCTATAACGACTTCACCAAGGTACTGGGTGTGGCCCTGCCCGGCTTCGAGCGCAAGGCGCCTCTGCAGTTGCGTAGCGCGAGCTGGCACGGCGTGCGGTTGTTCTGGGACGACGACAATCACCCGTGCGAACTGGCCAACGCGGTGGTCTATGCCCGCCGCCGCGGGTTGGAGATCATCCTGCCAGCGAGCATCCAGCGCTTTGCCCTGCAGGCCCCTGTGCTGGATGAACTGGAGCACGGCTTCCATATGCTGGCCATGCCGGCCAAGGCCTGGAGCGACGCGTCCTTCATGGAACTGTTGCTGGAGACCGGCATGCCCTACGCGCGCTTCGGCCTGTTCAATTCGGAAACCCCGGAGAGCCTGCTGCTGCCCAGGGATGACCCCCAGTCGGATGGCTTCGGTCAGGGGCTGCGCGAAGCCGGCGCTCCGGACGTGATCACCTACCTGCGCCAGACCGGCACGGCCGGCTGACGCGACACCTCACTCCTCGCGGCTCTCTTCCCAGAGCTGGCGCTCCTCCTCCTCCAGGCTATCGAGCACCTCATGGTGCCGTGCCCGCCACTCCTGCAGAGTCAGACCGAGCGTGGCCAACAGCTGC
Source organism: Pseudomonas sp. DP-17 (assembly GCF_022380625.1). NCBI lineage: Bacteria > Pseudomonadati > Pseudomonadota > Gammaproteobacteria > Pseudomonadales > Pseudomonadaceae > Pseudomonas > Pseudomonas sp. DP-17. The sequence continues at coordinate 172,084 of NZ_JAKSXG010000001.1, forward strand.
GGATTGCTCCTGACCAGATAAACCGCCGCGCGCTGGGCGGAGTCCTCGACCTTCCAGGTCACCTCTGCCTGGTCGATCGGCCCTTCGTAGGTTATCCACCGGCTGAAATCCGGGTAAACGCTGCAGACCTTCTGGAAATCGAGGTCACGCATGCGCTGATTGCCGTACTCGATGTTTTCCACATCCTTGGCCTTCATACCAACCACCTCGGCGAAGGCGCGGCGAGACAGGCCCGTCAGCGAGCGCAGTGCGCGTAGTCTTTCTCCTGCAGTGAATAGGAAACGTTTCTTCATCATGCGTCATCCATCTCCGAGACCGATAAAGCCCGGATAAACACCCTAATAACTAGGATTAATTCGTCGTCCAGGCCGTAGCAGAGGCCATGGACCAATCAGACGGGATGGTGCGGGACACGATATGAACGAGGAAAGCGGATTCAGCCCGGACCTTGACGAAGGTGGCTATTACGTGACGCCCCAGCGCTTTGCACAGCTGGTCGGGCTGAACGACCGACCAGCCATTGTGCAACTCTGGATCGATCAAGAAGCGATACCGACTCGACGCATAGGCGGCCGGGTCCTGGTGGACCTGGGCGCCCTGCTGCTGATGACCCAGCCGGATCAGTCCTGATCGGCTTGCTGGGCGGCCTGCAGCGCCGGCACGGCAGGAATGCCGATCTCCACGCAAAGCGCCATGACCCGCTCCAGGTCATTGCGGTACACCAGTACGCACTGCAGCTCGGTGTCCAGCGGCTCGCTGAAGTTCACCAGTACATAGCCGCCTTTTTCCGGGTACAGCGCGCCGAGCTGGGTCTGGATGCGGTTAAGCGCGGCCAGCGGCTCGGTCTTGCGCAGTTGCTTGGCCTGCAGCACGAAGCTCACGCTCGGGTCGAAGGAGGCGCGGATCTCACCGAACAGCTCCTCGTAGCTGTCGCCCATGAACAGCACGATCTCCGGCAGGCTGCCCACCACCACCCACTCACCCAGCGGAATGGGGAAGCTTTCGTCGTAATTGATGTCCGGATTGGCGGCGAGGAAGGCCGCCGGATCGGCATAGGCCTGCGAAGCCTCGTCGGCGACCTGCTGGATCTCATCCTCACCCAGGCAGCCGGAGCTGATCAGCGTGAGGAGTTCGACGAGTTGCGCTTTCATGGGGATGTCCTGAATAGGGATAAACAGCGGGGAAGGATATCCGCATTCGCTGTAAAACGCCGCAGCCGGGAACTTTCTGTAGGACTGAAGCGTCGGAAGTCGCCAGAAACGATAACCACTATTGAACGGGATGATTTCTGCTCGCCTCGAGCGGTTGATAGCCTTTCCCTCATCCCGAACCAGCCTGCGTGTGAAACCATGAATCGTGCCCTCGCCCTCCTCTCCCTGACCCTGCCCCTGTGGCTGGTGGGCTGCGCCAGCCAACCGGCGCCGCAGCCAGAGCCCTACAGCGACGAGCAAGTCAAATCCTTCGCGCTGAAGATGCTGGGGGCCAGCAATATGTCCGATGAGCTGTACGCCAAGTACCGTCGGGCACTGACCGAACCGCGCGAGGCTGGGCGAAGCGGCAGCTGATTCTGCTGGTCGTCGTTCTCGTATCCGCTCCATTTCCGTAGGAGCGAAGTTTCTGTAGGAGCAGCGCTTCTCCGCGAAGTCCTCGCGGCGGAACGCGCTCCTCCCTGCAGCCCTGGGCGCCACCGCCCATGGGTATCGCTGCGCGCCACGCCATCCCATATTCGTGCATCAGCCTGATGTCGGTGCCAAGGAAACTTGGCGCCGAAAAAAAGCCCCGCACGAGGCGGGGCTGGAGCATCAAAAGGTTTTCAGGCGTTGACCGTCAGACCGGGCCAGCGCCCTGCTGGTTGCTTTGCGCCAGGTCGAGCAGCTCGCGATTGGCCACGGCGTACATGGCGTAGTCGGTGCTGGTGGATGCACGCAGGTCAGCGAGCATGGCGCGCCAGCGCGCAACCATCGGAGCATGCTGGTCCAGCCAGAGCGCCACGCGCGCGTCGATTTCCGCGGGGCCGTCCTGCATCTGCAGCACCGACACGGTAATTGCCCGCTGTTGCCAGTCCAGGTCGTCGCGGAAGGCTTCGCGAGCCAGCGCCTGCCAGTTGTTCTCCACCGGCAGGGAGCTGATCTGCTGCAAATACCAGGTCAGTTCCAGCTCGCTGCCCAGGGCGAAGTAGGCGCGCGCCACGTCGGCCGGATCGCGGCCGGTGACGTCCGCTGCTTCGACGATCGGCAGCAGGGTGTAGAGGTGACTGGTACCGGCGACCATGCGCGCCAGCAGCTCCGGCACGCCCGCATCGACGTAGGCCTGGTAGCGCGCCTGCCACAGTTCGCGGGTCGGGCCTTCGAGCAGTTCGTTGAGCTTCAGGCCCAGGGCTGCGATGCGCGGACCGAAGTGCGCGACGTCGCGAGCGGCGTCCTGCTCGTTGCGACGACTGCGCAGGAACCAACGGGTCGCGCGGCGGCCCAGACGCATCAGCTCGTCCATCAGGGTCAGCTGCACCTCCGCCGGCACCTGGTAGTCCAGCGCCTCGATCTGGCGGAACCAGTGCGGCAGATGGAAGACATCGCGCACGATCACGTAGGCGCCCGCCACGTTCGCCGGCGTCATGCCGGTGGACTCCTTCAGGCGCTGCACGAAGGTGATGCCCATGTGGTTGATCAGGTCGTTGGCGATCTGCGTACTGACGATCTCGCGCTTCAGACGGTGCTTGCGCATGGCCGGGCCGAACGTATCGACCAGGGTCTGCGGGAAGGCCGTCTCCATGTCGCGGGTCAGGTAGTCGTCGTCCGGCACCAGCGAGCCCAGCAGCTGTTCCTTCAGATCGATCTTGCTGTAGGAAATCAGCACAGCCAGTTCGGCGCGGGTCAGGCCCTGGCCGGCAGCGATGCGCTCGGCAAGGCCATCGTCGGTGGGAAGGAATTCCAGCGCGCGGTCCAGCTTGCCACGCCCCTCCAGGTCGCTCATCAGCCGCTTGTACTCGGCGATGCGCTCGCGGGCGCGGCGCTCGGCCAGGGACAGCGCCTGGGTCTGCTTGTAGTTGTTGCCCAGCACCAGGTCGGACACCTGGTCGGTCATTTCCGCCAGCAGCTTGTTGCGCTGCTTGCTGGTCATGTCGCCGGCGGTCACCACCTCGTTGAGCAGGATCTTGATGTTTACCTCGTGGTCGGAGCAGTCCACGCCACCGGCGTTGTCGATGAAGTCGGTGTTGCAGGCGCCGCCGTTGAGGCCGAACTCGACCCGCGCCAGCTGCGTCATGCCGAGGTTGCCGCCCTCGCCCACCACTTTCACCCGCAGGTCGCGGCCGTCCACGCGCAGGCCGTCGTTGGCCTTGTCGCCGACGTCAGCGTGGGTTTCGTCGCTGGACTTCACATAGGTGCCGATGCCACCGTTCCACAGCAGGTCCACCGGCGCCTTGAGCAGCGCGTGGATCAGCTCGGTGGGCGTCAGGCGCTCGGCATCGATGTCGAAGCGCGCGCGTACTTCCGGCGTCAGGGTGATGCTCTTCGCGCTGCGCAGGAAGATGCCGCCGCCGGCGGAGATCAGCGAGGCGTCGTAGTCCGCCCAGCTGGAGCGCGGCAGGTTGAACAGGCGCTGGCGCTCGGCGAAGCTCGCCGCCGGATCCGGATTCGGATCGAGGAAGATGTGCATGTGGTTGAAGGCTGCGACCATCTGCAGCTTGTCCGACATCAGCAGGCCGTTGCCGAACACGTCGCCGGCCATGTCGCCGATGCCGATGACGGTGACGCTGTCCTTCTGCACGTCGATGCCGCGCTCGCGGAAGTGGCGCTGCACCGAGACCCAGCCGCCACGGGCGGTGATGCCCATGCCCTTGTGGTCGTAGCCGGCGGAACCGCCGGAGGCGAAGGCGTCGCCAAGCCAGAAGTCGTATTCGGCGGAAATGCCGTTGGCGATGTCGGAGAAGGTCGCGGTGCCCTTGTCGGCCGCCACCACCAGATAGGGGTCGTCGGCATCGTGACGCACCACGTTGGCCGGCGGCACGACCTTGCCTTCCTTGAGGTTGTCGGTCACGTCCAGCAGGCCGGAGATGAAGATGCGGTAGCAGGCGATGGCCTCGGCCTGGATTTCATCGCGGGTGCCGCCCACCGGCAGGCGACGCGGGATGAAGCCGCCCTTGGCCCCCGTGGGCACGATCACCGCGTTCTTCACCTGCTGCGCCTTCACCAGCCCCAGCACTTCGGTGCGGTAGTCCTCCTCGCGGTCGGACCAGCGCAGGCCGCCACGGGCCACGTCGCCGAAGCGCAGGTGCACGCCTTCCACACGCGGGCAGTAGACGAATATCTCGAACTTGGGCGTCGGCCGCGGGATTTCCGGGATGGCCTTGGGGTTGAACTTGAAGCTGAAGTAGCTCTTGTTCTGCCCAGCGGCGTCCGGCTGGTAGAAGTTGGTGCGCAGGGTCGCTTTGATCAGGTCGAGGTAGCGCCGCAGGATGCGGTCCTCGTTGAGCACCTGGACGTTGTCCAGTGCCGCGAGGATGGCCTGTTCGAGCTTCTGCTGCTTGTCTTCCAGGTCCTCGGCGGTGAGCTTGCGGGCGAGGTAGAAGCGGGTCTTGAACAGTCGCACCAGTTCGCGGGCGATGTCCACGTGGGCATTCAGCGCACTGGCGATATAGCCCAGGTCGAAGCCCAGGCGGATCTGCTTGAGATAGCGGGCGTAGGCACGCAGCAGCGCCACGTCGCGCCACGGCAGGCCGGCGGTCAGCACCAGGCGGTTGAAGGCGTCGTTCTCGGCGTCGCCGTTGACGATATGGACGAAGGCGTCCTGCAGGGTCTCATTGAGCTCCTGGATGTTGACGTCCAGGCCTTCAGCGTAGGTGAAGGCGAAGTCATGAATCCAGTATTCGCGGCCGTTGGTGTGGCGCAGGCGGTAGGGGAATTCGCCGAGCACGCGCAGGCCGAGGTTCTCCAGGATCGGCAGGACGTCCGACAGGGCCAGCGGCGTGTCGGCGTGGTACAGCTTGCAGTGCAGCTGCTGCTCACCCTGGGCCAGCGGCTGGTAGAAGCTCATCACCAGCGGGCGGCTGTCGGACAGGCTGGACAGGTGCTGCAGGTCCACCACCGCGAAGTGCGGTGCAAAGCGCTCGCGATAGCCGGCCGGGAAGCCTTTGGGGAAGTCTTCCAGCAGGTTGTTGCCCTGCCCTTCGCCGAAGTTCTCCAGCACCAGTGCGGCGTAGTCATCCTGCCAGGAGCGGCAAGCCTGGATCGCTTCCTGCTCCAGCTGGGCGGCATCAACGTCGATGCGATTCTTCGGGTCGACGCGCAGGATGAACTGCACGCGGGCCAGGGTGGATTCGGAGAAGAAGGTCCAGAACTCGCAGTCGCTGGCCTTCAGGCGCTCCATCAGCACCTGCTGGATCTTCATCCGCGTTTCGGTGGAATAGATGTCGCGCGGTACGTAGGCCAGGCAGTAGGCGAAGCGGCCGTACGGGTCCTTGCGCAGGAACAGGCGAATCTTGTTGCGTTCCTGGATCTGCACGATGGACATGGCGGTGTTGTACAGCTCGTCCACCGGGGTCTGGAACAGATCGTCGCGCGGCAGCACCTCGAGGATCTGCGCCAGTTCCTTGCCCAGGTGCGCCTTGCTGTCGAAGCCGGAATTCTTCAACACCGCAGCGACCTTGCCACGGATGAACGGGATGTCGAATACGCTCTCGGCATAGACCGCCGAGGTGTACAGGCCGAGGAAGCGGAACTCGCGGACGACCTTGCCCTTGGCGTCGATCTCGCGGATCGACACGTAGTCCGGGTAGGCCGGGCGGTGCACGCGGCTGGGCTGCGAGGCCTTGGCGAAGGACAGCAGTACCGGCTCGCGCAGGTAGGCCACCGCGTAGTCCTCGATGTGCAGGTCGTCCTTGTTCAGGCCGGCGCGCAGGGTGCGGGTCAGGCCGAGGAAGGCCTTCTCGTCGTACACCAGGTGGCCGCCGTCGGCTTCCTCCTGCACGGTGAATTCTTCATAGCCGAGGAAGGTGAAGTGGTTGTCCAGCAGCCACTCGAGGAAGGCGCGCACCTCGGCGGTTTCCTCGGCGCGAGCCTTGACCTTGGATTTGCCCAGCCAGGCCAGCAGCTCTTCGGCCTTGGTGCGCATGGCCGGGAAGTCGGCTACCGCCAGGCGGACTTCGCCCAGCACCTCCAGCAGGGCTTTTTCCAGGGTGCGCAGTTCGCCGGCCTGGGAGACGCGGTCGATCTCCAGGTACATCAGCGATTCCTGGCGCACGTCCTTGCCGGTGCTGTTCTTGGGGAGGATTTCCAGCAGCTCGCCCTTGGCGTTGCGGCGCACGCTGAGCACGTTGGTCTGCAGCGTGTGGATGCTGTAGCCGCGGCGGTTCAGCTCCATGCGCACCGAGTCGACCAGGAACGGTTGGTCCGGGTGCAGCACCTGCACGGCGGTGTGGGTGGACTGCCAGCCGTGCTTTTCGTAATCGGGGTTGTAGACCGCAACGATGGGCTGGGCGGGGTCGAAACGTTCCAACAGGCGCCAGGAAGACAGCGTGCAGCCGACCAGGTCGGACAGCCTGCGCTGGGTCAATTCGTCGAGGGAGATGAAGCCGAAGAACTGCTCGGCGAACAGGGTCACTTGTGGCAGACCCTTGTCGTCGACGTGCTGCGCCAGGGCCGCTTTCAGTTGTTGCTGGAAGTCGGCTTTGCTGGCTGCGGTGAAGAACGCCATGTTGGTACTCCGCTGGGCTCGTTTTGTTGGATTGAGCGTAGAACGCATATCGCCTTGTGTCGGGCCACAGATATAGACGGGCAGTGTGACCCTCGATTGACAACCCCGACCGGGCGGTCACCGATCCCAGCGAGCTTATCGGGAGTGGCCAGGCCGTGGCTTACGGGGCTGCGACATATTCGTTCAACGGCATGCAGAGGCTACGCTCACGCAGAGACGACTGATTTCTCCGTACGATCGTTCCGTATGTGCCGCAGGAAATGTCAAAGCGCTATCATGCAGCCTCCTGCTCTGGAACGGACGCCATGCAACGCCACCCACCCCTGCACCGCCCGCTGCTGCGCCACCTGGACAACCTGCTGGTCACCCTGTTGGGCGCGACGCTGCTGGTGCTGGCCTGGCTGTTCCTCGACGAAGCCGTACGGCCGCTGCTGATCGGCGCGGTCCCGGTCTATCTCGGCGTATTGTTGCCACGCATCGTCGGCCGCAACGAGCGCCTGCGCCGGGTCGAAGCCGCGCGGGAGCGCTCGGTGCGCGAGTGGGGCTTCTGCAGTCGCGACCGCAACGGCCCGTGGATCAACTACATCGACTTCCCGCTGGTCTGCGAGGAGCCGCTGTTCCAGGGTCGCTTCTTCTACAGCGAGTGGCTGGTGGTGCATGACGGGCGCCTCATCATCAACCCCGGGCCCGCCAGCGTGGACCTTGCCGCCGGCACCGTGAGCTACGACTTCGGCTGCACGCGCACCTACGCCTGGGACGGATGCTCGCCGAAGGTGCCGTTCTTCTGGATCGCCACCCTCGGCACGCCGGATTGGTGGGAACACCTGGAAAGCGTGCAGTGCCTGCGCCACGGGCAGCAGAAGGAACGCACGATGTTCTGGCCGGTGGCGCACCACGCGAGCCTGGTGCACGACGCGCTGTACCAGTTCCTCAACGTCGCCCCGGTGACCAAGTCCGAGGCGGACGAGCTGTTCCACCGCATGCTGCTGCGCGCCGGCATGCCGCGCCTGGTGGCCTGGGTCTACCGCTTCGCGGTGGTCCATGGCGGCGCGCGCGGTATGCGCCAGCAGCGCAACCCCAATTCCGCGCTGCATTGCCTGACACCGCTGCCCGGCGTAGAAACCGTTCGCGAACCGGCAGCGCCGCACAAGGCACGAAGCGCAGCGCTGCAAGAGTGACGACCGATGCAGTAAAATAGGCGGCCCGACAGCCCCACCCTTAGTCCCAGGAAATCCACGCGATGGAACATCGTGAGTCGCTCCTTGCACTGCGCCAGTATCTCTCCAGCCAGATCCTCGGCCAGGAAAAGCTCATCGAGCGGCTGCTCATCGCCCTGATCGCCGACGGCCACCTGCTGGTGGAGGGCGCGCCGGGCCTGGCCAAGACCAAGGCGATCAAGGACCTGGCCGAGGGCCTGGAGGCCGACTTCCACCGCATCCAGTTCACTCCGGACCTGCTCCCTGCCGACATCACCGGCACCGAGATCTATCGCCCGGAAAACGGCAGCTTCGTGTTCCAGCAGGGACCGATCTTCCACCACCTGGTGCTGGCCGATGAAATCAACCGCGCGCCGGCCAAGGTGCAGTCCGCCCTGCTCGAAGCCATGGCCGAGCGCCAGGTCAGCGTGGGGCGCAGCACCTACGACCTGCCGCCGCTGTTCCTGGTGATGGCGACGCAGAACCCCATCGAGCAGGAGGGCACCTACCCGCTGCCCGAGGCGCAGCTCGACCGCTTCCTCATGCATGTGAAGATCGGCTATCCGGAGGCCTCCGTGGAACGCCGCATCCTCCAGCAGGCCCGCGGCGAAGCGCTGCACGGCGAGACCAAGCCGGAGCGCCGGGTCACCCAGGAAGCCATCTTCGCCGCCCGCCAGGAAATCCTCGGCCTGTACATGGCCGATGCCGTGGAGGAGTACCTGGTGCAGTTGATCATGGCCACGCGCACCCCGGCCAAGTACGACGCCGAACTGGCCGAGTGGCTGTCCTACGGCGCCAGCCCGCGCGGCTCCATCGCCCTGGACCGTTGCGCACGCGCCCATGCCTGGCTGGCCGGGCGCGACTTCGTCAGCCCCGAGGACATCCAGGCGATGCTCTTCGACGTGCTGCGCCATCGCCTGATCCTCACCTTCGAGGCGGAAGCCGCCGGGATCGACCAGGACCGTGTGGTCCAGCGCATCCTCGACGTGGTCGCCGTCGCCTGACATGCACAACGTCCTGGCGCCCGGCGTGGCCGTCTCGCTCGGCGAGCTGATCGAGATCCGTCACCGCCTGCGTGAAGTCCAGCTGTTCTCCACGCCCTCGCGGCGCAGCCCGCTGATCGGCCTGCACCACTCGCGCCTGCGCGGCCGCGGCGTGGACTTCGACCAGGTGCGCATCTACCAGGCCGGCGACGACGTGCGCACCATCGACTGGCGTGTCACCGCACGCACCCAGGAGCCGCACACCAAGCTGTTCCATGAAGAACGCGAACGCCCGGTGTTCGTGCTGGTCGAGCAGAGTGCCCGGCTGTTCTTCGGCTCCGGGCTGAGCTTCAAGTCCGTGCTCGCCGCCCGCGCCGCCGCCTTCGTCGGCTGGGCTGCGCTGGCGCACAACGACCGCATCGGCGGGCTGGTCTTCACCGACAGCGAATGCCATGAAATCAAGCCGCGGCGCAGCAAGCAGAGCCTGCTGCAGCTGTTCAACCTGATCGTGCGCGCCAACAACGCGTTGCTCACCGGCTCCAACCTCAGCCACAGCGGCGACGGCTTCGGCATGGCCCTGCGCCGCGCCCGCGAGGTGCTGCGTCCCGGCAGCCTGATCATGGTGGTGTGCGACGAGCGCGCGCTCAGTGACGTCGCCGAACAACAGCTTTCCCTGCTGTCACGCCACACCGACCTGGTGATGCTGCCGGTCTCCGACCCGCTCGACCACGCATTGCCTGCCGCCGGGCTGTTGAGATTCGCCGAGGGTCAGGCGCAGCTGGAGCTGGACACCCACATCGACGAGCAACGCCTGGCCTACCGCGCCCTTGGCGAAGCCCGCCGCGAACGCTGGCAGCGCCTCGCCCTGCGCCTGGGCGTGCCGCTGCTGCCGCTGACCACCCAGGAAGAACTGGTGGAACAGCTGCGCAACCTGCTGGAACAGCACCAGCCGGGCTACGCGAAATGAATCCCCTCGACCAGCTGCAACCGCTGATCGAACCCGCCGCGGTGCCCTGGTGGCCGCCGGCGCCGGGCTGGTGGCTGCTCGCCGCGCTGCTGCCCTTGCTGCTCTGGCTGCTGTGGCGCAACCGCCAGCGCTGGCTGCCCAAGCGCAAGGCCAAGGTCGTCGCCGAGGCGCCGCTTGACCCGCTTCGCGAAGCCGCGCTGGAAGAACTCAAGCGCCTGCCGCGCCCCTACGACCACGCCCCGGCCGGCCCCTGGCTGCAAGCGCTGAACGGTCTGCTCAAGCGCCTGTCGCGCGCACGCTGGCCGGAGAGCCACAGCCACACCCTGAGCGGCCGCGCCTGGCTGGCCTTCCTCGACACCCGCTGCCCGGCCGCCGGCCTGACCCGCTGGATGATCCTGGTGGAAGGCGGCTACCGCGCCGAGTGCAAGCTGGACGACAAGGCCATCGACGGTCTCGCCGCCGCGGTGGAAACCTGGGTGCGCAAGCATGTTTGAGTTCGCCTGGCCCTGGATCTTCCTGCTCGCCCCGCTGCCCTGGGTGATGCGTCTCATCCTGCCGCCGGCCGACAACGGCGAGGCAGCGATCAAGGTCAGCTTCCTCAAGGAACTTGAAGGCCTCGCCGGCCGCCGGGCCCGCGCACGCCTGCCGGCCTGGCGCCAACAGGCTCCCTTCGCCCTGCTCTGGCTCTGCCTGCTGCTGGCCGCCGCGCGCCCGCAATGGGTCGGCGAGCCGCTGCCGATCCCGGCTACCGGCCGCGACCTGCTGGTCGCGGTGGACGTTTCAGGCTCCATGGATTACGTCGACATGACCTGGGACGGCGCGGAGGTCAGCCGCCTTGACCTGGTGAAGAGGCTCTTCGGTGACTTTATCGAGAGCCGCCGGGGCGATCGCGTCGGGCTGATCCTGTTCGGCACCCGCGCCTACCTGCAGGCGCCGCTGACCTTCGACCGCCACACTGTGCGCATCTGGCTGGACGAGGCGCTGATCGGCATCGCCGGCAAGGACACCGCCCTGGGCGACGCCATGGGTCTTGCGGTCAAGCGCCTGCGCCAGCGTCCGGCCGAAAGCCGCGTGCTGGTGCTGATCACCGACGGCGCCAACACGGCCGGCGAGATTTCCCCACAGACCGCTGCCAGGCTCGCTGCCGAAGAACACGTGAAGGTCTACACCATCGGCATCGGCGCCGATCCCAAGCAGGGCGGAGTCGTCGGGCTGTTCGGCCTCAATCCGGGTCTGGACCTGGACGAACCCACGCTCAAGGCCATCGCCGAAAGCACCGGCGGTGAGTACTTCCGCGCGCGCAACGGTGAAGAGCTGCAACGCATCTCCGAGAGCCTCGACCAGCTCGAGCCGGTGGAGCAGAAGCCGACCCAGGCGCGCCCCGCCATCGCGCTGTACCGCTGGCCGCTGCTGCTGGCGTTGATGATCAGCGCCGCGCTCGTGGTCGGTACCCTTTGGCCGCCCGAGGACTGGCGCTGGCCGGCCTGGATGGCGCGCCTGCAGAAGGAGCGCCGGCCATGAGCCACGTCTGGCCGCATCTGTTGCACCCGCTGTGGCTGATCCTGCTGCTGCCGCTCGGCTGGCTGCTGTGGAAGCTCTGGCACCGCGAACGCCGCGCCGGCCGCTGGCAATTGCTGCTGCCCCAGGCATTCCATCCGTGGTTGCTGTCCGGCGGCAACGGCCGCCATGAGCGCCGCCCGTGGATCTACCTCGGTATTGCCTGGCTGCTGGCCGTGCTCGCGCTGCTTGGCCCGAGCTGGGAGCAGGTTGAACAACCGACCCTGGAGCGCAGCGACCCGCTGGTGGTGGTGTTGGAACTCACCCCGCAGATGCTCGCCACCGACCTCAAGCCGACCCGTCTGGAGCAGGCCCGGCACAAACTGCTCGACCTGCTGCAGAGCCGCAGCGACGCGCAGACCGCCATCGTCGTCTACGCCGGCAGCGCCCACACGCTGGTGCCGCTGTCCAATGACCTGGGCACTGCGCGCAATCTGCTGGATGCCCTCAAGCCGTCGATCATGCCCGAGCCGGGCCAGCGCGCCGACCTTGCCGTGGCCCAGGCGCGCCGCCTGCTGGACAATGGCGCGCAGGGCAACGGCCGGATCCTGCTGGTCACCAGCGCACTGGACGCCCGCGAGCGCCAGGGCATCCGCCAGGCACTCAAAGGCAAGGGCAAGGATCTGCTGCTGCTCGCCGTGGGCACCCCCGGCGGCGCCCCCATCGCCCAGGAAGACGGCACCTTCCTCAAGGACGACCAGGGCAACATCCTCGTGCCGCGCCTTGACGAGAGCTCGCTACGCACCTTCGCCACCGACATGGGCGGACGCTTCCAGCGCTTGCGCACCAGCAGCAGCGACCTGCGTTCCCTCGGCCTGCTGGACAGCACCCAGGGTCTGCAGGTGAGCGAGGAAGATGCCCTGCTGCGCCTGCAACGCTGGGCCGACCAGGGCTACTGGCTGCTGTTGCCGCTGCTCCTGCTTGCCGCCTGCGCCGGCCGCCGCGGCTGGTTGTTCTGCCTGCCGCTGTTGCTGCCGCTGTTGTGGGCGCCGCCGCAGGATGCCAACGCCTTCGAGCTCAATGACCTCTGGCTGCGACCGGACCAGCAGGGCCAGCGCCTGCTCGATGCCGGACACCCAGCCGAAGCCGCCGAGCGCTTCGACGACTTCCGCTGGAAGGGCCTGGCGCTGTACCGCGCCGGCGATTACGTCGACGCCGCCCAGGCCTTCGCTCATGGAGACGAAGCCGCCGACCACTACAACCGCGGCAATGCCCTGGCGAAACAGAACGAGCTGGAAGCCGCCATCGACGCCTACGACCAGGCGCTGGAACGCGACCCCGAGCTGGAATCGGCCAAGCGCAACAAGGCCCTGCTCGAAGACCTGCTGCGCCAGCGCAAGGAAAATCCCGCAGGCGATGGCCAGGACCAGCCTTTGCAACAGAATCAGGACCCGGCCCAGAACAACGACCCGCAGGCCGCCCAGCCGCAGGATCAGCAGCAGGACGACGAACACTCCGGCGAGCGCGACTCGCGGCCGGCGCCAGCAGCGAACAACCCTTCGCAGGAGGCTGATCGCCCCTCCGCCAGCACGAGCGACAAACCCGGCGAACACGCCGGCGAAGAACAGGAAACCAACCCGGAAGAAGCCGGTCCACTGGGGGATGAGCGCCGTCAGGCCCTGGAACAGTGGCTGCGGCAGATTCCCGACGACCCGTCCGAACTGTTGCGCCGCAAGTTCTGGTACCAGCAACAGCAGCAGCGCCAGGAACCCACCCCATGAAAAGGCTGATCTGCCTGACCCTGCTCTGCCTCGCCGCGATGCGCGCCGAAGCCAGCTTCACTGCCAGTGTTGACCGCGCGCGCCTGACTGCAGGCGAGAGCGTCGAACTGACCCTGGAGTCGGATGACCCCACGCTGTTCGGCAAGCCCGACCTGAAGCCGCTGGACGAGCGCTTCGTGGTGCTCGGCACTCGCCAGGTCAACCGCCTGACCACGCTCAACGGCAAGGCCCAGGCCACCACGCGCTGGATCATCACCCTGCAGCCGCGCAGCGAGGGCAAGGTGGAAATCCCACCGATCCGCCTGGGCGGCAACGCCAGCGAACCGATCAGCCTGGACGTGCTCAAGGCCCAGGACAGCGCCGAGGGCCAGAAGCTCGCCCCGGTGTTCATCGATGCCAGCGTCGACCACGAGGAAAGCTGGGTGCAGGCCCAGGTCATCCTCACCCTGCGCATCTACCACTCGGTGTCGCTGTACGACGACAGCAGCCTCAGCCCGCTGCGCATGAACGATGCGCGGGTCGAGCAGCTGGGCGAGCCGCGCACCTACGAGAAGGAAATCAACGGCGTCCGCCACGGCGTGATCGAAGTGCGCTATGCGATCTTCCCGCAGAAAAGCGGCACCCTGGAAATCCCCGGCCAGACCTTCAACGCCACCCAGGCCGCGCAGCGCCGCAACGACGAGTACAACCCCTTCGGCCCGCCGCCGGGCAAGCAGGTGCGGGTGGTCTCGCCGAGCATTCCGCTGCAGGTCGACCCCAAGCCCGCCGACTATCCCAAGGACGCGCCCTGGCTGCCCGCCCGTTCGCTCAGCCTGACCGAGACCTGGAGCCCGCAGCCGGAGGAGGCCAAGGCCGGCGAGGCGCTGACCCGCAACATCATGCTGCGCGTGGAGGGGCTGTCCAGCGCCCAGCTGCCGCCGTTGCCGGTCGCCCTGCCCGAAGGCCTGCGGCATTACCCGGACCAGCCCCAACTGGCCAACGAAAGCAGCGACCAGGGCATGATCGGCAGCCGCGAAGAGCGCGAGGCGCTGATCGCCGACAAGGCCGGCCCGGTGGAACTGCCGCCGGTGGAAATCGTCTGGTGGAATACCCAGGAACATCGTGTCGAACGCACCAGCCTGCCGGCCCGCACCCTGCAGGTCGCCGCCAACTCGCAGCTGGAGGAACACACCGAAGCCCCTGCCATCCCCGGCGAGACGGTCGTCAGCGATACAGTGCTCTGGCCCTGGCAACTGGCCTGCGCACTGCTCAGCCTGACGACCCTGCTCGGCTTCGGCCTGTGGTGGCGAGCCCGCAGCCAGCCGGCGGTGATCCGCGCTGCGCAGGCCGGGCCGAGCACCCGCACGCTGCTCGACGAACTGCGCCGCGCCTGCCAGGCCAACGACTCCCACGCCACCCGCCAGGCGCTGGACGCCTGGGCCCGGCAGCAGCCGGAAACCCTGGCCGACATGGCGGCGCGCTTCGTGCCGCTGTCCGATGCGCTGGACGGTCTCAACGGTGCGCTCTACAGCGACAGCGAAGGTGGGCGCAACTGGCAGGGCGAAGACCTCTGGCGCGCCATCCGCACCCTGCCCGGCGCCGATCCGGACGCACCGCCAGCAACGGAAGCCAGCAGCCTGCCGCCGCTCTATCCGCGCTGACGGCTATGCTGGAGGCATCCCCGCCAGAGGTGTCTCCATGCGTCGCCATCGGCTGATCCCGGCGCTGGCCGCCAGCCTGCTGCTGACTTGCAACCTGCTCCGCGCCAACCCGCTGAACGCGGCCGACGCGCTGCCACCTGCGCAGCCGCTCCAGGGCCCCGGCGGTTCGAACTACGCCCATGCCGACGTACGTCAGTGGCACTTCACTGCCGAAGGCAACGAATACTGGGTATTCACCCCGGATCGCCCTGCCCCGGCCACTGCCCCCATAGTGGCCTTCACCCACGGCTGGAGCGTCATGCAACCCGACCTCTATCGCGCCTGGATCGAGCACATCGTCCGGCGCGGCGCCATTCTCATCTACCCGCGCTACCAGGCGACGCTGAAGACCCCGGCGGCGGAGTTCCTGCCCAACGCCGCCGACTCCGTGCGCCGCGCCATCGCCGATCTGCAAGCCGGCAAGCTGGGAGTGAAGCCGGAACTGGAGCACGTCGCCTATGTCGGCCATTCGGCCGGCGGACTGATCGCCAGCGGGCTGGCAGCCTCCTGGCAACGCCTCGGCGTGCCGAGGCCACGTGCGCTGATGGCGGTTGAGCCCGGCAAGAGCAGCGGCCCGCGCTGGCGACAGGTCCCGCTGGAGCCGCTGGCGAACATTCCCGCTGGTACGTTGCTGCTGGCCGTGTGTGGTGACGAGGACGAACGCGTCGGCTGCGACGACGCGCGACGCATCTACGAAGAAAGTACCCAGGTTGCGCCGCGCGACAAGGACCTGCTCCTGCTGCGCAGTGACCGCCACGGCAACCCGCCTCTGCTGGCCAACCATGCGGCGCCGACCGCGCCACGCTTCGATCCGCGCTACCCACCCAGCGACTCTTCCAGTTGGCTGCTCAACCGCGTGCAGGAGCGTGTGAAACAGCGGCTCAAGCAGGGGCAGCCATCAGCACACAACGCGTTGGCGACCGATGCGATGGACTGGTTCGGGCCGTGGAAGCTGTTCGATGCGCTGTGCGATGCGGCTTTCCATGGCCAGGACCGCGACTACGCACTGGGCGGCGGGCCCGCGCAACTGTCCATGGGGCGCTGGAGCGACGGGACACCGGTGAAGGCGATCCAGCGGTTGTCCCCATCCCGCCCCTGATGGTTCGAGCGGGGCGAAAACAATCGCGGACGAAGTCCGCTCCTACGGGGCACGAAATTGCGTAGGAGCGGACTCCGTCCGCGAGAGTCTCCCAGCAGGTCCGAACCCGATCCGGAAACCGGCTCAGCTGGCACTGCTCTGCATCACCGCGCCCTTGAACACATCGTCCAGCGGCACCTGGTAGCCGATGGCGAGGCGGTTGGTCTCGTTGGCCATGGCCACCACCGCCATCAACTCGCCGAGCATGCTGTCGTCCATCCCGGCCTTGCGCGCCGCGGCGCCGTGGGAGCCGATGCAGTAGTTGCAGTTGTTGGTGACGCTGACGGCGACGTAGATCAGCTCCTTTACCAGCGGGTCCAGCTGCCCCGGCCCCATCACTTCCTTGAGGCTCTCCCAGGTGCGCTTCAGGGTCTGCGGGTGGTTGGCCAGCGCCTTCCAGAAGTTGTTCACCCAGTCGATCCTGCGGGTCGCCATGATGTCGTCGTAGACGGCACGGACCTCGGGGCTGGCGTCGGCGTATTCGATGAGCTGGAAGGACATGGAGGCTCCTGATGGAATAACGAAACAGAATAAGAAAAGTAGAATTCAGAATTGGATGACGGATCAGACGATGGAGAAAGATAAGGCGCTTTCTCCCATCCCCGTCAAGGAATCAGACCCATGCAACGCCTTCCCGCCCTGCTCTTCGCCGCTGCCCTGCTGCCCGCCGCAAGTCAGGCCGCCCAACCCGGCCTGTGGGACACCTATGCCAGCCTCAAACAACACGACTGGATTGACCTGACCCATTCGTTCGACAGCAACACCCCGCACTGGAAAGGCTTCGAGCCCATGGGCCGCAAGACGCTCTACACGGTGGACAAGGACGGTTTCCAGGTGGAGCTGTACAGCCACGTCGGCCAGTGGGGCACCCACGTCGACCCGCCGGTGCACTTCCACAAGGGCCTGCGCAGCGTCGACCAGTTGGACGTGAAGGAGCAGTTCCTGCCACTGGTGGTGTTCGACATTCACGAGCGGGTGGCGAAGAACCCCGACTATGTGCTGAGCCTGGCCGATGTGAAGGCCTGGGAAGCCAAGCACGGCCCCGTTCCCCAAGGCGCCTCCGCGGCACTGCGTACCGACTGGTCGCAGCGCTGGCCGGACCAGGCGAAGATGCAGAACCAGGATGCCAAGGGCGTGGCGCACTATCCGGGCTGGAGCAAGGAAGCGCTGGTGTACCTCTACGAGACGCGCAAGATCACCGCCTCCGGACACGAGACCACCGACACCGACCCGGGCATTGCCACCAGCAAGGACGACTACTCGCTGGAGTCCTACATCCTGGGCACCAACCACTACCAGATCGAGCTGCTCGCCAACCTCGACAAGGTGCCCGAAGCCGGCGCGCTGGCGGTGGTGAGCTTCCCGAAGATAGCCCAGGGCACGGGCTTCCCGGCACGGGTGTTCGCCATCCTGCCGTGACGTCGCGTGGGGCGAAGTCTATCGCGGACAGAGTCCGCTCCTACGCGGCCTGACAAATCGTAGGAGCGGACTCCGTCCGCGATAGGTCCCCGGCGGCTCCGGGCCCCGATCCGGCACCATAAAAAAACCGCGGCCCTGAGGCCGCGGTTTTCGTTTACCGCTACAGCAGTCGATCAGTGAACCAGGATCGAAGCCTTCTTCTGACGCACCTTCTCCGGATTGATCAGGAAGCGCGCCAGTGCCGGCAGCAGCCATAGGGCGCCGAACATGTTCCAGAGGAGCATGAAGGTCAGCATCAGGCCCATGTCGGCCTGGAACTTGATCGCCGAGAAGATCCAGGTGGCGACGCCGATGGCCAGGCACAGGCCGGTGAACAGCACCGCTTTACCGGTGGATTTCAGGGTCTCGTAGTAAGCCTCCTGCAGGGACAGCCCCTGGCGCAGGAAGGACTCCAGGCGGGTGTAGATGTAGATGCCGTAGTCCACGCCGATCCCCACACCCAGTGCGATCACCGGCAGGGTCGCTACTTTCACGCCAATGCCCAGGGTGGCCATCAGCGCGTTGCCCAGCACCGAGGTGAGGATCAGCGGCAGCACGATGCACAGGGTCGCGGTGAAGGAGCGGAAGGTGATCAGGCACATCAGCGCCACGCAGATGTACACCAGGATCAGAATGGTCAGCTCCGAGTGCTTGATCACGTCGTTGGTGGCAGCCTCGATACCGGCGTTACCGGCGGCGAGCTTGAACTTCAGGTCGTCCTTCTCGTTGGCCTTGGCGAAGTCCTGAATAACAGCCACAGCACGGTCGAGGGTCTCGGCCTTGTGATCGTTGAGGAACACCAGCAGGGGCGCCAGCGAGCAGTTGCTGTTGAACAGGCCTTCGGCGCGGCTGATGGAGTTGTTCAGCACGTCCTGGTTGCGGGACAGCGACTCCCACTTCAGATTGCCTTCGTTCATGCCCTTGATCATCTGCTTGGAGACGGTGACCAGGGAGATCGCCGACTGCACGCCCTGGGTGTTCTCCAGGCGCCAGGCCAGATCGTCGATGGCGGACAGGGTCTTGTGGGTGGAGCAGCCTTCGGCCTCGGACGCGACCATCACCACCAGCACGTCGGAGCTGGTCGAGTAGTTGCGGATGATGAAGTCGTTGTCCAGGTTGTAGCGCGAGTCAGGACGCAGCTCCGGCGCGCCCTGGTCGAGGTCGCCGATCTTCAGGTGATGGCCCTGCCACAGGCCGCCGGCGAACATCGCCAGGGCGATGACCACGGAGATCGGCGCCACGCTCGGGCTGGCGAAGTTGGACAGGGCACGCCAGAAGGGATGGTCGCGCACAGCGTCTTCCTTGCTGCGCTGCACCGCCTTCTTGCTGATGCCGATATAGGAGATCGCAACCGGCAGCAGAATCAGGTTGGTGAACACGATCACCGCCACGCCAATGGAGGCGCCGATGGCCAGTTCGCGGATCACCCCGATGTCGATCACCAGCAGGGTGATGAAGCCCACGGCGTCGGCGAGGATCGCGATCATGCCCGGCAGGAACAGCTGGCGGAAGGTACGGCGGGCGGCCAGCAGCGGGGTTTCCGCGTCACTGGACTGCAGGGCGATACCGTTGATCTTCTGCACGCCGTGGGAAATACCGATGGCGAAGATCAGGAACGGCACCAGCATCGAGTACGGGTCCAGCCCGAAGCCGATCAGGTGCAGGATGCCCAGCTGCCAGATCACCGCCACCAGCGTGGTGGACAGCACGGCGATGGTGGAGCGCACGCACTTGGTGAACCACAGCAGCAGCACCAGGGTGATGACGAAGCAGATACCGAAGAAGCCGACCACCATCAGCAGGCCGTCGATCAGGTCACCGACCTTCTTGGCGAAGCCGGTGATGTGGATCTTCACGTTGGGATTCTGCAGCTGGTACTTGTCGCGGATCTTCTCTTCCAGCTCATGGGAGAACTGGCGGTAGTCCAGCTTCATCAGCTTGCCCTGGTCCTTCGGGTCCGGGTAGACCTCCAGCAGGGGCACGTCGACGATGCTCGACTTGAAATTGTTGGCCGCCAGGCGGCCGATCTGGCCGGACTTGAGCACGTTGTTGCGCAGCAGGTCCAGGGCCTTGGCGGAACCGTCGTAGGTCTGCGGGATGACTTCGCCACCGGCGAAGCCTTCCTCGGTCACCTCGGTCCAGCGCACGCTCGGGCTCCACAGCGACTTCATGCCGGAGCGGTCGACGCCGGGGATGTAGAAGACCTCGTCATGGATCTGCCGCAGCGTCTCCATGTACTCCTTGGTGAAGATGTCGCCGTTCACCGCTTCCACCGAGATGCGCACGGTGTTGCCGAGGTTGGCCAGGTCGTTGCGGTGCTCCAGCATGTTCTGGATGAACGGATGCTGCAGCGGAATCATCTTCTCGAAGCTGGTGGACGGACGCACCTGCGTGGCCGACCAGGCGAGGAAGAGGGTCACCAGCAGGCACGCGATGATCACGAACGGCCGGTGGGTGAAGATGATGCGTTCCAGGAAAGTCGCCTTGTCCTGTTGATGCTTGTTCAGAGCGTTCATTGCGGCTCCCCGGCTTATTGTTGTTCTGTCAGCTCGGCGCCGGTCGCCGAAGCCAGGTGGATACCGCCCTGGCCGACCAGGACCAGGTTGCCATTGCCGGCCGCGCTCACGCCCGCGAGGGACAGGCGGTCCGGACGGTTGACGACGCTGAAGCTCACGCCGTCGTCCTTGCTCTCCAGTACGCTGCCGCCATGGCCGACGACGACGATGGTGCCGTCATCCAGCAGGCTGCCTTCGGAGAGGCCGAACTCCAGCTCGCCGCCGTTGGCGGTGGGCAGGCTGACCTGCTGCCAGCTGTCGCCGAAATCAGTGGAGCGGAACAGGTGGCCACGCAGGCCGTACGCCAGGACGGTGCCGGCCTGGGTGGTACCGGTGGCGCCGAACAGCGAGCCTTCGTAGGGGCCCTGGAGTTTTTCCCAGGTCTGGCCCCAGTCCTTGGAGCGGAACATGCTGCCCGCCTCGCCGACTACGAGCAGGCCGGAGTCCTTCACTGCCGCGATGGCGTTGAGGTGGAACTGGTCTTCATTGTCCAGGCGGTCGCTGACGTCTTCCCAGTGCTGGCCGCCATCGGTGGTTTCCAGCAGCGCGCCATAGGCGCCCACGGCCATGCCGTGGCTCTCATTCTGGAACCAGATGTCCAGCAGCGGCGCTTCGCGCTTCAAGTCCTCGAACTGGCGCACCCAGGTGGTGCCGCCATCGGTGGTGGCCAGGACCTGGGCGTCGTGGCCGACGGCCCAGCCCTTCTTGTCATTGACGAAAAATACCGAGGTCAGCAGCTGGCGGGTCGGCACGGTGGCCTGGGTCCAGCTCTTGCCTGCGTCGTCGGAATAGAGGATGTGCCCGTGATCACCCACCGCGACCAGACGCTTGCCGGCATGGGCGATGCTCAACAGCAGGCTGCTGGACGCCTTGGCGGAAACGATCGAGTTGGAATCGCTGGCGGCATCCGTGGCGGCAACGGCATGCAGCGGAGCCAGGGACATCATCAGGAAGGAAAACGCGCCGAGCAGGGAAACCGTCTTGCGCGACATCGCGAAGGAGCTTCGCACTCCCGATACGGGTTGCTCGCTCGAAGTGCGCCACAGGGGCTCACGCATATGCCTTTACCTCTTTTTCTTATGCAGGCGGTATGTAGTTTGGAGCTATATAGCCAGCCTTTTCCGGGGCTGACAATTAACGGCACGTTATCTTTTGTTAAGCCCGGAGCGCCTCACTCGAAAGGATGAGTGCATTTTGCCACCTCCTCCAAAAGGCGCGGCGCTGAAGGTTCTGCGCGGGTTGAGCGGTAACACTTTCGCCGCCGCCCTACGGATTCTGAGGATGTTTCGGCACCGAATAAAAAAGCCCGCCGAAGGGCGGGCTCTTTCAGGCGTGACACGAACTCAGCGGGTACCGCGGCGACGCAGGGCGGACGGGCTGAAGTAGGAATCGTCCGGCACGGCCTGGCTGAAGTCGATGGTGCTCGGCTCTTCGTTATCCAGGTTCTGTACGTGGTAGCGACGGGCCTGCAGGTCGTGGAAGGTATCCAGAGCAGTCCAGGTGGTGGGCAGCTCGTAGTAGTTCTTCAGGTAGGCCAGCGATACGCGCCACAGCTCGCCGCGACCGTCGTACTGGTCCACTTCGGCGGCGCCCCAGCTGTCCTCGTCGAGGAACAGCACGCGCTTGGAGTAGATGTGGCGCGCACCCGGCTTCAGGGTACCTTCGACGACCCACACGCGGTGCAGTTCGTAGCGGGTGTATTTCGGGTTCAGATGGTTGGGGGTCAGCAGATCCTTGTACTTAACCTCAGGGCTGGAAACCTTGTAGTTGTTGTACGGGATGTACATTTCCTTCTTGCCGATCAGCTTCCAGTCGTAGCGGTCCGGCGAGCCGTTGAACATGTCGGTGTCGTCGGCGGTGCGCAGGCCGTCGGCGGCAGCGATCGGGGTGTCGTAGGCCAGGTTCGGCGCACGGCGTACGCGGCGCTGACCGGCGTTGTAGCCCCAGGCCTGACGCGGCTCCTTCACCTGATCGAGGGTCTCGTGTACCAGGGCGGCACCACCAGCCAGGCGAGCCGGGCTCTTGGTGAACGACAGGTAGTAGAACAACAGGTTGTCCAGGTCGGAGAAGCTCTTGCCCTGGACGTAGTACTTGAACAGCGCCTCCTGCTGCGAGGTCACCAGCGAATAGTCGCCGTTGCGCTGCACGGCCACTTCGGATGCGCGCCGCACGATGTAGGTGCCGCGGTAGCGGGCGATATGGTTCCACACCGCTTCCACGCCGTTCTGCGGGATCGGGAACGGAATGCCGCCAAAGGCATCGACGAAACCGTTGCCGCCTTCGGCCAGCTTGGCGCTGGTGGCGTTCTTCAGGGTGTTGTCATACACCCATTGCGGCGCCGAACCACTGCGGCGGCTCGGGTAGACCGGCATCTGGAAGGTATCCGGGTAGGTGGCGAACAGTGCCAGGGTGCCCGGGGTCAGGTTGGCCTTGTACTGGTCAAGGTTGGCCTTGGTGATGGTGTACAGCGGCTTGTCGGCGGCGAACGGGTCGATGTGGTGCTGGCCCGGCTTGTAGTCGGCCGGCGCCTGGGTGATGCCACCGGTCCAGGCCGGGATGGTGCCCGCGGCGTTGCCGGCCTTCTCCGCGCCCAGCGGGGTCAGGGACGATTGCAGCTTGGCCGCGTCCTGCGGGGAAACCGCCGCCAGGGCGCTGCCGGCGGACAGGGCCAGGGCCACGGCGGCGCCGACCAGGGTACGCATGTTGCGCATGTTGCTTCTCCGTGAGGGGCACGCGGCGGGCACTTCTGAAGCCCGCCGCACGCTTGTCGTTATCAGAAGGAGTACTTGACGTTGAAGCCGACGTTGTCGCGATCGCGGCTGGCGTTGTTCTGCCCGGCGCCGTAGAACTCGGTGTATTGCAGTTCGGCTTCCAGGGCGTTCAGGTAGGTGGCCTTGACGCCCAGGGTGTAGGCCTTGCGGCCTTCGATGAAGTTGCCGGTCTGGTAGGAGTTGCCTTCGAAGTCGTCCTTGTAGACGGCATAGGGCGAAATGTTCACGCCGGCGAAGACGTCGTTCCAGGTACCCGACAGCAGCAGGGTGTAGCCATAGGCGTTCTTGTTCACCTGATCGTCGCGGTCGTAGCCGGAGATGTAGGCGCCGTTGCCGCGGCCGGAGTAGTAACGGGTGCTGCCGTCATACGCGGTGTACTGCAGGTCGCTGCCGCGCAGGTGCTCGGAAGCCAGCTCCGCGACGCCCATCAGCGAGTCGAAGGACAGCGACGGGCCGAAGTTGTAGATGGTGCCCAGGGAGGTGTTGAAGGCCTCGACGCGCTCGTAGTTGTGGATCTGGTCGCTCATCGAGACCTGGCCGCCGCCGATATTCACCGACTTGCCGCTGGCCAGCCCCGGAGCCTGGACCAGCAGGTCGCCGAGCAGGTCGTTGGTGGTGGCGATGCCGATCGGCAGGTTCGGGCGGTAGGCCAGTTCACCGAACACCGAGGCGTCGCCCACGGTGGTGTTGAAACTGAAGCCGTACATGCGGATGTTCTCGACGTACTCGCGACGGGCATTGACCTGGTTGGCGACATCCACGGAGGTCGCGCCGTTGACCAGGCTCAGCACCTGGCCGGCCAGGGCGTTGCCGCTGCCCGCGGCGCTGACGAGTTGGTCGTAGGAGGTGAAGCCACCCACACCTGCCAACTGGTCGAGGTTCACGCCGGCGTAATCGCTGTTCAGGTCGGCGTAGATGGTCGGCTCTTTCGAGTGGTAGTTGACGAAGTAGAAGCCGAACTCGGTGGAGTTCAGCTCTTCGGCCACATAGTGGAAGGCCACGCCGAACTGGCCGTCGTTCTTGGCGTTGATGTCCTTGCCGACGTTGGCGACCTTGAACACGCCGTTGGAGTCCAGGTACTGCGTGCCCTGGAGACCGCCCACGTGCGCCGCGGAAAGCTGCGGGTAGAGGCTCTGGAACAGCGGGTTGGAGAGCGCACCCACCGTGGTGTAGGCCGTGTTGCCGCCATCGGCGAACAGGTCGGTCTCGGAGAAGAAGGTGCCGACCGGGTCGATACGAGTTTCTTTCCAGTTCCACTGGTAGAAGGCGTCCATCGACAGGTTGTCGGTCAGGCCGATGTTGAAGCTCGCGGCCTCGACCGGCATCAGCACTTCCTTCAGCTCGGAGCCCGGCAGGCGGAACTTGGCGGCGTCCACCGGGTTGGTGGTGTTCACGCCACCGCGGTAGAAGATGCCCTCGCCCCAGTTGAAGACCTGGCGGCCCAGGCGCGCGGTCAGCGGATGGTCGGCCACGTCCCAGTTGCCGTAGACGTAGGCATCGAGGATCTCGGCGCGGTTGCCGGCGGCGTCGCGGGTCTCGCTGGTGAAGCGGTCGCTGTTGGGGTAGCTCTGGCTCGGCTGCGGCGGCTTGTTGTGGTCGTAGTAGTCGTTGCGCTTGTCCATGATCTGGGTGTCATAGAAAGCCGAGCCACGTACGAACAGGCCATAGTTCTTGTAGGTCGCTTCCAGGTCGGAAGTGATCTTGTACACCTCGGAAACCAGGCCGGTGTCGAAGTTGCGGTTGCCGTCGTTGCCGTTGATATCGTTGTTGGTCTTGTCCTGACCCTGTACACGCCAGAGAGTGCCGTAGGAAATGGTGCTGTCCAGCGAGCCGGAAACCTCGTTGTCGAGGAAGCTGAACTCGACGGCGGTCGCCTGGGCGGACATCAGCAGCGGCAGGATGCCTGCCAGGGCAAAGCCCGCACGAGCAGGCGCATAACGCAAGACAGGCTTGCGAACTGGGATTTCCATTAGGACTCACTCCATGGACTGATCATTCTTTGGCGGTGCCGCCACTGCGGGCGGTTCACCGTTTTCAGCCGTTACTCCACGGCCTTGTTGTCGTCGATCTGAAGGAAACTCCCCCAAGGTGCTCGACATGCCTCCCGCCCCATCGGACGGGCAAAGGCGAAGCGGGGTCCGGCGGTGCAACCCCAGTGCCAACAGCACTGATGTATCCGATTCTGCTTACAAAAAATAAAGAATCTGCGCGCTACTTTTTGTGACTGGTCGTTCACTGATCAAATCAAGTGACCGATTGCGCCACTCAGCACCCCGAATGGCGCAATCCGCCCCTGAAGGCTCGACGCAGACACATCGGCGCCATTCGCCCACTATCGGAAAGCGATAAGAATGATATCGATTAATTTCGATAGGTAACAAAAAGGTGTTACCAACAAGCGTTGGTAACACCTTTTCGAAAGTGCATGGCGCCCCTGGGAAGGGGCGCGGCGGGTGTGTTAAGCGAGGCTCTTGCTGACCACTTCGTATACATCGCTGGACAGCTCGCCGGAGGCGAGGATGCGTTCCAGCTCGGCCTTCATCAGCGCCTGGCGCGCGGGCGCGTACTTGCGCCAGCGGGTCAGCGGCGTCAGCAGGCGCGAGGCGATCTGCGGATTCAGCGCGTTAAGGGTGATGATCTGGTCGGCCAGGAAGCGGTAGCCGGCGCCGTCCGCGCGGTGGAAGTTCACCGCGTTCTGGTTGGCGAAGGCGCCGATCAGCGCGCGGATCTTGTTCGGGTTCTTCAGGGTGAAGGCCGGATGACTCATCAGCGCCTGCACGCGCTCCAGCCCGCCCGGCAGGGTGCACCCGGCCTGGACGCTGAACCACTGGTCCATCACCAGCGGGTCGTCCTTGAAGTAGTCGGCGAACATGGCCAGCGCGTCGGCTTTCTCCTTCTCGAACGATGAGTTGACCAGCACGGCGAGCGCGGTCAGGCGCTCGGTCATGTTGTCGCAATCCTTGTACTGCTCCTGGCACGCGGCGAGCACTTCGGCCTCGCCGCTCTGCATCAGGTAGGAAAGCGCAATGTTCTGCAGGCTGCGGCGGGCGATGTGGGTCGCTTCGGCGACGTAGGCAGTCTCGCGGGACTGTTTGCGGTTGGCCTGATAACGCTCCCACAACTGCTCGTGCAGTGCCGCGCCGATCTGCTGGCGGGCGAACTCGCGGGCGGCGTGGATGGCGTCGACGTCAGCCACTTCGCTGATCTCGGTGAGGTAGGCCTCGCTGGGCAGCGAGAGCATCTCGGCGACCATGGCCTGGTCCAGCCCGGTATCCAGCAGCAGGGTACGGAAAGCGATGATCAGGCGCTCATCCAGGACAAGCTTCTCGCCGCGCTGGTGCTGGCCGATCAGCTCCTGCAGGACCTGCACGGACAGCTGCTGGCCGGCTTCCCAGCGATTGAAACCATCCTCGTCGTGCTGCATGAGGAACATCAGCTGGTCGCGGTTGTAGGGGAAGCTCAGTTTCACCGGCGCGGAGAAACCGCGCAGCAGCGAAGGCAGGGGCTTCTCGGCGATGCCAACGAAGGTGAAGGACTGCTCGGCCTCGGTGACCTGAAGCACGCGGTCACTGCCATGGGCGTGTTCTTCACCCTGCAGACGCAGCGACAGGGCGTTGCCCAGCTTGTCGATCAGGCCCATCTGCACCGGGATGACGAAGGGCTGCTTCTCGTTCTGCCCCGGCGTGGCCGGGCAGCTCTGGCGGAAGGTCAGGGTGTAGCTCTGCGCCCCGGCGTCGAAGCTCTCCTCCACCGCCAGGCGCGGGGTGCCGGACTGGCTGTACCAGCGCTTGAACTGGGTGAGGTCGACGCCGTTGGCGTCCTCCATGGCCTTGACGAAGTCGTCGCAGGTCACGGCCTGGCCGTCATGGCGTTCGAAGTACAGGTCGGTGCCCTTGCGGAAACCGTCGGCGCCCAGCAGGGTGTGGATCATCCGCACGACTTCGGAGCCCTTCTCGTAGACGGTCAGGGTGTAGAAGTTGGAGATCTCGATGAAGGAATCCGGGCGCACCGGGTGCGCCATCGGGCCGGCGTCTTCGGCGAACTGGTTGGTGCGCAGGAAGGCCACGTCCTCGACGCGCTTGACGGTGCGCGA
Organism: Pseudomonas sp. DP-17; assembly: GCF_022380625.1. Taxonomy (NCBI): domain Bacteria; kingdom Pseudomonadati; phylum Pseudomonadota; class Gammaproteobacteria; order Pseudomonadales; family Pseudomonadaceae; genus Pseudomonas; species Pseudomonas sp. DP-17. The sequence continues at coordinate 198,892 of NZ_JAKSXG010000001.1, forward strand.
GTTCATGTCGGCGGAGAACTCGCTGTCGCGGAACACGGTGAAGCCTTCCTTGAGCGACAGCTGGAACCAGTCGCGGCAGGTCACGCGGTTGCCCGACCAATTGTGGAAGTACTCATGGGCGACGACGCCTTCGACGCGCTGGTGCGCGGCGTCGGTGGCAGTCTCTGCCTTGGCCAGCACGCAGCTGGAGTTGAAGATGTTGAGGCCCTTGTTCTCCATGGCGCCCATGTTGAAGTCGTTGACCGCGACGATCATGAAGATGTCCAGGTCGTACTCGCGGCCGTAGACCTTCTCGTCCCAGCGCATCGAGTTCTTCAGGCTGTCCATGGCGTGCTGGACCTTGTCGATGTTCTCCGGCTCGACATAGATGCGCAGGGTGACTTCGCGCTCGCTCATGGTGGTGAACTGGTCTTCGACGCACCAGAGGTCGCCGGCGACCAGGGCGAACAGGTAGGCCGGCTTCTTGAACGGGTCCTGCCAGGTCGCCCAGTGCCGACCGCCCTCTTCCGAGCCGCTGGCCACCGGGTTGCCGTTGGACAGGAGCACCGGGTACTGGTGCTGCTCGGCCGACAGCGTGGTGGTGAAGCTGCTCATCACGTCCGGGCGGTCGAGGTAGTAGGTGATCTTGCGGAAGCCTTCGGCCTCGCACTGGGTGCAGAACATCTTGCCGGACTTGTACAGGCCTTCCAGCGCGGTGTTGCTCTCCGGGTGGATGCGCACGGTGCTGTCGACAGTGAAGGACTTCGCGGTCGGCTGCAGGGTCAGGTGGTTCTCGTCCTGCTGGTACTGGCCGGCTTCGAGAGGCTGGTCGTCCAGCGCCAGCGACAGCAGCTCCAGTTGCTGGCCGTCGAGCACCAGCGGCGGCAGGCCGTCGCCGCGCTCCGGGTTGCGGCGCATCACCAGCTGGGCGTGGACGAGGGTGTGGTCCTCGTACAGCTCGAAGGTCAGGTTGGTCTCGTCGATCAGGTACTCGGGTGCCTGATAATCCTTGAGGTAGATGACTTTCGGTTGCTCGGTACGCATGGCTTTTGGCCCCTTGGAAGGCGGCAGGCGGGATGGGCCGGCCGGAGGAATACTTGACTCTAGCGATTGGAAACGGCGCGGGCGAGTCGGGAACGCATCTATCCCTAGATGCGTTCCTCGTGCCGGAAATTCAATACAGGTTCGATCAGGCGCTGATGGCCAGCTGGTACGCGGTGAACTTGCGCACGTTGATCACGCCGGTATCGAAGATCAGGTACTGGCCCTTGATGCCCTGCAGGGTACCCTCGACCACCGGCGTCTTGTCCAGATCGAAGCTGGTGATCTTGGGCAGGTAGGCCTCCACCGGATAGCTGATCTCGATGGGCTGCATGTCCATCACCGGCTGGATCGCCTGCAGGCCGAAGCGCTGTTGCAGGGCGACGATGCCTTCGGCGCAGGCGTCGAAGATCCGTTCGCGGATGGCGATCAGGTCCAGCGGCTCGGCCTCGCCCTTGAGCAGTGCGCGCCAGTTGGTGCGGTCGGCGACCTGGCTGCGCAGCAGGTCCTCGACGAAGCCGGATTGCTGGCGGGTCGCCACGCGCATGATCGGCAGCGCCTGGCGTGCGCCCTGGTCGATCCAGCGGGTCGGCACCTGGGTGGCGCGGGTAATACCCACCTTCACGCCCGAGGAGTTGGCCAGGTAGACCACGTGGTCGGTCATGCAGAAGCGCTCACCCCATTCGGGGTCGCGGCAGGAGCCTTCCTCGAAGTGGCACTTCTCCGGGCTCATGATGCAGCTGTCGCATTGCGCCAGCTTGGTAAAGCACGGGTAGCAATAGCCCTGGGCGAAGCTCTTCTTCGTCTTGCGCGAGCAATGGCTGCAGAAGATCTCGCCCAGGTATTCCAGGCGCACCGTCCTGCCGATCAGCGGGTTGACCGGGACCTGCGTATCACCCAGGCGGAAGGCGTATTGCACGGGGCTTTCCAGGCGCGCCGACATCTTGTCCAGGGCGCCGCGTCCAAGCTCCTGCATCAGTGCAGCGAGTTGGACGAGAAGAGGATGTTCGGGATCGGCTCGGCGTGGGACTCGCAAGCCTGCGGGCCCATGTAGCCGGTGCGCTGGTCCTCGGGAAGGTTGTCCATCTCCCAGGCGATCATGGCCTGCAGGGTCAGCTCCTTCTGTTCCTGGGACAGCTTGCGACCATCGGGCCATTTGCCGATTTCCACGGCCAGCTTGAGGCTCTCGTAGATTTCGGGAGTGATGTTCTGGATCATTTCGGCGAAGGACGACATGGGCCGGCTCCTGCAGGGGAAAAACGAAGCCGGCATTCTACCGGGCGAAAGCCCTGCGCGCACGAACGCCGGTCAATCGGTTGCACAGCTTCCGCTCGGCGTAGGGGTGCTTTCGCAGGATGGCGTGGAGCGAAGCGATACCCATCAATCCCCGCAGCGACAGCATGGGTATCGCCTAGGCTCCAACCATCCTACGGGGAGCCGGCTTTCCGCCGCGCCAGCAGCCCGCCGACCAGGCCGCTCAGGCAACCCGCCACCAGCCCGCCCACATGGGCACCGTTGGCGATGGAGCCGAAGCCGAGCAGGTCGATCACGCCCGACAGGCACACCAGCAGCCAGATCAGCATCATCCCCACCACACCCTTGGGCAGGTGGTAGGCCGGCGTCGGCGCCATTCGCTGGAAGATCCAGCAATGGCCCAGCAAGCCGTAGAGTACGCCGGACAGGCCGCCGAACAGGCTCGGCCCGCTCCAGCTGTACTGCACCAGGTTCGACACCAGGCCGAAGCCCAGGCTCAGCCCCAGCAGCATCCAGGCGCCCTGGCGATACTCGATGCGCCGGCCCAGCTCCCAGTACCACATGGCGTTCATCGCCAGGTGCAGCCAGCCGAAGTGGATCAGCATGGGCGTGAACAGGCGCCACCATTGCCCCTGCGCCAGGGTGTCGGACAGCGGCTGGAACAGCGCGCGGTCCTCGCCGACCATCTGGAAATCCTGGAAGGTGAACCAGCGCAGCGTCTCCGGGGAGGTGCCCAGCAGAGTGATGGCGGCCACAACGAAGGTCACCAGCAGCACCGCTGCCGTCATGCGGCTCATCTTCAGTTGCTGGACGAAACCCGGCCCACGGCGCTGGCTCTCGGCCTGCACGGCGAACTGCGGGTCGCCCTGCGGATAACGCTCATAGAGCGTGCGAACCTGCTCCGCCAGTTGCGCGTTGGGCACCCAGAGCACCTGCTCGCCGGATTCCTCGCTGACCCGGAACGGCACGTTCAGCCGCTGCAGCAGGGTGACGAACTGCCCCAGGTCGACTGCCGCCGGCAGTCGCATTGCTTCAATCGCGCTCACTCATCGCCCTCCGGACGCTTCACATCGACCCAAACGAACTTGTTGCGGTCCAGCCGCGTCTCCTCGTCCAGGCGGTAGGCCACAAGCTTGCCGTACATCACCGCGCTGTAGTCCAGGCAGGCGAGGTTCGGGCGGATCGGCGCCGGGTTGCCACGCCGCCAGTAGTGGCCGACGAACAGCAGAGGCTCGTCGGCGCCGTAGGTCAGCAGGCGCGATTTCTGCTCCTCGCTCAGCCGCTCGCTGGCGACCTCGTCGGGCAGCGCGTCGGGCTGGAACACGATGTCGCCGTAGGTCTCCGGCGCGCGGTCCTCTTCCCAGAACTTGGTGCGGAAAAAGGCACGGGTAAAACCGTCGCTGCCGGTCAGTGTCAGGCCATTGGGCAAGCGCATATCGGTGCCGCGCAGCAGGCGGTCGCAGGCCTGCTGGGCAAAGCTGCCCGGCTCGGCGGTTGCCATGAGGAAGGCTTCGTCGATGCGCCCCTCGGGGAACTGCTGGCGCAGCGCGTCGATCACGTCGTGGTCCCAGCAGGCGTGGACCATGCGGAAGCGCCCGGCGTCGAGGAACAGCGGCATTTCCTGGAACCAGCCGAGGAAATCGCGCCAGTCTGCCGGGTGGCCTTCGAACTGATCCAGGGTTTCCTTGATCAACCGGGCATGGCGCGGCGTGTGCTCACGGACGTACTGGCGGCCGCTGCCCGGCGCGGCGGGCGTGGACCAGCCGAGGGCGTTGAATTCATGGTTGCCCATGATGCACAGCGCCTCGCCGGCGGCAACCATGTCATGCACCCGGTGCAGTGCCTCGCGGATACGTGGGCCACGGTCGATGAGATCACCCAGGAACAGCGCCTGGCGCCGCGCATGCCGCCAAACGCCGCCCTGCAGCCGGTAGCCCAGGCGCTCCAGCAGGCGGTCGAGGGTGTGCGCGCAGCCGTGGATGTCGCCGATCAGGTCGTAGCCGCGTGCGGGGTCGAGTTCCATCACTCGCTGCTCCCGAGGCGGCTGCCCCAGCCCAGCTTGGTCCGGCAGACCTCGTAGTAGTTGTGGTCGATGGGGTGGATCAGGCGCAGCTTCTGCGGCTTCTTGCTCACCGTGACGGTATCGCCCGGCGCACAGGTGAAGTGGTTCTGGCCATCGCAGGAGACCTGCGGATAGATCTGCATGTTCGGCGAGACGACGATCTTCAGCTCGCTGTTGCCGTCCACCACGATGGGGCGGCTGGAGAGCATATGCGGGTACATCGGCACGACCACGATGGCGTCCAGCTTGGGATGCATGATCGGCCCGCCGGCGGACAGCGCGTAGGCGGTGGAGCCGGTCGGAGTGGCGACGATCAGGCCGTCGGCCTTCTGGCTGCAGACGAACTGGCCGTCGATATACAGCTCGAACTCGATCATCCGGGTGGACTTGCCGGGGTGCAGCACCACATCGTTCAGCGCGTCGCCCTGGCCGATGGATTCGCCGTGGCGGCGCACCAGGGCATCCAGCAGGAAGCGGCTTTCGACTATGTACTGCCCGCCGAGCACCTCGGCGACCTTGGTTTCCAGTTCGTCAGGGCGGATATCGGTAAGGAAGCCCAGGCTGCCACGGTTGATCCCCAGCACCGGCACCTTGTGCCGCGCCAGGGCGCGCGCAGCGCCAAGCATGCTGCCGTCGCCGCCGACCACGATCACCAGGTCGCAGATCTCGCCCATGATCTTTCGCGAGCAGGTCTGCAGGCCGTGGCCCGGCAGGACCTCGGCGATGGTGTCCTCGAGGATCACGTGGAGGTGGCGCTCGGTGAGGAATTTCTTCAGCCGACGGATGGTTTCCAGGACCTGGGTGCTGCCCAGGCGGCCGATGATGCCGATATTGCGAAAGGGTTCCATGGGACTCCGGACGGCGTTGCGGATGCTCGAATGGCGGAATTATGGGCGAAAGGCGGAAGCAGCGGCAAACCGCAGCGTGGCCGGAGCGGGTATGCAGCGGCTAGGCTTGGGGCATGACCGACTTTACCGCCCTGCTCGACGAGCTGCTGATCGACCTGCGCCAGCCGCAGGTCCGCGACCTCGCCTGGACGCTGCTCTCCCCGCCCCTGCTGCAACCGGGCAGCCCCGCGCTGCGCCACCCGCTGACGGCCAGCCGCTGGTACTCGCAGCCTTCGCTGCTGGCCGATTGGCTGCGCGCCCAGGAAGGTTCGCCGGACGAGTTGCTGGGGCAACTGGAATCAGCGCCGCACCAGCGTCTGGGGCGCTATTACGAACGTCTCTGGCAGTACGCTCTGGAGCGTGCGCCGGACCTGCGCCTGCTGGCCGCCAACCTGCCGGTGCGCAACAACGGCCAGACTCTCGGGGAACTGGACCTGCTGCTGGAAGACGACGACGGCCTGCATCACCTGGAACTGGCCATCAAGCTCTACCTCGGCCCCTGCGATGACGGCCCCGACTCCTGGCTCGGGCCGGGCGCCGAGGACCATCTGCTGCGCAAGATCGAACACTTCTACCAGCACCAGCTGCCACTTTCCTCCACCGCCCAAGGGCTGGCCGTGGTCCGCGAGTACAGCGACGCCGAACCTTCACCCGGCCTCTGGCTCGGCGGCTACCTGTTCTACTCCTGGCCGACGCCCTGCCCGCCGCCTGCGGGGGCCAGCGACAACCACCAGCGCGGCCGCTGGCTGCATCGACGCGCCTGGCCCGCCTACCAGGCGCAGCATCCGCACGGCTGGCAGCCCTTGTCGCGCAAGGGCTGGCTTTCCCCGGCCGCCGAAGACGAAAGCTGGAGCGCGGAGCGCTTTGCCAGCTGGCTGGCAGAACTGCCGGAAGACGGCTTCCCGCAGATGCTGGTACGGATGGAGTTGCACCGAGGGCGTTGGCGGGAGCAGGAGCGCCTGTTCCTGGTGGGTGACCGCTGGCCACGGGTGCACAGCGGCTATTCGCGCTGAGCGGCCAGGGTCTGCAGTTTCTCGTCCAGCGCCCGCCGCCCCTGCAGACCGCCACTGTGGATAGCGACGATGCGGGTGCCGCACGCAATGCGCCCCGCGGCGACTTCATCGTGCAGCGCCAGCAGCAGCTTGCCGGTGTACAGCGGCTCCAGCGGCACGCCGCACTCCGCTTCGGTCGCGAGGAGGAAGCGCGCCAGTGTCGCGTCGACCTGCGCAAAGCCGCCACGGCTGGCATCCAGCAGACGGTAGCCGGTATCGCTTGCGCCGCCTGCCCTCAACAGCTCGGGCACCTGCGTTTCGACGCCGTGCCGAGGCGGCACTGCCATGGCACCGACCACCGGATGTGCGCCATCCTCGCCGAGTACCAGGCCGGCCAGGGTCGTACCGGTGCCGCAGGCTACCCAGAGCTGCTGATAGTCGTCCCACCCCAGAATGCCGAGCTGCCGGCGAATCTGCGCAACCAGCAGCGAGCAACCTTGCGCACCGGCAAGCCCGCCACCGCCCTCGCCTACCGCCAGCAACTGGGGATAGCGCTGGCGCCAGGGCGTCCAGAAATCCGCTTCGTGGCGCCGACGATAGCCGCCATAGCCAAGCCAGTGGAGCTGCATGCCGAGCTGGCGCAAGTCTGCCACCGTGGGATTGTCCTGCTCGTCGCCGCGCAGCAAGCCGACGGTCTCGAAGCCGAACCGCGCGCCGGCGGCTGCTACCGCATGCAGGTGATTGGAATGAGCTCCGCCCAGGGTCATCACGCCGCTCAAGCCAAGGTCGGCGGCCTGCTGGAGATAGGGCGCAAGCTTGAACCACTTGTTGCCAGAAACCAGCGTGTCCACCTGATCCAGGCGCAACAACGCCAGCTCAACGCCGGCGCGATCGAGCCAATCCAGGTGGACAGGTTGCAGGGGTGCTTCGGGGCGCCAGTCGGGAAACTCCAAGGCGCCCCGGTCAGCCAGCGGTGACGCTGCGCAGTCGGCCGGCGGTCTTGTGCCGGGAACAACAGTTGCTGTCGCCGTCGACGAAGCGCCCGGGGGTTTCGACGCGGTCGATGGGCATGGCGCAGCGCTCGCCATTGGACAGGCGTCCTTCGCAGGCGGGTTGCTGGTAATGGGCAAGCCAGCTGCGGTACTGGTCTTCGGCGACGAAGCACTTGGCGGCAGCGTAAGCCATGGGGTTTTCCTGGTAACGGGGGACATCCTGCAGCGACAGGGTCAGATGACCGGCGCCGGGATGGTACACCACGAAGATCACTCCCAGGCTGGCCAGGCGCTCCAGCACCGAGCCATCGGCTGCCTTGGCCGCCAGCGCGTCCAATTCCAGGCGCAGACCTTCGGCGCCCTGCTGCAGTTGCCCGGCAAGCTGGCGCAGCTGGGCGGTTTCCTCGCGCAGTTGTTCCGCCTCCCGACGCAGTTGCTGATTTTCCTGCTGCAACTGCTGGTCCAGCTCGTTGCGGTAGCCCAGTTCCACGTCGCGGGCAGCAATCTGCTCCTTGTAGCGAGCCTCCAGGCTGGCCAGGCGGGAGCGGGATTCTTCCTCGATCTGGCGGCGCAGTTGCTCCAGCTCGTCGCGGCCGCTTTCTTCGATATGGCGCAACTGAGCGGTCAGCTCCTCGCGTCCGCGCTGGAAGCCGTTGGCCTGGCCATCCAGCTCACGGCGCAGGCCGGCGTTGATCTCTTCCTCGCGCTTCAGGCCTTCGCGCAGCGCGGCCAACTCGGCCTGCAGCGCCCTGACCTGCTCCTGTGCAGAGAGCTTCAGGCGACTGAGCTCCTGCTCATGCTGCCGGCTGATCTGCGACAAGCGGGTTTCATGCTGGCCGAGCAGCTCGGTGGTTTTCTGCTGGTGCTCCTCGAGCATCGCGCGGGCCAGTTTCTCGGCTTCCTCGCGGGACTCTTCGGCGGGCGCGTACCACTGGTGCTCGTCGGCCATCTGCAAGCGAGCCGGCTCGACGGCGGCCGGTTCCTCTTCCACCAGCACACCAAGGTTGTTGCGCTTGATCGCTTCACGCAGTTGCACCAGATGGTTCTGCGCGGCCTCAAGGGTCGGGTCCCACAGGTGCATCTGGTGCCAGGACACCGGACACTGGCTGCGGCAGGCCAGGCGAATCGGCCCGGCGCCCATGTCGGGGCCACGACCGGCGCGGTCGGCCAGGTTGCGCAGCGGCAGGTTCCAACCTCTGTCGGCTTCGCCCTTCTCGTCGAAATCCAGGTAGAAGAACACCACTGCCTTGACCAGCAGGCGCGGGTTGATCAGCACATAGGCGAGCTGCATCTGCTGATCGGCGTATTCCGGCATCTGCACGACGTTATCGAGCAGCGCCTCGAATTCGGGGTAGAGCATTTCCCTGCAGACGCCACGGTCGTTGAAGAAGACCACGGCTTCCACCATTTGAGGCTTCTTCTGCATGCTCATCGATTGACCTCTGGGCTGGTGCGGGAGGAAGTCTGGAAAAAGGGTCTGTCAGAAATGCAGCACCCAGACAGCGGGAAAATCCCGACATCCGAGCAAGTCTAGGGGAATTAATGTCGCAGGCAATGTGACTCGGTTGGCACCCGACCCGGCGATCGGGCCGGGCGGTTAACTGGCTGGATAATTCTGTGACGCGGTTGGATTTTCGAAAGGATATCCGGGCCCGGAAGGGAACTTTTCCGGACCCGGACTTGTGAGCCAGATCCCGTTTTACTCAGATCTCCGCAGCGAGGCGCGAGCCCTGGTTGATGGCGCGCTTGGCATCCAGCTCAGCCGCCACGTCGGCGCCGCCGATCAGGTGCACGCTCTGGCCGGCAGCGACCAGCCCGTCGTGCAGCTCGCGCAGCGGATCCTGGCCGGCGCAGACGACCACGGTGTCCACCGGCAGCACCTGCGGCTCGCCGCCGGCGATGCTGATGTGCAGGCCGTCGTTGTCGACCCGGAGGTACTCGACGCTGTTGAGCATCTGCACCTGCTTGTTCTTCAGGCCGGTGCGGTGGATCCAGCCAGTGGTCTTGCCCAGGCCGTCGCCGACCTTGGACTTCTTGCGCTGCAGCAGGAACACCTGGCGCGCAGCGGCGTGCGGGTGCGCCTGGATGCCGGCGATGCCGCCACGGGCTTCCAGGTTCTCATCGATACCCCACTCCTGCCAGAAGGCATGGCGATCCAGGCTGGTGGATTCGCCGGCATGGGTGATGTATTCGGAGACGTCGAAGCCGATGCCGCCGGCGCCGATCACTGCGGCGGTTTTGCCGACCGGCTTGCGTTCGAGGATGGCGTCCAGGTAGCTGATCACCTTGGCGTTGTCGATGCCCGGAATAGCCGGGGTGCGCGGCACGATGCCGGTGGCCAGGATGATTTCGTCGAAGCCGCCCTTGACCAGGTCATCCACACTGACACGGGTATTCAGTTGCAGGTTCACGCCGGTGGTTTCCACCTTGCGCTTGAAGTAGCGCAGGGTCTCGTAGAACTCTTCCTTGCCCGGCACGCGCTTGGCGACGTTGAACTGGCCGCCGATCTCGCCGGCAGCGTCGAACAGGGTCACCTCGTGGCCACGCTCGGCGGCCACGGTGGCAGCGGAGAGGCCTGCAGGGCCGGCGCCGACCACGGCAATCTTCTTCACGTGAGTGGTCGGGATGTAGTTCAGCTCGGTCTCGTGACAGGCGCGCGGGTTCACCAGGCAACTGGTCAGCTTGCCGCCGAAGGTATGGTCCAGGCAGGCCTGGTTGCAGCCGATGCAGGTATTGATCTCATCCGCGCGGCCTTCGGCGGCCTTGTTGACGAAGTCCGGATCGGCGAGGAACGGACGGGCCATGGAGACCATGTCGGCGTCACCTTCGGCCAGCACCTGTTCGGCGATTTCCGGGGTATTGATGCGGTTGGTGGTGATCAGCGGGATGCCGACCTCCCCGCGCAGCTTGGCCGTGACCTTGGTGAAGGCCGCGCGCGGCACCTTGGTGGCAATGGTCGGGATACGCGCTTCGTGCCAGCCGATACCGGTATTGATGAGGGTCGCGCCGGCCTTTTCGATGGCCTTGGCCAGCAGGACGATCTCGTCCCAGGTGCTGCCGCCTTCCACCAGGTCGAGCATCGACAGGCGATAGATGATGATGAAGTTCGGGCCGACGGCCTCACGCACGCGGCGGACGATTTCCACCGGCAGGCGCATGCGGTTCTCGTAACTGCCGCCCCAGCGGTCGGTGCGGTGGTTGGTGTGGGCGACCAGGAACTGGTTGATGAAGTAGCCTTCCGATCCCATGATCTCGACACCGTCGTAGCCGGCCACCTGTGCCAGGCTCGAGCAGTTGACGAAGTCGGCGATCTGCTTCTCGATGCCCTCTTCATCCAGCTCGCGCGGCTTGAACGGGTTGATCGGCGCCTGGATGGCGCTCGGTGCGACGGACTTGGGGCTGTAGGCATAACGGCCAGCATGGAGGATCTGCATGCAGATCTTGCCGCCCGCCTCGTGCACCGCCTGGGTAACGATCTTGTGCTTCTCGGCTTCTTCGGCGGTGCTCAGCTTGGCCGCGCCGGAATACACGCCACCTTCCTCGTTCGGGCCGATGCCGCCGGTGACCATCAGGCCGACACCGCCACGGGCGCGCTCGGCGAAGTACGCCGCCATACGCTCGAAGCCCTGGGGCTTCTCCTCCAGGCCAGTGTGCATGGAGCCCATCAGGGTACGGTTGCGCAGGGTGGTGAAACCCAGATCCAGCGGTGCGAGCAGGTGCGGGTAAGTGGCGGTCATGGTTCCTCCGGCATTCACGATGATGCCGCGCCCTCAGCCTGCGGAACGGCAAGGCATGGGGCGCGGTCGGTATGGAGCTGACTCTAAGGAGCGCACCCTCGCCGCTCAATGATCGAAAATGACAAGTTACTGACCAAAGATGACACCCCGCCTTGGCAAGACCCAGCCCAACCCCTACCCTGTGGGGCACCCCATGAGTACCCGTCCTATATGCGCAAGCTGATCTTCCTCGTCCTGGTCATCCTCTTCGCCGGCTATGCCGGCTGGGCGGAGCGCCGCCCGGTGGGCCACTATCTGTCCGACCTGCGCAGCCAGGTCTCGCTCAACCAGGGCCAGCCGTCCGAGCGTGGCAACCTGCTGGGCGTGCAGCCGGAACTGTTCGCCCAGGACTACCAGAGCGTTGAACGCCTGCGCCTGAAACTCCATGCCTACCTGGCCAAGGCGCGCGACGAGGGGCTGATCAACCCGCGCACCATAGTGGTCTTCCCCGAGCACATCGGCACCTGGCTGGTGGCCGCCGGCGAGAAGCCCGAGGTCTACCAGACCGAGCACATCGCCGAGGCCATGGAATGGATGGCCGCCAGCAACCCGCTGAAACTGGCGCGCGGCTGGCTCGGCGCCAAGGGCGAGGACCGCATGGCGGACGCCCTGTTCCGCATGAAGGCGGTGGACATGGCCCACGACTACCAGACGCTGTTCGGCTCGCTGGCGAAGGAGTTCGGCGTGACCATAGTCGCCGGCTCCATCGTGCTGCCCAACCCGCGCATCGTCGAAGGGCAAATCCGTACCGGCAACGGCCGCCTCTACAACGTCACCCAGGTCTTCGGCGGCGACGGCCTGCCACTGGGCAAGCCGCAACGCAAGCTGTTCCCCATCGACGAGGAAAAAGGCTTTACCCGCGGCGGCGATACCGACGACCTGCAGGTGCTGCAGACTCCGGCCGGGCGCCTGGGCGTACTGGTCTGCGCCGACAGCTGGTACCCGGCCAGCTACAGCGCGCTGGCCACCAGCAAGCCCGATATCATCGCGGTGCCCGCCTTCCTCACCGGCAACGGCAGCTGGAGCAAGCCGTGGAAGGGCTACAACGGCGGTGCCGCGCCGGGTGACGTGACCCTCAGGCCCGGCGAGCTCACCGAAGGCGAAGCCTGGGAGCGCCTGGCCCTGGCTGGCCGTCTTGGCGAAAGCGGCGCTCACGCCGGCATCACCGTATTCATGCGCGGCCACCTTTGGGACCTGGGCAGCGACGGCCGCAGCCTGGTGGTCAGCGGCGACAGCCACACCCTGGCCCCCGAAGGCCCCGGCGCTCGCCTGATCAACCTCTGGCTATGACCCGCCCGACCATGCGGCTCGGCGACCTTTCGGTAGGTTTTGTCCACAGCCTCGCCGATGCGCTGGCGGAAAGCGGCGTCGCCCCGCACCCACTGCTTGAACAATACGGGCTGGACACAGCGCGCCTGGGCGAACCCGGCGCGCGCCTGTCGATTCCCCGCTATATGCGCCTGGGCCATGCGGCCATCCAGCAGAGCGGCGATCCGGCCCTCGGCCTGCGCATGGGCCAACTGAGCCGACCGAGCCAGAGCGGCCTGGCCGGCGTCACTGCGGCGCAAGCACCCAACCTGCGCGCCGCCGCCCGCGCGCTGATCCGCTTCGAGCCGCTCTACGCGCAGAACTACCGCGGCCAGAGCAGCTTCATCGAAGACGCCGGCGGCGCCTGGCTGCGCTTCTATTCCATCAGCCCCTACAACGCCTACAACCGCTTCGTGGTGGATTCAGTGCTGGCCGGCTGGGTGAGCATGCTCGGCAGCATTGGCGCGCAGCCTCTGCGCGCGGAGAAGGTCGAGATCGAGTACCCGGCACCCGCCTGGGCATCACGCTTCGAGGAGATGCTTGGCTGCCCGGTGGAGTTCGGCGCGCAGCACAATCAACTGCGTCTGGACCAGGCCACACTGGCGCGCGCCAATCCGGACCATTGCCCGAGCACCTGGCGGCAATTGCTGGATATCTGCGAGAAAGAGCTCGAACAACAGACTCGAACGCGCAGCCTGCGCGAGCGCGTTGCCCAACTGCTGGGCCCTATGCTCAACGGCCGCGAACCGGACCTGGAGGAAGTGGCCGCGCGGCTCAAGCTGCCGACCTGGACACTACGCCGCAAGCTGGCCGAGGAAGGCACGCAGTTCCGCAGCATCCTCAACGACACTCGCCGCGACCTGGCGATGATCTACATCCGTGACACGGACCTCGCCTTCGGCGAGATCGCCTACCTGCTCGGCTTCGCGTCCGCCGAGGCCTTCCAGCGCGCCTTCAAGCGCTGGAGCGGGCAGACTCCCGGGGAATTCCGCCGCGCCCAGCGCCATAGCGCCTGATCACATCTCGGTGGCGTCGTCGGCCGGCTCCGGCAGATCCTGTTCCACGGCGTGCAGTTCCAGCAGTTCTTCCTGATAGTCGTCCATTGGCTTTTCTCCTGACCGTTCGATCCGGTTTTAGCAAAGACCATGGGGAAAAAGCTAGACGGCGAAGGTGAACGACCTGTGACAACGTCTTACAGAACAACAACTGGAATTTATGGACGCAAACGAAAAAGCCCTCAGGTATTGCTACCTGAGGGCTTTCGAATATGGCGCAGCGGACGGGACTCGAACCCGCGACCCCCGGCGTGACAGGCCGGTATTCTAACCGACTGAACTACCGCTGCGTGTCGGTTGGACTTGCGTCCAGTAAAGCAACCTCCTTGCGCCTGGAGTGAATCACTCGACAAGCTGGTTCGGGGCAGGAACCAAGGAGGGGGAAATGGCGCAGCGGACGGGACTCGAACCCGCGACCCCCGGCGTGACAGGCCGGTATTCTAACCGACTGAACTACCGCTGCGCGTAACTTGCGAGAGTGGTGGGTGATGACGGGATCGAACCGCCGACCCTCTGCTTGTAAGGCAGATGCTCTCCCAGCTGAGCTAATCACCCTTCGTCTCGAAGTGGGGCGCATTCTACAGCCGGCGATTCCTAAGTCAATGCCCTGATTGAACTTTTTTTCATTTTTCCGAAAAAAGATGGGGATGCCGATCCGTACCTGGGTGTTGGCTTGCTCGCGAACGCCCGTCACCGGACCTCCGGAAAAGAAAAAGGGCGACCCTCGGGCCGCCCTCCTCTTACACACCCGACATTCAGTCGAGGTAGATCATCTTGCGCGTCATGCCCCCATCGATCACCAGCTCCTGGCCAGTGACGAAGCCGGCGCTGTCGCCGATCAGCCAGGCCACCGCCGAGGCGATGTCCTCCACCGTGCCGACGCGACCGACCAGGTGCTGGTCATGGTCCAGCTCGGTCAATGGCTCGGCCTCGCGCTCACGCAGGTCGCGGGCGTCTATCCAGCCCGGGGAGATCGCATTGACGCGGATATCAGGCCCCAGGCTGCTGGCCAGGGCGTGGGTCAGCGACAACAACCCACCCTTGCTCGCTGCGTAGGCTTCGGAATTCGGCTCGGACTGGTGCGCCCGGGTGGAAGCGATATTGACGATGGCACCGCTGTGCGCACGCAGGTACGGCGCGCAGTGCTTGGCCAGCAGCATCGGGCCGGTGAGGTTCACCGCCAGGGTACGGTTCCACTCGTTCAGGCCAAGGCCTTCCAACGGCGCGTTGTGCGGCCGGGCAATGGCCGCGTTGCTCACCAGCGCATCGAGGCGGCCGAACTGGCCGATCAATTCGGCGACGGCTGCAGCGACCTGCCCTTCATTGGCCACGTCCAACGCGATGAAGCTGGCGCGCTCGCCCAGCGCCGCCGCAACCTTCGGGCCGCGCTCGCGGTCGATGTCGGCCAGCACCACCTGCCAGCCCTCGGCGACCAGCCAGGCGGCGACGCCCAGGCCGATGCCATGCGCCGCACCAGTGACCAGCACCACCTGGCCGTTGCCCAGGGCGTCCATCATGCTCACAGTGCCGCCAGGCCTCGCGCCAGGTCGGCCTTGATGTCATCGACATCTTCCAGGCCCACGGCAACGCGGATCAGGTTGTCACGAATGCCGGCGTTCTCACGCTCCAGCGGCGACAAGCGACCGTGGGAAGTAGTAGCCGGATGCGCAATGGTGGTCTTGGTGTCACCCAGGTTGGTGGTGATGGAGATCATCCGGGTGGCATCGATGCAGCGCCAGGCTGCAGCCTTGTCACCCTTCACCTCGAAGCTCACCACCGCACCGAAGCCCTTCTGCTGACGCTTGGCCAGTTCGTGCTGCGGATGGCTGCCCAGGCCTGCGTAGTACACACGCTCCACACCCGGCTGTTGCTCCAGCCACTCGGCGACTTGCTGGGCCGAGGCGCTATGAGCCTGCATGCGCACGCGCAGGGTTTCCAGGCCCTTGATGAAGATCCAGGCATTGAACGGGCTGAGGGTCGGGCCAGCGGTACGCAGGAAGCCGACAACCGGCTCCATCTGCGCTCGGCGACCGGCAACCACCCCCCCCATGGTGCGGCCTTGGCCGTCGATGTACTTGGTCGCGGAATGGATCACCACGTCCGCACCCAGTTTCAGCGGCTGCTGCAGCGCCGGGGTGCAGAAGCAGTTATCCACCGCCAGCAATGCGCCCTTGGCATGAGCGATCTCGGCCAATGCGGCGATGTCGACCAGCTCAGCCAGCGGGTTGGATGGCGATTCGACGAAGAACAGCTTGGTGTTCGGCTTGCAGGCCGCTTCCCAGGCTTTCAGGTCGCTCAAAGGCGGGTAGTCCACCTCGATGCCGAAGCGCTTGAAGTATTTCTCGAACAGGCTGATGGTCGAGCCGAACACACTGCGCGAGACCAGCACGTGGTCGCCGGCGCTGCACAGGCTCATCACCAGGGAAAGAATGGCCGACATGCCGGTGGAGGTGGCCACCGCCTGCTCGGCGCCTTCCAGCGCGGCGATGCGCTCCTCGAAGGTCCGCACCGTGGGGTTGGTGTAGCGCGAGTAGACGTTGCCCGGCACTTCACCGGCGAAACGCGCGGCCGCATCGGCGGCACTGCGGAACACATAGCTGGAGGTAGTGAACAGGCCTTCGCCGTGTTCCGCCTCCGGGGTGCGGCGTTGCCCGGCGCGCACTGCGAGGGTGTCGAAACCGACACCCTCCAGGTCGCTGTCCAGCCGGCCGGCTTCCCAATCCTGAGCCATGCCCTGCTCTCCCTATTCGTTTCTGAATCAGTCGTTGTACAGATCGATGATGGCGCTTACCGCGGCACTCTTGGTCTTGGTGACGTCGTTGCGCGCCTGGTCGATCTTGTTCAGATAGGCTTCGTCGACGTCGCCGGTGACGTATTCACCGTTGAACACGGCGCAGTCGAAGTGGTCGATCTTGATCTTGCCGCCCTCGGTGGATTCGATCAGGTCCTGCAGGTCCTGGTACACCAGCCAGTCGGCGCCGATCAGTTCGCCGACTTCCTCGGTGCTGCGGTTGTGCGCGATCAGCTCGTGGGCGCTCGGCATGTCGATGCCGTAGACGTTGGGATAGCGCACCGCCGGGGCGGCGGAGCAGAAGTAGACGTTCTTCGCACCTGCCTCGCGGGCCATCTGGATGATCTGCTTGCAGGTAGTGCCGCGAACGATGGAGTCGTCCACCAGCATCACGTTCTTGCCGCGGAATTCCAGCTCGATGGCGTTGAGCTTCTGGCGCACCGATTTCTTGCGCGCAGCCTGGCCGGGCATGATGAAGGTACGGCCGATGTAGCGGTTCTTCACGAAGCCTTCGCGGAACTTCACGCCCAGGCGGTTGGCCAGCTCCAGGGCGGCGGTGCGGCTGGTGTCCGGGATCGGGATGACCACGTCGATGTCATGGTCCGGACGCTCGCGCAGGATCTTGTCGGCCAGCTTCTCGCCCATGCGCAGGCGCGCCTTGTAGACCGAGATGCCGTCGATGATGGAGTCCGGACGGGCCAGGTAGACGTGCTCGAAGATGCACGGCGAGTACTGCGGATTGGCCGCGCACTGGCGGGTGTAGAGCTTGCCGTCTTCGGTGATGTATACCGCTTCGCCCGGAGCCAGGTCGCGGATCAGGGTGAAGCCTAGGACGTCCAGGGCCACGCTTTCCGAGGCGATCATGTATTCCACGCCGTTCTCGGTGTGGCGCTGGCCGAAGACGATCGGACGGATCGCATGGGGATCGCGGAAACCGACGATGCCGTAGCCGGTGATCATCGCCACCACGGCGTAGCCACCAACACAACGGGCATGCACGCCAGCCACGGCGGCGAAGACATCTTCCTCGGTGGGCTGCAGCTTGTTGCGCACCGCCAGCTCATGGGCGAACACGTTGAGCAGCACTTCCGAGTCGGAGTTGGTGTTCACGTGACGCAGGTCGGATTCGTAGATTTCCTTGGCCAGCTGCTCGACGTTGGTCAGGTTGCCGTTGTGTGCCAGGGTAATGCCGTAGGGCGAGTTGACGTAGAACGGCTGCGCCTCGGCGGAGCTGGAGCTGCCCGCGGTCGGGTAGCGCACATGGCCGATGCCGATCTTGCCGACCAGGCGCTGCATGTGGCGTTGCTGGAAGACGTCACGGACCAGCCCGTTGTCCTTGCGCAGGTACAGACGGTCGTCCTGACAGGTGACAATCCCCGCAGCGTCCTGGCCACGATGCTGGAGAACAGTGAGGGCGTCATAAAGCGCCTGATTCACGTTCGACTTGCCCACGATACCGACGATGCCACACATGCGACGCAACCCCTAGTTGGTGTTCAGGCTAAAACAATTCCGTATTCGGCAGTATCCACCGGACCTGCCGTAGCGGCGACGGCTACCCGTCGCCTCTGCCCGCCCGTCACTGGGCCGGCAGCAAGGTCCCCACTCCGGATGGCGGAGTGATGGTCACGCCGGACATCCACTGCCCGGCGAAAGTCAGGATGAAGTTCTTCGACCAGTCGGCGACCATCAGGAAATGCGGCATCAGCACCGATTGCTGCCACCACGGATCCTGTTGCACCGGTGCAAGGCTCAGCAGCCCGACCAGCAGAACCACCAGCAGCACGCCACGGGCGCCGCCGAACACCATGCCGAGCACGCGGTCGGTGCCGGACATGCCGGTCACCCGCACCAGCTCGCTGATGAGGAAGTTGACGAGTGCGCCCAGCAGCAGCGTGACGACGAAAAGAAGAGCGCAAGCGGCGATGACACGCCCCGAGGGCAGCTGAATGTAGGGTGCGAGATGCTCGGCCAGGGCGCCGCCAAACATCCAGGCGACCGCACCGGCTACGATCCAGGTGACCAGCGACAGGGCTTCCTTGACGAAACCACGACTCAAGCTGATCAGGCTGGAAATGACGATGATGCCGATCATCGTCCAATCGACCCAGGTAAATGCCACGTTGCGGCCCAGAAACGGAAAGGCCCCGCATTTTAGCAGAGGCCTTCGATTTAGAAGAGCCCCAGTTTGACATGAGGCCGATTGAAAGAAGCTAACGAACGGGCTCAGCCGCGCTCAGGCTGGAAGCGCACGACGAAACCATTGAGCTTCTGCTGCTTGCCGAGCTGGTCGCGCAAACGATCCGCCTCGGCTCGCTCGACCACCGGGCCGACAAAGACCCGGTTCATGCCGTCGAAGCTGCGCACGTAGGCGTTGTAGCCCTGGCTGCGCAGGGACTTCTGCAGTTCGTCGGCGCGGGCGCGGCTGGACAGGCTGGCCAGCTGCACAGACCAGCTCACCGGCAGGTTATTGCTGTCCAGACGCTGGGCTGGCTGTTGCGCGGGCGCTGCGGGAGCGGTACTGGCCTGGGCCGGTTGCGCCGCAGGCGCGGCCGGCCTGGTAACGGCTGGCTGAGCCGGAGCCTTGGGTTGCGTCGGCTGGACCTGCTGGGCCGGCAGGCTGGCAATGGGGGCGGACGGCGTCTGCGCCGGCGCCACTTCGGCCGGCTGCACCGCGTTATCGGCATCCTCGGCCTGGGGCTCGGGAACTTCGGTGGGCTGCACTTCGACGGTGGGCATGGCCGGCGGCTTAGGCATTACCGGCGCCTCGACCACTACCTGGCGTACCTCATCCTCGCGGGAGAACAGCATCGGCAGGAAGATCACGGCGAGTGCCAGCAGCACCAGCGCTCCGACTACCCGCTGCTTGAGCCCCTTATCGAGCAACGCCATGCACAACTCCCCTTAGGTCTACTTTATTGAGCAGCCTTGGCGAGCCACTCCAGGGCATCCGCCACGCTGTAGAACGAACCGAACACCAGAATCTCGTCATCGGCGCCCGCTGCATCGCACTGCGCCGCCAGCGCCGCGGCGATATCGCCATGGCAACTGACCTGCGCGCCGCGAGCCTGCAGCGCGGCCTCCAGCTCCGCGGCCGGACGGCTGCGTCCAGTGGGCAGCGGCGCGACGGCCCAATCCTGCACCAAGCCGAGCACGGGTTCCAGTACGCCGTCGAGGTCCTTGTCCGCCAGCAGGCCGAACACCGCGTGGCGCACACCTTTGGGCGGCGCCGTACGCAGGCGGCTGGCGAGGTATTGCGCAGCGTGCGGATTATGCCCGACGTCGAGCAGCAAGTGGCGCTCTTCGCCGCGCCATTGCACGGTGCGGCGGTCCAGTCGCCCGGTCACGCGGGTGCGCTGCAGCGCGGCGACCAGTTGCTCGGACTGCCACGGCAGATCCAGCCAGGCGTAGACCTGCAAGGCCAGTGCCGCGTTCTCCATCGGCAGCTCGAGCAGCGGCAGGTTGTGCAGGCTCAGCGCCTCGCCCGTGGCGGAGCGGCCGCGCCAGTGCCAATCGGCGTCACCCATCGCCAGGTCGAAATCTCGGCCACGCAGGACCAGCGGCGAGCCGAGCTTGCGCGCCTGCTCGAGGATCGGCGCTGGCGGCTCCAGGTCACCACAGACGGCAGGCTTGCCGGCACGGAAGATGCCCGCCTTCTCGAAGGCCACGCTTTCACGGGTATCGCCCAGCCAGTCGGCGTGGTCGATGCCGATACTGGTGACTACGGCAACGTCGGAGTCGATCAGGTTGACCGCATCCAGGCGGCCGCCCAACCCGACCTCCAGCACCACGGCGTCGAGGTTGGCGCGCTCGAACAGCCAGAAGGCCGCGAGCGTGCCCATTTCGAAGTAGGTCAGGGAGGTTTCGCCGCGAGCCGCCTCGACGGCGGCGAAGGCTTCGCAGAGCGCGTCATCGCTGGCTTCGACGCCGTCGATGAGCACGCGCTCGTTGTAGCGCAGCAGGTGCGGCGAGCTGTACACGCCGACGCGCAGGCCCTGCTCGCCGAGCAGGGCGGCCAGGAAGGCACAGGTGGAACCCTTGCCGTTGGTGCCGGTGACAGTCACCACGCGGGGCGCAGGGCGCCCCAGGCCAAGCCGGCCAGCTACTTCACGGGAGCGATCCAGCCCCATGTCGATTGCCGTGGGGTGGAGTTGTTCGAGATAGCTGAGCCAGTCGGCAAGGGTACGTTGGGTCATCCTGCGAGCGCGGTACTTGGTGTGTGAGTGAACTTGGCGAGCAGCTTGGCCAGCCGCTCACGCATTTCCGAACGGTGAATGATCATGTCGATGGCGCCGTGCTCCAGCAGGAACTCGCTGCGCTGGAAGCCTTCAGGCAGCTTCTCGCGCACGGTCTGCTCGATCACCCGCGGACCGGCGAAACCGATCAGGGCGCGCGGCTCGCCGACGATCACGTCGCCGAGCATCGCCAGGCTGGCGGATACGCCGCCGTAGACCGGGTCGGTCAGCACGGAGATGAACGGGATGCCCTCTTCGCGCAGGCGGGCCAGCGCGGCGGAGGTCTTGGCCATCTGCATCAGCGAGATCAGGGCTTCCTGCATGCGCGCGCCACCCGAAGCGGAGAAGCAGATCATCGGGCAACGGTTTTCCAGCGCATAGTTGGCGGCGCGCACGAAGCGCTCGCCGACGATGGATCCCATGGAACCGCCCATGAAGGAGAACTCGAAGGCGCTGACCACGACCGGCAGGCCCATCAGCTTGCCGCTCATGGAGATCAGCGCGTCCTTCTCGCCGGTATCCTTCTGCGCGGCGGTCAGGCGGTCCTTGTACTTCTTGCTGTCGCGGAATTTCAGGCGGTCCACCGGCTCCAGCTCGGCACCAAGCTCCTCGCGGCCTTCCTCATCAAGGAAGATATCGATGCGCGCGCGGGCGCCGATACGCATGTGGTGATCGCACTTGGGGCAGACGTCGAGGGTCTTTTCCAGCTCCGGACGGTAAAGCACCGCCTCGCAGGACGGGCACTTGTGCCACAGGCCTTCCGGTACCGAGCTCTTCTTCGCCTCGGAACGCATGATGGAAGGGATTAGCTTGTCTACCAGCCAGTTGCTCATGCTCTCGTCTCCAGTGCAGTGACACGCCGCGATGGATTGCGCGTGCCGCTGAGCAAATTCATCGTCGCGGTTCCGACCTCAAGGCCGGAACCCCTCGCAAACAAAGGCGCCGCCTGGGGCGTCGCCACGGATACAGCACTCGATGCGGGTCGCCGATGGCAAGACTGCCAATACCGACGACTCCCAGCGCCACCCATGGGCAGCGATTGGGTAGTGGACGGCGGCAGGCCGCTCGTCGTCACATGAAGATTCCGCGTCAGGCCACCGAACGGCACTGCGCGATGAAATCGCGAATCTTCTGCGCATCCTTGATGCCCTTGCTCGCCTCCACCCCGCCACTGACATCCACGGCGTAAGGGCGCACCTGGGCGATGGCAGCGGCGACGTTGGCAGCCGTCAGGCCGCCGGCCAGGATCAGCGGACGCTGCACGTCGTTCGGCACCAGGGACCAGTCGAAGGCCAGCCCGGTTCCACCAG
The DNA here is from genome assembly GCF_022380625.1 of Pseudomonas sp. DP-17. NCBI lineage: Bacteria > Pseudomonadati > Pseudomonadota > Gammaproteobacteria > Pseudomonadales > Pseudomonadaceae > Pseudomonas > Pseudomonas sp. DP-17. The sequence goes on from NZ_JAKSXG010000001.1 coordinate 220,574, forward strand.
GAATACCCTCCACATAGGTATCGAGCAGGAAGCCGCTGGCCTGCGGGTACTTGTCGATCTGCGCCGCCACGTCGTCGCCGGGCTTCACACGCAGAGCCTTGAGGTAGCGCTTGTGCCAGCCGGAGCAGGCCTCGGGCGTCTCGTCGCCGTGGAACTGCAGGACGTCCAGCGGCACTGCATCGAGGATCTCCCCCAGTTCGCAGCGGCTGGCATCGACGAACAGACCAACAGTGCTGACGAAGGGCGGCAGCGCAGCGACTATCGCCCGCGCCTGCTGAATGCTCACCGCGCGCGGACTCTTGGCGTAGAACACCAGGCCGATGGCGTCGGCGCCCGCCTCGGCGGCGGCCAGGGCATCCTCGACTCGGGTAATACCGCAGATTTTGATGCGAACGGCGGACAAGATGCAGCAACCTTCAGGCAAGTGATCGATCGATGGTAGCAAATGCCCCAGGCATCGTCAGCCGACGATATCCGGCAAACTTGAAAGGAAATGTGGCCCGAGGTAGCGCTTGGGCAACACGAACTCCTCGGGGTACTCCACGCTCACCAGGTACAACCCGTAAGGGTGCGCCGTGATGCCGCCGGCACGCCGATCGCGCGCGGCCAGCGCCTCGGCCGCCCACTCCACCGGGCGCTCGCCGGCGCCGATGGTCATCAGCATCCCGGCAAAGTTGCGCACCATATGATGCAGGAAGGCGTTGGCGCGGACATCCAGCACAATGAAGCGCCCATGCTCGATCACCTCCAGGTGATGCACGGTTTTGATGGCCGACTTGGCCTGGCACTGCACCGCGCGGAACGAGGTGAAGTCGTGGGTACCGACCAGCGCCCGGGCCGCCTCGCGCATACGCGAGACATCCAGCGGACGGTGGTTCCAGGTGACCTCTTCGGCCATATGCGCCGGGCGTATCTGGTCGTTGTAGATCACGTAGCGATAGCGCCGCGCCATGGCGGTGAAGCGTGCATGGAAATGGGCGGGCATCACCTTGGCCCAGGTCACGCTGATGTCGTTGGGCAGGTTGGCATTGGTGCCCATGACCCAGGCGATGAGCGAGCGCTCGGCGGTCGTATCGAAATGCACCACCTGCCCGCTCGCATGTACCAGGGCATCGGTACGCCCGGCACACATCAACGAAACCGGATGATCGGCCACCCGCGACAGCGCTTTTTCCAGCGCGCCCTGCACGGTCGGCACACCGCTTTCCTGGCGCTGCCAACCGCGGTAACGCGAGCCTTTGAATTCGACGCCCAGGGCAATCCTGGAAACGCCAACGGCGGCCGATTCGGCCGCCGCTGAGGGTACTGCTTCAATCATCTATCTGGAGCCTTCCGGCTCAGGCGATACGCCCGAGCAGTTCGCGAGCTTCCTGCTGCTGGTTGTCGTTACCCTCGGTGAGGACTTCATCGAGGATGTCGCGGGCGCCTTCGGTGTCGCCCATGTCGATGTAGGCACGCGCCAGGTCGAGCTTGGTGGCCGCTTCGTCAGCACCGGAGAGGAAGTCGAAATCGTCTTCGTCGTCGGCACCTTCGCCCGGCAGATCCAGTTCGCTGGCGGAGAAGCTCTCCTCTGCCAGCGACTCGACGGGAGCCTGCGGCTCATCGTTGTGCGCGGAAAGACGGTCGAGCTCGGCGCTGACTTCGTCCAGTTGGGCGGCGAAGCTGTCGTCCGCCCTGGCCGGTGCCGGCTCGTCATCCGCAAGGGACAGGTCGAAGTCATCCGGCAGGTCGTCGGCTTGCGGCGCCTTGCTCTCGATATCCAGGCTGAACTCCTCGGGGCTCACGCCGGACAGCGAAGCGGTGTCGTCGTCCAGGCCCAGCAGGAAGTCCTCTTCTGCCGAAGCCAGGGTGGAGTGGGAGTCCTTCTCCAGGCCCTTGTCCAGGTCCAGGGAGAAGTCGCTCAGATCGTCGACCAGGGACGGAGCCTCGGCCTTGGCAACCGGCTCTTCCGGCAGGTCCAGATCGAAGGCGAACTCGTCATCGGCCTTGGCACTCGGCGCTGCGGCCGGCGAACCGCCCAGGCCCAGGTCGTCGTCCAGGTCGAAGCTGCCAAAGGAAAGCTCGTCGTCCTGCTGCGCGACCGGCGCGGCGGGCTTGTCGTCACCCAGATCGAGGTCGTCCAGCGCCAGGTCGAAGGCATCGTCCAGGTCGCCATGGGGCTGCGCAGCGGGCTCCGCTGCGAGAGCCGGACTACCCGCAGACGGGCTATCGATGGCGAAGTCGTCCAGACTGAAGCCGTCGAGGTCGTCGTCCGAAGCTGCGGCGGCAGCGGCCAGGCCACCACCCACGGCAGCCAGGGCGACCATGCCGGGGTACCGGGACTTCAGTTGTTCGACCTGCGGCTCGGCGCCGCCGATCTCGCGCAGCTCGTTTTCCTGGCGAGCGAAACCTTCGCGATCACCGATCTCGGCATAGACCTCCATCAGTTTCAGGCGCAGGTCGGTGCGCTGCGGCTCGTCGTAGATGGCGCCCTGCAGCAATTCGGCGGCCTGGTTGAAGCGACCGTAGGCGATATAGATGTCCGCCTCGCCCAGCGCATCGCTGGTCTGCGCGGCAACGCGCTCGGACGCCTGGGTCGGGGCGGCGACTTCGGCAGCCTGGGGAATGTCCAGGGTATCCAGCTCGCTGCCAGCCAGGCTCAGGTCGTCATCCAGGGTCGGCTCGTCATCGTTGGCGAGGGCAGCGAGGTCTTCCTGCTCCTTGGCAGCGCGACGGCGGGAAATGATCATCAGCAGGACCAGCAGCGCCAACAGCAGGCTGCCGGCGATGGCGCCCAGCCAGATCGGGTTGGCCAGGATCTCGTCGATGAAGCTGATCTGCGCCTGCTCGGCCGGGGCCGCGACGGGCGCCGGGGCTGGCTTGGGCTTCTGCGCTTCAGGCGCAGGAGCAGCCGGAGTGGGTGCCGGAACCGACTGCGCTTGCGCCTCGGTGGCAGGCGCCGGCGGAGCGCCTGCATCGGCAGCGGGCGCGGCCGGTTGCGCCGGTGCAGCGGGCTGTTCGGCAACGGCCGGAGCTGGCGGTGTACCCGGCTGGGCAGCCGAATCAGCACCTGGCGCGGGAACCGGCACGGCAGCTGCGCCATTCGCTGCGGCGGCCTTCTCGTTGCCCAGTTCGCTCTGTAGCTTGGCGAGTTGCGCATCCTTGAGCGCGATGAGCTTCTGCAGTTTGTCCATCTGGCTCTGCAGGTCGGTCATGCGGCTCTGCAGCTCGTCGTTTTCGCGACGGGTGCTGTCGAGGCTTTCCTTGGTGACGGCCAGCTTGTCAGCGACGGCCTGGCCGTCCCTGCTCCCCTTGTCGCCCCCCTTCGCCTTGCCGTTCTCGCCGGAGAGCAGGCGCAGGCTGTCCTTGGTTTCTGCCTGGGCAGGAGCGTTACCGGCATTGGCGCGCGGAGTGGCGTCCAGCTGACGGGCGCCGCCGGCGGGCAGGCTGCGGCCTTCGCGCCAGGCAGTATATTGCTGGTTGACCTCGGTCGCGGCTTCCGGCTGGGTACGCGCCTTGATCTGCCCGGCGTCGGGCAGTCGCAGCACCTGGCCGCTCTTCAGGCGGTTGATATTGCCGCCGAGGAAGGCATCGGGATTGAGGTCCTGGATCGCCAGCATGGTTTGCTGCACGGACACGCTGCCGTCCGGGCGCGCACGGGCAGCGATCTCCCAGAGGGTGTCGTTCTTGCCGGTGCGATACTCGTTGCCTTCCAGTCGACGCGCGGCAGCAGTGGGAGCCGTGCTACGCGCTGGCGCGGCGGCAGGGCGCGGCGCGGCGGTGGCGGACGGACGAACTACCGGAGCGGGTACGGCCATCGGCGCGCGCGGCACGGCAGCGGCGGTCTGCGGGGAGTACAGCGGCGGGTCCAGCAGCACGGTGTACTCGCGCAGCAAACGACCGTTGGGCCAAAGCACCTCCACGAGGAAGTTCAGGTAGGGTTCCTGTACCGGCCGGTCCGAGGTCACGCGGATGACGCTCTTGCCGTTGGGCTTGACGATGGGAGTGAACTTCAGCCCGGTCAGGAAGTACTGACGGTCGACGCCGGCCTTGTTGAAGTCCTCCGGCGACGCCAGCTTCGGGATCACCTCGGCCGAAGACAGGTCGCGAACCTCGACCAGCTCGATCTCCGCATCCAGCGGCTGGTTCAGTGCCGAACGCAGGTGGATGTCTCCCAGCCCCAGCGCATGCGCCATGCCCGAGGTCAGTGCCGAAGCAGCTGCGATTGCCTGCACCAGTTTGCGAAGCCGGACCATATATTAATCCCTTGTTTTAATAGCTTTTTTCTGGATTAGAACAACGTCTAACGGGCGCCGCTGCCCACTGCACTGTCCGTTTTCACGGCAGTGTTCTCCCCTGTCAGCGACGTTCCCGGCCAGTATTGCCAAGCTAGAATACTTCTTCAAATATTCGGTAAGTATCTTTTACAGATAGTGTTTTATCAACAATTCGCCCAAGTTCACAGCATTTAGGGCTGCGCCTTTTCTCACATTATCTGACGCAATCCACAAATTCAGTTCGCACGAATCTGTCAGACCGGTACGAAGGCGACCGACGTAAACACTATCCTGCCCCTGCGCATCGCCGATGACAGTGGGGTAATCGTCTTCCACCAGCTCGATGCCGTCGGCTGCGTTCAGCGCGACACTGATCGCGCCCAGGGAAACCGGCGCTGCCGTCTTGATGGAAAGCATCAGGGTATCGCCGAAGAACACCGGCGCCACGCTGCAACTCACGCTCAAGCCCTTTTCGAGCTCAGGGAACAGCGCGGCGAGTTCCGCGGCGATACGACGCTCCACCGGGGAATAACCCTGTTCGTCGACGCCTCCCAGCTGCGCCAGCATGTTGAAGGCGAACTGGCGATCCACCAGGCGCGGCTCCAGCGGTCGGGCATTGAGCAGCTCGGCGGTCTGCCGCGCCAACTCCTGAACACCTTCGCGCCCCAGCGCAGAAGCGGACAGGCAGGCGCTCACCGCGACCTGGCGCAGCTCCACCACACCACGCAGCGCGGCGAGCACTTCGGCAACCTCGGCGGCAGGCGCCGCCGGCGCGGCAATCAAGGCAGGAACCTGCAGGGTTCGGACGGCATCGCCATTCACGCAGGCCTGGGCCAGCAGCGCGCAAGCGTTATCCAGCGATGCACCGCTGAGATCGATCACGCTGCAGCCGGCCTCGAGGGCGCGGGCGGCACACTCGGCAGCCGCTTCAGCCCCCACGGAGAGAAAGGCCAGGCGCACCTTGGCGAAGTCGAAATCATCGAGCTTGCCGACCCGGATGTTGCGCCCACGGAAGGCGACCGACTTGCCGGCAGATTCGCCACTGGCCAGCAGATACAGGTTGGCGACGGGAAAGTCGCGCTCCTCCAGCAGTTCGACCAAAGCCTCGCCAACGAGTCCTGTGGCGCCTACTACGGCGATGTCGAGTGTTTCAGGCATCCGGTGTCTCACAATCGGTGGGAAAGTAGCGCAGCACTTTACTGCCCCCACCAGCGGCGAAGCAATCGAGGGCTCCGCCGCCTATCGCCGCAGCTCAGGGGCGCGGCGCGCCATCCGTAGCCTGGGCCGTCAGCGGTGCGCTCGCCTGGGCGACCTCCGCTGCCGACGCCTGCGGATGGCCCGCTTGTGGCGCGGCCTGCGCCTTGGCGCGATCCTGCTCGGCCAGCCGCGCGATCAGGCCGGCGATCTGCGAGTCCTTCAGTTCGATCAGCTTGTTCAGCTTCTGGGTCTGGCTTTCCAGATCGGAAATCCGGCTGCGCAGCTCATCGCCTTCACGGCGCGCGCTGTCCAGGCCTTCCTGGGCCACGGCCAACTGTTCGGCCTCGACCTTGCCCTTGTCCTTGCCCGGCTGACCGGAAACCAGACGCAGGCTGTCGCGCTCTTCGGCCTTTGCCGGCGCGCTGCCCGCCTCGACCTTGCGGGTGGCGTCCAACTGGCGCCCCTGCTGGGCCACTTGCGGATTGCGCTTGGCCTTCCACTGCGAATTCTGGGTTTCCACATGCGCCACGGCCTGGGCGTGGCTCTGCTCGCGAACCTGCTGCTCGCTGGGCAGGCGCAGCACCTGGCCGACCTTCAGGCGATTGATGTTGCCGTCGACGAAGGCATCGGGGTTCATTCGCTGCATCGCCGCCATGGTCTGCATGACCGAGACGCTGCTGGACGGACGATTGCGCGAGGCGATATCCCACAATGCATCGTTGCGCTGGATGCGATAGCTGTCCGCGGCAGGCGCGCCAGCTACCGAAGGCACCACCGACTGCACCTGTGGCGCGCGAGTGGCGGCCATCGGTGCGATGGCCGGCGGTGTCACCGGGCTGGCCACGTAGGTCGGCGGGTCGAGCAGCAGGGTGAATTCGCGAACCAGGCGGCCCTGCGGCCAGACCACCTGAAGAACGAAGTTCACGTAGGGCTCGCGGATCGGCCTGGAGGAGCTGACGTGAATGACGCCCCGGCCGTTCCTGCCCAGGTCAGGGGTAAACTTCAGCCCGCTGGTGACGACGTTGCGATCCACGCCCAGGCGTTCGAAGTCTTCTGCCGAGGCAAGGCTCACCACGACTTCCTCGGAGCTCAGGTCAGCCGCGCCGCGCAGGTCGATGTTGGCCGAGAGGGTCTGGCCCAGCGCCGCCCGCGAGGAGATGTCGCCCAGTTCCAGGGCGCCTGCCATGCCGGGCATGAAAGCCGCGGCCACTGCCGTCGCCAACCACAATCTGTGTAACCGAGCCATTTTCTCCCCCGCTGCTTGCTTGCCGTCGGCCAGCGCGAAAAAGCGCGCCGAAACCTGTCCCCATGGACGGGCTGCGAGGATAGCGACTGGTTCCCGGTGGCATTTACGGGTGTGTCACAGAAACTGGCGCCAAAGAGCCGTCGATCATACGGAGTGGCGTTTTTGTGCGGCGGTTCACCTACACACAGGGAACTTCTCGTGCATCACAAAGCACGACGCCGGCTCGAGGCCGGCGTCGTGAGGGTCATGCAGAGCGAATCAACGCTCGAGCAGGATGCGCAGCATGCGGCGCAGCGGCTCGGCAGCACCCCACAACAGCTGGTCGCCTACGGTGAAGGCGCCCAGGTACTGGGTGCCCATGTTGAGCTTGCGCAGACGGCCGACCGGAACGCTCAGGGTGCCGGTAACGGCCGCCGGAGTCAGCTCGCGCATGCTGATCTCGCGCTGGTTCGGGATCAGCTTGACCCACGGGTTGTGCTGGCTGATCAGGCCTTCGATGTCCGCAATGGGCACATCCTTGTTCAGCTTGATGGTCAGCGCCTGGCTGTGGCAGCGCATGGCGCCGATGCGCACGCAGATGCCGTCCACCGGGATCGGATTCTTGAAGCGGCCGAGGATCTTGTTGGTCTCCGCCTGGCCCTTCCATTCTTCGCGGCTCTGACCGTTGGGCAGTTCCTTGTCAATCCACGGGATCAGACTGCCGGCCAGCGGCGCGCCGAAGTTCTCGGTCGGCATGGCGTCGCTGCGGATGGCTTCGGCGACCTTGCGGTCGATGTCGAGGATGGCGCTGGACGGGTTGACCAGGTCATCGGCGACGGAAGCGTTGATGGCGCCCATCTGCTTGATCAGCTCACGCATGTTCTGCGCGCCGGCGCCCGAGGCCGCTTGATAGGTCATGGCGCTCATCCACTCGACCAGACCGGCTTCGAACAGGCCGCCCAGGGCCATCAGCATCAGGCTGACGGTGCAGTTGCCGCCGATGTAGTTCTTGGTGCCGGCGTCCAGCGAGTTGTCGATGACCTTGCGGTTCACCGGATCGAGGACGATCACCGCGTCATCCTGCATGCGCAGGCTGGAGGCGGCGTCAATCCAGTAGCCCTGCCAGCCGGCTTCGCGCAGCTTGGGGAAGACTTCGCTGGTGTAGTCGCCGCCCTGGCAGGTCAGGATGACGTCGAGGGTTTTCAGTTCCTCGATGCTGTAGGCGTCCTTCAGGGGGGCAATGTCCTTGCCAATGGACGGGCCTTCGCCACCCACGTTGGAGGTGGTGAAGAACACCGGTTCGATCAGGTCGAAGTCCCGCTCTTCCAGCATCCGCTGCATGAGCACCGAACCCACCATGCCACGCCAACCGATCAGACCTACACGCTTCATCGCTACTACACCTTCATATATTTAGAGGGCCGTCGTTCCCGCTTTCCTACAAGAGCGCGGGAACGAGCGAGCCGAACAGATTACAGATTCCGCAGAGCCGCGACTACCGCATCGCCCATTTCACGGGTACCGACCCTGGTGCAGCCTTCGGACCAGATGTCACCGGTACGCAGGCCCTGGTCGAGCACCAGGCTCACGGCCTTCTCGATGGCGTCGGCAGCGGCGCCTTCATTGAAGGTGTAACGCAGCATCATCGAGACCGAGAGGATGGTCGCCAGCGGGTTGGCGATGCCCTTGCCGGCGATGTCCGGCGCGGAACCGTGGCAAGGCTCGTACATGCCCTTGTTGTTGGAATCCAGCGAGGCAGAAGGCAGCATGCCGATGGAGCCGGTGAGCATGGAAGCCTCATCCGACAGGATGTCGCCGAACATGTTGTCGGTCACCATCACATCGAACTGCTTCGGCGCACGGACCAGCTGCATGGCGGCGTTGTCGACGTACATGTGCGACAGCTCGATGTCCGGGTAGTCCTTGGCGACTTCCTCGACCACTTCACGCCACAGCTGGCTGGAAGCCAGGACGTTGGCCTTGTCCACCGAGCACAGCTTCTTGTTGCGCACGCGGGCCATGTCGAAGCCGACGCGGGCAATGCGACGGATTTCGCTCTCGCTGTACGGCAGGGTGTCGTACGCCTGGCGCTCGCCGTTCTCCAGCACGCGCTGCTCGCGCGGTTGACCGAAGTAGATACCGCCGGTCAGCTCGCGGACGATGAGGATGTCCAGGCCGGCGACCACTTCGGGCTTGAGGCTGGAGGCATCGGCCAGCTGCGGGTAGAGGATGGCCGGACGCAGGTTGCCGAACAGGCCCAGCTGCGAGCGGATCTTCAGCAGGCCGCGCTCGGGGCGGATGTCACGCTCGATCCTGTCCCACTTCGGGCCACCCACGGCGCCCAGCAGCACGGCGTCGGAAGCGCGCGCGCGCTCCAGGGTCTCGTCGGCCAGCGGTACGCCATGCTTGTCGATGGCGGCGCCGCCGATCACGTCTTCGGTCAGCTCGAAGCCCAGGGCGAACTTGTCATTGGCCAGCTCCAGCACCTTGACCGCTTCGGCCATGATTTCCGGACCGATACCGTCGCCGGGAAGAACCAGAATCTGTTTGCTCATCTCTCTGCTCACTTTAAAAAGTCGCTTGGCAAAAAACGTAACGCTCCGGGCGGCGTGGGCCACCCGGAGCGATCAAAAAACTGAAATCAGCGCTCCGCCCAGAGCACCAGCACGTCGGTGCTGAAGGAGCCCTCGGCGTCGATCTCGAAATACTCGCGCACCTCGTCGCCCATCGAAAGCTGCAGGGCACGAATGGCCTGGCGCATGACCTCGGGGGTGCGCATGCGCTCGACCCAGGAGGTGAACTCCAGGCGCAGGCGCTGGCGCTTGGCGGCAGTCACCGCGAGGCCCGCCTCACCGACAAGACGCGCCCACTCCGACGGGGAGTAGTCACGCACGTGGCTGGTGTCGCGCAGGACTTCCACAGTCTGCAGATAGGTGTCCAGCAGAGGCAAGCCCGGCGCGGCGACATCGATGAAGCAGGCCACGCCGCCCGGCTTGAGCACGCGACGCACTTCCCGCAGTGCCTGGCCGACATCCCGCCAGTGGTGCGCGGAATAGCGGCTGAAGACGAAGTCGAACTCGCCGTCCGCGAACGGCAGCTGCTCGGCGGCGCCACAGCGCGTAGCGATGTTGCCCAGGCCGCGCTCGGCGGCGGCCGAGGCCACCACGTCGAGCATCTGCTGAGAGAGGTCGTAGGCGATCACTTCATCGCAGAACTCCGCGATCTGGAAGCTCACATGCCCAGCACCACAGCCAAGGTCGAGCACGCGCGAGCCGGCGTCAGCCGCCACGGCCTCGCGCAGCAGCGCGAATTCCTCGCCCTGGGCGTGTACCGCGCTGGTCAGGTATGCGTTGGCCTGGGCGCCGAACTGGCGCTGGACCACTTGCTCGTGACGACTCTCGGTCATGACTCTCTCCTTCGAGGGTGCGATGCCACTCAGGCGTCGCGGAACAACCAGGGCTGGCTCTGCTTGTAACCGGCTTCGAAACTGCGGATGGCCTCGGCGTCCTGCAGGGTCAGGCCGATGTCGTCCAGGCCGTTGAGCAGGCAGTGCTTGCGGAACGCGTCCACTTCGAAGCTGTAACGCTTGCCGTCCGGACGGGTGACGGTCTGCGCGGCGAGGTCGACGGTCAGCTGGTAACCCTCGGTGGCCTCGCACTGCTGGAACAGCTCGTCGACTTCTTCATCTTTCAAGATGATCGGCAGCAGGCCGTTCTTGAAACTGTTGTTGAAGAAGATGTCGGCGAAGCTCGGCGCGATCACGGTGCGGAAGCCGTACTCGTCCAGCGCCCACGGCGCGTGCTCGCGGGAGGAGCCGCAACCGAAGTTCTCGCGGGCCAGCAGCACGCTGGCGCCCTGGTAGCGCGGGAAGTTGAGGACGAAGTCCTGGTTCACCGGACGCTTGGAGTTGTCCTGGTTGGGCTGCCCCACGTCGAGGTAACGCCACTCATCGAACAGGTTCGGGCCGAAGCCGGTGCGCTTGATCGACTTGAGGAACTGCTTGGGGATGATCTGGTCGGTGTCGACGTTGGCGCGGTCGAGCGGCGCGACAAGACCGGTGTGCTGGGTAAAGGCTTTCATGTTCGGTCTCCTCAGGCCTGCATCAATTCACGTACGTCGATGAAACGACCGGTCACGGCAGCCGCGGCAGCCATCGCCGGGCTCACCAGGTGGGTACGACCACCGGCGCCCTGGCGGCCTTCGAAGTTGCGGTTGGAGGTGGAAGCGCAATGCTCGCCGCTCTCCAGGCGATCCGGGTTCATCGCCAGGCACATGGAGCAGCCCGGTTCACGCCATTCGAAGCCGGCTTCGATGAAGATCTTGTCCAGGCCTTCCTGTTCGGCCTGGGCCTTCACCAGGCCCGAGCCCGGCACGACCAGCGCCTGCTTGACGGTGGCGGCGACCTTGCGGCCCTTGGCCACGGCGGCGGCAGCGCGCAGGTCTTCGATGCGCGAGTTGGTGCAGGAGCCGATGAAGACGCGGTCCAGCTGGATGTCGGTGATCGCCTGGTTGGCGTTCAGGCCCATGTACTTGAGGGCACGGACGATGGAATCGCGCTTGACCGCATCGGCTTCGGCCGCCGGGTCCGGCACGTTCTGGTCCACCGCGAGGACCATCTCGGGCGAAGTGCCCCAGCTGACCTGCGGCTTGATGTCCTCGGCCCGCAGCTCGACTATGGTGTCGAAGTGCGCGTCGGCGTCGGAAACCAGGTCGCTCCAGGCTTCCACAGCCTTGTCCCAGTCGCTGCCCTGCGGCGAGAACGGACGGCCCTTCACGTATTCGACGGTCTTCTCGTCGCACGCCACCATGCCGACGCGAGCGCCCGCTTCGATGGACATGTTGCAGATGGTCATGCGGCCTTCCATGGACAGGTCGCGGATGGCGCTGCCGGCGAATTCCAGGGCATGGCCGTTGCCGCCGGCGGTGCCGATCTTGCCGATCACCGCGAGGACGATGTCCTTGGCGGTCACGCCGAAGGGCAGCTTGCCCTCAACGCGAACCTGCATGTTCTTCATCTTCTTGGCGACCAGGCACTGGGTGGCGAGCACGTGCTCCACCTCGGAGGTGCCGATGCCGTGGGCCAGCGCGCCGAAAGCCCCGTGGGTCGAGGTGTGCGAGTCGCCGCAGACCACGGTCATGCCCGGCAGGGTCGCGCCCTGCTCCGGGCCGACCACGTGGACAATGCCCTGGCGGACGTCGTTCATCTTGAATTCGAGGATGCCGAAGTCATCGCAGTTCTCGTCCAGGGTCTGCACCTGGATGCGCGACACTTCGTCAGCGATGGCCGCCAGGCCGCCCTTGCGCTCGACCTGGGTGGTCGGCACGTTGTGGTCCGGGGTCGCGATGTTCGCGTCGATGCGCCACGGCTTGCGGCCAGCCAGGCGCAGGCCTTCGAAGGCCTGCGGGGAGGTCACTTCGTGGAGGATGTGGCGGTCGATGTAGATGAGCGACGAACCATCGTCACGGCGCTTCACCTCATGCATTTCCCAGAGTTTGTCGTAGAGCGTCTTGCCGGCCATCAGAGAATCCTCATCAGCGTCTTTCTATGCCCCTTGGGCTTGTGGGGACGATCCTAGGGAAAGGCGCCGAATAACTCAAATTCATATTTTTTATCCAAAGGATTCCCACAAGGAATACGGTGCGCTATAAAAGTCGGGCGCCGCTTCCAGAGCGCAGGGAGTCGACATGGACCTGACCAGCCTCAACACCTTCCTCGCTATCGCCGAATCCGGCAGCTTCTCCGAGGCCGGCGAGCGCCTGCACCTGACCCAGCCGGCGGTGAGCAAACGCATCGCCGCCCTGGAGAACCAACTGGGAGTGCGCCTGTTCGACCGCGTCGGTCGCGAGGTGACCCTCACCGAGTCCGGTCGCGCCCTGCTGCCGCGCGCCTACCAGATCCTCAGCGTGCTGGACGACACCCGCCGCGCCCTGACCAACCTGAACGGCGAAGTCAGCGGCCGGCTGGTCCTGGCCACCAGTCACCACATCGGCCTGCACCGCCTGCCGCCACTGCTGCGCGCCTTCACCAAGGCCCACCCGCAGGTGGCGCTGGACATCCAGTTCTGCGACTCGGAAGTGGCCTACGAAGAAATTCTCCATGGTCGCGCCGAACTGGCCGTGATCACCCTCGCCCCGGAAACCGCCGAACCCGTGCGCGCGGTGCCAGTGTGGGACGACCCGCTGGACTTCGTCGCCGCCCCCGAGCACCCCCTGTCGGTGCAGGGCCCGGTGTTCCTCGCCGACGTGGCGCGGCACCCGGCGGTTTTCCCCGGCGGCAATACCTTCACCCACCACATCGTGCGGCGCATGCTCGAGGCCGAGGGCCTGACGCCGAACATCGGCATGAGCACCAACTACATGGAGACCATCAAGATGATGGTCTCCATCGGCCTGGCCTGGAGCGTGCTGCCGCGCACCATGCTCGACGACAGCGTCGTCCGCCTGCCGCTGCAGGACATCCAGCTCAGCCGCCAGCTGGGTTACATCCTGCATACCGAGCGCACGCTGTCCAACGCCGCAAGGGCCTTCATGCGCCTGCTCGACGCCCAGGCGGCCGGACTTGCGCCTGTCGCGGCCTAACCTCTATTGTTCTGACAGAATTAGAAGAAGGCGCCAGAATGCCCGTCCGCATGTCACCTCGCGATGACCGGCCCCGCTTGGCCGGTGCCGGCAGACAAAGGGGGAGCGACGCATGAGCAGCGATCCCCTCTCGCCTCCGCTTATCGACGGCCAGGACAAGTTCGCCAAAGCCTTTCATACCGCGCCTGACGCCATGGTCATCACCGACCGGGACAGCGGACAATTCCTCGAGCTCAATGCCAGTTTCGTCGACCATTTCGGCTGGAGCCGCGACGAAGCCCTCGGCCGCACCTCCCTGCAACTGGGCCTCTGGCGCAGCCTCGACGAACGCCAGCGGATGCTCGACAAGATCACCGCCGAGCGGCAGATCGACGGCTTCGAAGTCACGTTGCTGACCCGCACCGGTGAAACCCGCAGCGCCCGCGTCTACGGCTGCCAGATCGACCAGGATGGCCGCCCCTGCCTGGTGCTGACCGTACGCGACATCACCCGGGTACGCGCCCAGGAACAGGCCCTGCGCGACAGCCAGGAGCGCCTGGACCTGGCGCTGGACTCCGCGCAACTGGGCATCTGGGACTGGCACATTCCCAGCGGCCTGCTCTACGGCTCGGCCCGCGCCGCCGTTCTGCACGAATTGCCTGACCGGGATTTCCACGGCCCCTTCGGCGAGTTCTTTGCCTGCGTCGACAAGACCGACCGCCAGCGTATGCGCCAGGCCTATGCCCGGCTGGCCCGCGGGCCGGAGAACGACTACCAGTTCACTTATCGCGCCCAGCTCGACTCCGGTGAAGTGCGCTACCTGGAAAGCCGTGCGCGGCTGTACCGCGACTCCCACGGCAAACCGCTGCGCATGGCCGGCACCCTGCTCGACATCACCGAGCGCGTGCTGCGTGAACGCAGCCTGCAGGCCTCGGAAGAGAAGTTCGCCAGCCTGTTCCAGGGCAGCCCGGACCCGATCTGTGTATCGCGGGTACGCGACGGCGAGTTCGTCGAGGTCAACCCGAGCTTCTGCAGCACCTTCGGCTGGCTCGCCGAGGACATCATCGGCCGCTCGTCCCACCAGGTGACCTTCTGGGCCGACCATCACCAGCGCTCACGGCTGTTCGAGCAACTGATGCGCGATCATTCGCTGCAGAACGTCGAAGTGCAGTTCCTCACCCGCGAAGGCCAGACCATCACCTGCATGGTCGCCAGCCGGCTGATCTGGGTCGATCGCCAACTGTGCATCCTCTCCAGCTTCCGCGACGTCACCCGGCGCTTGCAGGCCGAGGCGGCACTGAAGGCCAGCCAGGAGAAGTTCGCCAAGGCGTTCCACTCCAGCCCCGACGCCATCACCATCACCGAGCGCGAGACCGGCCGCTACATCGAGGTCAACGAAGGCTTCCACCGCCTCACCGGGTTCCGCCCGGAAGAGGTGCTGGGACAGACCTCGCTGGAGATGAACATCTGGGCCGACCCGGACGAGCGGCTGAACATGCTCGCCGCACTGAACCGCGACGGCTTCGTCCACCATCTGGAAATGCGCGGCCGCCACCGTGACGGCACGATCAAGACGGTGGACGTGTCGGTGGAGCCGATCGAGCTGGGCGGCGTGAACTGCCTGCTGCTCACCGCCCGCGACACCAGCGAACTGAGGGAGGCCGAGGCGCGCATCCAGCACCTCGCGTACCACGACGCCCTGACCGACCTGCCCAACCGCGCGCTGCTGATGGACCGCCTCAAGCAGCAGATCGCCCTGCTGCAGCGTCACAGCCTACGCGGCGCCCTGCTGTTCCTCGACCTCGACCACTTCAAGCACATCAACGACTCGCTCGGTCATTCCGTCGGCGACTCCATCCTGCAGATGGTGACCGCTCGCCTGGAAGCCAGCGTGCGCCAGGAAGACACCGTGGCGCGCCTGGGCGGCGACGAGTTCGTGGTGCTGCTCACCGGCATCGAGGGCAGTCGCCTGGAAACTGCCCAGCAGGTGCGCCAGCTGGCGGAAAAGCTGCGCGACCTGCTGGCCGAACCGATGCTGCTCGACGGCCATCGCCTGCAGATCACCCCCAGCATCGGCATCGCGCTGATCCCCGACGACGGCGCGACCCCGGACGACCTGCTCAAGCGCGCCGACATCGCCATGTACCGCGCCAAGGACGCCGGACGGAACACCGTGCAACTGTTTCACGAGTCCATGCAGCAGGCTGCCAGTGAGCGTCTGCGCCTGGAAAACGGCCTACGCATGGCGCTTGCCCGCCGCGAATTCAACCTGCACTACCAGCCGCAGGTGGACGCCCGCGACTCGCGCATCGTCGGCGCCGAGGCGCTGCTGCGCTGGCGCCACCCGACCCGCGGGCCGCAATCGCCGGCCAGCTTCATCCGGGTGCTGGAGGACAGCGGGCTGATCGTCGAAGTCGGCCAGTGGGTGATAGAAGAAGCCTGTCGCACCGGCGCGCGGCTGCTCGCCGAAGGCCGCATCGACATCGAGAACTTCAGCCTGAGCGTGAACATCAGCCCACGGCAATTCCGTCAGAACGATTTCGTCGAACGCCTGCTGGGCGTGTTGCACAAGGTCAAGTTGCCACCCCGCCTGCTCAAGCTGGAGATCACCGAAGGCATCGTGATTCAGCAGCTGGATGACACCATCGCGCGCATGGAGCGGCTACGCGAGGCCGGCGTGCAGTTCGCCATGGACGATTTCGGTACCGGCTACTCATCGCTGACCTACCTCAAGCGCCTGCCGGTGGACAGCCTGAAGATCGACCAGAGCTTCGTGCGCGACGCGCCGAGCAACAGCAACGACGCGGAAATCGTCCGCGCCATCATTGCCATGGGGCACAGCCTCGGGCTGGAGCTGGTTGCCGAAGGGGTGGAAACCCCCGAACAGCTGGCGCTGTTGACCGAACAGGGTTGCCACCTGTACCAGGGCTACCTGTTCGGCCGGCCGGTGCCGCTGGAAGACTTCATCGCCTTGCTGCCGGGCCGCGACACCCCGCAGGGAAACTGAGGCTCGCTACTCGGCGGGCCGCAACTCCGACATCACCACCATCACCTGCGCCTCGCCGGCGTCGCCGTCGTTGAGGTAGAGGTGGCCGACGCTGCTGTCGAAATAGGCCGTTTCGCGCAGGCCGATGCACACTGACTCGCCCGTCTCGAACTGAATGCGCACGCGGCCGGACACTACCATGGCGAACTCCTGGCCAGGGTGGCGGACGTAATCGTCGAACTCGCCCACCTCTCGGGCGAAGATGCGTGCGTACAGCGGCGTCATGCTGCGTTGTGGGAAATCGCCAGCAATGGGGTAGTACTCGTAACCGCCGGTGTCGTAGCCGGCGGTCTCATCGACACGGGTCTTCACGAAAGTCTTCAGTCCCATCAGTCCGCCGACGGGCGGTAGCGGACGGAACAACTGAGCGATATCCACCTGCAGCGCGCGGGCGGCGGCGGCCAGCTTGTCGTAGCTCACCGCGACCTGCGCCAGTTCCATCTTCGACAAGGTGGAAACCGCTACGCCAGACAGGTCGGAGAGCTGTTTCAGGGTCAACTTCTGCTGCTTGCGAACCGCCCGCAGGCGCGCTCCGACTTCGTCTCGATCCAGCTGCTGGGGCTTGGGCAGTGCTTGGGCGGTTTCGCTCATGGGACTTCTCGTGAGGGGGCCGACGAAAGTTTACCGGGCCTTGCCTTTGTCGCAAAAATTCTCATATCTTAGATTTCTCACATACGAGAAAATCTGCAGAAGGCCCTTGCAGTGAGCCATTTCGATTTCGTCATCATCGGCGCCGGCATTGCCGGCGCCTCACTCGCCTACCGCCTGAGCGAGACGCACAAGGTGCTGGTACTGGAACGCGAAGAGCAGCCCGGCTACCACTCCACCGGGCGTTCCGCCGCCATGTTCATGGCGGCCTACGGCACGCCGCAGATCCAGGCGCTGACCCGCGCCAGCCGTGCCTTCTACGAGAATCCGCCGGCCGGCTTCAGCGACCACCCGATCCTCACCCCGCGCGGCTGCCTGTACGTCGGCGGCCCCGAGCACGTCGAGCTTCTCAAGCAGGCCGAAGCCACCCCCGGCGTCGAACGCATCAGCACCAAACAGGCGTTGGAACTCCTCCCGGCCCTTCGCGCCGACGCCATCATCGGTGCGCTCTACGAGCCGGACGCCCGCGACCTCGACGTGCACGCCCTGCATCAGGGCTACCTGCGTGCGCTGCGCCAGCGCGGCGGCGAATTGCGCTGCAACCGCGAGCTGCTGTCGGCTGAGTTTACGGATAACGCGTGGACGCTCGAACTCAGCCAGGGCGAAACCGTCCAGGCCGCGCAACTGGTCAACGCCGCCGGCGCCTGGGCCGATCACGTGGCCGAGCGCTGCGGCATCCGCCCGGTCGGCCTGCGGCCCTGTCGCCGCACCGCCTTTACCTTCCCGGCGCCCGACGGCGTGGATATCAGTCAGTGGCCGACGGTGATCGGCATCGACGAGAGCTTCTACTTCAAGCCCGATGCCGGCCAGTTGCTCGGTTCCCCCGCCAATGCCGATCCGGTGGAAGCGCAGGACGTGCAGCCCGAGGAACTCGACATCGCCCTGGGCGTGTACCACATCGAAGAGCACACCACCCTGACGATCCGCCGACCCAGCCATAGCTGGGCCGGCCTGCGCTCCTTCGTCGCCGACGGCGACCTGGTGATCGGTGCGGACGCGCAGAACCCGGCTTTCTTCTGGCTGGCCGCCCAGGGCGGATACGGCATCCAGTCCGCCGACGGCGTATCGCGTCTGGCCCAGTCGCTGCTGCTCGGCCAGCCGTTGCCCGAATACCTGCGCCAGGAAGGCGTCGATCCCCAGCGCCTGAGCCCGGCGCGCCTGCGTTGAATTTCCCGGAGACCTTAGAATGAGCGATATCCAGCGTTACCCCAGCCCCCTGCCCTTCCCCTTCTCCCGCGCCGTGAAGGCCGGCGGGTTCCTGTTCCTGTCCGGGCAGATCCCGATGACCGCGGACGGCCAGGTGGTAAAGGGCGACATCCAGACCCAGACCGAAGCGGTGATGACCCGCATCGCCGAGAGTCTGGAAGCCTGCGGGGCCAACTACTCCCAGGTGGTGAAGGCCACCGTATGGCTGTCGGACATGGCGCACTTCGCCGGCTTCAACGAGGTGTACAAGCGCTATTTCGACCAGGGCCTGCCGGTGCGTTCCTGCGTGGCGTCGGCACTGGCGCTGGGCGTGGACGTCGAGGTGGAAGTCCAGGCCTACGTCGGCCAGGCGTGACCCTTCTCGGCTCCGCCGCGAGCGGGGCCGCTCTCATAACAACAACAGAGTCTCGATCATGAAAACCAGTCTCAAGCTCGGCGGGGCATACATCGGTCTGGTGGTGGGCGTCGGCTTCGCCTCGGGCCAGGAGATCCTCCAGTTCTTCGGCGGCTTCGGCATCATGGGCCTGGCCGGCGCAGCGGTCGCACTGGCGCTGTTCGCCTTCCTGCTGATGAACCTCTACCAGATCGGCAGCCGCCTGCAGACCCAGTCGCACAAGGAAGCCATGGAGTACATCTGTGGCAAGCCGCTGGGCCGCGTCGTCGACCTGATGCTGACCTTCTTCCTGTTCGGCACCATGGTGGTCATGTTCGCCGGCGCCAACTCCTCCTTCGAACAGCAACTGGGCATCGGCCACTCCATCGGCGGCATCGTCCTCGGTGTGCTGACCATCATCACCGTGTGCCTGGGCCTGAAGCGGGTGATCACGCTGATGAGCCTGATTACCCCGGTGCTGATGATCATTGTGGCAATCATCGCCGTCTATGCGCTGACGCACATTCAAAAGCCACTGGCGGAACTGGAGCAGATCGCCCTGGCCGTGCCACACCCGGCGCCCAACTGGCTGCTCGGCGCGCTGCTCTATGTCTCCTACAACGTCGCCGCCACCGCGGCCGCCGTGGTAGTGATGGGCGCCAGCGTGACCAACCTGCGCACGGCGGCGCTGGGTGGAGTATTGGGCGGCATCGGCGTCGGTGTACTGATCCTTGCGATGGCCCTGGTGATGCTGGTGCAGATCGACGTGATCGGCGGCAGCGCCATTCCCACCCTGCTGCTGAGCAACAACATCGCGCCCTGGTTCGGTGACGTGATGCTCGCCCTGCTGCTGGTGAAGCTGTACTGCACCACCAGCGGATTCGCCTACACCCTCGCTGCCCGTTGCGCCGCCTACGGCGTACCCTTCCGCGTGGCGACCGTGGTTGCGGTAGTACTCGCCTTCGTCGCCAGCCAGGTCGGTTTCGTCAAGCTGGTGGGCCTGGTCTACCCGGCCATGGGTTACCTAGGCTTCGTACTGATGGCCGCCATCGTCTTCGCCTGGTGGCGCAATCGCTCGGCGCCGCTGCGCGACCAGCAGAGCGCCTGATCGAGGCCCGAACGAAAACGCCCGTCTCTTGCGAGACGGGCGTTTTGCTTTGCGGCTATCGCTCGGCTATCGCCGAAGCGAGGCTCAGCCTTCGATGGCCGGTTGCTGGCCGTTGATGGCGATGCGCTTGGGCTTGGCTTCTTCCGGAACGATGCGTACCAGGTCGACACTGAGCAGGCCGTTCTTCAGCGATGCGCCCTGGACCTCGATGTGGTCGGCGAGGCGGAACGACAGCTTGAAGGCGCGCTGGGCGATGCCCTGGTGCAGGTAGGTGACGCTCTCGGAAGCCTTTTCGCGCTTGCCGCCGTTGACGGTCAGCACGCCGCGCTCCACTTGCAGCTCCAGATCTTCCTCCTGCAGGCCGGCGGCGGCGATGACGATGCGGTAGCTGTCGTCACCATGCTTTTCGACGTTGTAGGGCGGGTAGGAACTGCCGCTTTCACTGCGCAGGGCGGATTCGAACAGATCGTTGAAACGATCGAAGCCGACGGACTGGCGGAACAGCGGGGCGAGGGAAAGGACGTTGCTCATGGCGAATCTCCTGAATATTTCAGCAAGGTATGATCTGGAGCCTGAGATCAGAACTCCGGTGCGGGACCCGTCTTCGGCTTCCCGCAGGGACATAGATAGGGACGGCCAAATCCGTTTCAAGCCCGATTTCAAAAAAAGGATTTCCTCGTGAAAAAGATCATGCTGATCACCGGCGCCAGCCGTGGCATTGGCGCTGCCACCGCATTACTGGCCGCCGAGCGCGGCTTCGCCGTGGCGATCAACTATCGCCGCGAGCGCGAAGCAGCCGAGGCGCTGGCCGCACAGATCACCGCGGCCGGCGGCAAGGCGCGCGCGTTTGCCGCCGATGTGGCGATTGAAGGCGACGTGCTGCGACTGTTCCGCGAAGTGGACGAGGCCTTCGGCCGCCTCGACGTGCTGGTGAACAATGCCGGCATCCTCGAACGCCAGATGCGCCTGGAAGACATGGACGTGGCGCGCCTGCAGCGGGTGTTCGCAGTGAACGTCACCGGCACCTTCCTCTGCTGCCGGGAGGCGGTGAAGCGCATGGCGCGCAAGCAGGGCGGCAATGGTGGAAGCATCGTCAACGTCTCGTCCATGGCTTCGCGCCTGGGCTCGCCCAACGAATACGTCGACTACGCCGCGGCCAAGGGCGCGGTAGACAGCCTGACCATCGGCCTGGCCAAGGAAGTGGCAGTAGAAGGCATTCGCGTGAATGCCGTGCGGCCAGGGCTGATCAGGACCGATATCCACGC
The DNA here is from genome assembly GCF_022380625.1 of Pseudomonas sp. DP-17. NCBI lineage: Bacteria > Pseudomonadati > Pseudomonadota > Gammaproteobacteria > Pseudomonadales > Pseudomonadaceae > Pseudomonas > Pseudomonas sp. DP-17. The sequence continues at coordinate 241,456 of NZ_JAKSXG010000001.1, forward strand.
CAGCGGCGGCGAGCCGGGACGCGTGGAACGCCTGCAATCGGCGATTCCGCTGGGCCGGGGCGGTGAGGCGGAGGAAGTGGCACGGGCGATCCTGTTCCTCGCCTCGGACGACTCCAGCTACTCAACCGGCAGCTTTGTCGACGTCAGCGGCGGGCGCTGATCTGGCGGCGTGGCGGAACACGATTTTGTAGGAGCGAGCTTGCTCGCGAACCGATACCTGCCTCCGCCAGAGCCCCTCTCCCTGAAAGTAGAGGGGACTGTCCGGAGCAGTTGGCAAGTGTGACACTCGCCGACTGACACCTCAGCATCAGAGCGCACCAAACGGCGCCCTCTCCCTTCAGGGAGAGGGCTGGGGAGAGGGCGTTTCAGCGGTTTTCCAGCCAAGGGGAGTCAGGCGGCGACTTCGATCTCGACCTGCAGCATCCGGTCGAGCACTTCGCAGTCATGCTCGCGGCGCACCTGGGCAAACAATTCCACGGCTTCGGGATAACTGCGGGTCAGCATCCCCAGCCACTGCTTCAGGCGCCCCGGCGCATAGCGCGGTGCCAGCTTGCGCCGAGCCTGGCGCCAGAAATCGTCGAGCAGCACGCGCACTTCCGACCAGGGCATCGGCACCACCTCGCGGCCATCGCGCCAGGCGGCGATCTGCCGGGCAAGGTCCGGGCGGGAAACCAGTCCGCGACCGAGCATGATGTCCGCCACACCGCTGATGGAGCGGCAACGGTGGTAATCCTCGAGGGTCCAGACTTCTCCGTTGGCGAACACCGGTACCTTCACTGCATCCGCCACTTTCGCCACCCACTCCCAATGCGCCGGCGGTTTGTAGCCGTCGGCCTTGGTCCGCGCATGCACCACCACATGGGCGGAACCGGCGTCGGCCAGGGCGCGGGCACAGTCGATGGCGCCGTCCGGGCTGTCGTAGCCCAGGCGCATTTTCGCGGTCACGGGAATAGGTGCGGGCACCGCGCGGCGTACGGCCTCGATGATGCTGAACATCAACTCGGGTTCCTTCAGCAGCACGGCACCGCCACGGGAGCGGTTCACCGTCTTGGCCGGGCAACCGAAGTTCAGGTCGATCACCGGAGCCCCCAGCTCGCAGGCCTGCACCGCGTTTTCCGCCAGCAATTGCGGGTCCGAGCCGAGCAATTGCACGCGCATCGGCACGCAGGCACGGGTGCGGCTGCCATGGGCCAGTTCCGGGGCGAGCGCCAGGAAGGACGACGGCGGCAGCAGTCGGTCGTTGATGCGGATGAATTCGGTGACGCACCAGTCGATGCCGCCGACGCGGGTCAGCACATCGCGCAGGATGTCATCTACCAGCCCCTCCATCGGGGCCAGGGCGATCTGCACGGGGGAATCTCGGGCTATGGCGAAGGCCGCGGATTGTAGGCAATGCGCCGCGCCGGGAAAAGCGCGGCACGACGGATCACGCGCCAGCGGCCACGGTTTCCGGAGAGAGCAGCGCGCGGCCGTAACCTTCGATGAACTCCACCGGCATGCGCTTGGGCTTGCCGCTGGACAGCTCGATGCAGACGAAGGTGGTCTGCGCGCGCAGCAGGGTCAGCGCATCCGCCGGACGCACCAGTTGGAAGTGACGGGTCATCTTCAGGCGCTGGTCGGACTCGACGATCCAGGTCGCCAACTGCAACTCATTTCCTTCGTAGGCCGCAGCCAGGTAGTCCACTTCGTGGCGCACCACGACCATGGCGCGATCCAGTCGGCGGTACTCGGCCAGGTCAAGCCCCAGGCTCTGGGAATGGCGCCAGGCGCAGCGCTCCAGCCAGCTGACGTAGACGGCGTTGTTGGCGTGGCCGAGACCGTCGATGTCCTCGGACTTGACCTCGATGTCGATGACGAACGGGTCGGGCAAGTGCCAACTCATGAAGCGTGCTCCAGGCTTGCGGCCAGCGCGATCGCTTCGGCGGCCAGTTGGGTGATCTGGTCCCAGGCGCGGGCACGAACCAGGCTGGGCGGTGCGATCCAGGTCCCGCCGACACAGGCGACGTTGGGCAGGCGCAGCACGTTGAGCAGGTTTTCCTGGGTGATGCCACCGGTCGGGCAGAAGCGGATGCCGGCGAAGGGAGCCTTGAGGCTCTTGAGCATCTTGATTGCGGCGTTGCCGTCGGCCGGGAACAGCTTCAACGAGCGATAACCGTACTCCAACGCCACCAGCACTTCGGAGGGCGTCATCACTCCCGGCAGGAACGGCATCTTCGCGTCCTCCGCCGCCGCCACCAGACGCGGCGTGCAGCCGGGGCTGACGGCGAATTGCGCACCGGCATCGCGGGCTTCCTGGAACTGCTCGGTGTGGATCAGCGTACCCGCGCCGACGGTCATCTCCGGCAGTTCGCGGCGGATTTCGGCCACCGCATCGAGCGCCTGCGGCGTGCGAAGGGTCACCTCCAGCACACGCACACCACCGTCAAACAGGGCGCGAGCCAGATCGCCGGCCAGCGCCACGTCATCGATCACCAACACCGGCATGACCGGGCGCGCCTGCTGCAGCACCCAATCCAGCGACAGATTCATGCATTCCCCCAATCGGCCACCCGCGTGCGCAAGACCTCGCGCCCAGGCCGGGGCAGCCGGAAATGCCCGAAAGTCTACGCCAGCGCGCCGGGCCTGACGACCCGCACGACCATCATGCAACGAAAACGGCGGCCTTCCGGCCGCCGTCATCAGGCTGGTGAATGGTCAGGAAGCCAGTGCCAAGGGAAGCGGCATCTCCACCGCTTCCAACAGTTCCAGAATCGCCTCGGTCACCGCAGCATCTGCCAGTACGCGATGATGCCCACCGCTTTTCAGGCGCAGCAGACGACTGCGCGGCCAGGCCTCATGGATGGCTGCGGCCTCGCCTACGCGCACGTACCTGTCGTCCTCGGCGTGTACTACCAGGCCTGGGAAATCCAGCTCATAGCGCGCGACGTCCAGTTGCTTGGCGGCGATGCCGGTGCGCGCCTCCATCAGGCGAATGAAGCGCGAACGGGCCTGGGGCGGTAAGCCGACCATCCTGGCGAAACCGCGCAGCACACCGAGAACATTGCTCGGCGCTCCGATGGTCACCAGCGTTTCGGCGCGCAGCCCCATCTGGGTCGCCAGCAGCGCGCTGGCGCCGCCCATGGAGTGGCCTATCACCGCGCGTAGCGGAGGCAGCTCACTGGAGGCTTCCAGCAGAGCGCGGGCGAACAGCACAATATCGGCTTCATGGCCAGGCGAACGGCCATGCCCCGGCCCGTCGAGGGCGATCACACCGTAACCGGCACCCACCAGCTTCTCGATCAGCGTGGCGAACTGTGTAGGCCGTCCTTCCCAGCCATGCATCAGCAGCACGGCCGGGCCTTCTCCCCAGCGCAGCGCGGACAACCCGAAGCGCAGAGTGACGCGTTCGGAGCTGGCCAGCAGCGGCAGCTCCCAGTCACGCGGGGCATATTCATTGGGCGTCACGAACAGCTGACGCATGCGCTGCGCTGCCCATTTCGGCGCGACGCGGCCCAGGGTGGCGTTGATTCCTCGTACCCAGCTCAGACTGTTCATTTGCCGTATCTCCTCAGATCACCGCTTTCTTCGCGGCACGCAGGACGCGATCGGACAGGTCGCCATTGCCCAGGGCACGGGCCAGCGCCAATCCACCAATCATCAAGGCCATGTCGCTGAGCACGGTGTCGATTTCCTCGGGGCGGCCGGCCAGCGCCGCGACCATCAGTTCCACGTGCTCTTCCAGGGTCTGACGGAACTCCTCCGGCAGGTTGGCCAGCTCATTCAGCGAACTGGGGATGGGGCAGCCCTCCTCCTCGGTATCGCGGTGCTTGCGCGACAGGTAGAACTGCGCCGTCAGTGCCCGGCGCTCGGCAAAGCTCAACCGGGGATCGAAGCGCTTGAGTCCTTCGCGACGCTTGGCGAGCAGTTGCCGGAACGCCTCCAGCATCAGCGCGTCCTTGCTCTCGAAGTGCGAGTAGAAGCCCCCCACTGTCAGCCCGGCCGCCGACATCACCTCGCCCACGCTGGGGCTGACCGGACCGTGCTGCAGCAGTGCACTGGTGGCGGCAGACAGGATGCGTTCGCGGGTCTGGGCTTTCTTGTCGCTCATGGCTGACTCCTGGCGCGGAAAAATATTATGAGGAGAATATTATTCTCATAATAAAAATCAGCAAGCGGAAACTGCAACCATTGGTCGGAGGAAATTTTCTCGGAAGGGAAAAAACAAAAGGGCCACTGAAATTCTCAGTGGCCCTATAGGCATCGCAGAGCGATAAAAATGGCGTCCCCTAGGGGACTCGAACCCCTGTTACCGCCGTGAAAGGGCGGTGTCCTAGGCCACTAGACGAAGGGGACATATCCTTCGAAGAAACCCACCAGGCGGTGGATTCTGGCTTCATCCCATGCGGGAATTTGGTGGAGCTAGACGGGATCGAACCGTCGACCTCTTGCATGCCATGCAAGCGCTCTCCCAGCTGAGCTATAGCCCCAGATGACTCTGGCTGACGACGCGAATGCATCGTCGCTGGATAAGTGGCGTCCCCTAGGGGACTCGAACCCCTGTTACCGCCGTGAAAGGGCGGTGTCCTAGGCCACTAGACGAAGGGGACGCAAAACCTTCGATTTCAGCCTTGCCCGGACCAGGCAAGACCTACTGGACTCTCTGTCCATAAAAATTTGGTGGAGCTAGACGGGATCGAACCGTCGACCTCTTGCATGCCATGCAAGCGCTCTCCCAGCTGAGCTATAGCCCCAAAAGTACTGCTGGATCTACCGTTCCGCTTCGCCCTGTCAGTTCAGTTCGTCGCTGGAACGGGGCGCATCTTAGGGGTGAGCCGAACCCCTGTCAACAACATTTTTTCAGATTTCTTATTTTTTTCTCCCAAAGAACAATCACTTATGTGACCGCCCCGGTTTCCTCCCGGCGAAATGCGCGGCTCGCCCGCCCTCCTCCGGCGCTGGCGCGAGCAAAGTCGCCAGTATGAAAAAAGCCGGACGCTTCGCAGCGCCCGGCCTTTTTCAGTGTAGGAAAGAACTCAGGAGCCGATGGCGTCGCGAATCTTCTCCCACTCCTTGGCTTCTTTCTTCGATGCACCGCCCAGCAGCTCCAGTGCCTGGCGCAGCCGATAGCGCGACAGGTCCGCACCGAGGATCTCCATCGCGTCTAGCACCGACACCGAACTGGCCTGGCCGGTGATGGCCGGGAACATCAGCGGCATCACGTCACGCAGCTTGAGATCGAGGTGCTCGGCCACGGCCTGGATGGTCGCGGTGATGCGATCCTTTTCCCACTGGCGCAGGGCTTCAAGCTTCCACAGCACCAGCTGCAGGACCTGGCGCACCTGGGTGGCGTCGAGTTTCTTGTGTTCGAACAACTTGGCGTCCAGTTGCACGCCGCCGCTGAAGAAGAAGCCGGCCAGCGGAGCAATCTGGCTGAAGTTCTCCACACGACCCTGGACGTGCGGAGCGATTTTCATCAGGTACTCGGGGTTGAGCGCCCACTTCTGCACTTCTTTTGCGAAGTCCTCGACGGACAGCTCGCGAATCCACTGGCCGTTCAGCCAGGAGAGCTTCTCGATGTCGAAAATCGGACCGCCCAGCGACACGCGGGACAGGTCGAAGTGCTCGATCATCTCCGCCAGGCTGAACTTCTCGCGCTCGTCGGGCATGGACCAGCCCATGCGGCCGAGGTAGTTCAGCAGCGCCTGGGGCAGCAGGCCCATGCGCTCGTAGAAGGTGATCGAAGTGGGGTTCTTGCGCTTGGACAGCTTGCTCTTGTCCGGGTTGCGCAGCAGCGGCATGTAGCAGAGCACCGGCTGTTCCCAACCGAAATACTCGTACAGCTTGATCAGCTTGGGCGCCGAGGGCAGCCACTCTTCGCCGCGCAGGACATGGGTGATGCCCATCAGGTGGTCGTCCACCACGTTGGCAAGGAAGTAGGTGGGCAGGCCGTCGGCCTTCATCAGCACCTGCATGTCCATGCGGTCCCATGGGATTTCCACGTCGCCACGGAGCATGTCCGGCACCACGCAGACGCCTTCGGTCGGCACCTTCATGCGCACCACATGGGATTCACCGGCGGCGATGCGCTTGGCCGATTCCTCTTTCGGGATGTGCATGCAGTGGCCGTCGTAGCGTGGGGTTTCCTTGCGCGCCTGCTGTTCGGCGCGCAGCGCGTCGAGGCGCTCGGCGGAGCAGAAGCAGGGGAAGGCATGGCCTTTCTCGACCAACTCGTCGCTGTACTGCTTATAGATGGCACCGCGCTCGCTCTGCCGGTACGGGCCGTGCGGGCCGCCGACGTCCGGGCCCTCGTCCCACTCGATACCCAGCCAGCGCAGCGCGTCGAAGATCTGCTGTTCCGATTCGCGGGTCGAGCGCACCTGGTCGGTGTCCTCGATGCGCAAAATGAACTGACCGCCGTGCTGGCGGGCGAAGCAGAGGTTGAACAACGCGATATACGCGGTGCCGACGTGCGGGTCGCCGGTGGGAGACGGCGCGATACGGGTGCGGACTGTGGTCATGAAGGCTCTCGTGTGCAGCAATTCTTCGTGTGAAGCGGACAGCGCGCGACGGCGCGCGCGCTCATGGGTGCGATGGTATCAGGCGGGCCGCCTTCGGCTCCAGCCAGCGACCGGGATCGATGGGCAGGTTATGGATGAGGAAGTCGAGGAAGGCCTTCACTTTCATCGCCTGGAAACGCCGCGATGGGTAGACGGCGTAGAGCTCGCCGACTGGCAACTGGACCTGCGGCAGCACGCGTACCAGCCGTCCGCTGGCCAACTGTTCATCGACGATCAGCTCCGGCAGCGAGGCGATTCCCACTCCGGCCAGCACGGCTTCGCGAGCAAAAGTGATGTTGTTGCAGGACAACACCCGATGGCACGGCACGGTTTCCCCGCGCAGGGGCCAGTAGCGCTGGGAGTCTGCCTGCAGCAGCACGGCGCGGTGACCGGCCAGCTCCTCGACGGTCTCCGGGCGGCCATGCAGCTTCAGGTAGTCGGGGCTGGCGCACAGGCAGCGGTTGGTGGTCAGCATGCGCCGGGCGATCAGGGTCGAATCCTCCGGCTGGCCGACCATGATGACGATGTCCACGCCCTCCTCCAGCGGATCGACAGTGCGCGAGGTCAGTTCGACCTCGGCGGTGATCTGTGGATAAAGGTTCATGAAGTCGCCCACCACCTTGGCCAGGTACATCTGGCCGAACTCGATGGGCGCACTGATCCGCAACAATCCCGAAGGTGCCTGCTGCAGCTGCATTACCGCCTGCTCCGCCTCGGCGAAGTCGTGCATGATCTGCCGGCAGCGGTCGTAGTAGGCCTGCCCCACTTCGGTCAGGCGCAGCTTGCGGGTGGTGCGATTGATAAGGCGCACGCCCAGACGCTCTTCAAGCAGGGCGATACGCCGGCTCACCGTGGACTTCTGCATCCCCAGACTTTGGGCGGCCTGGGTGAAACTGTGCAGCTCCACCACGCGAGTGAAGATCAGCGCATCATCCAGCCCCATGATTGTTCCGTATAAGCAACAAAGTTTCCGAAGTGTAGCGGCTACGTGCCGCCACGGAACACTGTTACATTGGCAAACATTTTTTTGGCCAACCAAACGCTCGTTTACCTATGCCCGCACAATTGAAACGCCGCCTGTCCGTGTTCTTCGTCCTCCTTGCCGTGGTCGCCCTCGCCTTCCTGGCGCACTGGTACTTCATCGGCCGCTTCGTCGAGAGCACCGACAACGCCTACGTGCAGGGTGAGATCACCCGCATCGCCAGCCAGCTCGGCGCCCGCGTCGACGAAGTGCTGGTGCAGGACAACCAGCACGTCGAGAAAGGCCAGTTGCTGGTGAAACTCGAAGCCGCCGACTTCCAGCTTGCCCTGGACCGCGCCAAGGCCACCCTGGCCACCCGCGAGGCGGAACTGGAGCAGGCGCGCAGCAAACTCAAGGGCCAGACCAGCATGATTGCCGCCAGCGCTGCCGATGTGAATGCAAGCCAGGCCACCCTCGGCCGCACCGAAGTCGACCTCGGCCGCGCCCAGGCCCTGCGCAAGCCCGGCTACGTGTCGGAGGAGCGCGTGACCACCCTGGCCGCCGACTCCAACGTCGCCCGCTCACAGGTCGCCAAGGCCCAGGCTGACCTGCAGGCCCAGCGGGTGCAGCGCGAAACCCTCGCCACCGATGTGCAGCGCCTGCAGGCGCAGATCGAAAGCGCCCGCGCCGACATCGCCCAGGCCGAGATCAACCTCGCTCGTACGCAAATCCACGCACCGGTCAGCGGCCTGGTCGGCCAGCGCGGCGCCCGCGTCGGCCAGTACGTGCAGGTGGGCAGCCAACTGCTGTCGCTGGTGCCGGACGACGGCATCTGGGTCCAGGCCAACTTCAAGGAAACCCAGATCGGCCAGATGCGCCCGGGGCAGAAGGCGCGCCTGGTGTTCGACTCCTTCCCCGACACCCCCATCGACGGCGAAGTGCAGAGCCTGTTCGCCGCCTCCGGTGCGCAGTTCAGCCTGCTGCCGCCGGACAACGCCACCGGCAACTTCACCAAGGTGGTGCAGCGCATTCCGGTCAAGATCACCTTCGCCGACGACAACCCCCTCAAGGGCCTGATCCGCCCCGGCATGTCCGTCGAGGCAGAGGTCGAGCTGGGTGGCCGGTGACCAACTGATCCGGCCGGTCGGCGAACCGACCCGCCGCGACTGGATCGCCGTGTTCAGCGCCATGCTCGGTGCGTTCATGGCGGTGCTCGATATCCAGATCACCAACTCTTCGCTCAAGGACATCCAGGGCGCGCTGGCCGCCACCCTGGAAGAAGGCTCGTGGATCTCCACCTCCTATCTGGTAGCCGAGATCATCATGATCCCGCTCACCGCCTGGCTGGTGCAGCTGCTTTCGGCGCGCCGGCTGGCCTGGATGATTTCCGTCGGCTTCCTGTTCTCTTCGCTGCTCTGCTCGTTCGCCTGGAACCTGGAGAGCATGATCGTGTTCCGCGCCATGCAAGGCTTCACCGGCGGTGCGCTGATTCCCCTGGCCTTCACCCTGGCGCTGATCAAGCTGCCGGAACACCACCGCCCCAAGGGCATGGCGCTGTTCGCCATCACCGCCACCTTCGCGCCGTCCATCGGCCCTACCCTGGGCGGCTGGCTGACGGAAAACTTCGGCTGGGAATACATCTTCTACATCAACATCCCGCCGGGCCTGCTGATGATCGCCGGCCTGCTGTACGGTCTGGAGAAGAAGCCGGCGCACTGGGAACTGCTGAAAAGCACCGACTACGCCGGCATCGTCACCATGGCCATCGGCCTGGGCTGCCTGCAGGTGTTCCTCGAGGAAGGCCATCGCAAGGACTGGCTGGAATCGAACCTGATCGTCAGCCTGGGCAGCATCGCCCTGGTCAGCCTGATCCTCTTCGTGATCCTGCAGACCTCGCGGCCGAATCCGCTGATCAACCTCGGGATTCTGCGCAACCGCAACTTCGGGCTGTCGAGCATTTCCAGCATCGGCCTGGGGATGGGGTTGTACGGTTCGATCTACGTGCTGCCGCTGTATCTGGCGCAGATCCAGGGCTACAACGCCATGCAGATCGGCGAGGTGATCATGTGGATGGGCGTGCCGCAGTTGTTCCTCATTCCGCTGATCCCCAAGCTGATGAAGATCATCGAGCCGCGCCTGCTCTGCGCCCTGGGCTTCGGCCTGTTCGGCATGGCGAGTTTCTTCTCCGGCGTGCTCAACCCGGACTTCGCCGGCCCGCAGTTCAACCAGATCCAGCTGTTGCGCGCCCTCGGCCAGCCGATGGTGATGGTGACCATCTCGCTGATCGCCACCGTCTACCTGCAGCCGCAGGACGCGGGATCGGCCTCCAGCCTGTTCAACATCCTGCGCAACCTGGGCGGCGCCATTGGTATCGCTCTACTGGCGACGCTGCTGGATAGCCGCGCCAAGGTCTATTACGACTACCTGCGCGAAGCAGTGGTGCCGGTCAATGGTGCAGTGGACGAGCGCCTGGCGCAGCTGACCTCGCAACTGGGCACGCAGCAGGCGGCGCTGGGCAAGATCAGCGAAATCGTCCACCAGCAGGCGGCGATCATGGCCTACAACGACGCCTTCCATGCCATCGGTATCGTGCTGGCGGTGAGTATGGTGGCGGTGCTGCTGACCCGCCCGCTGCCGGCAGGCATGGGCGCAGGCGCGGGAGCCGGGGCGCACTGAGAGAGCCAGGTCTTCTGCCACCACAAAGCCCCTCTCCCCGCCCTCTCCCCTGAAGGGAGAGAGTTGCCCGTGCCGGCTGAGGCCAAGGTATCGATCTGCGCCGAACGGTCCCCTCGCCCTTCAGGGAGAGGGTCAGGGAGAGGGCGCTCCGCGGCTGGTCACCCCATCGCCACCATGCGGTCGCGCAGCTTGCCGATCTCGTCGCGCACCCCGGCCGCGGCCTCGAACTCCAGGTCGCGGGCCAGTTGGTACATGCGCTCTTCCAGTTGCTTGATGCGCTTGCCGATCTCATCCGGCGTGCGCAGCTCGTTCTCGTATTTCCCGCTCTCCTCCGCCACTTTCGCCAGGCTGCGGCGCTTGCCCTTGGCGCCCGGCACCACGGCACCTTCGAGGATGTCCTTGATGTCCTTCTTCACGCCCTTGGGCACGATGCCGTGCCTGGCGTTGAATTCCAGCTGCTTGGCGCGGCGGCGCTCGGTCTCGTTGATCGCCCGCTGCATCGAGCCGGTCATGTTGTCGGCATAGAGGATCGCCTTGCCGTGAAGGTTCCGCGCAGCGCGGCCGATGGTCTGGATCAGCGAACGCTCGGAACGCAGGAAACCTTCCTTGTCCGCATCGAGGATCGCCACCAACGCCACCTCGGGCATGTCCAGGCCTTCGCGCAGCAGGTTGATGCCCACCAGCACGTCGAATTTGCCCAGACGCAGATCTCGAATGATCTCCACCCGCTCCACGGTGTCGATATCCGAGTGCAGGTAGCGCACGCGCACGTCGTGATCGCCCAGGTAGTCGGTGAGGTCCTCGGCCATTCGCTTGGTCAGGGTGGTGACCAGCACGCGCTGATCCAGCGCCACGCGCTTGCCGATTTCCGAGAGCAGGTCGTCCACCTGGGTGGTCGCCGGGCGGATTTCCACTTCCGGGTCGACCAGGCCGGTGGGGCGCACCACCTGTTCGATCACCCGGCCGGCGTGCTGGTCTTCATAAGGTCCAGGCGTCGCCGAGACGAAGATAGTCTGCGGGCTGATCGCCTCCCACTCCTCGAAACGCAGCGGTCGATTGTCCAGCGCCGAAGGCAGGCGGAAGCCGTACTCCACCAGGGTCTCCTTGCGCGAGCGGTCGCCCTTGTACATGGCGCCGACCTGGGGAACGCTGACGTGGGATTCGTCGATCACCAGCAGGGCGTTGTCCGGCAGGTAGTCGTACAGTGTCGGCGGCGGCTCGCCGGGGCCGCGCCCGGAGAGGTAGCGCGAGTAGTTCTCGATGCCGTTGCAGTAGCCCAGCTCGAGAATCATCTCCAGGTCGAAACGGGTGCGCTGCTCCAGACGCTGGGCTTCCACCAGCTTGTTGTTGGTGCGCAGGTAATCCAGGCGCTGCTTGAGTTCGGCTTTGATCTGCTCCACCGCCTCCAGAAGCGTCTCCCGCGGGGTGACATAGTGGCTCTTGGGGTAGAAGGTGAAGCGCGGCAGCTTGGTGAGCACCTCGCCAGTCAGCGGGTCGAAGGCGGCTATGTTCTCCACTTCGTCATCGAACAGCTCGACGCGGATGGCCTCCAGGTCCGATTCCGCCGGGAAGATATCGATCACATCGCCGCGCACGCGGAAGGTCGCACGGGCGAAATCCATGTCGTTGCGGGTGTACTGCAGGCTGGTCAGGCGGCGCAGCAGCTCGCGCTGGTCCATCTTGTCGCCGCGGTCCAGGTGCAGGACCATCTTCAGGTAGGACGCTGGATCGCCCAGGCCGTAGATCGACGACACGGTGCAGACGATGATGGCGTCCTTGCGCTCCAGCAGCGCCTTGGTCGCCGACAACCGCATCTGCTCGATGTGGTCGTTGATCGAGGAATCCTTCTCGATGTAGGTGTCCGAGGACGGCACGTAGGCCTCGGGCTGGTAGTAGTCGTAGTAGGACACGAAGTACTCGACGGCATTGTTCGGGAAGAAGGTCTTGAACTCGCCGTAGAGCTGCGCGGCCAGCGTCTTGTTCGGCGCCAGCACCATAGTCGGGCGCTGCACCTGGGAGATGACGTTGGCGATGCTGAAGGTCTTGCCGGAGCCGGTCACCCCCAACAGCGTCTGGTGCGACAGGCCTGCCTCCAGCCCCTCGACCATCTGTCTGATGGCTTCGGGCTGGTCGCCAGCAGGCTTGAATCGCGAATCCAGTTGAAAAATCGACATGGGAACCTCGCTTTGGCGTGTGACGCTTCGGTCGCCAAAGCGTCATACCAGTCGAAAAGCATGCGCGACAACTCGCCGCCTGCCGTAGAGGCCTATATAATACCGGCCCGTCGACGCAACCCCCAGCGCCGTGAGCGGGTGGGTTGCAATTGCACTTCACTCCCGCCTTAGAGCTGCTGCCAACATGAGTCTGTTCTCCGCTGTCGAAATGGCCCCCCGCGACCCGATCCTGGGCCTGAACGAAGCTTTCAACGCCGATACCCGCCCGGACAAGATCAACCTGGGCGTGGGCGTGTACTACAACGAGGAAGGCCGTCTCCCGTTGCTGCGCGCCGTCCAGGCCGCGGAGAAAGCCCGCATCGAGGCCCACGCTCCGCGCGGCTACCTGCCGATCGAAGGCATCGCCGCCTACGACTCGGGCGTGCAGAAGCTGCTGTTCGGCGCTGATTCCGAGCTGCTGGCCGAAGGCCGCGTGGTCACCACCCAGGCCGTCGGCGGTACTGGCGCGCTGAAGACCGGCGCCGACTTCCTCAAGCGCCTGCTGCCCAACGCGACCGTCGCCATCAGCGACCCGAGCTGGGAGAACCACCGCGCCCTGTTCGAATCCGCCGGTTTCCCGGTGCAGAACTACCGTTACTACGACGCCGCCACCAACGGTGTAAACCGAGCCGGCCTGCTGGAAGACCTGAACGCGCTGCCTTCTCAGTCGATCGTCGTACTGCACGCTTGTTGCCATAACCCGACCGGCGTCGACCTCACCCTTGACGACTGGAAGCAGGTCCTGGACGTGCTCAAGGCCAAAGGCCACGTGCCCTTCCTCGACATCGCCTACCAGGGCTTCGGTGAGGGCATCGATGAAGACGCCTTCGCTGTACGCCTGTTCGCCAAGTCGGGTCTGAACTTCTTCGTTTCCAGCTCCTTCTCCAAGTCGTTCTCGCTGTACGGTGAGCGTGTCGGCGCGCTGTCGGTGGTGACCGACAGCCGCGAGGAATCCGCCCGCGTCCTGTCCCAGGTCAAGCGCGTGATCCGCACCAACTACTCCAACCCGCCGACCCACGGCGCCAGCGTCGTCGCCGCCGTGCTGAACAGCCCGGAACTGCGTGCGGTCTGGGAAGAAGAGCTGGGCGAAATGCGTACCCGCATCCGTGCCATGCGCGTTGCGATGGTCGAGCAACTGGCCGCCCTGGGCGCCAAGCGTGATTTCGGCTTCGTTGCCCAGCAGCGCGGCATGTTCTCCTACTCCGGCCTGACCGCCGAACAGGTGGAACGCCTGAAGAACGAGTTCGGCATCTACGCCGTCGGCACCGGCCGCATCTGCGTCGCCGCGCTGAACAACGGCAACCTGGACACCGTGACCCGCGCCATCGTCCAGGTGCTGTAAAAAAATCAGGGGAAGTCATCGGCACGATGTTGACTTCCCCTTTTTAATCAGTAAGATACGCCTCGTTGTTCCGCGATAGCTCAGTCGGTAGAGCAAATGACTGTTAATCATTGGGTCCCTGGTTCGAGTCCAGGTCGCGGAGCCAAAATTCAAAGCCCTCGGCACACGCCGGGGGCTTTTTTATTGGGCGCTGGACTCTCTCCAGGGACTGCGTCCCAGGTGATTCCCCCTTCGGGGCCGCGCTGAAGCGCGTTCGGCTGACGCCGTCGAGGCCAGGTCGCGGAGGCAAAATTCGAAGCCCTCGGCACATGCCGGGGGCTTTTTTATTGGGCGCTGGACTCTCTCCAGGGACTGCGCCCCAGGTGATTCCCCCTTCGGGGCCGCGCTGAAGCGCGTTCGGCTGACGCCGTCGAGTCCAGGTCGCGGAGCCAAAATTCAAAGCCCTCGGCACATGCCGGGGGCTTTTTTATTGGGCGCTGGACTCTCTCCAGGGACTGCGTCCCAGGTGATTCCCCCTTCGGGGCCGCGCTGAAGCGCGTTCGGCTGACGCCGTCGAGTCCAGGTCGCGGAGCCAGAATTCAAAGCCCTCGGCACATGCCGGTTTTTTTTTGTCGCGAAACGAAGAAGCCGGTCATCGACCGGCTTTTTCATTCCATAAGGCGAAGATTCAGAGCGAAATCCTGTCGCGGTTCTTGTCCAGGGTACCCTTGCCGATGCCCTTCACCTCCAGCAACTGATCAACCGTGGTGAACGGGCCGTTGCTGGTGCGGTAGTCGACGATGGCCTGGGCCTTCACCTTGCCAATGCCCTTCAAGGACTTCTGCAGCTCTTCGGCGGACGCCGTGTTGATGTTCACCGCCTCCACCTGGGACACAGGCGCCTTCGCAGCGGGAGCCGGCGCTTCGGCCGCCGGCTTGGTGGCGGGCTGTGCGGGTGAGGCAGCCTGGACGAGGCCTCCAAAGGAGAGGCTGGCGAACAGGATCATGCTGGCAATGGAAAGCAGTTTCTTACTCATGGGGTCTTTTCCTTGCGTAAATGACTTCGGGGCAGGCGCGATTGCGCCGCCTGAAAGAACATATCGCCAGGAAAGCGGGTAAATACCTTGGTTTAGAGAGTCGGCGGCAGTTTCCGGCGCCGCCGACAGATCGCCAGGAAAGAGCTGACGGTGCTCGCAGACGCGGCGATCACCACGTCTGCTAGGAGCCGTGGTTCAGGGCTCCATGCGCCGCTGCTGGTGAATCAGGTCGACGATTTCGCCTTCCGGGCAATAGCCGCTGACGGTCTCCCGCAGCAGTTGCCGCACCCGCGCGTAGTTGCCCTGGTCCACCGCCTTGAGCAGGTCGGCCAACACCAGCTTGAAACCCTCCCAGGGCATCAGCTCCTCGTTGGCCTTCATGATCATCGGGTGCTCAGTCGCGCTGACGTTGTCGCCGATCAGCAGCTCTTCGTAGAGCTTCTCGCCGGGCCGCAGGCCGCTGAACTCGATGGAGATGTCCCCATGGGGCACGCGTTCTGAGCGAACGCTCAAGCCGGAAAGGTGAATCATCCGCTCGGCCAGTTCGAGGATCTTCACCGGCTGCCCCATGTCCAGCACGAAGACGTCGCCGCCGCGCCCCATGGAGCCGGCCTGGATTACCAGCTGAGCCGCCTCGGGAATGGTCATGAAGTATCGGGTGATGCCCGGATGGGTCACGGTGACCGGTCCGCCGCGCTTGATCTGCTCGCGGAACAGGGGAATGACCGAACCGGACGACCCCAGCACATTGCCAAAGCGGACCATGGTGAACCGGGTCTTGTTGACCTGGTGCACGCCGGACTTGTCGCCGAACAGCACCGGCGCCGACTCCTGGCTCAGCGCCTGAAGGATCATTTCCGCCAGGCGTTTGGTGCTGCCCATGACATTGGTCGGGCGTACCGCCTTGTCGGTGGAGATCAGCACGAAGTGCTCGACACCAGCCTGCACTGCCACCTGAGCGGTATGCAGAGTGCCCATCACATTATTCAGCACGCCCTCGGAAATGTTGTGCTCGACGATAGGCACGTGCTTGTAGGCGGCGGCGTGATAAACCGTAGCGACCTTCCAGGTACGCATGACGTCCAGCAGGCGCTCGGCGCTGCGCACCGACCCCAGGATCGGCACCAGCTGTACCGCGAGGGACTCGCGCTTGACGCGGCTTTCCAGTTCCTGATGGACCCGGTAAAGGTTGTATTCGCTGTGTTCGAACAGCACCAGCACGGTCGGCCCGGAGCCGAGTATCTGCCGGCACAGCTCCGAACCGATGGAGCCGCCAGCGCCGGTGACCATCACCACTTCGCCACGGATGCAGTGTTCGAACAGCTCCTTGCGTGGCTCGACGGGGTCGCGCCCGAGCAGGTCGGCGATATCCACCTCCTGAATGTCGTCCACCCGCACTCGGCCGTTGGCCAGCTCGATGAACCCAGGAACGCTTCGCACATGGACCGGATAAGGCTCCAGTAGGCCCAGAATCTCGCGACGGCGGGCACGGGTGGCAGACGGAATCGCCAGCAGCACTTCCTGCACGCCGGTTTCGTCGATCATCTGCTGAATATGCTTGGGCTTGTAGACGCGCAAGCCGGCGATGACCCGATTGGCAATCTCATCATCGTCATCGATGAAGGCCACCGGACGCATCGCGCGTCCCAGGCGCAGCGCCGCCACCAGCTGGTTGCCGGCAGAACCCGCGCCATAGACGGCAACCTTGGGCAAGCCGTCCTGCTGCTTGAGGAAAGGAACCGCCTGGACCGTGCTGTACCAATCGCCCATGAAGTACTGACGCATGGCCAGGCGCAGGCCGCCGATCATCAGCAGGCTGAGCCACCAGTAGTTCAGCACGAGCGAACGGGGAACCGCCTCGGTCACCGAGCGATTCCAGTACACCACCAGCGAAAGCAGCAACGCGGAGATCGTGACGGCTTTCCAGATAGCGATCAGTGCGTCATTGCCCAGGTAGCGCATCACCGCGCGGTACATGCCGAAGCGAATGAACAGCGGAATCGCCACCGCCGGCGCCGCCACGAACAGCCAGCCGTGGACGCGGAACGGATACTCCAGATCGTCGGTGCCCAGGCGCACGATGAAGGCCAGCCACAGCGCGAACCACACCAGCCAGATGTCAGTGAAGACCTGCAATAATCGTTTATGTCGTCTCGGAAGCCTCAGCAGGCGTTCTCGGAGCATCAGCGCTTGTCCTTAATCCCGAGCGGAAGGAATGTCCACCCGCTATTGACCACCAGATTCGGCGGAGTTCAGCTCACTTCCTGGTCATCCGGACGACCTGCGCCCAGATGAGCTACGACAAGCACCAAGGGAGCATAGGCCACAAACAGCGCCAGCAAACCCGAAACATGGCCCAACGCGACCAGCAATGCCAGCGGCATGAGCCACAGCAGGTTGAGGGCCGTCACCGCCAGCGATACCCGCAAGTGGCTCCCGTAGCGCCTGGAGGCACGCTGGTAGGCGTGGCTGCGATGCGCTTCGTAGACACGTTCGCCGCGCATCAGGCGATGGGTCAGCGTAAAGGTCGCATCCACCACGAACACGCCGAGCAGGATCAGCCAGCTCCAGATGAGCGGTGGCGACAGCGATGCCGCCTGCAACGCCAGCCCGCCAAGGATCAACCCGAGGAACCCGCTACCGGCGTCACCCATGAAAATCCGCGCCGGCGGAAAATTCCAGACCAGGAACCCCGCCGCGGCCATGCCCAGGATCAAGGGCAGCCACACCAGTTGCGAATCGCCGACGAGCCAGGCGCAGAGGGCACCGCCCAGGCAGACACTGATGGCTTCCAGGCCGGCAATCCCGTCGATGCCATCCATGAAGTTGTACAGATTGAGCAGCCAGACCAGGAACACCAGCCCCAGGAAATCGCCGACCAACCCCAGATCCAGCGCCCCCCAGGGCATCGGCAGCACAGGCACCCCGCCCAGCCAGCCCAGTAGCCAGAGCGCAGCGACAAAATGCCCCAGCAGTCGCCACCGTGCCGGAATATGCCGGTGATCGTCGAGGAAACCAATGGCTGCGACCAGAGCGCCAGCCGGCAACAGGGCCACCAGGCTATTTCCGTCCACTGCCCCAAGCACGGCTGCCAACGGCAGGCAACCCAGGAAGCCCAGGACGATGGCGACGCCGCCGCCGCGCGGCGTCGGGATCCGGTGCGAGCTACGGGCATTGGGAATGTCCATGATGCTGCGCGCCAGCGCGTAGCGACGCACACCGGCGGTCATCGCGCAGGACGCGACGAACACGGCCGCCAGCAGAATGCCCATGTTCATCGCCCCTGCTCCCGTCCGAATTCCATCGCGGCTTCCTGCAGCGCCTGCTCCATTGTGACCGGCGGCGTCCAGCCCAGTCGCTTGCGCGTAGCCGAAATATCCACCTGCAGCGAGCCCAGCAGGCGCTGGACCTGCTGGCTCCGTCCCGTCAGCGCCCCCAGCAGACGCAGCAGCGCAGCCGGAACCGGCAGCAATCGGGGACGAACGCCCAGCGCCTCGCTCAGACCACGGCACAGCTGCGCCGTCGACAAATCCTCACCGTCGCTCACCAGAAAAACCTGTCCGGCGGCCGCGGGATGACGAGCGCAAAGCAGCAGCAGATCCACCAGATTGTCCCGCGCTACCAGGCTGCGGCGATTGTCGATGGAGCCGAACGGCAACGGTAGGCGGCGCTGCAAGGCGCGCGTCAGGCTGGCGAAATTGGCCTTCACACCCGGGCCATAGACCAGCGGCGGACGTATCACGACCACCTCCAAGCCGGTCTGCCGGGCAATCTCGAACAACGCCTGCTCGGCTTCGAGCTTGGACTGCCCGTAAGGGTCCTGCGGTCTGGGCTCGGCGTCGGCGGTAAAAGGACGGCCCGGCGAGGTCTCCTCGCCATTGACCTTGATCGAGCTGACGAAAACGAAGCGCCGCACTCCTGCCGCCGCGGCCTGCTGCGCGAGATGCCGCGTCCCCTCGACGTTCACTGCACGAAACTCGGCGAGTGGGTCGACCGCCTGCTCGTCCATGACATGAACGCGGGCAGCGCAATGGATTACCACGTCGATGTCATCCAGGGCATGGGCCCAGGACTGGGCCACGCTCAAGCCTTCGATAAGTGCCACCTCGGCACCCTCCAGGCATTGCGTTGCAGCGCCGCGCAGGGCGACGCGAAGCTGAACATCCTTTTCCTGACGCAAGCGCGCCAGCACGCCCCGGCCGACAAAACCGGTCGCGCCCGTGAGTAGAACCTTCAATCCAGTACCTGCAGAACCTGACGCCAGCGGCGTCTTCCATGTTTGAGCGTGCGCGTCAGAGCGGCGAAATGACCGGCCGCAGTGCATTCCAGGCGTGGCAGCTAGGGCACTGCCAGTGCAGTTCACGGCCAGCGAAGCCGCACTTGCCGCATCGATAGCGCGGCATTGTCTTATACAACCCGATGATTATTGGAGCGATTTTTCCTGTGGCCGAGTCTTTTTCAGCATCGTTTTCGACCACTTCAAGGTACTCGCCGACGCCCTGCCAGGAAGGATGGCGCTCCACACGCTCCAGCAAGGCCTCACGCCAGGACGACGCGCCCTCCGGCTGCTCGCTTTCTGCCAGCATGGCGAGGATGGCCGGAGGCACCTCTTCTCCTTTGGCCAGCTCACGCAGGCAAACCAGCACTTCAGGCCGGGCGAGGCCATCGTAACGACGCAGCAGAGGCACGACCTCCCCCAGGAAGGCCTTGGCATCGCGCGCGAGCTCGCCGATGGTGGCAACGGCTGCCGCCGAATCCTTGCGCCACAGCTCGCAGTCCAGCCGCATCAGCAGGGCGCGCACGCAGCGTTTGTCGACGCGACGCGCCTCGCGCAGCAATTCCTGCATGGCACTGCGATCGCCGCTCCTGCCCTTTTCCAGGGCCAGCTCACAGTAATAGTTGGCCAGCGCAGCGCTCAGTTCGGGCCGGCTCGGCACCAGCCGGGCAGCCAACTCGATGGCGCGCGACCAGCTCTTCTCGCGTTCGCAGATGAGGCGCTGCTCATCCAGCGCTTCCAGGGAAATGGGCTCGTCACGCTGCTGCGTCAGCTCGTCGAGCAACTCCTCGGCGCTGCCCAGCAGGCCACCAGCGATATAGTCGCGCGCCAACTCCAGGCGCACCTGGGCAACCAGCGCTCCATCCTCACCGGCACGGCCCAGAAGATCTTGGTGGATATGGATGGCTTTTTCGATATCGCCCCGGCGCCGGAACAGGTTGCCGACATGGAGGTGGCTTTCGAGGGTTTCCGGACTGACGACCAGGCCCTGGGAAAGGCTCTCCAGTGCGTCGTCGGAATGCCGCTCCAGCAGATTGTGCATGCTGTGGACGCGAGCCCGAAGCTTCTCCGGGGCAGGCGCATCCGGCCGGGAAAGAGAGCGACGCCCCATCCACCAGCCGATGGCCAGGGCGCAGAAAAAGAACAGCGTGGCGATGACGCTAGGCATGGTCCGTCAGCGACTTTTCACGCAGCGCGTCATTCTCCTTGCGGAAACGGGTGACTTCCGAGCGCAGGCCGGTCATACGGACATGCGCCTTGGCACGGAAAGGAATGCTCAGCAGCAGGCCGATCACGCCGCCGAGGATAAAGGCAAGGGAAATGAAGACAACCAGCGGCCACTGCGGCGATTGCCAGCCGAGGAAGGTCAGCTGTGCGGATTGCAGGTTTTCCAGGACGAAAACCACAACGGCGACGGCCAGGATGGCCAGCGCCAGAATCAGCAGGAAACGTTTTGCCCGAAGCATGGACACTCCTTCTTGAAGACGGATATCCCGGGATCACTCGGGTTCGTTGACGCGGTCGCGCAGTTCCTTGCCAGGCTTGAAGTGCGGGACGAACTTGCCGTCCAGGCGCACGGACTCGCCAGTTTTCGGATTACGGCCGGTGCGCGGCGCACGGTAATGCAACGAGAAGCTACCGAAACCCCGGATTTCGATGCGATCCCCAGTGGCCAGAGCCTGGGACATTTGCTCAAGCATGGTCTTGATCGCCAGCTCCACATCCTTTGCGGAAAGCTGCCCCTGATGGGTGACGATTCTCTCGATCAACTCCGACTTGGTCATGGTTTTCCCTTCTTTTTCAAGCGGCTAGATCAGCTCCAGGTTCTTTTAGCATGCTGATCATGCTTTGAACAGCCCGAACGGGAAGGATGTGTTTTCAGCCGGTCAAGTCGTTGGCAAATAAAAAATGGCCGATCCCCGGGGAAGAGATCGGCCACGGTCACGCCCAGGAGCGGAAGGACGCGCAAACAGGAAACGGATCAGGCGATGGCGGCGAGTTGCGCCTTGGCCTTGGCCAGGCCCTTCTCGGCGAATTCACCCCCCATGTTCAGGCCTTCAGCGTGGATGAAGGTCACGTCGTGGATGCCGACGAAGCCCAGTGCCTGGCGCAGGTAGGGTTCCTGGTGATCCAGCGCACCGCCGGCGTAGACGCCGCCGCGGCTGGTCAGGACGAAGGCGCGCTTGCCGGTGAGCAGCCCCTGCGGGCCGGTCTCGGTGTACTGGAAAGTGACGCCGGCCCGCAGCACGTGGTCCAGCCAGGACTTCAGGGTGCTGGGGATGGCGAAGTTGTACATTGGCGCAGCCAGGACCAGCACGTCGGCGGCCTGCAGTTCGGCGGTCAGCTGGTTGGAGCGCTCCAGTGCGGCGCGTTCGATCTCGCTGTGCTCCTGCGCGGGCTTCATCCAGCCGCCCAGCAGATGGGCGTCCAGATGCGGCACCTGCTCAACGGCCAGATCGCGGACCTTGATCTCGTCGGCCGGATGAGCGGCCTGCCACTGGGCGATGAAGTCGCGGGTCAACTGACGGGAAACGGAACCTTCCTGACGGGCACTGCTTTCGATAACCAGAACGCGGGACATGGACTGGACCTCCATCGGTCGTTGAATGTGTCGATGGAGGCCATCCTAAAGACGATCAAATCGATAAAAAAGCTTAAAAAATCGCTTTAAATTATCGAATAATTTGATTTCCTATCCGACTACTTCTAGTCTTGTCGGGGGATCAGGAAGGATTGCAGGTCAGTTTGATACGCAGCTTGATTACCGCGCGGCTGAAGCTGGAAGTCAGGTTGGCCTCCTTGCCTGGCGCAATAGTGGCCTTGCGTACGTGCGGCGTCTCGGGACCGTTGACGAAGACCGCGGTGCAGGTCACCGGCTGCTGGCCGCCATTGCGCAGGAGGATCGCCCCCATCTGGTCACCGATATCCTGGGTCTCGATATCCATTTCGGTGCCATTGAGGCTCTTCTGCACTTCGATGGGATAGGCCAGGGCGGTCAGCGGCAACGTGGCCAGAACGGCACAACAGAATTTTTTCATGGCGGTCTCTTGTTGGTCTTCTGCGGACCGCCAGAGTAGACAAGAGGAAGCGAGGATGAAAGCGCCCCGCGTTACCCTGGATCAGTGGAGAACCCTGCAGGCCGTGGTCGACCATGGCGGCTTCGCCCAGGCGGCGGAAGCCCTGCACCGTTCGCAGTCGTCGATCAGCTACACCGTGGCGCGCATGCAGGAGCAGCTCGGCGTGCCGCTGTTGCGCATCGACGGGCGCAAGGCCGTGCTCACCGAAGCCGGCGAGGTACTCCTGCGCCGCTCACGGCAACTGGTGAAATCCGCCGGCCAACTGGAAGAACTGGCCCACCACATGGAGCAAGGCTGGGAGCCGGAAGTGCGCCTGGTGGTCGACGCCGCCTACCCCACGGTGCGCCTGGTGCGTTCGTTGTCAGCCTTCATGCCGCAGAGCCGCGGTTGCCGCGTCCTGTTGCGCGAGGAAGTGCTGTCAGGCGTCGAGGAAGCCCTGGTGCAGGGCCATGCGGACCTCGCCATCAGCGGCCTGAACATTCCCGGCCACCTGGGTGCGGACCTCTCCGTCGTCGACTTCGTCGCCGTGGCTCACCCGGATCACCCGCTGCATCGCCTGCAGCGCGAGGTCACCCACCAGGACCTGGAAACCCAGATGCAGGTGGTGATCCGCGACTCCGGCCGCCTGCAACCGCGTGACGTCGGCTGGCTCGGCGCCGAACAGCGCTGGACGGTCGGCAGCCTCGCCACCGCTGCCACCTTCGTCAGCAACGGCCTGGGCTTCGCCTGGCTGCCGCGCCACATGATCGAGCGCGAACTGCGCGACGGCCAGCTCAAGCCGCTGCCGATGAAACAGGGCGGCGTGCGCGAAAGCCGCTTCTATCTTTACCCGAACAAGGAAAAACCGCTGGGCCCGGCCACGCAGATTCTCGTCGAGTTGCTGACCGCCTATGCCAACGTGCCGCTGGATGCCCACTTCGCCGCGCCCGAGAGCCCGGCCTGATCGGACAGGTCGCACGACAAAGGAGCCCATCATGCCGTTCTTCGACCACGCCGGTCACCGTCTGCACTACGAGGAAAGTGGATTGGGCACGCCGGTCCTGCTGGTGCACGGGCTTGGCTCCAGCACCCGCGACTGGGAGTTCCAGGTACCGGAACTGGAAAAACGCCACCGGGTGATCGCCCTCGACGTACGCGGCCACGGCCAGTCGGACAAACCGCGCCAGCGCTACAGCATCGCCGCCTTCGCCGAGGACGTGATCGCCCTGCTCGATCACCTGAACCTCGGCCGTGTGCACCTGGTCGGCATCAGCATGGGCGGCATGATCGGTTTCGAACTGGCCACGCGCTGGCCGGAGCGGCTGAACAGCCTGACCATCGTCAACAGCGCGCCGGAAGTGAAACCGCGCACACCACGCGAGTACCTGGAAGTGGCGCGGCGATTGTTCCTGGCCCACGTGCTGGGCCTGGATACCGTCGGCAAGGCACTGGGCAAGCTGCTCTTCCCCAAGCCAGAACAGAGCGACCTGCGCCGCAAGATCCAGCAGCGCTGGCCGCAGAACGACAAGCGCGCCTACCTTTCCAGCCTGCACGCCATCATCGGCTGGGGTGTGCAGGAACGCCTCGCGCGCATAACCTGTCCAACCCTGGTGATCAGCGCCGACCGCGATTACACCCCGGTCTCGCTCAAGCAGGCCTATGTCGGGCGCATGCCCAACGCGCGCCTGGTCGTGATCGAGGACTCGCGCCACGCCACGCCGCTGGACCAGCCGGAAAGATTCAATACCACCCTGCTCGACTTCCTCGATCAGGTCGACCATCCCTAGAACCTTCAGGAAACATCCGCCAAATGACCCTGCTCAAACGCTTCCTGCTCGCTGCCTGCTCCCTGGTCCTGGCCGGCTCCGCATTTGCCGCCGATGCCAACAAGCCGCACGTGCTGCTGTCCACCACCTCGGGTGAAATCGAAATCGAGCTGTACGCCGACAAGGCGCCGATTTCTGTGAAGAACTACCTGTCCTACGTGGACAGCGGCTTCTACAACGGAACCATCTTCCACCGCGTGATTCCCAACTTCATGATCCAGGGCGGCGGTTTC
The DNA here is from genome assembly GCF_022380625.1 of Pseudomonas sp. DP-17. Taxonomy (NCBI): domain Bacteria; kingdom Pseudomonadati; phylum Pseudomonadota; class Gammaproteobacteria; order Pseudomonadales; family Pseudomonadaceae; genus Pseudomonas; species Pseudomonas sp. DP-17. Next base: position 265,590 of record NZ_JAKSXG010000001.1, read on the forward strand.
ACCGAAGCCATGAAGGAAAAGGACACCCAGGCGCCCATCAAGAACGAGGCCGACAACGGCCTGCTCAACGAGCGCGGCACCCTGGCCATGGCACGCACCAGCGATGTGAATTCCGCCACCAGCCAGTTCTTCATCAACCTGACCGGCAACGACTTCCTCAACCACGGCGCCCGCGATTTCGGCTACGCGGTGTTCGGCAAGGTCGTGCGCGGCATGGGCGTGGTCGACCAGATCGCCGGCGTGAAGACCGGCAACCGCGGCATGTTCCAGGACGTACCGACCACCCCGGTGGTCATCCTCTCCGCCAAGCGTCTGTGATTCTGCGGGACCACGGCTGACGGAGGCCATTCAAGGCGAGCCCAGGACGGGCTCGCCGACACAACCCGAGAGGCATCATGCTTTACCGTCGTTTCGAGCGCCTGATCGATCCCTTCCGCGACGTCCCCGAGCGCATGCCGCCCACCGACGTCATCCGCTTCTACGTCTACTACCTGCGCCAGGTCTGGCCGGTGTTCCTTGCCCTGCTCCTCGTCGGCCTGGTCGCCGCGCTGATCGAGGTCGCGCTGTTCAGCTACCTCGGGCGTATCGTCGATCTCGCGCAAGGCACGGCCCCTGCCGACTTCTTTACCCTGCACGGCCGCGAATTGATCTGGATGGCCGTGGTGGCGCTGATCCTGCGCCCGGTGTTCTTCGGCCTGCACGATATGCTGGTGCACCAGAGCATCAACCCCAGCATGACCAACCTGATCCGCTGGCAGAACCACCGCTACGTGCTCAAGCAGAGCCTGGGCTTCTTCCAGAACGACTTCGCCGGACGCATCGCCCAGCGCATCATGCAGACCGGCAACTCTCTGCGCGACTCGGCCGTGCAAGCGGTCGACGCCATCTGGCACGTACTCATCTATATCGTCAGCTCCCTGGTGCTGTTCGCCGAGGCAGACTGGCGACTGATGATTCCCCTGCTGCTCTGGATGATCGGCTACGTCGGCGCGCTGGGCTACTTCATTCCGCAGGTGAAGCACCGCTCGGTCATCGCTTCGGATTCGCGCTCGAAACTCATGGGCCGGATCGTCGACGGCTACACCAATATCACCACCCTCAAGCTGTTCGCCCATACGCGGCAGGAAGAGGACTACGCCCGCGACGCCATCGACGACCAGACCCGCAAGGCCCAGCGCGCCGGGCGCGTGGTCACCTCGATGGACGTCACCATCACGGTGTTCAACGGCCTGCTGATCGCCGGCACCACGGGCCTGGCCCTGTGGCTGTGGACCCAGTCGCTGATCTCGGTAGGCGCCATCGCCCTGGCCACCGGCCTGGTCATCCGCATCGTCAACATGTCCGGCTGGATCATGTGGGTGGTCGGCGGCATCTTCGAGAACGTCGGCCAGGTGCAGGACGGCATGCAGACCATTGCCCTGCCGCGCCAGGTGATCGACGCGCCCGACGCCAAGCCGCTGGTAGTGACACGTGGCGAGGTGCGCTTCGACCAGGTGAACTTCAGCTACGGCAAGGGCGGCGGCCTGATCAGCGGCCTCGACCTCACCGTACGCCCCGGCGAGAAGATCGGCCTGGTAGGCCCCTCCGGCGCCGGCAAGTCGACCCTGGTGAACCTGCTCCTGCGCCTGTATGACCTGGAGGGCGGACGCATCCTGATCGACGGCCAGGACATTGCCCAGGTGACCCAGGAAAGCCTGCGTGCGCAGATCGGCATGGTCACCCAGGATACTTCGCTGCTGCACCGCTCGATCCGCTCCAACCTCCTCTACGGCCGCCCGGATGCCGGCGAGGCCGAGTTGCAGGACGCGATCCAGAAGGCCCGCGCCTCGGAGTTCATCCCGCAGTTGAGCGACGCCGAGGGCCGCTTCGGCCTCGACGCCCATGTCGGCGAACGCGGCGTGAAGCTCTCCGGCGGCCAGCGCCAGCGCATTGCGATCACCCGAGTGCTGCTCAAGGACGCGCCGATACTGATCCTCGACGAGGCCACCTCGGCGCTGGACTCGGAAGTGGAAGCGGCGATCCAGGAAAGCCTGGAGACCCTGATGCAGGGCAAGACGGTAATCGCCATTGCTCACCGCCTGTCCACCATCGCGCGCATGGACCGCCTGGTGGTGCTGGAGCACGGCCGCGTGGTCGAGAGCGGCAGCCATGCCGAACTGCTGGCCCATGGCGGGCTGTATGCGCGGCTGTGGCGTCACCAGACGGGTGGGTTCGTCGGGGTGGATTGAGCAGTATCGTCGTTGTTGCCGGGTGAGCGACGGCAAGCTTTTCGTAGGATGGGTGGAGCGTGCGACACCCATCGGCCTTACCTTCCAAGCCATTGATGGGTATCGCTTCGCTCCACACCATCCTACGAAGGGCAAGCCGCAGAATCTGCCCATAAAAAAGCCCGGCTCAAGGCCGGGCACGTCCAAATCCAGGACAGCTCAGTGTGTATCCAACAGCGCCAGCGCCTCGCGGCTCAGGCGCTCGACCGTGGCCCAGTCGCCGCTGTCGATGGCGGCCTTGGGCAGCATCCAGCTGCCGCCCACGCACATCACGTTGGCCAGCCGGTAGTAATCGTTGAGGTTGTCCGGGCCGACACCTCCGGTGGGGCAGAAACGCACCTCAGGGAAGGGCCCGCCAAAGGCCTTCAGCGCCTCCACGCCGCCGGCCACCTTGGCCGGGAACAGCTTGAAGCGGCGCAGGCCATGACGGTAGGCAGCCATGATTTCCGATGCGGTCGCCACGCCGGGCAGCAGCGGCACCGGGCGGGTCACCGCGTACGCCAGCAACTCATCGGTGCAACCGGGCGTGACGATGAACTTCGCCCCCGCCTCTTCCGCCTGGCGGAAGGTCTGCGGATCGAGCACGGTGCCGGCGCCGATGATCAACTCCGGGCGCTGCTCGCTCAACTGGCGAATCGCCGTGAGGCCCAGCGCGGTCCGCAAGGTCACCTCCAGGACGCTGATGCCACCGGCCGCGAGGGCATCCGCCATGGGCAGGATGTCGGCCTCGCGGTCGATGGTGATCACCGGCAGGATGCGAGCACGCTGCGCGAGGGCATCGATCTGCTGGATGTGTTGTTCAGACATTACGGTAACTCCGTGCCTCAGGGGCACCAGTGGATCGAAAGAGGTGAACGCAGGAACGCATTGACCGGCATGCGCTGGTCGTCGTTGTCGCTGAGCGCCTGGCTCAGGGTGGCCAGCTTGGACTCGCCCTGGATGGCCAGGATCTGCACCCGCGCGCCCTGCAGCACGGCGCGGGTCAGGGTCAGGCGCTGGTGCGGCACGGTCGGCGCCCACATCGGCAGGCAACGGCGGGTGCCAGCCGGGTCGAGTGCCTCCACCAGGTTGGTGCTGCCGGGGAACAGCGAAGCCGTGTGACCGTCGTCGCCCATGCCCAGCACCAGCACGTCGATGGGCAGCATCAGCTCATGCAGGTAGCGGTCGGCCTTGTCGGCCGCCTCTTCCAGGCTGGCCGCCGGCTGGTAGAGACCGATGAATTGCGCCTTGGCCGCAGCGCCCTTGAACAGGTGGCGGCGCAACAGGCCGGCGTTGCTGTCCGGATGCGACTCGGGCACCCAGCGCTCGTCAGCGAGGCTGACGGCCACTTTCGACCAATCCAGTACCGCGCCGCTCAAAGCCTCGAGGAACGCCACCGGGCTGCGCCCGCCAGACACCACCAGCAGTGCACGGCCGCGTTCGACCAACGCCTCGCGCAGTGCATCGGCCACCGCGTCGGCCAGCCCGCGCGCCTGCTCGGCGGCGTTGTTCCAGGTTTTCCAGGCCATACCCTCAGCCAGTTTCGGTTCAGAGATCGCCATACCAGTCCCTCCCGTCGCGTGCGATCAGGGCAACCGAGGCCTGCGGGCCCCAGCTTCCGGCCGGATAGGGCTTGGGCTCCTCGCCCAGGCGCCCCCAGCCGTCGATCAGGCCGTCGCACCATGTCCAGGCGGCCTCGATCTCATCCTTGCGGACGAACAGGTTCTGGTTGCCTTGCGTGACTTCCAGCAACAGTCGCTCGTAGGCATCCGGCGTGCGGGCGGTCTGGAAGGTTTCGGAGAAGTTCAGTTGCAGCGGGCCGGTACGCAGTTGCATGCCCTTGCCCAGGCCCTGGTCCTTGGTCATCACCTGCAGGGAAATCCCCTCGTCCGGCTGCAGGCGGATGATCAGCCGGTTGCTGATCAGCGAACGCTGCTCCGGGGCGAAGATGTAGTGCGGCGGCTCCTTGAAGTGAATGACGATCTGCGAGTGCTTCTGCGGCATGCGCTTGCCGGTACGCAGGTAGAACGGCACGCCGGACCAGCGCCAGTTGCGGATATCCACACGCAGCGCGACGAAGGTCTCGGCATCGCTGTTGGGGTTGGCGTTTTCCTCGGCAAGGTAGCCGGGCACCGGTTTGCCGTCGATGTAGCCGGCGGTGTATTGCCCGCGCACTACGCGGCTCGCCAGCTGCTCTGGCGCGATGGGTTCCAGCGCGCGCAGCACCTTGACCTTCTCGTCGCGGATGCTGTCGGCGGTAAGGTTCGCCGGCGGGTCCATGGCAATCAGGCAGAGCAGCTGCAGCAGGTGGTTCTGCACCATGTCGCGCAGCTGGCCGGCCTTGTCGAAGTAGCCCCAGCGGCCTTCGATGCCGACTTTCTCGGCCACGGTGATCTCCACGTGGGAGATGTGGTTCTGGTTCCACTGGGTCTCGAACAGGCTGTTGGCAAAGCGCAGCGCGATGAGGTTCTGCACCGTCTCCTTGCCCAGGTAATGGTCGATCCGGTAGATGCGGTTTTCCGGGAAGAAGCGCGCCACGGCGTCGTTCACCGCGCGGGACGACTCCAGGTCGTGGCCGATGGGTTTTTCCAGCACCACCCGGGTGCGCTCGGCGAGGCCGGCGGCGGCAAGGTTCTCGCAGATGCCGCCGAATACCGAGGCGGCAGTGGCGAAATAGGCGACCAGGGTCTTCTCGTCACCCACCAGCTCCGCCAGCGCCTGGTAGGAGCCGGCATCGAGAAAATCCATGCTCAGGTGATGCAGCCGCGCCTGGAAGCGCGCCCACACCTGCTCGTCCCATTCCTTCTGCGGCACATATTGGCGCAGGCGACGCTCGATGGTCGCCAGGGGCTCTTCGCTGGCGCCGTCGTCGCGGGCCAGGGCAAGAATGCGGGTATCGCGGTGCAGCAGGTCCTCGCGGTCGAGCTGGTAAAGCGCCGGCAGCAGTTTGCGCAGGGCGAGATCGCCCAGGGCGCCGAACAGCGCGAGGGTACACGGAAGAACGCGGACTTCAGGCATTTGTTGTTACCAACCAAATTTTGAACGATAGTTAGCCTTCCACGCCGGCATTAAGACAAATATGTAGTAATTAAACAACATATTTTTGCCGTTTCGCGCCGTTGTTGGTCGCTCGCCGGCCTGACGTTAGGATAGCGCCGCTGACCGCCCCCGACCGGTCAACCGTCGATTGCCCAAGGAGTGCGGATGAAAAACCTGCTGGAGCAGATCCAGAGCCGTCTGGAAGAGCTGAACAAGGCCGAGCGCAAGGTCGCCGAGGTGATCCTGCGCGACCCGCAGCAGGCCACGCGCTTCAGCATCGCCGCGCTGGCCCAGGCGTCCAGCGTCAGCGAGCCGACGGTGAATCGCTTCTGCCGCTCCTTCGGCATGAGCGGCTACCCCGAGCTGAAGATCCAGCTGGCCCAGAGCCTGGCCAGCGGCGCGGCCTTCGTGACCCAGGCGGTGGCCGCTGACGATGGCCCCGAGGCTTACACGCGCAAGATCTTCAGCAGCACCATCGCCTCGCTCGACAGCGCCCACAAGCTGCTCGATCCGAAGCTGATCGACCGCGCCGTGGACCTGTTGATCCAGGCCCGGCAGATCCACTTCTTCGGCCTCGGCGCCTCCAGCTCCGTGGCGCTCGATGCGCAGCACAAGTTCTTCCGCTTCAACCTGGCAGTGTCGGCCCACAGCGATGTGCTGATGCAGCGGATGATCGCCTCGGTGGCGCACACCGGCGACCTCTTCGTGGTGATTTCCTACACCGGTCGCACCCGCGAGCTGGTGGACGTGGCGCACCTGGCGCGGCAGAACGGCGCCTCGGTGCTGGGCCTGACCGCCGCCGACTCGCCGCTGGCCCGCGCCAGCACCCTGAGCCTGGACATTCCGCTGCCCGAGGACACCGACATCTATATGCCGATGACTTCGCGGATCATCCAGCTGACCGTCCTCGACGTACTCGCCACCGGCGTGACCCTGCGCCGTGGCGTGGACTTCCAACCACACCTGCGCAGGATCAAGGAGAGCCTGGTGCCGACACGCTACCAGCTCGACGAGGAAGACTGAGGCAAGTGGGAGTTTCGCAGGAGCGGAGCCCCTTCGCGATGCCGGCCTGCACGGTTGGGACTTCGCGGAAAAGGTCCGCGCCTACCGGGTGGGGCCACCGTTGGCCCTGCGGTCAGTCGTCCGCCTGGGGATCGAGCCCAGGGAACAGCACCTCGGTAAAGCCAAACTTGCTGAAGTCGGTAATGCGCGACGGGTACAGGCGGCCGATCAGGTGGTCGCACTCGTGCTGCACCACGCGGGCGTGGAAGCCTTCCACGGTGCGATCGATGAGCTGCCCCTGCGGGCCGACACCCTGGTAGCGGATACGCTGGTAGCGATTCACCGCGCCGCGCAGGCCCGGCACCGACAGACAGCCTTCCCAGCCCTCCTCCAGCTCATTGCCGATGGGCGTAATCACCGGGTTGAGCAGGATGGTCGGCGGCACTGCCGGTGCGTCCGGGTAGCGCTCGCTACGCTCGAAACCGAAGATTACCAGTTGCAGGTCGACGCCGATCTGCGGCGCGGCCAGGCCAACGCCGCCGACGTGGCGCATGGTCTCGAACATGTCGTCGATCAGTTGCTGCAGTTCGGCGCTGCCGATCATCGATTCGGGCACCGGCGGGGCGATGCGCAGCAGGCGCTCGTCGCCCATCTTGAGAATGTCGCGGATCATCTGTGCCTCGTTCGCCGTTGAGTGAAAGCGGCATGCTTCCCATGAGAGCTGCATCCTCGGTCCCTGCGACCGGTCTGGCAAGCCCGCGACCGCCGGGCAGCGCCGCGGGGCCCACAGGACCACGGTGTTAGACTGAACGTCGACGACAACCATCTAACGACGGATATTTGCCGATTTTCACGGCAGATGGCGGTCGAACCCTGGGGGGAACTTTCATTCCGAGGGGCGTGAGGTCCGTCATGAACAGGCATTACTACATCAGCGACAACCTGGACGACCTGGAGCAGGTCGAGCAGGAGCTCTCCCAAAGCGGTATCGGCATCGAGCAGATGCACGTGCTCAGCGACAGCGACGCGGAGCTGGAAGAACACCGCCTCCACGAAGTGCCCTCGATGATGAAGAAGGACGTGGTGCACTGGGGCAAGATCGGCCTGATGATCGGCGCCGCGCTGGCCGTGCTGGTACTGGTGGTCGGCTACCTGAGCGGCTGGACGCAGACAGCGGCCGGCTGGATTCCGGTGGTCTTCCTGGCCGCAGTGCTGCTGGGCTTCAGCCTGTGGGAAAGCAGCTTCTTCGGCCTGCAGCGCCCCAGCGGCGACGTCCGCCGCTTCCAGGACAACCTGCATGAAGGTCGCCACGTCTTCTTCGTCGACGTGAAGCCCGAACAGGAACCGGTGCTGGACATGGTGGTTCGCCACCACCCGCGCCTGGAGATCGCCGGTTTTGGCAACGCCGCGCCGGCCTGGTGGCTTTCCATGGAGCACGCCTGGAACCGCTTCCGCCACATGATGTGACGACTGCCATAGAGCCGCAATGCCCGCCCGCACCGCCCATCACGGTGCGGGCGGGCCTTTATGTGCCCGCTTCCTACAGAAACGACCTACCTTTGATGCATATCATTCGGTACTGCATCCACGGGTTCGAGACTGCCCCTATCGCGCTCAGACCGTATCGTCCCCCAGGAGGACAGCATGACCATGCCCAGCGAGGTCACCGTTCGCTCCATCGCCGGCCTCGACGCCCAGCAATACCGCATCCGCCTGAGCTACAGCGTGGAGAGTGCGGCCAGCCGCGACGCACGGGTGAAGTTCGAACTGGACGGCGAGATCGACGGTCGGCCGTTCAAGGACGGCTTCGACCTGCCCGGCGACCTCGCCTTCAATTTCGCCGGCAGCGCCACGCGCATTCTGCGCCGCCACGGCCTGCGGGTCTGCCACGGGCCGGTGCTGCGTTTTCGCCAGGAACATGACCGGGTGTTCGACGACCTGCGCCGTCGATTGAAGGCCGCGCCGGGCACGCCGGTCGACCTGCAGCGCATGGGCTCGCTGGCCCCGGCCGAGCCGCGTTGCGCAGTGGCCGAGTCCATTGTTCGCGGGCGGGGCTGAGCCGGTCAGACCAGTTCGATACCGTCGTCGTGGATGACGATCAGGCCTTGTTTGAAGAGGCCGCCGATGGCTTTCTTGAAGTTGCCCTTGCTGACGCCGAACTGCTTCGCGATGAGGTCCGGCGGGCTCTTGTCGCTGAGCGCCAGTTGGCCGCCAGCCTCGCGCAGAGCCTTGAGTATCTGCTCGCTCAACGCATCGGAAAGGCCGGCGCCGGCGGGCTGCAGGCTCAGGCTGATCTTGCCGTCGGCGCGCATTTCCTTGATGTAGCCGGTCTCGCGCAGGCCGTTGCGCATGAACTTGAAGACTTCGTTCTTGTGGATCAGGCCCCAGTGCTTGCCATCGATGATGGCCTTGTAGCCGAGGTCGGTGCGCTCGACGACGAGCAGGTCCACCTGCTGGCCGGCCTTGTAGTTGGCCGGGACATTGTCCAGGTAGCGGTCCAGGCGCGCGGTGGCGGTGATGCGGCGGCTGCGCTCGTCGAGGTAGACGTAGACCACGCAATAATCGCCGACCTGCAGCGGGCGCTTCTCTTCCGAGTGCGGCAGCAACAGGTCCTTGGGCAGGCCCCAGTCGAGGAACAGGCCGACGCGGTTGACCTCCACCACCTTCAGGCTGGCGAAGCCGCCGACCTGCACCTTGGGTTTCTGGGTGGTGGCGATCAGGCGGTCTTCGCTGTCCAGGTAGATGAACACGTTGAGCCAGTCGCCCACTTCGGTGGGTTCGTTCTTCGGCACGTAACGCTTGGGCAGCAGGATTTCGCCGTGGCTCTCGCCATCCAGGTAGAGACCGAAATCGGTGTGCTTGGCCACCTGCAACGAATTGAATCGACCTATGACTGCCATGACGCTTACCTCGTGAACGGGGCAGGCATTCTACGCGCATTGGCGCGAGGATGCGCCTTCAGCCGGCGAATGCCGGCTTTTGCAGGAGCGAGCTTGCTCGCGACCCATGCTTTCCGGCAGCTGCGCACTCAAGCAGTTCGCGAGCAAGCCCCCTCCTATGAGTGCTGCTCCACCTGACCGAATTGCAGCTCGGCCAGACGCGCATACAGTGCGTTGCTGCTCACCAGTTCCGCATGCCGCCCCAGCGCCACCATGCGGCCGCGCTCGATCACCGCGATGCGGTCGGCGTTGAGCACGGTAGCCAGGCGGTGGGCGATCACCAGCGTGGTGCGGTCGCGCATCAGCCCCGGCAACGCCTGCTGGATCAGGTGTTCGCTCTCGGCATCCAGCGCGCTGGTGGCTTCGTCGAGCAGAAGGATAGGCGCGTCCACCAGCAACGCGCGGGCAATCGCCAAACGCTGGCGCTGGCCGCCGGACAATCCCTGGCCGCTCTCACCCAGGTGCGTCTGGTAGCCCTGGGGCAGTCTCAGGATGAACTCATGGGCATGGGCGGCGCGGGCGGCGGCCTCGACTTCCGCATCGCTGGCACCGGGGCGGCCGTAGCGAATGTTCTCTTCCACCGTGCCGAAGAACAGCGCCGGGTTCTGTGACACCAGCGCGAAGCTGCGGCGCAGGTCCGTCGGGTCGAGCTGGGCAATGGGCTGGCCGTCGATCAGGATGCGCCCCTGCTGCGGGTCATAGAAGCGCAACAGCAGGTCGAACAGGGTGGACTTGCCGGCACCCGAGGGGCCGACCAGCGCCAGGGTCTCGCCCGGCGCCACGCGCAGGTCGATGCCATCGATAGCCCATTGCTCCGGGCGCGATAGGTAGGCGAAGCGCACGCCCTGCAGGTCAATGCTGCCGACGATTCGTTCGGGCAGGCGCAGCAGGTCGGTGACCGGCGCATGGATTTCACTGCGTGCCCGCAGCAGTTCGGCGATACGCTCGGCAGCGCCGGCCGCGCGCTGCAATTCCCCGATCACTTCGCTCAGCGTGCCGAAGGCCATGCCGACGATCAGGCTGTAGAACACGAAGGCCGCCAGGTCGCCGGGGCTGATGCGCCCGGCGATCACGTCCATGCCGCCGACCCAGAGCATCACGCCGACCGCGCCCAGCACCAGCAGGATCACCACGCTGACCAGCCAGGAGCGCTGCAGTATGCGCTTGCGTGCGGTGTCGAAGGCGCCTTCCACCGTGCGCCCGAAGCGTGCGCGGTCCTGCGCCTGGTGGTTGTAGGCCTGCACCGTCTTGATCTGGCCGAGGGACTCCCCCACGTAGCTGCCGACGTCCGCCACGCGGTCCTGGCTGAGGCGCGACAGGCTGCGCACGCGGCGGCCGAACAGCAGGATCGGCGCGATCACCAGCGGCAGCGAGGCGACCACGATGCTGGTCAGCTTGGCGTTGGTGAAGAACATCAGGATTACCCCGCCCAGCAGCATCAGCACGTTGCGCAGCGCCATGGACAGCGAGGAGCCGATTACCGACTGCAGCAGCGTGGTGTCGGCGGTCAGGCGCGACTGGATCTCCGAGGCGCGGTTGTTCTCGTAGAAGCCGGGGTGCAACTCGATCAGGTGGTCGAACACACGCTGGCGGATGTCCGCGACGAAGCGCTCGCCGATCCAGGACACCAGGTAGAAGCGCACGAAAGTGCCCACCGCCAGGCACAGCACCAGGGCGAAGAAAATGCCGATGGCGCGGGTCAGCAGCTGTTCGGACTGGGTGATGAACCCCTGGTCCACCAGCAGGCGGATGCCCTGCCCCAGGGACAGGGTAATGGCGGCAGTGAACAGCAGCGCCAGCAAGGCGCCGAGCGCGCGCCACCGGTACGGGGCGAGAAACGAGCGAGCCAGGCGCAAGGCGTTGCGCTGGCGGGACGACAACAGGGACATGGCGGGCTCTGAACGGCCGGAGTGGGCAGAGGGTAGCACCGCCGGCACGCCGCGCGCGAAGGACGATTCAGGCAAGCGAATGGGACCGTTCGTTCCATAACCGCCCCGAAAGCTGCTCGTTTGATGTACAATGAGCGGCCAATTTGCGCAGACAGGTATGGCAGATATGACTACCAAGCCCTCCACCCGCCAGAAAGCAGCCCCCAAGGCTCCCGCCGCTACCGCGACCAGCGAAGCTCTGGAAGCCCAGATCGCCGCCTTCCTGAACTCCGGCGGTGAGATCCAGCAGATCGCCAAGGGCGTGACTGGTCAGAACTACGGCGCACCGAGTCGCCATATCAGCCTCGGCAAGAAGTAATATTCGCAGGCAAGCCTGCCGGCTCCCGGCAGGCTGCCCGCCTTCTCCGCCTCACCATCCTCCGCGTCACCCCGCTCGCTTTACACCAAAACCTCCGCAATTCCGTTGTTCCTGTGTTGCCTGCACGCCTTGCACTCGGGCAGAGTCCATCCATAGTCAGGACTTGGCCAACTCCCGGCCACTCGCAAGGAGCACCCCATGCTGCCCTCTCCGGAAAAGCTGCTGTCGCGCAACCTGCTCGATGTGCTGATCCGCGCCGGCCTGATCCTGTTGCTGGCCGTCTTCTGCTTCCGCATCTTCCACCCCTTCCTCGACCTGATGCTCTGGTCGGTGATCCTCGCCATCACCCTCTACCCGCTGCACCAGTTGCTCAGCGGCTGGCTCGGCGAGCGGCCCAACAGCGCGGCGACCCTGATCGTGGCGCTCGGCCTGGTGATCCTGCTGGTGCCGGTGGTGGTAATCGGCATGTCCATGGCCGATTCCGTGCGCGACCTGGTGCATGCCATCCAGAACCGCACCCTGCAGATCCCGCTGCCGCCCGAGTCGGTACAGAACTGGCCGGTGATCGGGCAGTACGTCTATCCCTTCTGGACCCGCGTCGCCACCGACTTCATGGGCGTTGTCCACCAGATGGCGCCTCACCTGCAGGGCGTCGCCAAGACCCTGGCGGGCCAGGCGGCCGGCGCCGGCATGGGCCTGATGCAGTTCCTCGCGGCGTTCGTCATCGCCGGGGTCATCATGGCCTACGGTGAGCTGGGCAGCCGGACCTCCTGCGACATCGCCATCCGCATCTCCGGCCCTGACCGTGGTCCCGGGCTGGCCGAGCTGTGCACCGGCACCATCCGCGCGGTGGCCCAGGGCGTGGTGGGCGTGGCCTTCATCCAGACGATGATTCTCGGCCTGGGGTTCGTCGTCATGGGCATTCCCGGCGCCGGCCTGCTGGCCCTGGGCGTCCTGCTGCTGGGCATCACCCAGTTGCCGGTGGTCCTGATCACCTTGCCGGCCATCATCTACGTCTTCATGACCAACGATTCGCTGCTGATCACCATCCTCTTCACCATCTGGACCCTGGCTGGCGGCCTCAGCGACAACGTGCTCAAGCCGCTGATGTTTGGCCGAGGTGGCAAGGTGCCGATGCCGGTGATCCTGATCGGCGCCCTGGGCGGCATGCTCAGCAATGGCATCATCGGTCTGTTCGTCGGCCCGGTGGTGCTGGCCCTGGGTTACGAACTGTTCATGTCCTGGGTCCATGAGCGCGAGGCGCCCGTCGCACCGCCCATCGAACCCGTTCCCTGAATCCCCGGCCCGCGCCCCCGGATCGCGGGCCCCACTTCGCAATGGAATGCACACGATGTCGAAACGCTGCTCCCTCACCGCTGCCCTGCTCGCCGCCGGGCTGCTGATCTCCCCGCTGGCCTTCGCCGAAGAGCCTGCCGTCATCTGGCCCGCGGTGATCAACGCCGCCGACCAGCAGCGCCTGACCACCCTCGACGCGCAGGTCAAGCAGTTGCTCGACCAGCTCCAGCAGAGCGAGGACGAAACCACCCGCAACGACGCGCTGAATCTCTACCGCATCGTGCTGGAAGACCCGGAGCCGCTCACCGATGCCGCTCTCACCGGCAACTGGAAGTGCCGCTCGGTACAGCTCGAGGCTGATGCACTCTATGGCTACCCGAACTTCAAGTGCTCCGTGCGGCAGATGCCCAAGGGCCTGTTCCTGGAGAAGACCAGCGGTTCGCAACGCATCAGCGGCTATCTGCAACGCCTGGACGACAGGCAACTGGTATTCGTCGGTGGCGCCTCGGTGAACGACGAGCCACAGGTGGGCTACAGCGGGCTGGAGCAAACGGCGGCGCGCGAGACCGACGTGGTTGGCGTGGTGCGTAATGCCTATGACGGTTTCGTGCTGCTGGTGCCCGAGCAGCTCGGCGGCTACAACCTGTTCCGCTTCACCCGCTGAGGCGCGCCTCAGCAGGCAAGGCTCAAAGCAGCGCCACCATCTCCTTGAGCGTCACCGCCCAGGTCCCCTTTGCGTTGAGGTAGCGATAGCCGAAGCGCGAGCCATTGGCCTGGGTGGTGAGCACCGCGTTCCAGGCCAGCCCGCGCTGCAGATCGTGGGCCGGGTCGAGGAGGAAGAAGGCGTCCTCGCACATCCCCACCGCCAGGCACCAGTGGCGAATGTCGCTGTCCTTGCGTCCATGGATACCCAGCACAACCGGAATGTTGTCCTCCAGATGGCGACGGGTCAGTTCTACCATCCGCACGCCGTCGCCGCGCTCGACCCGGTATTCCTTGTCGCTGATGACCTTGAGCAGCTCCAGCAGATCGGCCCCCGTGGTGCCGACGCGCACCAGCGTCTCATGCTGGTTCAGCGCCTCCATCAGCCGACCGTAACGAGTGCGCGAATCCACCGGCGCCAGCCCCTTGGCCTGGCGGCGTCCCAGCTGGTTGCGGGCGAGCATGGCCATCACCAGGCAGTACGGCCCGCAGGCGCCGTCCATGTCGCCCTGGCGCAGGTGTACCTTTTCGCCGCGCCGGTTGGTCAGGCCGCCGCTGCCGTGTTCGTCCAGGTCCCAACCCAAGCCGTCTATCAGGGTGATCCGCATCGTGCTTCCTCGTTGCTCGCTCAGAGGTTGTGACCGGCCAAGGCGCGGATCATTCCGCCGGCTTGCGGTTACAATGGGAGCCTTCCCCTTGCCTGGTTACCCGAAATGTCCGAAGCCATCCGCCTGTCCAAGCGCCTCGCCGAGCTGCTGCCCTGTTCGCGCCGCGAAGCCGAGTTGTACATCGAGGGCGGCTGGGTGACGGTGGACGGCCAGCGCGTGGAGGAACCGCAGTTCAAGGTCGACACCCAGCGCATCGAACTGCTGCCCGGTGCGTCCGCCGACCCGATTCCGCCGGTAACCATCCTGGTACACAAGCCGGTCGGCCTGGGCAGCGGCAACGGCGCCAACTCCGCCCAGCAACTGCTGACGCCGGACAAGCGCTGGGCCGAGGACAACCTGCAGCAGCGGCTGCTGCGCAAGCACTTCGGCCACCAGTTCAACACCACGGTGCTGGAAACCGATGCCAGCGGCCTGCTGGTCTACACCCAGAGCCGCGGCGTACAGCGCCGGCTGGTGGACGAGGCGGACAACATCGAGCACGAGTACGTGGTCGAGGTCAGCGGGCAGATCGCCGATAACGGCCTCAAGCGCCTGTGCCGCGGCCTGGTGATCGACGGCCGCGAACTGCCGCCGCTGAAAGTCAGTTGGCAGAGCGAGAACCGCCTGCGCTTCGCCGGCAAGCAGTTCCGCCCCGGCCAGATCGCCGCCATGTGCCGCGCGGTCGGCTTGCAAGCCCTGTCGATCCGCCGCCTGCGCCTGGGCGGCGTGGCCATGGGCAAGCTGCCCGTCGGCCAATGGCGCTTCCTGCAGCCGGGCGAGAAGTTCTGAGCGTCTGCCAGACGAAGGTCGCAGGTGCCCTCGAATAACCGGGACGCCCTTCTAGTCCGCGGCTTTCGGCCGCTATCGATAACGTCGATAGTCACCAGTCGACGCATTCAGTTCTCTTGATGGTCCGCGCGCGGCATCTTTGCCCCATCAACTCGCTGGCAGGAGATTCGCCGGCCCCGCAGTCAGGCCGCAGGGGCGAACAAGCTACTCGCGAGGCGCCCCCAACGGATCGTCAAGAGGACACCACCATGCAAGTCATTCTCGATTTCCTGCTGCTCGTCGGCTCCCTGGTAGAGCTGCTGCTGTACGTCGCCCTGGCCAGCATCGTGCTCGCCACCGTGGTGGTGGTCAGCATCATCGCCGTGCTGACCCTGCGCTCGCCGGGGTCGGCCGTGGTCATCCCCGACCGTCGTCCTTCGGTCAGCCGCCAGCCGCGTCCAGCGGTGAAGCATCAGATGGCCCGGCCGGTACTGGTGGGCGCGGCGAACGAAGCGATTCTCGCCAGAACGGCCTGATACCCACCTCGATAACGGTCCGATCCGGCTGCCGACACCGAGCGCGCCGTCCCTGCCGCGCTCGCATGCCTTCTCACCTGCCGAAACAACGCCACCCCGTCAGTGGTGGCCGATGCCCTGGTCTTCCAGGTGGTCCGCCTCGAACAGGGTTTCCAGTTCCTTGCGCGCCTCGCGTGCAGTCTGGATCACCGCGGTCTCGTCGTCGTAGACGCGGTACTGGGCCATCAGCACCGCTTCGTCGTGGCGCTTGAAGCGGCGGATGCGCGCGGCGACCTGCTCTTCGTTCAAGCCAAGGCCGGTCAGCAGCAGGCGGCTCATCTCCAGGCTCGAGTGGAAGGTCTCGCGCACCGGCGTCGCGTCGGCGTCCAGCAGGTGGTAGACGTGCTGGCGGTTACGCGCCCGGCCGATGACCTTCAGGTGCGGATAGAGCTTGCGTACCAGCCGCGCGGTTTCGATGTTGGTCTGCGGATCGTCGGTGGCGACCACGAAGAACTCGGCCTTCTCCACCTGGGCGGCGCGCAGGATCTCCGGGCGCAGCGGGTCGCCATAGAAGATCGGGATATTGCCGTAGCTGCGGGTCAGCTCGATGGTGTCCACCGAGGTGTCCAGCGCGACGAAGGGCACGCCCTGGGCGCGCATGATACGGGCGACCACCTGGCCCATCCGGCCCATGCCGGCGATCACCACGCGCGGCGCGTCGTCCGGCAACTGGCGGTATTCGGGCGGCGGCTCGCGCAGCACAGCGGGCTTGGGCTTGATGCTGCGCGCCAGGGCCAGCACCAGCAGCGGCGTCATTGCCATGGACAGGGTGATGCACAGCACCAGCAGCGCATGCAGCTTGCCGTCCATCAGCCCCTGGGCCAGGGCCAGCTTGAACACCACGAAGGCGAACTCGCCGCCGGCGCCCAGCAGCACGCCCAGGCGGATCGCCGAGACCTTGTCCAGCCCACCGGCCAGGCGGCCGATGAGGAACAGCAGCGGCAACTTGATACCCACCAGCAGCAGGGTCAGGCCAAGCACGACCAGCGGCTCGCTCTTGAGCAGGCCGAGGTCGGCGCTCATGCCCACGCTGATGAAGAACAGGCCGAGCAGCAGGCCCTTGAAGGGTTCGATCTGCGCTTCCAGTTCGTGGCGGTATTCCGAGTCCGCCAGCAGCAGGCCGGCGAGGAAGGCGCCCAGCCCCATGGACACGCCAGCCCACTCCATCAGCCAGGCGGTGCCGACCACCACCAGCAGCGCGGTGGCGGTGGACAGGTCAGCCTGGCCGGTACGGGCCACCGAGCGGAACACCGGTCGCAGCAGGAAGCGCCCGCCGATCACCACCACGGCGATGCTGCCGACCACTTCCAGGACATGTCCCAGGTCGCCGCCCGGCGCTGCCGAGTCGGCGCGCGCGCCCAGCAGCGGGATCATGGCGATCAGCGGGATGGCGGCAATGTCCTGGAACAGCAGGATGGCGAAGCCAAGGCGGCCGTAAGGGCTGTTCAGCTCCTTGCGCTCGGCGAGGATCTGCAGGCCGAAGGCGGTGGACGACAGCGCCAGGCCGCCCCCCAGCACCACGGAAGTATTCACCGGCATGTCGAAGGCCAGCACCGCGACGCTGCCGATGGCAA
The DNA here is from genome assembly GCF_022380625.1 of Pseudomonas sp. DP-17. NCBI lineage: Bacteria > Pseudomonadati > Pseudomonadota > Gammaproteobacteria > Pseudomonadales > Pseudomonadaceae > Pseudomonas > Pseudomonas sp. DP-17. The sequence continues at coordinate 282,625 of NZ_JAKSXG010000001.1, forward strand.
GGCCAGTGAGCAGCACCTGCGCCAGACCGACGCCGAACACCTGCTTGCGCATCACCCACAGGCGCTTGGGCGAAAGCTCAAGACCAATGATGAACAGCAGCAGCACCACGCCCAGTTCGGACAGGCTGGCGACGCTTTCGGGGTTGTCGATCAGCCCCAGCAGCGAAGGGCCGATGAACACCCCGGCGAGCAGGTAGCCGAGCACCGCGCCCAGTTGCAGGCGCTTGGCCAGCGGCACCATGAACACCGCCGCGAGCAGGAAGACCGCTGCCGACTGCAGGTAATTCGTCCCATGTTCCATCGTTCGAGACTCCTTGGAAGGTTTGGGGCGAAGCGAAGATCCACCCACGTCGTTCTTCTCACACATCCAGCGCCACGCCCTCGGCCAGCAAGTGACGCTGGAACTGCCCGGCCAGCGCGTCCACCTGGTCCCAGGGCTGTTCGTAGCGCTCGTCCAGCGCCACATGGCTGCTGGCGCGCACGCGGGCTTCGAGCCCGCAGTTTTCGTAGAAGGCATTCACCGCCGCGACCATCGGCTCGCGCTGGTTTTCCATGAGGATGGCGCCGTGGGCCAATACCACGTAGCGCCCGTCGCCGGGCCGGCGGCGCCAGCGCTGGGCGGTGCCCACGAGTTTGCGACCGCCCAGGTTGACGTTGTACCGGCCATCGCAGAAAGCGCCCTCCACTTCCCCCAGGCCCGGATCGAGGCCGAGGGCAGCCAGCCAGTCGCACAGCGGCTGGCACAGGCGCAGGTAGGCCGTTTCGATGCGCGTCTGCTCGTTGTCGCGCGGCGGGATCGCGTAGACCAGCGCGACGTTGAGCACCCCGGCGGACTGCGGCACCGGCTCGCCACCGGTGTCACGCAGGGCGATAGGCCAACCCAGCCCGGCACAGGCGGCCTCGGCGGCGGCAAAGCCCTCCAGGCGGCTCAGCCGACGCGGCATCACCAGGGACTGTTCCACTGGGCTCCAGAACAGCAGGCCGCTGTCGCGCTCACCGGCGAAGGCGGCATCGAGCAGCGTACGTTCGGCATCGAGCCCTTGTTGCGCCGACAGTCGTTTCACTCTGTTCATGACAGCGTCCTTGAATTAACCGGGTGCGGACTATGCCCGCAGAGGGCTTATCCGACAATGTTCCAGGCCAATTTGTCGCCTGACTCGGAGTTCTCAGCGTAGCGGCCTGTGACTGCCGCGATGTCGTGCAGAGTTACGTCGATTTCAATCTGCACCGCAGCGCAGCGGCGCTGCGTCTATCCTGCTACTGGCCGGCACTTGCGCAGGAGGCCAGAGCCCGTGCCCAGGACCTTGCTCCAGCGACTGCACCACGCCATCGCGGTCAACGACGCGCTGGCGCTGCCCATTGCCCGGGAAAACCTGCGGCGCCTGTACTTCGCCGCCCTGCTGGCGGTGCCTTTCGACCTTATCCACATACTGGTATTCCGCCTCAACCTCCAGGGCTCAAGCCCCGAGTATGACGGCTGGCGGCTGGACATCATCCGAGTCCACGCCGTGGTCGCCGTGCTTTTTTCCCTCCTCGGCCTGCTGGCCTGGCTGGCCTCGCCACCGCGTCGAAGCGCGCCACTGTGGTACATGCAACTGCTCACCGTGCTGGGCAGCGCCCTGGTGCTGGGGTTCGGCATCGCCATCACCGGCGCCGACCAGCAGGTTACCAGCAGCATCACGCCCTTCCTCATGGCCTCGGTGGCGACCGCCCTGCTCATCCTGTTGCGCCCGGGCCTGGCCATCGCCCTCTACATCCTCGCCCTGGCCAGCCTCGAGCTGACCATGGCGCTGACCCAGGCCAGCCCACAGCTGCGCCTGTCGAACCAGATGGGTGGGCTGACCATCTGCGGCATCGGCCTGGTGCTGTCGTTCATCCTCTGGCACGGCCATGTGCGCAACCTGCGCCAGCGCGAGTACCTCCGCCAGCAACGGCTGGAATTGGAGGAGAAGAATCGCCAACTGGAATACCTGGCCGGCCATGACCCCCTGACCGGGCTGTTCAACCGCCGCCAGTTCGACCAGCTGGTGGGCATGGAGCTCTCGCGCGCCGCCCGCCAGCCGGCGCCGATCAGCCTGCTCATGGTGGACCTGGATCACTTCAAGTTCATCAACGACCGCTACGGCCACCCACTGGGCGACGAAGTCATCCGCCACACCGCCAGCCTGCTGAGGAATTACACCCGCACCGGCGACAGCGTGGCGCGCCTGGGCGGCGAGGAATTCCTGCTGCTGTTGCCCGATACTTCACAGCTCCAGGCGCGGGTGATCGCCGAGAAGGTGCGCCGCCTGCTGGAAGAAACCCCGCTGCCGATGAAGGACGGCCTGCTCTACCTCACCGCGAGCTTTGGCATCGCCTGCCTGGAGGCTGGCGTGCCGGGCACCTATGAGGGCCTCTACGCCGCAGCGGACAAGGCGCTGTACAAGGCCAAGGCGAGCGGGCGAAATCGGGTGGAGGTGATCGAACTGGGAACGGAGATGGGGACGTTCGATTGAACGCCTGAGCCCCTGGCTGCAGGGGCGCGTAGGAGCGGACTCCGTCCGCGATTGATCGGCTGCCGCTCAGGCCTGTCACGGAGCGAGGCCAGCCAATCGCGGACAGGGTCCGCTCCTACGTGAAGGGATACGACGGAGCAGGACTGCAGATCGTGTTACTGCGCGTACTTGCGGGTCAGCCCCGGCGGTACGCCGCTGCTGTCGGTTTCGGTCCAGGGACCCTGCGGGCCGACGCCCCAGTACCAGCCGTTGTCCCAGTGGTAATAGGTGCGCTGGCGATAGAAGAGGTTCTTCTGGCCCTGGATCACATAGACGCCCAGGCTGGCATCCCAGCGGCCCTTGCCGCCGGGCGGCGGGGCGAACTGGGTCGGGCGCTTGGCAGCCGGCGCAGCGCCGGGCTGCGGGGTGATCGGCGAGCTTGAGGTCTTGGCCGGCGGGATCGGCTTGCTCGGCTGCGAAGGCGGCGGAGTCTGCGATGGCGGTTGCTCCGGCTGCGGCGGCTGCACCACGCAACCACCCAGAACCAGCATGGCGCCCAGCGCCAGCACTCTGCCCTTCATCGATCCACCTCTCTTGTCTGGTTACTTCTGGTCCGGGCTGTCGATGGTCACGCTCTGTTCGCCCGCGTTGGCAGTAGACAACGCTTCGCTGCGTCCGATCCATTCGCCGGTGATGGCATTGCCGGCACGGGAGATCCGGGCGACGAGCTGCACCTGCGGATGTTGCGACAGTTTGAGCTGCGGCATCATCGCGTCGGCGTCGCTCAGCGACACCTCGCTGGGCAGGTCGGAGACCTTCAGGCGCTTCACCGCCAGCGGCATCGGCGGGCCACTCACGGCGCGGGCGAAGACGAACACGCTGTCGTCCGGCTTGACCTGACCCTTCACGGCGGCGGTCAGGTCGACCTTCACCTTCAAGGTGACGCCAGCCGCTTGCGCGACGGCGGGTGCTTGCGGCGGAGTCTGGCCTTTCTCGACCATTTTCTGGCGGGCACGCTCGATGCCACCGGCAATGGCTTCGCGGGACGGGTCGTCCTGCGGCAGCACGGCGACCAGGCGGCCCCAGTAGTCAATGGCGTCGGCGTACTTCTCGCCCTCGAAAGCGGCGATGCCGAGCAGGCCCAGGGTGGTAACTTCCTCCGGGTCCTTCTTCAGCGCTTCATCGGCCAGCCCGAGCACTTCCGGAGTCAACGCCTTGTCGCCAGCGAAGTACAGCGCCTGCGCCCACTGGCCGAGCACCTCCGGCTGGCGGCCGGACAGGCGTGCGGCCTGCTCGAAGGCCTTGGCGGCATCGGCTGCGCGGTTCTGCGTCATGTAGGTGCGGCCGAGGAAGTACCAGCCTTCGGCGGAATCCGGCTGCGCCTGCACGGCACGCTCCAGGCGCGTGGTCATCTCCTCCATGGAATGCGGCGCGGTGGCGAACTCGCGGGCCAGGGCGACCTTGTCGCTGGCGCCCCAGTGCAGGTACAGGCCCAGGGCGAGGAACGGCAGGACCAGCGCCACGATCATCGGCGCCGCACGGCCGAGACGGGAGCGGCGGTCTTCGCTGGCACCCTCGGTATCGGACAGCAGCTCGCGGGCCGCTTCGGCGCGGCCGGCTTCGAACTGAGCCGCGTCCAGGGTGCCGGCGTCACGCTGGGTAGCGAGCTCGGCCAGGCGCTCCTGGTACAGGGCGACGTTGAGGGCGGTGCGGTCTTCCTCGGCCTGGGCCTTGCGGCCGCGCAGCAGAGGGACGAGGAGGAATGCCAGGGCCACCAGCAACAGCAGGCCGGCAGCGAGCCAGAAATCGATCATTTGTCTTGGTTATCCAGCAATTGGTCGAGACGCGCCTGCTCCTCGGCGGACAGCGTGGTGGAAGTGGCGGCTGCCGGGCGACGGCGGCGTACCACGATGGCGCCGATGACGATCACGCCCAGGCCCAGCAGTGCGGCAGGGCCGAACCAGAGCAGCCAGGTGCGCTCGCTGACTTCGGGCTTGTAGCGCACGAACTCGCCGTAGCGGTCGACCATGTAGTCGACGATCTGCTGGTTGCTCTTGCCGGCCGCCATCTGGGTGTAGATCTGCTTGCGCAGGTCGGCGGCGATCGGCGCGTTGGAGTCGGCGATGTCCTGGTTCTGGCACTTGGGGCAACGCAGCTCGGTGGTCAGGTCGCGGAAGCGCTCGCGCTCGGCGTCATTGGCGAACTCGTAGGTGTCGATGGCGGCGTGGGCGATGCCGGTCAGGCACAGCCCGAGCGCGGCGGCGGCAAGCAGTCGCTTCATTTGCCCTCCGCTTCGTCGACCAGCCCCTGGTAGATCGGCGCCAGCTGTTCGCGCCAGACCTTCTCGTCGACGGCGCCGACCAGCTTGTGCCGAATGATGCCGTCCTTGTCGATGATGTAGGTCTCCGGCGCGCCATAGACCCCCAGGTCCAGGCCCAGGGTGCCCTGCGCATCGGCGATGTTCAGCAGGTAGGGGTTGTGCAGCTCCTTGAGCCACTTCTGCGCGGCGGCGCCATCGTCCTTGTAGTTGATGCCGTAGATCACCACGCCCTTGGCGGCGAGGTCGGTGAGCACCGGGTGCTCGAAGCGGCAGGTCGGGCACCAGGTGCCCCAGACGTTGACCAGCGCCGGCTTACCCTTGATATCGGCCTCGGTGTAGGTCTTGCCCGGCTCGGTGACGCTGGGCAGGGAGAACGCCGGGAACGGCTTGCCGATCAGCGCCGAGGGCAGCTCGCTGGGGTCCAGCCAGAGGCCACGGAAGAGGAATACCGCGACGACCAGGAAGATCGCCAGGGGCAACAGCAGGATCGCACGCTTCACACTCAGGCTCCCTGTCCGGCGAGACCCAGGGCCTCGCGTACACGCGTTTTCACTTTCAGCCGGTAGCGACGGTCGAGCGCCGCCAGCACGCCGCCCAGGGCCATCAGCAGGCCGCCGAGCCAGATGAAGCGCACGAACGGCTTGATGTGCACGCGCACGGCCCAGGCGCCGTTGTCCAGCGGCTCACCCAGGGCGACGTAGAGGTCGCGGGTCAGGCTGCCGTGGATGCCGGCCTCGGTCATCATCGAGTTCTGCACGCTGTACAGGCGCTTCTCCGGGTGCAACGTGGCGACTTCCGAGCCATTGCGGGTCACCAGCACGGTGCCCTTGTCGGAGGTGAAGTTCGGCCCTTCGAAGTGGTGGGTACCCTCGAAGCGGAACTGGTAACCGGCCAGCTCCACCGACTCGCCCGGCTCCATGCGCAGGTCGCGCTGGGCGCTGAACTGGCTGGTGAGGACCACGCCGATGGCGCAGATGGCGATACCGAAGTGCGCCAGCTGCATGCCCCAGTAGCTGCGGTTGAGGCCCGCGGCACCGGCGATCACGCCCTTGTGGCGAACCTTGTCGAAGAAGTCGCGCACACCGGCCAGCACCACCCAGGCGGCCAGCATGAACACGGCCAGCACTTCCCAGTGCAGCTCGCCATACAGGAAGCTGCCCAGGCCGCCCAGCACCACGGTGCCGATCAGCACCGGCGTGAGCATGTTGCGCAGCCAGCGGGTCGGGGTGTCCTTCCAGCGCACCAGCACGCCGACCGCCAGGGCCAGCATGAGGATGGCGATCAGCGGCACGAACAGCGCGTTGAAGTACGGCGGGCCGACCGACAGCTTGGCGCCGCTGATGGCGTCGAGCACCAGCGGGTAGAGGGTGCCCAGCAGGATCATCGAGGCGGTGACCACCAGGATCAGGTTGTTCAGCAGCAGCAGGGTCTCGCGCGACCACAGGGCAAAACCGACCTGGCTCTTGACCACCGGCGCGCGCAGGGCGAACAGCGTCAGCGAGCCGCCGACCACCACCAGCAGGAAGGCGAGGATGAACACGCCGCGCTCGGGGTCCGAGGCGAAGGCGTGCACCGAAGTCAGTACGCCGGAGCGGACCAGGAAGGTACCCAGCAGGCTGAGCGAGAAGGCCGCGATGGCCAGCAGCACGGTCCAGCTCTTGAACACGCCGCGTTTCTCGGTCACCGCCAGCGAGTGGATCAGCGCGGTGCCCACCAGCCAGGGCATGAAGGAGGCGTTTTCCACCGGGTCCCAGAACCACCAGCCGCCCCAGCCCAGTTCGTAGTAGGCCCACCAGGAGCCGAGCACGATGCCGACACCGAGGAAGGTCCAGGCCACCAGGGTCCACGGACGCGACCAGCGTGCCCAGGCGGCGTCGAGACGACCGCCGAGCAGTGCGGCGATGGCAAAGGCGAAGGCCACCGAGAAGCCCACGTAGCCCATGTAGAGCATCGGCGGGTGGAAGATCAGGCCCGGGTCCTGCAGCAGCGGGTTGAGGTCGTTGCCGTCGGCCGGCACCTGCGGCAGCAGGCGGCTGAAGGGGTTGGAGGTGATGATCAGGAACAGCAGGAAACCGGTGCTGATCATGCCCATCACGGCCAGCACGCGGGCCAGCATCACTTCCGGCAGCTGGCGGGAGAATACCGACACGGCGAAGGTCCAGCCGCCGAGGATCAGCGCCCAGAGCAGCAACGAGCCTTCGTGCGCGCCCCACACGGCACTGAACTTGTAGAACCAGGGCAGCGCGCTGTTGGAGTTGCTGGCGACGTAGGCCACCGAGAAATCATCGTGGAGGAAGGCCCAGGTCAGGCAGCCGAAGGAGAACAGCAGGAAGGCGAACTGCCCCCAGGCTGCCGGGCGCGCCAGGCTCATCCACTGGCGGTCGCCGCGCCAGGCGCCGACCAGCGGGAAGAAGGACATCACCAGCGCCATGCACAGCGCGAGGATCAGCGAGAGGTGGCCGAGTTCGGGAACCATGTCAGTTGCTCCCCTGTTGCGGTGCGGGGTTGCCGCTCTGGCTGGCTTCGTAGTGCTCCAGCTTGCCGCTGTCCTTGAGCGCCTTGGTGACTTCCGGCGGCATGTATTTCTCGTCGTGCTTGGCCAGCACTTCGTCGGCGGTCAGCACGCCGCTCTCGTCGATCTTGCCGAGGGCGACGATACCCTGCCCTTCGCGGAACAGGTCCGGCAGGATGCCGCGGTACTTCACCGTGACCTCCTTGGCGAAGTCGGTGACCACGAACTCCACGTCCAGCGAGTCCGCCGAACGCTTGAGCGAGCCCTTCTCCACCATGCCGCCGGCGCGGATGCGCGTGTCGTGCGGGGCCTCGCCATTGGCGATCTGGGTCGGGGTGTAGAACAGGTTGATGTTTTCCTGCAGGGCCGACAGCGCCAGGCTGACGGCGACGCCCACGCCGGCGACGATGGCGAGGACGATGTACAGACGCTTCTTGCGGACCGGATTCACTTGCTGGCCTCCCGGCGCAGACGACGCGCCTCTTCTTGCAGGTAACGCCGGCGCGCCACGATCGGCGAGACGACGTTGATCGCCAGGACCGCCAGGCAGATAGCGTAGGCGGACCACACGTAAGGGCCATGGTGGCCCATGGCGAGGAAATCGGAGAAGGACTGGAAACTCATAGCGCGCGCTCCACCTCAGCCTTGACCCAGCTCGCGCGGGCTTCGCGCTTGAGCACTTCCAGGCGCATGCGCATCATCAGCACCACGGCGAAGAAGCAGTAGAAACCGGCGACCATCATCAGCAGCGGGATCCACATCTCCGGCGGCATCGGCGGTTTTTCCGTCAGGGTGAAGGTGGCCGGCTGGTGCAGGGTGTTCCACCAGTCCACCGAGTACTTGATGATCGGGATGTTCACCACCCCGACGATGGCCAGCACGGCGCAGGCCTTGGCCGCACTGTCGCGGTTGGTGATGGCCTGGCCGAGCGCGATGATGCCGAAATACAGGAACAGCAGGATCAGCATCGAGGTCAGGCGCGCATCCCAGACCCACCAGGCGCCCCAGGTCGGCTTGCCCCAGATGGCGCCGGTGACCAGCGCGACAAAGGTCATCCAGGCGCCGATAGGCGCGGCGCACTGCACCGCGACGTCGGCGATCTTCATCTTCCAGATCAGCCCGACCGCGCCGGCCACCGCCAGCATCACGTAGCAGGACTGGGCGAGGAACGCCGCCGGCACGTGGATATAGATGATCCGGAAGCTGTTGCCCTGCTGGTAGTCCGGCGGCGCGAAGGCCAGGCCCCAGACGGTGCCGGCAACCATCAGCAGGATCGCGGCGACCGCGAACCAGGGCATCCAGCGTCCGCTGATCTCGTAGAACCACTTGGGCGAGCCAAGCTTGTGAAACCAAGTCCAGTTCATCATCAGGCTCTGTCAGTCAAAGCTCTAGTCTGCCGCCGGTGCCGCTTCGAAAGCCCGGCGATCGTTCGTTCATTCGCCGACGCTGATCTTCAGCCCGGCGGCGATGGCAAAGGGCGTCAGCGTCAATGCTAACGCCGTCAGGCTGGCCAGCCACAGCAAGTGCCCGGCGGTGGGCAACCCCTGCAGCGATGCCTGCAGCGCTCCGCTTCCCAGGATCAACACCGGAATGTAGAGCGGCAGGATCAGCAGGGCCAGCAGCAGGCCGCCGCGCTTCAGGCCCACGGTGAGCGCCGCGCCCACGGCGCCCAGCAGGCTCAGGATGGGTGTCCCCAGCAGCAGCGACAGCAGCAGGTCCGGCAGGCAGCGCGCCGGCAGGCCCAGCATCAGGGCGAACAGCGGCGACAGCAGCACCAGGGCCAGCCCTGAAACCAGCCAGTGTGCCAGCACTTTGGCCAGGACCAGTAGTGGCAGGGGGTGCGGCGAAAGGACCCACTGTTCCAAAGAGCCATCCTCGAAATCGCTGCGGAACAGGCCGTCCAGCGACAGCAGCACCGCCAGCAAAGCCGCGACCCAGACCAGCCCCGGCGAGAGGTTCTTGAGCATTTCCGATTCAGGGCCGACCGCCAGCGGGAACAGCGCGATGACGATGGCGAAGAACACCAAAGGATTAGCCAGCTCCGCCGGACGACGGAACAGCAGGCGCGCTTCGCGGGCCAGCAGCAGGGTGAAGACGTTGCTCATCGCGCCGCCACCTCCCGTGCATGCTGGCCGAGGTCGAGTGCGCGGTAGCCTTGCGGCATGCGTTCGAGGGTGTGGTGGGTGGTCAGCACGACCAGGCCACCGCGTTCGCAATGGCCGGCCAGGTGCTCTTCCAGCTGCGCCACGCCCTGCTTGTCCAGGGCGGTGAAGGGCTCGTCGAGGATCCACAGCGGCGGCGCGTCCAGGTAAAGGCGCGCCAGGGCCACGCGGCGCTGCTGGCCGGCGGACAGGGTATGGCAGGGAACGTCCTCGAAGCCGCGCAGGCCGACGGCTTCCAACGCTTGCCAGATGGCGTCGCGGTTGGCCGGCTGGTGCAGCGCGCAGAGCCAGGCAAGGTTCTCTTCGGCGGTGAGCAGGCCCTTGATGCCCGCGGCGTGGCCGATCCAAAGCAGCAGGCGAGCCAGTTCATGTCGCTGCTCGGTCAGCGGCTTGCCATTGAGCAGCACCTCGCCGGCGGTGGGCTGCATCAGCCCGCTGAGCAGGCGCAGCAGGCTGGTCTTGCCGCTGCCGTTGGGGCCGACGATCTGTAGCATCTCGCCAGCGCCCAGTCGCAAATCGAGACGCTCGAACAGCATGCGCCAGTCCCGCTCGCAGGCGAGCGCCACGGTTTCGAGGAGGGGATGGTTCAAGGGCATCGGCAACCGTCGGGCAGAAAACGTCAGGGGTGCAAAAACGCGGCCATATCGCGCGGGCCGCCAAGCGCGGCCTCGGGCGGCGCATTATACACAGGCGTTCCTACGCCCGACGTCAGGTTTTTCGACAGGGTGTAACGTCAGATCAGCGCACCTTGCGTTGCGTCTATCCTGACCGATTACGCTGCGCACTCACCGCCGGGCGGTCTAAAGTGCGGGCAACCGCCGCCGATACACTGGGCGCAACCCCGTTTTGTCTTCCGGACAGGTCCTCGATGCCGAGCGAAATTGGCGCTTCCCGCCCGCTACCGCCCATGCCTACCCCGCGCAGCGCGCAAAGCTCGGCGGAACTGACGCTCAAGCTCGCGCAGAGCCTGGGTGACCTGCTGCCGCCAGGGGAAAAGGCCAATGCCGAAGTCCTGGCGGTACGCGAAACGCCGGTCAACTTCCAGCTGCTGTTGCGCCTGACCATGGCCAGCGGCCAGCAGGCCCTGGTTGTCGCGGACAGCCCGCAGGCCCTGCCCAAGGGCAGCACGCTGGAGCTCGCCACGCTGACCCAGACCAACCTCGCCGCCACGCTGATCAACCAGCCGAGCATCAGCCAGCTGGGCCTGGGCGGCCGCCAGCCGCCGCTGGGCAGCCTGGACCTCGATCTCCTGCCGGTGGGCACGCTGCTGCAGGGCAAGGTCGACTCCAGCCAACTGCTCGCCCAGAACAAGGCGGAACAGGCCATCTACAAGGTGCTGGTGACGCTGCTCAATACCCCCCTGGCGGGGCGCCAGTTGAGCATCGAATCCCCGAATCCGCTGCCCCTGAACAGCCTGCTCAGCGCCCGCGTACAGGACCGGAATGCCCTGCAGTTCCTGCCGCTGGACAGTCGCCTCGACCAGCTCGAACTCACCCGCCAACTCTCCGCACAGCAGGGCCGCCAGGGCCCGCTGGAAAGTCTGTTCAGCGCTTTGCAGGGCGCAGGGCGCAGCCCGGCGATGTCCCCGGAAATGCACCAGGCTGTGGACAAGTTGCTCGCCGCCCTCCCCGACATCCGCCAACTGAGCGATGCCAAGGGAGTCGCCCAGGCGCTGCAGCACAGCGGGGCATTTCTGGAGGCGCAGCTGCTGCGCGGAGCCGAGCCGCTGCCGCAGGACCTCAAGGCCAACCTGCTGCGACTGATCGCCCAATTGCTGCCGGCCGCGCCGAACGGCACCGCCGCCGGGGTCCTGGGCAACCTGTCCGGCAACGCCCTGGCGGGTGCCAGCAACCTGGCGCAGTCGCTGCCGGCCTTCGTCCGCAACGCGCTCGGCGTCCTGGGCCAGACCGGCGGACGCACAGCGGCGCCGACCAGCTTCCCGCTGCCCAGCCGGCTGGCCCACCAATTGGAAGAAGAAGGCGACCTCGAATCCCTGCTCAAGCTGGCCGCCGCTGCCGTCTCACGCCTGCAGACGCACCAGCTCAGCAGCCTTGCGCAAAGCGATGTACTGCCCGACGGCACCCTGCTCAACACCTGGCAGATGGAAATCCCCATGCGCCACCAGCACCAGTGGGTGCCATTGCAGGTGCGTATCCAGCAGGAAGAAAAGCCCGCCAGCGAGCGCGACCCGCAACAGCAGGACACGCTGTGGCGGGTGGAGCTGGCTTTCGATCTCGAACCGCTGGGCCCGATGCAGGTGCAGGCCACCCTCGCCCACGGCAGCATCGCCAGCCAGATGTGGGCCGAACACGCCAGTACCGCGAGCCTGGTGGACCGCGAGCTGGGCACCCTGCGCCAGCGCCTGAACGATGCCGGCCTGACCGTCGGCGAGCTGTCCTGCAGTCAGGGCAAGCCGCCACAGGGCCCCCGTACGTCGGTGGAGCAACGCTGGGTGGATGAGACCGCATGAAGAAGAAGATGAAATCGCCGCCGCGTCAGGCCATCGCCCTGAACTATGACGGCCAGAGCGCTCCGACGCTGACCGCCAAGGGTGACGACGAGCTGGCGGAGACCATTCTGGCCATTGCCCGTCACCACGAGGTGCCGATCTACGAGAACGCCGAGCTGGTGCGTCTGCTGGCGCGGTTAGAACTGGGCGAAGCGATACCCGAGGCGCTCTATCGCACCATCGCGGAAATCATCGCCTTCGCCTGGTACCTCAAGGGCAAGAGCCCGCTGAACAACCGCTCCAGCGCGCAGGAAGGCGATGCGCCACTGTTGCTCGAAGGACCGGCTTCCCGTCCCGACTGAGAGGAATCAGCGCAAGCACTCGGTACCTGTCTGGTACGACGGGTGATCGTTGGCAGGTGCGTAGTCTTGGAACTCGCGCACCGACTGACGGATCGGCTGCTCGTCTTCGCTGTGGTAGAGGACCATGCTGCTGGTCGCCTCGCGCAGCTGCGCCAGCGATATCGGCTTGTCCAGCACGTCCAGCAGCGGCACGCGGTTGGCCCAGGCCCACTGCATCAGGCCGCGTCGCTCCTCGGCGCTGTAGTTTCCCACCAGCAGGAACTGGCGGAAGGTGTTGCTGCGGCTCAGCGCCTTGAGGCTGTGCAATTCGCTCGGGCCCGGGCGGAAGTCGTCATGGATGAACAGACCGTAGCGCTGCCGGGTCGCCAGCGCCTTGCGTACTTCGTCCAGGTTCAGGCACAGGCTCAGGTGGTAGAACTCCAGGCGATTGAGCAGCACGCTGTAGTTCAGCAGCCGGTCCGGGTGCGAACACAGCACCATGGCACGTCGTGAGATGGTCGCCATATCGATGGCCTCGGAAAGTTTGACGAGGCCAATTTAGCGACGATTTGCCGCCTTTCTTATCAGACGAGTCCTAATCACCAGTAGTGAAATTCCTACAACTCAGGAATCCCGACAGACGGCCCCCGCGGCTACTGTCGCACGACAAAGCCAGAGCCCGGATTACCTGACCCGTTCCCAACGCAGAAATGAAAGCATCGTGCCCAGAAGACAGCGCGGTTCGGGAAACCTCGAGCCCGTTCGGTTTTGCGCAAGAAGCTCAACGGGGCTGTGAGAAAGCGTGAAGGTTCCATCGGACCTCAGGTAAACACCCTGACCGTTTCGCCCCTCCCGCCGCGCTCCCTATCCACTGAACCGGTCTAGCGCAGAGGCCGCCATACACATCCACTCGTTCGATCCGATCGCGCATCGGTCAGGAAAGTCTGATTTGAGCAGTTTGAATGACGCAGGCAGCACGCCTCACAACACCGAACTCAAGGGTGGCCTGAAGTCGCGCCACCTGACGATGATGTCCATCGCCGGGGTCATTGGCGCAGCACTCTTCGTGGGCTCCGGCAAGACCATCGCGCTGGCCGGGCCCGCTGCAGTGCTGGCCTATCTGGGCGGCGGCATCCTGGTGGTGCTGGTCATGCGGATGCTGGGCGAAATGGCCGTCGCCCAACCGGACACGGGTTCGTTCTCCACCTATGCCGACCGTGCCATTGGCCGCTGGGCGGGTTTCACCATCGGCTGGCTGTACTGGTACTTCTGGGCCCTGCTGATGGGTTGGGAAGCCTTTGTCGCCGGGAACATCCTCAACAGCTGGTTCCCGCTGATCCCTGGCTGGGGCTTCGCCCTGATCGTCACGCTGTCGCTGATGGTGGTGAACTTCATGAACGTGCGCAGCTATGGCGAATTCGAGTTCTGGTTCGCGCTCGTAAAGGTCATCGCCATCGTCATCTTCATCATCATTGGCAGCCTGGCGATTGCCCACCTCTGGCCCTGGGGCGAGACCCGTGGCTGGTCGCACCTGACCTCGACGGGTGGCTTCATGCCCAATGGCGGCAAATCGGTGGTGGTTGCCCTGCTCGGCGTGATGTTCGCATTCCTGGGAGCCGAGATCGTCACCGTGGCCGCCGCCGAGTCGGCCAATCCCGGCAAGGAAATCATCCGCACCACCAGATCGGTGGTCTGGCGGATCTGCCTGTTCTACATCGGTTCGATCTTCATCGTGGTCGCGCTGGTACCCTGGAACAACCCGCACCTGGGCGATCCGACCTGGGGCTCCTATCGCGTAACGCTGGATGCCCTGGGCATTCCCTACACCGGCCTGATCGTCAACTTCGTTGTCCTCACCTCCGTGTGCAGCTGCTTCAACTCAGCGCTGTACACCGCTTCGCGCATGCTGTACTCGCTGTCCCGCCGCGGGGATGCCCACCGCATCATGCAGATCACCGGCCGCAGCACTGGCACTCCGTTCGTTGGCGTGCTGATCTCGAGCATCTTCGCGCTGGTGGCGATTGTCCTGACGGCCATGCAATGGATGGACGTCTACGACGTGCTGATGCAGACCACCGGGACCATCGCCCTGCTCGTCTACCTCGCCATCGCCTTTTCGCAACTGCGGATGCGCCGCAAGCTGGAAGCCGAAGGCAAGGACATCCAGCTCAAGGTCTGGCTGTTCCCCTGGCTGACCTACGCGGTGATCCTGTTTATCATCGGCGCGTTCATCGTCATGGTCTGGGAAGGCACCTACTTCTACGAAGTGGTGTATACACTCCTGCTGGCAGCTGTGATCGTAGCGATGGGCGTCATTGCTCAACGCTTCAATATCGGCACCCCGCGCAACGGCGACTGAATGCAATCATGCTCTGCCCGAAAAGCCCCTCCCAGGGGCTTTACTATTTCTGCTGCGAGCTCTGGCGGACTGGGACAGCGCAAATCGGCAACGCCGCATCACCACAGGATCAGCCAATGGACATTAAGCGCGTCGTCACAGGGATATTCGTTACGTTGTCGCTGATTGCCGGTCTTCGCGCCCAGGCCGTGGAAGTCACGCAAGGCACCTTCGATGTCACGACGCAGTGCGAGGCCTACCAGTCGTTCAAGAAAGGCAGCAACCCTGGCTCACTCGTCGTGCAACCGGGCGAAACCTACCGTATCGTCGAGGTCAACAAGCAGCAATATGACTGGGTCCGCGTGCAAGTCTCCAATGACTTGCGCTGGGTCTCCAGCGGCTGCGGCTCGGTCAGCGACCTGCTCATCGGCGGCCGTCAAACCGGCTCATCACAGTGCAGCATGGCCGACACCTACGACAGCTATGTGCTGGCCCTGACCTGGCAGCCAGGCTTCTGCGTGCATAACCCGGCTGGCGGCCAGAAGCCCGAATGCCAGGCGATGAAGGATGGCCGGTTGGCGGTGTCGAACTTCACATTGCACGGGTTGTGGCCGAACAAGACGCCATGCGGCAAGCGCTACGGCAACTGCCGAGGGGCATCCCTGGAGCTGAGCAACTCGACCCTGGAGTACATCAAGCCGTGGATGCCCAACTTCCAGTTCAGCACCCAATTCGGCAACTACGAATGGAAGACGCACGGCGTCTGCCAAACCGCTCTGAGCGATGACGATTACTTCCGTCTTGCCGTCGACCTGACGAAATCCTTCAACGATTCGACTCCCGGCAGCTAT
Organism: Pseudomonas sp. DP-17; assembly: GCF_022380625.1. Lineage (NCBI taxonomy): Bacteria > Pseudomonadati > Pseudomonadota > Gammaproteobacteria > Pseudomonadales > Pseudomonadaceae > Pseudomonas > Pseudomonas sp. DP-17. The sequence goes on from NZ_JAKSXG010000001.1 coordinate 298,072, forward strand.
GTCCGGGAACACGTCGGCGGCACGATATCGAAGCAGACGTTTTACTCAAAACTGACCGATGAACTGGGCAGCACGGCGGCGGCCAACAACGCCCTGCTGATCTGCCGCGGCGACTACCTGGAGGAGATACGCATCGTGCTGCCCCAGGACTTCAGAGGCGCACGCTCCGTCAGGGAAATCATGGATGGCCACTTCGCTCCACGGCGCAGCGAAGACCGCAAGGAGTGCCGCTCCGACGCCATTTCCATCGAGGCCGCCGGTTACCGCCGCGGATAGCGATTCGTCACGAAAACAGCGGGCGCGGGCTCAGTCCCGCGCCTTGCCCTGATGCAGGCGGGCGACCAGCTCGGCTTCGGCCTGGGACAGGCCGCAGCTCTGGGTCAGGTCTTCGGGGCTTGCTCCCATGCCGACCAGGCGCGCGGCCTGGCTGAAGGACAGGCTGGTGGGGTCGCGCTGCTCGATGCGCACCAGGCGCTCGGGCAGCGGCGCGACCTGCTTGTTCAGCTCGCGCAGCTCCTCGCCCATGCGGACGTTGATCTGCTGGTAGGACTCGATGCGCTTGCCCTGCTCCTTCAGACGCTGCTCGAACACCGCGAGCTGCTTCTCCAGCTGAGCCGCCCGGGCTTCCTGGGCGCGCTGGCGGCCGAACAGCCAGACGCAGGACAGCGCGAGGCCCACGCAGGCGATACCGAGCACCACCAGAGCGATCAGCACCTCAGATGCTCTCCAGCTCCGACCACTCTTCCTCGGTCATCATCTTGTCCAGCTCGACCAAGATCAGCAGCTCGCCGTTCTTGTTGCAGACGCCCTGGATGAACTTGGCCGATTCCTCGTTACCGACGTTCGGCGCGGTCTCGATCTCGGACTGACGCAGGTAGACGACCTCGGCGACGCTGTCGACCAGGATGCCCACCACCTGCTTGTCGGCTTCGATGATGACGATGCGGGTGTTGTCCGAGACCGGCGCCGGGTCCAGGCCGAAGCGCTGGCGGGTGTCGATCACGGTGACCACGTTGCCGCGCAGGTTGATGATCCCCAGCACATAGCTCGGGGCTCCCGGCACCGGCGCGATCTCGGTGTAGCGCAGCACTTCCTGGACCTGCATCACGTTGATGCCGTAGGTCTCGTTGTCCAGGCGGAAGGTGACCCACTGCAGAATCGGATCTTCGGCACCTTGCGCTGACGTTTTCTTCATATCCCCTCGCCTCTTCTGGTTCCGCGCCGCCTGCGGCGCGGAGGTTGTCTTTCAATTCAGGTGGTTTTCAAGCCGGCCTCAAGGCTGCAGGCGCTTGGCCGCACCGCTAGCGATCAGTTCGGCCAGGGCCGAGACGTCGAGCAGCGCGCACATCTGGTCGATCACCGTGCCGGCCAGCCACGGCCGTTGCTGGCGCTGGCTGCGCCACTTCACTTCGGACGGGTCCAGGCGCACCGAGCGGCTGACCTGATGCACGGCCAGCCCCCACTCATAGCCCTGCACGGAAATCACGTACTGCAGCCCCTCGCGGTAGTCGTCGCGGTAGCGCTCGGGCATTACCCAGCGCGCGGTATCGAGCACCTTCAGGTTGCCGTTCTGGCCCGGCAGGATGCCGAGGAACCAGTCCGGCTGGCCGAACAGCGGGGTCAGGTCGTGCCCCGCCAGGGGGTAGATCGAGCCCAGGCACACCAGCGGCACGGCCAGGGTCAGCCCGGCGACGTCGAACAGCAGGCACTCGAAGGGTTCGGCCGCCCACACCGGGCGACCGTCGTCGAGCAGCTTCAGCGGCGCGGCGGGCAGCTCGGCACTGCCGGGCTGGTGCAGGTCGATGACCTGGCCCAGCTGCGCCGGCGGCTCATCGGCGACAACGGTTTCCACCGCCGGGGCAGTCGGCTCGGGCAAGCGCAGTTCAGCCGCCGGAGCCTGGATAGCCGGCGCGCGCGCGGGCACGTTCAAGCGCGCGTCGCGGACCTGCTCTTCGAGCACGGCCGCTTCGAATTCATCGAGACTGACGCTGGTTTCCGAAGTCTGCACCACCGCAGCCTGAGGCTCGGGAACCAGCGGCGCCACCGGCTCGCTGACCACCAACGCCACCGGTGCAACCGGAGCCAGGGCCACAGGCGCGGCAACGGGCTGCGCTTCCGGTTCCGGAGCGAAGTCTTCGAATGTAGCCTCCTGCAGCAGCGCATCCAGGTAGGACTGCAGTGCGAGCTGGGGGCGAGTGGCGGTAGCGGAACGACTCATGATGGATAACCGCGCAAGGTGACTGTCCAGCCTATCGGCAGCGGATGCGCCGCTCTTGAGCGCATCCGTCGGATTCTTTTGTTGGAGCCTGCGCTTCTCGGCGGCGCCATGGTCAGGCTACCTGGCTCGCCGGCACGTGGGCCAGCAGATGCTTGAGCAGCGCGCGGTAGGCGATCACGCCGCGGCTGTTGCTGTCGTTGCGCGAAGGCACGGTGCCCAGGCGGCTGGCGTCGCGCAGCTTGGTGTCCACCGGGATGAACGCCTGCCAGAGGGTGTCCGGGTAGGTGTCGCGCAGTACCCGCAGGGTGCCCAGCGAGGCCTGGGTACGGCGGTCGAACAGGGTCGGCACGATGGTGAACGGCAGCGCCTGCTTGCGCGAGCGGTTGACCATCTTCAGGGTATTGACCATGCGCTCCAGGCCCTTGAGGGCAAGGAACTCGGTCTGCACCGGGATCACCAGGTGCTGGCTGGCCGCCATCGCGTTGACCATCAGCACGCCCAGCAGCGGCGGGCTGTCGATGATCGCGTAGTCGAATTCGTTCCACAGCTGCGCCAGGCTCTTGGCGATCACCAGGCCCAGGCCGTTCTGCCCAGGCGACTGGCGCTCCAGGGTGGCCAGCGCAGTGCTCGAGGGCAGCAGGCGGATGTTCTCGTGGCTGGTGGGCAGCAGCAGCGACTCGGGCAGTCCCTCGGGCACGTTGCCCTGGTGCAGGAACAGGTCGAACACGCTGTGTTCTAGCGTGTCCGGGTCGTGGCCGAAGTAGCTGGTCATCGAGCCGTGGGGGTCCAGGTCGACGATCAGCACGCGCTTGCCGGCGTCCGCCAGCAGGCCCGCCAATGCGATGGAGGACGTGGTCTTGCCGACCCCGCCTTTCTGGTTGGCTACCGCCCAGACTTTCATAGTGCTGGCTCCCCGCAGGCCGTGTTTCGGTTCAGGGTGTTCATATCATTCAGTCCCTGCCGATGACGAAGAATTGACGGCGCCGCTGCCGGGCGCCTCGCTGGCAACCACTGGTGCAGTTTGCGTGCCAGCATGCCGCAACGCCGGGTCCGGCTGCGCCTTGCCGCTGCCCACGCCGCTGATGCTGCGGCGCACCTCCAGGTTGCGGGAGATCACCAGCACCACCCGGCGGTTGCGTGCGCGGCCATCCGCCGTGGCATTGTCCGCCACTGGCTGGAATTCGCCATAGCCCACCGCCGCCAGCCGACCGGCGTCGAGGCCGTCCTGGGCCAGCATGCGGACGATGCTGGCGGCGCGGGCCGCGGACAGCTCCCAGTTGGTCGGGTACTGCGAATTGTGGATCGGGACGTTGTCGGTGAAGCCTTCGACATGGACCGGGTTGCGGTAAGGCGCCAGAATCCTGGCGACCTTCTCGATGATTGCGAAGGCGGCGTCGTTGGGGATCGCGTCGCCACTGGGGAACAGCAGGCTGGAATTGAGGGTGATCTCGATCCAGAACTCGTTGCCGCGCACCGACAGCTGATCGGTAGCGATCAGGTCGCCGAAGGCCTGGCGCACGCTGTCGGTGATCTGCTGCAGGGTGTCCGGGTTGCCCTGGGCCTGGCCCTCGTCCTGCGGCTCGTTGAGCGATTCGTCCGGCTGCTGGGTGCGCGGGCGCTCCTCGCCGACGGGGATCGGGCGGATCGAGCGGTCCGGCTGGTTGAACACGCCGGTCAGCGTCTCCGAGAGGATCTTGTACTTGCCCTCGTTGATCGAGGAGATCGAGTACATCACCACGAAGAAGGCGAACAGCAGGGTGATGAAGTCCGCGTAGGACACCAGCCAGCGTTCGTGATTCTCGTGTTCCTCATGACGTCTGCGGCGAGGCATGCGCATCTCCCCCTCAGCCGACGAAGCCTTGCAGCTTCAGCTCGATGGAGCGCGGGTTCTCTCCCTCGGCGATGGACAGCAGGCCCTCCATGAGCATTTCGCGGTAGCAGGACTGGCGCAGCACGATGCTTTTCAGCTTGTTGCCGATGGGCAGCAGCAGGAGGTTGGCCAGGCCGACGCCGTAGATGGTGGCGACGAAGGCCACGGCAATGCCGTTGCCGAGCTGGCTGGGGTCGGCGAGGTTGCCCATCACATGAATCAGGCCCATCACCGCACCGATGATGCCGATGGTCGGCGAATAGCCGCCCATGGCCTCGAACACCTTGGCGGCGGCCAGGTCGCGGCTTTCCTGGTTGTACAGGTCGACTTCGAGGATGCTGCGGATGGCTTCGGGTTCGGTGCCGTCCACCAGCAGTTGCAGCCCCTTGCGTGCGTATGGGTCGCGCTCGGCATCGGCGACGGTTTCCAGGCCCAGCAGGCCTTCCTTGCGCGCCGTCATGCTCCAGCCGACGACGTGGTTGATGCCGCCGACCAGGTCCACCTTGGGCGGCAGGATCATCCAGCGCAGCATGGTCACGGCGCGCTTGAGCACCGCCACGGGAGTCTGCAGCAGCGCGGCGGCGAGGGTGCCGCCCACTACGATCAGTGCCGCCGGGCCATTGGCCAGGGCACCGACGTGCCCGCCCTCGAGGAAGTTGCCACCGATGATGGCGACCAGCGCGAGAATCAGGCCGACCAGGCTGAGGACATCCATCAGCCGCAGGCCTCGGTCAGGTGCCGGCCAATGTCGTCGAGGCTGTAAACCGCGTCGGCCAGGCCTGCCTTGGCGACCGCCATGGGCATGCCGTAGATCACGCAGCTGGCTTCATCCTGGGCCCAGACCTGGGCGCCGCCCTGCTTGAGCATCCGCGCGCCTTCGCGGCCATCGGCGCCCATGCCGGTGAGCACCACCGCCAGGACCTTGTCGCCATAGGCCTTGGACGCGGAACCGAAGGTCACGTCGACGCAGGGCTTGTAGTTCAGCCGCTCATCGCCGGGGAGGATACGCACGGCGCCACGAGCGTCGACCATCATCTGCTTGCCGCCGGGAGCCAGCAGGGCCACCCCGGGACGCAGGATGTCGCCGTCCTCGGCTTCCTTGACGGTGATCTTGCACAGCTTGTCCAGGCGCTCGGCGAAGGCCTTGGTAAAGGCCGCCGGCATGTGCTGGATCAGCACCAGGGGCGCCGGGAAGTTGGCAGGCAGCTGGGTCAGCACCCGCTGCAGCGCCACCGGCCCACCGGTCGAAGTGCCGATGGCTACCAGCCGGTAGGGCTTACGCTTTGGGGCGGCAGAGGTCGCCGCAGCCGGAGCGGCCGGCGCATGGCTGCCGCCCGAGGAAACGGGAGCGGCCGGGCGCGCGCTGCCGGCAGCGGGAGTCGAAGCCGGTGCGGCCGGGCTCGACGAGTACGAAGAGTACGCGGCGAAGCGGCGGTTGCTCCTGGCGATGGTGTGGACCTTCTCGCACAGCAGCTGGCGGACCTTATCCGGGTTGCGCGAGATGTCCTCGAAATTCTTCGGCAGGTAATCCACCGCGCCGGCATCCAGCGCATCCAGGGTCACCCGCGCGCCCTCGTGGGTCAGCGAGGAGAACATCAGGACCGGCGTCGGGCAGCGCTGCATGATGGTCCGCACGGCGGTGATGCCGTCCATCAGCGGCATTTCGTAGTCCATGGTGATCACGTCGGGCTTGAGCGCCAGGGCCTGATCAATCGCCTCGCGGCCGTTGGTCGCCGTGCCGACCACCTGGATCTGCGGGTCAGCCGAAAGAATCTCCGAGACACGGCGGCGGAAGAACCCCGAATCGTCCACCACCAGGACTTTGACAGCCATAGACACTCCTGAAAAAACTTCTTCCATCACATGGGCGAGCCGCGGCCCGCCCATGGCGGTCAGATACGACGGGCGTAGCGCTTGAGCATGCTCGGCACGTCGAGGATCAGCGCGATGCGCCCGTCCCCGGTGATGGTCGCCCCCGCCATGCCCGGCGTGCCCTGCAGCATCTTGCCCAGCGGCTTGATCACCACCTCTTCCTGGCCCACCAGCTGATCGACCACGAAGCCGATGCGCTGGGTGCCCACGGAGAGGATCACCACATGGCCCTCGCCCGGCTCGTCATGTTGCGCGCCCGGCACCAGCCAGCGCTTGAGGTAGAACAACGGCAGGGCCTTGTCGCGGACGATCACCACTTCCTGGCCGTCGACCACGTTGGTGTTCGACAGGTCGAGGTGGAAGATCTCGTTGACGTTGACCAGCGGGAAGGCGAAGGCCTGGTTGCCCAGCATCACCATCAGGGTCGGCATGATCGCCAGGGTCAGCGGGACCTTGATGACGATCTTCGAGCCCTGGCCCTTGGTCGAGTAGATGTTGATGATCCCATTGAGCTGGGAAATCTTGGTCTTCACCACGTCCATGCCGACACCGCGGCCGGAGACGTCGGAAATCTCGGTCTTGGTCGAGAAGCCCGGGGCGAAGATCAGGTTGTAGCAGTCGGACTCGGACAGGCGATCGGCCGCGTCCTTGTCCAGCAGGCCCTTCTCCACGGCCTTGGCGCGCAGCACGTCCGGGTCCATGCCTTTGCCGTCGTCGGAGATCGACAGCAGGATATGGTCGCCTTCCTGCTCGGCGGACAGCACCACCTTGCCCGAACGCGACTTGCCGGCGGCCTCGCGCTCGTCCGGGCCTTCGATGCCGTGGTCGACCGCATTGCGCACCAGGTGCACCAGCGGGTCGGCCAGGGCTTCGACCAGGTTCTTGTCCAGGTCGGTCTCTTCGCCGATCAGCTCGAGGTTGATCTCTTTCTTCAGGTTGCGCGCCAGGTCGCGGACCTGCCGCGGGAAGCGGCCGAAGACCTTCTTGATCGGCTGCATGCGGGTCTTCATCACCGACGACTGCAGGTCGGCGGTGACCACATCGAGGTTGGAGACGGCCTTGGCCATCGCCTCGTCGCCGCTGTTCAGGCCCAGGCGCACCAGGCGGTTACGCACCAGCACCAGTTCGCCGACCATGTTCATGATCTCGTCCAGGCGGGCGGTGTCCACGCGCACGGTGGTTTCCGCTTCGTTGGCCGGCTTCTCGGCGGCCGCAGCGGCGGGCTTGGCCGGCGCAGGCCTGGCGGCAGCGGCAGCGGGCTTGGGCGCCGGAGCCGGCTGGGCGGGCGGCTGGGCGGCCACGACCGGTTCTTCCTTCGCGCCGGTGAACTGCCCCTTGCCGTGCAGCTCGTCGAGCAGCTTCTCGAATTCGTCGTCGGTGATGTTGTCGTCGCCGCCCGCAGCCGCAGCTTCCTCGGGCTTGGTCGGGGCAACGGTTTCGACGGGAGGAGCTTCTTCCTTCGCGCCGGTGAACTGGCCCTTGCCATGCAATTGGTCGAGCAGCGCTTCGAACTCGTCGTCGCTGATCTCGTCGCCACCGGCCGGCGTTTCGACAGCGGCAGCCGCAGCCGCCTTGGCAGGCTCCTTGGCGCCAGCGCTGAACTGGCCCTTGCCATGCAGCTGGTCGAGCAGCGCTTCGAATTCATCATCGGTGATGTCGTCGCCACCGCTGCCAACCGGCGCGACAGGCGCTTCGGAGGAAGGCTCGAGGGCATCCATCAACTGTTCGAATTCATCGTCGGTGATGTCACCGTAAGCCGCCGGTTCAGCCGGAGCCGCAGCCACCACGGGCTGGGCAGCTGCGGGAGCGGGAGCCTCGGCAGGAGCGGCGTTCGGGTCGGCCAGGCGCGACAGCGCGGCCAGCAGCTCGGGAGTCGCCGGGGTCGGCTCCTGCGCGTCACGCACCTGCTGGAACATGACGTTGACGGTATCCAGCGCCTGCAGCATCACGTCCATCAGCTCGGCATCCACGCGGCGTTCGCCCTTGCGCAGCATGTCGAACACGTTCTCGGCGATGTGGCAGCACTCCACCAGCGCATTCAGCTGGAGGAAGCCTGCCCCACCCTTGACGGTGTGGAACCCACGGAAGATGGCATTGAGCAGGTCCATGTCTTCCGGACGGCTTTCCAGCTCGACCAGTTGCTCGGACAGTAGCTCGAGAATCTCGCCGGCCTCCACCAGGAAGTCCTGGAGGATTTCGTCATCGGCGTCGAAGCTCATTCGGATGCTCCCTCTACAGCGTCAGCGGACGCTTAAAAACCAAGGCTGGACAACAGATCGTCGACATCGTCCTGACCGGACACGACGTCCTTTCTTGTATCGGCAGCAATCTGCGGACCTTCACCCTTGGATGATCTTTCTTTTTCCACCGCGTCGCGCATGCTCTCGTGGTCATGCTCGATGCCGGCGTAGCGATCCACCTGGCCCGCCATCCAGACCAGCTTCACGAGGTTCGACTCGACTTCGGTCACCAGCTTGGTGACGCGCTTGATCACCTGTCCGGTGAGGTCCTGGAAGTCCTGCGCGAGCAGGATGTCGTTCAGGTGCGCGGAGAGTTTGCGGCTGTCCTGGGCGCTGATGTAGAGGAACTGCTCGACGCGCTTGGCCAGGTCGCGGAAGGCGTCCGGGCCCAATTCGCGGCGCATGAAGCGCGACCAGTCTTCCTGCAGCTCCTTGGCCTGGGTCTCGATGTGCATGACCACCGGGGTGCACTCTTCCACCAGGTCCATGGTGCGGTTGGCCGCTTTCTCGGTCATCGTCACCACGTAGGACAGGCGATCGGTCGCATCGGCGATCTGCGAGACTTCCTGGGCGCGCGGGGAGCTGGGGTCGATCTGGAAGTTGACGATGGCGTTGTGCAGCTCGCGGGTGAGCTTGCCCACTTCCTGGTAGAGCCCGCGATCACGCGCCTGGTTGAGTTCGGAGATCAGTTGCACGGCGGTCTGAACGTCGCCCTGCTCGAGGCATTCGACCAATTCGCGCGCGTGTTTTTTCAGGGTCGACTCGAAGTCACCCGCGGATTCGTTGAAATCCATGACGCCCTCTATGCCGGCCTTAGCTGCCGACCCGCTCGAAAATCTTCTCGATCTTTTCTTTCAGCACCTGAGCGGTGAAAGGCTTGACCACATAGCCGTTGACCCCGGCCTGGGCCGCTTCGATGATCTGGTCGCGCTTGGCTTCGGCGGTGACCATCAGCACCGGCAGGTGCTTGAGGCGCTCGTCGGCGCGGACCGCACGCAGCAGGTCGATGCCGGTCATACCGGGCATGTTCCAGTCGGTCACGAGGAAGTCGAAGTTGCCGCTGTGCAGCATCGGCAGCGCAGTGGTGCCGTCGTCGGCCTCTGCGGTGTTGGTGAACCCCAGGTCCCGCAGGAGGTTCTTGATGATGCGCCTCATCGTGGAAAAGTCGTCCACGATGAGAATTTTCATATTCTTGTCCAAACCTGCCTCCATCGATACCAAACGCGCCCTGGCGGGCGTGCCGTCAATTCATTGAGCGCCGAGCGCTCTTCGCTGTGGGGGCGTCAAAGGAACGTCACCCAGAAATTCGTAAGCCTTTAACTTGCCTAGGGAAAATTCCTTCAGCCTTTTCGCTAGGAACAAGCAGGCGCGAAACTACCCGATGCTCAGCGAGCGCGCCACTCCGCCAGACGCGAACGCAGGCGCGCGGCGCACTGGCTGTGCAACTGGCTGACCCGCGATTCGCTGACGCCCAGCACCTCGCCGATCTCCTTGAGGTTGAGTTCCTCGTCGTAATAGAGGGCCAGCACCAGTCGCTCGCGCTCGGGCAGCTTGGTGATGGCATCGGCCAGCGCCGCCTGGAAGCGTTCGTCTTCCAGCCCGTGGGACGGCTCGTTGTCGTGGTGCGAGGCGTCCTCGGCAAAGCCACTGCCCTGGTCACCGTCCTGCAACATGTCGTCGAAGCTGTACAAACGGCTGCCCTGGGTGTCGCTGAGGATGCCGTAATAATCTTCGAGGCTCATATTGAGTTCGGCAGCAACCTCCTGATCTTTAGCGTCGCGTCCGGTTCTCGCCTCGACGGCGCGGATGGCGTCACTGACCATGCGGGTGTTGCGGTGCACCGAACGCGGAGCCCAGTCGCCCTTGCGCACCTCGTCGAGCATGGCGCCGCGGATGCGGATGCCGGCGTAGGTCTCGAAGCTTGCACCCTTGCCTGAATCGTATTTCTTCGCGGCCTCCAGCAGGCCGATCATGCCGGCTTGCATCAGGTCCTCCACCTGCACGCTGGCCGGCAGACGGCCGAGCAGGTGGTAGGCGATGCGCTTGACCAGAGGCGCGTGCTTCTGGATCAGCAGTTCCTGGGAGTTGTGCGCCTGTGCCTTGCTGTACATACGCGCTCCGGAGGCCGCGGTCATACGGCCGAACCCGTGGGATGTTGCACCAGGCGCTCGACGAAGAACTCCAGGTGCCCTCGTGGGTTGGCCGGCAGCGGCCAGCTGTCGACCTTCTGCGCCACCGCACGGAAGGCCAGGGAAGCCTTGCTGCGCGGGAACGCCTCATACACCGAACGCTGCTTCTGCACCGCCTTGCGCACCGACTCGTCGTAGGGAATGGCGCCGACGTACTGCAGCGCCACGTCCAGGAAACGGTCGGTCACCTTGGTCAGCTTGGCGAACAGGTTGCGGCCCTCCTGGGGGCTGTGGGCCATGTTCGCCAGTACGCGGAAGCGGGTCATGCCGTAGTCGCGGTTGAGCAGCTTGATCAAAGCGTAGGCATCGGTAATCGACGTGGGTTCATCGCAGACGACCAGCAGCACTTCCTGCGCTGCACGGACGAAGCTCACCACCGAGTCGCCGATGCCGGCAGCGGTGTCCACTACCAGCACGTCGATGTTGTCGCTGATGTCGCTGAAAGCCTGGATCAGGCCGGCGTGCTGCATCGGCGTGAGGTGCACCATGCTCTGGGTGCCCGAGGCCGCCGGGACGATGCGGATGCCGCCGGGTCCCTGGAGGATCACGTCGCGCAGGTCGCACTCGCCTTCGATGACGTCGGCCAGCGTGCGCTTGGGCGACAGGCCCAGCAGCACGTCGACGTTGGCCAGGCCCAGGTCGGCGTCCAGCAGCATGACGCGGCGGCCGAGATCGGCCAGCGCCAGCGACAGGTTCACCGACACGTTGGTCTTGCCCACGCCACCCTTGCCGCCGGTGACTGCGATTACCTGAACGGGATGCATACCCATATCAATACCTTGTCTCGTCGTTCGACCGTCGCGTTTCTGACGCTTCGGCTAATCCGGCGGCGGTGCTCCACTGCTGCCGGTGCTCGCGGATCGTCTTGCAGAGCATCCGCATCGCTTGGACGGCTCAACCGGCCGTCCCACGCCCCACCCGGGGCTCACAATCTTCAGCTGGCGCGACGCACCGGCTGCTGGTAAAGGCCGGCGAACATGTCGGCCATGGCGTCTTCGCTGGGTTCTTCCGGCGACTGCAGGCTCACCGCGCGGCTGACCAACTGGTGCGCGCGCGCCACATGCAGGTCATCGGGAATCTTCGGCCCGTCAGCCAGATAGGCTACCGGTAGATGCTGGCTGATAGCCAGAGCCAGAGCTTCGCCGAGGCTTCCCGCTTCGTCCAGCTTGGTCAGGATGCACCCGGCCAGCCCACAGGAGCGATAGTTCTGCCAGGCGGACTTGAGCACCTGGGCCTGGCTGGTCGCGGCCAGCACCAGATAATTCTTCACGTTCAGGCTCAGCGAGGACAGCGCTTCGAGCTGCATGCGCAGCGCCGGATCGTTGGCGGGCAAGCCCGCGGTATCGATCAGCACCAGGCGCTTGCGCGCCAGCGGGGCCATGGCCTGGATCAGCGACTGGCCCGGATCGACCAGGGTCACCGGCACGTTGAGGATGCGGCCCAGGGTCTTGATCTGCTCCTGGGCGCCGATGCGGAAACTGTCCATCGACACCAGGGCGATGCTCTGCGCGCCGTATTTCAATACGTAGCGCGCGGCCAGCTTGGCCAGGGTCGTGGTCTTGCCCATGCCGGCCGGGCCGACCAGGGCGATCACCCCGCCCTGCTCCAGCAGGTCGATTTCCGGGGTACTGATCGAGCGCGCCAGGTGCGCCAGCAGCATGCGCCAGGCCTGCTTCGGATCGGCAATGGAAGCCACGCGCTCCAGCAGGCTGCGCGACAGGTCGGCCGGCAGCCCCATGCGCTGAAGGCGGCGCCACAGGTTGGCCTGTTTCGGACGCTGGTTCTGCAGCTGGTTCCAGGCGATGGAGCCCAACTGGACTTCGATCAGTTCACGCAGGCCGTTGAGCTCGAAGCGCATGGCCTCCAGCGCCTGCTGACCGGCAGCGGCCGGCGCCGGGGCGACCGGTGCGTCCATGGCTTCGGCCAGGGTTTCGGCAGCGCTGCGACGCGGCTTCTCGGTGCCGTACATTTGACGGTCCTTGCGCACGCCATCGCCGGCACGGGCGGGAGCCGACAGGTCCGCCTTCGCCTGGGCGATCTTCGCCTGGGTCTTGCGCAGCTCGGCCTCCAGCGCCGGGTTCGGCTTGCTGGCCGCCACCGGGGCCTGGTAATCCAGCGCCGCGGTCAGCTCCACGCCGCCGGCGACACGGCGGTTGCCGATGATCGAGGCGTCCGGGCCCAGCTCGTCGCGGACCAGTTTCATGGCCTGACGCATATCGGCGGCGAAGAAGCGTTTTACCTGCATGGCCTTGGACCTCAATCAGTTCTGCCCAACAGTGGCGACAATCGTGACTTGTTTGTTGTCGGGGATTTCCTGGTACGCCAACACATGCATGGTGGGGACTGCCATCCGGGCGAATCGGGACATCATCGCGCGGACCGGACCCGCCACCAGCAGAATTGCAGGCTTGCCAAGCATCTCCTGGCGCTGCGCCGCTTCAACCATCGAGCGTTGCAGCTTCTCGGCCATTCCGGGCTCCAGCAACATGCCGTCTTCGGAGCCCTGTCCGGCCTTCTGAAGACTATTCAGCAATATCTGTTCCAACCTGGGTTCCAGGGTGATCACAGGCAGCTCCGGCTCTAGTCCCACAATGGTTTGCACGATTGCGCGGGACAGCGCGACACGAACCGCCGCCACCATCGCGGCGGGATCTTGACTCTTCACCGCCACGTTGGCGATGGCTTCGGCGATGGTACGGATGTCGCGCACCGGCACCTGTTCCTGCAGCAGCGCCTGCAGCACCTTGAGCAGGGTCGACAGGGAAATCATCCCCGGCACCAATTCCTCGGCGAGCTTGGGCGAGGTCTTGGCCAGCAGCTGCATCAGTTGCTGGACTTCCTCGTGACCGAGCAACTCGTGGGCATGCTTGTGCAGCACCTGGTTCAGGTGGGTGGCGACCACGGTGCTGGCGTCGACCACGGTGTAGCCCAGGGACTGCGCCTGGTCGCGCTGCGAGGCCTCGATCCACACGGCCTCCAGGCCGAAGGCCGGATCCTTGCCGGCGATGCCGTTGAGGGTGCCGAACACCTGGCCGGGGTTGATTGCCAGGTCGCGGTCCGGGTAGATCTCCGCTTCCGCCACGCTGACGCCCATGAGCGTCAAACGATAGGCGTTGGGTAGCAGGTCGAGGTTGTCGCGGATGTGCACCGACGGCATGAGGAAGCCCAGGTCCTGGGAGAGCTTCTTGCGCACGCCCTTGATCCGCGCCAGCAGCTGGCCGCCCTGGTTGCGGTCCACCAGCGGAATCAGGCGGTAGCCCACTTCCAGGCCGACCATGTCCACCGGGGTCACGTCGTCCCAGCCCAGCTCCTTGGTCTGCTCGGCGCGCTGCGCCGGCAGCAGTTCCTGCTGGGTCTGGGCTTCCTGCTCGGCCTTCTGGCTGGCCTGGCGCTGGCGATGCCAGATCAGGTACGCGCCGGCGGCGGCCAGGCCGCCCAGGCCGACGAAGGACACGTGCGGCATGCCCGGAACCAGGCCCATGGCGATCAGGATGGCGGCAGAGATCGCCAGCGCCTTGGGCGAAGCGAACATCTGGCGGTTGACCTGCTGGCCCATGTCCTCGGCGCTGGAAACGCGGGTCACCATGATCGCGGCAGCGGTGGACAGCAACAGCGAGGGCAGCTGCGCCACCAGACCGTCACCGATGGTCAGCAGGGCGTACACCTTGCCGGCATCGCCGAAGCTCATCGAGTGCTGGATCATGCCGATGGCCACGCCACCGATGAGGTTGATGAAAAGGATCAGCAGGCCGGCGACGGCGTCACCGCGGACGAACTTGCTGGCACCGTCCATGGAGCCGTAGAAGTCGGCTTCCTGGGCGACTTCCGCGCGACGCTTCTTGGCTTCCGCCTGCTCGATCAGGCCGGCGTTGAGGTCGGCGTCGATGGCCATCTGCTTGCCGGGCATGGCGTCGAGGGTGAAACGCGCGCTTACCTCGGAGATACGCCCGGCGCCCTTGGTGACCACCACGAAGTTGATGATCATGAGGATCGCGAAGACCACGATACCGACGACGTAGTTGCCGCCGATCACCACTTCACCGAATGCCTGGATCACCTTGCCCGCGGCCGCATGGCCGTCGTGGCCGTGGAGCAGCACGACGCGGGTGGACGCGACGTTCAGCGCCAGGCGCAGCAGGGTGGCGACCAGCAGGATGGTCGGGAACACGGCGAAATCCAGCGGGCGCAGGGCGTAGACGCTGACCAGCAGGACCACGATGGACAGGGCGATGTTGAAGGTGAACAGCACATCCAGCAGGAACGGCGGGATGGGCAGGGTCATCATCGCCAGCATGGCGAGCAACAGCAGGGGCACGCCGAGGTTGCCCCGGCTGAGCCCTACCAGATTGCTGCGAACAGTGCCGATCAGTTGCGTGCGATCCACCCGAATTTCCCCTGCGCGTTGGCGACCCTGACGGCCACCGGATCAAACTTTTGACGCCCAACCGGCATCCGCACAGGGTTTTGCAGGAAGCGTTCCAACTTTCTCGAAAGAGCTGAAATGCCTGGAACAGAGCGGGCCTTCTCACCAGCCCCCGGATGCGCCGCCACCGCCGCTGGAGCCGCCGCCACCGGAGAATCCGCCACCCCCCGAGCTACCGCTGGACGAGCTGCCACCGGAGCCTGAGCCTGCCCCCGCACCACCCTGCCCCGCGCCGAATGCCAGCAGCCCCGGCAGGCACATGAAGGGCAACAGCAGCAGCCAGTTCAGCGGAGCGGCCGGCGCACCGATAGCCAGTCCGAGCAAAGGGTACAGGCCGATGAAGACTGCCAGGCGCCAGTAAAAGGCCTTGCGGCCGCCCCGTCCCCTGGCCGGCTTGCGTCCTTTCCGACCCGGGCTCCCGCCGCGCCACGCATCGCGCATCATCGAGATCAGCAACCACCACAGACCCAGGATGATCATCAGCGCCGCAGGGGCGGCCAGCGCATAGACCCAGAGCAGGCCGCCGAATCGCGGCGTCAGGTAGCCGAGCAGGATGCAGTAGGCGATCAGGCCGAGCACGGCATAGAACACCGCGCGAACCGTCCACAGCGCGCCGAAGGTGGCGCCGCCGATCAGCAGGCAGAAGGGCGAGATCGCCACGGTCGCCACGGTGTCCGTGCCGCTGGCCAGCAGCGCCACCCCGATGACGACCACGGCAGCGAGTGCCAGAGCCCCACGCCAGCCCATTCGACGCGCCGCGAGCAGCACCCCGCCCACGCCACCCGCGACGAAAGACGCCAGCAACAACCAGGCTTCCAGTGGCAGGTGCAATGGTTCGGGGACGGGTTCGGGCAGCGTCTCGCCATCGACCAGAGTGATCAGGGCGTCCAACGCCGACTCGATGCCGCCGGCGTAATTGCCCTCGCGAAAGGCCGGCGCCATGCGCTCACGGATGATGCGCCCGGCCAGCACGTCGGGAATCGCGCCTTCCAGGCCATAGCCGACCTCGATGCGCATCAGGCGGTCGTCCTTGGCCACCACCAGCAGCACACCGTCATCCAGGCCCTTGCGGCCAAGCTTCCAGAGGTTGAAGAGTCGGTTCGAGAAGGCTTCGATCCCCATCTCGCCAACAGTGGGCAACATCACCACCGCAATCTGCGCGCCGCGGCGATCCTCAAGGGCCTTGAGCTTGTCGATCAGGCGGGCCCTGGAGGCTGGATCGAGGGTGCCGGTGACATCCACCACGCGCTCGTTCAGCGGCAGCAGCACGCCGCCATCGGCAGGCGCGTCAGCCCAGCCGGGCTGGACGCAGGTGAGGAGGCAGAGAAAGAGCCAGAACGCGAAGCGCAGGCCGGCGAAGGAATCCCGAAGCATGAAACGTTCCCTTGGCTGAACAGGCCGCCCGGAGCCTTCGACGCCGAGCGCAAGCCGACCATGCTACTGCACCCGCGGCGCCTGCGGATCACTCGTCGCGGCGCAGGTCCGGCGGGATCGGCAGGTCCGGCATCGGCCCCGGGCGCTTGCCCTTGCCGGCGCGGTATTGCTTGAGCTGGTAGACGTAGGCCAGCACCTGGGCCACGGCGAGGTAGAGGCCGGCGGGAATCTCGTGATCGAGTTCGGTGGAGTAGTACACCGCCCGTGCCAGCGCCGGGGATTCGAGCACCGTGACTTTGTGCTCCTGGGCGATCTCGCGGATCTTCAGCGCCATGAAGTCGTTGCCCTTGGCCAGCAGCTTGGGCGCGCCGCTGGCGGCCGGGTCGTACTGCAGGGCCACGGCGAAGTGGGTCGGGTTGGTGATCACCACGTCGGCCTGGGGCACCGCCTGCATCATCCGGCGGTTGGCCATCTCGCGCTGCATCTGGCGCACCTTGGCCTTGACCTCCGGCTTGCCTTCGGAGTCCTTGTACTCGTCCTTGACCTCCTGCTTGGTCATCATCAGCTTCTGGCGGTTGTCCCAGAGCTGGTAGGGCACGTCGAAGGCGGCGATGAGCATCAGGCTGCAGGCCAGCCAGAACGCGCTCCACCCCACTACCCTGGCGCAGTGGATCAGCGCCTGTTCCATGGGTTCGTGGGCCATGGCGAGCAGGTCGTCCTGGTCGGACTTGAGCACCAGGATCGCCACCGCCAGCACCACCGCGAACTTCACCAGCGCCTTGGACAGCTCCACCACCGAGCGTATGGAGAACATGCGCTTGAGCCCTTCCAGCGGGTTCATCCGGCTGAACTTGGGTGCCAGCGCCTCCGCCGAGAACAGCCAGCCGCCCAGCGATACCGGGCCGATCAGCGCCGCCGCCAGCAGCACGGCAAGAATCGGCCAGACGCCGTCGCCGGCGATCTTCGCCGCCGCCGCCAGCAGGTTGAGCATGCTCTCGCTGTTCATCACCGTGGCGCGGTCCAGCTCGAAGCTGCCGCGCATCAGGCGCATCAGCGCGTCGGCCAGGTTGGCGCCGTACATCAGCAGCGCCCCGGCGCCGCCCACGAGCACGGCCAGGGTGTTCAGCTCCTTGGATCGCGGCAGCTGCCCTTTCTCGCGCGCCTCCCGGCGCCGTTTCTCTGTGGGTTCCTCTGTCTTGTCTTCGCTGCTGTCGTTCTCGGCCATCAGCGGGCCCCCACGAGTTCGCGAAGCAATTGCAACCCTTCGCTGGCAAGCGACTGGTACTGGGAGAGAACGTCGGCGCTGCCGATCCAGACGATGATGAAGCCCATGATCAGGGTCAGCGGAAAGCCGATGGAGAAAATGTTCAGCTGCGGCGCGGCGCGGGTCATGGCACCAAAGGCGAGGTTGACCACCAGCAACGCGGTGACGGCCGGCAGCGCCAGGATCAACCCGGCGCCGATCACCCAGCCGAGCTTGCCGGCGACGGTGATCAGGTGGTTACCCGACAGGCCCTCGCCCACCGGCAGGGTCACGAAGCTCTCGGCGAGCACTTCGAATACCACCAGGTGGCCGTTCATGGAGAGGAACAGCAGGGTCACCAGCATGGTGAAGAACTGACCCAGCACCGGCACGGAAATGCCGTTGGTGGGGTCGATCATCGAGGCGAAGCCCAGCCCCATCTGCATGGAGATGATCTGCCCGGCGATGACGTAGGCGTGGAACATCAGCTGCAGGGCGAAGCCGAGCATGGCGCCGATGAGGATCTGCTCGCCGATCAGGAACATGGCCTTCATGCTCAGCGCATCGACCTGTGGCATCGGTGGCAGGCTGGGCACCAGCACCACGGCAATCGCCAGGGACAGGTAGAGACGCACGCGGGTGGGCACCAGCTGGGTGCCGAAGATCGGCATCACCATCAGCAGGCTGGCGATGCGGAACAGCGGGAACAGGAAGGACCCGATCCAGCTGCCGATCTGCGCGTTGCTGAGCTCGAGCATCAGCCGATCAGCGTGGGGATGCTGGTAATCAGCGTCTGGGTGTACTCCATCAGCTGGCGGATCAGCCAGGGGCCCAGCACGATGAGGGTGAGCAGCACCACGATCAGGCGCGGCAGGAAGCTCAGGGTCTGCTCGTTGATCTGCGTGGCGGCCTGGAACATCGCCACCAGCAGCCCCACCAGCAGGCTGGGGACGATCAGGATGGCGACGATCATGGCGGTCAGCCAGAGCGCTTCGCGAAACAGGTCTACGGCAACTTCGGGAGTCATGGTCGGTCCTCTTTCGCAGCAGCCTGTAGGAGCGAGCTTGCTCGCGAAGCTTTTGTGCCATTTCGGTTCGCGAGCAAGCTCGCTCCTACAAGAGCAGAGAGCATCGCTACACCGTCCCGAAACTGCCGGCGAGGGTGCCGATGATCAACGCCCAGCCGTCCACCAGGACGAACAGCATGATCTTGAACGGCAATGAAATGATCAGCGGCGAGAGCATCATCATGCCCATCGCCATCAATACGCTGGACACCACCAGGTCGATGATCAGGAACGGAATGAAGATCATGAAACCGATCTGGAACGCGGTCTTCAACTCCGAGGTGACGAACGCCGGCACCAGGATGGTCAGGGGCGTGGCGTCGGCGTTCTGGATGTCGGTGCGCTTGGACAGGCGCACGAACAGCTCCAGGTCCGACTGCCGGGTCTGCGCCAGCATGAAGGCCTTGATCGGCCCCTCGGCGCGGCTGATCGCCTCCTGGGCGGGGATCTGCTCGTTCAGGTAGGGCTGCAGCGCGGTGCTGTTGATCTTGTCGAAGACCGGCGCCATCACGAACATCGTCAGGAACAGCGCCAGGCCCACCAGGATCTGGTTCGACGGCGTGCTCTGCAGGCCCAGCGCCTGACGCAGGATGGAGAAGACGATGATGATCCGCGTGAAGCTGGTCATCAGCATGACGAACGCCGGGATGAAGCTCAGCGCGGTCATGATCAGCAGGATCTGCAGGCTGACCGAGTACTCCTGCTGCCCCTGCGGGTTGGTGGTCACGGTGATCGCCGTCAGTTGCGTAGGATCGGCGGCGAAGGCCTGCGGCGCCATCAGCGCCAGCAGGGCCAGCAGAAGCGGCGCGACGGCCTTGAGCGCACCGACCAGAGCGGAGAGGTTCGGCGAACGGGTCACTGCGGGCGGCCCTTGTCCTTGTTCAGCAATTCCAGCAGGCGCTGGGCGAATTCCGGCTGCGCCGCTTCCGATTCGGCGGCATGCACCGGCTGGCGCATGACGTGCAGCGGCGTGATGCGGCCGGGAGTCAGCCCGAGCAGCACCTGTTCCTCGCCGACCTGCACCAGCACCAGCCGATCGCGCGGGCCCAGCGCCTGGCTGGAGATCAGGCGGATCGCCTGATTGCTGCGCGGGCTGACCTGTTGCACGCGGCGCACCAGCCAGGCCAGCAGAAAGATCAGGCCAACCACCAGCACCAGGCCCAGCAGCAACTGCATGAGCTGTGCGCCGGCGCTGCCGGTGATCAGGCTCGGCGTGGAGCTGGCATGGACGATGGCCGGGTTGGATGCCGGCGCCTTGGCGGCCTCTTCGGCCACAGCCAGGAGCGACAGCCCTGCCAGCGGCAGGACGGACAGCTTAGCGAGCAGGCCGGCCATGTCAGCGCAGCTTCTTGATGCGTTCGCTGGGGCTGATCACGTCGGTGAGGCGGATGCCGAACTTCTCGTTCACCACCACCACTTCACCGTGGGCGATCAGGGTGCCGTTGACCAGCACGTCCAGCGGCTCGCCGGCCAGGCGGTCGAGTTCGATCACCGAGCCCTGGTTGAGCTGCAGCAGGTTGCGAATGCTGATGTCGGTGTGGCCCACCTCCATGGAAATGGTCACCGGGATATCCAGGATCACGTCCAGGTTCGGGCCTTCGAGGCCGGCGATGGTCGGCGCCTTGGGCGCCATGCCGAACTCTTCCATCGGCGCACGCGGTGCGGCCGGGACCACCGGCGTGGCGCCGCCCTGGGCCATCAGCGCGTCGATGTCATCCTGGTTGGCGTCACCGGACTCGGACAGTGCCGCGGCCCACTCGTCGGCCAGCGCCTGTTCTTCGGGAGTTACGTTTTCTTCGTCTGACATGGTGGGTCCTCTGGGGATTCGCTCAGCGCGGACGCACGAGCGGATCGAGAATCTGCAAGGCCAGGTTGCCCTTGTGCGAACCCAGCTTGACCTTGAAGGAAGGCACGCCGTTGGCGCGCATGATCATGTGCTCGGGCAGCTCCACCGGGATCACGTCGCCCGGCTGCATGTGCAGGATGTCCCGCAGCTTGAGCTGGCGACGCACGACGGTGGCGCCCACCGGCACGTTGACGTCGAGGATGTCCTCGCGCAGGGCGTTGATCCAGCGCTCGTCCTGGTCGTCCACGTCGGACTGGAAGCCGGCGTCGAGCATCTCGCGGATCGGCTCGATCATCGCGTAAGGCAGGGTGATGTGCAGGTCGCCGCCGCCGCCGTCCAGCTCGATATGGAAGGTGGAGACCACCACCACTTCGCTGGGGCTGACGATGTTGGCCATCGCCGGGTTCACCTCGGAGTTCACATACTCGAAGGCAATCGGCATCACCGCGTGCCAGGCCTCGGCGAGGTCGACGAAGGCCTGCTCGATGACCATGCGCACCACCCGCAGCTCGGTGGGAGTGAACTCGCGGCCCTCGATCTTGGCATGGCGGCCGTCCCCGCCGAAGAAATTGTCCACCAGCTTGAACACCAGCTTGGCGTCGAGGATGAACAGCGCGGTTCCGCGCAGCGGCTTCATCTTCACCAGGTTGAGGCTGGTGGGCACGTACAGCGAGTGCACGTATTCGCCGAACTTCATCACCTGCACGCCGCCCACGGCGACATCCGCCGAGCGACGCAGCAGGTTGAACATGCTGATGCGGGTGTAGCGGGCGAACCGCTCGTTGATCATCTCCAGGGTCGGCATGCGGCCCCGGACGATGCGGTCCTGGCTGGTCAGGTCGTAGGACTTGATCGCCCCCGGCTCGACGTCGGACTCGGTTTCCACCAGGCCGTCGTCGACGCCGTGCAACAGCGCGTCGATCTCGTCCTGGGAAAGTAGATCCTGCATGGCCATGGCGGATACCTACTGCAATACGAAATTGGTGAAAAGCACTTGCTCCACGGTCAACTGACCGGTGGCTTTCTTCGCCAGTTCCTGAAGGCTGCTGGTCGCCTGCTGGCGCAGCATCTCCTTGCCGACCGGCGTCACCAGGTTGTCGAAATTCTGGCTCGAGAACAGCATCACCAACTGGTTGCGCACCAGCGGCATCTGCTCGCGCAGGGCATCCATCTGCGCCTGGTCGCGGCCCATGAGGGCGACGGCCACCTGAAGATAGCGCTGACGGCCGTTCTGATTGAAGTTGACCACGAAGGACGGTGCGAGAATCTCGTACACCGCCTGCTTCTTCGTCGGCTCGGCGTGTTCCGCGGCCTTGGCCTCAGCCGCTTCGGGCTTGGCGCTCTTGTGCAGGAAGAACCAGGTGCCGCCCACCGACGCGCCCACCGCCAGCAGGAAGGCCAGCGCGATGATGATGATGAGCTTCAGCTTGCCCTTGCCGGGCGCCTGGCCATCAGGGAGAGAAGGCGTCTGTTCTTTCTTGGCCATGCCAATAATCCGTCACATTTGCGGCGCGATGCGCTGATACCGGGGTAACAGCAAGGGCTGTGCCAGTTCGGAATTGTCCGACTGGCGCCGCCGCGGATATTACAGGCTAGACGGAGGATGTCACGGGGAGCGTAAGAATTTTCGCCTGGGACGCCCCAGACAGGTCGACCAGGGGGCGAATCCAGGCTGGAGCCTGGTGCTCGGGGCTCCCCTCTCCCAGCCCTGGCTGCACGCCCCGCTCCGAAGGGAGAGTGAGCTAACCGTGCAGTGCCAAGTGATGTGCCATCCGGCGAGCGCCGATCGTTCAGCGCGCTGCGAACAACGCCTCTCTCCCTTCAGGGAGAGGGCGCTACAAGGCCACGCCCATCGCTCTCAGGATCGCCAGGGATCACGCGTAGTAATCCACCAGTCCCCTGCCCTGCGCCGCCGTCTGCGGGCGGATTTCCGATACGCCGCTGATCATCGGCTCGTCATCACCGCTGTCAGGGCCGGCCACGCGCCGCGAGCTGCCACGCTCATCCCCCTGCTGCTGTTGCTGCCAGCCACGGGCGGACTGGTCGGACACGTTGACGTCCAGCTGGCCCATGCCCTGCTGGCTGAACATCTCGCGCAGGCGGTGCTGCTGGCTGTCCAGCGCTTCGCGCACGCCAGCGTTGGCGCTGATGAAGTTCACCTGGGTCTGGTCGGCGCTCATGTGGATGCGCACTTCCAGGCGACCGAGGTCGGCCGGGTCCATCTGGATCTCGGCGGACTTGAGGTTCTGCGAAGACATCCACATCACCCGGTCCACCACCTGGTCGGTCCAGCCGTTCTGCTGCACCGACACCGGCTGCCCCGGCACCAGCGGATTCACCGGGCGGTTGGTCATGGCCTGCGGCGTGTTCAGCGCCTGGGTCAGCGAATCCAGGCGCGCGGCGAAGGTGTCGTTGCGCGGCGCTTCCGGCTTGGCCTCCACCTGCAATTCCGGCAGTTGCTGGCTCAGGTCGACGCTGGCCTGCAGGGCGCCTTCCGTCAGCTTGCCTGCGGCGCTCCTGGCGGTGGCATCCGGGTCCAGCGCAGCCAGGGCGGCGGAAAGGTCCGGCTTGGCCTTGCCGTCAACCGGCGCATCGCCGGTCTTGGCCTTGGCCGCCAGGTCACCGACGGCCTGCGTCTGCTGCGCCTGGTCCTGGGCCCCGGCGATCACTCCCGGCAGCACGTTGAGCTTCTCCAGATCGCCATCGGTGCTGGCCGCGGTCTGCTGGCCAATACCACTGCTGACCACCAGCGGCGGCGCCTCGGTGACGGGCAGTTGGCCGGTCATGCCCAGCATCAGCAACGGGTCGAGGGTCGCCTCGGGATTCTCATCGCCCCCGGCCACCTTGTCCGCCTCCGCCTGGCTGACGTCATCGGCCGGCAAGGCCTTGCCGTCTTCGGCAAGCGCTGGCTTGTCGGCGGCAGCGGCGTCCTTGGCGTCGCTGACCTTGGAATCCTTGTCGGCGCCGTCCCTGGGCTTTTCGGTCTTGGCCTTGGGCGCTTTGTCCGGGCGCTCGCTGGCCGCCGGACGCTGCTCCTGCGCATAGACGTCGGCGAAGCTGGAGCCCTTGTCGTTGCTGGTATTTGGCGAATTCTGCGCAGGCTTGGAGAGCGCCGCCTTGGGCCTGGAGTCAGGCGTGGGCGTCAATAAAATATCCGGGGCGACAGCCATCGGAGTTCTCCGTTGATGTGAATATCCAACACGGAGATAGCAAGGCGCGGGCCAACTCGGAAAAGGTCAGGGGCGACCGGGCAACAACAGGGTGCGGACGATGCAGAATTCATGTTCGACCTTGGCGATCAGACCCTGGGCGCTGTCCAGATCGTTATGCCGTGCGGCCTCCTCCAAACGCTTGCACAGGCTGCTCAGCACCGCAGCGCCCATGTTGCCACAGCTGCCCTTGAAGCTGTGCGCGGCATGGCGCAGGGTCGGTGCGTCGCTGGCGGAGAAGGCCTCGCGGATGCTACGCAGGCGCTCCTCGGAGTCGCTGAGGAAGGTCTCGACCAGCAGCGGGTACTCGTCTTCCATGATCGACAGCAAATTGCTCAGCACGGCGCCATCGAGATGCGGCTCGGACATGGGGCACTCCCTGAAGGACGGCTCGCCACCCTTGGGGGGACAAGAAGGCACCGATTATGCCTGAGCCGACCAGAAGAACTCCACGGACACCGACTTGCCATCGCCCGACCACTGGCAACGGTCGGCCAACTGACGGACCAGTGTCAGGCCGCGCCCGCAAAGGCTGCCGGCAGCCTGCTGCGAAGCCAGCACCGCGCCCACGTCGAACCCGTCGCCACTGTCCTCGACCCGCACCAGCAAACGCCCGCCGTCGCCGTGGGGAGCAAGGTCGACGTGGAAGCGCACGAAGCCGTCGCGCAGCGTGACCAGGCGCTTGCTGCGCTCCTGGTAATAGCGGGCGAACCCGGCGGCGTCGCACTTGAGCGTCGAGTCCAGGCCCATCACGCCGTGTTCCAGCGCATTGGAGTAGAGCTCGGCGAGCACGGTGTAGAGCGCCCCGCCGCGCGGGCGCAGGTCGTGCACCTCCATCAGCAACTGGAGCAGGAAGGGCAGCGGATTGAAGTTGCGCAGGGTCGGTGCGCGGAATTCGAAGCTGGCGGACCAGTCCAGCGGGCTGCTCAGGCCGTTGTCGGAGAACGCCAGCGGCGGACGCTGCAGCGAGTCCTCGGGGACCAGCGCGATTTCCAGCATGCTGACGTCGTCCTGGGCCTCGCCGCGAAAGCGCGCAACCGCCGCCTGGATGTCGTCGAACAGGCGCGACGGCGCATGGCCCTCGCTGAGTACCAGGCGCAGGCGATCCTCCCCGAAGGCCTCGCCGGACGCATTGCGCGCCTCCAGCACACCATCGGAGAAGAGGAACACGCGGTCGCCCTCCTCCATTGCGTAAACCTCGAAGTGGTCGCTGAAGGCGGCAGCATCGAGGATGCCCAACGGCAGATGGCGCGACACCAGCGGCTGCAGTTCACCGCCACCGTGGCGGTGGAGGTAGCCGTTGGGCAGGCCGCCGTTCCACACCTCCACCAGACCGCGCTGGAAGCTCAGGTTGAGCATCGCGGCGCAGCAGAACACGCCCACCGGCAGGATGCGCTTGAGCTTGGCGTTCATCTCGCGAAGGATGTCCGCCATGGGGTAGCCCTTGGCGGTCATGCCGTAGAAAACCTCCGCCAGCGGCATGGCGCCGATGGCCGCCGGCAAGCCGTGGCCGGTGAAGTCGCCAAGCAGCACATGCATGCCGCCCGAGGGCTTGAAGGCCGCCAGCAGCAGGTCGCCGTTGAACAGGGCGAAGGGCGATTGCAGGTAGCGGATGTTCGCCGCGTTCAGGCAACCTGAGTGCGCCACCTTGTCGAATACTGCCTTGGCCACCCGTTGCTCGTTGAGCAGGTGCTCGTTGTGCCGGGCGATCAGGTCGCGCTGCTCCAGCACCATCCGCTGCAGGTGATGCAGGCGCCCCATGGCGCGGATCTTGGCTTCGAGGATGACGCGGTTGTAGGGCTTGGAGAGGAAGTCGTCTCCCCCCGCCTCCAGGCTCTGCACCAGTGCCTCGGGCTCGCTCAGCGAAGTGAGGAAGATGATCGGCACCAACTCTTCGCCGGCCTGACGGCGAATCCGCCGCGCCGCCTCGAAGCCGTCCATCACCGGCATCAGCGCATCCATCAGCACCAGTTGCGGCCGCTCCTGGGCGAACAGCGCCAGGGCTTCCAGGCCGTTGGCAGCGGTGATCACGCGATGGCCCTGTCGGCTGACGATGGTCGACAGCAGCAGGCGATCGGCGGCGTTGTCGTCGGCGATCAGGACGGTGAGGAGTTCGGACATGGCCGTTGCCACTGCAGACCGCGCCGCGTCAGCTGATCTTGAACAACTGCTCGAAGTTGGAGATGGACAGCACCTTGCGCACGTCCGGGTTGCAATGCGCCAGTCGGATCTGCGCGCTCTCCCCGCCGGCGTGGTCGCGCAGCAGCAGGAGCATGCCCAGCGCAGAGCTATCGAGGTAGGTGGCGCCCTTGAGATCCACCACGTAGCGCTTGGGCGTCGTCTCGACGCGCTCGTAGGCATTGCGGAATTCCTGGTGTGCGCCGAAATCGAAACGCCCCTGGACCACGATGGTGAGCTCCTGCCCGTCAGCGGAGGGTACGGAAGTAATGGCCATGGGATTCTCCTTATCGATCGATGGTCGCGCACGAGCTTGAAGATGTAGCAGTTAGCGATGACAGGGGCAACCTCGGCGAACGATTGGAAAGCGCCCCGCCAGACCGGTCGAACGGCACCCGCCAGGTCGATTAATGGACCGCCGGTCGCCACAGCCACGGCGAATGCCTTTACCCTTTTACCCGTGCGACGCAGAGCGAAGGCTCACCAGAGGCCTTGGAAGGGTCGCACCAGGCAAAGACGGGGGGAGCATGTCCAAGTCCATACTCATCGCGGCCTGCGTGTTCTGCGCGGCGTCGTACGCAAACGCCCAGGTGATGCAACGCGAGCTGGGCGACTTCGAGCTCAAGTTCGCCAACTCGCCCACGCGCAGCATGGCCCAGGGGCTGGTCCAGCCGGGCCAGGCCAACAGTGCCCAGGGCGGCCTCGACATCACCCACGACAGTGGCTGGTACGTCGGCAGCTGGACGTCGAACCTGGAACAGGAAAAGCCGCTGGAGATCGACAGCTACGCCGGCTACAAGCATCCGCTGGGCGACGGCAAGCTGGGCTACGAAGTGGGCACCCTGCGCTACAGCCGCCCGGAGCAGCCCGACTATGACAGCCAGGCCCTGTACGGCGGTCTCTCGGTATTCGGCAGCCGTCTTGGCGCAGCCTACAGTGCTCAGGCCGGGCGCAGCACCGCCACCCTGTTCACCGACCTCGGTGTGCAGCAAGACCTGGGCTTCGACGTGACCTTCAAGTATTCCGCCTATAGCCTCGCCTCGCCGGTGAGCCTGGGCAGCGGCGGCACTGTCAGCGAATTCGGCGACTGGTCGTTGAACTTCAGCCGCCCGTGGAAAGGCATCGACCTGAACTTCTCCTACAGCGGCAGCAGCCTCACCGGCGGCGACTGCAGTGCCTACTCCGGACACAACGCCTACTGCGATTCGGCGCTCATGTTCAAGGCCTCGCGGCCGTTCTTCTGAGCGGCCTCGCGGCCGCAGAAAGTCAATTTCATTCAAGAGCGCCGCTGCACGGCGGGCTAAGGTTGCAGTCACTCCTCCCACTTCAGGCGCGAACCCCTCGCCCGAAGGCGACTTCACAACCCCTGGTGACCCAGCGATGTTGCACCGAGTGAACTGCTCCGCCGCCGCCCTGCCCGGCCTGCGCATCGTCGAGATCCTCACGCAGCGCAGCTTCCCGCGCCACGCCCACGACGAGTACGGCCTCGGCGTGATGCTCGAGGGCGGGCACCGCTCGTGGAGCGGCCGCGGCCAGGTCGAGGCGAATCCCTGCGACATCATCACCGTGAGCCCCAATGAACTGCACGACGGCATTGCCCTGCGCGGCGCGCCGCGGCGCTGGCGGATGCTCTACGTCGAACCGGTGCTGCTGGCGGAACTGGCCGGTGCGGAAATGGCCCGTCGCGAGTTCACCCAACCCGCCCTCGCCGACCCGCAACTCGCCCGGCGCATTGCCAGCCTGCTGCAACACCTGCCGCAGGTCTGTGCAGATGAAGCCAGCGAAGGCGTGCTCGACCTGTTCGGCGAACTGCTCGACCAGCGCCTCGACACAAGCGTGGCATCCCTGCCGTCCCGCAGCGTGGCGCGTATGCTCGAACGGATTCACGACGCCCCGCGCAACGCCCCCGCACTGGCGGAGCTGGCCGGCATCGCCGGGCTGACGCCTTACGCGGCACTGCGGCGCTTCCGCCGCGAACTGGGTACCACTCCCCACGCCTACCTACTGCAATACCGCGTACGGCAAGCGTACAAGGCCATCGGCGAGGGCCGCACGCTGGCCGACGCCGCACTGCTCGCCGGCTTCGCCGACCAGTCGCACATGACCCGTGCCTTTGCCCGCCAGCTCGGACTGACACCGGGCCAATGGCGGTCTTCACTCCGGCAACCGCCAGCACCCTGAACGCGCCAGCCTCGCGGCGCCACTTACTCCATACAGGAACCCAAGGGAATGAGCGCAGAATTCCTGCTCACGGCATTCGTCGTCGTTCTGCTACCCGGCACTGGCGTGCTCTACACCCTGGCCGTCGGCCTCGGCCTCGGCGCCCGCGCAGCCATGGTCGCGGCGCTGGGCTGCACGCTGGGCATGGTCCCGCAACTGCTGGTCGCCACCTTCGGCCTGTCCCTGATCCTGCAGGCCAGCGCGGCCAGCTTGCAGGTCATCCGACTGATGGGCACGGCCTATCTGCTGCTCATCGCCTGGCAGGTATTTCGCGGCAGTGGCGCGCTGGCGCTGGATTCGGCCGGCAGCCCGCGCAGCACCACGCAGGTGCTGGGCACCGGTGTGTGGCTGAACCTGCTCAACCCCAAGCTCGGGCTGTTCTTCCTGGCCTTCCTGCCGCAGTTCGTGCCGACCGGCAGCGAGGATACCCGCGCCCTGTTTCTGGTGCTGGGCCTGGTGTTCGCCCTGATGACCTTCACCGTGTTCATCGGCTACGGACTGCTGGCTTCCTGGGTGCGCCAGCATGTGATCGGACGCCCGGCGGTGATGACGTTGATCCGCTGGACGTTCACCCTGGCTTTCGTCGCGATGGCGCTAAGGCTGGCTGTCGAAACGCTGCAGTCCTGACCGCGCCAGCCGATCGGCTGCAGGTGCCGCCAGGCTCGGCCATCGATACGCCGCGGCAGACCAGGATTCAGGCGCAGCGTGCCATGCGGTCCAGCTCGGCGGCGGCCAGGTGCGCCACGCTCAGGTCGCTGTCGGCGGCCATGCCGTCATCGAGGAACCAGGCCGCGGAGAGCCCCGCGAAGGCCAGGACCCACTCCAGCAAACGACGCCGGTCGACGCCGGCGTGCTCGACTATCACGTCCAGCTGGCGGAGAAAGCGCGTGCGCTCGCGAGAGGTCGGCAGGTCCGGATTGCACAACAGGTTGGCATAGTCGAAAAGCCGTTCGCCATGCAGGCGCTTGGGGTCGATGGCCAGCCAGCCGCGCGGGCCGAAGTCGAGGATGTTGTCGTGGTGTACGTCGCCATGCAGCACGCTGCGATCCTGCTCACTGGCCAGCAGCGCTTCGGCGGTTTCCAGGCAACGCGGGAACAGGCCGCCATAGCGCCGGGCAGCCGGGGCGAGGTCGCGGAACCACTGGCGCAGGTCGATCAGCTCCGGCAATGGCTTGCCGCGTGGTCGATGCAGGTGCCGCACCACGTCACAGGCGATACGGCTGGCCTGGTCGTCTTCGCCATGCAGCGCCATGTGCAGCAGCGAGCGCTTGCCCTCGGCACGCTCCAGCAGGATCGCATCGCCTTCGTGGGCGAACACCCGGGCCGCACCCTCGCCGTCCCACCAGCGCATGACTTGCCCACCGCCCTGCTCTTCCACATCGAGGGCGACCTTGATCATCGCCGCCCGGCCCTGCCAGCGGACCGGCAGCAGGTGACTGCTGGGGGTGACGATGGGCTCGCCTTCCGGGACCAGTTTCCAGAGGCTCAGCAGGTACTGGAAATCGGCGGTGCGCGGAGGAGGCAGTGACATGGAGGGTTTCCGGTCTGGGTTCGCACCGGAGCCTACCACGGCCATCGGGCTGTCAATCGGGTGAGGGTTTCAGGCGCTGGGCGAATTCGTCGAGCTGCTTCTGCTCGTACTTGTCGGCAGCCAGGCGTGCCTCCTCGCGGTAGCGCTCGACCAGCTTGCGCAGGCCTTCCAGGCGGGCGTACTTCTCCTGCCAGGCGACGCGGGCCTTGTCGACGATGCCCTGGTGCCAGTCCACCGCGCGGTTCTGCTGTTCCACCGCGCCTTCGAGCTGCGAAAGGAAGCGCTGGTAATTGATCAGCCACTGGCCGCTGACGCCCTGCTGGCCGTTGCGGATCCACTGCTGCTGGTAGTCGTGGCGGTAGCGCTCCAGCTCGGCGAGCTTGCGCTGCGCCTGCTGCAATTGCCCCTGCACCTGGCCGAGTTGGCGCGCGGTTTCGCGCTCGGCCTTGAGTGCCATGTCCACCACCGGGGCGAGGCGTTCGGCGCGGCGGTTCATGAACACATCTCCCGCTGCGCTTTTCGTAGGATGGGTGGAGCGCAGCGATACCCATGCTGCCTTGGCTCCGTCATCACCGGGATGACCGACGCTCTGGATCGATGGGCATCGCAAGCTCCACCCATCCTACGGGAGCTACCGTGCAGGTTGATCATCAGCCGGCCTTGCCGCTGACGACGGCATCCAGCAGCAGGCGGCTGTCGTCGAGGTTCTGGCTTTCGTCCAGCGCCTGGCGCAGGAACTGGCGCATGATCGGGAAGCGCTGGATGGCCAGGTCGGTCTCCGGATCGCCGCCGGCCACGTAGGCGCCGACGCTGATCAGGTCACGGCTCTGTTGATAACGCGACCACAGCTGCTTGAAGCGCTGGGCGTCGCGCAGGTGTTCGGGCGTGGTGACCTGGGGCATCACCCGGCTGATCGAGGCCTCGATGTCGATGGCCGGGTAATGGCCTTCCTCGGCCAGCCGGCGCGACAGCACGAAGTGGCCATCGAGCACACCGCGCGCGGCGTCGGCGATCGGGTCCTGCTGGTCGTCGCCTTCGCTGAGCACGGTGTAGAAAGCGGTGATCGAGCCGCCGCCCTTCTCGCCGTTGCCGGCACGCTCGACCAGGCGCGGCAGCTTGGCGAACACCGATGGTGGATAACCCTTGGTCGCCGGCGGCTCGCCGATGGCCAGGGCGATCTCGCGCTGGGCCTGGGCGTAACGGGTCAGGGAATCCATCAGCAGCAGGACGTTCTTGCCCTTGTCGCGGAAGTACTCGGCGATACGGGTGCAGTACTGCGCGGCGCGCAGGCGCATCAGGGGCGCGTCGTCCGCCGGCGAGGCCACGACCACGGAACGCTTGAGGCCTTCCTCGCCGAGAATGTGCTCGATGAATTCCTTCACCTCGCGGCCCCGCTCGCCGATCAGCCCGACCACGATGATGTCGGCCTTGGTGAAGCGCGTCATCATGCCCAGCAGCACCGATTTACCGACGCCGGTCCCGGCGAACAGGCCCAGGCGCTGGCCGCGGCCGACGGTGAGCAGGGAGTTGATCGAGCGGATGCCGACGTCCATCGGCTCATGGATCGGGTCGCGCGCCAGCGGGTTGATGATCGGGCCGTCCATCGGCACCCAGTCCTCGGCGCGCATGCCGCCCTTGCCGTCCAGCGCGCGGCCGACGCCGTCGAGCACGCGGCCGAGCATGGACATGCCCATCGGCAGGCGGCCGGAATCCGGCAGCGGCACCACGCGGGCGCCGGGGGCGATGCCGGCGAGGCTGCCCACCGGCATCAGGTAGATCTTGCTGCCGGCGAAGCCCATGACTTCGGCTTCCACCTGCACAGGGTGATAGCCGCCGTCGTTGATGACCTGGCAGCGGCTGCCCACGGCGGCCTGCAGCCCTTCGGCCTCCAGGGTCAGGCCGACCATGCGCAGCAGGCGGCCTTCCACCACCGGCTGGGTCGGCAGGCTCACGGCGTCGCTGTAGCCCTGCAGACGGCGGGCAAAGCTGACGCGGTCAAGACGCATCGGAGCCGCCCTGGATGACGTCGAGGTTCACGTGCAGGTCGGGCTCCAGGGCATGGGTCGCCTGGTCGCGCTGCTGCTCGAAAAGTTGCTTCACGGCCTGGGCCAGGCGCGTCTCGACAGTGGCGTCGATGCGCGAATGTTCGGTCTCGATGCGGCAGCCGCCGGGCAGCAGGCCGTCGTCCTCGATGATCTTCCAGCTTTCCTCGTGGCGGTCGCGCAGGGCCTTCACCAACTCGAAGTCCTGCGGGTTGACCTGGATGCGGATGTTGCTGGCGCCCATGGGCAGCAGCTTGAGCGCTTCGCGCAGCACCAGGCGGATCTGGCTGGAATCGGTGGCCAGCTCGCGCTGCACCACCTGGCGCACCACATGGGTCACCAGGTTGAGCATGCCCGCCTCGAGCATCTGGTCCTGCTCGGCGATGGGGTCGAGCAGGTGCGACATCAGGGTTTCGAGATTCTGCAGGCGCGGTTGCAGCGCCGCGTCGGCTTCCTGGCGCGCCTTGATCTGGCCGGCATGGAAGCCATCCTTCTCACCGGTGGAGAAACCTTCGTTGTAGGCCTCCTGGCGGATCGCCTCGAGCTCGTCGAGCGTCAGCGGCTTGACCTCTTCCTCCGGCACTTCCTCGATCTGCGGCTGCTCCGCGACCTCCGGCTCGGGTTCCGGCTCGGGCTCGGGGGCCGGGCGCGCCGGGTCGAAGCTGGGCAGCGACCAGCGGTCGAAACCCGCCACGTCGCGCGCTCGGATCAGCTCGCTGAGTTTGTCTTCGTCTTTGGCCGGCGGTACCACGTCAGATCATCTCCTCGCCGCCCTTGCCACCCAGCACGATTTCGCCGGATTCGGCCATACGGCGAGCGATGGTGAGGATTTCCTTCTGTGCGCCTTCCACTTCGCTGACGCGCACCGGGCCCTTGGCCTCCAGGTCGTCGCGCAGCAGTTCGGCGGCACGCTTGGACATGTTGCGGAAGATCTTCTCGCGGATCGCCTCGTCCGAGCCCTTGAGGGCCAGCACCAGCACGTCCGAGGAAACCTCGCGCAGCAGTGCCTGGATGCCGCGGTCATCGACATCGGCCAGGTTGTCGAAGACGAACATGAGGTCTTCGATCTGTCCGGACAGGTCCTCGTCGACTTCGCGGATGGCGTCCATCAGCGCGCCTTCGACCGAGCTGTCGAGGTAGTTCATGATGTCCGCCGCGCGCTTCACGCCGCCCATGGTGGTGCGGGTGGAGTTGGCGTTGCCGGCGAACTGTTTCTCCAGGATCAGGTTCAGTTCCTTGAGCGCGGAGGGCTGCACGGTGTTGAGCGAGGACACGCGCAGGATGATGTCCAGGCGCACCTTGTGGTCGAAGTGGCTGAGCACTTCGCCGGCCTGGTCCGGGTCGAGGTAGGCCACCACGATGGCCTGGATCTGCGGGTGCTCGTAGCGGATCACATCGGCCACGGCGCGCGGCTCCATCCACTTCAGGCTGTCCAGGCCGCTGGTGTTGCCCCCCAGCAGGATGCGGTCGATGAGGTTGTTCGCCTTGTCCTCGCCCAGGGCCTGGGTGAGCATCTTGCGGATGTAGCTGTCGGCGCCCACGCCCAGGCTGGTCTGGTCGCCGACGATCTCGACGAACTCGCCCATCACCTGCTCGACCTGCTCGCGGTGCACGTTGCGCATCTGCGCCATGGCCACGCCGACCTTCTGCACTTCCTTCGGGCCCATGTGGCGCAGCACCTGCGCGGCATCGGTCTCACCCAGGGAGAGCAGGAGGATGGCAGCCTTGTCGACCTTGTTCAGTTTGGCGCTCATGCGGGCTTCACTCATCGGAATTGATCCAGTCCTTCACTACCTGGGCAACACGCCCCGGGTCCTGGGCGACCAGTGTCTTGATCGCATTCAATTGTGCATCGTACCCCTCGGACGGGCTGGGCAGCAGGATGCTGGCCGGGCCCCCGAGGCTCACGCGGTCTTCGGACAGTTCGCCCTCCAGGCCGCCCAGCTCGCCCAGGCCGCCTTCGCCTGCAGCGCCGCCGCCCACCAGGGCCTTGCTCTTGTTGCCCGACAGGTTGTTCAGCACCGGGCGCAGCACGCCCAGCACCAGCACCAGGATGAAGACGATGCCCAGCACCTGCTTGACCACGTCCCAGAACCAGGGCTGCGAGTAGAACGGCGGCGAGGCGATTTCTTCGCCCTGTTCCGGGGCGAACGGCGCGTTGATCACGCTGACGCTGTCGCCACGGCTGGCGTCATAGCCTACCGCGTCCTGCACCAGGCGGGTGAAGCGGCCCAGCTCGTCGGCGGTCCAGGGCTGGTGGCTGACTTCGCCGGTCTTCGGATCGGCGATCACGCGGTCATCCAGCACCACTGCGACGGAAAGCCGGCGCAGGCGACCCTGCTGCTGCTTGGTGTAGCTCACCGAGCGATCCAGTTCGTAGTTGCGGGTGTTCTGCGCGCGCTTGTCGGTCGGGTACGGGGCGAGCTCCGGCTTGCCGGTCTTCGGATCGATGATCGGCTGGCCGTTGGCATCCTTCAGCGGCTGGCCCGGCGCGACGAAGTCGGACGGGGCGCTGCCGCCGGTGGTCTGCGGCGCACTGGCCGGCGCCGGCGGCTGGTTCGACAGCGCACCCGGCACGCCCTGCGGGCCGTTGCTGTTCTGCCGTTCCTCGTTGTTGCTCTGCTCGCTGCGCAGGGCCGGCTGGTCCGGGTTGAACGACTCGGAGGTGGATTCCACCGCGCTGAAGTCGACGTCGGCCGAGACCTCGGCCTTGTAGCGCCCGTTGCCCAGCACCGGCGCGAGGATGCTGTGCACGCGCTGGGTGAAGTTGCTTTCCATGCGACGGGTGAAGTCGAACTGCTTCCCGGCCATGGTCAGTTCGGAGAGTTCCTGCTGGTCGGACAGCAGGTTGCCTTTCTGGTCGACCACGGTGACCTGGCCCTTGTCCAGCTCCGGCACGCTGGTGGCGACCAGGTTGACGATGGCCAGCACCTGGCTCGGCTCCAGGGTGCGGCCCGGATACAGCTCGACCAGCACCGAGGCGCTGGGCTTGCGGTCGTCACGGACGAACACCGAGCTTTTCGGGATCGCCAGGTGCACCCGGGCGCCCTTGACGTTGTTCAGGCTGGAGACGGTACGCGCCAGCTCGCCTTCCAGGCCGCGACGGTAGTTGGTCGCTTCCATGAACTGGCTGGTGCCCAGCGCCTGTTCCTTGTCGAGGATCTCGAAGCCGACGTTGCTGTCGGTGGGCGCCAGGCCGGCACCGGCGACTTTCATGCGCGCACGGCCCAGGTCATCGGCCTTCACCAGCAACGCGCCGGAGTTGGGCTCGATCTTGTAGCCGATGTCGGCAGCGGACAGCGCCTCGACCACCTTGTTGGCGTCCACGCCATTGAGGCTGCCGTATAGCGGCTTGTAGTCCGGCTGCTGCGACCACAGGACCATGCCGAAGCCGATGGCGATGCTCGCGGCGAGGCCGACCAGCAGGCCGACCTGGCGCAGCACCGGCATATCCGCGAGGTTCTCGAGGAACGTCAGGCCGAGCAGCGGCTTTTTCGGCTCGCCGACCTTGGCCGGGACCTGGCTGTCAACAACGGAGGCTTGGGACATTACCTACGATCCTCGCCGCTCAAACCGGCATCTGCATGATGTCCTGGTACGCCTGGACGAGCTTGTTGCGCACCTGGGTCATCGCCTGGAAAGAAACACTGGCCTTCTGCGAGGCGATCATCACGTCGGTGAGATCGACACCGCCCTGCCCCATCTCGAAAGCGGACGCCATGTCGGAGGCGACCTGCTGGGTACCGTTCACCTTGTCCACCGCCTGGCCAAGCATCTGCGAGAAGCTCGGCGCCCCCGGCTCGACCGGCGCGGCCTGCGTCTTCGCCTTTGCCATGGCCTCCATTTGCATGGAGCGCATTTCCAGCAACAGACGATTGAACTCGATACCCTGACTCATCACTTACCCCTCCGACTGACCGCGGTTTTTTGACACTGCGCGGTGCTTTGCAGAGGAGATTGCAACTTGGGTGCCAGTTTTTCAGGGCGTAGGAAAAATGCGGAGGAAGGCTCTGGGATGGGCCTTTCAGAAGCTATGCAAATACGCAGAAGGCCCGCCGACTGCCAGGGTTGGGCCAGACCTGTAGGAGCGAGCTTGCTCGCGAACAGCCCCGCTGCAAGGCCGGTTCGGGAGCAAGCTCGCTCCTACAAAAGCCCTGCCTTCCCGCACGGGGAAGGCGTCAAGAAAAGGCCCGCACGAATGCGGGCCAAGAGGGGTTGTTGGTTCGCCGATCAACTGGCGTAGAGGTAGGCCTCCACGTCCATGCCAGCATCGCGCATCTGCGCGAGCTTGTAGCGCAGGGTCCGCGGGCTTATCCCCAGGCGCTCGGCGGCTTCCTTGCGGCGGCCGCGCTCGCTGCGCAGGGTGTCGATGATCATCTGGAACTCGCGGCGCTTGAGGTCTTCGCCCAACTGCCCCGCTTCGGCAGGGGCCGGTGACGGAATTTCGACGCAGGCAGCCTGGGCTGCCGCCGTCGGGACTGCCGACAGCACCGGGCGTGGAGCCAGGCCGATGGGCGCAGTCAGACACAGGTCGGCAGCTTGCACCTGCCCGCCCTGCTGCAGGATCAGCGAGCGCTGGATGGCATTGTCCAGCTCGCGCACGTTGCCCGGCCAGGGATGCGCCAGCAAAGCGGCACGGGCGTCTTCGGCCAGGGTGACCGGCGCATGGTTCATCTTGCGGGCGTACTTGGCCAGCAGGCGTTCGGCCAGCGGCAGGATGTCGGCGGGACGCTCACGCAACGGACGCCAGGCCAGCGGGAAGACCGACAGGCGATAGTAGAGGTCTTCGCGGAAGCGGCCGGCAGCCACTTCACCGAGCAGGTCGCGGTTGGTGGTGGCGAGCACGCGAATGTCGAGGCTGATCGGCTTGCGCGCGCCGACGCGTTCCACTTCCCGCTCCTGCAGCACGCGCAGCAGCTTGGCCTGCAGCGCCAGCGGCATCTCGGAGATTTCGTCGAGCAGGATGGTGCCGCCGTCGGCCAGTTCGAACTTGCCCGGCTGGGCGGCGATGGCGCCGGTGAACGCGCCCTTCTCGTGGCCGAACAGCGTGGCCTCGAGCATGTTGTCAGGGATCGCCGCGCAGTTGATGGCCACGAAGGGTTTGCCGACGCGCGGCGATTGCTGGTGTATGTACTGGGCCAGCACTTCCTTGCCGGTGCCGGACTCGCCGGAAATCAGCACGGTGGAATCGCTGCGCGCGACACGGGCAGCCAGTTCCAGCAACTGCTGGCTGGCCGGCTCCAGCGCCACAGGGCCTTCGCCGGCGCTCGCGGGAACGGCGCCCAGCGCATGGCGGGCCACCAGTTCCAGCAGCGCGCGCGGTTCGAACGGCTTGACCAGGTAATCGGCGGCACCCTGGCGCATGGCATCCACGGCACGATCAACCGCGCCGTAGGCGGTCATCAGCAGCACCGGCAATTGCGGGTAGCGCTTGCGGATCAGGCCGAGCAACTGGTGCCCGTCCATGCCCGGCATGTTCACGTCGCTGATCACCAGGCTGAAGGCGTCCTTCTCCAGCGCCGGCAGCGCGGCCTCGGCGCAATCCACGGCGACGAAATCGTGCCCGCCGAGCGACAGGGTGTCGCAGAGGGCTTCACGAAGGGCGCGGTCGTCTTCGACCAGCAGGACTTTGGCGGCCATGGGAATCACTCCTCGTTGACGACGGGTTGAGCCAGGATCAGCGGCAGAATCAGGGTGGCGCAGGTGCCGACACCAGGGCGCGAGCGCAGGCTCAGCTCGCCCTGGTGGGCCTTGGCCACGGCTTTCACCACTGCGAGGCCGAGGCCGGTGCCGGTGGTCTTGGTGGTGAAGAAGGGTTCGCCCAGGCGCGCCAGGGTTTCGGCGCTCATGCCCGGGCCGTTGTCACTGATGCACAGGCGCAGGCTGTTGTCGCGCGAGTACAGGTGCACCTTCAGGCGCACATCGCGCCCGGCAGCCTGGATGGCGTTCTCCACCAGGTTGAGCACGGTGCCGACCAGGGTGTCGCGGTTGCACAGCAGTTCGCCCGCGCGGGCATCGCACTGCCAGCGGACATTCAGGCCGGCGACGTGGGATTCGGCCGCGGCGCGCAGGCTGGCGAAGAGTTGGTTGGGCATCAGGCGATCCGGCAACGGCAGCTCGCCACGGGCGAACACAAGCATGTCGCGCACCTGGCTTTCCAGTTCGTGCAGGCGCTCCTTGATCCGGCCGGCGAAACGCTGCTGCTGTTCGACCGGCAGCTCGCCTTCGCTCAGATGGCCGGCATAGAGCATGGCAGCCGAGAGCGGTGTGCGGATCTGGTGGGCGAGCGATGCGACCATGCGGCCCAGGGCGGACAGCCGTTCGTGGCGGGCCAGTTGATCCTGCAGCCGACGGGTTTCCGTCAGGTCATTGAGCAGCACCAGTTGGCCGGGTTCGCCATTCAGGGGGCGGATGGCGATGGACACACGGCGGCCATCGCGCAGGGAAACTTCGTGACCATCGTCAGCGCGGGGGGCGAAGCTGCGGGAGATCACCTCGCGCCAGAGCATGCCCACCAGCGGCTTGCCGAGCAGGGCCACCGCCACCGGATTGGCGTCGCGCACGACGCCCTGGCCATCGATCACGATGACGCCGCCGGGCAGTACGTCGAGCAGGCTTTGCAGGCGGTTGGCCAGGCGCTCCTTCTCGGCCAGCTCCTGCATGCGTTGCGCGCTGACCAGGGCGAGTTCGCCCTTGAGCTCGGTAACGCGGGCTTCCAGCAGGCTGTAGGACTGGTTGAGCTGGCTGGACATCTGGCTGAACAGCGCGAAGGTCTGCTCCAGATGGGCGCGGCTCTGCTGCTCCACCGGCACCTGCAGCGGATCTGCAGGAAGCTGGGCAGCGAGTTCAGTCTGGCGATGGGTGGCGGGCATCATGCGGGTTTTTCCTCATCCGTCCGACGGCGTGAATCTGTCGGTCGGATGAGTCTTAGCAAACCCCGTGCCTAAAATTTATTCGTTATATTTCAATGACTTAAAAAAACGAGAGCGGCGGAAGCGTCAATCCTCCGCCATTTCCTCTTCGCGGCGGCTCATGCCGTACTTGCGCATTTTCTCCACCAGGGTGGTGCGGCGGATGCGCAGGCGTTCGGCGGCGCGTGCAACGACGCCACTGGCGTCATCCAGCGCCTGCTGGATCAGGCCCTGCTCGAGGTTGGCCAGGTAGTCCTTCAGGTCGATGCCCTCGGCCGGCAGCATGGCCGGCGAGTCGAGGCCCGGCAGCCCGGCAGTGATCGCCGCACGCTCTTCGAGCTCCTCGCGCAGGCTGGTCGCCAGTTGTTCGTCCTCGTCGTCGACGTGACGGAATTTCTTCGGCAACTCGCCCACGCCGATCACGCCGTAGGGGTGCATGATCGCCAGGCGCTCGACGAGGTTCGCCAGCTCGCGCACGTTGCCCGGCCAGTCGTGACGGCAGAGCGACATGATGGCGGCGGAGTTGAAGCGGATCGAGCCGCGCTTCTCGTGCTCCATGCGCGAGATGAGCTCGTTCATCAGCAGCGGGATGTCTTCCACGCGCTCGCGCAGC
The DNA here is from genome assembly GCF_022380625.1 of Pseudomonas sp. DP-17. Classification (NCBI taxonomy): domain Bacteria; kingdom Pseudomonadati; phylum Pseudomonadota; class Gammaproteobacteria; order Pseudomonadales; family Pseudomonadaceae; genus Pseudomonas; species Pseudomonas sp. DP-17. The sequence continues at coordinate 337,117 of NZ_JAKSXG010000001.1, forward strand.
GGGGCCATCTCGATGGGGAAGACGTTGAGGCGGTAGTACAGGTCTTCGCGGAAGCTGCCGTCCTCGATCATCTTCTCGAGGTTCTTGTGGGTCGCGGCGATGATGCGCACGTCGACGTTCTGCGTCTTGTTGCTGCCCACGCGCTCGAAGGTGCGCTCCTGCAGTACGCGCAGCAGCTTGACCTGCATCGGCAGCGGCATGTCGCCGATCTCGTCGAGGAACAGGGTGCCGCCGTTGGCCAGTTCGAAGCGCCCGGCGCGGCTGGTGATGGCGCCGGTGAAGGCACCCTTCTCATGGCCGAACAGCTCGCTTTCCAGCAGCTCCGCCGGGATTGCGCCGCAGTTCACCGGCACGAAGGGTGCGTCGCGGCGTTTGGAGTGATAGTGCAGGTTGCGCGCGACCACTTCCTTTCCGGTGCCGGATTCACCGAGGATCAGCACGCTGGCGTCGGTGTCGGCGACCTGCTGCATCATCTGCCGCACCTGCTGGATGGCACGGCTGGTGCCCACCAGGCTGCGGAACAGGTTGGGTTCGCGCTGGCGGCCGCGCTCGCGGGCCTGGTCGTACATCTCGCGGTAGACCTGGGCCCGGTGCAGGGAGTCGAGCAATTTGTTGTAGCTGGGCGGCATCTCGAGGCTGGCCAGCACACGGCGGCGCAATTCCTCGGGCCACTCGTTGGGCACCGGCTCGCCCATCAGCAGGACGGGCAGGTATTCGTCCCAGGCCGCGAGCTGCTTGAGCAGCTCCAGCGCCCCGCCCTTGCTCTCCACGGCGCCGACCAGAACGCAGAGGACGTCGCGGCTGCCGTTGGGCAGCGGGTCGACAACCTGCCGCCAGTCGCGGCTGCCGCAGGACAGCTGGTCTTCGCCCAGGAAGCTGATGATCACCGAGAGGTCCCGGCAGCGGTCCTGGTTGTCGTCGATCACGAGGATTTTCGTTTCGCGCCACATCTTAGCTTGTCATCCCGGGCTGGCCGTACTACGGCGGCTGACACGATCTGGCCTCAGCACAATTTCCTCGTGCTAGCCAGCATTTGGCCACTAGTTAAGTCAAATTTGTGGCTCGAGTCAAATTTATGGCGTGTTTTTTTTGATGGCGCCCGACGAAGGGTGTTGATCCCCGTCATGGCAATTGAAGTGGAGCGTAGTTCGAAGCGGAGGCGGTGACCACCGGCACTTGGCCGATCACCGCCCAGGGAAGGCCGATCCGGACGGATCAGCCGAACATCTGGTAGACCTTGGCACCCTTGTTGGAGCGATTCACCGCGGTCAGTTCTGCGCCGATAGCGCTGCGTTGGGCTGTGCACACCTGGACCAGTTCGGCGTACAGCGCCAGCAGCTGTTCCATGGTTTCGCGCAGGGCCTGCTCGTCGCGCTCGGCATCCTGCATGGCCACTTCGACCTGCTCACGGCATTTCTGGTCGAGGTCGCCGATGGCTTCCCAGTCCTGGTTATGCATGGCGTCGCTCAGGGCGGCGCGAGTCTCGTTGAGTTGAAGCATGGCCTGGCTCATGACTGTTCCTTCCTTCAGGCGGCGATGGCGTCCCAGCCCGACTTCACTTCACGCAGCAGCCCCGAAACCTCGTCGAGGATCGCCGCATCGCCGTTGCGGTTGGCTTCCAGCAGGCGCTCGGTCATGTACGCATACAGGCGGTCCAGATTCAGGGCCAGTTCGCCACCCACTTCGGGGTTCAGCGCCTCGCGCAGGCCACCAACGATGCCGATGGCCTTGCTGATCAGCTCGCCGCGCTCGGCCAGTTGGCCACGCTCGATAGCGCCACGGGCCTGGGCCAGACGTTCCAGGCCACCTTGCATGAGCAGCTGGATCAGCCCGTGCGGCGACGCCTCGGCGACGCGTGCTTCCAGGCTGACTTGCTGGTATTGCTTCATGGCTTTCATGGCGTACATGGCAGGCTCCTGCTGCAAATTTTCTTACTGACCAAGCTATCGGCCAGTGAAGCGGGAGCTTGAAGATTAGTTTGCGATTTTTTCACCGTGGCCACGCTTCAGCGGGCCACGGTGAAGTCAGGGTCAGCTCTTGGCGAACGGCAGGCTGGCGAGCTGGCTGGTCAGGCTCGTGGTGGTCTGGGTGAGCTGGCTGACCAGGGAGTCCATGGTGTTGTACTGCTTGTACAAGCGTTCCTGCAGCGAGGTAATGCGGCGGTCCAGGGCTGCCTGCTGATCGTCGACGCTGTTGAGAGTCTTCTGCAGGATGCTGTTGCGCTGGTCGAGGATGCCGTTGGTATCGGTGTACGCCTTGAGCTTGGAGTCCAGGCGGGTGGCCAGGCCCTTGTCACCGGTGAACAGATTGGCGACGTCCTGGAAGTTGTTGGCGACTGCCTTGTCCAGCTTGTCGTTGTTGATTTCCAGGGTACCGTCGGCCTTGGTGGTGATGCCCAGGTCGGCCAGGACGCGCATGTTGCTGTCGCTGTCGCCCTGGGTGGCGACCAGCTCGTTGCGTACGGTGCTCAGCAGCGAACGCGCAGTGGCGTCTCCCACCAGCGCACCGGTCACCGGCGTCTTGTCCTCACCGACCTTGGTCACCTTGGTCTGGGTGTTCACGAAGCTGACCAGGGTGTTGTAGGCGTCGACGAAGGACTTGATGTTGTTCTTGACGGTCGTCCGGTCCAGGTCGATGGTCAGCGTCACGGGCTTGTCGACTTCGGTCTTGGTCTTCAGGTCGATGGTCACGCCTTCGATGGCGGTGGACACGCTGTTGGAGTCGCTCTTGATCTCCAGACCATCAACCGTCAGCAGGGCACTCTGCGCATGGGTGATGAATCCGCCGTCGCCGTTGGCCTTCTGGGCGTCGGTCAGCTTGGACAGATCGGGCGCGCTGGCCGGGTCGAAGGCCAGTTTGCTCAGGGCCTGGGTACCCCCCGCGCCGCTGTCGACGGCCTGAATCTTGATGTCCTTGCCTTCACCGGTCTTGTTGCTGGACACCACCAGGCGCGAACCCTGCGCATCGTTGACGATGGTCGCGGTGACGCCCTTGTCCTTGCCGGCCTTGTTGATCGCGTCGCGAACGCCGGCCAGGGTGTTGTTGCTGCCGTCGATGGTGATGTCGTCGAGATTGACGTCACCCACGGAGATTTTCAGGGTGCCGCTGTTGAAGGTCGAGGTCGAGGTTGCCGGAACGGCGCCCAGGGCCACCTTGCTGCTGGCGGCCAGTTGCTCGACCTGGATCTGATAGGTGCCCGCGGCAGCCTTCTCGGTCGCGCTGCCCTTGAGCACATCGGTGTTGGACGAGGTGAAGCTGCGCGCCTGGAACTGCGTCAGGGTGTTGAGTTTCCCCAGGGCGGTCTGGAAGGTGCTGATGGCGCTCTTGAGCCCACCGATCGCGGTGATCTGCGTGGTGGTCTTTTTCTCGAGGGCATCGATCTGGTTCTGCTTGGGAGTCTTCTCGGCATTCACCAGCGCGGTGACGATATTGTCGATGTTGAGTCCCGAACCCAGTCCCGTGATACCAGCCATCTTCCACCTCCGTCAAAAATCTGTTCGGCGCTATCCAATCACCAGATTAGAGCAATTGCCGTACCAGCTCTGTGAACAGCCCGTCACGCCTGGGCTTCGAACATCAGGCTGCGTATGTCGTCGAGTCGGGCGGCAAGTTTCAGCACTTCCTCGGAAGGAATTTGCCGCACCACCTTGCCGGAATCGCCGTCGATGACCTTTACCACCACATCGCCGGTCGTGTCGTCGATGCTGAAGTTCAGGTTGCGACGCACGCTCTGCACATGCTTCTGGATGTCCGACACGGCGTCGTCCAGGCGTGCGCGCGAATCCTTCTGCTCCACCGGGCGCGCCTCGCCATCCTGCGGCGCAGCGGTGCTGGTGGCGGGAACCGCGGAGTCGGTGCGATTCGTCCCCTTGAACGCCGGAAGTCCGGCTATGTTTCCAACGTCCATCGTTCACTCCTTCGAAAAGGCAAAAAGGAGGAAGGGTTGCCCCTTCCTCCTGCGGTCGGATCGAAGATCCGCCAACCGTTAGCGGAGCAGGCTGAGTACAGACTGCGGCAGCTGGTTGGCCTGAGCCAGGATCGCGGTGCCGGCCTGTTGCAGAACCTGGTTCTTCGACAGGGTGGCGGTTTCCGAGGCGAAGTCGGTGTCCTTGATGCGGCTGCGGGCAGCGTCGACGTTCTCGGAGATGTTGGTCAGGTTGGAGATGGTGTTGTCGAAGCGGTTCTGTACGGCACCCAGGTCGGCACGCTGGGAGTCGATCGCGGCCAGGGCGTTGTCGATGACGGCGATGGCGTTCTGGGCACCTTCCACGGTGGAGATGTCGATGTTGGCGACAGTGCTCTTCTGCGCGGCGGAGGAGTTACCGAACACTTCGGCGCTGCCGGCACCGCTGACCGAGTAGGCGGTCGGCGAGTTCAGCTGGACGTAGCCGGTGATCTTGGAGTTGGCCGCGGTCAGGGCATCGTGGGCGGTAGCTTCGAGATTGCCGTCCGAACCCATCACCTTGACGTTCACCGAACCCGCAGTAGCGGTACCGGTGTTGGCGCCGAAGGTCACGTTCTCACCGGTGGCGGAGGTGACGGTCAGCACGTTCTTGTCGTCGATGCTGGCGGTGATGCCGAGCTTCGAAGCGTTGGAGTTCAACTGGTCAGCCAGGTCCTGGGTGGAGGTTACGCCAGCCAGGTTGACGGTGTTGCTGCCGACCTGAACGGTGAAGTTCAGCGAGCCGCCGGTCACGCCGGAAACGTCAGCGGTGAACTCGGTACGGGCACGGGCGGACAGGTTCGGGATGGCGCCGTCGAACTGCTCGGCGATGTCCTTGGCGCTGGCGCCAGCGGCGGTGGTGATGGTCTTGGCCTGACCGCCGCCCACCAGGTTGATTGCGCCGCCTGCAACGCCCGAGGCGCTGGAGGTGCCGGCTGCGGTGGCAGCGGTGCCGGCACCTTCGCTACCGATCTGGTAGGAGCCGATGGCGCTGGCCGATGCGTTCTGCAGGCTCACCTCGATGGTTTCGTAGGCGTTGGAACCGACCTGGAAACTGGAGGTACCGAAGGAACCGTCGAGCAGCTTGCGGCCACCGAAGGTGGTGGTGTCGGCGATACGGGTCAGTTCAGCCTGCTGGGCGGACACTTCCTTCTGCAGGGCAGCGCGGTCGGCGTCGCTGTTGGAGCCGTTGGCGGACTGCAGGGAAAGGTCACGAATACGCGACAGGATGTTGGTGGACTGCTGCAGGGCACCTTCAGCGGTCTGCGCCAGGGAGATACCGTCGTTGGCGTTACGGGTGGCAACGCCCAGGCCGCTGATCTGGTTGGACAGACGGTTGGAGATCTGCAGGCCGGCGGCGTCGTCTTTGGCGCTGTTGATGCGGTTACCGGTGGACAGACGCTGCAGCGAGGTGCTCAGCGCGTTCGACGAACCGTTCAGGTTGCGCTGGGTGTTCAGGGAAGCAATGTTGGTATTGACGGTAAGGGCCATGATGGTCTCCTTCAGAGGTCCTGTTAGTTCCTGAGCTTGCGAGATCTCGGCCTGCTTGCTCAGGGACACCAAGAATTCGCATTCGTACTGTTTATCGGCGTTGCCGCGAAGAGCTTTAGCGAAAAACGGGAAGTTTTTTTTCCCCTTGTTTTTCAAGACATTGAACGCACTTCGCGGCGCATTCCAACGACCTGCCGGGGCGACATTCCAACCATTGCGTCAGGTCTTGCACCGTCCGCGAAGGTCAGAACCCGCGCGGACAACGAAGAAATCGGCCACCGCGACCATTCCTTTAGGGCAATGGCAGAGCTGGTTTTTCCATGGACACAAAAAAGGGGCCCTGGGGCCCCTTTGCATCGATGACGGCGGCGTCAGTCAGGCAACCAGACTCGCGCCCAATCCACCACCTTCTCGCCTTCGAGCATCCAGTCGCGGCGCACCACTTCGCGCAGCGCATCGCCGGCCCGCGCGGTGGCATCCAGATCGGCCAGGTGCATGCGGATGGCCTCCACCCAATCGCGATAACGGTTCTTCACGCGGGTGACGGGCAGGTCGCCCTGGTAGCAACGTACGTCGCTGCAAACCACCGGATAGCCCAGCACGCCGTACTCGAGCAGACGCAGGTTACTCTTGCACTCGTTGAAGCGGTTCTGCTCCAGGGGGGCCAGCGCCAGGTCGAGATTCATCGAAGCAAGGCGTTGCGGGTAGTCCTCGATGGTGCGTCCGGGGTGGAACTCGGCGATGTAGGGCCGCAGCGCCTCCGGGCAGAGCCCGAAAAATACCCACTCGACCTCGTTCGCCAATTCGCGCACCACATCGGCGATCAGCTGCAGATCGCCACCGTGCCCCATACCGCCCGCCCAGCCCACACGGGGCTTGCGCCCGACGCGGCGCTGGCTGGAAAGGTCCTTCCACCACTCCACCGGGAGCAGATTGGGCCGCACGCGAATGTCACCGTGCAGGTCAGCGAAGGCCTCGGCCAGCGCCTGGGTGGAGACGACGAAGCGATCACACAGCGAGACCGCCTGGCGCAGCGAGCGCAGGATGTCGCGCGGCATCTCGCCCTGGTGCGCGCTCTTGAGCGGCAGGTTGGGCAGATAGTCGTCGACTTCGTAGACCCGGAAGGTCGAGGTCGAAGCGCGCAGGTCGCCCATGATTTCCAGCTGCCGTGCCGTGATCTGGCGTTGAAAGATCACCGCGTCCGGCGCGAGGCGCGCTTCTTCCACCGTTTCCAGCAGGTTTGCACTGATCACGCCGTCCAGCAGGCCGTCACGACGCATTGCCGCGAACGGCTGGCGCACGCGGTAATGGCCGCAACCGGCATCGTCGGCGGCGTATAGCAGCAAGCTCGGCGCCACTCGCTGCACCAGCGGCTGCCAGGCCTTGGCCGCGCACTCGTCCAGGGTGAAGCCCTTGCCGCGCAACGAGAGGTTGCGGTTGTAGGCCGCGTCTTCGGCAAGCGCCGGCAGCCAGTGCCGGTACATGGCCTGCTGCTCGCCCTTGAAGCGCGCACGCTTGGCTTGCTGCGCGGAGGAATCGACATGCGTCTGGCTGACACTGCCTTCGTGCAGCAGCACCGCATAGGGTGTCCACACCGAGAGGTAACCCGCCTGCCGGGCCTTCAGGCAGAGGTCGACGTCGTTGTAGGAGACCTTGAAGTCCTCCTCGTCCATACCGCCGAGTTCTTCGTAGAGCGACTTGCGGATCATCAGGCAGGCCGCCGTTACCGCACTGTAGTTCTGGTCGGCGAACAGGCGGTGCATGTAGCCGGGGGAATGGCCGGGGTCACCGATGAACACATGATCGGCCGGCCCGTTGAGGCCCAGCACGACACCGCCGTGCTGAAGACGCCCGTCGGGGAACAGCAGCCTGGCTCCGACGATGCCGACTTCCTCGCGCTGAGCGTGGTGGAGCATGGCCTCGAGCCAATCCTCCTGCAGCGCGGCAGTGTCATTGTTGAGCAGCACCAGGTAATCGCCGGTGGCCTGCTTCGCCGCGAAGTTATTGATCGCCGAGTAGTTGAACGGATGCGGGTAGCGCAGCACCCTCACCTGCTCGCTGTCCAACTGCTCGATGCCGGCTAGCCAGGCGCAGGCGTCGGCAGCCTGGCTGTCGTTATCGATGATGAGGATTTCGTAGTGCGGATAGCGGGTCTTCTCCAGCACGCTTTCCACGCAGCGTTGCAGGATCGGCAACTGATCGCGGGTCGGGATGAGGATCGACACCTTCGGCTGTTGCTCGTGCAGATACTGCACCCGATTGATCGGGGCGACCGCGCCCGCGTAGATCTCATGCCGCAGCCCCAGGCGATCCAGGTGCGCCGAGACCAGGCGCGCGGCGTTGTCGCCAGTGGCGGCCTCGGCCAGCCAGGTACCGAAGCCCTGGCGGGTATGCAACAGTATCTCGGCGATGTGCCCCACGGCATTGAAGCCGGTGGATTCCACCAGGCGCAGGAGCAGGTCGTGTAGCGCAAGATCGCCGAAGCGGCGATCGATGCCACCCCGTTCGAAGGCAGCCGAGCGTTGGAAGGCCAGGGCGCTGCCGGTGTAGGGGTAGCTGCGCAGCAGGTCCAGGTTGAAGTCGGGTTTGAGCAAGGGGAAAGCGTGCCCGCTGTCGAGGAGTTGGTCCTCGTCGTAGTAGCAGCAGCGCATGTCCGGCGCCAGATTGATGCGTTCGGCGAGCACCAGCAGCGCGTGGGCATCCAGGCGGTCACCCGCCACCAGGACCTGCACCCAGTCGCCAGTGAGCGCTTCCAGCGAAAGACCGAGCACGTCCATGGGCTCGCCGCCGGCGGAGAGCCACAGCAAGCCGTCGCGAGCCTGCGCGGGAGCATCGGAAATGACCAGCGTCTGCTGCGCGAGGTACAGCTGCGCGTCGAGGCTGTCCAGGGTCGCCTGGACGCTGCGGGCATTACTGTGTTTATCGAGGATCACCGCGCTCACGCGAGGCCATGCGGACCAGCCGGCGACGCGCTCTTCCAGCGTGGCCCGCTGGACCGGCGACAGCTCGCGGTGAGCCAGCCATTCGCGGTACTGCCGGGTGGCGCCATCCAGTGCCGCGGTGCGCGCCGGCTGGCAGAAACTCTCCGCCTTGTTCGCCAGTGCATCGCGGGTCGCCTGCAGGTAGGCCATGCCGAAGCGCTCGTCCGGCTCCAGGTGGCAACCTTCACCCCACTCGTTCCACGCGTTGATGAACACCAGGCGCTCGTCGCCCTGCTGCTCCTGCGCGGTCAGCTCCAGAGTGCGCTCCAGCCAGCGCTGATAGCGTTCGGGCGTCGAGCCGACGAACATCGTGGCGCCCCCCTTGCGCCGGCGTGCAGCGTTGTCCCAGCCGGGAACCAAACCACGGAAACGCTTGTAGCCGGGCGCCGGACGCGCCAGCTGCGCCTGTGCCAGTTGCTCGTAATCTCCCACGTGGATGCTTGCATCCTTCAGTTGCCGCAGCGGCTGCGGCGACCGGATACGATCCAGGCGCACCTGGTGGGGGAGGAATTCGCAGGTCGCGTCGAAGCCGCTCTCGGCGGGGGCGATCACCTGGAAGCTTTCCACGCCGATCAGGTACACCTCACCCACGCCCGCTTCGCGCCAGTGCTGTCGCCAGGCCGCCAGGGTGCCCGGCAGGTCGGGAATGATGTCACCGCGGTAGACCAGCAGCACCGGCTTGCCACCGACGCGGATGTAGCGCGGGTCGCTCATGTACGGCACCAGGTCCGCGGCGAACCGCGGGTTCAGCTGCGGCGAATAGCTCTGGTGCATGAGAATTTCCTGCTCGCCACCGTCCCAGCGGCGCGTCCAGTTCTCATTGGCCCAGCACAGGCAGAACGGCAGGTCGATCTGCGGGTTGGCGAGCAACTGGTCCACCGGCCGCTCCAGCAGGCGCTCGCCATCGAACCAGTAGTAGTAGAAGCAGAAACCATGCAGCCCGTGCTCCAGCGCCATGCGGGCCTGACGTTCAAGGGTCGCGACGTCGGCCAGGTCGTAATAGCCGAGCTCAGCCGTCGGCACGTGGGGTTGATAGTGGCCTTCGAAGAGTGGCGCGCCCTGGCGGACGTTGGTCCATTCGGTGAAGCCCTCGCCCCACCAGTTGTCGTTCTGTTCGATTCGGTGAAACTGCGGCAGGTGGAAGGCGATCAGGCGCGGTTCAAAGACTTCATGCGCCTGGTCGGCCTGGGGAGTTGCCGGCAGCGCCTCGAGTTCCGGCCGCCCGCCAGCACGTCGGTACATGTCCACGCGCCAGCGCCCATTGCCATAGATTTCCTGCCAGAGTCGGCGGTTCAGCCGCGATGCCTCGTCGTGTCCCGCCTCGGAAAACTCCAGCGACAGCCACTGGCAGAGCTCCGCCACACGCGCCATTTCGTCGGCGCCCGGCAGATGCCTCGCCACGGTCGCGTCGGCGGCAAGGCACTGCAATCCACGGTAGAACAGCACCGACAGGCTGATCGGCTGTGCCGTCCGCCATTCGTCATCGATAAGGGCAAGGCTGCCATCACTTTGCAGGATGAAATTGTCCGGCGTGGCATCAAGCCAACCCGACGGCAACTCACCGTCACGGGCATGTGCGGTGAGCTCAGCCAGCCAATGGTTGAGCAAGGCGACCACGATGTCGCGCTGCTCCCGGAGAATGGCGTTACGCAGCAGGACGCCCAGGTTGCGGCCAGCGACGTAAGCCTGTTCATGGAGCGACTGCGATACCAGTTCGCTGCTGGCATCGCCCACGCCCAGCGGCGACTTCTGCACCCTCACCTCCCCGTCCTGCTCGACGAAGGAGGTGATGCAATTCAGTCCCGGACGCCGGTTATCGGTGTACTTCTGCGCCAGCAGGTTGCGCCGCACGAACCGGCAATCGCCCGCCCGGTGAGCGAGGATCAGGAAGGAGTTGGCCAAATCGCCCAGCAGCCCTTCCTTGGCCACGCCTTCCCAGGCCAGGGGCAGGTTGAACTGGGGAGCACCGACGCCGGAGTAGTCGCGGTTCTCCAGATAGGCGACCAGGTCCTCGGGCGCGAAGCCGCCGCGAGCCACCCCGGCGTCGCCGACCACCACTTCCGGTAGTTTGTAATCGGGGAAGGGATAGGCGAAATGCTGCTCGGTGAAGCCCGCTGCCGCCAGTTTCGCGGCCAGCCGGCGGCGGCCGTAGGTGGTCGTCTGGCGATGACCGTAGCGCCCTTCCACGCCGTAGTAGGCCTTGGCGAAATGGTCTTCGGTGATGCCAGAAAAGTACTTGAGCCCCATCTGGTTCTCGATGGCAACCACCAGGACGCCACCGGGCTTGAGCGCGCGCTCGGCCATCTGCAGGCAGGCGACGAAGGCGTCTTCGGCATCCAGGTAGACCGGCGAATATTCGAGCACGCCGATCAGCGTGACGACGTCGTAGACCGGCTCGAAGGCGATGTCCTGGAAGTTGGAGTGAAACACCCGCACATCGGCGAACGCTTGCACGCGGCGAGCAGCGATGCCGGCCCGGCGCGGGGAACCTTCCACAGCGTCCACCCGGCAGCCGCGCTCGGCCAGTGCGCGGGTTATCGCCCCGCAGCCGCAACCCAGCTCCAGCACACGGGTGCCCTGCCCCAGCCCGTCGATCCAGTGCAACAGGTTCGAGCGGCGCGGCGAGAAGTGGTATTCGCTGGGCCAGTCGTCGACCTGGGCGATCAACTCGGCGGAATGGACCGAGACATCCGTCGCCCCGGCAACGGTCCTGCCCACCTTCTGTTCGGCGGCATCGCCATCGGAGTAACCGAAATCCTTCTGCGCGCCATTGCTCCAGACGCCGGAGGCGGCGTCCTGGCTGAACGCGGCCAGCGGCTGGCGGTGGAGGCCGGAATCAGCGGGCGGATTGCTCTGGTTCATCACTCATCTCGGAAAGTCTGGGCAACGCGGCCGCTGCCGCGCTGCGGGAAAGTCGATACAGGAGTCAGCCGCGCGCCTTGCGACGCAGCACGAAGAGCGCCTGGGGCAGCACACGGCGATCATCGACGAAGTCGATGAGTTCGAAGTCTTCCAGCCAGTTCTGCTCGATGTAGCCGCGCGAGATCAGCGACTCGCCGTAAGTACCGTCGTACTGGCCGAAACCGGCATGCAGGAACGCGCCGCCATCGTAGTCGGCATAGGCCTGCTCGGGATCGACGAAGGAATCGGCGAGATTGGCGTACCAGGGATGACTGCGGTCGTTGCTGGCGCGGATGCGCCGGCAGAACTCGATGAAGTCGCGCCCCTGGGTAGTCATCAGCACCAACGCACCCGGGCGCGTGATGCGGGCGAATTCCTTGATCCAGGCGTCGGCGCAATCGGGCGCCAGGTGGGAGAACACCGAGTAGCCGAAGATCAGGTCGACCAGGTCATCGCGCAGGTCGCAGGGCGGGAAGCTCTCGACCTTCAGGAAGTTGCCCATGCCGAATGCCTTGCGGCAATGCTCGGTCATGCCCGGATTCACTTCCAGACCGTAGAGGTTGTCCGGCTGAACGTACTTGAGCATGAAGCGGGTGTAGCGGCCCCAGCCGCTGCCGAAATCCACGGCGCGCGTACGCTCGTCGAACGCCAGGCCATTGTCGCGGGCGTAGTCGAGCATCAGTCGGATAAAGCGATGGGCCTCGTTGAGGGCCGCCACGCCGGAGGAGCCGACATAGATGCGCTGCATCTCCGGGTCGATGAATCCGGGCAGGAAGTGGCCATCCAGTGTCTGGCCTTCGACGCTGCCGTGCAACGCTTCCAGCCACTGCTCATCGCTCAGTGCGGAGGCTGCCTTGTGCAACGCACGAGCGCTGTCCTTCTGCCAGAGGCCCAGGCTGCGGCTGAAGAATTCGCTGCCCAGGGTTTCGAAAGCACTCGGCTTGGCCTGCGCCGCGACGAACGCCTGAAGTTCTTCCTGTTGCGACTGGTTCTGCTGCACCTGCTCAGCCAGCAGTCCGATGAGGTTGCCGGCGACCAGGGATTCGCCTTCCAGCGCGGCGGACTGCTGGAAGCGCCGCAATGCTGCCAGGTGGTCGCCCATGCGGAAGAGCACAACACCCAGGTCGTTCGCCAGCTCGGCATCGACACCGGCCTTGGCCTCCAGCTCCGTCAGCAACGAGAGGGTCTCGCCCAGTTCGCCGGCGGAAAAGTGATGATAGGCCCGGTCCCGGATGTCCTGAAAATCGCTCATGGGTGCTCCCCTGGACGCCACCCGCGGGCTGCGGGGCGGCGCTGATTATCTGCACTGACCTGGCGACAGAATCATGACGCGCGAGGTCTCCGGAGACAGGTAAAGCAATCCGGATGCCCAAATCACCCAGTAGCGAAAGAAATCTCGATGAAAGGAGCGGCAGCGGCGGCAGAGCGCCGCCGGTGTGAAGATCAATTGAGGTAGTTGAACAGGCTCAGCCCGCTGATCTTCACGTAGCTCTGCTGCGCCGCCTGCAGGATGGTCGACTGCATCGACAGGCGCGACAGCGCTTCGGCGTAGTCGAGGTCCTGCAGGTCGGAGATAACGCCGGTGTTCACCAGCTTGACGTCGTCGATGAAGGTCTCGGTGGAGTCGATCACGTTCAGGCGCGCGCCGATCTTGCCCTGGCCGGAGAGGACCTGGGTGTTCACCGAGTCGAGGTTGGAGATGGCCACGGCGGTCGCGTCACGGATGGCGTAGTTGCCTTCCTGGTCCGAGGTCGCGCTGGACAGTGCCTTGCGCAGGTCGGCCACGACGTTGAGCAGGCCCTTCTTCTCGGTAGAGGGATCGCGGTTGATGCTGAAGGTATCCCCCGCCGCGGGCTTGCCGTCGATCTGCACCTTGACCCCACCGTACTCGATGAAGTCGTTGGTCTGGCTGTTGTCGTCGATGGCGCCGGATTTCAGCGGGGTATAGCTGCCGGGCAGCGCTGGGTCGTTGAGGTCGTAGACCTCGTAGTTCTTGTCATCGATGAAGCGGATGCCGATGCCGTCGGTGGCGGCCGGCGGCACGCTGGACGGGAAGGTGCCGTCATAGGCCTGCTTGTCGTTGACCAGGCCAAGGGAGATGCGCCCGGTGCCGGTGTTCGCGGCAGCAGCGCCGGTGGTCACGCGATTGATGTTGTTGACGTCGTCGAACAGCGCCTTGCCGCTGTCGCTGATGCCCAGCAAGGTGCTGCTGGCGATCTGCACCTGGCGTTGGCTTTCGTCGCCCTGGTAGCTGTAGCTGCCGTCGGGGTTGCGCACGAAGGGCTGGGTATCGCCCTGGCTGCCGGAGAACAGGTACTTGCCGCTGGCGTCCTTGCTGTTGAGCAGGTTGAGCAGCTCGTCTTCGCGCTGCGACAACTCGGTGGCGAGGGCGTTCTTGTCGCTGGGGTCCTGGGCGCCGTTGCCGGCTTCGACGGCGATTTCGCGGATGCGCTGGATGACGTTGCCCACCGACTGCAGGATCGATTCCTCGGACGTCAGGCTGTTCTTCGCCGCCGTGATGTTGCTCTTGTACTGGTCGTTGAGCGATTGCTCCTGGCTCAGTTGCAGCAGGCGCACCGAGGCCACCGGGTCATCCGCCGGGGTGAGGATGCGCTTGCCGGTGCTGATCTGCTCCTGGGTGCGGGTAACGCTGCCGTAGTTCTTCTGCAGGCCGCCGACGGAGTTGTTGTACGCCTGGATGGTGGAGATGCGCATGGTCGAGTCCTTCGTCAGCTATCAGCGGAACGCGCCGATCAGGGTGTCGAACAGCGAGCGGGCGACCTGGATGACCTGGGCCGAAGCGCTGTAGTACTGCTGGAACTGGATGAGGTTGGCAGCCTCTTCGTCGAGGTTCACCCCCGACAGCGAGTCGCGGTTGTCCTGGGCCTGCTTGAGCACGGTGGCGCTGGCGTCGGCGTTGTTGCGCACCTGCGCGGTCAGGGTGCCGATGCGTTCCACCAGGCCGCCGTAGGCGTCGTTGTAGGTGGAACCGGCGCTGCCGGTGCCGCCCACGGTGGCCTTGCTCTGCAGGCCGGAGAGCGCCAGGGCGTTGCTGTTGTCGGAGATGCCCTTGGTGTTCATGCCGAGGGTGAAGCTGTCGCCGGCCTGGGGGGCGCCGCTCAGGGTGAATTCGTAGCGGTAGCTGTTGCCGGTGCCCGGGTCGGTGTAGTCCAGGCGCACGGTGTTGGTCTGCCCGGAGGTCAGGCCGGTGGTCGAGGGCGACACGTAGCTCAGGGTCGCGCCCGCCGGCAGCGTGCCGGTGAGGCTGTTGGTCGTCGCATCGAAGCTCAGCTTCAGGCCATTGGCGCCAAACAGGTTCTGCAGGTCGGCGGTGTTGATCGGCGACGGGCCGCCGGTGAGCTTGGGCTGGCCGATGGCGCCGGTGCCACGGTTGTTGGTGGTGGCCTCGCTGCGGGCGGTGCCGGCGAAAGCCAGCTGGTCGGCCTTGGTCAGCACGGTGCTGATGTCGGCGGCGCCGCGACGGGTCGGTTGCAGGGTGAAGCCATCGCCAGCCGGCGGCAGCGTCGGCATGGTGACGGTGAAGCCCTGGTCCGCCCCGCTGCCGTCGGCGAAGCTCAGGGTGTAGGGCCCGGTGCCGCTGACCGTGACGTTGACCTGCGCGTTGTCGGAAAGCCGCCGCGCGGTGAAGTTGTTGCCGTCGTATTCCAGGCGGTAGTCACTGGCGCCCAGCTTGCTGGTGTCGGTGATCTGCAGCTGGGCATCCACAGTGCCGGTGTTGCTCGCCTGTGCCAGCACGCGCAGGCGCGCGATGCTCGGGTCGTTGATGTTGCCGAACAGGTTGCTGCCGGCGTTGCCGGAAAGGTCCAGGCCCTGGCCGAGCTGCTTGTTGACGGTGTCGGCGAAGGTCAGGGCGATCTGCCCCAGCTTGTTGTAGGAGGCGTCCAGGGCGGTGTCGCGGTAGGCGATCAGGCCGCCCATCTGGCCACCGGAAACCTGCGAGGTGATGGTCTGGGTGGCGCTGCCGCTGACCAGCTGCACCTCGAAGCGGCTCGGGTCATTGGTGCCCGGCACCACCTGCAGGGACGAGGTCGTGGTGCCTACCACCAGCGGCTGGCCGGTGCCGATGAACAGGTTGACCGAGCTGTCGTCCTGCGGAACGGCCTGCACGCCGATCAGCTCGGAGAGCTTGCGGATGGTCTCCTCGCGGGCGTCCATCAGGTCGTTGGGCTGCCCGCCGGCGGCCTTGGCCTTGGCGATGGCGTCGTTGTAGCTGGCGACGCTGGAAGCCAGCGAGTTGACCTGGCTGGCCAGCGAGCCGAGCTGCTGGTTGATCAGGCTGTTCTGCTTGTCGAGCTGGTCGTAGAGGGTGTTGAACGACTTCGACAGCCCCTGCGCCTCGGCCAGCAGCGCCTCGCGGCCCTCGCTGGCGGAGGGGTTGGCGGCGGCGGTCTGCAGCGCGGCGAAGAATTTCTGCAGCGCCGGGCTGATGCCGGTGGTGGTGTCGGAGAGCAGCGAGTCGAGCTGTTCGATCTGGCCCTGGAAAGCACTCAGTTCGTTGGACTGGCTGGTAGCAGTACGCACCTGCGAGAACAGGAAGTCGCTGGCGAGCCGGCGCACGTCCACGACCTGGCTGCCCGACCCGATGTAGCCGGCGCCGCTGTATTGCGGGATGCCGGTCTGCTGCACCGATTGCTGGCGGGAATAGCCGGGCGTGTTGACGTTGGTGATGTTGTGGCCGGTCACCGTCAACGACGTCTGGCTGGAACGCAGGCCAGACAGGCCAATGGAAAGTAGATCGCTCATCGCTCTTGGTCCTTATCCCAGGGGCGGGGTGTCCGCCGCGGCGACCGCCTGGTAGACCTGCATCTGCCTGGCGATCTGCGACACCTTGCGGGCGTAGTTGGGATCGGTGGCATAGCCGGCCTGCTGCAGTTCCTTCATGAACTGCTCGGGACGCTCGGTGGAGTCCAGGGCGTCCGAGTAGCGGTCGTTGTTCTGCAGGAAGCTCACGTAGTCGTTGAAGCTCTGCTCGAAGGAGTCGTAGGAGCGGAACGCCGCGACCTCCTTCACTTTCTTGCCGTTCTCGTATTCGCTGGTCAGCGCCCGCGCCGAGTCGCCGCCCCACTTGGAGCCGGCCTTGATGCCGAACAGGTTGTGGCTGCTGGAGCCATCCTGTTCGCGAATGATGGACTTGCCCCAGCCGGTTTCCAGCGCGGCCTGGGCTACCAGGTAGCGGGCGTCGACGCCGATGCGGGCGGCGGCTTTCTGGGCCATGGGCAGCATGGTGGCGACGAATTCGTCCGCCGAGGCGAAGGCCGACTTGGCCCTGGCTTGCAGCGTCGTCTGGGCGGAGCGGCGGCTGCCGGCGTCTTCCGCCGAAGCGGAGGCAGTGGCGCCGACGGCGGCCGCCGCGGCATCCACTGCCTGCACCGCATCGGCGAAGGATCTGGAGGTCTTCCAGTCGTTGCCGGCCAGCGGCTTGCCCTCTTCTTCGGACTTCGCCGCACCCGGCACGATGCCGGCCATGACGCGGTCGGCGAGCCTGCCCGGCAGCGTCAGGCGGCGGGCGTTGAGCAGCTTGGAGTCGTCGCGGCCCTGCTCGGGTTGCGGCAAGGCCTTGCCGCTGGCGTTCACACCGGTGGTCGAAGGCCAACTGGCGGTGCTGTTGAGTTTCGAATCGGCGCCGGCGACCTGGGCGAAGGGGTTGGCTGCGCCGCTGTGCCTGCCGCCGTTCATCTTCGACAGCTGCCGGGTCAGCACGTCCGACAGGCCGATGCCGCGGCCCTTCGTGGACAGGCTGACGGACAGCTGCTGGTCGTACATTTCCTGGTACTGCTTGGTGGTCGAGGTGTTCATGAAGTTGCCCTCGGCCAGCACGTCGTTGGCCGAACGCATGGACTTGAGCATCTCGTTCATGAACAGCGATTCGAATTCCTGGGCCACCTTGCGGATGTTGCCCTCGCTGTCACGGCCGGCGCCGTTCTTGAGCTGCGCCAGGCGGTTGAGGTCGGTGTAGGCCCCGGAGTTGGTCCCGGAGGAGCCTGCGGAAAGCAGTTTGGCATCCACGTCGGCGTCCTCAGATCACGATCAGGTCGGCCTGCAGCGCGCCGGCCTGTTTCAGGGCTTCGAGGATCGCCATCAGGTCGCTGGGCGCGGCGCCCACCTGGTTAACGGCGCGGACGATTTCATCCAGCGTGGTGCCGGGGCCGAACTTGAACATCGGCTTGGCTTCCTGTTCGGCGTTCACCCGCGAACGCGGGACCACGGCGGTCTGGCCGTTGGAGAACGGGCCGGGCTGGCTGACGATCGGGTCTTCGGTGATGGTCACGGTCAGGCTGCCGTGGGTCACGGCGGCCGGCGACACGCGCACGTTCTGGCCGATCACGATGGTGCCGGTGCGCGAGTTGATGATGACCTTGGCCACGGCTTCGCCGGCCTGCACGTCGAGGTTTTCCAGCACCGACATGTAGTCCACGCGCTGGTTCGGGTCCAGCGGCGCGCTGACGCGCACCGAGCCGCCATCCACGGCCTGGGCGACGCCCGGGCCGAGCAGCTCGTTGATGCGGTCGACGATGTGCTTGGCGGTGGTGAAATCCGGGCGGTTGAGGTTCAGGGTCAGCGTGTTGCCCTGGTCGAAGCCGCTCGGTACCGCGCGTTCGACGGTGGCGCCACCGGGGATACGACCCGCCGACGGTACGTTGACTGTGATCTTGGAGCCGTCGCGACCTTCGGCATCGAAGCCGCCGACCACCAGGTTGCCCTGGGCCACGGCGTAGGTCTGGCCGTCGATACCCTTGAGCTGGGTCATCAGCAGGCTGCCACCGCGCAGGCTCTTGGCGTTGCCGATGGACGACACGGTGATGTCGATCACCTGGCCGGGCTTGGAGAAGGGCGGCAGGTCGGCATGGATGGAAACGGCCGCGACGTTCTTCAGCTGCACGTTGCCAACGTTGGCCGGCACCTTGATGCCGAATTGCGCCAGCATGTTGTTGAAGGTCTGCAGGGTGAAGGGCGTCTGCGTGGTCTGGTCGCCCGTGCCATTGAGGCCGACGACCAGGCCGTAGCCGATCAGCTGGTTGTTGCGCACGCCCTGGATGGTGGCGATGTCCTTCAACCGCTCGGCGTGTGCCACCGGGACCATGAGCAACGCACACAACACCGCAAGAACGCAGGAACGGACCTTGTCCGCGATCGCTACCACCGTTTTCCCAGAGACCATCATCGTCTTCACCCTCAGAACGGGAACAGCGGGCTGAGGAAGAAGCGATCGAACCAGCCCGGCTGGCTCGCGTCGGCGAACGCACCGGTGCCCGAGTAGGTGATGCGCGCATCAGCCACCCGGTTGGAAGCGACGGTGTTGTCGGTGGCGATGTCGTCGGCGCGGATCATGCCGGCGATGCGCACCAGCTCGTTGCCGGTGTTCAAGGTCATCCACTTCTCGCCGCGCACGGCGAGGATGCCGTTGGGCATCACATCGGCCACGGTGACGGTGATCGAGCCGGTCAGGCTGTTGCTCTGCCCGGCCTGGCTGTCGCCCTTGGCATCGCGCGAGCCACCATATTCGGCGGAGAGGCTGAGGTCGCCGCCACCGATGGGATTGTCGGTGGTCAGGCTGCTGCCGAGCATGCCGGTCAGGCCCATCTTGGTCTTGCTGTCCTTGGAGATGTCGGCGCTGGCCTTCTTGCTGGCCTGGGTCTTCTCGTTGAGGGTGATGGTGATGATGTCGCCCACGCGGAACGCCTTGCGATCGCCATAGAGGTTGTTGTCGAAACCGGACTGGTAGATCGAACCGTTGTTCTGCGCGGCCGGCATCGGGGTGCGCGGCAGCACCGGCGCGTAATAGGGATCGTCCGGTTTGGGCGGCGGGCTCACGCACCCTGCCAACGCGGCGATGGCCAGCAGCGGAAGGAGGTGGGAACGGTTCATCTACAGCTACCTCTCGGGGAGAGCGACTACGGGATCAATGGATTACAGGTTTTGCGTGACGAAGGAGAGCATCTGGTCAGCGGTCGAAATCACCTTGGAGTTCATCTCGTAGGCGCGCTGGGTGGTGATCATGTTCACCAGTTCCTCGACCACGTTGACGTTGGAGTTTTCCAGGGTGTTCTGCTGCACCGTGCCCAGGCCGTTCAGGCCCGGAGTGCCGACCTGCGGCGCGCCGCTGGAGCCGGTTTCCAGGAACAGGTTGTTGCCGATGGCCTGCAGGCCGGCCGGGTTGATGAAGTCGGCGGTCTGCAGGTTGCCGATGATCTGCGGCTGGGCGTTGCCGTTGGTGGTCACCGAGACGGTGCCGTCCTGGCCGACGGTGAAGGTCTGGGTCTCGTTCGGCACGACGATGGCCGGCTCCAGCGCATAACCGTTGGCGGTGACGATCTGCCCGTCGGAATTCAGGTGGAAGCTGCCGTCACGGGTATAGCCGACGGTGCCGTCGGGCATCAGCACCTGGAAGAAGCCGCGGCCGTTCACCGCCATGTCCAGCGGCTGGTCGGTGGTCTGCAGGCTGCCTTCGGTGAAGTTCTTCTGCGTGCCGACGATGCGCACACCGGTACCCAGCTGCAGGCCCGAGGGCAGTTGGCTGTCCTGGGTGGAGTTGGCACCGGGCTGACGCTTGATCTGGTACAGCAGGTCCTGGAACTCGGCGCGATCACGTTTGAAGCCGGTGGTCGAGACGTTGGCCAGGTTGTTGGAAATGGTGGTCAGGTTCATGTCCTGGGCGGACAGACCGGTCTTGCTGACCCAAAGTGCCGGAAGCATGTCGATCTCCTCGGACGCCGGATTCGTGGCGCCTCGAACGGTTAATCAGGTTTCTTGTCAGCTGAACTGCAAAACACGCGCCATGGCGGCCGAATCATCTTCGGCGGTGCGCATCATCTTTACGTGGAGCTCGAACTGGCGGGACAGCGAGAGAATCGAGGTCATCTCCTCGACAGCATTGACGTTGCTCGCCTCGAGGAAACCCGATTCGATCTTGGCGTTGGCGTCAGCCTGCACCGCCGGCTGGCCGGGCTGTTGCTTGATGCGCACCAGGCCATCGGCGCCCTTTTCCAGTTGCTTGGGGTCCGGGGTAACCAGCTTGATGCGGTCCACCTCGGCGACCACGCTGGGGTTGTCGCCCAGGCCGCGGATGCTGATGGTGCCGTCTTCGCCGATGTCGATCTTTTCCTGCGGTGGCACGGCAATCGGCCCGCCATTGCCGATCACCGGCAAACCGTCGCCGGTGCGCAGCTGGCCAAGGGCGTCGATCTCCAGGCTGCCGGTGCGCACGTAGGCTTCGCCACCATCGGGCGCCTGCACGGCGATCCACGAGTCGCCCTTGGCGGCCACATCCAGGTCACGGCCGGTTTCCTGCAGGCTGCCGGCGGAGAAGTCGGTGGCCGGGCGTTCGCTCATGGCGTAGACCCGCGACGGGAAACTGTCGCCGAACACCTGCATCGAGCGCGCCTGCTCGAAGTCCCGGCGGAAGCCGTTGGTGGAGATGTTCGCCAGGTTGTTGGCGTGGGCGCGCATGGCCAGGGTGTTCTGGCTTGCTCCGCTCATGGAGACGTAAAGCATCTTGTCCATCGAATCCTCCAGACCCGAGCTGATTGCCGCTGCGGGCGTTTGCAAGCGGAGGAAGCAAGTGCCGTACCAATCCGACGAAATTCAGTTAACTTGCTGATTGCAAAAGCAAAAAATAGAAACCCCGGCGATCCGAAGCGCCAAAGCGGCGACGCTCTGCCGCTGGCGGCAAGGCCGGGTCATGCTCGCAATGCCCGTCATTCCCAGAGGCATGCCAGCTTTTTCCCATCCCCAATGCCGCAATGGCTCTACGACTCCTAGGCACTTCCAGTAGGAAGTCCGGCCGTCCGACTATTCTCCAAAGCGTCAAAGAACCGTCTGCATCCACGCCCTGCCCGTCACCACCCGCAACGAGAGTGCTAAAGCTTCATGCAGTCCCTTTCGGACTGAAGACTCCCTTCCGCAAGCGAGTGCTTAACCATGAGTGACTCCCCCTCCACCCTGACACGACGCAATCTCCTCTCCATGATCGGCATGGCCGCTGGCGGCGCGGTGCTGTACCAGGCCATGACCAGCCTGGGTTATGCAGCCGTGCCGCCGTACCGCGGCCCGATGAGGCTCGGCGGCGACCCCAAGGGCGCCAGCGTGCTGATCCTCGGCGCCGGCATCGCCGGTCTGGTGTCGGCCTACGAACTGCGCAAGGCCGGCTACAAGGTGCAGGTCCTCGAATACAACGCCAAGGCCGGCGGTCGATCCTGGACGCTGCGCGGAGGCGATGAATTCACCGAGTTGAGCGGTATCAAGCAGACCTGCCGGTTCGACGAGGGGCTTTACATCAACCCCGGCCCGTGGCGCATCCCCTACAACCACTACGCGATGCTCGACTACTACAGGGAGCTGGGCGTCGGCCTCGATCCATTCTTCCAGGTCAACTACAACGCCTATGTTCACTCCAGCGACGCTTTCGGCGGCAAGCCGCAGCGCCTGCGCCACGTGCAGAGCGACTACCAGGGCGGCGTTTCCGAATTGCTGGCCAAGGTGGTCGGCCAGGGCAAGCTGGACGCGCCGCTGACCAAGGAGGACCAGGAAAAGCTGCTCGAGTCCCTGAAAGACTTTGGCGCCCTGGACAACAACTACCGCTACTCCCAGAGCCTCGGTACGAGCGCGCGGCGCGGTTACGACATCGACCCGGGCGGCGGTCTGATGCCACTGGCGCAGCCATCCCAGCCCATGCAGCTGAAGGATCTGCTTAACTCCGGAATGTGGTCGGCCATCTCCCAGGGCCAGCTCTATGAGTACCAGACCGCCCTGTTCCAACCCACTGGCGGCATGGACATGTTGCCCAGGGCCTTCGAGCGCGAGCTCAAGTCCGTACTGCGCTTCAACGCCAAGGTCAGCGGGATCGAGCAGAACGACAAGGGCGTCACCGCCACCTACACCGACCTGAAGACCGGCAGGACCGAGCACGCCAATGCCGACTGGTGCATCTGCACCCTGCCCCTGTCGATCCTCAGCCAGCTCGAGATCAACGTCAGCGACAAGATGAAAGCCGCCATCGCGGCGGTGCCCTATGACACCGGCTTCAAGGCCGGCATCCAGTTCAAGCGGCGCTTCTGGGAAGACGACGAGCGCATCTACGGCGGCATAACCCGCACCAACCTGCCGATCAACCGCATCAGCTACCCCATGGCCGGCATCAACCAGCCAGGCAAGGGCGTGCTGCTGGCGGCCTACACCTTCGGCGCGGACTCCTACAAGTTCAGCGCGATGACCCCTGACGAGCGCCTGAAGAAAGTCGTCGAGTACGGCGCCCAGATCCACCCGCAGTACCACGAAGAGTTCGACAACGGCATCAGCGTCGCCTGGCACCGCGTGCCCTGGACCAACGGCTGCTATGGCCTGTGGACCGACGACACGCGCAAGGAACACTACGAAAACCTGTGCCGGATCGACGGGCGCATCCTCCTGGCAGGCGAGCACGCCTCCTACATTCCGGCCTGGCAGGAAGGCGCCGCGCTGTCCGCGCGTGACGCGATCACCCGCCTGCACCAGCGCATCGTCGGCTGCCCCATGAACAGGAGCCCAACTATGTCTCGAACCTTCCTCGGCACCGCCCTGCTCGCCCTGGTGTCAACGCTGGCCGTGGCCGCGCCGGACCCTTACCGCCACGACGACGTGATCTTCCGCAACGACGCCAACCACGACTTCACCAGCACCGATGGCGCGGTGCTCTACCAGTCCATCTGCCAGGGCTGCCACATGCCCGGAGGTCAGGGCGCCCACAGCGGCGCGGGGATGTACCCCAAGCTCGCCGACAACCCGCGCCTGACCACCCCGGGCTATCCCGCCACCATCATGCTCAACGGTCTGCATGGCATGCAGAGCTTCGGTGCTTACCTGAACGACGCGCAGATCGCCGCCGTCGCCAACTACGTGACCACCCACTTCGGCAACAAGAGCACGCAGACCATCAGCGAACAGCAGGTCAAGGAGCTGCGGCCGCCCAAACCCATCGTTTACCAGGAAGGCTGACTCCACACCCGCCTCCCGTCACAACAGAAGGCCGACCGATGAAACGACACCATTCCTTCACCCTCGCGCTCTCCCTGGCCGTGCTGGCCGGCCCGCCCGGCGCCAGCGCCGCCGAGGTGATCCGCTACAAGCTGCCCGACTCCAACTTCCCCATCGCCCTGGCCGTGGAAGTGCCCGAAGGCTATTCGGAAATCCACGTCAGCGGCCTCACGCCCGGTGCCGTGCCGCAGAAGGATCTCTCCGGCGCCACCGTGGTGTACGGCGACACCAAGACCCAGACCGTCAGCGTCCTCCAGTCCATCCAGGGCACCCTCAAGTCCATGGGGCTGGGCATGGGCGACGTGGTGAAGATGCAGGCCTACCTGGTGGGCGACCCCAAGCACGGCGGCAAGATGGACTTCTCCGGCTTCATGGAGGGCTACAACCAGTTCTTCGGCACCGCCGCCCAGCCCAAGGTGCCGGCGCGCTCGGCCATCCAGGTCGCCGGCCTGTTCGATCCCGGCTGGCTGGTGGAGATCGAAGTCACTGCCGTGCGCAAGAAGCACTGAGCCTTCAATTCCGACAACGGCCCTGCCATGACGGGGCCCCCGCAGGACCTTCAGGGGCGCGCCGCCCCCTCACCGTTGATTCAAGGAACCCGATATGAGCCAGACAGTGGCAGAACTGATGGTCGACATCCTGCATGGCGCAGGTGCCCGGCACTGTTGGGGCATTCCCGGCGACACCCTCAACCACTTCACCGACGCCCTGCGCCGGCAGGGTGGCATCCGCTGGGTACACGTGCGTCACGAAGAAGCCGGCGGTTTTGCCGCCGGTGCAGAAGCATTGGTCAGCGACACATTGACCCTGTGCGCCGGCAGCTGCGGGCCAGGCAGCCTGCACTTCATCAACGGGCTGTTCGAATCCCACCGCAACGGTGCGCCAGTGGTACTGATCGCCAGCCAGATCCACAGCGACGACCAGGGCACGGACTTCCCCCAGGAAGTCGACTTCCTCCAGGTCTACAACCGTTGCAGCGTCTACTGCGAGGAAATCCACAGCCCGCAACAGGCGCTACAGAAAACCCGGCAGGCCGTTCAGGAAGCGCTGAACAAGCGCGGCGTGGCCGTGCTGGTGCTGCCGGCCGACATCGCCGGCATGCCCGCGCCGACCGGCGCCAGGACGTTGCCGGCGATCCGGCCGCGGCCCAGGGTACGTCCGGGCGACGACGAACTGCAGAAGATCGCCGCAGCGCTCAACACCGGCAAGTCCGTCGCCATCTACGGCGGCATCGGTTGCGCCGGCGCACAGGAAGAGGTGAAGAAACTGGCGGCGGCCCTGCAGGCGCCCATCGCCCACAGCTCCCGCGCCAAGGACTTCCTCGAGCCGGACAACCCCTTCAACGTCGGCATGATCGGCATGATGGGCCACGAGTCCGGCTGCCACGCCGTCAGCCAGTGCGACACCCTGCTGATCCTCGGCTCGGGCTTCGCCTGGCGGCAGTTCTACCCGGAACACGCGAGCATCATCCAGATCGACATCCAGGCCAGTCATCTCGGCCGCCGCCACCCGATCAGCCTGGGCGCGGTGGGCGATGTGCGCAGCACCTTGGAAGCCTTGCTGCCGCTGATCACACCGCGGCAGGAGCGCGGCTTCCTCGAACAATGCCTGGAGCACCACCGCAAGTCGCTGGAAGGCCTGCGCGAACATGCCCAGCCGACGCGCAATGGTTTGATCCGCCCGCAGTACCTGACCAGCCTGATCGACCGCCACGCCGACGCAGACGCAATGTTCACCGCCGACGGCGGCTCACCGATGATCTGGATCCTGCGCTACATCAGCGCCATGGCGGGCCGACGCACCCTGGCCAGCCTGGTCCACGGCACCATGGCCAACGCCATGCCGCAGGCCATGGGCCTGAAGGTCGCCTTCCCCGAACGCCAGGTCATCGCCCTGTGCGGCGACGGCGGCCTGTCGATGCTGATGGGCGACCTGCTGACGCTGGTTCAGGAGCAGATTCCGCTGAAGCTGGTGGTGTTCAACAACAGCGCGCTGTTCTTCGTCGAACTGGAGCAACGGGTGGAAGGCCTGCTCGACGCCTTCACCAACCTGCAGAACCCGGACTTCGGCCGCGTGGCGGAATCCATCGGCCTGTGGGGGCGCAAGGTGAGCCACTGCGAGGATCTGGAGGCAGCCGTCGTCGAATGGCTGGCACAACCCGGCCCGGCGCTGCTCGACGTGGTGGTCAACCAGGAGCTGGTGATGCCGCCCAAGGTCGCGCCGGATGCGGTCAAGGGCATGGCCCTGTACGCGGCCAAGGCGGTGATCAGCGGGCACGCCGGTGACGTGGTGAAAATGATCGAGAACCACCTCGCTCGCTGACAGCCCACTCCCTTGTAGAGAATGAGCTGCAACGAAAAAGCCCCGCCGGGCAAACCGGCGGGGCTTCTTCATGACGACGATCAGCGCAGGTTGATGATGGTCTGCGTGACCGCGTCTTCGGTCTGGATGGTCTTGGCGTTGGCCTGGTAGTTGCGCTGGGCGACGATCAGGTCCACCAGTTCGTTGGACAGGTCCACGTTGGACGCCTCCAGCGAACCCGATTGCAGGGCGCCGAGGGTGCCCGAGCGCGGCGTGCCGACTACCGGCTCGCCGGACTCGGAGGACTGTACCCAGGAGGTCTTGCCGATCGGCGTCAGGCCCTGGACGTTGGCGAAGTTCGCCAGCACCACCTGGCCCTGCACCTTGGACTGGCCGTTGGTGTAGCGAGCGAAGATGTTGCCCTCGTCGTCGATTTCCAGGCCCGACAGCTGGCCAGTGGTGTAGCCGTCCTGGTTGACGCTGTTCACTGCAAAGGCGGTGGCGTACTGGGTCGACTTGCGGATGTCCAGGGTGATGCCGCCGGCGTTGGCGGTGGCGCCGTTGGCGCTCCAGGTGGCCGGAGTCTTGCCATCGGAGATGGCCGGGACCCAGTCGCCCATCACCAGGGTGCCGTCGGTGGGGTTGACCGTGAAGGCATCGCCGGTGCCGTTGTTCACCGGGGTCTGGGTCAGCAGTTGGCCCGCCGGGCTGAAGGTCAGGTTGACTTGGTACGGGCTGGTGCCCATGCCGCTGACGGCGGCCAGCACGCTGGCCGGGGTCGCGCCTGTGGCAGCGGCAGCCGCGTTGGCAGCGGCAATCGCCGCCGGGGTCGCGCCAGAGCCGGCAACGGCGGCGGCAACGCTGGCCGGCGTCGCGCCGGTCGCCGCAGCCGCGGTGGTGGCCGCGCTGATGGCAGTGCTGTCGTCGCTCGGGCTGGCCGGGTTGCGGCCGTCCACCAGCACGTTCATGGTCCAGGTGTTCGCTCCGGTCTTGGTGAAGTACTGGGTCATGACATGGGCGTTGCCCTGGCTGTCATAGATGTTCACCGAGGTCGAGGAGTTGTAGGTGGTCGGGTCGGCCGAGTTGAACGGGGTGACGGTCGGTGCGGTGTTGGTGGAGTTCAGGTTGAAGGTCTGGCTGACCTGGGTGGTCGCCTTGGGCGCCTGGTTCGAGGTCTCGATGCGCAGGTCGCCGACCACGCCGCTCTGCAACTGTCCCTGGGCGTTCACCGGGTAGCCCTGCAGGCGGTAGCCGTTGTTGTCCACCACGTAGCCGTTCTTGTCGGTGCCGAAGTAGCCGGCGCGGGTGTAGCTCACCGCCCCGTTGTTGCTGGTGACGAAGAAGCCGTTGCCGTTGATGGCCATGTCCAGCGCGTTCTGCGTCGAATCGATGGTGCCCTGGTTGAACAACTGCGAGACGTTGGACAGCAGCACGCCGCTGCCCACCGGGTTGCTGCCGCTGCCCAGTACGGAGGCCGCGTAGACGTCGGAGAACTCCGCGCGGGACTGCTTGAAGCCGACGGTGCTGGCGTTGGCGATATTGTTGCCGGTGGTGTTGAGGTCACTGGAAGCGGCCTTGATACCACTGAGCCCGATATTGAATGACATGCTTAGCTCCTGGTCGGTATCGCCGACTTACTGGCCAATGATCTGGACTTTGGACAGGCCGATGCTGCCCAGTCCGGCGAGGTTGAGGGTCAGCTCGCCGCCGTTCTGCCCCAGCGTCACGCTGTCCACGTTGGCCGGCAGGAAGGTGGTCAGGCCGTAGGTCTTGCCCTCGTAGTTGGTCTGCGCTTCGAACTTGTAGCGGCCGGGCGGCGCGAGCTTGCCGCTGGAGTCCTTACCGTCCCACATGAAGCTGACGTTGCCGGCGGTCTGCTGGCCCATCTCCACGCGGTTCACCAGGGTGCCGCTGTCGTCGTAGATGTTGACCCAGCTGTTGGCCGTGGACACCGGCAGGGTGTAGGTGCCCTTGAAGGTCTCGGCGGTATCCACCATCGATTTCTCGGTTGGAACTATCACCTTGCGGCCGACCAGCGACGAGGCCTGCAGCGCCTGGGACGACTGGTAGTTGGAAAGCACGCTGTCCATGCTGGTGTTCAGCGACTGGATGCCTTCCACGGTGCTGAACTGCGCCAGCTGGGCGATGAACTCGCCGTTCTCCTGGGGCGACATCGGGTCCTGGTTGTTCATCTGCGCCACCAGCAGCTTGAGGAACTCGTCCTTGCCAAGATTGCTCTTACCGGCGGTCGCGGTGCCGCCGCTGTCCTTGTTGATCGCATACTGGTCCAGAACCGAGCTGGAGCCGTTGATGCTGCTGTTATCGATGCTCATCGTGCTCTTTCCTCAGCTTACTGACCCAGGGTCAGGACCTTCTGCATCATCTGCTTGGCGGTGTTCATCATTTCCGCGTTGGTCTGGAACGAGCGGCTGGCGGAGATCATGTCGGCCATCTCCTCCACCACGTTGACGTTCGGGTAATAGACGTAGCCGTCCTTGTCGGCGGCCGGGTGGTTCGGCTCGTAGCGAGGGACCAGCGAGCTCTTGTCTTCCACCACACCCAGGACCTGCACGCCGGAGCCGGCCTGGTCGGTCTCGCCGAACAGCGACCCCTGCTCGCCGCCTCCCTGGGCCTGCTGGAACATGGTGGCGAACACCGGATGGCGGGCACGGTAGGTCTGGTCGACGCTGGAGGACACGGTCTCGGCGTTGGCGATGTTCGAGGCGGTGGTGTTCAGACGGGTGGTCTGGGCACTCATGCCGGTACCGGCGATGTTGAAGACACTGGCAAGCGACATGGCGATTACTCCCCGCGCAGGGCGTTCATCAGCCCTTTGAACTTGCTGTTGAGGAAAGTGAACGAAGCCTGGAACTGCACGGAGTTCTCCGCGTAGTTGGACTGTTCGATCTGTTCATCGACGGTGTTCTGGTCGATCGACGGCTGGGTCGGGTTGCGATATTTAAGCGACTCGTCACCGATGCCGAAACCGTCCGCGGCAATGTGATGCGCGTTGGTCAGGGTGGCGCTGAAGGTGCCGTTCTTCATCTTGTCCGACTGGGCCGCCAGCACCGAGGCGAAATCCAGGTCGCGCGCCTTGTAGTTGGGCGTGTCGGCGTTGGCCAGGTTGTTGGCCAGGACTTCGGCGCGCTGGGAGCGGAAGCTCAGTGCTTGCTGGTGGATGCCGAGGGCTTTGTCGAAGCTGATGCTCATGGTCACGAACCTGTTTGCCGGTGTGGGCTTGCCAACACTTCAGCAAGGTGCGTGCCATATTGTCATTTCCTTGTTAATCAATGGCTTGAGAGGATTTCCGACGCGGCAAGGAGCGGCAAACAGCGGCAAAGCGGCAACCCGTTTCCTTGCCGCCAGGGGCAAGGCGGCAAGCTTGCCGCTGCGCTTTGCCGCCCCTTTCAGGTGGCCTCGCTGAAGTGCAGTTTCAGGGGTTGAGCGGCATGGATGCCGCGAGAGCCGCGATCGGCCAGGGATGGCCCTTCGTGGGAGGACGCCTAGTTCGTGCCCCTGAAACTGCGCCTCGATGAATTTTTCGCCTAAGCGAAAAGCCGGATGAAGGGGCAGGACCTTTGCCCACTTTGGGTGGGGCGGCCATCCGTCTCTCCAAAGCGGGTCGCCCGAGGGGCGAAACCAAGAGGTCTCAGCACACACCGTAGCGGCGCGGAAAACCCTTCCCGCAACGGGTCAACACTGCAAGAACCCCGCCCGAACAGGCGGGGGTCGGCCATCACTTGGCCTTGTAGATGATTCCCGGGCTGCACTGGACCATTTGGTAGTGGTCCGGCAACGCGTTGAGCGCTTCGGAGGCGCCGAGGAACAGGTAGCCGCCCGGCTTGAGCGTGGCATGGATGCGCAGGAGGATGTCGCGCTTCACCTCGGCCGAGAAATAGATCAGCACGTTGCGGCAGAACACCATGTCGAACTTGCCCAGTGTGGCGTAGCTGTCCAGCAGGTTCAGCGCGCGGAACTCCACGCGGCTCTTGATCGCCGGCTTGACCGTCCAGCGCCCCGGGGTCTTCTGGTCGAAGTAGCGGGCCAGGCGCTCCTGCGACAGGCCACGGCCAATCGCCAGGCTGTCGTACTCGCCGGCCTTGCAGGCGGTGAGCATCGAGCCGGAGAGGTCGGTGGCGACAATCTGCACGCCCGCCTTCAACTGGCCGAGGTTGGTGCGCTCGAATTCGTCGATGGCCATGGACAGCGAATACGGCTCCTGCCCCGAGGAACAGGCCGCCGACCAGATGCGCAGGCGCTGGCCGGGCGATGCCTTGATCATTTCCGGCAGCACGCGGTTCTTCAGTACCTCGAAGGGATAGGTATCGCGAAACCACAGGGTCTCGTTGGTGGTCATCGCGTCAACCACCTGCTCGCGCAGCTGGCTGCGAACCTGGATCTTCTGCACCAGCTCGCCCAGCGACTTGATGCCCTGCTGCTCCATCAACTTGTTCAAGCGGCTGGAGACCAGGTACTGCTTGTTGGCGCCCAGGAGGATGCCGCAGGTCTTCTCCAGGAAATCCCGGAACAGCTCGAATTCGGAATTGGTGGATGTCACAGATACGCCTCTTTACTCGTGGACAGCTGTTGCCTGCTAGGACGGCAGCCGCCTGACCGGTGTTCCAAAAAACATAGACGATACGGGCGGCACCGGCGCCACCCGCGTCTTTACATGCCGCATCAGGCCGTTGCGCCATCCACTGCCTTGATCCGTTCCGACACGCGGGCGGCCAGGTCATCGGGACGGAACTTGGCCAGGAAGTCGTCAGCACCGACCTTCTTCACCATGGCCTGGTTGAACACCCCGGACAGCGAAGTATGCAGGAGAATGTGCAGATCCTGCATGCGCGGGTCGTGACGGATTTCCGCCGTGAGCGTGTAGCCGTCCATTTCCGGCATCTCGATATCCGAGATCACCATCAGCAGATCACTGCCCGGATGGCCGCCGGCTTCCACCATCTGGTTCAGGTAATCCAGTGCCTGGCGGCCATCGTTGAGCGCCAGCACTTCCACGCCGACGGTCTCCAGGCAACGCACCAGCTGCTTGCGCGCCACCGACGAGTCGTCCACCACCAGCACACGCTTGCTCACCGCGCGGGCCTGGGTTTCGGCATCCAGCACGCCTTCGGAGATGTCCTCCGAAGTCGGTGCCACCTCGGCGAGTATCTTCTCCACGTCGATGATTTCCACCAGCTGGTTGTCCACCCGCGTCACCGCCGTCAGGTAGTGATCGCGACCGGTGCCCTTGGGTGGCGGATGGATCGACTCCCAGTTCATGTTGACGATGCGCTCCACCGAGTGCACCAGGAAGCCCTGCACCTTGGTGTTGTACTCGGTGATGATCACGAAACTGTTGGCGATGTCGCGCAGGGCGTGACGCCCCGTGGCCAGCGCCAGGTCGAGGATCGGAATGGTACCGCCGCGGATGTTCGCCACCCCGCGCACCACCTGGCTGGATTTGGGCATCACGGTCAGGCGGGGGCATTGCAGCACCTCCTTCACCTTGAACACGTTGATCCCGTACAGCTGGCTGCCGTTCAAGCGGAACAGCAGCAGTTCGAGACGATTCTGGCCAACCAGCTGCGTACGCTGGTTGACCGAATCCATGACTCCGGCCATTGAGCCTCCTGTGCACGCAACGCCGCCCGACTCGCGAAGACGGCATGACCATTGCTTGGATCGTTGCATGAAACAAGCAACGACATTTTTCCGACGTCTGCCAAGCGCGCCCACCCGGGTGGCGGCCCTGTTCGGCATGACGGGTGCGCTGACCTTCTCCCCGGCTGGGGCGCAAGGCTTCACCGCGCCTGAAATCCTTATCGGCTCCACCCAGGGCTTTCTTGAGTTCAAGGTGGAAGATTATCTGCAGACTTCCGGCATAGACGCGCGCTACGACATCGAAGTCGCGCGCATCGACCCCCGCCTGCGCCTGGCGCAATGCGACAAGGACCTGACGCAGGCGCTGGAAAGCCCGGCGCAGCCCGTTGGTCGGGTCACCGTGCGGGTTCGCTGCGACGGCTCCTCGCCCTGGACGGTCTTCGTGCCGGCCACGGTCAGGCTGTTCCGTCAGGTGGTCGTCACCACCCAGCCGCTCAAGCGCGACCACGTGATCGAGGCCGCCGACATCAGTGTCGTCGAGCGCGACGTCGGCCCCCTGACCCAGGGCTACCTGACCGACCCCGAGCGGGCCCTGGGACAGAAGCTCAAGCGCGCCACAGTGAACGATCAGGTGCTGGCACCGGTCTTTCTCGAACAGGCTGCCGCAATTCGCAAGGGCGAGCAGGTGGTAATCCGCGCGCGCACCAGCGCCATCAACGTGCTGATGCCCGGCGAGGCGCTGTCCGACGGCGTGCCCGGCGAGCAGATCCGCGTGCGCAACCTCCGCTCGCAGCGTATCGTCAAGGCGCGGGTGATCGAGCCGGGGACCGTCGAAGTCACCCTGTAGCTCTGCGGTTTACGGCCATTTCTGGCATGATGACGGCAGCAGTCAGCAAAATGTGTAAGGGCGCACAAAAATTCGGCCTAAAGTTTTTCTGCAGACGGCCGAAAAGCTTGGCAAGCGTCCAATACCTCCAGAGGTTTCCACCATGGTTATCGACTTCAACCGGCTGAACCCGGCCACTACGCCAGCCACCACTGGCCGTAGCGGTGCCGCCCAGAGCGGTCGCAGCGAAGCCGCCGCCGAGCCCACCGTCAACGCCCCGGCCAAGAGCGGCGAACCTGTACAGCTCAGCGACACCGCGCAACAGCTGCAGAAAGTGAGCGATCAACTGAAGGACCAGCCCGTGGTCGACAATGAGAAAGTGGCTCGCATCAAGGCGGCCATCGCTGACGGCAGCTATCAGGTCGACAGCCAGCGGGTAGCCGGCAAGCTGCTCGACTTCGAATCCCAGCGCTGAGCCCGCTCGCGCTGGACCACCCTCGTAGACCGCCGAGCCCAAGATGTCTGACGCCCTGCTTTCCCTGATCAATGGCGACATCGAAGCAGCCACCGCACTGCTGCAGCTGATCGACGACGAGTTCCAGGCGCTGCAGGTGCGCGACCTGGGCCAGCTGCAGAAGCTGCTCGATCGCAAGCTGCCGCTGCTCCAGCAGCTCGAGCGCAATGGTCGCGAACGCAGCCTGGCGCTCCAGCAGGCCGGCGTGAGTGTCGACCGCGAGGGTCTCGCCCAGCTCGCCCAGGCCAGTGGCAACGGCGAACTGCTGGCGCGCGGCGACGAACTCGCCGCCCTCCTCGATCAATGCCAGGAAGCCAACCAGCGCAACGGCAAGATCATCCGCGCCGGCCAGGCCAGCACGGGCCGCCTGCTCGACATCCTGCGTGGCCAGGACACGCCCAATCTCTACGACCGCCGTGGCGGCGCTACCCAGAGCAGCCGCCAGCGCCCGCTCAGCCAGGCCTGATCGCCGCTGCGACGCCACTCCGATTGTCGAGAGACGGCGCTGGTCTGCCCGCCCGCCCTAGGGCAAAATGCCATTACTCGCCCTGCCCTGTGCAACACTCATAACAAACACAATGGAGACCCGCGGACCGTGTCCAATCTGTTCGCCGAGGAAAATGGCCCTCAACCGCCGAAAGTGCTGAAAGCTCCGGTGGAGATCCATGCCAGCCTGAAAACGCTGATGGACAGTCACGATCCCCTGGTCGTCACCTTCGAAGGGCGCAGCCAGCGCTTCCAGAGTTTTGTCGTCGAGATCAACCGCGAGCGCAACATCGTCGCCCTGGACGAGCTGATCCCCAACGATGGCGAACGCTTCCTGCAGAACGGCGAGCAATTGCGCATCGAAGCCTTCCACGAAGGCGTGCGCATCGCCTGGGAAAACACCCGGAACGCCTTCTTCTCCGAGATCGACGGCGCCCGCTGCTACTGGCTGCCGGTGCCGGCCGAGATGCTCTACCACCAGCGCCGCAACGCCTTCCGCGCCCCGGTTGGCCAAGGCCAGCCCGTGCCGGTGGAGATTGGCGGCAGCAAGCTGAAGTCACCGCTCAAGGGCACCCTCATCGACATCTCCGCCACCGGCTGCAAGATCCGCATCGAAGGCAATGCCGCCGAGCGCCTGCAGCCCGGCCAGGTCTACGAGGAATTCACCGCGCGACTGCCCTTCGGCGCGCTGACCATGGAAGTCGAACTGCGCCACGTACACTTCGAGGACAAGGTCGGCTACAGCTTCGCCGGCATGCGCTTCCACCAGATGAGCGGGCTGGCGCAGCGCAACATCGAGCGCTTTGTCTACCAGCTGCAACGCGAAGCCCGGCGCTTCGAGAAGGACGAGCTGTTCTAGGTCGCCCGGGGCGGTAAGCATTTGCCGCCCTTCCCCGGCCGCCTCATGCGGGCCGGCTTTCTTCCTCGGCTTCTGCTTCCACTTCCGGCTCGACTGCCGGGGCGCTGTTGTCGTTGCCTGTCATCTGTTCCTTCACGGCCGCTTCATCGACCCGCGGGTCGAGGGCGGCGGACAGCGGCGAGGACGCCAGGCTGTCCGGCGTGGCGACGTGCTTGACCGGCGCCTCGTCGACCCGGTGCACGCCGCTGACCTTCTCCGGCTGCACGCGCCAGATGAGGATCAGCGAGCAGACGCAGACGAAGGCGTAGAGCATGTTGCTGCCGAACAGCTTCATCAGCGCGCCGGCCGCCAGCGGGCCGATGCAGGCGCCGACGCCGAAGGTCACCAGCAGCATCGCCGTCAGGGAAACGCGACGCTCACCCTCGACGTGGTCGTTGGAGAAGGCCACCGCCAACGGATACAGGGTGAACTGCACCAGGCAGACGACGAAGCCCATCGGCAACAGCCACGCCAATGAAATCGGCGGCACCGGCAGCAACGGCAGCGCCGCCAGCGGCAGGGCCACCACCAGCAGCAGGATAGCGGCGTTGCGGATCAGCACGGCGCGGTCGATGCGGTCCGACAGCCAGCCCAACGGCCATTGCACCAGCAGGCCTGCGAAGATGCAGCCGCCCATGAACAGGCCGATCTCCTCAGTGCCCAAACCCTGGTCCACCGCATAGAGCGGCGCCAGGCCGTAGAACGAGCCCACCACCAGCCCGGACACCAGCACCGTGGTCAGCGATTGCGGCACCCGCTGGATGAAGAAGCGCGGCTCAAGCGGAGCCGGACGCAGCGGCGCGGGATGGACCTTGTGGGTAATAGCCACCGGGATCAGCGACAGCGCGAAGCACAGTGCGATCAGCATCGGCAGCTCAGGACCGAGCCCCGGATGCACCACCAGCACCAGTTGGCCAAGCACCAGCCCCAGGTACGAAGCCACCATGTAGCCGGCGAACACGACGCCGCGCTGGCGCGCCTCGGCCTGCTCGTTGAGCCAGCTCTCGATGACCATGTACTGGCACATCATCCCCAGGCCGATGGCGACCCGCAGCACCAGCCAGAAGCCCAGCCAGGGCAACAGGCCGATGCCGAGCACCGCAGCGGTCACCAACCCGCCACAGGCGACGTAGGCACGGATGTGGCCGACGCGGGCGATCAGCCGGTGGCCGATCTTGCCACCCAGCACCAGGCCGAGGTAGTAGGCAGCCATCATGGCGCCGATCCACAGCCCGTCGACCTTCTCCGCGCCCAGGCGCAGCGCGAGGTAGGTACTGAGCAGACCGGAACCGGTCAGGAGCATGACGGCGGCGAAGTACAGAGCGCGGAAGGCAGTGACGATCCGAAGCATTGGACCTCCTGGTCCAGGACAACCCCGGCACGACGGTCGGGTAGCGGAAAGCGGGACTTGCGCTCACACCTTAGAGGCTGCCAATCGGCGCGTCGAGAGGCCTGCCGGGCCTGGAATGGCGCGTGTCGCGCGCGGTCATGCGGGGCATATCGAAGGATGTCGGCGGGATGAACGAGGATGGCCTGAAGATCGCCTGGAGATGGCTGCCGATCACAGCCGCGCCGGTTTCGACGCAGCTGTGTCAGCGTTTCCGCACTCAGGCCTGTGCGGCGAGAACGCGGCGCTCCCAGGGGGTGATCTCGTCGAAGAAGCTGGTCAGCTCCATGGATTTGGTCGCGCTGTAGCCGTCGATGAACTCGTTGCCGAACACCTCGCGGGCCAGCTCGCTGCGCTGCAGGCGCTGCAACGCGTCGTACATCGTGCAGGGCAGCAGCAGCTCCGGGGGCACCTCGAACTCACCCTGGATCGGCGCAGTGGGTTCCAGCGCTCGCTCGATGCCATGCAGGCCGGCCACCAGGCTCGCGGCGATGGCCAGGTAGGGGTTGGCGTCGGCGCCCGGCAGGCGGTTCTCCACGCGACGGGCCACCGGCGCGCTGGCCGGAATGCGCAGGCCGGCGGCGCGGTTGTCGTGGGACCAGCAGGCGTTGTTCGGCGAAGCGTAGGGATGGCACAGGCGCTGGAAGGAATTCACGTTCGGCGCGAACAGCAGGGTGAAGTCCGACAGGCACGCCTGCAGACCGCCGATGAAATGGCGGAAAGCCGGCGTGGCCTCGCCCTGGGCGTCGCTGAAGATGTTGCGGCCCTCGCCGTCGACGATGCTCTGGTGGATGTGCATCGAACTGCCCGGCGTGTGCGCCAGCGGCTTGGCCATGCACACCACGATAAGCCCGTGCTTGAGCGCCACTTCCTTGAGCAGGTGCTTGAACAGGAAGGTCTGGTCGGCCAGCAGCACCGGATCGCCGTGCAGGAAGTTGATCTCGAACTGGGTGGTGCCCATCTCGTGCATGAAGGTGTCGCGCTCCAGCCCTACCGCCGCCATGCAGCGATAGACATCCTGAAAGAACGGGCGCAGGCCGTTGTTGGACGACACGCTGAAGGCCGAGTGACCGATCTCGCGGCGACCGTCGAGGCCGACCGGCGCCTGGAAGGCTTCCAGCGGGTCGGGGTTGGGGGCGAAGACGAAGAACTCCAGTTCGGTTGCCACCACCGGGCTCCAGCCCCGCTCGGCATAGCGCGCGACCACCTGCTTGAGCAGGCCGCGGGTGGACAGGCCGGAGGGCTTGCCGTCGAGCTCCAGCGCATCGCAGATGGCGAAGGCGCGGGGTTCGTCGCTCCAGGGCAGGCGGTGGATCTGCGTCGGCTCGGCGACCAGGGCGAGGTCGCCGTCGTCGCTGCCGTAATACCTGGCCGGCGGATAGCCGCCCATGATGCATTGCAGCAGCACGCCGCGCGCCAGTTGCAGCCGGCGCCCGGCGAGGAAGCCCTCGCCGGTCATCACCTTGCCACGCGGCACCCCGTTGAGGTCGGGGGTGACGCACTCGATCTCTTCCACTCCAGCCAGGCGTTCGGCGAGTGGGCTGCGTAGATCGCTACTCATGACTTCTTATCCTTGTTCTTCTTGTCCCTGTCACAGGACGCCGCGCGAGGTGCGCGAGCCCGTACAAAATACGCACCACGCGTTCGATATTTCAAGCGGGCCAGAATGGGACCGTTGCTAAAGCCACCGAGCGGAGTAACGGGATGAGCACGACGTAGGATGGCGTGGAGCGCAGCGATACCCATCAAATCGGCGCACCGACAGCATGGGTATCGCTGCGCTCCACCCATCCTACAAAGGCCCACGCCGGGAAAATGGTGCGCGCACGTACGGATGCGCAGAATGAAAACGCCGCTCCGGGGAGCGGCGTTTTTCACTGCATCACCCAAGGTCAGAACAGATGGGTGAACAGCCAGTACAGCGACGCGGACAGCACGATGGCCGCCGGCAGGGTCAGCACCCAGGCCATCAGCAGGTTGCGGATGGTGCGCATCTGCAGGCCCGAGCTATTGGCGGCCATGGTGCCGGCCACACCCGAGGACAACACGTGGGTCGTCGACACCGGCAACCCATACATGTCCGCCGCACCGATGGTCATCATCGCCACCAGCTCCGCCGAGGCGCCCTGGGCATAGGTCAGGTGGGTCTTGCCGATCTTCTCGCCGACGGTGACCACGATGCGCTTCCAGCCGACCATGGTGCCCAGGCCGAGGGCGATGGCCACGGCGACCTTGACCCACAGCGGGATGAAGCGGGTCGACTCGTCGATCTTGCCCTTGAACGCGGCCAGCTTGCTGGTGGTATCCGCATCGAAGTTGCCGACCTTGTCCTTGTCCATCAGGCGGATCGCCTCGCTGGTCAGGTACATGTCGTTACGCACGTTGCCCATGGCTTCGGCCGGCACGCGCGCCAGGCTGCCATAACCCTTCACTTCCGCGCCGATGGCGCCGGTCAGCGCCGCCAGGGAAGGGATCAGCTCCGGCTTGGCTTCCTTGGTGCGCACGTACTCCGACAGCACCGCGCGCGGGTCGGCCGGGGCCGGCTGCGGAGCAGCACGGACCAGCGCCTGCTGGGTGACTTCGGCGACGGCGACGAACTGCACGGTCTGGTCCGCCGGCATGGTGCGGTTCAACGCGTAGGCCATCGGCAGGGTGCCGACCAGGATCAGCATGATCAGGCCCATGCCCTTCTGCCCGTCGTTGGAGCCGTGGGCGAACGACACACCGGTGCAGGTGAGGATCAGCAGGCCGCGAATCCACCACGGCGGCGGCGTCTTGCCCTTGGGCGCCTTGTACAGCGCGCGGTTCTTCAGCGCCAGCAGC
This sequence comes from Pseudomonas sp. DP-17, assembly GCF_022380625.1. NCBI lineage: Bacteria > Pseudomonadati > Pseudomonadota > Gammaproteobacteria > Pseudomonadales > Pseudomonadaceae > Pseudomonas > Pseudomonas sp. DP-17. The sequence continues at coordinate 375,296 of NZ_JAKSXG010000001.1, forward strand.
AGGAACGCAGCGCAGACGAAGCCGATCAGCGGCGAGAGCAGCAGCGAATAGCCGACCTTGGCCGCCTGCGCCCAGTCGACGCCGCTGGTGCCATCGCGGCCGTGCATCAAGGCGTTCGCGATACCGACGCCGATGATCGAGCCGATCAGGGTGTGCGAGGACGACGCCGGCAGGCCCAGCCACCAGGTGCCGAGGTTCCACAGGATGGCGGCGATCAGCAGGGCGAAGACCATGGCGAAGCCGGCCGAGGAGCCGACCTGCAGGATCAGCTCCACCGGCAGCAGGGCGATGATGCCGAAGGCCACCGCGCCGCTGGAGAGCAGCACGCCGAGGAAGTTGAAGCAGCCCGACCAGACCACCGCGAAATGCGGCGGCAGCGAGTGCGTATAAATGACAGTGGCCACCGCGTTGGCGGTGTCGTGGAAGCCGTTGACGAACTCGAAGCCCAGGGCGATGAACAGGGCGACCCCGAGCAGCAGGAACGGCGTCCAGGTGGTGACCGCGGTGTGACGTCGTCGACATCGCGCACCAGGCTCCAGGCCGAGAACAGCAGGCCGATTGCGAGCACGGCGAAGAAGATGAAGGCGGTGATCCGGCCGGGCTTGTGTTCCAGATGGGGCCGGTCTTCGACGACGGGAACGGCCAGGGTATCGGTGGTCATGCTGGGAGTCCGCTGGGAGGGGGGCCCGGTCATGATCGGCGGCGAATGTTACAGGTTGTGTCTCAAGCAACCCTGCCGGCGGGCTGAGCGTAGGAGCAACTGTCTTCTTCTGAAATTCCGTGCCTACGTTTTCCCTCTCCCCAACCCTGGCTGCGCGCCCCGCTCCGAAGGCAGAGGGAGCCGTCCGTGCCGGCTGATGGCGTGGTTTCATCCTGCTTCGAACGGTCCCCTCTAACGCTTGCGGGAGAGGGCGAGGGGCTCTTGCAGGAGCGGACTCCGTCCGCGATGGCATCCGCCACGATGCGAAGCCGATCGCGGACGAAGTCCGCTCCTACGCGCTATGCCACACGTCAGTAGACCTCCGGCACCACGATCTCCCGCGGCGTCGGCGTGCGCGAGTAGTCCTCGTGGCGCTGGCGCTGCGGCAGGATCACCGCCGGGTGTTCCACCTCCTCGTAGGGAATCAGCTTCAGCAGGTGGCTGATGCAGTTCAGCCGCGCGCGCTTCTTGTCGTCCGCCTGTACCACCCACCAGGGCGCCTCGGGAATGTGAGTACGCTCGAGCATGATTTCCTTGGCCTTGGTGTAGGCCTCCCAGCGACGCCGCGACTCGAGGTCCATGGGGCTGAGCTTCCACTGCTTGAGCGGGTCGTGGATGCGGCTGAGGAAGCGCAGGTGCTGCTCATCGTCGGAGATGGAGAACCAGTACTTGATCAACTGGATGCCCGAGCGCGCCAGCATGCGCTCGAACTCCGGCACGCTGCGGAAGAACTCCTCGTACTGGTCGTCCGAGCAGAACCCCATCACCCGCTCGACACCGGCGCGGTTGTACCAGCTGCGATCGAACAGGACGATCTCCCCCGCCGCCGGCAGGTGCGAGACGTAACGCTGGAAGTACCACTGGGTCTGCTCGCGGTCGTTCGGCGCGGGGAGCGCGGCAACGCGGCACACACGCGGATTCAGGCGCTGGGTGATGCGCTTGATCACCCCGCCCTTGCCGGCGGCGTCGCGGCCTTCGAACAGGATCACTACCTTGTGGCCGGTTTTCACCACCCAGCTCTGCAGTTTCACCAGTTCGCCCTGCAGGCGGAACAGCTCGCTGAAATAGCGCCGGCGGGCGAGCTTCTCTTCGTCGACGTCGGCATGCTCGTCGAACAGCTCGTCGAGGTTGCGCACGTCTTCGAGCAGCTCCAGCTCCAGCTCCAGCTCTTCGTCGCTGTGGTCGAGCAGTTCGCGGTGGATGCGGCGGATCATGGATTCATGGGTCAGGGGCATGGCGGCGGCCTGCGGTTCGGGGCTTTGCCGCCAGAGTAGGAGCGCGCGGTGTCAGGCTGGTGACAGCGCCGGCACTGCGCGCCTGTTGCAGGAGCGGGCGTGCCCGCTCCTGCAACAGCAGGCTCACTGCTCGCGCAGCTCCATTACTTTGAGTTCCGGATCGGCCTTGATCTGCTCGTCGGTGAACGGCAGCTCCGGCCATTGCTGCCGGGCGAACAGCTCGGTCTGGTCACGATGATGCGGCGAGCCGGGTTCGCTGGATTGCGAGAACGCCAGCAACCCGCGCGCCTTCGGCCCGTCGGCGGTGAAGTCCACCAGCTGGATGTAGCTGCTGCCGCTGAGCACGCGGTAATGGTCGCCCTGCCACTCCGAGGTGATGGCGTTGTACACGCCCTCGTTGCCGGAGCCACCGGGGATGCCCAGCGGGTTGGCAACATCGCCGGTCAGTTGCAGCTCGCCCCACTTCTCGTCCGCACGGATGCTGCGCCCGTCGATCTCCTGTGCGGCGGCGGCCAGCGCCTGCTGCGCCTGCTGGCGAACCTCCGGCTTGTCCAGGGCGATGCCCGAGGGCGTGGCCAGCGGCAGCTTGGGCTCGAAGGGCAGGCGCCAGCCGCCGTCGATCTTCAGGAAGCGCGCGACGAAGGCCTGGAAGTAGGCAAAGCCCGGATTGCTGTCGAGGTTGACGTGGCGGTCCCACGAACCCAGCGCGGCACAGGCCGCTTCGGTGCCCGCCGGGGCCGGCTTGCACAGTTGCAGCAGGTCGTCGAGCAGCATGTCGGCCAGGTAGACGCGGTTGTCGGTGACCATCTTCTGCAGGTCGTCCGGGCCGATCTTGTCGTCGCCCTCCAGGCGCTCCAGGGCGAAGCGCGCACGGGCGCTGATCGGCACCGAATCGCGGCTCACCAGCGGCGAGAAACCGGTCAGCGGCTGCGCCGGGTTACTCAGCCAGGCGCTGTCGTTGGAGTTCTGCACGAAGTCCTCGCGCACAAGCGAAGGCATCTGCTCCGGCGGCGTCAGCCCTGCATGGCGAGTGCCCGGTGCGCTCGACCAGTTGCAGGCGCGGCGTCCGCCCTGCAATACCGGCAGGCCTTGTTTCTGGTACTCGGGGATCGCACAGTCGGCCAGTTGCTGCTGGCTCAGGTACGGCACCACCGACTGGTTGAGGTAGAGCACCTTGCCGCCCGCATCGGTGGCCAGTGTATTGACCCACGGGATGCCCTGCAGACGCTCCACGCTGTCACGCAATTCGTCCAGGCTGCGTGCGTGATCGATGGCGTACCACTGCTGCAGCACGCGGTCGTTGCCCAGGTTGGCGTCGCGCACCGCGAAAGCTTCGTTGCCATTCCAGGGGAATTTGCCGGGCACGCTGAGCAACGGGCCGTATTCGGACTCGTACAGCGTATGGCTGCGCGTGCCCACCCGGCCATTGGGCTCCAGCACGCGAACGCGCAGGGTGACTTCCTTCAGTGGCCGCGACAGGCCATCGACGCGGTAGCTGTGCGGGTTCTGCGGATCGAGGTCGAGGCGGTACAGGGTGAAGTGGCTGGAGGTGTCCACCGTGTGGCTCCAGGCCACGTCCTTGCTGAATCCGATGTTCACCAGCGGCATACCCGGCAGGGAGGCGCCCATCACGTCGAGCTGGCCGGGAATGGTCAGGTGCATCTGGTAGAAGCGCAGCGCGCCGAACCAGGGGAAATGCGGGTTGGCCAGCAGCAGGCCGTTGCCGTCCGCCGAGCGCTCGCTGCCCACGGCGACGGCGTTGCTGCCGTGATCGCGGTGGAAGTTTTCGCGCCGCTCCATTGATGCCACGACCTCAGCGTCGCTGACCACCGAGGTGCTCGCCTGTCCCGGCGGCGTGGCCGCAATCATGGCCTCGGCGAACTGCCCGGCACCGGCCTGCACCAGCAGACGACGGGTCAGACGCAGCAGGTCGTCTGCCTCCAGCGGGCGCAGCCAGGCCTTGCCGGCGCACTGCGTGCCGGCGGCCTGGGTATCCCACAGCCAGCGGTTGTAGCCGGCGGCGTAGCCATCGAGCAGGTCGCGGATCGGTTGCGGCTGGGCGCTGCGCATGCGGCGCAGGGATTCGTTGTCGTTGAGCCAGGTGAAGAAGAAGTCCGAAGGCAGGTTGCCGATGCCGGCGGAGGACTTGCCGTCTACGCCGAAGTAGCGCGAGCGCTCACCCCGCGCAGTGAGGACTTCCTCGGCCAGCAGGCAGGCGTTGTCGCGCGCATAGGCGTAGCCGATGCCGTAGCCCAGGCCCAGTTCGTCCTTGGCCTGGATATGCGGGATGCCGTAGCGGGTCCAGCGGATCTGCGCCTCGAGTGCTGCGCCATAGGCCAGCGCGGGCAATCCGGTGGCCAGCAGGCTACCGGCCACAGCGGCCAGTCGGAAGGTCTTGCTCATTGATTCCCTCAATGCTCGGATGACGGCCGGATGCCCGGCCAGGGGCACGCGGCCGCGCCGCTCGCGCGGTGCCGGTGCAAGGGGTTGGGTGGCGGCTCAAGTCCGCCCATGCAGCGCAGTGACGGTCATCGCGCCGCGCCTTCCGAGGCACGCGCGCAGGTAGGTTGCTGAGGACATGGATTCTCCTTTTCTTGTCGGGCGCCTCGCGAAAAATGGCGATGCGTCTCTTGAGGGCAACGGATGGGAAGCGCGCGAAATTAGCCCGTGACCGATGGCAATCGGCCACACCAGAAGGCTCTATCTCGCGGCTTCCACCCGTTCCAGAGGCATCGCGGGCGGTTCGACTTCAGGGCGTCGGGAGGGTTCCGGACTGACGTTTCCAACGACCGGGCGACTGCCCTGTCCAGCGCTGGAAAGCGCGGGAAAAACTCGCCGCCTCGGCATAGCCCAGGCACTGGGCTATGCCGTGAAGGTCCATGCGCGATTCGCGTAGCAGGCGTTCGGCGAGACGCTGCTTGATGCCGTCGTTGAGCGCCTGCAGGTTCTGCCCCTCCTCGGCCAGACGGCGTTGTAGCGTGCGCTCGGAAAGGCCCAGCCGCTCGGCCACCGCGCTGGCGCCGAGCAGGCTGGCGGAGTCGCGCAGCAGCAGTTGCTGAACCTGCCGCGCGGTGGGTGTGGCGACCAGCGTCAGCGCCAGCTCGCCACAGAGGCGTTCGCAGAGTTGCTCGCCGCTGTCGCGGGCGCTGATCTGCGCTTGTGGCAGCGGCGCTTGCAGGTCTTCCAGCGCGAAGAGCATGGCGTTGTGCGGCGCATCGAACTCCGGTTCGATGCCGAAAGTGTCGAGGAACGGCGAGGTGTCGCCCGGTGCCGCACTGCGCAATTGGATGGCCAGCGGCCGCAAGGGCCGCTGCAGCAATTCGCCGGAAAGCTGCCAGCACCCGGCGATGCCGCGCTCCACCACGAAGGCGCGGGCATCCTCCGGCAACACCCGGTCGTCGTACACCAGCCAAAACCCGCGCGCTTCTGCTTCGCTGCTCACCGGGCAGAGCGTCAGCGCCAGGCTCTGGAAACGCCCGAAGGTTTCGAAGGCCTCCTGCAAGGTACGGCTGGCGAGCATGGTGAATCCCAGCAGTCCCAGCGAGGTGAGGTGATAGCGCCGCCCCGTCGCCAACCCGAGACCGGGTCGGCTGACCCGTTGCAGCAGGTTGCGGATCACCGCCAGCTCCTGCCAGGCCTGGATACGCCCGGAACGCGCCTGCAGGTCGGCCAGAGCGATGGCGCTGCCCACCAGGCAATCGTCCACGCCGATGCCCTCCTCGCGGGCGCTGTCGAGCAGGTACTGCACTCCGGTGATCTCGCGGGTCTGGCGCCAGTCCATCGGTGATTCCTCGCGGGCGGCTACTTGGCGGAGATAGTCAATTTTTGGCGGACTTGATCATGGAAGAAAGTGGCGGCGCTGACCATGCTTCAGGTGCCAATAACACTCACAAGAGGCTTCCCCATGTTCGAGTTCTTCTACGCGCTGCCGAGCCAGAACCGCGCCGCCGAGTACAAGCACTTCCGCATCGTCCCGGCCACCGGCGCCATCGGCGCGGACGTCAGCGACGTCGACCTGACCACGCTGGACGAAGCCGGCTACGCCGAGCTGCGCCAGGCGCTGCTGGCGCACAAGGTGCTGTTCATCCGCGACCAGTCGCTCAGCGTGGAAGCCCTCGAAGCCGTGACCCTGCGCTTCGGCGAATTCGGCCGCGAGCCTTACGTGGTCGGCATGGACGATCATCCGCACGTGGTGCGGGTGGTGAAGGAAGCCAACGAAAAGACCCCGGTGGTGTTCGGCGGTGCCTGGCACAGCGACTGGTCGTTCCAGGAGCGCCCGCCGGCCTTCACCCTGCTCTACGGCCACGACATCCCGCCGTTTGGCGGTGACACCCTGTACGCCAACCTGGCGCTGGCCTACGAATGGCTGTCGCCGAAACTGCGCGCGCAACTGGAAACCCTCGACGCCATCCACAGCCCCGAACGCGCCTACGGCGCCGAGGCCAAGCACAACGACCTGATGGAGAACATGGCAGTGCGCTACGGCAGCCATGACGGCGAAGTGCGCTCGCACCCGCTGGTCACCAGGCACCCGGAGACCGGCAAGAAAGTCCTCTACATCAACCCGGCCTACACCAGCGGCATCAAGGGCATGCGCCCGGCCGAATCGCAGCCGCTGCTCGACTACCTGTTCAGCATCGCCACCCAGCCGGCCTTCACCTGCCGCATGCGCTGGAGCGCCGGCACCCTGGCGATCTGGGACAACCGCAGCACCTGGCACTACCCCGTGTCGGACTACCACGGCATGCGCCGCGAGATGTACCGCACCACCGTCGTCGGCGAAGTGCCGAGCCGCTGAGGAGCCCAACAATGACCACGGACAATCTCCACGCCGCCGCTCGCGCCCTCACCGACGCGCGGGCCAGCCGAACGCCCATCGCCGCGCCCGCGGCACACTTTGGCCTCACCGGGCTGGACGATGCCTATCGCGTACAGTCGCTGGGCATCGACCTCGCGCTGGCCGGCGGCGAACGCCTGGCGGGCGCCAAGGCCGGACTGATCTCACCGGCGATGCAGGTGGCACTGAAGGTCGGCGAACCGGTTTACGGCCGGTTGCTCGCCGGCCTGCGCTGCCAGTCCGGCGCGTGCATCGCCCGCGAACGCCTGCTGCAACCGCGTATAGAGGCGGAACTGGCCCTGCTCATCGGCCGCGACCTGCCGCCGGGAGAGCTCGACCTGGCCACGTTCCGCGCCTGTATCGCCGGAGCGGTCGCGGCCATCGAGATCAACGACACCGCCGTGGCCAACTGGCAGATCGGCCTGCTCGACTCGGTCGCCGACAACCTCTGCGCGGGTCTCTACCTGACCGGCGATCAGCCGGTGGCGCTGGAAAAACTGGAAGATGCCGCTCTCGCTGTGCAACTGCTACGCAATGGCGCACCGGCCTTCCCGCCGACCCAGACGAGCCTCGGGGCGATGCTCGACATCGGCCTCTGGCTGGCGCAGCGCATGGCGCGCCTGGACGTGCCGCTGAAGTCCGGCGACGTCCTGCTGTGCGGGGCCCTGGCGCCGATGTCGCCAGTTGCACCAGGGGATGTAGTCGAGCTGGAGATCGACGGGCTGGGGCGCGTCGGCTGCAGCTTCGAACGATGAGCCGTTGATCGGGCCCGCTCGCGGCTCGCGGGCCCGGTTCCTAAAGATCCGCCCCGAACCGCCCCGCATGCTCGCGCAACATTCCCCGCAACAACTGCGCGGCCGGCGACAGATAGGCGCCCTCGCGCACTGCCAGGCCGATGGTCCGCGTCAGCGTGGTCTCGGCCAGCTGCACCTCGCGCAACTGGTCCATGCCGTGCCCGCCGGCCAGCGCCTCGCGGGCGATGAAACTGAGCAGGCGGGTACGGGCGATCAGGTTGGGCAGCATCGGGATCGCGTTGGTCTCGATCTGCACCTGCGGCATCGGCAGGTGGTGGGCCTGGAAGGTGGCGTCCATCCAGCGCCGCGAAGACACCCCCGTCGCCGGCAGTACCCAGCGGTAGCGACACAGGTCGGCCATGGCGACGGGTGCGTCGAAGATCGGATGGTCGCGGCTGGCAACCACTACCACCTGGTCCTGCAACAGCGGCTCGCTGCTCAGCTGCGGATCGTCGACGATCCGCGAGCAGATCGCCATGTCCAGCCGCCCGCTGCGCAGTGCCTCGCGCAGCACATCGTCCTGGCCCAGCACCAGGCTCATGGTGACGTCCGGCGCACGTGCGAGCAGATCCTCGGTCAGACGCGGCAACAGGTACTCGGCCATGGTCGCGGCGCAGCCGAGGCGGATATTGCCTACGACGCCGCTGGCAAAATCGCGCACCTCGCGGCGGGTTTCATCGATGTCCTGCCGCAGCTGCCGGGCACGCTGGAGCATCAGTTCACCGGCCGGCGTCAGACGGATGCGTCGGCCGTCGCGCTGGAACAATCGTGCACCGAGGGATTCCTCCAGGCGCTGGATGCTCTTGGTCAGTGCCGGTTGGCTACGCCCCAGGCGCTCGGCGGCACGGCCCAGGTGGCCGAGTTCGGCAATGGTTTCGAAGTAGACGAGATCGCGCAGGTCCATGGTCGCCAACTGATAAATTTCAGGAATGGATTCATGACTATTAGAAAATAGACTTGATCGATCCGGCTACCGATAATTTGCCCGTCTTCCCCGCCCGGAGCCGTCCGTGTCCAGTCGCCCTGCCCTGTCCGTCGCCCGCATTCCCGTCAGCCTGCAATGGTTGGCCCTGGCGCTCGGAGCCGCAGGCGCCGGGCAACTGCTGACCTGGCTCGGGATCCCCGCCGCGCTGTTCCTCGGCCCGATGCTGGTGGCCATCGCCTTCGGCGTCAGCGGCGCGGAAATTCGCCTGCCGCGCAGCGCCTTCCGCTTGAGCCAGGGCTGCATCGGCCTGCTGGTCGCCCACGCCATGAGCTGGTCGGTGCTGCAGGCGATGGTCGACTCCTGGCCGCTGATGCTCAGCGCTACCGTGCTCACCGTGCTGCTCTCCGCCACCGTCAGCTACGCCATGGTGCGCTTCGGCGGCATCCCCGGCAGCACCGCCGCCTGGGGCACCGCTCCGGGCGGTGCGGCGGCCATGGTGTCGATGGCCGAAGCCAACGGCGCCGACCCTCGCGTGGTCGCCACCATGCAGTACGTGCGGGTGGTCTGTGTGGTCATGGCCGGCGCCCTGGTCGGCCGCCTGCTGGGGATCGAAGGCGGCGGCTCGGCGGCGCACAGCACGCCGATCCTCGACACCGCCACCCTGCCCGACCTGATCAACTGCCTGCTGCTGATCTTCGTCTGCACCACGGCCGGCGCGAAGTTGCCGGCTGGCCCTCTGCTGGTGCCACTGGTGGCCGGCGCCGTGCTGCAACTGACCGGTGTACTGCAGATCACCTTGCCGCACTGGCTGCTGGCCACGGCCTACGGCGTCATCGGCTGCTACATCGGCCTGCGCTTCGACCGCGAGAGCCTGGCCTACGTCGGCCGCCACCTGCCGGCCATGATCGTCAGCGCACTGGGGCTGATCGCCAGCTGTGCGCTGTTTGCCTGGGCGCTGGCGGCCATCACCGGGATGGACTTCCTCTCCCTCTACCTCGCCACCAGCCCCGGTGGCCTGGACGCCATGGCGATCATCGCGGTGGACACCCACTCCGACGTCGGCCTGGTGCTGGCGATGCAGACGCTGCGGCTGTTCGTGGTGCTGTTCACCGGCGTCTGGGTGGCGCGCCAGGTCATTCGCCTGAGCCATGCCTGACCTGTGGGAATGAGCTTGTTCGCGACCCACCCAGCCATGAAGCTGCCGGCTCACGCTTTTCGCGAGCAAGCGCCAGGCGCCCCCGCTCCCACGGAAAAGCCGTCATCTGAGTATTGAACTCACCACCTCGCCGCCTCTAAGGTCGTCGCTCTTTGTCGAGCGAGACCGCCATGGATAGCCTTCGCCACCACCCCACCGCCTTCCACGTCACCCACTGGAGCGACGACCCGTTCAGCCGCGGCGCCTACAGCACCCTGCTGCCCGGCGGTACGCCGGAACATCGGCGCAGCCTCGGCGAAGTGCTGGACGGCAAGCTGGTGCTGGCGGGCGAGGCCTGCAATCCCATCGCCCCGGCCATGACCCATGGCGCCTGGAACGACGGCCTGCGCGCCGCCGAACTCGCCATCGAACGCGGTGCCCGACGGGTACTGGTGATCGGTGCGGGCTTCGCCGGGCTCGCTGCCGCCCGGCGTCTGCGGGATGCTGGAATCGACTGCGTGGTGCTGGAAGCCCGCGACCGCATCGGTGGCCGCGTCCACAGCATCACCCTGGGGCCGGTACGGGTCGACGAAGGTGCCGCCTGGCTGCAGCAATTCGATGACAACCCACTGGCCGCCCAAGCGCGGCACTTCGACCTGCCGTTGCGGGAAACCGATTTCGGCCAGCCCCTGGCCGCGGCGTCCGATGGCCCGGTGCCGGACATCGATGCAGCCTGGGAAGCCTTGCGCGCCGGGATCGACCGCCGCCTGCCGCTGGCGGAAGGTGTCACGCACTATCTTGAGAGTTGCGACGAGCCAACTCGCCGCGCCACCCGTTTCGCCCTGGACGCCAACCTGATCCTGGAAGCCTGCCTGCCGCTGGAGTCGCTGTCTGTCGATGCGCTGGACGAAGAAGGCGTCGGCGCCGGCGACCGCTTCCTCCCGCAGGGTTATTCACAGCTGGTCGAGCAGCTCGCCGCCGGGCTGGATATCCGCCTCAACCAGCCGGTGACCGCCGTCGACTGGTCTGGCGAGCAGGTACGTGTGGGCGCTGAAAGCGCCGATTTCTGCATCTGTACCGCCCCCATCGGCGTAGTTCCCGCCATCCGCTTCACCCCGCCCCTGCCGGCAGCGCAGCAGGATGCGCTCGACCACCTGGGCATGGGGCAACTTGAGAAAGTCGTGCTGCAATTCGACGAGCGCTGGTGGCCGGTTTCGCCGTCAGGCTACCTGCGCTGGTACGACACGCCGGCCAGCTTCGGCGAGTGGCTGGACCTCACCGACGCCGTAGGCACGCCGACCGTTGCCGGGCTGATCGCGGCGGATGCACTGGAGAGGGTGTTTGCCGGGCGTAGCGATGAAGAGATTGCACTCGCAGCCTGCGACGCTCTTCAGTCGTGGGCAGATGCCATTCGAAGCGCCGGTGCTGACCTGTAGGATGGGTGGAGCCTAGGCGATACCCATGCTGCTGGTGCCAGGATCGATGGGTATCGCTGCGCTCCACGCCATCTTACCAATACGTCAATGGCAGGCGTGGAGCCGGCCCGCAAATCCGTTACAACCCCTCCAGCGTCAGGTCGACCAGCCGCTCGACATACGCCACATCCAGCTCCTCGGCGGAAAACAGGATGCGGTACACCAGCGGCGCCATCAGCCGGTCGACGATGCGATCGACCTCGGGCAGGTTCTCGCCGCGCTCCCTGGCGCGCAACAGGATGATGTCGAACTGGCCACAGGCAATCGCCATGCAGCGCCCGGAGCAGCCGCCGCCGGCCGCCAGCAGGTCGAGCACCACCGCACGGCCGGGCACTGAAGCAGTCTCCTCCATGTACTGCTCGCCCCAGGCCAGCAGGTCGCCGCGCAGGCTGCCGGTATCCACCGGCTCGGCGTCGGGGCGGATGCGCTGCAGGGCGACGTCGCCCAAGAGTTCGTTGAGGTCGCCCCAGCGCCGGTAGATGGTCGAAGGCGTGACACCCGCGCGGGCGGCGATCATCGGCACCGTCAGTTCCGCGCGCTCACGCTCCTCCAGCAACTCCGCCACGGCCTTATGCACCGAGGCCTGTACCCGCGCGCTGCGGCCCCCCGGCCGAACACCCTGATTGATTGCCATAAGCACCTTAACGCAAAGAATTTGCTTTTATCCCGAAAGGGGTCCAGCATCTCGCAAAAGCAAAATCTTAGCCTTTGCGAGCAGAATCATGACACACCCACCCTCGAAAAGCGCGGCCGGCTTCTCACCCCGGGCCTCGGCGTGGCTGCTGACGGCCATCCTCATGGCCTTCCTCGCCGCCGCGGCCGCGCCCACGCCGCTGTATGCGCTGTACCGCGAATCCTGGCACTTTTCTCCGGCCCTGTTGACCCTGGTATTCAGCATCTACGCCGGCGGGTTGATGCTGGCACTGCTGGTGTTAGGCTCGCTGTCGGACTACCTCGGCCGCCGCCCGCTGATCCGTGCGGCGCTGATCATCGAGTTGCTGGCGATGAGTGTGTTCCTCTATGCCAATTCGGTGGAGCTGCTGATTGCCGCGCGCCTGCTGCAAGGTTTCGCCACCGGCATCGCCACCGCCGTGCTCGGCGCCGCGATGCTGGACATCGACCGCGAGCGCGGCCCACTGATCAACAGCGTGGCGCCCATGCTCGGCATGGCGTTGGGCGCCCTGGGCAGCAGCGCCCTGGTGCAGTTCGGCGGCGACCCGCTGCACCGCGTCTACGTCTGGCTGCTGGTGGTATTCGCGTTGGCGCTGATGCTGCTGCGCTGGTTGCCGGAAAGCGTCAGCCCGCAGCCCGGCGCCTGGGCCTCGCTGAAACCGCGCATCCGCGTTCCTCCGCAAGCGCGCCGGGCGTTCTGGAGCGTCGCCCCCCTGAACGCCAGCCTCTGGGCGCTGGGCGGTTTCTACCTGTCGCTGGGGCCGACCCTGGCGCGGCAGGTAACGGGCCTTCAGGTCCCGATGATCGGCGGCGCTCTGGTGTCACTGCTGTGCTTCTGCGGCGCCGTGGCGATCTTCGCCCTGCGCAACCAGCCGCCGCCGACGATCCTGCGCCGTGGCGGCCTGGCGCTGATCTTCGGCCTGCTGGTCACCCTGCTCGGCGTGGACAGCGCCAACCTCTGGCTGTTCTTCCTCGGCACCGCCGTCGCTGGCCTGGGTTTCGGCGGCGCCTTCCTCGGCGCATTGCGCTCGGTGGTGCCGCTGGCCCATGCCCACGAGCGTGGCGCGCTGATGGCAAGCTTCTACGTGCTGAGCTACCTGGCCTTCAGCGTGCCGGCGATTCTGGCCGGGCTGGCGATCCAGCGCTACGGCCTGGTCGCCACCACCAACGGCTATGCCAGCCTGCAGATCCTCGCGGCCTCGCTGGTCCTGCTGCTGTCCCTGCGGGCGACGGGCGTGCGGAAGGTCCGCGCTTGAGGCAACGCCCACTGCGGGATGGTTTTTTCCCTTCAGGACTTCCCTCTTCCTGACCCTGGCCGCACGCCCCTCTCCTTCGCAGTCATCACGCGCCCTGCCGCGCTGCCCAGCGGCGGTACTGTTTGGCGCGGCGCAGCGTGTGCCACTGCTCCATCACCAGGGTGCGCAAAGGCGAAGCCTGCGGATTGGGCGCGCGGCGGGCGCCGATACGCTTCAGCTGCAGCTTGACCAGCGCCATGTAGGCCAGCGCCGCCAGCGGTTTGGAGCGCCAGCGGATCGGTGGCAGCTGCGGCTGGGTCTGGCTGCCGCGCTGCCAGTGCAGCACCAGCTGCGGCTCCAGTGCCAGGGCGGTGCCGATGCCGACCATCTCCAACCCGCTGTCCAGCACCTGTTCCACCACCGGCAGGCGACGGATGCCGCCAGTCACCATCAGCGGCATGCGCGCAGCCTCGCGTATCTCACGGGCGAACTCGAGGAAGTAGGCTTCCCGCGCCAGGGTGCGGCCGTCGCGGGCCTCGCCCTGCATGGCCGGCGCCTCGTAGCTGCCGCCGGAGAGCTCGACCAGATCGACCTTTTCGTCATTCAGCCACTCGATCACCTGGCGCGCATCGCTGGCGTCGAAGCCGCCTCGCTGGAAATCCGCGGAATTGATCTTCACCCCGACGCAGAACGCCGGCGACACCTCGGCGCGCACCGCGCGAACGACCTCCAGCAACAGCCGTGCACGATTTTCCAGCGAGCCGCCCCAGCGGTCCTGGCGCTTGTTGGCCAGCGGCGAGAGGAACTGGCTGAGCAGGTAGCCGTGCGCCGCGTGGATCTGCACGCCGTTGAAGCCGGCCTGCTCGGCCAGCTTGGCGGCGCGGACGAAGCGCTGGATCACCTGGGCGATATCGCCTTCGGTCATCTCGCGGGCGACGGCGAACAGCTTGGAGAACTTGCCCATTTCCAGCGGCACCGCCGACGGCGCGATGGCGCCCTGGCCGAGGTTGGTCTGCACCTGGCGACCGGGGTGGTTGAGCTGCAGCCAGAACTGCGCGCCGCGGGAACGGCCGATACGCGCCCATTCGCGGAAGCGCTCGAGATGGCGGTCGTTTTCCAGCACCACCCCGCCGGGGCCGGTCATGGCACGGCCGTCGATCATCACGTTGCCGCTGAGGATCAGGCCGACGCCGCCGTCCGCCCAGGCTTGGTAAAGATGCAGCAATGCGGCCGAGGGCGCCTGGTCGGCGTCGGCCATGTTCTCTTCCATGGCGGCCTTGGCGATGCGGTTGGGAACTTCGCCGCCGTTGGGCAGGCGCAGGGGCTGGAACGGGGACATGAGGCGGCTCCGAGGTTGTGGTGCGAGCAAGGCTAAGTTTAAAGTTCACTTCAAGGTCAAGCCCCTTTCGGAGTCCAGCATGAAAATCGGTGAACTGGCCCGCCTCAGCGGTCTGGCGCCCTCGCGCATCCGTTTCTACGAAGCCAGCGGGCTGATCGCCCCGGCGCGCCGCCTGGCCAACGGCTACCGCGCGTACCCGCCGGAAACCCTCGACCTGCTGGAGATCATCCGCAGCGCCCAGCAGACCGGCTTCAGCCTGGAGGAAATCCGCAGCCTGCTGCCCCACTCCAATTCCATCGAGAACGGCCACGGCGAACTGGTCGCCGGCCTGCGCCGCAAGGTGGCGGAGATCGAGGCGATGGAGCAGCAGCTGCGGCAGAACCGTCTACGCCTGCTGGAGGTGATCGACGGCATCGAGAACAAGCCCGAGGGCATGGGCTGCGCCGCGAATGCCGAACGCATGCTGGCGGAGATGCGCGAGCGCAAGGCCAGACCTGTAGGAGCGGGCGATGCCCGTGATGGACGGACCAAGTCCGCTGCTTCAGCGAAGCGCCCTGCCCCCAGCGAATCCTGATTTCACGCTCCGGCCTGTCATGCGATCGCGGGCATCGCCCGCTCCTGCTCCGAGAATGCCGGCGAGCGTAGGAGCGGACTCCGTCCGCGATCGATTCCTGGCAGCGCCGGACTGACCGGTTGCACATCGCGGACGAAGTCCGTTCCTACGTCATTTCCACCCCTCGAGGCGCAAGGTCGCCCGCACCAGCCGCTGTTCTTCCTGCTCGATCTCCCGCAGGTTATCCCTCACGCCGTGGATATGCTCGCGGGCGGCGCGCTGCGCCTGCTCCGGCTGGCGTTCGCAGATGGCGCGGTACAGCCGCGCATGCTGGCGGTCGATCTGGCGCTTCTGCGGCGGGCGGTTGTAGAGGTTGTTCACCGAGGCGAACACGGTACTGAGCATCAGTTCGTTGAGCGACTGCAGCGTGTGCACCAGCACCGGGTTGTGCGAGGCCTCGCTGATCGCCTGATGGAAGGCGTGATCGCGCCGCGCATGCTCGCGCGGGTCCAGCGGCTGCGGTTGCTCGAAGGCGGCACGCATTTCCTCGAAGCGCCGGCCGATCAGCAGCAGGTCGACCTCGGTGGCGCGCAGCGCAGCCAGGCGCGCCGACTCTCCTTCCAGCAAAGCGCGAACTTCCAGCAGGTCGTAGAGCGTGCGCGGCTGCGAGCGGAACAGGTGCAGCAGCGGCGACACGTCCTCGGCGCCGGTCAGGTCGGCGACGAACGAACCGCGCCCCTGCTCGGTGTCGACGATGCCGCGCCCGCGCAGTGCCCGCAGTCCTTCTCGCAATGCCGAGCGCGAACAGCCGAGCTTCTCCACCAGCCGCCGCTCCGAGGGCAGCGCCTGGCCGACCTTGAGCACGCCGTCGACGATCAGTCGCTCGATCTTCTCGGCCACCTGGTCGGCGACGCGCTGCTTGCCTTGTGCATAAGTCGTCATTGGCGCTCTCCCGAACTGGTAGGACCAGCAGGCTCTCGCCTGCACAGCTGCCCAGAACCCTAGCTGTCAGGACAGGGCCTTTCCAGTGGACACCCGTACAAGAACTGGTAGGACCAGTGCCGGCGCCAGTGGACGCGGCCTGACCGGCAGTCGCATTTTCATGGAGCCGTGGCTCCACGCGACCGCCTGGCGGGCGCGAACCTTTGCTGTTATCGAACAAGAACAAGATCAGAGCACCGCCTGCCTATGAACATCCTCTACGACGAACGCGTCGATGGCGCGTTGCCTGCCGTCGACAAGTCCGCCCTGCTGGCCGAGCTGCGCGCGGCCCTGCCCGACCTCGAACTGCTGCATCGCGCCGAGGACCTCAAGCCCTACGAATGCGACGGCCTCTCCGCCTACCGCAGCGTGCCGATGCTGGTGGCGCTGCCCGAGCGCATCGAGCAGGTGCAGGCGCTGCTCAGGCTCTGCCATGCGCGCAAGGTGCCGGTGGTGGCCCGCGGCGCAGGCACCGGGCTCTCCGGCGGGGCGCTGCCGCTGGAGAAAGGCATCCTGCTGGTGATGGCGCGCTTCAACCGGATTCTCGAAGTGAACCCTCAGGGGCGCTTCGCCCGCGTGCAGCCCGGTGTGCGCAACCTGGCGATCTCCCAGGCCGCCGCGCCACACGGCCTGTATTACGCGCCGGATCCGTCCTCGCAGATCGCCTGCTCCATCGGCGGCAACGTCGCCGAGAACGCCGGCGGTGTGCATTGCCTCAAATACGGCCTGACCGTGCACAACCTGCTCAAGGTGGACATCCTCACCGTCGAGGGCGAGCACCTCACGCTGGGCAGCGACGCCCTGGACAGCCCCGGACTCGACCTGCTGGCGCTGTTCACCGGCTCCGAGGGCATGCTCGGCATCGTCACCGAAGTCACCGTCAAGCTGCTGCCCCGCCCGCAGGTGGCGCGGGTGCTGCTGGCCAGTTTCGATTCGGTGGAAAAGGCCGGCCGCGCGGTGGCCGACATCATCGCCGCCGGCATCATCCCCGGCGGGCTGGAGATGATGGACAACCTGTCGATCCGCGCCGCCGAGGACTTCATCCACGCAGGCTACCCGGTGGACGCGGCGGCCATCCTGCTGTGCGAACTGGACGGCGTGGAAGCCGATGTCCAGGACGACTGCGAACGCGTCGACGGCGTGCTGCGCGCGGCTGGCGCCACCGACGTGCGCCTGGCCTGCGACGAAGCCGAGCGCGTGCGCTTCTGGGCCGGGCGCAAGAACGCCTTTCCGGCGGTGGGGCGCATCTCGCCGGACTACTACTGCATGGACGGCACCATCCCGCGCCGCGAGCTGCCGCGCGTGCTGCACGGCATCGCCGAGCTGTCGGAGGAATTCGGCCTGCGCGTGGCCAACGTGTTCCATGCCGGCGACGGCAACATGCACCCGCTGATCCTCTTCGACGCCAACGTGCCCGGCGAGCTGGAACGCGCCGAAGCCATCGGCGGCAGGATCCTCGAACTCTGCGTGGCGGTGGGCGGCAGCATCACCGGCGAGCATGGCGTGGGCCGCGAGAAGATCAACCAGATGTGCGCGCAGTTCAACAGCGACGAACTGACCCTGTTCCACGCGGTGAAGGCGGCCTTCGACCCGGACCGCCTGCTCAACCCCGGCAAGAACATCCCGACCCTGCACCGCTGCGCCGAATTCGGCGCGATGCATGTGCACCACGGCCGGTTGCCCTTCCCCGACCTGGAGCGTTTCTGATGGCCGACGCCAGCGCCGACCTGCTCGAACAGGTGAACCATTCGCTCAGCGCACGAACGCCGCTGCGCATTCGCGGTGGCGACAGCAAGGCCTTCCTGGGTCGCCCGGTGAACGGCGTGGAACTGGACACGCGCCCGCACAGCGGCATCGTCAGCTACGACCCGACCGAACTGGTGCTCACCGCCCGCGCCGGTACACCGCTGGCAGAGATCGAAGCGGCGCTGGAGGCGGCCGGACAGATGCTGCCGTGCGAGCCACCCCATCATTCGGGCGCAACATTCGGCGGTGTGGTCGCTGCCGGGCTATCCGGTCCGCGCCGGCCCTGGTCCGGCTCGGTGCGCGACTACGTGCTGGGCACGCGGCTGATCACCGGCCACGGCAAGCTGCTGCGCTTCGGCGGCGAGGTGATGAAGAACGTCGCCGGCTACGACCTGTCGCGTCTGCTGGCAGGCAGTTTCGGCTGCCTGGGGGTGATCACCGAAGTCTCGATGAAGGTGCTGCCCAAACCGCGGATGTGCGCCAGCCTGCGCCTGGAAATGGGCGTGCATCAGGCGCTGGGAGAACTGGCCGAATGGGGCGCGCAGCCGATCCCGATCACCGCCGCGTGCCATGACGGCACCGCGCTGCACCTGCGCCTGGAAGGAGGCGAAGGCTCGGTGTGTTCGGCGCGCTTGCGCCTGGGTGGCGAGGAGATCGACAGCGCCTACTGGCAGGACCTGCGCGAACAGCGCCTGGCCTTCTTCGCCGGCACCGGCACGCTGTGGCGGTTGTCGCTGCCCAACGCGTCGCCCGCGCTGGCCCTGCCGGGCGAACAGCTGATCGACTGGGGCGGCGCGCAGCGTTGGCTGAAGTCCGACGCGGACGCCGAACTGGTTCGCCACAGCGTCGCCGAGGTCGGCGGCCACGCGCTGCGCTACACGCCGGGCGAGGACGGCTTCCACCCGCTGCCCGCCGCGCTGCTGCGCTACCACCAGAGTCTCAAGCGGCAGCTCGACCCGCAGGGCATCTTCAACCCCGGCCGGATGTACAGGGAGCTCTGATGCAAACCAACCTGAGCGAGCAGGCCAAGCTCCTGCCACGCGCCGAGGAAGCCGAGCGCATCCTGCGCTCCTGCGTGCATTGCGGCTTCTGCACCGCCACCTGCCCCACCTACCAGTTGCTGGGCGATGAACTGGACGGCCCGCGCGGGCGCATCTACCTGATCAAGCAGGTGCTCGAAGGCGCCGAGCCCAGCGCCAGCACCCGCGAGCACCTGGACCGCTGCCTGAGCTGCCGCAACTGCGAGAGTACCTGCCCCTCCGGCGTGGATTACCACAACCTGCTGGACATCGGCCGCGCGGTAGTCGAACAGCAAGTGCCGCGTACGTTCAGCGAGCGAATGTTGCGCCGTGGCCTGCGTGCCGTGGTGCCGAATGCCGCGCTGTTCGGCGCACTGGCCAAGGCCGGGCGCAGTTTCTACCCGCTGCTGCCGGCGAACCTGCAGAGCAAGCTGCCGCGCCATCCGCATCCGCCCGTGGAACGTCCGAAGCCACGTCACACGCGGCGCATGCTGATACTCGAAGGCTGCGTGCAGCCGGCCCTCTCCCCCAACACCAACGCCGCGGCCGCGCGGGTGCTGGATCGCCTCGGTATCAGCCTGATCCCGGCCGCGGACGCCGGCTGCTGCGGCGCTGTGGACTATCACCTGAATGCCCAGGAGCAAGGTCTTGAGCGCGCACGCCGGAACATCGACGCCTGGTGGCCGTCCATCGAAGCCGGCGCTGAAGCCATAGTGCAGACGGCCAGCGGCTGCGGTGCCTTCGTCCGCGACTACGGCCATCTGCTGGAGCGCGATGCGCAGTACGCAGCCAAGGCCCGGCGGGTCAGCGAGCTGTCCCGCGACCTGTCCGAAGTGTTGCGCGACGAGCCGCTGGAGGAGCTGCACCTTCACGGCGACCGGCGCCTGGCCTTCCACTGCCCGTGCACGCTGCAGCACGCGCTGAAGCTCGGCGGTGCGGTCGAAGGCGTGCTCACTCGCCTGGGCTTCAGCCTCACCGCGGTACCGGACAGCCACCTGTGCTGCGGCTCCGCCGGGACCTACTCGCTGACCCAGCCGGAGCTGTCCCGGCGCCTGCGCGACAATCGCCTGAAGGCGCTGGAGAGCGGCGCCCCGGAAGTCATAGTCACCGCCAACATAGGCTGCCAGACGCACCTGGGCGGCGCGGGGCGCACGCCGGTGCGGCACTGGATCGAACTGGTGGAACAGGCATTGGCCGACGCCCCACAAAACTCCCAAGGCGAGGTGGAAACATGCTCAGCAAAGCCGTTCTGACCCAGCAGGAAGTCGGCCGCATCCTCGCCGCCGCGCGCACCGAAGCCCAGCGCAATCGCTGGGCAGTCTCCATCGTGGTGGTCGATGATGGCGGCCATCCACTGGCCCTGGAGCGCCTCGACGGCTGCGCACCGGCCAGCGCCTACATCGCCACCGAGAAGGCCCGCAGCGCAGCACTGGGCCGGCGCGAAACCAAGGGCTACGAGGAGATGGTCAACGGCGGCCGCACGGCTTTCGTCACGGCGCCACTGATCACCTCGCTCGAAGGCGGCGTGCCGGTCGTGCTGGACGGTCAGGTGATCGGCGCGGTGGGCGTTTCCGGTGTGAAGGCCGGCGAGGATGCGCAGGTCGCCAGCGCCGGAGTGGCAGCGCTATGAAAAAGATCATGCGGCCCTGGCGACTGGTGGCCGGCGGCCGAGTCATGGTCGCCACCGGCCTCGAGCGAGCCTGTGGCGACACCCCGAAAAGCTTGCCCGCACCCGCTTTCAGAAGCCCCGCTACGCGCCGCGTTGCGGGGCTTTTTCAATGCCTGCCGGCCCGCGCGCCGCCCAGGCATGCGCCTCCTGAAGGCGTTACCCACCGCTGACGTTTTGCCTTTGACAACAACAAGGGACAATCCCCATGCAAACCTGGCAGCAGCTCTATACCCCCCTGGGCAGCCTCGGCCTGTCGGCCCTGGCGGCCCTGGTACCGATCATCTTCTTCTTCCTCGCCCTGGCGGTGTTCCGCCTCAAGGGCCACGTCGCCGGCGCCATCACCCTGGTGCTGTCGCTGCTGATCGCCGTGACGGTCTACCACATGCCGGTGGACAAGGCGCTGGCTTCGGCGGTCTACGGCTTCTTCTACGGGCTCTGGCCGATCGCCTGGATCATCGTCGCGGCAGTATTCCTCTACAAGCTGACGGTGAAGAGCGGCCAGTTCGAGATCATCCGCAGCTCGGTGCTGTCGATCACCGTCGACCAGCGCCTGCAGGTGGTGTTGATCGGTTTCTCCTTCGGCGCCTTCCTCGAGGGTGCGGCAGGCTTCGGCGCGCCGGTGGCGATCACCGCGGCGCTGCTGGTCGGGCTGGGTTTCAACCCGCTGTACGCGGCGGGGCTGTGCCTGATCGCCAACACCGCGCCGGTGGCCTTCGGCGCGCTGGGCATCCCGATCATAGTCGCCGGGCAGGTATCGGGGGTGGACGCGTTCAAGATCGGCGCCATGGCCGGGCGACAACTGCCGATCCTGTCGGTGATCGTGCCCTTCTGGCTGGTGGCGATGATGGACGGCTGGCGCGGAGTGCGCGAAACTTGGCCGGCGCTGCTGGTGGCCGGCGGCACCTTCGCGATCAGCCAGTTCCTCACCTCCAACTTCATCGGCCCGGAGCTGCCGGACATCACCTCGGCGCTGCTGAGCATGGTCTGCCTGACGCTGTTCCTGCGCGTATGGCAGCCGGCGAACGTGCGTGAGACGGAGTTCTCCAGCATCAACGCCGATGGCACTGCGACGCTGGGCAGCGTCGGTGGGGGTGGCGGTGGCGGGCAGCGCCGGGAATCGCAGTACAGCTTCGCGCAGATCTTCAAGGCCTGGTCGCCCTTCCTGATTCTCACCGTGCTGGTGACGATCTGGACGATGAAGCCGTTCAAGGCAATGTTCCTGCCCGGCGGTGCGCTGGAAAGCTGGGTGGCGGTAATCCCGGTGCCCTACCTCGATCAGTTGGTACTCAAGGCTGCACCCATCGTCGCCAACGCGACGCCCATGCCGGCGATCTACAAGTTCGACCTGGTGTCGGCCAGTGGCACGGCGATCTTCCTCGCGGCGCTGATCTCCATGGCCATCCTGCGCATCGGCGTGAAGAGCGGCGCTGCAACCTTCGGCGAAACGCTGAAGGAGCTGAAGTGGCCGGTGCTGACCATTGGCATGGTGCTGGCCTTCGCCTTCGTCACCAACTACTCGGGGATGTCCACGACGCTGGCGCTGGTGCTG
The DNA here is from genome assembly GCF_022380625.1 of Pseudomonas sp. DP-17. NCBI lineage: Bacteria > Pseudomonadati > Pseudomonadota > Gammaproteobacteria > Pseudomonadales > Pseudomonadaceae > Pseudomonas > Pseudomonas sp. DP-17. The sequence continues at coordinate 397,160 of NZ_JAKSXG010000001.1, forward strand.
GCGGGCACCGGCGCGGCCTTCCCATTCTTCTCGCCCTTCCTTGGCTGGCTGGGAGTATTCCTGACCGGATCGGACACCTCGTCCAACGCGCTGTTCGGCTCCTTGCAGGCGACCACCGCACACCAGCTCGGAGTCAGCGATACGCTGCTGGTGGCGGCCAACACCACCGGCGGGGTGACCGGCAAGATGATCTCGCCGCAGTCCATCGCCGTGGCCTGCGCGGCCACCGGGATGGTCGGACGCGAGTCGGACCTGTTCCGCTTCACGGTCAAGCACAGCCTGATCTTCGCCGCGTTCATCGGGCTGATCACCCTGGCGCAGGCCTATGTGTTCACCGGGATGCTGGTGCACTGACGCACGGCGATGCAGCTCCTGCTAGCGCAAGAACTCCTCTCCCTGACCCTCTCCCTGAAGGGAGAGGGGACTGGTTCGGTGACTCGGATGAACGCAGGGTGTCAGCCGATAACACCCAATTTTCAGCACCCGCCCATGCTTGAGGAGACTCGGAAACTCCCTCTCCCTTCAGGGAGAGGGAATCGCCCGAGCACCAGTATCCAGCCAAATCAACGGATCAGAAATCCACCTTCCCCCGCCCCGCCTTGATCGCCCCACGCTTGCTCTTGCCCTCCAGCCGGCGCGTCTTCGAACCCAGCGTCGGCTTGGTCGGGCGGCGCTTCTTCTCCACCTTCGCCACGCTGCGGATCAGCTCCGCCAGGCGGTTCAGCGCATCCTCGCGGTTCTGTTCCTGGGTGCGGTACTGCTGCGCCTTGATCACCACCACACCGTCACTGGTGATGCGCTGATCGCTCAGCGCCAGCAGGCGTTCCTTGTAGAACTCCGGCAGCGATGAGGCGCGCACGTCGAAGCGCAGGTGCATCGCGCTGGACACCTTGTTGACGTTCTGCCCGCCAGCGCCCTGGGCACGGATGGCGTTCAGCTCGATCTCGGCATCGGGGATCTGCACGGAGTTGGAAATCTGCAGCATGGTGAAGATTCATGGAGGAAATGATCATCAGGATACCCTGCACCACCGCACCTGTCCCAAGCCATCTAGTTCGCGCCGGCGCGTCCGTTCCTGACTTTCACGTCAATTTTTGTATACGAATTTGTGTACAAGTTTTTCTTGCAATGTCATCAATTCACCATTAGAACCCAGCCTTGTCACCGACCGCAGTTCACCCTGCGGGACGCCGGCCCCGAAGCCCCCAGAACCAAAAAAACAAGAACAGAGGTGCAGCATGGTTTCTTCCGCGACGACGGCCCTTGGCGCCGCCCGCCCCCAACCGCGTTCCAGCCGCCGCCTGAGCACCGGCCGCCGGTTCGCCCTCGGTACCGCGCTGGTGCTCGCCCCGCTGGGGATGGCGCAGGCCGACGACGATCGCTTCTTCGAGTGGACCAGCAACACGCTGGGCTTCCGCTACGGCAAGGGCTTCACCAACCCGAACAACCCGCACGACATCAGCAAGCGCATCTTCAGCTTCAGCCATGCCGACGGTTACCGCTACGGCAGCAACTTCTTCCACCTCGACGTGCTGCAGTCCGACAGCGATGACCCGCGCAAGGGCACCGACAGCGGCAGCAGCGAGGTCTACGGAGTATTCCGCAGCCAGCTGTACGCCTCGCGGGTGTTCGACCTGCCGCAGGGCAAGGGACTGGTGAAGGACCACGCCTTCACCTTCGGCTTCGACGCCAGCCGCAACAACAACCTCGGTTCGGCGAAGAAACGCGCGCTGGTGTTCGGCCCCACCCTCAAGTTCAACGGCCCCGGCGTACTGGACCTCTCGCTGTTCTACTACCGCGAGAAGAATCACTCCGGCATCCCCAACGTGAAGCATCCGGACCACACCTTCGACGCCACCTACATGGTCAACCTGACCTGGCTGCGGCCCTTCCAGCTGGGCGACCACGGAGCGAAGTTCCAGGGCTTCCTGAACTACACCGGGGAAAAGGGCGAGGACTACAACGACAACGACACCGCTCCGGAAACGCTGATCCGCACCTCGCTGATGTTCGCCACCCTGCCGGGCACCAAGCGCCAGCCGAACCTGTGGCTGGGCGTGGGCTACGAGTACTGGCACAACAAGTTCGGCGTGGACGGTGGACGCGGTACGCGTACCTCGACGCCGACGGTGAATCTGGAGTTCACCTTCTGAGCGAGGGTTCAACGGAGGATGGGGGAGCTTGCGATACCCATCGCCGATACCACGCAGTTGGTGATGGGTATCGCTGCGCTCCACGCCATCCTACGGGTGCTCCCGGCATCGACGCGGATTTGCATACCCATGAAAAAGCCCGGCATCTGCCGGGCTTTTTCATGGGGGCGCCTCAAGAAGAATCAGCTCTCCTTGCAGGCCACGCCGTCGGCGGGTTCGCCGCCTTTCCAATCCTTGTACAGGGTCGCGTCTTCGCCCTTGGTCCACCAGATGTACTGGCCGGCAGCGTATTTAGCGCCGGAGGCGGAGATGACGTTGGCGAAGACCAGGGTCGAGGCGTCGGTCACCGGCACCACGGCCAGGCTGTTGTCGCCCTTGTTCAGGTACTGCACGCTGATCTTGCGGCCGTCCTCGCACTTGTACGAGACGCTGCGCGAATCCAGCTTGGCGTCACCGGGCAGGACCAGCGCATCGACCTGGGGGGCTTTCTGCTCTTCGCCACCGCAGGCGGCGAGGAGGACCGGCACGGCCGCGGCAAGCAGCCAAAGTGCTTTTTTCATGAGTATCCCTCTGACGAAAAATGGCCCGGTCACTCTAGGAAAGGTCGGGCCGCACGGTCAATCTCGGGCGGCCCGTCTCAAAGTCGGGCGCCTCAGTCCGCCAACGCCGTCCGCACTTCGCTACGCACCTCGCCCTGGCGCTTGAGGCGATAGCAGCCGTACATCACCAGCAGCCAGACGGGAATCGCGTAGACCGACACCTGGATGCCCGGGGTGAGCAGCATGACGCCGAGGATGAACACCACGAAGCCCAGGCACAGCCAGTTGGCCGTCGGATAAGCCACGGCGCGGAAGGCGGTGCGCTTGCCGTCGGCGTCCATGCGTGCACGGAACTTCAGGTGCGCCAGGCTGATCATCGCCCAGTTGATCACCAGCGCGGCCACCACCAGGGACATCAACAGCTCCAGGGCGCGGGCGGGCACCAGGTAGTTCACCAGCACGGCAAGGAAGGTCACCGCCGCCGAGACCATCAGTGAACGCACCGGCACACCACGGCTGTCCACCTTGGCCAGCGCGCGCGGCGCATCGCCCTGCTCCGCCAGGCCGACCAGCATGCGGCCGTTGCAGTAGGTGCCACTGTTGTAGACCGACAGCGCTGCCGTGAGCACCACGAAGTTGAGGACGTGGGCCGCGGTGCTGTTGCCGATCATCGAGAAGATCTGCACGAACGGGCTGCCGCTGTAGGAGTCGCCGGACGCACTGAGGGTCTGCAGCAGGCTGTCCCACGGCGTCAGCGAAAGCAGCACGGTGAGCGCGCCGATGTAGAAGATCAAAATGCGGTAGATGACCTGATTGATCGCCTTGGGGATCACCGTTTTCGGCTGGTCGGCCTCGGCGGCGGTGAAGCCGAGCATCTCCAGCCCGCCGAAGGAAAACATGATGATCGCCATGGCCATCACCAGCCCGCTGATGCCGTTGGGGAAGAAGCCGCCGTGGGCCCACAGGTTGCTCACCGCCGCCTGCTCGCCGCCGGTGCCGCTGGCCAGCAGGTAGCAGCCCAGGGCGATCATGCCGACGATGGCGGCGACCTTGATGATGGCGAACCAGAACTCCGCCTCGCCGAAGGCCTTCACGTTGAACAGGTTGATCGCGTTGACCACGAGGAAGAACAGCGCGGCGGTGGCCCAGGTCGGCACCTCCGGCCACCAGTAGTGGATGTACTTGCCCACCGCCGTGAGCTCCGACATGCCCACCAGGATGTACAGCACCCAGCAGTTCCACCCCGAGAGGAAGCCGGCAAAGCCGCCCCAGTACTTGTGCGCGAAGTGGCTGAAGGAGCCGGCGACGGGCTCTTCTACGATCATCTCGCCGAGCTGGCGCATGATCAGGAAGGCGATGAAGCCGGCGATGGCGTAGCCGAGGATCATCGAGGGCCCGGCGGACTTGAGCACCCCGGCCGAACCGAGGAACAGCCCGGTACCGATGGCGCCGCCCAGGGCGATCAGCTGGATATGGCGATTCTTCAGGCCGCGCTGGAGCTGGCCTGCGTGTTGAGTTTCACGCGTCATGCGTCACCTGTTGTTTTTATCTGTGACGGGAATCGGCCGCCCGGCTCGTGGCTGGGCGGTGCGGGCAAGGCAAGGCTAAAGAGCGGTGGAACGAGCAGGCTGATCTGATGGATTACTGGGCGTCGGGCTGCACCTCCGGGGCGGCCTGCTGGAAGGCTTCGAGGGCCTCGCAGCGCGCGGCGATGGCGAGCAGGCGTGGACAATCGGAGAGGTCGCAATCGAAGCGACGTGCGTTGTACAGCTGGGGAATCAGGCAGGCCTCGAAGTAACCGGGGCGCTCACCAAGGGACAGCGGGCCGGTCCAGTTGGCGACGCCCTCTTCCACCGCCCGCAGGCCGGTCTCGACCCAATGGCGAATCCAGGCATTCTTCGTCTCGTCCGCCACACCCAGCGGGCCGCTGAGGTACTGCAGCACGCGCAGGTTGTTCAGCGGGTGGATGTCGCAGGCGATATGCAGGGACAACGCGCGGACCTGGGCACGCTGCAGCGGATCGCGCGGCAGCAGGCCGGGTTGCGGATGGGTTTCATCGAGGTACTCGAGGATCGCCAGGGACTGGGCAATGCGCACATCACCCTCCACCAGCAACGGCACCAGCTCCTGCGGGTTGAGCGCCTTGTAGTCGGCGGCGTGCTGCTGGCCGCCGTCCTTCACCAGGTGCACCGGCACCTGGCGATAGGCCAGGCCCTTCAGGCCCAGCGCGATGCGCACGCGGTACGCGGCGCTGGAGCGCCAGTAGGAATACAGGGTGAGCATGGCGGTTCTCCGCAGGCGGCCACGCTATGCGCGCGGTCGCCCGGCAAGCGAGTTACTGGTCGGAGATCACGCCACGGCGAATCTGGTCTTCCTCGATGGATTCGAACAGGGCCTTGAAGTTGCCCTCGCCGAAGCCCTGGTTGCCCTTGCGCTGGATGATTTCGAAGAAGATCGGGCCGATCACCGTGTTGGTGAAGATCTGCAGCAGGATGCCGTCGTCGCCCGGCGCGCCGTCGATGAGGATGTTCAGTTCGCGCAGCTGCTCCAGCGGCTCGCCGTGACCGGCGACGCGGGTGTCGACCTTGGCGTAGTAGGTGTCCGGGGTGCTCATGAAGTCCACGCCATTGGCGCGCAGCTGGCGCACGGTGGCGTAGATGTCGTCGGTGGTGAGGGCGATGTGCTGGATGCCTTCGCCGTGGTATTCGCGGATGAATTCCTCGATCTGCGACTTGTCGTCCGCCGACTCGTTGATCGGGATGCGGATCTTGCCGCAGGGCGCAGTCATGGCGCGGGACAGCAGCCCGGTGAGCTTGCCTTCGATGTCGAAGTAGCGGATCTCGCGGAAGTTGGCGATGCGCTCGTAGAAGCCGGACCAGACATCCATCTGGCCGCGCTTGACGTTGTGGGTCAGGTGGTCGATGCACAGCAGGCCGACGGCATTGTCATTGGCGCTGCGGCCCTCGATGAACTCGAAGTCGACGTCATAGATGCTCTTGTCGCCATAGCGGTCGACGAGATACAGCAGCGAGCCGCCGATGCCTTCGACGCAGGGGATGTTCAGCTCGCCGAAGTTGGCGTGGCTGCCCACCAGCTTGGCGCCCTGGGATTCGACGTAGGCGGCGGCCTGGGCGGCGTTCTTCACCCGGAAGGCCATGGCACAGGCGCTCGGGCCGTGCTTCTTGGCGAACTCGTGTACGTGGCCGGTGGGGCTGCCGTTGAGCACGATGTTGATGTCGTTCTGCTGGAACAGGAAGACTTCCTTGGAGCGGTGCTTGGCAGTCTCGGTGAAGCCCATGCCGGTGAACAGCTGGCGCAGTTGCTCGATGCCCTGGGCGTCGGGGGCGGTGAATTCGACGAACTCGAAGCCGTCGGTGCCGATGGGGTTGTGTTGCTCGATCTTGGTCACGGCGTTCATCCGGCCTCCTCGTTGTCGTTATCGGCTGGCTCGGCGCGGGGCCGTCCAGGCGTCTGGAATGCCTTCATCTCATCTGTCGCGCAGCTCTGGAACAAGACGGGTGCCGCCGTTTTGCGGCCTGTCTGCGAGGTTGGCCCGGCAAGAAATCGTTACGAGAGCCAAAGCTCCGTGCGGCATGCCGCCGCACCGTAAAGATTTCGTGACAAGGCGGTGCGCCAGCCTGCCAGCGCGAGTGCCGCGCTCTCGTCAGAGGGCCGTGCGGCGGCTACCATGCGGCCCATCTCCCTGCCCGAATCGACTGTCGCCCGTACCATGGCCCGCGCCGCTCCCCCCGATTTCGCCGCCACCCCGGCCTCCCTGCGCGCCCTGGCCCGCAGCTACCCGCGCGGCCTGCACATCGAGCCGCACTCCCACGACTGGGGGCAGGTGCTCTACGCCATGTCCGGGGTGATGTGGCTGGAGACGCCTTCCGAAGCCTTGCTGGTGCCGCCCAATCGCGCCGTCTGGCTGCCGCCGCAGGTGCCCCATGGCATCCGTGTGGTCAGCGAACTGCAGATGCGCAACATCTACCTGCGGCCGGGGACGGCGGACACGCTCGGTGAGCAAGTGCAGGCGTTCGAAGTGGGCGGGCTGCTGCGCGAGCTGATCGTCAAGCTGGTGGAGCACGAGCGAGAACCGGACACCGAGTATTACCAGGCGCTGTCGCAACTGGCCGTGCTGGAGCTGCAACGCGCCCGCAGCCTGCTGTTGCGCGTGCCGTTGCCGGACGACTCCGACCGCCGCCTGCTGAACCTGTGCCTGGCGGTGATGGCCGAGCCGAGCCAGGAGATTTCCTTCGAGCAGCACGCCGCCGACGCCGGCGCCAGCGTGCGCACCCTCGCCCGCCTGTTCCAGCGCAGCCTGGGCATGGGCTTCGCACAATGGCGGCGGCAGGTGCAACTGGCTACGGCGGTGGCGCAACTCAACGAGGGCTTCGCGGTGAGCCAGATCGCCCATGGGCTGGGGTATCAGCCGGGAAGTTTCAGCGAGATGTTCCGCCGTGAGCTGGGCGTGACGCCTTCGGAATACTGCGTCCGGTAGGCCGGGCCTTTCTTAGGAGCGAGCTTGCTCGCGAACGGCATTGCACCGTGCCTTGCGGGTTCGCGAGCAAGCTCGCTCCTACAGGAAAAGCGTGCTCCACGCTCCGGCTCCGGCTCCGGCTCCGGCTTCTAGAAGACTTCCAGAGAAACATCCAGGCGCTCCCGAATGCCCCGTTCAGAAGGCCTCGTTGAATTGGAGTTTCAGGGGTTGAGCGACATGGATGTCGCGAGAGCTGCGATGGGCCAGGGATGGCCCTCCGCAGCGTGCCCCTGAAACTTCGATTCAACGAGGGGATTTTTCGCCTAAGCGAAAAACCGGATGTCCGGGGCAAGACCTTTGCCTTCTTTGGGTCGTTTGCCAAAGAAGGTCGCCCGAGGGGGCGAAACACTGAATTTGCGCGCAAGCCGTCGCGGCGCTGAAAACCTCAAGCCAACGCAGGACCGTAGGCCGCATTACCCGGAACGGGTTATGCGCTGATTACCTCGCAGCGGATAACGCTGGCGCGTTATGCACCCTACGATCGGGCCTCAGCCTTCTCGGGGGCCGGCACGCTCCTCCAATACCCTGTCCATCATCTGTCCGATATTCCGAAGCCAATGACCGGCGGCGCCAAGACGCGGCTCCTAGACTGGCTCCATTCCCGCCAGCCGCCGGAACCATCCACGGAGGACACCATGAGTTACCTGATCTCCCTGGCCATCGGCATCGCCGTCGGCCTCGCCTACCACTTCCTCGACTTCCGCTCGCCAGCGCCGCCCCTGGTGGCGCTGGTCGGCCTGCTGGGCATGCAGATCGGCGAGAACGCCCTGCCGCTGCTGACTCGCTGGTTCCACTGATTTCCTCATCTACCACTGATTGCCAAGGACCCGAACATGAAAGCCCTGCAATTCGACCGCACCGGCGACCTCGCCGCCCTGAGCTTCACCGACATCGCCGACCCGCTGCCCGCCACCGATGAAGTACTGGTGGAAGTCCACGCCGCCGGCCTGAACCCCAGCGACGTGAAGAACGTCCTCGGACGCTTCCCCTACACCACCCTGCCACGTGTGCCGGGCCGCGACTTCGCCGGCACCGTGGTAAAAGGCCCGGCCGAACTGCTGGGCAAATCCGTCTGGGGCACCGGCAAGGCCCTGGGCTTCACCCGCAACGGCAGCCACGCCCAGCTGATGAGCGTGCCGGTCGGCGGTGTGGCGCTGATGCCCGAGCGCATGAGTTTCGCCCAGGCTGCCAGCTGCGGCGTACCCTTCACCACCGCCTGGGACGCGCTGGAGCGCAGCCAGGTCGGTGCCGGTACCCGCCTGCTGGTGATCGGTTCCGGCGCTGTCGGCGCGGCGGCCATTTCCCTGGCCAAGGCCCGTGGCGCGCAGGTGCTGGGCGCGGTGCGTCGTGCCGAGTCGCAGGTGGAACTGCAGGCCCAAAGCGTACCGAGCATTCTGCTGGGCTCGGCGGACACCCTGGCGGCGCAGGTGGAAGAGCACTTCGCCGGTGGCGCCGAGGTGATCTTCGACACCACCGGTTTCTGGCTGCCCGCAGCCGTCTCCGCCCTGGCGACCTTCGGCCGCATCGCCATCATCGCCGCACCGGTGGATGGCCACGTGCAACTGCCGGCCCTGGCGCTGTATCGCCGCGGCGGCTCGGTGGTGGGAGTGAACTCGCTGCTGTACGACACGGTCGCCTGCGCGGCGATGCTCCGCCAGTTCGGCCAGTGGTTCGACGACGGCCGGCTGCCGCTGCCCACCGGCCTGCACGAAGTGCCACTGAGCGAAGGCGTGCAGCGTTATCACGAGATCAACGAAGGCAGCAGCGAGAAGATCATTCTCGTGCCGTGAGGATGGTATTGAAGTTGCCGGAGAACCCCGCTCCCCCGCCCTCTCCCTGTAAGGGAGAGGGCGTCATCCGAGCAGGCCAGCGAAGGCGTCACCATCCTGTATACACTGCGCGAGTTTCCGGCGAGCGCCAAGACCCAAAACCGTCACGCCGACCTGCCCCCTCTCCCTTCAGGGAGAGGGTTGGGGAGAGGGCCTCCCGCTCCCGCGCCAACCATCGCACGAAAGCCGAAAATCCTACCCCGCTATCTGCATCGGCCCCCGCTTCACGTCCCCCTGCACCTGCTCCAGCGCCAGGCACTGGTCGAGGAACAGGCGCATGTAGCCGTAGCTCTTGCAGATCGCCTCGCGCAGCTGCAGGCAACGCGGCATGGCGAGCTGCGGACCGCAAAGGGTGCAGATGATCTCCAGGGCTTCCCAGGGATGATCGTCGTCGTAGCGGGCATGCATCTTCAGCCAGCGCATGGCGTCCTTGCGGCTGCCAGCCGGCAGGGTGCGTTCGTAGGTATCGGTGGAGCAGACCAGCGCCGACCAGTCGCCGGTGGCGCCTTCGATGGCGTAGTTGGTGGCCGCCATGGCCAGCGCCAGCTCTTCGGTGGCGCAACTGTGCCAGCACCAGTGCCCGAGCGCGTGGAGCTCGGCGGGGACCAGTTGCGCCTTGAGCTCGGCCAGGGTCACGCCGTAGGCCTCGGCCCAGCGCACCCAGTAGTCGGCATGGTTGAGCTCGACGCGGATGTTGCGCATCAGCCAGCGCCGCGCCATGTCTTCGCCGGGGCTGCGGCCGAAGCGCGTCTTGAGCAGGTTGTGGGACATGTACAGGGGGAACTGCTCGACCACCTGCCAGCCGCCGACCAGGAAGGCGCGCATGGTCTGACGGCTCAATTGGCCGTCGCGCATGCGCGCGTAGAGGGGGTGTTCGACCACCGCCAGACGGCTGGCCTCGCACTCCTGCACCAGGCGCTGGGCCCATTGCGGATAGCTGGAAAGCTCCTTGAGCGGCCCACTGCGAACAAAGGTGTCGTTCATCCAAGGCTCCGTTGCTGGTCGATCCATGCAAGCACCGGTAAATCTGGCCTCAGGTTAGTCCTCTCACGGCTCCGCGTCACCGTCCGGAGGTTGTGTCGGATACTACAGCTGCGACGTGGGTCTCACGCAGGAAGCTTCGATTGAAGGGCTGCGGCCGCGCCAAGCCATATCCCTGGGCGTAGTCGATGCCGATTTCCCGCAACACTTCGAGGATTTCCTGGGTTTCGACGAATTCCGCCACCGTACGCTTGCCCATCACATGGCCGATCTGGTTGATCACCTGGACCATGGCGCGGTCGATGGGGTCTTCGAGCATGTCCTTGATGAAGCTGCCGTCGATCTTCAGGTAATCCACCGGCAAATGCTTGAGGTAGACGAAGGACGACATGCCGGCGCAGAAGTCGTCCAGCGAGAAGCGATAGCCCAGGGCCTTGAGCTCCTGGATGAAGCGCGTGGCGTTGACCAGGTTGGCGATGGCGCTGGTCTCGGTGATCTCGAAGCACACACTGGCGGGCTCGATGCCGTAGCGCGGCTGCACTTCGCGGAGGAAGTCGAGGAAGGTGTCGTCACCGATGGTGGCACCGGAGAGGTTGATGGCGCAGGTGTGGATCGGTTCGTAACCGCCCTCGGCGGCGCGTTCGGCCAGCGTCCTGAAGGCGTTTTCGACGACCCAGCGGTCGATCTCCGGCATCAGGCCGTAGCGCTCGGCGGCAGGGATGAAGTTGATCGGCGCCACCAGCCGCCCGCACTCGTCGTTCAGGCGCAGCAGCAGCTCGACATGGGCGCCTTCGAGCACGCGATCGTCGACCGGGAAGATCGGCTGGGCAAAAAGACAGAAGCGTTCCTCCTCCAGCGCCAGGCGGATGCGCTGCACCCAGGCCATCTCGCCGACGCGGTTGGACAGCTCGGTATCGTCCGGGCGGAACACCTGGGCGCGATTGCGGCCCTTTTCCTTGGCCATGTAGCAGGCCATGTCGGCGCAGCGCAACGCCTCTTCCACCGACACCAGCATGGCGGAGATGTGCACCACGCCGATGCTCACGGTGATGTTGAAGCCACGGCCTTCCCATATGAAATGCAGGGCCTGGACGGTCAGCCGGATGCGCTCGGCGATCTGCTCAGCGAGGTCTGCCGGGCAATGTTCCAGGAGGATGCCGAACTCGTCGCCGCCCAGGCGGGCCAGGGTGTCGCCGTCGCGCAGGCACTGCTGCAGCACCGAGCAGACCTGGCGCAGCAGCTCGTCGCCAGCGGCGTGGCCACAGGTGTCGTTGACCAGCTTGAACTGGTCCAGGTCCAGGTACATCAGCGAATGCCGGTCGTGGGAGTCCGCCGAGCTATCCAGGGCCTGCTTGAGGCGGAACTCGAATTCGCGGCGGTTGGTCAGGCCGGTCAGCGCATCGTGGGTCGCCTGCCACGACAGGCTGGCCATGTACTGGCGCTCGCGGGTCATGTCATGCAGCACCAGCACCGTGCCGACCACCTTGCCTTCGGCATGAATGGGGGTGGCGACCAGGGTCACCGCCACACTGGTGCCGTCCAGGCGCTGGATCAGCTTGCTGGTCTCGCTGCCACCGTCCACTTCGCCGCGCAGGATCTGCCCCACCAGCGGCAGCCCCTCCACCTGGGAGTTCTCGTCGAATACCCGCAGCAGCGAGCGCAGCGGCAGGCCGACCGCCATGGAATTGTCCCAGCCGATCAGGCGCTCGGCGGCCGGATTGAAGTAGGCGATACATTCGTGCGCATCGAGAGTGACCACGCCGTCGCCGATAGCCGCCAGGGTGGTCTGGGCGCGTTCCCGCTCGGTATCCAGGGCGCTTTCGAAGGCGCGCTGCTGGCGCAGCAGCTTGCGCGTGCGCCACACCGCCAGCAGGATCAGCGCCAGTCCGGTCAGGCCGTTGACCACCAGCAGCACCCACATGATCATCCGCGAGCCCTGCCCCAGTGCCGCGGAGAAGGCCATGGCAGCCGGCGTGACGCCGTCGTTGATGGCCTGGATGCGGCTGTTCCAGTAGCTCAGGTCACCGGGGCGGACGTCGCCTGCGCGGATCTTCGCGCTCATCTCATCGGACAGCTGCTCCAGCTGGTCGAGGTAGGCATCGCCGATGATCCACATCTTCACGGCCTGGTCGAAGTAGCTGTACTCATGGAAGTAGCGGTACAGCCAGATCAGTGTGCCGATGTCGTCGGGATGGATGCCACCCTGCAGGGCGCCGGCGCGGGCCAGTTCGAGGTCTGGCTGGCTGAGATCGAGGGCGGCGCGGAAAGTGCGGTCACCCTGGGGAATGGCGATGGCAGCCCGGTAGCGCTCGTAATCCGCCGGGTCGCGACTTTGGCCATAGAGCTGCAGGTAATGGATGGCGTCCTTCTGCCCCTTGGACCAGAGGCTCTCGCCGCCGACATAGGCGCGTACGCCGGACAGGATAAAGAAGCTGCCGCTGCCGATCAGCGTCTGTAGCAGGACCACGACCATGAACGGCCAGACCAGCCTGAGCAGACGCGTCGTACGCCGGGTCGGCAAGAGTCCCATTGCATCCATAACCAGTTTCGACTTCCTTCTTAAATGCCTGGCAGGCCACAAGGGTGCAAAGCAGGCTCACCCGGGACTTTTCTCTCAGGCCGCCCCTTTCTTAACTTCTAGCCGATCATGGGAATTCCGGCAGGGGCCTTTGTGCCGTGAGACCCGCCGTCCGGCGGAAAAATGTGTTTTTTGCAGCGAGAAATGCCTGTTATCACTCCAAAAGCGGGCTGGCACGATTGAACGATCGGCGGTCTTGCAGGGCACAAGGCCATGTGCCATACCTCAGTCGTGCAATCTGCAACCAACCGACGGAGCGGCCATGCCACGGCGGGATCTGGACAGGCAGTTCGATCACCTCGTGGGCCTGGCCTACGAGTGCGTGCTCGACGAGGCCAACTGGCTGCCGCTGCTCACCGGGCTGATCGGCGCCAGCGGCCGCCAGCAGGGCGCGATGCTGTTCTGGGACCAGACCGAGAGCGGCGCGGTGGCCAGCGAAATCAACCTCTGCGACCCGGGCGCCATCGAGACCTACAATCGCGAGTTCAGCGCCATCGACCCGTGCAAGGGCTTCATGCAGCGCCGGCCGGTCGGTCACTGGTACCACGACCGCGAGGAATACGGCGCGCAGCGCATCGCCCGCGATCCTTACTACCAGGAATTCCAGCGGCCCAACGGCATGCACAACGTGTCCTGCGTGAAGCTCAACGAGCAGGACGCTTCAGGCATCTACCTGTCGGTGCTGACCAATATCGGCGCCCGCTATCCCGCCCCGCAGGAACAGGCGCTGCTCAACCGCGTGAGCCAGCATCTGACCCGCGCTGCGCGCATGTTCGGGCGCATCGACGCGATGCGCCAGCAACTGGCCCACCGCGACCTGCTGCTGGATCAGCACCCTACGCCACTCTGGCTGCTGGAAGGCAATGCCCGCGTGCTCTATGCCAACCAGGCGGCGCAGCAGCGGCTGGGGCTGCGCGGCAGCCTGTTCCAGGAAGTCTTCGGTCGCCTGCATTGCCGCCAGCACGATGCGAAGCTCCAGGCCCTGGTACGCCACGCGGCCCCCGGCACCGGCAAGGGCAAAGCCGGCTGGCTGCCGCTGGACGACGGCAGCGGTCAGGAACTGCTGGTCACGCCGGTGCCCGCCGAAGCGAGCTTCAACCAGCCCTTCCAACGCCCGCTGGTACTGCTGGCGCTGCTCGACGCGCATCGCCAGAGCGGCCTGCTGGGCGATCTGTTCGGCCTCACTCCGGCCGAGCAGCGCCTGGGCGCGTTGCTGGTTAGCGGCCTGGCGCCCGAGCAATGCGCCGACCAGCTCGGCACCTCGATCAACACCGTGCGCAGCCAGCTACGTGCGTTGTTCCGCAAGACCCGCACCAGCCGCCAGGCTGAACTGGTCAGCCTGCTGGTCCGGCTCGGGCAACGCTGAATATTCGCGGTCGTCATTCATTCAGATGATGGCCCGGGGGCCAAGCGCCCCCTAAGGTGATGAACGGATCACCGGCCTGGCCGGCCGGTACCCCTCATCTCACTGAGCAGAGCACTCCAGGCGGACGGAATGGACAATCGCATTCAGCAGCATCCGGACTCACTCACCCAAGCCATCGAACAACTCGAACAGCAACTGCGTCACCTCAAGGACGACGAGACCGACCTGCTGGCGCTGGCGGTCGGCGCCCGGCCGGCGATGCCAACCCCGCGCGTGCTGCCCTTTCCGAGGCGCCGCGAACGACCGATGGGCGAAGGCGCGGGCAATGCCGTACTGATGGATTACCTGTACGGCATCGATAGCACCCTGCGTTCACTGCTGCCCGACGGTCCCACCGAAGAACTGTTCCGCTACGCAAGCTCGGCACCGGCCGCCCGCGCGCTGCGCTCGCGGCGCCAGTTGCTGGCGCGAGAAATCGACCGCAGCTGTGACCAGCTCAACGGCCAGGCGCGCATTCTCTGCGTGGGCTGCGGGCACCTGCGCGAAGCCGATCTGGCGCGCTCGCTGCGCCATGGCCAGTTCCGCGCCTTCACCGCGCTGGATGCGCAGGTGCTGTCCCTGCAGACAGTGGAAGCCAGCTATGCCGCGCTCGGCATCCGCACCCAGCTCTGTACGCTGGACGATCTGTTCTACGGTCGCCAGGACCTGTGTCATTTCGATCTGATCTACTCGCCCGGCCTCTACGAGGTGCTGGACGAGCAAGACGCCCGCGACCTGACCCGCAACCTCTTCGCCCGCCTGCTGCCCGGCGGACGCCTGCTGATGGGCAATTTCCTGCCCGGCGTGCCGAATATCGCCTATCTCGAAGGCCTGCTGGACTGGCACCCGCATTACCGCAACGACGCCGCTCTGCTCGACCTGCTGCTGGGCATCCCCTACAACGACATCGCCAGCGCGCGAGTCTTCCACGACCCAGGCAATTGCGTGGCCTTCCTCGAAGTCACCCGCTACGGCTGATCAACCTGCTGCAGGTGCCCGTACAGGCGGGCGTAGAGCCCGCCTTCGGCGATCAGTTGCTGGTGGTCGCCGTCCTCGGCGATGCGCCCGCCATCGAACACCAGCACGCGGTCAGCCTGTTTCACCGCGGACAGGCGGTGGGCGATGATCAGTGTGGTGCGCCCCTCGAGGAAACGCTCCAGGGCCTGGTGCAATGCGTACTCGGTGGCGGCATCGAGAGCAGAAGTCGCCTCGTCGAGGATCACCACCTTGGGCTCGGCGAGCACCATGCGGGCGATCGCCAGGCGTTGCCGCTGGCCGCCGGAGAGGCGCACACCGGAGCGCCCGACCACGCTGTCCAGCCCCTGCGGCAAGGCGCGAATGGTGTCGGCCAGTTGCGCCACTTCCAGCGCGCGCCAGCAGGCTGGGTCGTCGCGCTCGCGGCCCATGGTCAGGTTGGCGCGCACCGTGTCGTTGAACAGCGCCGGATGCTGCAGCACCACCGCCACGTGCTCGCGCACGCAGTCCAGGCCGATCTCCTCCAGCGCCGCACCGCCGTAGCGAATGCTGCCGGCCTGCGGCTGGTAGAGGCCCAGCAGCAGCTGCACCAGGGTGCTCTTGCCTCCGCCGCTGGCGCCGACTATGGCAACCTTCTCGCCGGGGGCGATGTCCAGGTCGAGCCCGTCCAGCACCCGCTCCTCACCATAGGCGAAGCTCAGGTCGCGCACCTGGATGCCGACGCTGGTGTACCCGGCGAACGGGTCGCGGCGGTGCGGGTAATGCGGCTCGTCGGCGCGCGCCAGCAACTCGTTGATGCGGGTCAGCGCGCCGCCGGCGGCGTAGAAGGCGTACTGCAGGCTGAGCAATTGCTCCACCGGGCCGATCATGAACCAGAGGTAGCTGAACACCGCGAGCATCTGGCCGATGGACAGGTCGGAGAACAGCACGGTGAGCATGGCTGCGGCGCGGAACAGGTCGATGCCGAACTGGAACAGCAGCCCGCTGGCGCGCCCGGCGGCATCGCTCTTCCACTGCGAGGCGACGGCGTAGTCGCGCACTTCCCGGGCACGCACACCGAGGCGGCCGAGGAAGAAGCCCTGGCGGTTGCCGGCGCGCACTTCCTGGATGGCTTCGAGGGTTTCGGTCAGCGCCTGGGTGAAGCGCGAGGTGCTGTCGTTTTCCAGCTTCTTCAGGTGCTTCACGCGCTTGCCCAGCTGCACCGTGGCGAAGATCACCAGCGGATTGAACAGCAGGATCAGCAGTGCCAGCTTCCAGTGCATCCAGATCAGGATGCCGGCGGTGCCGCAGAGGGTCAGCAGCGCCACCAGGAAGCGGCTCAGGGTATCGCCGACGAACTTGTCGAGGGTGTCGAGATCGGTCACCAGATGCGCGCTGACCGAGCCGCCACCCAGGGTTTCGTACTCGCCCAGGGCGATACGTTTCAGCCGTTCGATCAGGCGCAGGCGGATGCGGTACACCACATCCTTGGACAACCGCGCGAACAGCCTGGCCTGCAGCACGTTGAACACCAGCGCGCAGCTGCGCAGCACCAGGGTCACCAGCAGCATCAGGCCGATGTACCCGGCGGGCCTGTGCCAGCCGTCGGGCAGCCAGTGGTTCATCACCTGCAGGGCGGCGTCGCCCTTGCCCAGCAGCACTTCATCGACCAGCAGCGGCAGCAGCAGCGGAATCGGTACGCTGCAGGCGGTGGCCAGCACGGCGACCAGGTTGGCGAGGAGCAGGGCCTTGCGATGACGAAATGCGAGCCGGCGGATTTCCGCCCAGCTCAGGCGGTCAGCGGACGGCTCAGGCATGCCGCCCGCGCTCCAGCCAGCGCTCCAGCAGCGGCGCGAGTTCGTCCAGCGGCTGGTAGCCGTTGGTCAGCAGGGCCAGTTGGCCATCGCGCTCGGCCAGCAGCGTGGGAAAGCCGGCGATGCCCAGGTCGCGCGCCCAGGAAAAGTCGGCCAGGGTCGCCAGGTGATTGTCCTGGCTGTCGAAGGCTTCGGCGAACTCGATGCGTGGCAGACCGACGCGTTCGGCCAGTTCGGTGAGTACGGCCGCCTGGGTGACGTCGCGGCCTTCGGCGTAGAAGGTCTGCTGGATTTCACCCACCAGCGCCCAGGCGCAGTCCTCGTCCAGGCGGCGAGCGGTGACCACCGCGCGGCAGGCCGGCTCGGTGTCGTAGACGAATCCATCGGGCAGCGCGCCCTCGAAGCGGAACGGCTGGCCGGTGGCGTGATGCACTGCCTGCCAATGTTCGAGGATGTAGCGCTTGGTGGCCGGCTCCAGGGCCGCGCCCTGGCCAGTGCGCAGCCCGCCCATCACCAGCGCCAGCGGCACGCCGGCGGCGCGTGCCTGCTCGACGAGCTTCTCGGCCACCGGGGCGAAGCCCCAGCACCAGGAACACATCGGGTCCATTACGTAGAGCAGGCGGCTGGTCATGGATCAGGTCTCCGCGCGCGGGTCACGGCCAATGGGGTGCGGCTGGTTGCGCTGGCGCGCCAGCTCGATCTGCTTCTGCCGCTCGCGGGCGCTGGCGCGGGTCTTCTCCGACAGCGAGTCCCAGCAGTGCGGGCAACTGATGCCCGGCGCGTAATGCTCGGAGGCGCGATCCTCCACCGAGATCGGGTTGCGGCAGGCATGGCACTGATCGTAGTCGCCCTCGGTCAGGTCATGGCGCACGGTCACGCGGTTGTCGAACACAAAGCAGTCGCCGCGCCAGAGCGTCTGCGCCTCGGGCACCTCCTCCAGATACTTGAGGATGCCGCCCTTGAGGTGGAAGACCTCTTCGAAGCCTTCGCTGAGCATGTAGCTCGAGGCTTTCTCGCAGCGGATGCCGCCGGTGCAGAACATCGCGACCTTCTTGTGCCTGGCCGGGTCGTAATGCTTGCGGATGTAGTCGGGAAACTCGCGGAACGACTTGGTCTTCGGGTCGATGGCGCCCTCGAAGGTGCCGATGGCCACTTCGTAGTCGTTGCGGGTGTCGATCAGCAGCACCTCCGGATCGGAAATCAGCGCGTTCCAGTCCTTGGGCTCGACGTAGGTGCCGACCTTGGCATTGGGGTCCACGCCCGGCACGCCGAGGGTGACGATTTCCTTCTTCAGCTTGACCTTGGTGCGGTAGAAGGGCTGATCAACGCAATAGGACTCCTTGTGGTCGACATCGGCCAGGCGCGGGTCGTTGCGCAGCCAGGCGAGCAGGCCGTCGATGCCGGCGCGGGTGCCGGAGACGGTACCGTTGATGCCTTCCTCGGCGAGCAGCAGGGTGCCCTTCACGCCGTTGTCCAGCAGGGTCTGCAGCAGGGGTTCGCGCAGGGCGACGTAATCGGGCAGTGAGACGAACTTGTACAACGCCGCGACGACGATTCTTTCGGTGGTCATGCATCACTCCAGTGGTCGCCCGCGTAAAGGGCGGACCGGGCTTCTTTGGAAAAGCAAGTTTGGAAACAAAAGCTGATCGACAGCTGAAAATGACAGCGCCGGCAGAAGCCGGCGCTGGGTGTCGCATTCTACCGGAGCGGGGCGAACCCCGCACGCGGTTGGTCAGCCGAGCCGATCAGTGAGGAAGATCGTGCTTGCTGCCGCCGCGGCAGGTCGGCGAATCCGGCGCCTGTCCCTGCTGCGCCCACTCCTGCGGAGTGTAGGTATGCAGGGCCAGGGCGTGGATCTGGCCCATCAGCTCGCCGAGCGTGCCGTAGACCTTCTGGTGCCGCTTCACCGAGTTCAACCCCGAGAAGGCCGGGCTGACGATCACCGCCTTGTAGTGCGTTTCCTGCCCGCGGCTGTGCATGTGGCTCTCGTCGAGCACCTCGAGGTGTTGCGGTTCGAGAGCGCCCAGGGCGGATTGGAGTCGGTCACGCATGCTCATGTCGGGCCTCGCTGGCAGTCAGTACGGTTCAGGCAGATGGAAATCAGGACGATCAGGGCTTCTTGGCCGGAGCAGCCGGGGCCTTCACGCCCAGTTCCTTGTCCATGTCGGCCATCAGCTTGTTCACCGGCTCTACTGCGGTCTGCAGCTTGGCCTGGGTCAGCTGGGCGGATTCGGCGGTCAGGCGCGGCATCTTCTCCAGCACCTTGCGGCCCAGCGGGGACGCGTAGAAGTCGTTCAGCTGCTTGAGCTCGGATTCGCTGAAGTTGCTGGTGTAGAGCTTGACCAGTTCAGGCTTGAGCTTGTCCCAACCCACAGCGCGGTCCAGTTCGGCGTTGGCCTTGGCCTGGTAGCGATCGAGCACGGCCTTCTTGCTGTCCGGCGCCTTGGCCTGGGCGAAGCGCTGGGCGAGCATCTGCTGGACTTGTGCGTAGACCGGAACGGTCAGCTTGTCGGCATGGACCTGCTTGAGGAATTTCTCCGCCTCGGCGTTGGCATCAGCCAGTGCCATGGAACTGAAGCCAACCAGTAGTGCTGCGGTGCAGAGGGAACGAAGAACGGTCATGGGGCAGTCCTGTGAGTCTGAAAGTGTGTCCGGGTGGGACCCGCCATTCTGCGCCTAAGTTCGGAATGCGCTCAAGAGAATGGCAAATGCCCTGGAAGTGACCGGCTTCTCTTGTAGGACAGTTCATGAAACGGCATGCTGCGGCGCGTTGCCACACGGATGTGACCGATGAACACCCTCACCCGCCCGCCGACGCCCTTCGCCGCGCCGCTCCTGTGCGATGCGCGCGGCCGCCTGAACAGCGCGGCCGTGGGCTGGTCGTCGCGGCCGCAGACGCTCTGCCAGCTGTCCGGCAACGCCGGCCGGCGCAAGCGCTGGAACCACTGGTGCATCAACGCGCCGGGCTGGATGCTGTCGATCACCATCGCCGACCTGGACTACCTGGGCTACGGCGCCGTTTATTTCCTCGACCTGGAAACCGGACAGTCGGTGCACCGTACCCAGTTCAGCCCCTTCGGCCTGGGCTGCCAGCTGCCCGATACGCCGAATCAGACCCATGGTTTCGAACACGGCCAGCTGCGCCTGGGCTTCGACGAGCAGCCCGGCCAATTGCGCATCACCGCCTGCGCGCCCAACCTGGGCGGGCAGCCGCTGAACCTCTCGCTGGAAGTGCAGCGCCCGGCGCACCTGGAGTCGGTCAACCTGGTGGTGCCCATGGGCGGCAAGTGCTTCCACGCCTGCAGCCGGCAGATGGGCCTGCCGATCAGCGGCAGCCTGACCCTGGGCCACAAGACCTATCGCTGCAGCGAAGGCCAGAGCTTCGCCGCGCTGGATTTCGGTCGCGGCGTCTGGCCATTCAATACCCACTGGACCCGCGCTGCCTTCGCCGCGCCCGGTGGTATAGCCGGCAACTTCGGCAGCGGCTGGACGGAAAACAGCCACCTCAGCGAGAACGCCCTGTGGTTCGGCGGCGAGCTGCAGCCGCTGGACGGCCCGGTGGATATCCACCAGGCACCGCACGATCCGCTCTCGCCCTGGCAATTGCGCGGCAGCGAGGAGCGCGTCGAACTCACCTTCACGCCGCGCAAGCTGCATCGCGCCTGCCCTCGCCTGGGCCCGCTGTTCGCCGAGACCAGCCAGTGGTTCGGGCGCTTCGACGGCTCGCTGCGCAGCGCCGACGGCGACCTGGTGCCCGTCAGCGGCGCCCTCGGCTGGATCGGCGCCACGCATGCCCGCTGGTGATCTGCTGCGCTACTGAAACCGCTCTATCACGGCCATTGAGCCAGCGAGGAACCCGGAAGCCCCGTAGCGGCCTAAACTGGCCGAGACCCTTTTTCCGGAGAAGCGCCATGAGCCGCACCGAAACCGACAGCCTTGGTCCCATCGAGGTCCCCGAAGACGCCTACTGGGGTGCGCAGACCCAGCGCTCGCTGCAGAACTTCGCCATCGGCGGGCAGCGCATGCCGCTCGCCGTGGTCCACGCCCTGGCGCTGATCAAGAAGGCCGCCGCGCGGGTCAACGCGCAACTGGGCGAGTTGCCGGAGAACATCACCAGCCTGATCGAGGAAGCCGCCGACGAAGTGCTCGCCGGTGAGCACGACGACCAGTTCCCCCTCGTCGTCTGGCAGACCGGCAGCGGCACCCAGAGCAACATGAACGTCAACGAGGTGATTGCCGGGCGCGCCAACGAGATCGCCGGCAACGGCCGCGGCGGCAAGAAGCCGGTGCACCCCAATGACCATGTGAACCGCGCGCAGAGTTCCAACGACAGCTTCCCCACCGCCATGCACATCGCTGCCGCCCAGGCGGTACAGCACGACCTGTTGCCGGCCATCGCCGAGCTCAGCGGCGGGCTCGCCCAGCAGGCCGCGCGCCACGCCAACCTGGTGAAGACCGGGCGCACCCACCTGATGGACGCAACGCCGGTGACCTTCGGCCAGGAGCTTTCTGCCTTCGTCGCCCAGCTGGACTATGCCGAGCGCGCCATTCGCGCGGCGCTGCCGGCTGTCTACGAACTGGCCCAGGGCGGCACCGCCGTCGGCACCGGGCTGAACGCGCCGAAGGAATTCGCCGACGCCATCGCCGCCGAGCTGGCCGACCTCTCCGGCCTGCCCTTCGTTTCCGCACCGAACAAGTTTGCCGCCCTCGCCGGCCACGAACCGCTGGTGACCCTGGCCGGGGCCATGAAGACCCTCGCCGTGGCGCTGATGAAGATCGCCAACGACCTGCGCCTGCTCGGCTCCGGCCCGCGCGCGGGTTTTGCCGAGGTAAGACTGCCGGCCAACGAACCGGGCTCCTCGATCATGCCCGGCAAGGTCAACCCGACCCAGTGCGAGGCGTTGTCGATGCTCGCCTGCCAGGTTTTCGGCAACGACGCCGCCATCACCTTCGCCGCCAGCCAGGGCCACCTGCAGCTCAACGTCTACAAGCCGGTGATCATCCACAACCTGCTGGAGTCCGCGCGCCTGCTGGCCGATGGTTGCCGCAACTTCAACACCCACTGCATCGCCGGCATGGAGCCGGACGCGGCGAAGATGCGCGAGCACCTCGACCGCGGCCTGATGCTGGTGACCGCGCTCAACCCGCACATCGGCTACGACAAGGCCGCCGAGATCGCCAAGAAGGCCTACGCCGAGGGCAAGACCCTGCGCGAAGCCGCGCTGGAACTGGGTTACCTGACCGACGCCGAGTTCGACCAATGGGTGCGCCCGGAGACCATGCTGGAGGCCGGGCAGAATGGCTGAACCGACCCGTTCCGGGGCAACCCCGCTTGAGGGCGACGGCAAGCGCGTGCTGCTGGTGCTGGGCTCGCCCAAGCCGGGCGGTTTCTGCCATGCACTGGCAGAGGCCTACGCTCACGGCGCCCGCGCCAAGGGCCATGTGGTGCACACGCTCAGGCTCGGCGAGTTGAACTTCGACCCAGTGCTGCGCGGCGGTTACGAACAGAGCCAGAACCTGGAGCCGGACGTGCTCGAAGCCCAGCGGCAGATCCACTGGGCGCAGCACATCGCCTTCATCTACCCGATCTGGTGGGGCGGCCTGCCCGCGTTGCTGCAGGGCTTCTTCGACCGCGTGCTGCAACCGGGCTTCGCCTTCCGCTACCGCTCGCTGGAGTCCCGCGAGTTCGAGCCACTGCTGGGCGGGCGCAGCGCCGACCTGCTGGTCAGCCATGACCAGACCCACTGGCACTACCGCCTGCGCCAGGGCGCCCCGGCGCACCGACAGATGACCCGCTGCATCCTCGCGCCCTGCGGCATCGCCCTGCACCACCTGGAAGAATTCAGCCCGGTGCGCGGCTCCGGTGAAGAGCAGCGCCAGGGCTGGCTGCGCCGGGCGGAACAGTTGGGTACGCAAGCCTGAACCGCGCGGCGGAAGCGATAGAAACCTGTAGGAGCGAGCTTGCTCGCGAACAGAGTCAAACGACAGCGCCGGCGTTGAGCTGTTCGCGAGCAAGCTCGCTCCTACGAAGAGCCGTAGGGCGCATAACCCGGAGCGGGATTTCCACCCCCCAGCCGATCAAGCCGCCTCGGCAGACGCCTTCACCTTCGCCAACGCCGAGAACAGCTCATCCACCGCTTCGCTCCACGCCATCCTGCGCCGCGCCCAGGCCGCGGCGTCCGCATTGCCGCTTCGGAACTGCCCGACCCACTCAAGGAATTCTCCTACACCGCGCCCACCCTCGACTTCCCTAGCATGCGCTCGCCCCAATCCGGGGTTCCTCTTGCCTCTGGAGGCAGCATGCTTCGCAAACTTTCCGCCGAAATGATCGGCACGTTCTGGCTGGTGTTCGGTGGTTGCGGCAGCGCCATCTTCGCCGCCCACGCCATTGGCGTCCTGGGTGTCGCCCTCGCCTTCGGCCTGACCGTGGTCACCATGGCCTATGCCATCGGCCCGATCTCCGGTTGCCACCTGAACCCCGCCGTCACCCTCGGCCTGTGGGCCGGCGGCCGCGTCCGCACGCTGGATGTGGTGCCGTACATCGTCGCCCAGTGCATCGGCGGCGTGATCGCCGGTGCCGTCCTGTTCTACATCGCCTCCGGCAAGCCGGGCTTCGATGCGTTGGCCGGCTTCGCCGCCAACGGTTATGACGCCCTCTCGCCGACCGGCTACAGCCTGCACTCGGCGATGGCCATCGAGGTACTGCTGACCGCGTTCTTCCTCTTCGTGATCATGGGCGCCACCGACAGCAAGCTGGCCCCGGCCGGTTTTGCGCCGATCGCCATCGGCCTGACGCTGACCCTGATCCACCTGATCAGCATCCCGATCGACAACACCTCGGTGAACCCGGCGCGCAGCCTGGGCGTGGCGCTGTTCGCCGATCCGGCCTTCATGAAGCAGCTGTGGCTGTTCTGGGTCGGCCCGCTGGTGGGCGGCGTGATCGGTGCACTGGTCTACCGCGTGGTACGCCCGGCGGCCTGAGCCTGCTACCTGCGACAAGAAAAAGGGCGCCTCGAGGCGCCCTTTTTTCGTTGCGGCTGCAAGGCCATCGGCGGATAAAGCGTTCCACCTTATGCGCCCTGCGCTGGGCACTCGGCGAGCGACCCTTGGCTGCTGGCACTTTCCGTAGGGCGGATAACACCCACGGCGTTATCCGCCATCCAGGCCTGGGCGGCCTACCGGATCAGAAGTACTGGGTCAGGCTGAACTTGGCGTTGCGGCCCTGGCTGTAGACGCTGTCCCCCGCCAGCGCGGGGTGATAGTCGCGGTTGAACAGGTTGTCGACGGTGAAGTTCAGCTCGGTGTTCTCCAGGCCCAGGCGGCGCGGCTTCCAGCTGGCGAAGATGCGGTGGGTGTCGTAGCTGTCGTTGACGGTCTGGTCCCAGAAGATGTCGCCGACGCTGGTGCCCATGCCGCCGGAGTACTTGTCGCTGGGCAGGCGGTCGGTCTTGCGAACGAACTCGCCCTGCCAGCCGATCTGCGCGTCCCAGGACGGGATCCTGGTGCCCAGGGTGGCGACCCACTTGGCCGGGGGCACGTCGCGCGCCCACACGTTCGGGCCCCAGGGGTTGCTGTAGGCGCCGTCGTGCTTGCCGGTCACCCACGAATACGACAGCCCGCCGAACAGCCAGGGGCTGTCGTAGAAGCTCTCGATCTCGAAGCCCTTGTAGGTCACGCCCGGCAGGTTGCGGTAGTTGGAGAGCGGCAGGAAATCGCCGCAGCTGCCGGAGAGGGTGCCGTTGTCGATGGCCTGCTGTTCGCAGCCGACGCTACGGGTGCGGAAGATTTCGTCCTTGATCTTGTTCTGGAACAGCGTGGTACGCACCTGCAGGTTGTCGCCGTTGATGAACAGGTCCGGCAGGTTGACCAGCGAGCCGAAGCGCAGCGCGTGGATGCGCTCGGGGTCCAGGTCGCGGCTGGTGGCGCTGACCGTGCTGCTGTTCTGCACCTCGTACATCTCGTCGATCACCGGCGCGCGCCAGGTACGGCTGTAGTCGGCGAAGAAGCCCAGGCGCTCGGTGGCGGTCCAGAACAGCGACAGGCGCGGCGACCAGCCGCTGTAGGTCTGCGAGCTGTAGTCGTGGCCTTGGGCTGCGTTGTTGTAGATCGGCGCGTCGTTGTCCTTGCCCTGGTTGCGCACGTGGTCGAAGCGCAACGACGGGGTGATGGTCACGCTGCCCAGGGTCAGCGCGTCCTGGAGGTAGGCGCTGTTGGTGTTCTGCTTGCCGCTGGGCATGAAGGTCGGCTGGAAGTGGCCGTGGTTGTAGCGCGCGGTGTCATAGGTGGAGCCGGGGATGTACATGTCGGTGGTGCGGGTGTGGCGGTGGAACTGCGTGCCCACGGTGAACGCGTGCTGCACCGGGCCGGTGGCGAACAGGCTGGTGTTGCGCAGCTCGAGCACCTTGTCCTTGTAGTCGGTGTCCATCTTGCGGCCACCGGTGGAGACCTGGAAGAAGGCGTCCGGGTTGCGCTCGTCGGTCTGGTCGATGTGCGACTCGGAGTACTGCACCATCAGGTCGATCAGCGGGTTGTCGATGGGGTGGTATTCGTATTTGCCGGACCAGGTGGTGTCGGTGGTGTCGCGATGCGCCAGCAGACGCTTGAGCGCGGCCTCGTAGCCGTAGCGGTCAATGCTCGACTGGGTCGGCGGCGTCGGGTAGGAAGCCGAGGAGAACGGCGTCCAGCGCGTACTGTGGGAGCGGCTGTAGGCCAGACTGATGTCGTTGTCGAGGTTGGGGTGCAGGTTCAGCTTGAACAGCCCGGCGTCCAGGTCCTGGGCGCTGTTGGGCAGGCGGCTGGGGTTGATGGGGTAATTGTTGTTCGGGTCGGGGATATGCCCGGCGAGCTTGATGTCACGGCCGTCACGGGCGGTGAGGTAGGCCAGCGCATCGACCTTCCGGTCCTCGGTGCGGCCGTAGACGGCACCGCTGTAGATCTTCTGCTGGTCGTTGGAGTGGTAGCCGTACTTGAGCATGGCGCCGACGTTCTGGTCGTCGCGCAGCATGTCCGGCGCATCCTTGGTCTCCATGTGCACGGTGCCGCCGAAGCCGCCGTTGCCGTTGTAGACCGAGTGCGGGCCCTTCTCCACCTCGATGCGCTTGATCAGCTCCGGTTCGATGAACACGGTGCCCTGCTGGTAGCGCTCGAAGCCGCTCTTGGGGGCGCCATCGAGGGTGAAGGGCACGTCCTCGGCATCGCCCAGGCCCCAGATGTTCACGGTCTGCCCGCCCGGCTTTGGCGAGCCGCCCATGGTCACGCCGGGCAGGGTCTGCAGCAGGGTGGGAATGTTGTCGGCCTGGATGCGCTCGATGTCCTTGCGGGTCAGGGTCGAACGGCCGACGCTGCTGGAATCCACGGACAGGCCGCTGCCGACGATGGTCTGCGAATCCAGTTCGATGGCGTTGTCGCTGAACTTGTCGACCTTGCCCGAACGTCGCACGACGAAGCCGTCACCCGCCTCCACCAGCTCCAGCGAAGAGCCCTTGAGCAGATGCTCCAGCGCTTCCCGCACGCTGTAGCGGCCGCTCACCGCTGGCGCCTTGAGGCCGTCCAATTGGGAGGCGTCGTAGAGCACCTGCACGCCGGCCTGTTGCGACAGGCTGCCGATGGACTCGCTCAGCGCCTGCGCCGGCAGGTCGACCTGCCAGTCGGCGGCGCGGCTGTACTCCGCCATCATCAGGCTGCCGAGCAGCACGGCGCAGCCCAGCGGGCGCGCGAACGGGAAGTTGAATCGAGACTGCATGCAAGGCCCTCCCCAGGGTCGAAAAGCGCTGCGCGTTTCGCAGCGAATGACGGGGAAGACCGTCACTCGAGAAAAAACCACACCTGCAAATAAAAATATTTCTCAAAAAAAGATTCCGAGCACGTGCGAGCGGATTCGGGATTCGGGATTCGGGATTCGGGATTCGGGATTTTCGTAGGAGCGAGCTTGCTCGCGAACCGGCCCAGCTCGGGTGCTGCCGGGAAACACGTTCGCGAGCAAGCTCGCTCCTACAAAAAAAGCGATCAGCGCGGCAGGATGACGGCGCTGCCGTCGGCCTTGCGCTGCACGCGCACGTCCAGCAGCACCGGTAGGGCAGCGAGGAAGTCGTCCGGGCGAGCCAGGCGCACGTTGCCGGAGATGGGCTTGTTCGCCAGGCGCTCATCGCCCAGGCGGATGGGCGCTGCGCGATACTGCGACAACTCGTCGACCAGAGCACCCAGCGGCTGGTTGCGGAAGGCGAGCATGCCGTCACGCCAGGCGGCGATGGAGGCGACGGGCACGCGGTCCACCTGCGCCTCCCCTGCTCCGCTCGACAACCGGGCCCGGTCGCCAGCCGTCAGCGTCTGCTCACCTGGCGCGTCGAGCTGCGCCTGCAACGCCACCTTGCCGTGGCGCACGGCGACACTCAGTCCATCACCCTCGCGATGCACATCGAAGCCGGTGCCGAGCACCCGCACTCGACTATCGCCGGCGGTCACGCGGAAAGGCCGGTCAGCCTCGTGGGTCACTTCGAAATAGGCTTCGCCGCGCAGCAGCTGCACATCGCGGAAGCTGCTGGAGTAATCCACCCGCAGCGCCGAATCCGCCGCCAGGAATACCCGCGTGTTGTCGTTCAGCGTTACCTCACGCTGTTCGCCTGGCGCAGTGGATTGCACCTGCTGCGGATCGGCCAGCCGACCGCCACTGAAGTCGTTGGCCAACAACAATGCGCCGAGGAACAGACTGGCGGCGGCGAGCCCGCGCCAGGGCAGCGCAGGCCGGCGAGTCGGTGCGAACGCGGGCCGACGAACCTGGTCGAGGTCAGTCCACAGTTGTTCGATTTCGCGGTAAGCACACTCATGGGCAGCGTGTTCCGCCAACCAGTCGGCAAAGGCCTGCCGCTCGCGTGCATCCCAGGCACCCGAGCGCTGACGGCTGAACCACTTGGCGGCCAGTTCGTCGATCACGCGCTGGCGCTCTTCTGGCGGCGTCATGCTTCGCCCTCCCCCTGAACCTGACGCTTGCAATGCAACAGCGCACTGGCGACGTGCTTCTCCACCATGCTCAATGAGATCCCCATGCGCCTGGCCACCTCGGGCTGCGACAGGCCGTCGAACTTGTGCAGGATGAACGCCTCGCGACGCCGTGGCGGCAAGCTGTCCAATGCCCTGGAAAGCTCGCGAAGATAACGTTGTCGCTCGAACTGCACCACGGGTTCGCCCCCTTCGGCGGCCGGTTGCTGGTCGGTGTCGCTGGCCGTTTCCGGCTCGCTGGTGAAGCGCCGGGAGCGCTGCCAGTGATCGCGCAGCAGGTTGCGCGCGACCTGGAACAGGAAGGCGCGCGGCTGCTCCACTTCATGCCGCGAAGAGGACTTGAGCCACTGGGCGAAGGTGTCCTGGGCGAGGTCCGCGGCGTCCGCCGAGCTGCCCAGCTGCTTGCGCAGAAAGCGCAGCAACTCGCCGTGGAAGGAGCGATAGGCCTGGGATACCGAACGGGAAAAGCGCTCATCCATCGACGCACGCCTCCCGGCGTCGCCGCCCTGCCCTGCTGTTGCCCGCTGCCACTTCGCCCCCGAACCGAGGCCCTGGGCCCCGACAACCATCGAATGACACAAATGATAATACATATCATTTACAAAAATGAAGTCGCACGCGAGCAATGGATAGCAGAAGGCCGCCCTACGGCGGCCTTTCCTCGGAATCAGACGTTGGCGATACGCGCCCTTCGCGCCCGGTAGCTGCGCAACAGCGAAGGCGCCAGTGCGGTCAGTGCCGAGCCGCCGACCACCAGCAGCGCACCGACATAGGCCAGGCCGTTGAGGTCTTCGGGCAGGACGAAATCCGGCCACAGCGAGGCGGCAAGCGCCACCGAGGCGAAGGTCACCAGCGGGGTGATCGCCAGGGTCGCGCTGACCCGCGAAGCCTCCCAGTGCGCCAGCGCCTCGGCGAAGGCACCGTAGGCCACCAGGGTGTTCAGGCAGCAGGCCAGCAGCAGCCAGCCCTGCAGCGGCGACAGCTCCAGCGCCTCCAGCGGATGCGCCCAGGGCGTGAGCAGCGCGCCGCAGCCCAGGTAGATCACCATCATCACCTGGACCGAGGTCCATTGGGTCAGCAGCTGCTTTTGCGCCAGGCCATAGAAGGTCCAGATGAAGGCGGCAAAGACCACGATGAGCACACCGGTGGTGTACTCGCCGAGCGAGCCGAAAAGCTCGCTCAGGCGCTGGTTGAAGAACAGCCCGAAGCCTGCGATCAGCACCGCAAGACCCAGTGCCTGGCCGATGCTGAAGCTCTCCTTGAAGACCAACAGGCTGCCCAGCAGCAGGAGGATCGGCGCGATCTGGATCACCAGTTGCGTGGTGCCGGGGGTGAGCATGCGCAAGCCGATCAGGTAGCAGACGTAGTTGCCGGTCAGGCCGAGGATGGCGACCAGCACCAGCCCTTTGCCGCGCTTGCCCAGCGGCGCGAAGCGCGGCAACTGACGGGTGAAGCCCAGGTAGATGAGCAGCAGGCCACCGGAAACCACCAGGCGAAACCAGGTGACGGTGATCGGGTCCATGACCTTCAGGACTTCCTTGAGCTTGATCGGCAGAATGCCCCAGAGGACGGCGGTGACCAGGGCGAGAAACAGGCCGAATTGCCAGCGGCCGGATGAAACGTGCATGGGAGCCTCGACGCGTGTGCGGTCCGCCATGCTAAGTCATGGCGGTATCGCCCCATAGGAACAGTTGGCCTGCGCAACTGTTCCGGTCATCCGCCGACGACGCTGCGTCGCTGCCAGTCAGATCAGGGTCGAGAGGCGCAACAGCCACCAGATCAGGATGATCAGCTGGACGAGGAACGCGGCGAAGCGCACCCACACCGCCAGTGCCGAAGTGCTGGCCAGATGCACCACCGACTGGACGATGCGTGCCACCAGCAGGGTCGGCGCAAGCGGGTCGGTGATCACCGTCTGCTGGGTGACCATGGCATAGAGCAGCACGGCGCAGAACAGCGGTACGTTCTCCACGCAATTGGCGTGGGCGCGCGCCAGGCGCTGGCCGAAGGTGCCGGGGGTGTTGCTGCCGTCGGCCGCGAAGGCGTTGACCTTCATGCGGCCGGACATCACCAGCAGGCCGCGCTGATTGACCAGCAGCAGGACCAGCAGCACAGTCCAGGCGACCAGGCCGAGCAACGCGAAGGCAGAGGGGCTGAGGGACATGCGGGACTCCTTTCTCTTGTTGGTTTGAGCGGAGTCTAGGGGAGGTAGAGTAATTGCTCTAGCCTGCACAAGGGTGGCACGGGGTAGGAGCGGACTTCGTCCGCGATGTGCCACCGGCCGGCTCGGAGTGGCCGGGAATCGATCGCGGACGGAGTCCGCTCCTACGCCCATTGGGAAAACCGCGCCAGCGAAAAAGAAAACGGGCAGCCCGTTTCCGGCCTGCCCGTTCTTGTCCAGCGCCGCACTCACAGCTTGGCGATGGAGACCTCGGTGGATTTCACGAAGGCGATCACTTCGCTGCCGATGGCCAGTTCCAGCTCTTTCACGGAACGGGTGGTGATCACCGAGGTGACGATGCCGGCGGCGGTCTGCACATCGATTTCCGACAGCACATCGCCTTCGACGATTTCCTTGATGGTGCCTTTGAACTGGTTGCGGACGTTGATGGCTTTGATGGTCATGGCGTAGCTCCTTGGGAGAATGGGGTTTTCACGGATGAACGTGGATCAGAGCGCCCAACGCAATTGCGTGGGCAGTGGGGAAACAGGTTCCGGTTCAGGCGGCTGGGCCGGCAGCGACAGCACGCGTTCGAGCACTTCGGCTTCGAGCGCGGCCAGGCGTGCCGAACCACGCGCGCGCGGCCGGTGCAGGTCGACGTTGAGGTCCAGGCCGATCTCGCCGTCCTCGATGAGGATCACCCGGTCGGCGATGGCCACGGCCTCGGCGACGTCATGGGTGACCAGCAGCACGGTGAAACCATGTTGCTGCCAGAGACCTTCGATCAGCTGCTGCATCTCGATGCGGGTCAGGGCATCCAGCGCGCCCAGCGGCTCGTCGAGCAGCAGCAGGCGCGGCTGGTGGATCAGCGCACGGGCCAGGGCCACGCGCTGTTTCTGCCCGCCGGACAAGCCCGCCGGCCATTCGTTGGCGCGGTCGGACAGCCCCACCGCCGCCAGCGCTTCCAGCGCCTTCGGGCGCCAGTCGCCTTTCAAACCGAGGCCGACGTTGTCGATCACCCGCTTCCAGGGCAGCAGGCGCGAGTCCTGGAACATCAGGCGAGTCTCCTCGCGGGCGCTTTCCAGCGGCGCGGAGCCGGCCAGCAATTGGCCCTCGCTGGCTGCATCGAGCCCGGCCAGCAGGCGCAGCAGGGTGCTCTTGCCGCAACCGCTGCGGCCGACGATGGCGACGAACTGGCCGGCGGGAATCCGCAGGTCGATGCCCTTGAGCACCTCGCGTTCGCCGAAGCGCTTGCGCGCGTTTTCCAGTGCCAGCGGGATGCCTTTCTTGAGTTGCTTGGGCAGGTTGTGGACCGCGTTCATGCCGCACCTCCCTTGACCTGATAGGCCGGGTGCCAGCGCAGCCAGATCCGTTCCAGCCCGCGAGCGGCGAGGTCGGCCAGCTTGCCGAGTACGGCGTAGAGCAGGATCGCCAGCACCACCACGTCGGTCTGCAGGAACTCGCGGGCGTTCATTGCCAGGTAGCCGATGCCGGAGTTGGCGGAGATGGTCTCGGCGACGATCAGGGTCAGCCACATGAAGCCCAGGGCGAAGCGCACGCCCACCAGGATCGAGGGCAGCGCGCCGGGCAGGATCACCTGGCGGAACAGCGCAAACCCCGACAGCCCGTAGCTGCGCGACATTTCCAGCAGGCCCGGATCGATGTTGCGGATGCCGTGGTAGGTGTTGAGGTAGATCGGGAACAGCGTGCCGAGGGCGACCAGGAAGATCTTCGCCGACTCGTCGATGCCGAACCACAGGATCACCAGCGGGATCAGCGCCAGGTGCGGCACGTTGCGGATCATCTGCACCGAGCTGTCGAGGAAGCGCTCGCCCCATTTCGACAGGCCGGTGATCAGCCCCAGCACCAGGCCGATGCTGCCGCCGATGAGGAAGCCAACGGCGGCGCGCCAGGTGCTGATCGCCAGGTGCTGCCAGAGCTCGCCGCTGACCACCAGGTGGTAGCCGGCCTCGGCCACGGCGCTGGGTGCGGGGAGGATGCGGCTGGACAGCCAGCCGAATTCCACCGCGAGCTGCCAGATCAGCAGCAGGCCCACCGGCAGGGCCCAGGGCGCGAGGCGCTGGGAAAGGTTGTTGGAAACACTCATCTCTTCTCTCCGGATTCTTCATCCGCCGTTCTGGATCGATGGCGGATAACGCTGCGCGTTATTCGCCCTACGGTCTGGTCAGCTCGCCGATGCCGCCTTGGGCAGGATGTCATTGGCGACCATCTCGCCGAACGGGCTGACGTAACCACGTGCCTGCGGCTGCTGCGAACGGGCGATGTCCAGGTGCGGGAAGAGCAGTTCGGCGACCCGGTAGGACTCTTCCAGATGCGGGTAGCCGGAGAAGAT
This sequence comes from Pseudomonas sp. DP-17, assembly GCF_022380625.1. Lineage (NCBI taxonomy): Bacteria > Pseudomonadati > Pseudomonadota > Gammaproteobacteria > Pseudomonadales > Pseudomonadaceae > Pseudomonas > Pseudomonas sp. DP-17. The sequence continues at coordinate 429,459 of NZ_JAKSXG010000001.1, forward strand.
GAAGGTGTCGATGCCCAGTTCCGCGTATTCCTTCACACGGGCCGCGACAGTCGGGCCATCACCCACCAGCGCGGTACCTGCGCCGCCCCGCACCAGGCCGACGCCGGCCCAGAGGTTGGGGCTGACTTCCAGCTTGTCCTTGCTGCCGCCGTGCAGGGCGGCCATGCGCTGCTGGCCGACGGAATCGAAGCGCGCCAGGGACGCCTGGGCGCGGTCGATGGTGTCCTGGTCCAGGTGGGAGATCAGGCGGTCGGCGGCCTTCCAGGCTTCCTCGTTGGTCTCGCGGACGATCACATGCAGGCGGATGCCGAAGCGCACGCTGCGGCCCTGTTTCGCAGCCTTCTCGCGCACCTGGGCGATCTTCTCGGCGACGGCGGCCGGCGGCTCGCCCCAGGTCAGGTACAGCTCGACCTGCTCGGCGGCGAGGTCCTGGGCGGCATCGGAGGAGCCACCGAAATACAGCGGCGGGCGCGGCTGCTGGATCGGCGGATAGAGCAACTTGGCGCCCTTCACCTGCAAGTGCTTGCCATCGTAGTCGACAGTCTCGCCTTCCAGTACGCGACGCCAGATGCGGGTGAACTCCACCGAGGCTTCGTAGCGTTCGGCGTGGCTCAGGTGCAGGCCGTCGCCGGCGAGTTCGTCGGGGTCGCCGCCGGTCACCAGGTTGAACAGCGCGCGTCCGCCGGAAAGCCGGTCGAGCGTGGCGGCCTGGCGGGCAGCCACGGTCGGGGAAATGATGCCCGGGCGCAGGGCGACCAGGAACTTCAGGCGCTGGGTCACCGGGATCAGCGAGGCGGCGACCAGCCAGGAGTCTTCGCAGGAACGGCCGGTGGGGATCAATACGCCGCCGAAACCGAGGCGGTCGGCGGCCTGGGCGACCTGTTGCAGGTAACCGTGGTCCACGGCGCGGGCGCCTTCGGCGGTGCCCAGGTAGTGGCCGTCGCCGTGGGTCGGCAGGAACCAGAAGATGTCGAGACTCATCGCAGTAACTCCAGATAAGCGCGCCGGCGTGGCGTAGCCGCGCGATGATGGGATTCGCTGTACGTCCAGCGGTTTTCGTAGGAGCGGACAGAGTCCGCTCCTACGTAGGGATCATTGGGCGGCGGCGACCTTGGCTGGCGCGGTCCACACCACGTCCTTGATGCTCAGTTGCTTGGGAATGAGCTTCAGGCCGGTGAAGGTGTCGGCGATCTTCTGTTGCGCTGCGGTGACTTCCGCGGTGATCGGCTGGGCGCCATAGCCCTGGCGCTTCACGGCGGTCAAGGTGATGTCCGCCGGCAGGCCGAGCAGCGGCGCAACCTGGTCGGTCACCTGCTGCGGGTTATGCTGCGACCACTCGCCCACCGAACGCACCTCGTCGATCAGGGTGGTGATCACCTGCGGGTGCTGGTTCGCATAGGGACGGGTCGCCAGGTAGAACTGGTGGTTATCCACAAGGCCGGTGCCATCCACCAGGGTGCGGGCGGAAAGCTGCTTCTCGGCGGCGGCCTGGTACGGGTCCCAGATCACCCAGGCATCCACGCTGCCACGCTCGAAGGCGGCGCGGGCGTCGGCCGGCGGCAGGTAGACGGGCTGGATGTCGCTGTATTTCAGGCCGGCGTTCTCCAGGGCGCGCACCAGCAGGTAGTGCACGTTGGAGCCTTTGTTCAGGGCGACTTTCTTGCCCTTGAGCTCGGCGACGGATTGGATCGGCGAGCCCTTGGGCAGCAGGATCGCCTCGCTGGTCGGCGCCGGCGGTTCATGGGCGACGTAGACGAGATCGGCGCCAGCGGCCTGGGCGAACACCGGCGGGGTTTCGCCGGTGACGCCGAAGTCGATGCTGCCGACGTTCAGGCCTTCCAGCAGCTGCGGACCGCCGGGGAATTCGGTCCATTGCACCTTGACGCCCTGCTCGGCCAGGCGCTTCTCCAGTGTGCCGCGGGCCTTGAGCAGCACCAGGGTGCCGTACTTCTGGTAACCGATACGCAGGGTGCCGGGCTGTTCGTCCGCCTGCGCGTTGTAGGACAGGGCCGCGATCAGCAGGGCCGCCAGTCCACTACGCAAAGTGAGGGTCCGCATGGGAGTGCTCCTTCATCGAGTGTGCTTGCCGGACCTGCGGTCCCGTTGTCGGGACGGTGAGGGCCTTTTCGTTAGTGACGCAGTGGGCGCCTGCCGGGTCGGGGCTTGGCGTTCACCTGCGTGGGTGTTGTCGGTCAGATGCTCCAGCGGGCGTTGATCAGCCGCTCATTGAGCAGGTTGGGGTCGATGGGTTTGGGTCGGCGCGCCAGGGCGCCGTGGAACTGTTCCAGCGACTCCAGCAGCCGGTGTTCGAGGGTCGATTCCAGGCGCGCCGGGGTATTGCCCTCGGGGTATTGCACCTGGCCCTCTTCGGCGAACACGCCGTGCAGGGTTTCCTGGGCTTTCAATGCGGCGAGGACCGGCTTGAGCGCGTAATCCACTGCCAACATATGCGCGTTGCTGCCGCCGGTGGCCAGGGGCAGCACCACCTTGTGCGCCAGCGCCCGCTCCGGCAGCAGGTCGAGAATGACCTTCAGCGCACCGGCGATGGACGCCTTGTAGACCGGGGTGGATATCACCAGGCCATCGGCGCGTAGGACCTGCTCGATCAGCTCGACCACCCGCGGGCTGTCGAAGCGCGCGTACAGCAGATCCTCGGCCGGGAAGTCGTGCACGCTGTAGGAGCGCACCTCGGCGCCGTGGGCGTGCAGCCAGTTCCGCGCAATATCCAGGAGCACACCGGAACGGGAACGCTGGCTCGGGCTGCCGGCAAGGGTGACTACATACATCCGCACGCTTCCTTATAACGATCAGGCCGGTACAAATGCCGTCCTGCTAACCATATGCATAGACCTTAACAGCCCTCCGCATATTCCAATAAATGTTATTTATTCATTTAGTTATGCATTTTAGATTTATATGTAGGATGGGTGGAGCGAAGCGATACCCATGTGGAAATGTCGTTCGCGATTTGATGGGTATCGCTTCGCTCCACGCCATCCTACGAAGTGCGCGGGATCAAATGACGTGGGACTGGTGCAGCTCGGTCAGCGCTTCGCCGCGCAGGAAGGCCAGCTCGACGGCGCGACAGTCGCGCGGGCGCGGCAGCGGCACGGGGAATTCGCGGCGCAGGCGGCTGGGTGTGCCGCCCAGCAGCAGGACGCGATCACTGAGGTAGAAGGCTTCGTCGAGGTCGTGGGTGACCAGCAGGATGCTGATGTCGTACTCCAGCGCCAGTTGCTGGATCAGGTCCTGCAGGCGGATGCGGGTGAAGGCGTCCACGGCGCTGAAGGGTTCGTCCAGCAGCAGCACCTGCGGCCGGCCGTAGAGACCACGGGCGATGGCCGCACGCTGGGCCATGCCGCCGGAGAGCTGCTTGGGCAGCAGGCCGCCCTTGCCTTCCAGGCCCACGTCGCGCAGCAGGTGTTCGATGCGGTGGTCGTCCGCCAGCCAGCCGTCGGCGAAGCCGATGTTCTGCGCCACGGTGAGCCAGGGCAGCAGGCGCGGCTCCTGGAACACCACGCCAACGCCACCACCGCCACGGCCGCTGTCGCCATCCGGGCCGAAGCCCAGCAGCGGGTTGCGTTCCAGGGAGCCGGCGAATTCGTCGTCCAGCCCGGCGGCAATGCGCAGCAAGGTACTTTTGCCACAGCCGCTGGGGCCCAGCAGGCTGACCACCTCGCCCGGCGCCAGGCTCAGGCTGACGTCGTCCAGCACGCGCACGCCGGAGAAGCTCTTGCGGATATCACGCAGTTCCAGCAGGGCGCTCATTGACTCTCTCCATTGCCCAGGAAGGTATCGCGCCAGCCCAGCGCGCGCTGCTCCAGCGCCTTCAGCAGGCCGTCGCTGAGCTTGCCGAGCACAGCCAATACGAGGATGGCGGCAATGACGATGTCCGGCCGCGAGGTTTCCCGGCCATCGCTGAGCAGGTAGCCCAGGCCGCGGGTAGCGGCGATCAGTTCGGCGGCAACGAGGAACATCCAGCTCAGGCTCAAGGCGCCGCGCAAACCAGTGAACAGGCTGGGCAACGCCGCCGGCAGAAGGATGCGCCGCACCAGCGCGAAGGGCGACAGGTGATACAGCCGGCCCAGCTCCACCCACTTGCGGTCAACGTTGCGCACGCCGGCCACCAGGGAGAGGTACACCGGGAAGAACGCGCCGAGGGCGATCAGTACGATCTTCGGGGTTTCGTCGATGCCCAGCCAGAGCAGCAGCAAGGGCACCCAGGCCAGGCTGGGAATAGCCCGCAGCGCCTGGAAAGTGGGCTCCAGGTAAGCCTCGGCGCGCTGGCTGAGGCCCACCCAGGTGCCGATCAGCACGGCAGCGGCTGCGCCGATGAAGAATCCGGCAGTGACCCTCGCCAGGCTCGCGGCAACATGTTTCCAGAGCTCGCCCTGGGCCAGTTGCCAGAGTGTCAGCGCGACGCTGCTGGGCGCCGGCATCTGGTGCTCGGCGAGCCAGCCGACGCGCACCGACAGCTCCAGCGTCGCACACAGCAGCAGCGGCACCAGCCAGGCGCGCCAGCCCAGCCGCGGCCAGCGCAGTTTCAGTGCCCGACGCTGGCGGGCCAGGGGCAGGCTCTGGGTTGGCATGGATTATTGCCCCGCCTTGGCGACGGCGGGTTTGCCGATCACCTCGCCGGCCAGTTGCGGCGCGATCAGTTGGTCGACCACGGCGGTGACATCGGTCCCCGGACGCACCAGTTGCTCGTCCAGCAGGATCGGTGCGGCGGCCTTCAGTGCGGCGACCTGCTCGGCGCCGGGCAGCGGCTTGCTGAAGTCGGTACGCGAGAGTTGCAGCTTGGCCACTTCCAGCGGCAGCCTGGCTTCCTCGGCGAGCAGTTTCGCGGTCTCCTCCGGGTGGGCCACGGCCCACTGGCGCGCCTCTTCATAGGCGGCGATGACCTGCTTGATCAGTGCCGGCTGTTCCTGCTCGAACTGCTCGGTGACGCTGAGCACGCCGTAGCTGTTGAAGTCGACGTTGCGGTACAGCAGCCGTGAGCCTGCCTGCAGCTCGCTGGCGGCCATGTGCGGATCGAGGCCGGCCCAGGCGTCCACCCTGCCCTGCTCCAGCGCGGCGCGGCCGTCAGGATGCTGCAGGTGGACGATCTCCACGTCGTTCTTGTCCAGCCCCGCCTGCTGCAGGCTGCGCAGGAGGAACAGGTAGGGATCGGTGCCCTTGGTGGCGGCGATCTTCTTGCCCTTGAGGTCGGCGACGGATTTCAGCGGCGAATCCTTGGGTACTACCAGCGCGGTCCACTCCGGCCGGCTGGCGATGTACACGGTCTTCAGCGGGCTGCCATTGGCGCGGCTGAGCACGGCGGCCAACCCCGCGGTTGAGGCGAAATCGGTACTGCCGGCGTTGAGATACTCCAGCGAGCGGTTGCTGCCCTGGCTAAGCACCCAGCGCACTTCGGTGCCTTGCGGCTTGAGGGCTTTTTCCAGATAGCCGAAGTGCTTGAGCACCAGGCTGGTGGGTGCGTAATAGGCGTAGTCCAGACGCACCTCTTTCGGTGCGTCGGCGGCTTGGGCGGAACTGTTGTAGGCGCCGATCGGCAGGCTCGCGAGAAGAGCGACGGCCAGGCTGCGGCGCCAGGTGGAATGACCCATGGTCTTCTCCTTGGCGGGGCTTGCGTCTTCTTCCCGTTTGGCGGGCAAGTCAGATCGGATGGATCGGATAGAGAGCAGAGCTGAATAAAAAAGCGCGGCGTGGTCCGCGCATGAAGAATAAAAAATGGGCCGGCGGACCGGCCCGATTTCCGCTCGAGGTTTGCTCGTACAGTGACTCCCCGGATGGGGAGCGGAGAGTCACTTGTTCGGTTGCGGGGTCAGGCGCAGGTAGGGCTTGATCGCGCGGTAGCCCTTGGGGAAACGCTGCTTGATCTCTTCCTCGTCCTTGAGCGAGGGCACGATCACCACGTCGTCGCCGTCCTGCCAGTTGCCCGGCGTTGCGACCTTGTGGTTGTCGGTGAGCTGCAGCGAGTCGATGACGCGCAGGATCTCGTTGAAGTTGCGCCCGGTGCTCGCCGGGTAGGTGATGGTCAGGCGCACCTTCTTGTTCGGGTCGATGACGAACAGCGAACGCACGGTGAGCGTGTCGTTGGCGTTCGGATGGATCAGGTCGTACAGCTCGGACACCTTGCGGTCGGCGTCGGCGATGATCGGGAAGTTGACCACGGTGTTCTGGGTCTCGTTGATGTCGTCGATCCACTTCAGGTGGGAGTCCACCGGGTCGACGGACAGGGCGATGACCTTCACGCCCTTGGCGGCGAACTGATCCTTGAGCTTGGCGGTCAGGCCCAGCTCGGTGGTGCATACCGGGGTGAAGTCGGCCGGGTGGGAGAACAGAACACCCCAGCTGTTGCCAAGCCACTCATGGAAACGGATGCGGCCTTCGCTGGATTCCTGTTCGAAGTCGGGGGCGATGTCGCCAAGTCGCAAGCTCATGGGTCTCTCCTTGTTCGTGTTGGTAGCCACTATGCACAAGGTCTTTACGCATTAAAAAGAATATATTTCGATCTTCTTATAACCGAATTATCTCTCTTTTCCGGACCCTGCTCGACGGCGACCGCCGCCGGATACTGAGCATAGTCAAGTGAGCACGAAGCCCATGCCGGCGAGTGTTTCACCGCTGAAACAGTCGTTGGCCGTTCGTCGCCTGCCCTCTGCAGCCCAGGCACGGCGCGGCTTTGCGGCATACACTCGATTTAATTATTTCTTTGGCTCGGGAGGTGGGTTCATGTTGGGACAACGGGTCAACGACAGTCAGGCGGCCACCCATTACCGCAGCGACCGCATCAGTGCGGTCAATGGCCAGTACTTCTTCTCTACTCGCGAAGGGACCCTGGAGGGGCCCTATTTCACCCGCTTCGATGCCGAGCGCGAGGTGGCGCAGTACATCGACCGCATGCGGCAGGCCGCGGCGTTGTTTGCGCGGATGCAGTAACGGCGAGCAGCAAGGCTGTGATCAGGAACCCCGGCCCGGTGCCGGGGTTTGTTTTTCTGCCGACCGACAACCAGACGAGCGAACCCTGCGCCGAGATTGCTCCCGGCACCGGCAATAAAAAACCCCCGGCGTCACCGCCGGGGGTTCTCAGGGCACCGAACCGCTTGCGTGGAGCGGTCGGTGCCATCCAGGTGAGGACTGGTGCCCTCGCCCGCCGTGCTCAGCGAACGGCTTCGAACAGCCCGGTGGCGCCCATGCCGCCGCCCACGCACATGGTGACGATGCCGTAGCGCAGGTTGCGACGCTGCAGTTCGCGTACCAGGTGGCCGACCTGGCGCGAGCCGGTCATGCCGAACGGGTGGCCGATGGAAATGGAACCGCCGTTGACGTTGTACTTCTCGTTGTCGATGCCCAGGCGATCACGGGCGTACAGGCACTGAGAGGCGAAGGCTTCGTTGAGTTCCCAGAGGTCGATGTCGCTGACCTGCAGGCCCTTGGCCTTGAGCAGCTTGGGCACCGAGAACACCGGGCCGATACCCATCTCGTCCGGCTCGCAGCCGGCCACGGTGAAGCCGCGGAAGAAGGCCTTGGGTTTCAGGCCCAGTTCCAGGGCCTTGTCCAGGCTCATGACCAGGGTCATGGAGGCGCCGTCGGAGAGCTGCGAGGCGTTGCCGGCGGTGACCGAGCCGTCCTCGGCGAACACCGGCTTGAGGGAATTCAGGCCTTCGAGGGTGGTGTCCGGGCGGTTGCAGTCGTCGCGGTCGACCACGCCGTCGAGCACTTTCTTTTCCCCGGTGGCCTTGTCTTCCACCAGGTACTTCACGCTCATCGGCACGATTTCATCGTCGAACAGGCCTTCGGCCTGGGCGCGGGCGGTGCGCTGCTGGCTCTGCAGGGAGTACAGGTCCTGCTGCTCGCGGGTGACGTTGTAACGGCGGGCGACGATCTCGGCGGTCTGGCCCATGGGGTAGTAGATGCCGGGGAATTCGTCTTTGAGGCGCGGGTTCACGAAGTTGTCGAGGTTCTGCTTGCCCATGGTCAGGGTGATGGACTCGACGCCGCCAGCCACCAGGATGTCGCTGCACCCAGAAGCCACCTGGTTGGCGGCAATGGCGATGGCCTGCAGGCCCGAGGAGCAGTAGCGGTTCAGGGTCATGCCGGCGACGTGGATGCCCAGGCGCGACAGCACGGCGGCGTTGCGGCCGATGTTGTGACCCTGGGCGCCTTCGTTGGAGCCGGCGCCGACCACGCAGTCGTCCACCAGCAGCGGGTCGAGGTTGTTGCGCGCCAGCAGCGCGTCGATGCAATGGGCGACCATGTCGTCCGGACGGGTCATGTTGAATTTGCCACGGAAGGACTTGGCCAGGCCGGTACGGACGCTGTCGACGATCACCACTTCGCGCATGGGAAACCTCGTTGCTTGTTGTTGGACTGAGGAAAGGTGTGGCCCGAGGATAAGCGCCGCTGAGGACACACCGCGACGATTATTCACCAGCCGTATGACCGTGCCCCCACCCTCGTTGGGCGGGAAGCAAACGAAACCGCCGCCCGAAGGCGGCGGTTTCGACGGGTTTCACACAGGGTCAGACGGTGTCGGTCTTGATCGCGTGATCGCCCAGCAGCCCGTTGAGCACGGTCTGGGTATCCCCCGCCGAGAGCACACCATTACCGGCATGGCCCGCGTACTTGGCGGCGAGGTCGACGTTGGCCAGGTCGACGGTCTGGGTGACGGCGCCGCCGCTGGTGGGGCTGACGCCGATGGTGGTGGTGCCGGTGTTGACCGAGAAGGTCAGGTAGTGCGCCAGCGACGAGGCCGTAGCCGCTTCCCCTTGCAGCAGGTCGGCGAAGTTCAGCACGTCATGTTCGGCGATGCTGAAGTCCTTGATCACATCGTGGCCGGTGTCGCCGGATTTCCAGACGAACTCGTCGGCTCCGGTGCCACCGAACATGATGTCGTCGCCGGGCCCGCCGATCAGTTTGTCGTTGCCGCCCTGGCCGAACATCAGGTCATTGCCGGCGCCGCCTTCGAGGATGTCGTCGCCGCCGCGGGTGTCACCGCTGACGTTGAGCTCCTGGGCATGGGCGGCAATGTAATCGAGCAGTTGCCCGGACGTGGGTGCCGCGCCGCCGTTGGTGGCGGTCAGGTAGTCCACCAGCCCCTGGAAGCCCTGGCCGTTGTGCGAACCCGCGGCATGGCCGGCCCAGGACAGGCCGTCGGTGTTGATGACATCGCCGAAGATGATGTCATTGCCCGAACCGCCCACCAGATGGTCGTTACCCACCGGCGCCGGCGAGACGTTGCTCACGCCCTCCTGCAGAGCCGTCGTCAGTTCGCTGCCGGTGTGGATGATCTGCGGCTGGCCGACATTGCCGGCGACATCGTTCTTGCCGAAGTCGATGGTCCCGGTGCCAACGGTGTTGGTGTTGTCGAAGAAGCGCAGGATATTGGTGTTGACGCCGTCGTCGATACCGATGGCATTCACCCAGACATGGTCGGCGCCGGCGAACACACCGGTGCCATTGAGCATGTCGGCACCGGCGACCAGCGCTTTCTGCACGTCGTTGTACTCGGTGCTGTTGCCGGAGTTGGTCAGGTCGCCATTGAAGGTTGTCGGATTGCCGTCGGTGAGGAAGAACGCCAGGTTGACGTAGTTGTGCGCCGCATCCGCGCCGCCTCCCACCTGCCCGGCGAACCAGGCACTGGCGGACTTCAGCGCGGCCTCGTAGTTGGTGTTGCCGTCGGCGGTCAGCGCATTGATCTTGTCGATCATGCCCTGCACGTTGCTGCTGTTGAGCCCGGCCAGGGTGGCGATGGTCGAGGAGCTGGCGAAGGAGACCAGCGCGACGTTGATCACCCCATCATGACCCTTGACCTGGTTAAGCAGATTGATCAACGCGTTCTTCGCCAAGGTGAGCCGGTCAGGCCCGCCCAGCTCGTTCATGCTGCCGGAGCGATCCAGGACCAGGGCGATGTTGTAGTTCTTGCCCGGTGTGGTGGACACCGAGACGCCGCCCTTGTCGCCCACCAGCACGTCGTTGCCATTGCCGCCGAGAATGTCGCCGCTCTTGTCGGCGTCGCTGGGGTTGGGAATGGTGTGCTGGCTGGTGGAGGAGCCACTGTCATTGTCATTGCTGCCCACCACCAGCAACGGGTTGGGCGTGCTCAGGTCCAGGCACAGGTTGAGGCTGGTGGCGTCGCCGTCGCCGTCGGTAATGCCCAGGTGGAAGTTGAGGTCCAGGTCCTCGGGCAGCACGGACTGTTTCACTTCGATGCTGGCAACGCGGTAGTCGCCGCTGGAGCTACCGAGCACGACACTGGTAAAACCGGTCTGCGACAACTGGTAGGCCGAGCCCGAGGTGAAGTGACCGTCGGTGAGCAGGTTCCAGTGGATGGCATCGCCCTCCCCGGTACCGGCCGGAGGCGAGTAGGTGCCGCTGGCCAGCAACGTGCCGCCCTCGCCATAGACGTTCCAGGTCAGGGTGTCGTTGGCCGAGAGTTTCTGCACGTCGAAGCTGACGTCATAGATCTTGTCGTTGAACGAGACGTTGAGAACCTCGCCGGTATCGATCAGGTTGTTGCCACCTACGCCCATGCCATTGTTGGACGGGTTCACCACGCTCCCCGGGCTGGTGAAAGTAGCGGTAAGGCCATCGGAATTGAGGACGATGGAGGGCTGCGGGCCACCGGCGGACACCTTGGTCAGGTCGTATTCCACCGAAGTGGTCGGTCGCGAGTTCACCACTTCGAAGCTGTAGGTTCCGTCGGCATTGACCTTGAGGACGAAGAACGGCTGGTTGCTGTCGTCATAGGCGGTCAGCTGCGAACCGCCACCGGCCAGGCTGGTGACGACGTAGGTCAGGCCCTCCGGTGCCGTGTTGCCGCTCAGGTCGAATGCCCCGAGGCCGTCGCCGCCGAAACTGACATCCAGCGCTCCCGTGAGGATGAAGCCCTGGGAGTCGGCGACATCCTGGCACGGCGGTTCGCTGTGCACGACCGGCAGGTCGTCCTGCACGTTGATCACCAGCGAGCCACTGCCCAGGCTGACCGGGTCGCCGTCGCCATCGGTGGCCTTGATCACGCCGCCGAGGTTGAGTGCCAGTTGCTCGGCATCGCTGCCGTTGTGCAGCGGATGATCCAGCGGGCCGACGAGCTTGAACTCGTAGTTGCCCACAGCATCCACCGACAGGGTGAAGACGGTCTTGGTGCCCGTCATGGCGGTCAGCAGGTTGCCGACCACGCTGTAGGTCAGTGCCACGCCGCCGGAAGTCAGGTGCTGCGAGGTCAGCGAGGAGTAGTCACCAGTCAGCGAGAAGGCACCGGGGCCGTCAGCGCCGAAGTTCACCAGGCTGGTGAGCGAGCCCGTGGCGGTGGTGGTGTCGCTGGCGCCGTCGGGGTTGCCGCCCGTCAGCGCATCCTCCATGACCTGACCGCTCACGCTGCCGCCTGCGATGAGCACGGGGCCATCGTCCTTGAACACCAGCTTGCCGCCCAGGTCGAGGCTGGCGGATTGCTGATCGCCGTCGCCGTCGGTGATGGTCGCCACCAGGGAGATCCTGTTGCCCAGCAGGCTCACCGGGTCGTCGGGGCTGGTGGTATCGGCGTGCTTGAATGCCAGCCGCTGATCGAGGGTTAGATCACCGGTGGCGCTGTTGAGGGTCAGGCTGAAGGCAACCGCGCCGCTGGTGTTGCCCACGCGGCCCTCGACCAGGGTGTCGCTGACCTTCACCAGCACGATGCTCTGCCCGCTGGTGGTCTGCAGACCACTCGCAGTGCCGTCGGTCGCCGACAGGCTGTAGCTGACAGTGCCGCCGTCGGCACCACCGTTGGAGGTGAAGGCCGCGCTGAAGTTGCCGGTGGCATCGGTGCTCAGCACGGTTTCGTCCACTGTCAGGACCGGTGCCTGGCCGGCGCCGGCGGTGATGCTCGGGCCGTCGTCCTTGAAGGTCAGCCGGCCGCCGAGATCGAGGCTGGCTGAGGTCGTATCGCCGTCGGCATCAGTGAGGGTGGCAACCAGGTTGATCCTGTCGTTCAGCAGGCTGACCGGGTCATCGGGGTTGCTGGCGTTCGGGTGCTGCAGCGCCATCTGTTGGTCCAGAGTGACCACACCGTCGGTAACCGTAACCTTGAAGGCGACGGCTCCCTGGTCCCCACCGATGCGACCGACGACATTGCCGCCCTCGTTGAACAGCAGGATGGTTTGTCCCTGGGTGGTCTTCAGGCCGCTGTCCATGCCGTTGGTGACGGCGCTGAGCTGGTAGGTCAGGCTGCCGGCGCCATCGGCGCCGAAGCTGCTGGTGAACTGCCCGCTGAAGTCCGCGCTGGCGTTGAGCGCCAGGTTGGTTTCATCCACCGTCAGTACCGGCGCGCCCTGGCTGTTGGCGCTGATGCTCGGGCCGTCGTCCTGGAAGGTGAGACGGCCGCCCAGGTCAAGCTGGGCGCGGCTGGAGTCACCATCGCCATCGGTGATGATGGCAACCAGATTGATCTTGCCGCCGGCGATGCTCACCGAGTCATTGGGGTTGCTGGCGTTCGGATGCTTGAGCGCCATCTGCTGGTCGAGGGTCACTACACCGTCGGCTACCGTGACCTTGAAGGCGACTGCACCGGCCGGGCCGCCCACGCGGCCGACCACACCGGTGCCTTCGTTGAACAGCAGGATGGTCTGGCCCTGGCTGGTCTGCAGGCCGCTGTCAGCGCCGTTGGCGACCGCTTCGACCTTGTAGGTCAGCGAGCCCTGGCCGTCCGCCCCGTAGTTGCCGTTGAACTGGCCGGAGAAGTCCGCACTGGCATTGTTGGCCAGGTTGGTCTCGTCCACTACCAGGCTGGGAGCGCCCTGCGCATTCGCGTTGATGGTCGGGGCATCGTCGTAGAACACCATCTTGGTGCCGAGGTCGACCTGGGCCGAAGCCTTGTCGCCGTCGCCATCGGTGATGGTGGCGGTGAGGGTGATCTTGCCGTCGGGCAGGCGCAGCGCCTCATCCGGGTTGGTGGTGTCGGGATGCTTGAGCGCCAGGCGCTGGTCGAGCATCAGCGCGCCCTGGTCCTCGCTGACCACGAAGGCGATGGCGCCAGTGCCGGCCACCTTGCCGACCACGGTGCCATTGACGTTGTACAGCAGGATGCTCTCGCCCTGGGTGGTTTTCACTCCACTGTCGGTACCATCGACGGTGGTCACCTTGTAGGTGATGGTCCCCGGGCCGTCAGCGCCGAAGTTCGGCGTGAACAGCTGGGACACCAGGCTGACTTCGACGCGGGCGTCGTTCGACAGGTTGGACTCGTCCACCTCCAGGCTGATGTCGGCGTCCACGCAGGGAATGATGCTCGGGCCGTCGTCGAGGAAGGTCAGCTTGCTGCCCAGGTCGATCTGGGCGCTGGCGCTGTCGCCATCCTTGTCGGTGATGGTGGCGGTCAGGGTGATCTGGCCGGGCAGGTTGAGGGGGTCGTCGGGATTGCTGGTGTCCGGATGCGCGAGGGCGCGCAGCTGCTCCAGCGTGACCTTGCCGTCGCCGTCCACGTACAGGCGGAAGGCCACGGTGTCGGTGCCCTGCAGGCGGCCTTCGATGCCGTCGGCGGTGTTGTAGAGGTAGACCTTCTCACCGGTCTGGGTATCTTTCAGCCCGCTGTCGCTGTTGTCCGCGCCGGCCAGCTTGTAGGTGATAGTACCGGCGCCATCCGCACCGAAGTGGGTGCTGAACAGGTCGGCGACCGACGTGCTGCTGGTATCCGGCACGCCGAGGTGGGTCTCGTCCACGGTCAGCTTGATGTCGGCGTTGGTGCTCGGCGTGATGCTCGGGCCGTCGTCGAGGAAGGACAGCTTGCCGCTCAGATCGATGGAGGTGGTAGCGCTATCGCCGTCCTTGTCGGTGATGGTGGCGGTCAGCGCCAGGGTGTTCGGGTCGAGGCTGACGCCCTCGTTGTTGCTGCCCGGATTCGGGTGCACGATGGCGCGCACCTGGTCGAGGGTGATCTTGCCGTCCTGCCCCAGGGTCACACGGAAGGCAACAGTGCCATCTTCCCCTCCTACGCGCCCTTCCACGCCGGTGGCGGTGTTGAACAGGAAGATCTTGCTGCCGGTGGCAGTGTCCTTCAGGCCGCTATCGGTGTTGTCGCTGGTCTCGACCTTGTAGGTGATCTGCCCCGGACCGTCAGCGCCAAACTGGGCGTTGAACAAGTCGAAAACACTGGCAGTGCTGGTGGCATCCAGGTTCAGGCTGGTTTCATCCACCGTCAGCTGGAGGTCGTGCCCCGAGGCCTGCGTGATGCTCGGACCATCGTCGAGGAAGCTGAGCTTGCCACCCAGGTCGATCGAAGTGGTTGCGCTGTCGCCGTCCTTGTCCGTGATGGTTGCACTGAGGGCGATCTTGCCGGCCAGGTTCAGCGAGTCATTGGGATCATTGGTATCGGAATGCACCAGCGCGCGCAGTTGCTCGAGGGTGACCTTGCCGTCCTGGCCGAGGGTGACGCGGAAGGCGGTTTCGCCACTGATCTCCAGGCGCCCTTCCACCCCATTGGCGGTGTTGAAGAGGATCACCCGCTGGCCGCTGGCGGTATCGGTGAGGCCGCTGTCGGAGTTGTTGGCGGCTTCGATCCTGTAGGTGATCGAGCCTTCGCCATCGGCGCCGAACTGGCCGTTGAACAGCTCGGCTACCGGGCCGCTGCTGGTCGCCGTCTGGCCGAGGGTGGTTTCGTCCACGCTCAGTTGCAGGTCGCCACCTTCGATGGGCGCGATGTGCGGCCCGTCGTCGAGGAAGGTCAGCTTGCTGCCCAGGTCGAGGCTGGCGCTCTGATGGTCGCCATCGGCATCGGTCACCGTGGCGGTCAGGCTGATCTTGCCTTGACCCAGGCTGAGCGGGTCGTTCGAGTCAGCGTCGTCCGGGTGCACCAGGGCGCGGACCTGGTCGAGGGTGATCTTGCCGTCCTGCCCGAGGGTCACGCGGAAGGCGACTTCACCGTTCACACCACCCACACGACCTTCCACACCGCTGGCGGTGTTGAACAGGAATATCTGGCTGCCGGTAGCGGTGTCCTTCAGGCCACTGTCGGTATTGTCCTGGGTCTCGATCCTGTAGCTGATCGAACCCTGCCCGTCAGCGCCGAACTGGGCGTTGAACAGGTCGGCCGCCGAGCCAGAACTGATGGCGTTCTGGCCCAGGTCAGACTCGTCCACCGTAAGGTGCAGGCCTTCGGTGTTGCCCACGGCAATGCTCGGCCCATCGTCGAGGAAGGTCAGCTTGCTGCCCAGGTCGAGGCTGGCGCTCTGATGGTCGCCATCGGCATCGGTCACCGTGGCGGTCAGGCTGATCTTGCCTTGACCCAGGCTGAGCGGGTCGTTCGAGTCAGCGTCGTCCGGGTGCACCAGGGCGCGGACCTGGTCGAGGGTGATCTTGCCGTCCTGCCCAAGGGTCACGCGGAAGGCGACTTCACCGTTCACGCCACCCACACGACCTTCCACGCCGCTGGCGGTGTTGAACAGGAATATCTGGCTGCCGGTAGCGGTGTCCTTCAGGCCACTGTCGGTGTTGTCCTGGGTCTCGATCCTGTAGCTGATCGAACCCTGCCCGTCAGCGCCGAACTGGGTGTTGAAGAGGTCGCCCGCCGAGACGCTGCTGGTGGCGTCCTGACCGAGGTTCGACTCATCTACCGTGAGTTGCAGGCCTTCGGTGTTGCCAACGGCAATGCTCGGCCCATCGTCGAGGAAGGTCAGCTTGCTACCCAGGTCGAGGCTGGCGCTCTGATGGTCGCCATCGGCATCGGTCACGGTGGCGGTCAGGCTGATCTTGCCTTGACCCAGGCTGAGCGGGTCGTTCGAATCAGCGTCGTCCGGGTGCACCAGGGCGCGGACCTGGTCGAGGGTGATCTTGCCGTCCTGCCCAAGGGTCACGCGGAACGCGACTTCACCGTTCACGCCACCCACACGACCTTCCACGCCGCCGGCGGTGTTGAACAGGAATATCTGGCTGCCGGTAGCGGTGTCCTTCAGGCCACTGTCGGTATTGTCCTGGGTTTCGATCCTGTAGCTGACCGAGCCGGCACCGTCGGCACCGAACTGGGTGTTGAACAGGTCGGCCGCCGAGCCAGAACTGATGGCGTTCTGGCCCAGGTCGGACTCGTCCACCGTAAGGTGCAGGCCTTCGGTGTTGCCCACGGCAATGCTCGGGCCGTCGTCGAGGAAGGTCAGCTTGCTACCCAGGTCGAGGCTGGCGCTCTGATGGTCGCCATCGGCATCGGTCACGGTGGCGGTCAGGCTGATCTTGCCTTGACCCAGGCTGAGCGGGTCGTTCGAGTCAGCGTCGTCCGGGTGCACCAGGGCGCGGACCTGGTCGAGGGTGATCTTGCCGTCCTGCCCGAGGGTCACGCGGAAGGCGACTTCACCGTTCACACCACCCACACGACCTTCCACGCCGCTGGCGGTGTTGAACAGGAATATCTGGCTGCCGGTAGCGGTGTCCTTCAGGCCACTGTCGGTGTTGTCCTGGGTTTCGATCCTGTAGCTGACCGAGCCGGCACCGTCGGCACCGAACTGCACATTGAACAGATCGCCCGCCGCCACGCTGCTGGTGGCGTCCTGTCCGAGGTTCGATTCATCTACCGTCAGTTGCAGGCCTTCGGTGTTGCCCACGGCAATGCTCGGGCCGTCGTCGGTGAAGCTGACCCGGCCGCCGAGGTCGATGGAGCTGCTGGAGGAAACGCTGTCGCCGTCACGGTCGGTGACCGTCAGGTTGCCCTGCAGTTGCACCAGGCCGGAGTCGAGCGCCACGCTCTGGCTGGCATAACCACTTTCACTGCCCGGCAAGGCATGGTCGATGGCACTGTACTGGGTCAGGGTGACCACCCCGCTGCTGCCGTTCACCGACAGGCTGAAGATGGTGTTCTCGCCGGTGATGCCAGCGGCGCTGGCCGAGGTGGAGGCAACGATGGCGCCGCCCACGCTGTACAGGTAAATAGTGGCGCCGCCACTGGTCAGGCCCGAGTCGGCGCCGTTGCCGCCCACCAGGTTCAGGCTGTAGCTCAGCTGGGTGGTTCCCGCGCCGTCGCCGCCGTAGTTGGCGGTCACCTGGAAGGCCGAGCTGTAGTCGGCGGTGGAGGTGTCGAAAGCCACGCCAGCGGTGCTGGCGTCGTGGGTCTGCAGCAGGACGTCCACGCCGTTATCGGCGGACAGGCTGGCCTGCGGCGCATCGTCGACGATGCCCACGGTAAGGGTACCGCCGGCGGGGGTGCCGTTGCCGTCGGTGATGGTGTAGGAAAGCTCGAGGGTCAGGGTGTCCTCGGAGCCCGGCAGCGGATGATCCAGCGGCTGCTGCAGGTTCAACTCGAAGGCACCGGTGTTGATGTCGGTGATGGTCAGGGTGAACACCGGAGCGCCATTGACGCTACCGGTAAGGGTCAGGCCATCGGGGCTGACGCTGTAGGTCAGCGGCACGCCGCCGGAAGTGAGGTTCGGCAGGCCGGCAGTGCCCCAGGTAAAGCTGCCGACGCCGTCGGCACCGAAGCTGTAGCCCAGGCTGCCGGTAAAGGTCGAGCCCTCACCCGCGCCATTGGGCAGGCCGCCGGGCAGGCCGGCTTCGAACACGCTGGCCGCTCCCGGGCCGGCGGTGGGTACGCCATCGACCGGAACCACGGGCGGTTCAGCCTCGGGGCGTACATCCGGCGTACCGTCGAACTCGCGCAGCGGCAAGGGACCGGAGCCGATGGGCCCAGTGGGGAAGCCGATGACCGGGTCGATGTGCCCACCGACTTCCGTCAGCAGGACGAAGGAGTGCCCGCCACCGGGCTTGCCATTGGCGGCGCCCGCAGCACTCGGTCCGGCGGCAGTGGCTTCGGCAGCCTGGGTCGGGTCTACGCCCGCAGCGATGGCGGCCTGCAAGGCCTTGACGTCGGTGACGTCCTGTTGGGTCGGCGTTGCCGGCTGTTGCTGGGCAACTGCCTGGTCACCCTGTTCCGCCTGGTGCGCGGCGGAAAGCATCTGCGACGTCAGCGGCAGGGCGCTGTCGCGGCCCAGGGTGATCTCGCCGCCACCGGCGACCTTCAGCGCGACCGCGCCATTGGCGCCGGTGACCAGCTGCTCACCGACAAAAACCTTGTCTCCCTGTTCCAAAGGACGACGCGATCCATCGGCGGCTACCGCAAACACTTCGCCGATTACCTTGCTGACGACACCCATCAAAGTAGCCATGAGTCCTTCCTCCGCTGCACATCTCGCGGCCGGTTCCACCGGCGCGCAATTGACCGAAACAGGCCACGGCACGCTTGTATCCGGATGCTGCGAAGAAAGTTGCGAAGGGAGCAAAAAGGACTGCTAGCGCTTTTGCATCAAAAAGCCAGCGACAATTTTTTGTCATGCTGGCCACGCATTTTCTGTCCTTCTGCGGTGGTCCCCGCCCTTACTGCTACAAACCGTACCTGGCTTTTCTGCAAGCGCCTTCTCCGGCCCATACCCAGGAAACACGAGGGCTTGCACGTCCAAACAATGTGCGGTTTTTCACAGGGCTCATAAGATTTTTTCCGAATAACCCATGTGAAAAATTCTTCTGAGGTTTTCGAAAAGTTGTTCTTAGCTCTGATGTTACAGGCGTGAAACGCTTGATAAGAGAAAAAAGCCAATAAATTGGCGATCCAAGAGCATCGAAGTACGAGAACACCAGGAGCAAAGCCATGCGCAGTCGTAACGCGGCACTATGGAGCGGTGTATTTTTGGCGGTGTCGGGGACTCATGGGCAAGCCATGACGCTGACCGAAGCTATACAAAGCACGCTGCAATACCACCCGGAAATCAGCCAGAGCGTAAACAGCCGCCTCACCGCGGATGAAGAGCTCAAATTTGCCAGGGGCGGCTACCTGCCGACTGTCGACCTTGTCGCGGGCTATGGCCGCGAGAACACCGACAGCCCCAGCACCCGCGCACTGGGCGACCACAACAAGGAAACCCTGACCCGCGGTGATGCGGAAATCCGTCTGCGGCAGATGCTGTTCGACGGCTTCGGCACTCCCAACGAGGTCAAGCGCAACGAGTCCAACGTCAACGCCAAGGCCTTCCGCATCCTCGGCACGTCGGAAACCGCCGCCCTGCGCACCGTCGAGGTCTATCTCGATGTGCTCAAGCGCCGCGAGATGGTAGCGCTGGCGAAGAACAACCTGCAGGCCCACGAACGTATCGGCGACCAGATCCGCCTGCGCAGCGAGCGTGGTGTCGGCAGCACTGCCGACAACGACCAGGCCATCGCTCGTCTGGCCCTGGCGCAGAACAACCTCTACACCGAAGAGGTGAACCTGGCCGATGCCGAGGCCAGCTTCTATAGCGCCACCGGCCGCATGCCGGACCAGCTCGAATCGCCTTCAACGGTCAAGGCGGACGTTCCGCCGGACCTGCTGGCGGCGCGCCAGGGCATGCTCGATGAAAACCCGCTGCTGAAATCGGCCCAGGCCGACGTGAACGCCGCCGAAGCCCAGTACGAGGCCGCCAAGGCGCCCTTCTACCCACGCTTCGACGCCGAGCTGGCCAAGGCGGCCAACAACAACGTCGACGGCGATGAAGGCCACTACAACAGCTGGGAAGCCCAGGTGGTGATGCGCTACAACCTGTTCAACGGGATGCGCGACAAGGCCCACCTGAACGCCACCTCGCACCAGATCAACGAGGCCCAGGACATCCGCAACAACGCGCTGCGGCTGCTCAACGAGAACCTCTCGCTGGCCTGGGACGCGATGGAAAACGCCAAGAAGCAGACCCAGCCGGCGCGCGAATACGCCGACTACACCCGCAAGGTGCGCGAGGCGTACCAGCAGCAGTTCACCCTCGGCCAGCGCACCCTGCTCGACCTGCTGGACAGCGAGAACGAACTGTTCACCGCCAACCGCCGCTATGTGGACGTGCGCTACACCGAGGAATACTCGATGTACCGCGTGCTCGGCAGCATGGGCAGCCTGTTGCGCTCGCAGCATGTGGTGGCACCGCACGAGGCCGTGGCCCTGTCGGATGTGAAGAACGAGGCGCGCCTGCCTGACCTGAAATAAGAAAATCGCATGCGTCCGTCCCTGCCCCGCGCCGCCCGGCGTCGGGGCGACGGTCGTGAAGCGATACGACAGGGCTCGGAGAACCCGACGACCGGCCCCTGGCGAACACCTGCAAGTGTTCGCCGGGTGGCGTTGGCGCGCGGCGGCCCGGCCCGGGAGGAAGTAGCGTGACCATGATCATCCAGGAGCGCAGTGCACCCGCGCCGGGCGATCCGCGCCTGAGCCATGACGATCCCCTGCTCGATGGATTACTGATTCTCTGCCGCCTGCACGGCTGTTCGGTCAGTCGCAACAGCCTGTCCGCCGGGCTGCCGCTGCGCGACCAGCGGCTTTCGGCCGCCCTGCTGCCCCGCGCCGCCGCACGCGCTGGCCTGCAGGGCCGGCTGCTGCGCCGCGAGCTGACGAGCATCTCCAACCTGAACCTGCCGGTCCTGCTGCTGCTCAACGACGGCCGCAGCGCGGTGCTGCGCCAGTGGCGCGACGACGGCCAGGCGCTGATCCTGCCGTGCGAGACCGATGGCGGCGAACAGTCCGTCAGCGCCACCGAGCTGGCTGCCCAGTACAGCGGCCAGGCCCTCTTCGCGCGCCCGCGGCACGAACTGGAGGCCGCGCGCAAACCCCTGGTGCCGCGCGTCGAAGCCTGGTTCCGCGATACCCTGCGGCTGTCCAGGTGGCTCTATACGGACGCACTGGTCGCCAGCCTGCTGATCAACCTGCTGGGCATGCTGGTGCCGTTGTTCGTCATGCAGACCTACGACCGCGTGGTGCCCAACCAGGCGCTGTCGACCCTCTGGGTACTCGCCGCCGGCCTGTTGATCGGCACGCTGTTCGAACTGCTGCTGCGGGTGTTGCGCTCCAACCTGCTGGACATGGCCGGCAAGAAGACCGACGTGGTCCTCTCCGCCACCCTGTTCGAACGCATCACCGGCATGTCGCTCAAGGCCAGGCCCGAGACCGTCGGCGGCTTCGCCCAAAGCATCCATGACTTCCAGGGCCTGCGCGAATTCCTCACCGCCCTGACCCTGACCAGCCTGATCGACCTGCCCTTCTCGCTGCTGATGATCCTGGTCATCGGCCTGCTCGGCGGCTGGCTGGTGGCCGTGCCGCTGCTGGCCTTCCCCATCACCATCGTGTTCGCCCTGATCATCCAGAGCCGCCTGCGCGACACCGTGCAGAAGAGCCTGACCCTGGGTGCCGAACGCCAGGCCCTGCTGATCGAGACCCTGGGCGGACTGGAAACCCTCAAGGCCTGCGGCGCCGAGAGCGAGCGCCAGTACCGCTGGGAATCCACCCACGGCGCCCTGGCGCGGCTGGACAACCACGCGCGCTTCCTCAGCGCGCTGGCCACCAACGGCACCCTGTTCCTCCAGCAGTTCGCCGGCCTTGCGATGATCTGCGCCGGGGTCTACAGCATCCTCGCCGGCAACCTCAGCGTCGGCGCGCTGGTCGCCAGCTACATGCTCAACAGCCGCGTGCTCGCCCCGCTGGGCCAGATCGCCGGGCTGATCACCCGCTACCAGCAGGCGCGCCTGACCATGAAGAGCACCGACGCACTGATGGAACTGCCACAGGAGCGCCAGGCCCGCCAGCGTCCGCTGGAGCGCACCCAGTTGCACGGCGCACTGGAAGTCCGCCAACTGAGCTTCAGCTATCCGGAGCAGACCACCCCGGCGCTGAACCACGTCAGCCTGCGCATGGCCCCCGGCGAGAAGATCGGCATCATTGGCAAGAGCGGCTCGGGCAAGAGCACCTTCGGCCGCCTGCTGATGGGCTTCTATCACCCCGATGAAGGGCAGATCCTGCTCGACGGCCTGGACCTGCGCCAGCTCGATGTCTCCGACCTGCGCCAGCAGATCGGCTACGTGGCCCATGACCTGCCGCTGCTGGCCGGCAGCCTGCGCGACAACCTGACCCTTGGCGCGCGCTACGTCAGCGATGCGCGAATGCTCGAAGTGGCCGAGCTGACCGGCGTCAGCGAACTGGCCCGGCAACACCCGGCCGGCTTCGACCGTCCGGTGGGCGAGCGCGGCCAGCTGCTCTCCGGCGGCCAGCGCCAGGCGGTGCTGATGGCTCGCGCAATGCTGCTCGACCCGCCGATCCTGCTGCTGGACGAGCCCACCAGCGCGATGGACAACAGCAGCGAGGAAATCCTTCGCAAACGTCTGCACGAGGCCTGCCGCGACAAGACCCTGCTGCTGGTCACGCACCGCACCTCGATGCTCAGCCTGGTCGACCGCCTGCTGGTGCTCGACAGCGGCCGCATCGTCGCCGACGGCCCGAAAGAGGCGGTCATCGAAGCATTGCGCAAGGGCCACGTCGGCCCGGCAGCGGGGTAATGGCCATGCACTTCTCGCAATCGATCCGCGATTACCTCGGCGGCAACGGCGCCCGCGATACCGAATTCATGCCCGAAGTCCAGGGCACCCTGCTGGAGGACTCGCCCAACGCCACCCGCATCACCCTCTGGGCGGCGCTCGGGCTGCTGGTGGCGGCCATCACCTGGGCCTACTTCGCCGACATCGAGGAAGTGACCAAGGGCGAGGGCAAGGCGATTCCCTCCTCCAAGGTGCAGACCATCCAGAACCTGGAAGGCGGCATCGTTTCGGAAATCTTCGTCCGCGAGGGCCAGGTGGTGAACAAGGGCCAGCCGCTGCTGCGCCTGGACGACACGCGCTTTACCTCCAACAAGGGCGAGACCGAGGCCGACCGCAACTCGCTGGAGGCCCGCGTCGAACGCCTCAAAGCGGAAGCCGAAGGACGCGAACCGGTGTTCTCCGATGACCTGAAGAAGTCCGCGCCGCAGGTGGTGGAAGACCAACTGGCGCTCTACCAGACCCGCATGCAGCGGCAGAGCAGCGAGCTCAACATCCTCCAGGAACAACTGCGGCAGAAGAGCCAGGAGCTGCAGGAGTTCCGCGCCAAGACCCAGCAATATCGCTCGAGCCTGGGGCTGGTACAGCAGGAGATCAACATGTCCGAGCCGCTGGTGAAGGCTGGCGCGGTCTCCCCGGTCGAACTGCTGCGCCTGCGCCGCAGCGCCGTGGAAATCAGTGGCGACCTCAACGCCACCAACCTTGCGATCCCCCGCGCGGAGGCGGCGGTGAACGAGATCCAGCGCAAGGTGGAGGAGTCGAAACTGGGCTTTCGCAGCGACGCGCTGAAGGAGCTCAATGACGTGCGCACCGACCTCAACAAGCTCACCGCCACCAGCCGCGCCATCGACGACAAGGTCAACCGCACCCTGGTGGTCGCGCCGATGCGTGGCATCGTCAAGCAGCTCAAGGTCAATACCATCGGCGGCGTGGTGCAGCCGGGCAACGACATGGTGGAAATCGTCCCGCTGGAGGACAACCTGCTGGTGGAAGCTCGGGTGCGCCCGCAGGACATCGCCTTCCTCCACCCCGGCCAGAGCGCCACGGTCAAGTTCACCGCCTACGACTACACCATCTACGGTGGGCTCAAGGCCAAGCTGGAAGTGATCAGCGCCGATACCATCACCGATGACAAGGGCAACAGCTTCTACATGATCCAGGTGCGCACCGACAAGAACCACCTGGGCACGGACGCCAAGCCCCTGCTGATCATCCCCGGCATGGTGGCGACGGTGGACATCATCACCGGCGAGAAGAGCGTGCTGGACTACATCTTGAAGCCGGTGCTCAAAGCGCGGTGGGAGGCCTTGCGGGAGCGGTGAGTATTTCGTTGGACCTCGGAGCGGAGGGCTTGCCCTCTTCCTTCAGGGAGAGGGTTGGGGAGAGGGGCTCTTGGGTTACTCGGTAATACTCCCGCACACTCACTCCAACTCCCCCCGCCAATGCGCCCCCGGCCCCTCCTCCGCCAACTTGTCCCCCGGATTGCGCAGCGGGCAGGCCTCCATCGACAGGCATCCACAGCCAATACAGCCATCGAGCTGATCGCGCAGCAGCAGCAACTTTTCGATCCGCTCGTTCAAGTCATCCCGCCAGCGCGCCGACAACCGCGCCCAGTCCGCCGCCGTCGGGTTGTGCCCGGTGGGCAGCGAGCCCAGCGCCTTGGCGATCTCAGCCAGGGGAATGCCGACCCGTTGCGCAACCTTGATCACCGCCACCCGACGCAGCGTGTCGCGTGAATAGCGGCGCTGGTTGCCGGCGTTGCGGGAGCTGCTGATCAGACCCCTGGCCTCGTAGAAGTGCAGCGCGGAAACGGCCACGCCCGCGCGTTTGGCCAGTTCGCCGACACTCAACTCGCGGTGCATGGAGCAGGAAGAAGTTTCTTTCATGGGCTATTGACCTCAACTTATGTTGAGGTTTTACCCTCGCCAGGCATTCGGTACAAGCCAGGGAGCCAAGGAACATGACGCAACCCGCCCCGATCACCGCCCATGCCTGCGTGGACAATCCGCACTTCATCCTGCAGATCGAGATCGACGTGCCCCCCCAGCAACGTCCGCACATCGCCGCACGCCTGGGCGATTACCTGTCGCACCTGCAGGCACTGTTCTACCGGCGCCCCGGCTACCTCGCCAGCGAGCTGCATGCCGAAGGTGAACCCCAGCGCCTGGTCGGCCGCCTGCACTGGCGGCGACAGGAAGACTGGGAAGCCGCCTGGGATTGCCGCCAGACCGCCAGCGACCTGTTCGCCGAGAGCCTGCTCAAGCTCGGCGCGCGAAGCATCCGCTTCGGCAGCGGTGAGACGGCATAGGGCGCACGACCGTCCGAAGCTATGAGGCGACATTGCGAGTCGCTTTCACGGTCGCCCGGAAGCAGGCAGTAGGATGGGTGGAGCTTGCGATACCCATCAGCCTTTCCTGACGGCCTGGTGATGGGTATCGCTTCGCTCCACGCCATCCTACAAAGCGGATCGTTTACGCCCCGGCCGGCAAGCTCATGTGCAGCAGCGGGAACGGTCGCCCCTCGCCATCGGTGGGCGAGCGTCCGGTCTGGACGAAGCCGTAGTGTCGATAGAACCCCACCGCCTGCGGGTTCTGCTCGTTGACATCGACACTCAGCGTGCCGCGCAACTCGCGCGCGAAATCCAGCAGCGCGCGCCCCAGGCCGCGCCCCCGGCAGTCCGGATCGATGAAGAGCATCTCCACATGGCACTCGTTGAGACCGATGAAGCCCAGCGGGCGGTCTTCGGCATCCACCGCCACCCAGACCGCGACGGCCGGCAGGTAGAGTTCGCGGACCTGAGGCAGCAGGTCGTCGATGTCCGACGCCTGGAGGAAGTGGTGGGTCGCGCGCACGGCGCCCAGCCAGATATCGAGCAGCCGCGGATTGTCCGCAGCGATGCGTTGGCGAATAAGCATGAAATCATCCTGAATCAGCGATCACGAAAGGGATAGCGCGCCACACACGGTAACGGCCGTTGGAGCGTCGGCAGCATGAATGCCCGCTTCGCGATTCAACGCCTGGGCGGAGCACGGCAGAGGCAGCCGGAAAGAAAGGGAGGTCGATCCTACCCAGCCCTTCCCGGCCGGTAAAGCCTCACTCGGCCATCCAGCGCCAGCCGCCCTCCGCGCATTCCAGCCGGGCGTCCAGGTTCAGTCGGTCGAGAAACGCAGCATCATGGGACACCACCAGCAATGCGCCACGGTACTGCCGCAGAAGATCCTCCAGCGCCTCGCGGGACGGCAGGTCGAGGTGGTTGTCCGGCTCATCCAGGAGCAGCAGCTGCGCTGGATGCTCGGCGTAGAGCTCGCACGCCAGCGCTGCCTTCAACCGCTCACCGCCACTGAGCAGCGCACTGGGCAACTCGACCCGCGCCGCCGGCAACCCCAGCTGCGCCAGGCGCGTGCGAAGCACCGAAGGGTCAGCCACACGATTGCGCTCCTGTAGCAGTTCCAGCACCGAGCGCTCGGGCAACAGGGCGGTGAGATGCTGATCCAGATAAGCGCTGCGAACCTTCACTTCGCACAAGCCGGCGGCGGGGCTAAGCCCGCCCGCGATAACCTTGAGCAGGGTCGACTTGCCACTGCCGTTGCGACCGGTCACCGCCACTCGGCGCGGGCCGCTCACCTGCAAATCCAGCGGCGTGGCATTGCCGAATGGCAGGCGCAGCGCTTCCAGCAGCAACACGCCACGGGATTCGGGCAACTCGCAGTCCGGTGCGTTCAAGACCACCGCAGCGCCCTCGCGCAATTGCTCGAATGCCTCCCGCACGTCCTGCGCCAGCCGCTCGCGTCGATCCTCATGCTGCGTGGCCAGGCGTGCGATGCTTGTCTGACTGCGGTCCTTCTGCCGGTCGACGAGGATCTTCGCCTGGTTGGCCTCCCTCGCATCCTTGCGCCCTCTCGCCTGCCGGTGCTCCTGGCGCTCGCGCTGCTCCTGCATGGCGTGCTGCTGGCGATCACGCTCCAGCTTGCGCCGTTGCAACTCACGCTGGGCGTTGTCCTGCTCCTGCTGGCGCACCTCGCGGTAGAAGGCATAGCCGCCGGAATAGCTGCGCAGGCCGGCCGATGACAGTTCGACGATGCGCTGCATGTCGTCGAGCAGCAGGCGGTCATGACTGATCAGGATCAGGCCGCCGCGCCAGCGCTGCACCTGCTCGCGCAGGGCTTCGCGGCCGGCGCGGTCGAGGTGGTTGCTGGGCTCGTCGAGGATCAGCCAGTCCGCGTCGCTGAGCCAGGCGCCGAGCAGCGCCACCCGCGTGCATTCGCCGCCACTGAGGCGCGAGGCCGGCGTGTCCGGCCGCAGATGGGCGAGCCCGGCGGCAGCCAGTTCGGCCTCCAGGCGGGCGCGGATATCCCAGTGGCCATCGAGGTGCTCGAAGTCAGCGGGGGCGACACCGCCGGCCTCGACGCGAGCCAGCGCATCCAGCATCGGCTGTACGCCGGCCAGCTCGGCCACACTGCGCAATGCCTGCGGTTCAATGCGCTGCGGCAGGTAATGCAGCGGCCCGGACGCCAGGCAGCGGCCGGCAGTGGCGGCCAGCTCGCCGGCGATGATCCGCGCCAGCACGGACTTGCCCGCGCCATTGCGCCCGACCAGTGCCGTGCGGCGGTCGTCGAAGGTTTCGTTGAGGTCACTCAGCAGCATCTCGCCGCTGGGCAATTGGAAAGAGACGCCTTGCAGCGCCAGGGTGAGCGGGCTCGTCATGCGCAGGTCCGGATTGATGCCGAAAATCCCCCGGCAACGGGCCAGGGAAGGAAACGGGCCGTGAAACCACGGCGGCATCAATTGCGCATCGGACGAACACCTCGCAAAGGGGAATGAGGGCCGCAGTATAACGGCAAGGGCGGCGCAGGTGCGGCCGCCGGGCAGAAATCAGCGCAGAGAACCTTCCCAGGCACCCTCGCGAGCGGCGACACTGCCTCCCCGCCAGCGCGCGGCCGCCCCGAACGCAGCACAAGGAAGTCCGCCCCATGCCTGATGCCCCCTCAGTCGCCGAACTGTTCCGCGAAGAGCCCCTGTACTGGGGGCTGCGTGGCGATCCCTACCTGTGGCGGGAAATGGCCGAGCAGCTCGCCGACACTCCCTTGCCCGCCAGCGAGGCAGAGCTGGTGCAACGGCTCACGGAGCTGTTCGAGCAGCTTGCCGGTATCGCGCTGGACCATCCCACCCACGTATACCTGCCGCGTCACGCCCACGGAGGCATGTCCAGCGGGATGATCAGCAGCCAATTCTGGCGTGAGCGGGCCCTGCCGCTGCTGGTGGAGCGCTACCGCGCCATGTCCCCGCAAACGTAGATACCCACAGGACCAACACGACGTAGGATGGCGTGGAGCGCAGCGATACCCATCCTACCGGTGCGCCCGCGGGACAATCGGCTGCAGGCGGGTTAGGTTCACCTTCGCGGCCCGTGGTTGAGCAGGAAGGTCTCCTCGCCCATTGCCGCGATCTGCCCTTCGATCAACGCATCGAACGGGCGCAAAAGGTCGGCGTGGGACTGCGGCGCATCCAGCGCATCGAGCGCATGCACCACCGCCTCGATGGTCGATAGCGCGCCTTCGGTCGGCGCCTTGCGCAGACGGTAGCGCGAGGTCAGGCCTTCAGGGAGAACGACGCGCGGCAGCGCCGCGAGGTTCGGATTGAGGTGCAGCAGCTTGCGAGCCTTGCGCCAGGTGCCGTCGGGCACCACCAGCAGTCGCGGTTTATCCACAGGCTTCGCAGCCAGCTCGGCCAACACCACGGCGGACTCGCCGGGGAACAGCAGCCAGGCGTCCCAGGCGGACAGGTCCAGATCGCTGAAATCCTCGCCCACCATCAGCTGCGCATTGGCCAGGCCAAGCACGGCCAGACGCGCAGTGTTCAGCGCATGCCCGACCTCGCTCGGGTGCTGCAGCAGGAGCACGCGGGTGCGGTTGTCCAGACGCGGAATCAGCGCGCACAGGCAGTGGGTCAGCGGGCGCTCGCAGCGTGGGCAGCGGGCGCGGCTCATGGCTGGCTCGGCTGGGTGCGCAGCAGGTCGCGGAAATTCTGGATCAACGGCTCGCGGGAACGGCCACGGCGCAGAATCAGCGAGAACGGCGCCTGGTAGCCGAAGGTCGCCGGCAGCAGCGCGCGCAGGCGGCCCTGTTCCACCCAGGGGTGCGCATAGTGCTCGGGCAGGTAGCCGATATAGCCGCCGGAGAGGATCAGGATCAGCTGCGCCTCCATACTCTCCACGGTGCCGGCGCTGTGCTTGAAGCCGTGCCGTGCCAGTTCCGCCTGGCTCCAGTAGCCACGGCCGACCATGCGTTGCTGGGTGATCAGCTCAGCGGGAATGCGCCGGCCATCGAACAGCGGGTGGCGGTCGCTGCAGTAAAGCCAGTGCTGCTCTCTATAAAGAGGCTGGTAGACCAGGCCGTTCATCCGGCTGAAGAACGAGCCGATGGCCAGGTCCAGGCGGTTGTCCAGCACCGCCAGCTGCAACTCGTAGGGGCTTTGCACCTGCAGGTGCAGGTGCACCGCCGGATGCAGGCTGCTGAAGGAACCGATGACATCCGCCAGCGGCAGCGCCGGGTCGCTCACGGTGGAGTCCAGTACGCCGAGGTTCAGGGTGCCGCGCAGTTCGCCCTTGAGCGTCGCCGCGTAGCGTTCGAAGCCTTCCAGCTCACCGAGGATGCGCAGGGTTTCCTGATGGAACAGCTCGCCCTTGCTGGTCAGCCCGAAGCCGCCACGGCCCCTGTGGCAGAGCACGATGCCCAGCTGGTTTTCCAGCTGGCTCATGTAGGTGCTGATCGCCGACGTCGACAGGTTCAGCTCCTGCTGGGCCGCAGCAAAGCCCTGGCTGCGCACCACACAGGCAAAAATCCGCAGCAGTTTGACGTCGGGCAGTGCGCTCGCGCTCATGAAGACTCCACAAAACCGCGGCCGAGCCGCTCTAGTTCAGTACTTTCTGCACCTGAACAACAGACGATAGCAAGCCAGCTATCTATCCAGGAGCCTCAGGCTACAAGCCCGGCGGACGGACTGCTGCGGCAAGCTGGCGCAGTCTAGCGGCAGCCGTTAGTTTAGAAAACTCTGAAGTGATTATTTGTAGCCAGCGATTTTTTTCACTACCGCCCCTGACCAGAATCCGGTCTCAGTATTCAACAAGCCTGTTTCCACGAAGACAGCGATCAGCCTGAGGCCCTTCCCATGGACAAGAAACTTCACCAGCCCCTGGGCGGCAACGAAATGCCGCGTTTCGGCGGCATCGCCACCATGATGCGCCTGCCGCATATCCAGTCCCCCGAAGAGCTCAATGAGCTGGACGCCGCCTTCGTCGGCGTACCCCTGGACATCGGCACCTCCCTGCGCTCCGGCACCCGTTTCGGGCCGCGCGAAATCCGCGCCGAGTCGGTGATGATCCGTCCGTACAACATGGCCACCGGCGCTGCGCCGTTCGATTCGCTGAACATCGCCGACATCGGTGACGTGGCGATCAACACCTTCAACCTGATGGAAGCGGTGCGCATCATCGAGGAGGCTTACGACAAGATCCTCGACCACGGCATCCTCCCGCTGACCCTGGGCGGCGACCACACCATCACCCTGCCGATCCTGCGTGCCATCCACAAGAAGCACGGCAAGGTCGGCCTGGTTCACATCGACGCCCATGCGGATGTCAACGACCACATGTTCGGCGAGAAGATCGCCCACGGCACCACCTTCCGCCGCGCCGTGGAAGAAGGCCTGCTGGACTGCGACCGCGTGGTTCAGATCGGCCTGCGCGCGCAGGGCTACACCTCCGAAGATTTCAACTGGAGCCGCAAGCAGGGCTTCCGCGTGGTGCAGGCCGAAGAGTGCTGGCACAAGTCGCTGGAACCGCTGATGGCCGAAGTCCGCGAGAAGGTCGGCGGCGGCCCGGTCTACCTGTCCTTCGACATCGACGGCATCGACCCGGCCTGGGCGCCCGGCACCGGCACCCCGGAAATCGGCGGCCTGACCACCATCCAGGCGATCGAGATCGTCCGCGGCTGCCAGGGCCTGGACATCATCGGCTGCGACCTGGTCGAAGTCTCCCCGCCCTACGACACCACCGGCAACACTTCGTTGCTCGGCGCCAACCTGCTGTACGAAATGCTCTGCATCCTCCCGGGCGTAGAGCGCCGCTGAGCGCACGAGCACCTGCATGAATAACGACGCCTGCGTAGCACAGGTGCTGGAGGCTGCCCGCGATCTCGTGGCAGCCTTCGCGCGCACCGACACCGAAGCCTACTTCGCCGCCTTCAGCGAAGACGCCAGCTTCATCTTCCACACCTGGCCAGTGCCGCTGCTGTCGCGCGCGGCCTACCGCGAGGTGTGGGAAGGCTGGCTGCGTGACGATGGCTTCGAGGTCCTTGACTGCCTTTCGAGCAACACCTTTGTGAGCCTGCAAAGCGAGGACGTGGCCGTGTTCTGCCATGACGTCGCCACGCGGCTGCGCATCCAGGGAGAGGAAAGCCTGAACCACGAACGGGAGACCATCGTCTTCCGCCGTGATCCGAAACAGGGCCGCTGGCTGGCCACACACGAGCACCTGTCACCGTCGCCGACGCCATAAAGACAGGGCTCCCCGGGAGGAAGTCATGGATAACAAGAACAAAGCACACGCAATCACAACGATCGAGACATTCGGGGTCGAACAGATCCCCGACCACGAACGCAACGCCACGCCCACCGACCTGTTCCGCATGATCTTCGGTGGCGCCAACACCTTCGCCACCGCCGTGCTGGGCAGCTTCCCGGTGCTGTTCGGGCTGTCGTTCCAGGCCGGCGTCTGGGCCATCGTCCTCGGCGTGCTGGTCGGTTCGCTGATCCTCGCACCGATGGGCCTGTTCGGCCCGCTCAACGGCACCAACAACGCGGTCTCCTCGGGCGCCCACTTCGGCGTGCACGGGCGGATCGTCGGCTCGTTCCTGTCGCTGCTCACCGCCGTCGCCTTCTTCTCCCTCTCCGTGTGGAGCTCGGGCGATGCGCTGATCGGCGGCGCCAAGCGCCTGTTCGACCTGCCGGAAACCGACCTGACCCTGGGCCTGGCCTACGGCCTGTTCGCCGTGCTGGTGCTGATCGTCTGCATCTACGGCTTCCGCTTCATGCTGATGGTCAACAAGATCGCCGTGTGGGCCGCGAGCCTGCTGTTCCTGCTCGGCCTGTTCGCCTTCGCCGGCCCCTTCGACGCCGGCTACGCCGGCACCGTGCAGATGGGCAGCGAAGGTTTCTGGGCCGCCTTCATCGGCGCCGCCCTGCTGGCCATGAGCAACCCGGTGTCGTTCGGCGCCTTCCTTGGTGACTGGGCGCGCTACATCCCGCGCGAGACCTCGCAGAAACGCATCATGCTGGCGGTGATCCTCGCCCAACTGGCGACCCTGATCCCGTTCCTGTTCGGCCTGGCCACCGCCACCATCGTCGCGGTCAACGCGCCGGACTACATCGCGCAGAACAACTACGTCGGCGGCCTGCTGGCCGTTTCGCCGAGCTGGTTCTTCCTGCCGGTGTGCCTGATCGCGGTGATCGGCGGCATGTCCACCGGCACCACCTCGCTGTACGGCACGGGCCTGGACATGTCCAGCGTGTTCCCGCGCCTGCTCAACCGCGTGCAGGCCACCCTGCTGATCGGCCTGCTGTCCATCGCCTTCATCTTCATCGGTCGCTTCGCCGCGAACCTGGTGCAGAGCGTGTCCACCTTCGCCGTGCTGATCATCACCTGCACCAGCCCGTGGATGGTGATCATGATCCTCGGCCTGATCATCCGCCGTGGCTTCTACCACGCCGACGACCTGCAGGTGTTCACCCGTGGCCAGGAAGGCGGCGCCTACTGGTTCCACAACGGCTGGAACTGGCGCGGCATGGGGGCGTGGATCCCGAGCGCGGCGCTGGGCCTGTGCTTCGTCAACCTGCCGGGCCAGTTCGTCGGCCCGCTGGGCAACCTGGCCGGCGGCATCGACATCAGCCTGCCGGTCACCCTCGGCATGGCCGCCCTGCTCTACCTGGCCCTGCTGCGCACCTTCCCGGAACCGGCCGGCGTCTACGGCCCCAAGGGCCCGCGCTGGGTCGGCAGCCATGACCGCCCGGTGCGCAGCATCAGCGAACCGACGGCCTGATCCAGGCTTCGCTGCCTGGCGAAGCGCATGACCCGAAAGACCCCATCGGACCGGTTGCCGCCGGTCCGGTGCCCTACCGCACGCCACGAGCGCGCGGCAACAATGACAATGCAAGTGTGAGGAAAGCGACCCATGGCGTTAGATCTGATCGTCGTACTGATATATGCCGCCGGCATGTTGTGGCTGGGCTGGTACGGCATGCGCCGCGCCAAGACCCATGAAGACTACCTCGTCGCCGGCCGCAATCTCGGCCCGTCGTTCTACATGGGCACCATGGCCGCCACCGTGCTGGGCGGGGCCTCCACCGTAGGTACCGTGCGCCTGGGCTACGTCCATGGCATCTCCGGCTTCTGGCTTTGCGCCGCGCTGGGCGCCGGCATCATCGCGCTGAACCTGTTCCTGGCCAAGCCGCTGCTCAAGCTGCGCATCTTCACCGTCACCCAGGTCCTGGAGCGTCGCTACAACCCCATGGCCCGCCAGGCTTCCGCAGTGATCATGTTCGCCTATGCGCTGATGATCGGCGTGGTCTCCACCCTGGCCATCGGCACCGTGATGCAGGTCCTGTTCGACCTGCCGTTCTGGGTGTCCGTGCTGCTGGGCGGTGGCGTCGTGGTGATCTACTCCACCATCGGTGGCATGTGGTCGCTGACCCTGACCGACATCGTGCAGTTCATCATCAAGACCGTCGGCCTGATGTTCATCCTGCTGCCGATCTGCCTGTACCGCGTGGGTGGCTGGGATGAACTGGTGGCCAAGCTGCCGGCGACCGCCTTCAGCTTCCACACCATCGGTTACGACACCATCATCACCTACTTCCTGATCTACTTCTTCGGCATCCTGATCGGCCAGGACATCTGGCAGCGCGTGTTCACCGCCCGCGACGAGAAGGTCACCAAGTACGCCGGCACCGCCGCGGGTGTCTATTGCGTGATCTACGGTCTGGTCGGCGCGCTGATCGGCATGTGCGCCAAGGTCCTGCTGCCTGACCTGGACAACGTCAACAACGCCTTCGCCGCCATCGTCAGCGCCGCCCTGCCGGACGGCATCCGTGGCCTGGTGATCGCTGCTGCCCTGGCCGCCATGATGTCCACCGCCAGCGCCGGCCTGCTCGCCGCCTCCACCACCATCACCGAGGACCTGCTGCCGATCTTCACCGGCCAGCGCTCCACCCGCCTGAGCCTGAACCGCATCTGCACCCTGATCACCGGTGTCGTGGTCCTGGCCATCGCCCTGGTGGTGAACGACGTGCTCAGCGCCCTGACCCTGGCCTACAACCTGCTGGTGGGCGGCATGCTGATCCCGCTGATCGGTGCCATCTACTGGAAGCGCGCCACCACCGCCGGCGCGATCACCAGCATGGCCCTGGGCTTCATCACCGCACTGGCGTTCATGCTCAAGGATGGCTTCGACGCCAACACCCCGATCTATTACAGCCTGGCCATCGGCCTGGTCAGCTTCATCGTCGTCAGCCTGCTGTCGCCACGCCCGGCGCCGGTAGCCGAAGCGGCCTGATAAGAACCCAAGCTGGGCAAAAGGGCGCGGCGAGCTGATCTCCGCGCCCTTTTGCATGATGATCACGACTTACCTGTGGATTTTTAAGGAACTGCCATGACCACCTGCGGCGAATTCCTCGTCAAGCAACTCGAAGCCTGGGGCGTCGATACCGTCTTCGGCATCCCCGGCGTACACACCGTCGAGCTGTACCGCGGCCTGCCCCACAGCGGCATCCGCCACATCACCCCGCGCCACGAACAGGGCGCCGGCTTCATGGCCGACGGCTACGCGCGCGTCACCGGCAAGCCGGGCACCTGCTTCATCATCACCGGCCCGGGCATGACCAACATCCTCACCGCCATGGGCCAGGCCTACGCCGACTCCATTCCCATGCTGGTGATCTCGAGCGTCAACGAGCGCTCGCGCCTGGCCCAAGGCAACGGCTACCTGCACGAACTGCCGAACCAGCGCGCGATGGTCGCCGGCGTCAGCGCCTTCAGCCACACACTGATGAGCGTCGAC
The DNA here is from genome assembly GCF_022380625.1 of Pseudomonas sp. DP-17. Taxonomy (NCBI): domain Bacteria; kingdom Pseudomonadati; phylum Pseudomonadota; class Gammaproteobacteria; order Pseudomonadales; family Pseudomonadaceae; genus Pseudomonas; species Pseudomonas sp. DP-17. The sequence goes on from NZ_JAKSXG010000001.1 coordinate 463,895, forward strand.
GAGCTGCCGGCCGTGCTGGCCCGCGCCTTCGCCGTGTTCGACAGCGAGCGCCCGCGTCCGGTGCACATCGAGCTGCCGCTGGACATCATCACCGCCCCGGCCGACCACATGCAGGTGATGCCGCGCGTACAACTGGCCCGCCCTGCCCCGGCCCGCTCGCCGCTGCACGAGGCTGCCGCGAAGCTTGCCAAGGCGCAGAAGCCGCTGCTGCTGCTCGGTGGCGGCTGCGTCGCCGCCCAGGCCGAAGCCCGCGCGCTGGCCATTGCCCTGGATGCACCGACCGCGCAGACCATCAACGCCAAGGGCCTGCTGCAGCCTGACCACCCGCTGCTGGTCGGCAGCAACCAGTCGCTGATCCCGGTGCGTGAACTGGCGCTGGAAGCCGACGTGGTGCTGGCCATCGGCACGGAGCTGGGCGAGACCGACTACGACGTGGTGTTCGACGGCAACTTCAAGATCGGCGGCGAGCTGATCCGCGTCGACATCGACCCGCAGCAGCTGATGCGCAACTTCGCGCCGCAGATCGCCATCCAGGCCGACGCGCGCACCGCCATGCGCGCGCTGCTGGAACTGCTGCCGGCCCGCGAAGCCGATGCCGCAAGCCCCGGCGCCCAGCGGGCGGCCAAGGTGCGCGCGCAACTGGCCGAGGACTTCAGTGGCTGGGCGCACTACCGCACCCTGTTCGACAAGATCCTCGAAGTCCTGCCCGACGCCCGCTTCGTCGGCGACTCCACCCAGACCGTCTACAGCGGCAACCACCTGGTGGAACTGGACGGCGGCCGCCGCTGGTTCAATGCCTCCACCGGCTACGGCACCCTGGGCTACGGCCTGCCGGCCGCCATCGGCGCCAAGCTCGGCGAGCCGGGCCGCCCGGTGATCAGCCTGATGGGCGACGGTGGCCTGCAGTTCACCATGACCGAACTGGCCAGCGCCGTGGAAGCCAAGGTGGGCATCGTCGTGCTGCTGTGGAACAACTATGGCTACGGCGAGATCAAGCGCTACATGGAACGCCGCGACATCACTCCGCTGGGCGTGGACATCTACACCCCGGACTTCCTGGCCATCGCCAAAGGCTTCGGCTGTGCCGCCGAGCGCGCCCGCGACTACGACCACCTGCAAGAGCTGCTGCGCACCGCGCCGAGCGACCGTCCGCTGATCGTGGAAGTGATGGAAGCGGCGCCTTTCGCGCCGTAACGCTGCCGTAGGATGGGTGGAGCCTGCGATACCCATCGGCATGGGTATCGCTCCGCTCCACCCATCCTACGCTCAAGCCACTCACCCCGCCCTGCCCTCTCCCAGGGGAGCGAGAACCCGCCAGAGCCGAGCGGCAGCGCAGCTACCAGCGACGCCGCTCCAATCCCCCAAGGCTCCGAACGGTTCCCTCTCCCCCTGGGAGAGGTTAGGGTGAGGCACAGCACCCTGCAGGAACGAGGGCACGCCCAGTCATGGCTCGCGAACCTGGCCTCGCTGCGGGGTTTGTTCGCGTGCAAGCTCGCTCTCACGACAAGCAACCGGAACAGGTCAACCATGAAAATCGTCACCCGCGACCGCTGGTTCGAGGTCCGTCACTGCTACGACGGCGTCAGCCTGATCCACGAGCCCTACGTGCGCCCCTTCTACCGCTGCAACATGTGGCACATCCAGGGGCGCGAGCGCGACGTGCTGGTGGACAGCGGCTCCGGGCTGGTCAGCCTGCGCGAGCAACTGCCCTGGCTCACCGAGCGCCCGCTGCTGGCCGTGGCCAGCCACACGCATTTCGACCACATCGCCGGCCACCATGAGTTCGACGAACGCCTGGTGCATCCGGCCGAAGCCGACATACTCGCCAGTCCCGATGGCGAGCGCACCCTGGCCACCGCCTTCGTCGACGACGAGATGTTCGACGCGCATCCTGACTGCCCGCTTTGCTACGCCGAATACCGCGTCAAGGCCGCGCCAGCAACCCGCACCATCGATGAAGGTGACGTGCTCGACCTCGGCGACCGCACCCTGCAGGTATTTCACACCCCCGGCCATTCGCCCGGCGGCATCAGCCTTTGGGAAGAGAAGACACGGACGCTGTTCTCCGGCGACATCATCTACGACGGCCCGCTCATCGAGGACGCCTACCACTCCAACCTCGACGACTACGCCGCGAGCCTCGCGCGCTTGCGTGAGCTGCCGGTGCGCACCGTGCACGGCGGGCACTTCGAAAGCTTCTCCGGGGAACGGCTGAAAGCGATGATCGACGACTGGTTCAAGGTCCACGGATAACAGGCATGAAAAAACCCGCCAGCTGGCGGGTTTTCCTTTTGCCATGACGCGGGCGTTATCAGTAGCGCCGGCGCTGCTCCATCCGGCGACGTTGCTCGTCGCTGCGGACGGGGATGGGTTGCAGACGTGGAGGCTCGATCAGGCCGAGCGCGACACCGAGTTTCCACGCAATGCTTTGCAGCCAGACTTTCATGGAATGCCTCCTCGTTCGAATTCAGGTCGGGCGGCCCGATACCACCATGGGCCACCCTAGGAAGAATAGCCCGGCGTCCCACTCTCCGCCCGTGCCACTCACTCCTTGAAACAAAGACTATCGCCTAACCTCGCCGCGACGCCTGACCTGAATCAAGAGCGCGACATTTCCCATATCAGCGGCGAAGCATCCGGCGAATCCATTGCTCGCTGCTCACCAGGGTGATGCCGGCCAGCACCAGCACGGCGCCCGCAACAAAATTCAGGGTCAGCGGCTCGTCGAGGATCAGCACGCCGAAGGCGATGCCGAACATCGGCGTCATGAAGGAAAACACCGCCAGGTTCGATGCCAGGTAGCGGCGCAGCAGCCAGAACCAGGTGAAGTAACTGAAGAACGACACCACCAACCCCTGGAACAGCACGCTGCCCACGCCGATGGCGGTGAAGCTCACGTCCTGGGTCTTGCCCAGCGCCAGGGCGGCGAAGGGCAACAACAGCGCGGCGATCAGCAATTGATAGAACAGTGTCAGGATCGGTTTCGCCTCGGACAGCCGAGTGGTGCGCACCGCCACCGTGGTCATCCCCCAGGAGAACCCCGCCAGCACGCCGAAAGCGTCGCCCAGCAGCGTGTGGCTGTCCATGTTGGCGATGTCGAAGCCGCCGCCGAAGCACATCGCGATTCCCGCAAAGCACACGCCGATCCCCAGCCATTGCAACGGCCGCAAGCGCTCACTGGGCAGCAGGAAGTGCAGCGCCAGCGCCGAGAAGATCGGCGCCGTATAGATGAACACTGCCATGTGCGAGGCCGACGTATAGACCAGCCCCTGGGCGATGAAGAAGAACTCGGCGGCGAACAACACGCCCGCCAGCAGCCCGCCCTTGAGTGTGCCCTGGCGCAGGAAACCTTCCCAGCCGCCACGCCAGCACATCAGCAGCCCCACCACCACGGCGGCCACCAGGTTGCGACCGAAGGCCTGCATGATCGGCGCGATGTCCGGCGCGGCCAGCTTCACCACCACTTGCTGGACACCCCAGATGACACACAGACCGGTCATGACTTGGATGGCGAAAGCGTCGGCGCCCTTGCGCTCGACGATGCGGGTTCGGGTGTTCATGGCAAGGCTCGGCAGCAAGTGGCAGGAATCGGAAAGCCGCAAGGACAATCGGCGGACTTCCTCGAAGAAGGTCCGCCGATCATGCCATTTCGCGCCCGCCGGCCGCCAACGGAAATCCGCTCTTCAGCCAGCCGCCAGCGACATTATTTCCCGGACTTCACCTGGGTCCAGGTGCGAGTCCGGATGCGCTCCAGTTTCGGCGGTAGCATTTCCACCGAGAACAGCTTGGCCTGCACCTCGGCTGGCGGGTAGACGTTGGGGTTGTCGTGCAGCTCCCTGGAGATCAGCCCGTCCGCCGCCTGGTTGGGGTTGGCATAGGCGACGTAGTCGGAGATCGGCGCAACCACTTCCGGGCGCAGCAGGTAGTTGAGGAAGGCGTGAGCCTGCTCGACGTTCTTCGAGTCCTTGGGAATCGCCAGCACGTCGAACCAGGCGGCGGCACCTTCCTTGGGAATGCGGTATTCGATGTGGATGCCGTTGCCCGCTTCCTTGGCGCGATTGGCCGCCTGCATCGCGCCGCCGGACCAGGCCAGGGCCACGCAGACATCGCCATTGGCGAGATCGGTGACGAACTTCGAGGAGCTGAAGTAGGTGATGTTCGGGCGCAGCTTGGCCAGCAGTTGCTCGGCCTTCTTGTAGTCGTCCGGGTTGTGGCTGTTGGGCGACAGGCCCAGGTAATGCAGCACCTGCGGGATCACCTCGGTGGGCGAATCGAGGAAGGCCACGCCACAGGATTTCAGCCTGGCGAGGTTTTCCGGCTTGAATACCAGGTCCCAGGAGTCCAGCGGCGCGTTGTCGCCCAGTACGGTCTTGACCTTGTCGACGTTGTAGGCGATGCCGTTGGTGCCCCACATGTAGGGCATCACGTACTGGTTGCCCGGGTCCTTGCTCTCCAGCACCTTGAGCAGTGCGGGGTTGAGGTTTTTCCAGTTCGGCAGCTTGCTCTTGTCCAGTGGCTGGAATACCCCGGCCTTGAGGTAGTTGGGGAGGAAGCTGTCGCTGGGCACGACCACGTCATAGCCCGAGTGCCCGGAAAGCAGTTTGGCTTCCAGCACTTCGTTGCTGTCGTAGACATCGTATTGCGGTTTGATGCCGGTCTCGCTCTGGAAGCCCTTGAGGGTGTCCGGGCCGATGTAGTCGAACCAGTTGTAGATGCGCACTTGCGGTTCAGCGCTGGCAACGCTGGCCGTGACGAGGGTGGCGGCGGCGAGCAGGCCGCGCAGCGCGGTTTTCTTGTTCATGTCCTTCCCCAGTTGGATGCGCTCGCACCCTGACCCCTTCAAACAACGGGTCGCGAGCCAATAAATGCAGAGTGGGCGGACACTTGTCCGCCCACTCTGGTGATCAGCGTGCAGCGCCTTCGTAGCCCTGCAGCACGTTCACCGCGTTGACGCCGATGGCCTCCACCGCGTAACCGCCCTCCATGATGAACAGGGTCGGAATGCCCATGGCGGCAATGCGCGCGCCCATCTTCAGGTAGTCCGGACTGTCCAGCTTGAACTGCGAAATCGGGTCGTCCTTGTACGTATCCACGCCCAGGGAGACAACCACCGCGTCCGGCGCGTAGGCGGAAATCTTCCGGCAGGCATCCTCCAACGCGGCGGACCAGCCATCCCAGCCCGTGCCGTGGGCCAGCGGGTAGTTGTGGTTGTAGCCTTCGCCGGCGCCTTCGCCGTGCTCGTCGGCGTGGCCGAGGAAGTACGGATACTCCACCAGCGGGTCGCCATGGATCGAGGCGAACAGCACGTCGTTGCGGCGGTAGAAGATGTCCTGGGTACCATTGCCGTGGTGGTAGTCCACGTCGAGGATGGCCACGCGTTTGGCGCCCTGGTCAAGGAACGCCTGACTGACGATGGCGGCGTTGTTCAGGAAGCAGTAGCCGCCCATGAAGTCGCTTCCGGCGTGGTGGCCCGGCGGACGGCACAGGCCGAAGGCCATATTGGCGCCCTGGCGCATGTGATCCTGGGCGGTCAGCGCGACCTGCGCCGAGCTGTACACGGCCTGCCAGGTGCCGGCGGTGATCGGCGCCTCGGTGTCGAAGCTGTAGTGGCCCAGCTCGCCCATCAGCGCGGTCGGGATCGGACCGTCACGGCGCAGGCGGCGGCCCGGGAAAGTAGTGGAGACCAGGTCGCCGGTATGGCCTTCGGCCGCCCAGCGGGCCCAGGCCCCCTTGAGGAATTCGACGTAGCGGCTGTTGTGCGCGCGCAGGATCGGGTCGAGACCGAAGTCCTGGGGGGCGATGATCTCGCCCAGGTTCTGCGACTTCACGCGGGCCAGCACGGTGTCCGCGCGGCTGGGCATCTCGAAGCAGGGCTGGAGTTTGCCGTCGACCAGTTCGGACTGGCCGAAATGCAGTCGGTGATCATCGCTGTACACGGTAAGCATGGGAGTACCCTCTGAAGGATTCTTGTTGTCCGGTGACGGAATTCTGCCCAGCGACCGCGCCGCACAGAACAGCGGAAGCGGCCAAAAGGGGATCGATATGGCCAGAATTTATGACCTTTAACCATCTGCATTACTGAACACTGCTGATTCCAACGGCAAAGAACAACCGCAGCGGCGCTATGCTCAGGGAATTGTCCGGCCCCGGGGCCGGTCGAACATCATCAAGCGTTTTGACCACAGGATGGGGGAACATGCGGGAAACCTTCCTACGCGCCTGCAGCCGTGCACTGCTGATGCTCACCTTATCGCTGGCCGGCAGCGCCGCCGTGCTGGCGGACGAGCCGACCGACGTCGAGGCCGGCGATTCCATCCAGTTGCCGGACCTGCCGGAGGACGCAGGCGTTGCGCAACTGAGCGCACGCCTCGAACTGATCCGCCAGCGCGTCTCCGCCGACAGCGACGACGGGCTGCTGTCGAACCTGCGGCAGTCCGCGCTGGCCGTGCAGGCCCGTGCGGAACAGAACGCCAGCGACATCGGCACGGCACTGTCGCGCACCGAGGACCAGCTCAAGGTGCTCGGCCCGGTCACGCCCAACGAGGCCGAGACTCTTACCCGGCAGCGCAACGACCTGACCGATGCCCAGAAGGATCTGCAGAAGCAGTTGGAGCGCGCCAACCAGCTGGACAAGAACGCCCAGGACCTCGCCGCGCAGATCGTCAACCTGCGCCGCAGCCAATTCAACTCGCAGATCGCCACGCGCTACCCGCCGCCTCTGAGTCCGCGCTTCTGGTCGACGCTCATCCGCCCCACCGACGATGACCTGACCCGCCTGCAATCCATGCGTACGCAGCTCGGCGAAGCCTTCGCCACCACCTGGCAGCCCCAGCACCGTTCGCCCTTCATCGCCAGCCTGATCGTCGCCGTGCTGCTGTGGATTCCCGGCCGGCGTCTGCTCGAACAATTGCTGACCAAGGCGATGATCCGCTGGATCCCAGTCGGCCGGCTGCGCCGCAGCGCCCTGGCGGTAGCGGTCGGCCTGGCCACCATCCTTACGCTGGGTGGTGGCGCCACGCTGATCCATGAGGGCATGAACTGGCATGACCAGCTCAGCGGCAACATGGCCAACCTGGGCGGCCAACTGCTCTCGCTGGTGATCTTCTGTACCTTCACCGCCGGCCTCGGCCGCGCACTGCTGGCTGTGCAGCGGCCATCCTGGCGTCTGCCCGACCTGCCCGATCCGGTGGCAAGCGCCCTCTCCCCCTTCCCCTGGCTGATGGCCTGGCTGCTGCTGGTGCTGGGCACCCTGGATCGCGTCAACAGCGCCAGCGGCGCCAGCCTCGCCTTGACCGTGGCTGTCAACGGCCTCACCGCCCTGGCCACCGCCCTGTTGTACGGCATCGCCCTGTACCGCTACCGCCGCGCGCGTCGAGAAGCCGAGGGACACGAAACCTCCGCGCTGGCCGGCATTTTAGTGCTGGCAATGCTGATCACCGTGCTGCTGATCGTCCTGGCGCTGGTCACCGGCTACCTGTCACTGGCCTACTTCCTCGCCGGCAAGCTGCTCTGGGCCAGCGTGGTCTGCGCCACCGGCTACCTGCTGACGACCCTGTTCGTCGACCTCTGCGAGGTACTGTTGTCGCCGCGCCAACCCATCGGTGAACGCCTGGCGGAAAACCTCGGCGTCGACCCGCGCCACCAGGCGCAGTTCGCCACCCTGCTGACCGGCGCCGGGCGCACGCTGCTGGTGCTGTCCACGCTGCTGATCGCCTTCTCCACTTCCGGCACCAGCCCCGGCGAACTGCTCCAGGGTCTGGTGCAACTGGTGGAAAGCGGCCAGTCGCTGGGGCGTCTGAACATCGTCCCGCAGGACATCCTGCTGGCCCTCGGCACGCTGGCCGCCGGGCTGTTCGGCCTGCGCCTGCTCAAGCGCTGGCTGGCCGACGAGCTGTTGCCGGAAACCCGCATGGACGCTGGCATGCGCGCCTCGCTGGTAACCCTGGTGGGCTACATCGGCATGGTCATCCTGGTGCTGCTGGTGCTCTCGGCGCTGCGCATCAACCTCACCAGCCTGACCTGGGTGGTCAGCGCCCTGTCGGTGGGCATCGGTTTCGGCCTGCAGGCCATCGTGCAGAACTTCATCTCCGGCCTGATCCTGCTCACCGAGCGCCCGGTGAAGGTGGGCGACTGGGTCAGCCTGACCGGCGGCGTGGAGGGCGATATCCGGCGAATCAACGTGCGCGCCACGGAAATCCAGATGTCCGACCAGTCCACGGTGATAGTGCCCAACTCCCAGTTCATTTCGCAGAACGTGCGCAACGTGACCATGGGCAGTGCGCTGGGCGTGGTCGGCATCAACCTCACCCTGCCGCTGGACACTGACGTGCAGAAGGTCCGCGAGCTGATGCTCAAGGCCTACGGCGAGCACGAGAATATCGTCGAGACCCCGGCGCCTTCGGTGACCTTCAAGGACCTGAGCGCCACCGGGCTGACGCTCGCCGCCTCGGGCAACGTCAGCAGCCCGCGTGCGGTGTACTCGACCAAGAGCGACCTGCTGTTCACCATCTTCAGCGGCCTGCGCGAGGCGGGCATCAGCTTGAGCACGCCACAGAATCTGATCTTGCAGCGACCGCAGGTCTTGCGCGCCCAGCCCGACGACGAAGCGGCTGCACCGCAGGTCGGCGACGCCGCCGGGCCAACCCCGCGGCCGTAAGATGGAAGGGTGACGCCGGCAGGGCCGCCTTGCCGGCCTTCGCGCAACAGTCCCGTTCGGGAGTCGCCGTTGCGCCCTCAGCGCCCGTGCCCGCCGTTGGCCGGCGCTCCGTCGCGGCCTGGGCCGCTTTCGTCCTCGCCGCCCCTCCAAACCCACGGTGTGCCGCCGGGCTGCTGCCTGGGGCTCGCAGGGGAGAACACGCGATGGACGAAGCCAGACTCAACGAGTTCATGGGCAAACTGGTCACCGACATGGGTGGCGCGGCGATGCTCGCCAACATCATCCTGGGCGAGGAACTGGGCCTCTACAAAGCCATGGCCGACGGCCAGTGGCTGAGCCCGACGCAACTGGCCGAGCGCAGCGGCTGCAATGCCCGCCTGCTGCGCGAATGGCTCAGCGCCCACGCCGCATCCGGCTACATGGAGCACCAGGACGGCAACTTCCGCCTGCCCGAGGAGCAGGCCATGGCCCTGGCTATCGAGGACTCGCCGGTCTACGTCGCCGGCGGCGCTTCCGTGGTCGCTGCGCTCTACCACGACAAGGACAAGCTGGTCGCCGCCATGCGCGGGGACGGCGGCCTGGCCTGGGGCGATCACCATCCCTGCATGTTCTCCGGCACCGAGAAGTTCTTCCGCCCCGGCTACCGCGCGCACCTGGTCGCCGAGTGGCTGCCGGCCCTCGATGACGTGGTCGGCAAGCTCGAACGCGGCGCGCGGGTCGCCGACGTCGGTTGCGGCCACGGTGCCTCCACCATCGTCATGGCGCAGTCTTTCCCGAGTTCGAACTTCGTCGGCTTCGACTACCACCAGCCGTCCATCGACGTCGCCAACCAGCGCGCCGGCCAGGCCGAAGTCTCCGAGCGCGCCAGCTTCCAGCGCGCCAGCGCCAAGGACTACCCCGGCAACGACTACGACCTGATCTGCTTCTTCGATTGCCTGCACGACATGGGCGACCCGGTGGGCGCGGCGCAGCACGCACGCCAGGCACTCAAGCCGGACGGCACGGTACTGCTGGTTGAGCCCTTCGCCAATGACCAGCTAGACGACAACCAGAACCCGGTAGGCCGGCTGTTCTACGCCGCCTCCACCTTCATCTGCACGCCGAACTCGCTGTCCCAGGAAGTCGGGCTGGGGCTGGGCGCCCAGGCCGGTGAAGCGCGCCTGCGCAAGGTGTTCGAGGAAGCGGGCTTCAGCCGCTTCCGCCGTGCAGCGGAAACGCCATTCAACCTGATCCTCGAGGCCCGCCCGTAACGCTTCCCCGATTGGCCACAGCGCCCGGCATTCGGGCGCTGCAGCACGGAAACAATTCGTCATCTTGCCGTCATCAATCGGTTATGTGGCCCGTTGAAACTCGCAGGCTTTCAACCCAGGGAAGCCCCCCGAGATGTTCAATAAGAAGACTGCCCACCAAACTGCATCCCTCGCCCTGCTCGTCGCCGCCCTCGCCGGCTGCGCCGGCCAACAGCAGGTCGCCAGCAAGGAAGCGACATCCAACAACGACGACTGGTACCTGGTGCGCACCGAGTCGACCCTTTATGTATTCGACGACGCCACCGTCTATCGCGACTACCTGGTAACCGGCAAGACCGAGCACACCAAGGCCGTCGGCGAGAAGGACAAGTTCGGCCAGGACATCGTGCTGGTGGTGCGCGCCGAGGACCAGGGCAAGGACGTGAAGAAGATCGCCGGCTACCAGTTCCTCAAGCAGAGCCTGCCGCCGGCCGCCGGCTTCTACGGCGAAATTCGCCAGGAAGGCGTGATCTACGTGGCCCAGCGCTATGGCGACATGGTCGACATGAACGGCCTGGGCGAACCGATCTTCCGCCACACCGAAATCGCCAGCGGCCCCAACGGCGAGCGCGTGGTGTACCTGATGCAGAAGGAAGAGAAGAAGCCGGTCGGCCTGATCGCCCGCTTCCAGAAGATCTACGGCATCACCCCCGCCAAGGGCTGATGACGAAAATGCGCGCATTCCGGGGAGGGAGTGCGCGCATTTTGTTGTAGCCGGCGCCGCAACGGCGCGGGTGTGCGCTAGCTGGAAGGCTCCAGTTGCACGGCAGAAATCGTCTTCGGCGCCTCGATGCCCCAGTCACCGAACTGATACCAGTCATCGCCGAGCATCTCGGCCGGGTGCATGGTGCGGTCCGCACCGTTGCCACAGGCCAGATTGGTGGCCGGGCAATAACGGTCGCAGCCCCAGCAGATGCGCTCGGGGTGCGGCGGGTTGAGCGGGAATTTCTTGGCCATGGTCAGGCCCTCGGAGGTTTCCTTGTGGGATTCCTCAAGGCTATGCCCAGGACATCCAAGGGCTCCTTGATCCACGACAAGCCCGAGGGAAATTTCACGCGTGGCGTTTATGCACGGAAGTGACTGGGCGGCTGTCCGCTCCAGCGCTGGAAGGCATGGCGCAGGCTGGCGGTTTCGCTGAAGCCCAGTTCCTCGGCGATGCGGTAGATCGGCATGTCGCCGTCCTGCAGCAGTTCCTTGGCGCGGGCGAAGCGCAGCTCGTCGAGCAGTTGCTGGTAGCTGGTCTGCTGTTGCTGCAGGTGGCGGCGCAGGCTGCGCGAGGAACAGTTGAGGCGACGCGCCAGTTCTTCCAGGCCCGGCGGCTCCTGCAGGCGCTCGCCGAGGATCGCGCGGACCTTGTCCAGCCAGGCGCGGCGCGCAGCGAGGTCGATGTTCTGCCGGCGGCACTGTTCGAGCATCTCGCGATGGGTCACGGCATCGGCCAGCGGAAGGCGCATATTCAGCCAGCTCGCGGGGAAGCCGATGGCGCTGCGCGCGCGGTCGAAATCCAGCTGGCAGCCGAACAGCGTGGCGTAAGCGGCTCGGCGGTCGGCCGGGCCGGCGTAGTCGAATTCGGCGCGCACCAGCGGCAGCGGCTGGCCGAGCAGGTCGGCGCAGGCCACCTTCAGCGACCCCAGGCACAGCTCGGTGTTGAACGGGCGCATCGCCTCTTCCTCGCCATAGCCGGTGGCGACCAGCCAGGCCATATCGCCGTCCACTTCCAGTGCCAGGTGGAAGTAGGTGCCCAGCAGCACCGGATAGCTCAGCCCGATGCGCAGCGCCTCGCCCAGGGTCGGCGCGGAGATCAGCGCATAACCCAGCAGGCCGTAGGCGGTGATCCGCGTGCGCACGCCCAGGCGCAGGCCGAGGGCCGGCTCGCCTGCGAGGTTCTGCACGTTGGCGAAGACCTGCTGCTCCTGCCAGGGGCTGACCAGCCGGCGCAGATCGAGCAGGTCATCGCCGGTAATGCCGCTGCCCTCGAGGATGGACTCGCGGCTGTACCCCTCGGACTCCATCAGGGCGACGGTCAGCGAGGTCATGTGCAGGGAGTTGAGCCAGGTGGAGCGGGAGAAGGTCAGAGGATTCATTCGATGCCCATCGTAGACGCTACGGTGCGCCGCCGGGTGTTACCGCGACAGGCGCAGGTCAGGAGCAGGCAAGTTGCGTGCCGGCCACCCAGCGTGGCCGGATCGATCCCCATGTTACGGGGCTCGGGACGTCGGGCGGAAGCGATTCCACCCGACAGCGGGGTTACCTTTGCGGACACAGGACGGTGCGCGCGCACCGTCCTGATGCTCAATGGCGGTGGAGTTAACCGCGGGAGAGGAAGCGCATGCCCTCTTCCAGGCCACTCAGGGTCAGCGGATACATCTGTTCCTTCACCAGCTCGCGCACCAGACCGGTGGAGGCGGTGTAGTTCCAGGTGTCCTTCGGGTAGGGGTTGATCCAGATGAGCTTCTTGTACTTCTCCATGAAGCGCTGCATCCAGACGTAGCCGGCCTCTTCGTTCCAGTGCTCGACGCTGCCGCCGGCCTGGGTGATCTCGTAGGGCGCCATCGCGGCGTCGCCGACGAACACCACCTTGTAGTCCGGTCCGTACTTGTGCAGCAGGTCGAAGGTGGCGGTGCGCTCGCTGGAGCGGCGCAGGTTGTTCTTCCACACCGACTCGTAGATGAAGTTGTGGAAGTAGAAATATTCGAGATGCTTGAACTCGGTCTTGCAGGCCGAGAACAGCTCCTCGCAGACCTTCACATGGGCATCCATGGAGCCGCCGATATCCAGCAGCAGCAGGAGCTTCACGGTGTTGCGGCGCTCGGGACGCATCTGGATGTTGAGCAGGCCGGCATCCTTGGCGGTATGGTCGATGGTGCCGTCGATGTCCAGCTCTTCCGCCGCACCCTCGCGGGCGAACTTGCGCAGGCGGCGCAGGGCGATCTTGATGTTGCGCGTGCCCAGTTCGACCTGGTCGTCGAGGTTCTTGTACTCGCGCTGGTCCCAGACCTTGGCGGCCTTGCCCTGGCGCTTGCCGGCGTCGCCGACGCGAATGCCCTCGGGGTTGAAGCCGCCGGAACCGAACGGGCTGGTGCCGCCGGTGCCGATCCACTTGTTGCCGCCGGCGTGGCGTTCCTTCTGCTCTTCCAGGCGTTTCTTGAACTCCTCGATGAGCTTGTCCAGGCCGCCGAGCGACTGGATCTGCGCGCGTTCCTCGTCGGTCAGCAGGCGCTCGAATTCCTTGCGCAGCCACTCTTCGGGGATCAGCGCCTTGAGGTGGTCGTCGAGCTTTTCCAGGCCCTTGAAGTAGGCGCCGAAGGCCCGGTCGAACTTATCGAAATGGCGCTCGTCCTTCACCATGATGGTGCGGGCGAGGTAGTAGAACTCGTCCATGTCGGCGAACACGACGCGGTGCTTGAGCGCATCGATCAGGTCGAGCAGCTCGCGCACCGACACCGGCACCTTGGCCGCGCGCATTTCGTTGAACAGGTTGAGCAGCATGGATATGCCCTCGGAAATCGCAGGTAACGGTTCCCTCTCTCTTCAGGGAGAGGGTTAGGGAGAGGGCAAGCACGGCACGGGGCCATTCCCTCTCCCCGGCCCTCTCCCTGAAGGGAGAGGGAGTAAGAACATCAGCGGCTCGCGCGACGGCTCATGAAGGCAAGGCGCTCAAGCAATTGAACGTCCTGCTCGTTCTTCACCAGGGCGCCGGCCAGCGGCGGGATGGCCTTGGTGGGGTCGCGTTCGCGCAGCACGGCTTCGCCGATGTTGTCGGCCATCAGCAGCTTCAGCCAGTCCACCAGCTCGGAAGTGGAGGGCTTCTTCTTCAGGCCCGGCACCTTGCGCACGTCGAAGAAGATGTCCAGCGCCTCGCTGACCAGCGTGCCGCTGATCTTCGGGTAGTGCACGTCGACGATCTTCTGCAGGGTCTCGCGGTCGGGGAAGGCGATGTAGTGGAAGAAGCAGCGGCGCAGGAAGGCGTCCGGCAGTTCCTTCTCGTTGTTGGAGGTGATGATGATGATCGGGCGCTGTTTGGCCTTGATGGTCTCGTTGGTCTCGTAAACGAAGAACTCCATCTTGTCGAGTTCCTGCAACAGGTCGTTGGGGAACTCGATGTCGGCCTTGTCGATCTCGTCGATCAGCAGGATCACGCGCTCTTCGGCCTCGAAGGCCTCCCAGAGCTTGCCTTTCTTGATGTAGTTGCGCACGTCGTGGACCTTGTCCACACCCAGCTGCGAGTCGCGCAGACGGCTGACCGCGTCGTACTCGTAGAGCCCCTGGTGGGCCTTGGTGGTGGACTTGATGTGCCAGGTGATCAGCTTGGCGCCGAAGGACTCTGCCAGCTGCTCGGCGAGCATGGTCTTGCCGGTACCCGGCTCGCCTTTCACCAGCAGCGGGCGCTGCAGGGTGATGGCGGCGTTGACCGCCAGCTTGAGGTCGTCGGTGGCGACGTAGGACTGGGTGCCTTCGAACTTCATCGGTGAATCCTCGAACGGTAGCGGCCGGGGAAGGCCCGGGCGGAAAAGTGCGTTGGGTAGGCTGCGACTATAACGCGCATGGCGCTCGACTGTGAACGCAGGACGGGCATTCAGTCACTGAATGCCCGGTCACCCTTCATCCAGCCACGCGCGGTATCGGCGACGGCCTGTGGTTTCCAGTGGAGCCCGACACCGACGCCGCCGCGCCCATCCTTATGCCGGTTCTGCGTCTGGACTGGAAGGCGGGCTGGGAATAGGCTTTCTGATCACCTTCGAGCGACAAGGACTCTCATCATGAGCCGCATCTACGCAGACAACGCGCAGTCCATCGGCAATACGCCGCTGGTCCAGATCAACCGCATCGCCCCGCGCGGCGTCACCATCCTGGCCAAGATCGAAGGGCGCAACCCGGGCTACTCGGTGAAGTGCCGGATCGGCGCCAACATGATCTGGGATGCCGAGTCCAGCGGCCGCCTGAAGTCAGGCATGACCCTGGTCGAACCCACCTCCGGCAATACCGGCATCGGCCTGGCCTTCGTCGCCGCCGCCCGTGGCTACAAGCTGATTCTCACCATGCCTTCCTCCATGAGCCTGGAACGCCGCAAGGTGCTCAAGGCCCTCGGCGCCGAACTGGTATTGACCGAGCCGGCCAAGGGCATGAAGGGCGCCATCGCCAAGGCCGAGGAAATCCTCGCCAGCGACCCGGCGAAATACTTCATGCCGGCGCAGTTCGACAACCCGGCCAACCCGGCGATCCACGAGAAGACCACCGGCCCGGAAATCTGGAACGACACCGACGGCGCGGTGGACGTGCTGGTCGCCGGCGTCGGCACCGGCGGCACCCTCACCGGCGTGTCACGCTTCATCAAGAACACCAAGGGCAAGCCGATTCTCTCGGTGGCTGTCGAGCCGGTCGCCTCGCCGGTGATCAGCCAGGCGCTGGCCGGTGAAGAAATCAAGCCCAGCCCGCACAAGATCCAGGGTATCGGTGCCGGCTTCGTACCGAAGAACCTCGACCTGTCCCTGGTCGACCGCGTCGCCACCATCGCCGACGAAGACGCGAAGAACATGGCCCTGCGCCTGATGCAGGAAGAAGGCATCCTCTGCGGCATCTCCAGCGGCGCCGCCATGGCCGCCGCGGCAAAGCTCGCCGAAGAGCCGAACATGCAGGGCAAGACCATAGTGGTGGTGCTGCCGGACTCAGGCGAGCGCTACCTCTCCACCATGCTCTTCGACGGCCTGTTCGAGGACCAGGAACTGGTCCAGTAAGCTCTATTCCGCCCCTTCGCGGGGCGGATTCCTACCTGCCGTTCCGAATCGGTGCGGCCCAGGTCACGTGCGCTGTCTGCGGACCCGCAGGCAGCCATGGCCCCTCGCCATGTTCCGGCAAAATGGTTAATTCTTGTGCAGCCCCGCGACGAAGCGTCGCCCATCTTTCGCGGATGGTCCGGGCTTTCCGCACCGTTGTCAGGAACACAAGAATGAAAATTTCCGCCCCGTTGCTCTCCACCCTCGCACTCTCGCTCTCCGTTGCCGCTGGCGCCGCCCAGGCCGAGAGCGTCAAGATCTACAACTGGTCCGACTACATCGCCCCGGACACCGTGCCGACCTTCACCAAGGAAACCGGCATCCAGGCGACCTACGACGTCTACGACAGCAACGAGACCCTCGATGGCAAACTGATGACCGGCAAATCCGGTTACGACATCGTGGTGCCGTCGAATCACTTCATGGCCAAGCAGATCCAGGCCGGCGCGCTGAAGAAACTGGACAAGAGCCAGCTGCCGAACTGGAAGAACCTCAACCCGGTGCTGATGAAGGCGCTGGAAGTGAACGACCCGGGCAACGAGCACGGCTTCCCCTACCTGTGGGGCACCACCGGCATCGGCTACAACCCGGCGAAGGTCAAGGAAGTGCTGGGCGACAACGCGCCGATCGACTCGTGGGACATCTTCTTCAAGCCCGAATATATGGAGAAGCTGGCCAAGTGCGGCGTAGCGGTGCTGGACAACGGCCCGGAACTGCTGCCGATCACCCTGAACTACCTGGGCCTGCCGCATCACAGCCAGAAGCTGGATGACTACAAGAAGGCCGAGGAAGCGCTGCTCAAGGTGCGTCCGTACGTCCGCTACTTCCACTCCTCCAAGTACGTCAGCGACCTGGCCAACGGCGAGATCTGCGTAGCCATCGGTTTCTCCGGCGACATCCTGCAGGCCGCCACCCGCGCCAAGGAAGCCAAGAACGGCGTGGAAATCCAGTACTCCACCCCGAAGGAAGGCTCGCCGCTGTGGTTCGACATGGTCGCCATGCCCAACGATGCGCCGGATGAGAAAGCCGCTTACGCCTTCATGAACTACCTGCTGCGCCCCGACGTGATGGCCGGCGTAAGCAACTACGTGCACTACGCCAACGGCAACCTCGCCGCCGACCCGCTGGTGGACAAGGCGATCAAGGCGGACCCGGCGATCTACCCGCCGCAGGACAAGATGGCCAAGCTGTTCGCTCTCGAATCCATGCCGATGAAGATCGACCGCGTGCGCACCCGCACCTGGAACACCGTCAAGACCGGCAAGTAAGCGTCACCTTGACTGACAACGCGCGGCTCCGGCCGCGCGTTGTGGTTTTCGTCGCGCAAGTCGCACTTTGCCGTGCGACTCGCACAGGGCTCGCCAGCAGCAATCCGTGCCGCTATAGTCAGCCTACGCAGCCCGGTGGCTGCTCCACTGAACAGGTTCGCCTTCCATGTCCCGATACCCATTGCCCGATCCGGCAATCAACGTCGCAGCCTCCCCGGCACGCGGCGAGGGTGCGGGTGCGGCCTGTCCTCCCCCGCCTCCTGTCGTCGCTGTCGCGTCGCCTCCGCCTCCCGGTGCGGCCTACCCGCCACCCGGCGTGAGTTTCTGACGCCCCACGCGTTTCCCATCGCCTGGTTTGCCGCGCTCGACTGACGCGGCTCCCGGTATGTGTCCGGCCCATCGAAGGCCGGTCGTGATCTGCCTGACGACAGGTGTATTGCATGATTTCGCTCAACCGTTCCACCCTGGCCGGCCTGGCCAGCACCTCCCTGTTCGTGCTGCTGTGGAGCAGCGCCGCCATCATCAGCAAGTGGGGCCTGGCCCATGCTTCGCCGATGGTGTTCCTCATCGCCCGCTTCGGCACCGCACTGGTGGCGCTACTGGTCCTCTCGCCACTGATCGGCCTGCGCTGGCCACGCGAGCGCAAACAGGTGCGCCACGCCGTGCTCACCGGCCTGGTGATGCTGGGCATCTACCCGATCTTCTACCTGATGGCGCTGGACCTGCACGTTACTCCGGGCGTCATCGCAACAGTGCTGGGCGTGCAACCGATGCTGACCAGCTTCCTGCTCGAGCGCCGCCATTCGGCGCCGCGCCTGGGCGGCCTCGCACTGGGGCTGATCGGGCTGGTGATGGTGGTCTACCAGAGCATCGGGCTGTCCGGGCTCACCTTCGCCGGCCTAGCCTGCTGCCTGCTGGCGTTGCTGTCGATCACCGGTGGCTCGATCCTGCAGAAGAACATCCGCGACAACCCGCTGGGCACCCTGCCCCTGCAATACATTGCCGGGCTCGTGCTGTGCCTCGCCGTTGCGCCCTTCCAGCCGCTGCACGTGGAGTGGAACGCCGCGTTCATACTCAGTGCGCTGTGGATGGGTCTGATGGTCTCGGTGCTGGCCACCGTGCTGCTCTATCGGATGATCGCGGCGGGCAACCTGGTCAACGTCACCAGCCTGTTCTACCTGGTGCCCGCGGTCACGGCGCTGATGGACTACGCGGTGTTCGGCAATCGCCTTTCAGCCCTGGGCCTGCTTGGCATGGGGCTGATCGTGGTGGGGCTGATGCTGGTATTCCGCCAGGCAACCCCGGCGCTTGAAGCCAGGGCGACACAGGCTGTGGATAACCGCTAGCCCGCCCAGGAAGATGCAGGCAAGGATCGCTCCTCGCCTGCATTTCACTCAGTTCGCGGCTTCCGCCTTGGGTTGCGGTGCCGGGCGCAGCACCAGCCACAAGGCCAGTGCAATGAGCACGCCGCCCTGCAGGTGCGCCCAGGACAGCGACTCGTCCAGCAGCAGCACGCCCCAGAACACACCGAACGGCGGAATCAGGAAGGTCACTGTCATGGTCTTCAGCGGGCCGATGCTGGCCAGCAGGCGGAAGTACAGGACGTAGGCGAAGGACGTGCAGAGAAAGCCAAGGCCAGCCAGCGCCAGCAGTATCTTCGGTTCGAGAAGCGGCGCCAGCGGCATGTCCAGGCTCGTACCCAGGAAGAACGGCAACAGGCACAGGGTCGCGCCGGTCTGGCTGCCCAGGGCCGAGACACCGAAGTCCAGGCCACCCTGGTCGTTGATCCAGCGCTTGGTGACGAAGCCGGCGAAACCGTAGCAGGTCGTCGCCACCAGGCAGGCGGCGGCGCCCCATAGCAGTCCCGCATCAAAAGGCGCCGGGCCGGCGCGGGTCAGCACCGCCACACCGGCCAGTCCCAGCAGCACGCCCCCCGCCTTGGCGCCGGTCAGTGACTCGCCGAAGAACAGCGAGCCGATCAGCACGCCCATCAGCGGCGTGGTGGCGTTGAAGATCGCCGAGTAGCCCGCCGGCAGGAATTGCGCCGCCAGGCTGTACATCAACACCGGGATGCCCGAGCTGATCACACCGATGGTCAGGATGCGCGAAAGCTTGCCGCGAAAGTCCCAGCGTGTGCGCATCGCCAGCAGGATCACGACCAGCCCGATGGCCGAGAGGAAAACCCGGAAGAACGCCGTCGGCATGACACCAATGGCGGGCACCAGTTGGCGCATGAAGAGAAAGCTGGCGCCCCAGATGGCAGCCAGAGCGAGCAGGTTCAACAAGGCAGCGACGTTCATCGCAAAGAGCTCCAGGGCAGGCGAACCACCAGCCTACGCCGGTGGAAAACAGCATCCATCCATAGCTGACTTTCAAAGTCCACCGTCAGCGGCAACGCAGCCGGGCCATGCTCAGTGCGTCGGCGAATTCGCCATCGCGGAAGGCGTAATCGCGTAGCGTGCCTTCCTCGACGAAGCCGAACTTGCGGTACAGCGCAATGGCGGGCTCATTGTCGGTATAGACCGTGAGTTCGACGCGACGCAGGTTCATCCAGTTATCGGCAATTTCCAGCAACTCCGCCAACAGCCGACTGCCAATGCCTCGTCCTTGCCACGCCGCGGCGACGCCCATGCCGATGCTGCCGGCATGACTGCGGCGCAGGCGAATGCACTTGTCCAATGTGGCAGTCCCTACCAATTCGCCCTGATGCATGGCCGCCAGCGTCACCAGCCCCTCCTCATCCAGGCACATGCGCTTGCGCCACAGAGCGGGTGCCTGATACGGCATCTGCAGCACCTGGCGCGCCACGGCAGGCTCATTGTAGAGGGCGGTCAACGCGTCAATATGCTGCTCGGTGCAGCGCTCAATGTGGATCTCGTTCATCGGATATCAGCTCCTTGCCGAAACGATTGCCCCAGGGAACGGGCCGACCAGCATACGCGCGAAATCGGCGGGAAAGTGGCGGCAAATGCCGACGAATCCGCCCTTTCCCTTGCCGTCCCCCCTGGCTAAGCTCGCTGCACAAGAACTCTGCAGAGGCACTCCCATGGCTCAGCACTGGCCAGCGACCGAGATCGCGACCCTGATCCTCGAAGGCTTCGACGACTACCGCGCGAAGTTCCACCAGATCACCGCCGGAGCGCCCGCGCGTTTCGAGCAGGCGCAGTGGCAGGAGGCCCAGCGGGCTTCCGCCGAACGCATCGAGCTGTACGAGGAAATGGTCGCCGAGACCGTGGGCCGCCTGACCCGCGCCATGGCCGGCATCGACCTGGTGGACGTGGAGCGCTGGCCGATCGCGAAGAGCGCCTACATCACCCTGATCGATCCGCGGCTGGACGACGAACTGGCGGAAACCTGGTTCAACTCGATCTTCTGCGGCCTGTTCAGCCACGACAACATCAGCGACGGCACGATGTTCGTGCACACCACTCGGCCCTCGCTGCGCGCCCATTCGCGCGATCCGCACACGCGCATCTACCGCCCCGGCGGCAAGCTGCGCCAGGCGCTGGAGAACATCTTCGATGACTACCGTTTCGCCGTGGACTACGACGACCGCGAACGCGACCTCGAGCGCATGGACAACCTGCTGCATGCCAACCTGCCGGACTGGGTGTGCAAGGACCCGACCCTGACCATCGAACTGATCGGCTCGGTGTTCTACCGCAACAAGGGCGCCTACCTGGTGGGCCGCCTGTTCACTCCCGAGGAGCAGTGGCCGCTGGTGTTCCCGCTGGTGCACCACGAGGGCCGCGGCATCCAGTTCGACACGGTGATCACTGACGAGGCGGAAGTCTCGATTATCTTTTCCTTCACCCGCTCCTACTTCATGGTCGACGCGCCGGTGCCGGCGGAAATGGTCGCCTTCCTCAAGCGTCTGCTGCCGGGCAAGCACATCGCCGAGCTGTACACCTCCATCGGCTTCTACAAGCAGGGCAAGAGCGAGTTCTACCGCGCGCTGATCAACCACCTGGCCACCACCGACGACCGCTTCGTCATGGCCCCAGGGGTGCGCGGCATGGTGATGAGCGTCTTCACCCTGCCGGGCTTCAACACCGTGTTCAAGATCATCAAGGACAACTTCAACCCGGCCAAGACCGTTGACCACGCCACGGTGATCCAGAAGTACCAGTTGGTGAAGAACCATGACCGCGTCGGGCGCCTGGCCGATACCCAGCAGTTCGCCGACTTCCGCTTCCCCGTGGGCAAGTTCGATCCCGACTGCCTTGCCGAACTGCTCGACGTCGCGCCCTCCACCGTGATGCTGGAAGGCGACGTGGTGCTGATCCGCCACTGCTGGACCGAACGCCGCATGACCCCGCTGAACATCTACCTGGAACACGCCACCCCGGCGCAGGTGGAAGAAGCGCTGAAGGATTACGGCCTGGCAATCAAGCAACTGGCGGCGGCGAACATCTTCCCCGGCGACATGCTGCTGAAGAATTTCGGCGTCACCCGCCACGGCCGCGTGGTGTTCTACGACTATGACGAGATCAGCTACCTGACCGAAGTGAACTTCCGCCACATCCCGCCGGCGCGCTACGAAGAGGACGAGATGTCCTCCGAGCCCTGGTACTCGGTGGGGCCGATGGACGTATTCCCCGAGGAATTTCCGCGCTTCCTGTTCGTCGACCTGAAGCTTCGCCGGCAGTTCGCCAAGCTGCACGGCAACCTGTTCGACGCGGACTATTGGAAGGGGCTGCAGGAGCAGATTCGCGCGGGCAAGGTGATCGACGTGTTCCCCTACCGCCGCCACGAATCGCCGGAGGAAGCACTGGCGCGCTAGCGGGTACGTTGTAGGGGACCGATCCTACAGTGTCTACTTTGCGTCGTTTGGCAAAGCAGGTCGCCCGAGGGGGCGAAACAGGAAGCCAGCGCGCACTCCGGCGCGACGCGAGAAACAATGGCGCGAGGCTGACACATCGCGGACGAAGTCCGCTCCTACACGAGGACAAGCGCCGGAGCTGGCGCATTCGCGAGCAAGCTCCTAGAAGAGCCGTCGAGGTTCAGTTCCAATGCCGCCGCGAAGCGCGGCGGTTGTCCCCCAGGCCCACCAGCGCCGCCACCGAGGCCATCAGCACCTCGGCGATCCACGCCAGCAGCAGGCCGCCGGCCAGCGCCCAGCCGATGGCCTCGGGCTCCAGCACCACCTGGTAACGATAATTCGCGTAGGTTTCCTGCAGCAGCTCGTGGTTCGGCGCAGTCAGCATGTGCAGCGCGCGCTGGTACCAGTTGCCCTGCAGCGCCTGCCATTCGTTCTCGAACAGCTGGGCGCGGCGCACCAGGCGCTCGATGTTATCGGCGTCACGCTGGAATACCGGATCGGCGCTGCCACGGTAGTGCGCCACCAGGGCACTCAGGTCACCCTTGAAGAACTGCCCCGATGTGTCCTTGAAGCCCTGCAGTGCCTGGGCTGCCTCGATGCGGTGGGCGTCGACGCGTTGCGCGTAGTCCTTGATGAAGCCCGGCACCTGGACCGCGACCATCAGCCCCAGCGCAAACAGCACCATGCGTACGTAGCTGCGTAGCATTCTTTTCCCCTTCGTTCTTATGGATGTGCAAGGCGACGCCGGATTCTCCCGTTTGCCGCACCGGCATTCCGGGAATGCTTCACGTCCCGATCAGATGCGGCCCTGGGTGACGATCTCGCCACGCCACCAGAGCATCCATTCGCCGCCCTGCATCAGGGTCCAGTTTTCGTTGTCGGTCAGCGGTTCGGTGGCAATCACCGTCACCACGTCGTTGGGTGTGGTTTCCGACTGGAAGTCCACCGTGACGTCGGCATCACGCAGGCGGGCCGGGCCGAACGGCGCGCGTCGGGTGATCCAGGCCAGCTTGGTGCTGCAGAAGGTGAACAGCCAGTCGCCGTCACTGAGCAGGCAGTTGAACACGCCCTTCTCCCGGTAGGACGCGCAGGCAGTGACCAGCGTGGGCAGCAGCACCTCTACCGGCACGGGCTCGGGAAAGGCCCGGCGCACGCGGTTGAGCAGGTCGCAGAAAGCCGCTTCGCTGTCGGTGTCGCCCACTGCGCGGTAGAGGCCGGGCTCGGGATGGAAGTCGGCGAGCTGGCCGTTGTGGGCAAAGGTCCAGTAGCGGCCGCCCATTTCGCGCACGAACGGGTGAGTGTTGGACAGGCAGACCTGGCCGACGTTGGCCTGGCGGATATGGCCGATCACCGCTTCGCTCTTGATCGGATAGCGCTGCACCAGCCGCGCGACTTCCGAGTCGACGCTGGCGGACGGATCCTGGAACAGCCGCACACCGCGCCCTTCATAGAAGGCAATGCCCCAGCCGTCGCGGTGCGGGCCGGTGCCGCCGCCGCGCTGCATCAGCCCGGTGAAGCTGAAGACGATGTCCGTCGGGACGTTGGCGCTCATGCCGAGCAACTCGCACATGAATCAGTTCTCCTCCATCAGTGCCTCGCGCAGCTGATGCAGCTCGCGTTCCAGGCGATTCTGCATCCTTTTCCGCCCCAGCGGCAGGAACCGCGTGAGCGCGCGCAGCAGCAGGGCCGGCAGGTCGTTCAGCTCACGCGGGATAAGGTGCAGGTGAAAATGTGCGACATGCTGGTTAGCCGCGGGGCCATCGTTGACCAGCAGGTTGATGCCGACCCGTCCGTAGCCGGCGCGGCGCAACACCCGTTGCATGCGCTCGGCCAGCGGTATCAGGCCCTGCTGCGCCGCCTCGGGGAGCTGGTGCAGGAAGGTTGCGTGCTCGCGGGCCACCAGCAGCAGGTGTGCGGGGCGCAGGGGGTAGATGTCCAGCAGCACGATGAAATGATCGTCTTCGTAGAGGATACGGGCCGGCACGCGACCGGCCGCGATGGCGCAGAACACGCAGTCCATGGGAACTCCTCGAAAGGCTGTTCAGTTCATGCTGGACGCGTGCGGGGCAGGACGCAAGGCCGGACTAGAGGCGCGGTTCGATCCGCGCGCGGTTGTCGCGCCGTTCGCTCGGATGGGCGTCGACGCCCTCGACCAGTTCAGGCTGCATCAGCTGGCGCAGCGTCGGCTCGTCTTCGGCTTCCTTGTCCTGGCGGCGCTTCTTCAGCGAACGCTCCAGTGGCCAGCGGATCAATACGAACAGCAGGTACAGGCCGAACGCGGCAAGCAGTACCAGGGCAAGATCGGAGACGGCGCGCCAGGCGTTGTTGCCGACCTTGAACACCACGTCCAGTGCGGTGATGGCGATCGCCGGGGCGTACAGGTTGTTCGCCGGGTCCACCGGGGTCGGAGTGAACAGCAGCACGATGACGATCACCCGCAGGGGTTCGCGCAGCCAGCGCCACATCCACCCGGTCATCAGGAACCAGACCAGGGTCAGGCCAAGGCCGGCGGCGATATAGGCGCCCCAGGCAAGCGTGTAATCGTGTTCGTTCATGCGCGTGCGTACGTGCGGTGTCGACAGAGGGGTGCGTATGATAGCTGCTTTTCCCCATGGGTGCGCAGCCGGGCGTCATCCATGCCGCCGCCGAGGATTCGCCATGACCGACCGCCAGCCCCCCATCGCCCGCCGCGAGGCCGCCGCCGATCCCTATGCCTGGCTGGAGAACCGCGACGCCGAAGATGTCCTCGACTACCTGAAAGCAGAAAATGCCTACCTGGAAGATCGACTTCTTCCTCAGACGAAACTGCGCGAAACCCTGTTCCAGGAGATCAAGGGCCGCATCCGCGAGACCGACCTGTCGCTGCCCACGCCCTGGGGCCCCTGGCTCTACTACCAGCGCACCACAGCCGGCGACGAGTACCCACGCCATTACCGCAGCCCGCGCCCAGCCGATGGTTCGCTGACCGTCGAGGCGAGCGCCGAGCAGTTGTTGCTGGACCCGAACGAACTGGCTGGCGACGGCTTCCTGTCGGTCGGCGCCTTCAGCATCAGCCCCGATCATTCGAAGCTGGCCTACAGCCTGGATACCAGTGGCGACGAGATCTACACCCTCTACGTGAAGGAACTGGCTGACGGCAGCGTCACCACCCTGCCCTTCGACGACTGCGACGGCAGCCTGACCTGGGCCAACGACAACCGCACCCTGTTCTTCGGCGAGCTGGACGACACCCATCGCCCGCACAAGCTCTATCGCCACCGTCTGGGCGACAGCGGTGCGCAGCTGATCTTCGAGGAGCCCGACGGGCGTTTCTTCCTCAACTGCTACCGCGCCAGCTCCGAGCGTCAGCTGGTCCTGCTGCTCAACAGCAAGACCACCAGCGAAGCCTGGGTGCTGGACGCCGACAAGCCCGAGGGCGAGTTCGTCTGCCTGGCCCCGCGCGAAGAAGGCCACGAGTACTACCCGGACCATGGCCGTCTCGAGGACGACTGGGCCTGGCTGATCCGCAGCAACCAGGCCGGCATCAACTTCGCCCTTTACCACGCCAGCGAAGCGCAGCCGACCCGCGAGCACTGGCACGAGCTGGTGGCGCACCGCGACGACGTGATGCTCGAAGGCCTGACCCTGAGCGCCAGCGCACTGACCCTGAGCCTGCGCGAAGGCGGCCTGCCGATCGTCGAAGTCCACCCGCACGGCCAGCCGGCGCACCGCGTCGACCTGCCGGACGCCGCCTACAACCTCTACGTGCAGGACAGCCTGGAGTTCGACAGCGCGGTGATCCGCCTGCGCTACGAGGCCCTCAATCGCCCGGCACAGATCCGCCAGCTGGAGCTCGCCAGCGGCGAACAGAAAGTCCTCAAGCAAACCCCGGTGGAGGGCCCGTTCGACGCCGACGCCTATGAAAGCCGCCGCCTCTGGGCCGACGCCACCGACGGCGTGCAGGTGCCGATCAGCCTGGTCGGCCGCCGCGAGGTGCTGGAAGACATTGCTCGCGGCAAGCCCGCGCCGCTCTACCTCTATGGTTATGGCGCCTACGGCGAGAGCCTCGACCCCTGGTTCTCCCACGCCCGCCTGAGCCTGCTGGAGCGCGGCTTCGTCTTCGCCATCGCCCATGTGCGCGGAGGCGGCGAGCTGGGTGAAGCCTGGTACCGCGCCGGCAAGCTTGCGCACAAGCAGAACACCTTCAGCGACTTCATCGCCTGCGCCGAACACCTGCTCAGCCACGGCTACAGCACCCCGACGCAACTGGCAATCAGCGGCGGCAGCGCCGGCGGCCTGCTGATCGGCGCGGTGCTCAACCAACGCCCGCAGCTGTTCGCCGCGGCCATCGCCGAAGTGCCCTTCGTCGATGTGCTCAACAGCATGCTCAACCCCGACCTGCCGCTGACCGTCACCGAGTACGACGAATGGGGCAACCCGCAGGAGCCGGAGGCCTACGAGCGCATCCGCGCCTATGCACCCTACGAGAACGTCAGCGCGCAGGACTATCCCGCCCTGCTGGTGGTGGCCGGCTACAACGACAGCCGCGTGCAGTACTGGGAAGCCGCCAAGTGGGTGGCCAAGCTGCGCGTCAGCAAGACCGACAACAACCTGCTGCTGCTCAAGACCGACCTGGGCGCCGGCCACGGCGGCATGAGCGGTCGCTACCAGGGCCTGAAGGACGTCGCGCTGGAATACGCCTTCCTGTTCAAGGTGCTGGGCATCGAAGGCAACGCCTGATGCTCTATACCTGCCCCTGCTGCGGCTACTTCAGTTTCGGCGACCCTCCGGGATCGTACGAAATCTGCGAGATCTGCTGCTGGGAAGACGATCACCTGCAGCTCTGCTTTCCCGACGCACGCGGCGGCGCCAACGCCGTGAGCCTGATCGAAGCGCAGGTCAACTTCGTGCAGTGGGGCGCGTGCGAACGGCGCTTGCGTAGCAAGGTGCGCCCGTCGACCATCGATGACGTGAAGGACGAGCGCTGGTTCCCGTTGTGGCAAAAACGCGTGGAGCTGCCCGACGACAAGGCGCCGCTGACCGGCGAGGAAGCCTGCTACTGGCTGCGCACGCCGGCCTGAGCGCGGCTCAGCCGGCGCGGAAGATCAGGTGCTCTTCCCAGTCGTCTTCGGGCACCGAGCCCTCGGCGAGCATGCGGCCGGACTGGGAGATGCGCTCATGGTGCACGGCATCGGGGTCGCCGCAGACCAGGTGGTGCCACAGCGGCAGGCCCTTGCCCTCGGACACCAGGCGGTAGCCGCAGGTGGGCGGCAGCCACTGGAACTCGTCGGCCTGGGCCGGGGTGAGCTGGATGCAGTCCGGGACGCTGGCGCGGCGGTTGGCGTAGTCGGTGCAGCGGCAGGTCTTCAGGTCCAGCAGCTTGCAGGCGATGCGCGTGTAATAGACAGTGCCGTCGTCCTCGTCTTCCAGCTTCTGCAGGCAGCACAGGCCGCAGCCGTCGCACAGCGACTCCCACTCTTCCTGGTCGAGCTGGGCGAGGGTCTTGCGTTTCCAGAAGGGTTCGACTTTGGCGGCCATTTTTTGATCAGGGGCTATTTCACGGGGCGCAAAGTCTAAGCCCGCGGCGCGCGCAGGCCAAGCGCAGGCGACCATTGACCGCGCAGCGCTTGCCAGAGCGAGCCGCGCTGGTTAGTTTGATCGGCCCACGGACGCGGTCCGCCTGCCTTCCACCCGTGCCGCGGAACCGCCAACCACCCGATCCCACCGCGATGCCCGGCCGACCACGGCACCATCGGCAGATCCACGCCCTTCAAGGAGCCACCATGAGCGCCAACCCTCGCGTATCCGAGCACCCGATCGACCCGCAGTTCATCAATCGCTGGTCGCCCCGCGCCTTCAACGGCGAAGCCATTCCCGAAGCCACCCTGCTGAGCTTCATCGAGGCCGCACGCTGGGCGCCTTCCTCCTTCAACTCGCAGCCCTGGCGCTTCCTCTTCGCGCTGCGCGACACGCCGAACTGGCAGCGCTACCTGAACCTGCTGGGCGAATTCAACCGCGGCTGGGCGCAGAACGCCTCGGCGCTGGTGGTGGTGCTGTCCAAGACCACCTTCGCCCCGCCCGGCTCCAGCGAGGAAAAGCCTGCCCTGTGGCACAGCTTCGACACGGGTTCTGCCTGGGGCTTCCTCGCCCTGCAGGCGAGCCTGGCGGGCTGGCACACCCACGGCATGGCCGGCTTCGACCGCGAACTGGCGCGTTCCGAGCTGAAGGTCCCGGCGGACC
Source organism: Pseudomonas sp. DP-17 (assembly GCF_022380625.1). Taxonomy (NCBI): domain Bacteria; kingdom Pseudomonadati; phylum Pseudomonadota; class Gammaproteobacteria; order Pseudomonadales; family Pseudomonadaceae; genus Pseudomonas; species Pseudomonas sp. DP-17. The sequence goes on from NZ_JAKSXG010000001.1 coordinate 491,923, forward strand.
ATGAAATCCACGCGGTCATCGCCATCGGCAAGCTGGGCGACAAATCGATCCTCTCCGAAAGCCTGCAGGCCCGCGAAGTGCCGAATACCCGGCGCCCGCTGGCGGAAATCGTGGCCGAGGGTGATTTCTCGCTCTGACAGCTTCCAATCTTCTGTAAGAACGAGCTTGCTCGCTCCTACAGAAGAGCAAAAGAAAAGGCCCCGATTGGGGCCTTTTTCATGGGTGCGACAGCGGTCAGTAACCGCGACTGAAATCCACCTCGCCGCGCATGGCCTGACCGGCCCAGAAACGCGTGAGGTTGTCGCGGAACAGGTCGATCAGAAGGCTGGGCAGCGTCGGCGCGGCGGTGTGGCCGGTCAGCAGCAGCCGCGGCGTATGCCAGAACGGGTGCGACGCCGGCAGCGGCTCCTGGCGGCAGACGTCGATCACTGCGCCGGCCAGCTGGTTGGCCTCCAGCGCCGCGACCAGGTCCTCGTCCACCACCGAAGTACCACGCCCGGCATTGAGGAACAGCGCGGTGGGCTTCATCCGCTGGAACAGCGCGAGATTGTAGATATCCGCAGTTTCCGGCGTATCGGGCAGCAGGTTGATCACGTAGTCGGCGGTCTCGGCCAGTCGTGGCAGGTCATCCAGGCCGCCCATGCGACCAAAGGGCACCAGCGCGCGCGGGTTCTTCGCCACGCCAACCAGGTCCACGCCGAAGGGAGCGAGCATGTGCGCCACGGCCTGGCCGATTTCGCCGGTGCCGACGATGAGGATCTGCCGGCCACTCAGGCTGCCCGGCGGACGGTCGTCCCACTGCACGCCGACCTGGCTGGCCAGGCGTCCGAGGAACTGGCGTTCGTGGGCAAGCATGTAGGTGAGCAGGTACTCGGTCATGACCTGCCCGAAGATGCCGACGGCACGGGTCAGGGCGTAATCCTTGGGGAGGTCGTCGGCCAGCAGCGGGGTAATGCCCGCCCAGCTGGACTGGATCCATACCGGGTGCACGCCCTGGCGTAGCAGTTGCGCGGCCAGCGTCGGCTCGCCGAGCCACACGGGGCACTCTGCCGCGGCGTCCACCAGCTTGTCGGGATTATTGCCGGAGACCACCGTCAAACGGGGCTCGGCCGCCATCAGCAGGGCGGCATAGAGGGCGTGTTCGCGATCGAGTACGAGCAGGCGCATGGTCAGGCCTTTCGCTTCGAACGGTGGAGTATTTCCGGCTGGCGCATCTGGACTCGCTTCAAGGGAGCTTCCCTGGGGCAATCGTCGTCAGTTCTAGGGAAGTCAGGCGGCTATAGACACAGCCAGAGACCAAGCGTTCCGCTCCGTTGAACCCTTTTTACCCCTGCATAATGCGCTCAAGCCGCGCACTTGCACAGTGCCACCACCGGGCGGATGCGCGACCTGAGCGGCACGACGACACAGTCGCGATCAGACCGGGTCGTTCCGCCGCAGCAATTCCTCGGGGAGGTGCTGGATGTACTCCTCCTCCGCCGGCGGCATCTGCAGGTGGAAACCTTGTTTCTCGATGTTCTCCAGCACCAGGTGGATGTCCTCGCGGGCCAGCTGGCGTTCGGGGCTCAGGACCAGGTCGAAGGCGTGCTGCGGCGCGCCGAACGCGGCGAGCAGCGCCTCGGGCACACGGCTGAGGGCTTCGCGCTTGTCGACGTACAGGTACATCTCGTTCTTGCGCGGACTCTTGTAGATGGAGCAGATGCGTTTCATGTCGGTTCTTTCCGCTTTATCGAGTAGGCCGCGTCATTCGTCGGGCTGGGCGAGGCTGTCGAGCAGGGCCTGGCCCATCAGCTCGCGACGCCAGCCTTGCAGCGAATCGGGCAATTGATAGGGGCCGTTGGGCCAGCCGGTCTTGAGCAGGGCTTCGAGGATTTTCTTGCGCAGCATCAGTTCGGGCGCCATCTCCAGGCGCTCGGCTTCCTTCTGGCCGACTTCGCGCAGTTTCTTCAGCACCGGGGTGATCTCGCGCGGCAGCGGCTCGGGCAGGGTTTCGGGCCAGGCCGCTTCGGGCAGTTTCGCCGCGTGGGCTATCAGCGCGATCAGGGTATCGCCGTCCTGGCGCACGGTGCGGGGGTGCATGTCATCGATGCGCGCCAGGGCGACCTTGTCGACCGGCTGGAAGCGCGCCAGCGGCCACAGCGTGTGCTCGCGCAGAATGTGGTTGCGTGGCTTGTTGCGCAGCCGCGCCTGTTCCTCGCGCCAGACGCACAGTTCGCGCAGCACGGCCAACTGCTGGCGATTGAGCTTCCACGCCAGCTTGACGTCGAGGTAGGCCTGCTGCGGATCGCTGACACGGCTCTGGTTGTTGGTCAGGTCGGTGCCATCGGCCAGCAGCCACTGCAGCTTTTCGTCACTCAGGCGTGGTGCGAGCTTCACGTAGACTTCGGCCAGGTGCTGCACATCCTCGGCAGCGTAGCGTACCTGCATGTCGGTCAGCGGACGCTGCAGCCAGTCGGAGCGGGTTTCGTCCTTGGGCAGGTCGAGGCCGAGGATTTCCAGCACCAGCTTGGAGTAACCCATGGAATGCGGCATGCCCAGGTAGGCGGCGGCCAACTGGGTGTCGAACAGCGGCTGCGGCAGGCTGCCGGTCAGGCGCTGGAACACCTCCAGGTCCTCGCCGCAGGCGTGGAACACCTTGACCACCAGCGGCGACTCCAGCACGGCGGCGAACGGCGACCAGTCGCGGATCAGCAGCGGGTCGATCAGCCACACGCCGTTGCCGTCGCCCACCTGCACCAGCCCGGCGGCCGGGTAGAAGGTATCGACACGCATGAACTCGGTATCGAGCGCGAGGTAGGGCAGTTCTTTCCAGTCCTGGCACTTGCGCTCCAGGGTGGCATCGTCGCGAATCCACTGTATGTCGAGGATGGTCACGAACATCTCCTTCGTTTCGGTGCGCGCAGTATATAGAGATGCAGGATGTGCGAGCATTCCACTCGGCCATCGGTCCGTGACGACTGCATGGCAACTTCTACGCTTTGCCCCGTCCACAACTACAAGAAGGCAACTCGCGCATGAAAAAGCTTCTCGGACTGGTCGTCGTGCTGGTCCTGGCCCTGGCGGTCTACCTGGCGCTCACGCCCAGCCCCATCGACCCGCTGGCCTGGACGCCGCCCAAGGCGCCAGCGATGACCGGCGTAATGGAACCCAATGACACCCTGATGAAGGCCGAACTGCTCGCTCAGGGCCAGATCGTCGGCCCGGAGGACACGGCAGTGGACAGCCAGGGCAGGGTCTTCGCCGGGCTGGATGACGGGCGCATCGTGCGCATCGGCGCCGACGGCAAGGCCGAAACCTTCGTTGAGACCGGCGGTCGCCCGCTGGGCCTGGCGTTCGACAAGAGCGGCAACCTGATAGTCGCCGACGCCTGGAAAGGCCTGCTGCAGGTCGACCCGCAAGGCAGGATGCGCGTACTGACCGATTCGGCCGATGGCGTTCCCTTCGCCTTCACCGACGACCTGGACATCGCCAGCGATGGCCGCATCTACTTCAGCGACGCGTCCAGCCGTTTCCACCAGCCCGACTACATCCTCGATCTGCTCGAAGCCCGCCCCCACGGCCGCCTCCTTCGCTACGACCCGGCCACCGGCAGAACCGAGACGCTGCTCAAGGACCTGTACTTCGCCAATGGCGTGGCGTTGTCGCAGAACGAGGACTTCGTGCTGGTCAACGAGACCTACCGATACCGCATCACCCGCTACTGGCTCAAGGGCGAGAGGGCCGGGCAGCACGAGGTGTTCATCGACAATCTCCCGGGCCTGCCGGACAACCTCGCCAGCGACCGCAGCGGCACCTTCTGGGTCGCCCTGCCCTCGCCGCGCAAGGCCGACGCAGATGTGATCCAGCAGATGCCCTGGCTGAAACGCCAGCTAACCAAGCTGCCGCGCGCCGTCCTGCCCAAGCCGGTGGCCTATGGCCTGGTTATCCAGGTGAACGAGAAAGGCGAGATCGTGCGCAGTCTGCATGACACCAGCGGCCAGCACCTGCGCATGGTGACCTCGGCCAAGCCGGTGAACGGCGTGCTTTACCTGGGCAGCCTGGAAAACGACCGTATCGGCCGGCTGCCAATCCACTGAAGAATCCAGCCCCGCTGGCACCTCAGGCCGGCGTCTGTTCCTTCAGGGCAGGCGCCGGAGCAGGTGCGGCACTGGGGTCCAGCAGTTCCAGCATGCGCTCGCGTACCTCGCTCATCAGCGCCTCGATGCCGCGCTCGGTGAACTGGGTGGAGTCGATTGGCGCACCTACATGCACTTCCACCGGCATGCCGAGGTTCAGCTTCAGGCCACCGGCCGGCAGCAGTTGCTGGATGCCGCGGATAGCCACCGGGACTATGACCGCGTCGGTCTGCTGAGCCAGGCGGAAGCAGCCTTTCTTGAACGGCTGCAGCTTGCCATCCTTGGAACGGGTACCCTCGGGCGCGGCCCAGAGCACGATGCCGCTTTCCATCATTTCCCGCGCCTTCGCCAGGTCGGCCATGGCCTGGTGGCGGTTGTGCCGGTCGATGGACGGGAATTCCGCCGCACGCATGGCCGCGCCCCACACCGGCACGGCAAACAGCTCGCGCTTGGCGAGCATGCGGATCGAGCCCGGCAGGGTCACGAAGATCGCCGGGATATCGTAGAAGCTCGAATGGGTGCAGAGGATCATGTAGCGACGGCCATCGCCGAAGTCGGGCACCTCGCCATGGCGGCTCAGGCGCGCGCCCGTCAGGCGCAGCAGGCTGCCGGACCAGTCGCGGGTGAAGCCGTCGACCTTGGCGCGGCGCAGCCGGCCGATGGCGCCCAGCGCCAGGACCCGGACGCTGTAGCCCAGGGTGATCAGAACGGTCGCCAGTCCCACCAGGGCGACGCGCAGCGGGCCCGCCTTGCGCGGTGCCGGATGCTGGTTGTACATGTTCGCCAACTCCCACCAACTTTTCATCGTACAAGCCTTATGATGCGCCAAAGCCCCGTCACGACACAGGAACGCGCCCATGACCCAAGCCCGCCTGCTCACGCCCGAGCAACTGGCCGCCCGCCTCGATGACCCGAATCTCGTCCTGCTCGACTGCCGCTTCGCCCTCGAAGACCCGGCCTATGGCGCGCGCAGCTACCAGGAAAACCATATCCCCGGCGCGCATTTCGCCGACCTCAACCGCGACCTTTCCGCGCCGGTGATTCCGGGCGTCACGGGGCGCCATCCGCTGCCCGATCCCCAGCACCTGCTGGAACACCTGCGCGCCTGGGGCCTGAATGCCGATAGCGAAGTGGTGCTGTATGACGACGGTCCTGGCGCCTTTGCCGCTCGCGCCTGGTGGCTGCTGCTATGGCTGGGCAAGAGCGAGGGCGTCTATCTGCTCGACGGTGGGCTGACCGCCTGGCGCAATGCCGGCCTGCGTCTGACCACCGCCGAAACGCCGTTGCGCCCCGGCGACTTCAAGGGCGAGCCGGACAACAGCCTGCTGATCAGCGCCAGCGAACTGGCCATGAAGCTGGGCGATGCCGAACTGCCGCTGATCGACGCCCGCGGCCTGCCGCGCTTTCGTGGCGAGATCGAGCCCATCGACCCCGTCGCCGGACACATCCCCGGAGCCCAGTGCGCAGCCTTCACAGACAACCTGGGCAATGACGGCTGCTTCCTGCGCCCGGAACACCTGCATCAGCGTTTCGCCGCCCTGCTGCGCGGACGGCCGGCAGAGGAACTGGTGGCCTACTGCGGTTCCGGCGTCACCGCCTGCCACAATCTGTTCGCCCTGAGCCTGGCGGGCTACCCGCTGGGTCGCCTGTATGCCGGGTCCTGGAGCGAGTGGATTACCGATGCCCGCCGCCCGGTGGCCAAAGGCGACTGATCCGCCCGCTCTGGCGGGAAAAACGGAAGGCGCTTCACACCGCCGCCTTCCGTTCCTATGGATAGGTGTCAGGGCATCGGTCAGACTCGTGCCCATTCTTCAAAGGAGTGATCCCATGCCTTCGCGCATCCGCCAAACCCTGTTCGCCAGTCTGTTGCTGGGCCTGTGCAGTGCCATCCCCGTCCAGGCCGCAGAACTGGAAGCAACCCCCTGCGCCATCCAGGACGAATGGTCCGATCTCTATGGCGAGGACCTGGTGAAGGCCGCCAAGGCCGGCCATGCCAGCGCCCAGTACACCCTCGGCCTGGAATACGACGCCGGCAGCGACGAGTACGACCAGGATTATGAAAAAGCCGCGTACTGGTACGAGAAGGCCGCCAAGCAGGGCCATGCCTGCGCCCAATACAACCTGGGCAACGCCTATGACAACGGCGACGGCGTGGAACAGGACCCGGCCAAGGCGGTGTTCTGGTACCAGAAAGCCGTCGACCAAGGCGACAAGGATGCGCAGTTCAACCTCGCGATCATGTACGAGAACGGCACCGGTGTGACCCGCAGCTACAAGAAGGCCTTCGCCCTCTACCTGCTCTCGGCGGAGCAAGGCGATGTGGATGCCCAGTTCCAGGTCGCGGAAAGCTACGCCAAGGGCCGCGGCGTGGCGAAGAACCCGGCGCAGGCGCGCGTCTGGTACCAGAAAGCAGCGGACCAGGGCCACGAAGAGGCCGAGGAGAAGCTCGCTGCAATGCCGGAGTTACCACCGAGCATCTAATTGCCAGAAGGAATATGAAGGGTTTCTGCGCCGACGAAACAATTTAAAAACAGACCTTTACATCATCTTCATCGCACTACACTTCAATTCGAGCGGCTAAGTCCGCTTCCGGCGGGGCCGAGGATAATCATCAGAAGCTGCCAAGACGCCCAGCCCCGCCGGCCATTGATGACGAGGATGTCATGGGAATCGCCGCGAATGATCTCTGCCAGTATGTGATCCGCCCCACCCTGCAGTACCTGGGGCGTCACAGTGTCGCGGCCGAATCGCTGCTGCTGGGGGCAGCGGCCTGTCAGTCGGCGCTGGGGAGCGCCCTCGATGACAGCCATGGCCACGGGCTGTATCGCATCGGTGAACAACGGCACCAGACGCTCTGGGACGGATTCCTGGCGCTGGACCCCGAGCTGGCCAGCCGCGTGAGAGGGCTGGCCAGCCAGCACGCCTTCCTCGACGCACCGCATCTCGAACTCACGGTCAACCTGCGCTACAGCACCGCCATCGCCTGGATGCTGGTGGAGGCGGAGCGACTGGCCCTGCCGCTGACGGACGACCCCATGGAACTGGCCCGGGTATGGCGCCAGGTTTTCCACCCTCATGGACGCCTTCACGACTTCGTCGATGCCTGGCACAGCTACGTCGGAAATTTCAGTCGAGTCGCCTGAATACTCCACGCCCGAATGGTGACCAATCGGTCAGAAATAATTTACATACAGCGACGAACGGACATCAATCAGATGGAACGCTCGTTTGAGCCTCGAAGCCCAAGGTAGAGCGCCTGCCGACCACTACCCAAGACCCGGGAATCTTGGTAGCTTGCGCGCCGATAAACACAGGAGTTGCTCTTACAATGAAAACAACATGGCTCAAGACCACCCTCGCACTGACCATTAGCGCTGCCTCCGCCCAGGTGTTTGCCAACGGCATCGCCATCAACGAGCAGAGCGCCAGCGGCGCCGGTACCGCCTACGCGGGCCGCGCTTCCTCGGCATTGGACGCCAGCACCATCTACGGCAACCCTGCCGGCATTTCCAAGCTCAAGCGAACTGAAGTCAGCGGCGGTCTGGCCGTGGTGTCCGCCAAGGACGACATCAGCGACGCCCACAGCAGTGCCTCGGGCTCCAACAAGGGCGACTCCGTCCCGGTTGCCGCTGTTCCCTTCGGCTACTTCTCCACCCCGCTGGACGACAAGGTCAGCGTCGGCCTGGGCATCTACGTGCCCTACGGCATCATCAACGACTACGAAAGTGGCTTCCAGGGCCGTTCCCACGGTTCCTACAGCAAGGTCCAGGTGATCACCGTCCAGCCGACCATCAGCTACAAGTTCAACGACGTGGTGGCTGTCGGCTTCGGCCCGACCATCAACCGCATCGACGGCAAGCTGGAGAACTACCTGAACACCGGCGCGCTGAACGGCGCCCTCGGCGGCAACGGCGACGACACCAAGATCAGCATCAAGGGCGACGATACCGCCGCCGGTTTCAACGTCGGCGTACTGGTCACCCCGACCGAGAGCACCTCGCTCGGCGCGACCTACCACTCCAAGGTCAAGTACAAGCTCGACGGCCACACCACCGTGTCCAACTCCCCGGGCGGCCTGTTCGATTCGCGCATGAACGCCAGCCTGGACATCACCCTGCCCGAGTCCCTGGACCTGTCCATCACCCAGAAGCTGGATGACCGCTGGACCGTCTACGGCGGCACCACCTGGACGCGCTGGAGCCGTCTGAAGTCCATCGAAGTGCAGAATACCGGTGCTCCGTTGGCGGCCTTCGATACCATTGGCGAGGACCTGAGCTGGCACGACACCTGGTCCGCCGCGATCGGTACTTCCTACCAGTACAACGACCAGTGGGTGCTGCGTACCGGCTTCGCCTACGATCCGTCGCCGACCACCAACGAGCACCGCAACGTGCGCATCCCGGTGGGTGATCGCAAGATCTTCACCCTGGGCGCCGGTTACTCGCCCAACGCCGACATGACCTTCGACGTGGCCTACGCCTATCTGTGGGAATCCACCGCTGGCGTGAACCAGCAGGACGGTCAGGAACTGGCCGGCATGCAACTGCAGCCTGCCTACAGCGCCAAGTACGACAACAGCGCCCACGGCCTGACCGCACAGATGACCTATCGCTTCTGATAGCCACGCTGTGACATGAAAAAGCCGGGCTTGATGCCCGGCTTTTTCATGTCGGTGTTCGCAGTGCAGTTTTTTCGCAGGAGCGAGCCCTCAAGGGGCTTCTTCGGGGTGCGCATGCTCGCGGCAGATCAGTTCGCCAGCGCCCGCCTCCAGCGGCTCCCCAGTCAACCCGCAGTGCGCACCGTCCTCCCGCTTCTGGTGAAAACGACAGGTCCGGCACAGACCAAAGCCCGGCACGTTTTCCTGACGCTGCACGGCGCCCAGCAGTTCCCGCAGCAGCTCGACCAGCAACTCGCCGCGCGCCCCCATGGCCTCCTCCGCATTACGCAGGAAAGCCGGCGGTACCAGGGCATCGATCAGTCCCCTGCCCTGCGTCGTCAGTTCCAGATGCACGCTGCGACGATCCTGCGCATCCGGGCGCTTCTCGATCAGGCCCTTGGCCTCCAAGGCCTTGAGCGACTGGGATACCGTGCCCTTGGTCAGCCCGAGGAAATCCGTCACGCCCAGCGGCGTATTCGAATAGCGATTGCAGCGCGCCAGGTAGTTCAGCGCGCTCAGCTGGATCGGCTGCAGATCGGCCATCAGCGGCTGCTCGCGCGCCCAGGCGCGCATCAGGCTGGCGATGCGTTCGAGGTAGTCGTACAGGGGCGTATCGGTCATGGCTGATCCCTCCGATAGATAGTATCGATCAAAAACCAGTTTGACAGAAGCTTCTTTTCGGTCGCAGACTGAATTGGTATCGCATCGATACCAATTCATCAGGAGAACGATCATGAGCAAAGCCGTTTATTACCATGCTGGTTGCCCCGTCTGCGTCGAAGCCGAGCGCGCGCTGCTGCCGCTGCTGAACCGCGAAGTCGAAGTCGTGCATCTGGGCGGGCAATCGCCACGCGTTGCCGAAGCCGAAGCGGCTGGGGTGAAATCCGTACCGGCGCTGGTGGTCGATGGGCAGGTGCTGCACCTGAACTTCGGCGCCGCCCTTGCCGATCTGAAATAGGGCGGGAGGCATGAGCGACTACCAGCCGCTGCACTGCGATCTCCACGATTACCTGGAAATCGCCTGCCTGTACCGCTACTGGCTGCGTATCGAGTTGCGTGACGGCCTGGCGTTCGACGCCCAGGCCTTCACCACGCACACGCGGCGAAGCTCGCATGGAATGCTGGAGGAAACGCTGGAGGTGCGGGTCGACGATGCCAGCCGGGAATTCCGGCTGGACCGTCTGCGCGCCATCACGCCGTTGTCGGCGCAGGCGCTGTTCGGCAGGGTGGAACTGAATCCCGCAGGCTGAACGACCTCACCACATGAGGTCGTCGGGCACAACGTAGTCCTTGTAGGGATCGTCTTCGTCGGGCTCACCGCTGGGCACGCTGAGAACGATGATGCGGCGCTCGTCGCGCTCCTGGATGCGCAGCGCGGCGTCACGCGGCACGATCTCATAGCGACCGTCGTAGCTGACAATGGCCAGGCTGCCGCGGCTGAGCTTGTCGCGGATCAGATCGTTGACCGCGATGCGCTTGACCTTCTTGTTGTCGACGAAGTTGTAGTAATCGTCGGACTCGAGCTTCGGCAGGCGCGTACCCTCGATCAATTGCTTGATCTGAGCGGTCTTGGCCTTCTTCTCGGCCTTTTCCTGCTGCTGGCGGTTCAGCTCGGCGTCGCGGGCCTGTTTCTCGGCCTGGGCTTGCAGGGCCGCCTGACGCTGGCTGTCGTCCTTCTGCACCTGGTTCTTGTGTTCCAGGCGCTGCTGCTTCTGCTTCTGCTTGCCGGCCTGCTTGGCCTGCTTCTCGTTGACCAGCCCGGCTTTCAGCAACTGATCACGCAATGACATGCTCATGAATCGAGGCTCTCCAACAGCCCATAATGTTGCAGGACAAATCCCAGACCAACGCATAGGTGCGGCCGGATCATCCTCAGGGGGTATAATCCTCGGGCCTGTGCCAGCGCAGCGCAAGTGCCTGGCTCGAAATCACTCATCTGGAGCGGACTCGTAACCTCCATGCTGAAGCTCATCGTTCTCGCGATACTGGCCATCTTCCTCGTCGCCATCCTCTATGTGCACCTGCGCGGCAAGGTGCGGCTGCCCTTCTTGCGCCAGGTGGTGAACCACTCCGCCTGGTTCGCCCCGTACAACTCGCTGATGTACCTGAACTCCAGCGTACCGTCCAAGCCCTACCTGGACCGCGAGCGCTTCCCCGAGCTCGACAAGCTGCGCGACAACTGGCAGATGATCCGCGAGGAAGCCGAGAAGCTGTTCGACGAGGGCTACATCCGCGACGCCCTGAACAACAACGAAGCCGGATTCGGCTCGTTCTTCAAGAAGGGCTGGACCCGCTTCTACCTGACCTGGTACGACGGCCCGCTGCCCTCGGCGCAGCAGCTCTGCCCGAAGACCGTGGAACTGGTGAGCAGCATCCCCAACGTCAAGGGGGCGATGTTCACCCGCCTGCCGCCGCGCAGCCACCTGAACAAGCACCGCGACCCCTACGGCGGCTCGCTGCGCTACCACCTGGGCCTGGCCACGCCGAACTCCGAAGACTGCCGCATCTTCGTCGACGGCCAGCCCTACGCCTGGCGCGACGGCCAGGACGTGATGTTCGACGAGACCTTCGTCCATTGGGTGAAGAACGAAACGGACGAATCGCGCCTGATCCTCTTCTGCGATATCGAGCGCCCGCTCAAGTCGCCGCTGCTGACCCGCATCAACCGTCGCGTCAGTGCCTTCCTCGGACGCGCCACGGCGCCGCAGAACGTCGAGGGCGAGCGCGTTGGCGGAATCAACCAGGCCTACTCGGTGCTGATCCGATTCGGCAACGCCGTGGGCAGCAAGGTGAAGGTGTTCAAACGCGCCTATCCCAAGGCCTACCGCATCGGCCGGCCGCTGCTTGCGGTAGCGGTGCTGGTGCTGATCCTGCGCTGGCTGTTCGGCTGACTCTCAGCGACCTGCAGGGGCGCGCCATGCGCGCGCTCGCGGGATCGACCGCTCCTGCAATTCAGCTCCGGAACCATTTGCCAAGAACCATGAAGAAGCCCCGCGATTGCGGGGCTTCTTCATGGGGGCCGATTCAGGCAAGCCAGGATTTATCCACAGCTGAGCGGGTTCTTCTCATCGCGCTTGGCAGCGCCCCACAGCTCGTCCATCTCCTCCAGGTTACTGTCTTCCAGGGTACGGCCCTGGTCGCGCAGCGCTGTCTCGATATAGCGGAAGCGCCGTTCGAACTTGGCGTTGGCGGCACGCAGGGCGGTTTCCGGATCGACCTTGAGCTTGCGCGCCAGGTTGACCACCACGAACAGCAGGTCGCCCACCTCTTCCGCCTGGGCATCGGTGTCACCGCCGGCCATGGCTTCAAGCACTTCGTCCAGCTCCTCGCGCACCTTGTCCACCACCGGCAGGGCGTCGGCCCAGTCGAAGCCGACCTGAGAGGCGCGCTTCTGCAGTTTGGCGGCGCGGCTCAGCGCTGGCAGCGCATTGGGCACGTCGTCCAGCAGGGACAGCTGCACCGGCTCGGCGGCCTTGGCGGCGCGCTCCTCGGCCTTGAGCTCTTCCCAGCGCTGCTTGACCGCCGCCTCCGCCAGCTTCGCCGGGTCCGACTCGCCATACAGGTCGCCGTCGGGGAAGACATGGGGGTGGCGGCGGATCAGCTTGGTGGTGATGCCATCGACCACCGAGTCGAACTCGAATCGCCCTTCTTCGCGCGCCAACTGGGCGTAGTAGACAACCTGGAACAGCAGGTCGCCCAGTTCCTCGCGCAGATGGTCGAAGTCGCCACGCTCGATCGCGTCGGCAACCTCGTAGGCTTCCTCGAGGGTATACGGGACTATGGTCGCGTAGCTCTGCTTCAGATCCCACGGGCAGCCGTGCTGCGGGTCGCGCAGCCGGGCCATCAGGTAAAGCAGGTCTTCGAGCTTATGCATCCTTGGCTCCCGCCCCACGGTCGCGCCGCGCCTCGATGATGTTGGGCAGCTGCGAGATACGCGCCAGCAGGCGACCCAGCGAGTCGAGACCGGGGATCTCGATGGTCAGGCGCATGATCGCGGTGTTGTCTTCCTTGTCCGAACGGGTGTTCACCGCCAGCACGTTGATGCGCTCGTTGAGCAGCATCTGCGAGACGTCGCGCAGCAGGCCGGAACGATCGTACGCGCGGATGACGATATCCACCGGATAGGTGCTGACCGGCACCGGCCCCCAGCTGACCTGGATGATCCGCTCCGGCTCGCGACCGGCCAGTTGCAGCGCAGTAGCGCAGTCCTGGCGGTGGATGGTTACGCCACGGCCCAGAGTGATGTAGCCGACGATCGGGTCGCCCGGCAGCGGCTGGCAGCAGCCGGCCATCTGCGTGAGCAGGTTGCCGACGCCCTGGATCTGGATGTCGCCGCGCTTGCCGTGGCCGATCTTGCTCGGCTTGCGCGGGATGAGTTCCAGCTGCTCGGTGCCGCGCTCGGGCTCCACCAGCTGCTGCGCGTAGTTGACCACATGGGCCAGACGCAGGTCGCCGGCACCCAGCGCGGCGAACAGGTCTTCACCGGTCTTGTAGTTGGCCTTCTCGGCGAGCTTCTCGAAGTCCACCGGCGGCAGCGCCAAGCGGGCCAGCTCGCGTTCGAGCATGGCCTTGCCCGCGGCGACGTTCTGGTCGCGCGCCTGCAGCTTGAACCAGTGGACGATCTTCGCCCGCGCCCGCGACGTGGTCACGTAGCCCAGGTTCTGGTTCAGCCAGTCGCGGCTCGGCCCGCTCTGCTTGCCGGTGATGATCTCCACCTGCTCGCCGGTCTGCAGGCTGTAGTTCAGCGGGACGATGCGACCGTTGATCTTGGCGCCACGGCAGTTGTGGCCGACCTCGGTATGCACGCGGTAGGCGAAGTCCAGCGGCGTAGAACCCTTGGGCAGGTCGATGGCGTGGCCGTCGGGGGTGAAGACGTAGACCCGGTCGGGTTCGATATCCACCCGCAGCTGCTCGGCCAGGCCGCCGATGTCGCCCAGTTCCTCGTGCCACTCGAGCACCTGGCGCAGCCAGGAAATCTTCTCTTCGTAGTGGTTGGAACTGGCCTTGACGTCGGTACCCTTGTACCGCCAATGCGCGCAGACGCCCAGTTCGGCTTCCTCGTGCATGGCATGGGTGCGGATCTGCACTTCCAGCACCTTGCCCTCGGGGCCGATCACCGCGGTGTGCAGCGAGCGGTAGCCGTTCTCCTTGGGGTTGGCGATGTAGTCGTCGAATTCCTTGGGGATGTGCCGCCACAGGGTGTGCACGATGCCCAGCGCGGTGTAGCAATCGCGCATTTCCGGCACCAGCACGCGCACGGCGCGCACGTCGTAGATCTGGCTGAAGTCCAGGCCCTTGCGCTGCATCTTCCGCCAGATGGAATAGATGTGCTTGGCGCGCCCGGAGAGGTCTGCCTTGATGCCGGTAGCGGCCAGGGCTTCCTTGAGCTGCCCCATGACGGTGGCGATGTATTGCTCGCGGTCCAGCCGGCGCTCGTGCAGCAGCTTGGCGATCTGCTTGTACTGATCGGGCTCCAGGTAGCGGAAGGACAGGTCCTCCAGCTCCCACTTGATGTGGCCGATACCCAGGCGGTGGGCCAGCGGCGCGTAGATGTCGAACACCTCGCGGGCGACGCGCATGCGCTTTTCTTCGTCGCCGTTCTTCACCGCGCGGATGGCGCAGGTGCGCTCGGCCAGCTTGATCAGCGCGACGCGCACGTCGTCGACCATGGCCACCAGCATCTTGCGCAGGTTCTCGATCTGCGCCTGGGTGCCGAGCACCAGGGACTGCCGCGGGTTGAGGCTGGTACTGATCGCAGCCATGCGCAGCACGCCTTCGATCAGCTTGGCGACGACAGGGCCGAAGCGCTGCGCCACGTCCTCGAGCTTGACCTTGCCCTCGCGCACGCCACGGTAGATCACCGCGGCGACCAGGGACTCCTGGTCGAGCTTGAGGTCCGCCAGAATCTCGGCGATCTCCAGGCCCGTCTGGAAGCTTGAAGTGCCGTCCGCCCAGGAGTTGTCAGCCGTGCTGACAGCCCTGTCTTCCACCTCGCGAGCGAACTCGCAGGCTTCCAGCAGGACCTTGCGATCCAGGCCCGGGACCAGAGTCTGGACATGGTCCAGCCAGGCCTCGAGATTGATGCTGCCGTCGGTGTTGACCGGCTGGTGCGCTCTCACCTGTACCATCGTGTCTACCCTTCCCCACGGTGCGCCACAACACACCGCTCACTGCGCCGGCCTTTCTTGCTTGAGCCGGTCGGATTGCGCAAGCCTTCCTAGCCTGCCTCGAACAAAGCCATGGCCTCGACATGGGCCGTCTGCGGGAACATGTCGAGGATGCCGGCACGCTTGAGACGATAACCCTGTCGGGCCAGTTCGCCAGCATCGCGTGCCAGGGTCGCCGGGTTGCAGGACACATAGAGTACCCGCTCCGCGCCCAGTGAACGCATCTGCCGCGCCGGTTCGAAGGCTCCGTCACGCGGAGGGTCGAGCAGCACGGCGGTGAAATCCTCCGCCGCCCAGGGGGCGGCGGCAAGCGGTTTCGTCAGGTCCGCCTGATGGAACCGGGTATTGGCCAGGCCATTGGCCAAGGCATTGGCGGCGGCGCGCGCGACCATGGTCTGCACGCCTTCCACGCCAACCACCTCGCGCACCTGGCGCGCCAGCGGGAGGGCGAAGTTGCCCAGGCCGCAGAACAGGTCCAGCACGCGCTCATCGCTGCCCGGCTTCAGCCAGTCCAGCGCCTGGGCAACCATGGCCTCGTTCACCGGCTCGTTCACCTGAACGAAGTCGCCAGGGCGATAAGCCAGGGTCAGATTCCAGGCTTCGAGCCGGAAGCCGAGCTCGCGGTTCCCAGTGTTTTCTGCACCGTCGCAGCAGAGCGTCGGTTCGCCGTCACCCTGCAACCACAGTTGCACATCCCGTGCCGAACAGAATTCCAGCAGTCGCGCGCGGTCGCCATCGGACAAAGGTTCGATATGCCGCAGCAGCAGCGCGCTGGAAGTGCCATGGAACAGCTCGACATGGCCCAGGCACTGCGGCTTGGCGAAGCCTCGTAGCAGTTCCGGCAGCTCGCGGGCGAGGACCTGCAGCTCGGGCACCAGCACCAGGCAGTCGTCGAAGGCGACGATGGCCTGGCTGGCGGCGGCGCGGAAGCCGACGTCCAGGCGCCTGGCCTTCACATCCCAGCGCACGGCGAGGCGGGCGCGGCGACGATAGCCGAATTCCGGCCCGACCAGCGGCGCAGCCCATTGATCCGGGACCAGGCCGGAGAAGCGCTCCAGTTGCTCGGCCAGGGTGCGCTGCTTGAGCGCCAGTTGATCGGCGTGGGACAGGTGCTGCAGGCTGCAGCCGCCACAGGTGCCAGCCACCGGGCAAGGCTCGGCGCGGCGATTGGCGGCGGCGGTGAGGATACGTTCGCTACGGGCGTCGACGATCTGCGCGCGAGCGGACAGCACGCGGGCCTCCACCGACTCACCCGGCAGGGCGTTGTCGACGAACCAGGTCCGCCCTTCGACATGGGCAATGCCACGGCCGTCGTGGGCCAGGCGCTCGATGTTCAGGCGCTGCTTCTTGCCCACCGGTACCGCAGGGCTGCGCGCTCCGCCGCTGGGCTGGAAGCGCAGGCCGGATCTCTGCTTGGCCATGTCAGTTGGAGTCGAACACGCCCGAGGACAGGTAACGGTCGCCACGGTCGCAGATGATCGCCACCAGGGTCGCGTTTTCCAGTTCGCGCGACAGGCGCAGCATGGCTGCCACCGCGCCACCGGAGGACACGCCACAGAAGATGCCCTCTTCGCGGGCCAGGCGGCGCATCACGTCCTCGGCTTCGCTCTGCTGCATGTCGACGACGCGGTCGACGCGGGTAGCGTCGAAGATCTTCGGCAGGTACTCCTGCGGCCAGCGGCGGATGCCGGGGATGGCCGAGCCTTCCATCGGCTGCAGGCCGACGATCTGCACGTTGGGGTTCTGCTCCTTGAGGTAGCGCGACACACCCATGATGGTGCCCGTGGTGCCCATGGAACTGACGAAATGGGTGATCTCTCCGCCGGTCTGCTGCCAGATTTCCGGGCCGGTGGAATGGTAGTGGGCGATCGGGTTGTCGCCGTTGGCGAACTGGTCGAGCACCTTGCCCTGGCCTTCGCGCGCCATCTGGTCGGCGAGGTCGCGGGCGCCTTCCATGCCCTGCTCCTTGGTCACCAGGATCAGCTCGGCGCCGTAGGCGGTCATCGCGGCCTTGCGCTCGGCTGTGGAGTTGTCGGGCATGATCAGAATCATGCGGTAGCCCTTGATCGCCGCCGCCATCGCCAGGGCGATGCCGGTGTTGCCGGAGGTGGCTTCGATCAGCGTGTCGCCGGGCTTGATGTCGCCGCGCAGTTCGGCACGGGTGATCATCGACAGCGCCGGACGATCCTTCACCGAACCCGCGGGGTTGTTGCCCTCGAGTTTCACCAGCAGGGTGTTGGAGGTTTCCCCGGCCAGGCGCTGCAGGCGCACCAGCGGGGTGTTGCCGACGCAATCGGCGATAGTCGGGTACTGCACGGTCATGGAGGCACTCGGTTCCGGATCGCGAGAGGGGATGACTCCCTATGATACCGGCAAACGACGCCCCGCCATACGAAACTTCCTAACAAGCCGTATTCAGCGGCCAGCAGCCACCTCAGGCCACTGCCGCATCCGGCAGGCGCAGGTGCACGCGCAGCCCCGCCCCGGCGCAATCGGCCCATAGCTCGCCGCCCTGCATGCGCAGGGAGCTTCGGGCGATGCTCAGCCCCAGGCCGAATCCTTCGCCGGAGCGCGCAGCGGAAAGCCGGGTAAAGGGCAGGAAGATGCGCTCCAGGTCACTTTCCGGCACGCCCGGGCCATCGTCCTCCAGCCACAGGTGCCAGCCGCCGGTCTCGCGCCGGCCGCTCAGGCGGATGCGGCCGTTTTCCGGCGAATGACGGATGGCGTTGCGCAGCAGGTTTTCCAGCGCCTGCGCCAGCCCGTTGAGATGGCCGCGCACTCGGCAGTCCGCCGGCACCTGATAAAGGAAGCGCTCGGAACCCCAGCCCGCCTCGAAGCGCGCATCGTCGACCAGCAGGTCCCACAGCGAGCGCAGGTCGATCTCTTCCTGCTCCACGCGCGGGCGTTCGGTGTCCAGCCAGGCCAGCTCCAGGGTATCGGCGACCAGTCGCTGCATCACCTCCACCTCACGCTCCACGCGCTGGCGCAGCGCCGCCTCGTCGATGGAGCTTTCACCCGCCACCCGCAGACGGCTCAGTGGCGTACGCAGTTCATGGGACAGATCGCGCAGCAACTGGCGCTGCAGGCCGACGTGGCCACGCAGGCGCTCGGCCATGTGGTCCAGCGCACGCCCCAGTTCCCCGAGTTCGTCGCGGCGGGCAATCAGTTCCGGGCCGGCGACCGAGCCGAGGTTATCCGCCTGCAAGGCGTTGGCGTGTTCGCGCAACCGCCCGAGCGGACGCACCAGACGGCGATAGATCAGCCCGCAGAGCATCAGGGCAAGGATCGCCGGCACCAGCGCATGGCTGAGGGACTGGCGCAGGAAGGTCAGGCCACCGGGCAGGAAGCGCTGCGGCAGTTGCACGACCAGGCGGCCAGCCGAAGGATCGTCCGGGAAGGGAATGCCGATGAACGGAAGGTTCACCGAACGCGAGCTCACCGGCCAGTCCAGCCCGCGCTGGAAGGTCAGGTGCGCCACGTCCTCCAGGGGCAGCGGCTGCGTGCCGAGCGACTGCAAGCGAGCATCCACCGCGACCATCCACACCGGCTCGCGCTGCTGCATCTGCGCCAACCAGGCATCGACACCTGCCGCCCCGCCGGTACGCCAGGCTTGCTGGGCCTCGTCGGCATAGCCGGCGAGCACCTGCCGCGCCGAGTCGGAGAGGAAGTAGCTGTCGCGCTCCATCTGCTTGCCCCAGTTCCACGACAGCCAGATCACCGACAGGCACAGCGCCACGAGGGCAACGGCGAGCTTCCAGAACAGCGAGTGGCGGCCGGGCATGTCAGTCCTCGGCCTCGGCGAATACGTAGCCCTTGCCCCAGACGGTATGCAATTGGTGACGCACGTAGCCGATGGCCTGCAGCTTGCGGCGCAGGTGGCTGACGTGCATGTCCAGGCTGCGGTCGTGGGCGGTTAAGGGACGGTGCAGCACGTGCTGATAAAGGAAGGGCTTGCTCAGCGTCTCGCCCTGGCTGCCGAGGAAGGTTTCCAGCAGGCGGTACTCGGTGCCGGTCAGGCCGGCCCACAGGCCATCGAGGGCGACGTCATCCTTCAGCGGGTCCATCTGCAGCCCGGTCGGGGCCGAGCTCAGGGGCTGGCTGCCGCGCTCCAGCGCCACACGGCGCAGCACCGCGTCCACGCGCACGCTCAGCTCGGCGAGGCTGAAGGGCTTGGGCAGGTAGTCGTCGGCACCCTGGGAGAAACCGGCGATGCGATCCTGTTCGGCGCCCAGGGCGGACATCAGGATCACCGGCACCGCGCGCTCGCGGCGCAGGGTGCGGAGGATGTCCAGGCCACCGGTTCCGGGCAACATGATGTCCATCAGCACCAGGTCGTAGTCGCCGCCGCGCGCCTGGGCCAGCCCTTCGTTGCCATCCTGGCACCAGGTGACTTCGAAGCCGCGTTCGCTCAAATGGGAAGACAGATGGGCGCCCAGGGTCGGGTCGTCCTCGATGGTCAGCAGGCGCAAGCCGGAGGAAGCGATGACATTCATATTAAATAAGAGTGATTAGCAATTGCGTGAAGTATTCACGATTCCACGCGCTCCCGGCAAGGCAAAGGGCTTCCGCCGAAGGTCCGAACCGCTACACTGCCGGGGATAAACGCATCGGAGGAAGCGCGTGTTCAAGGATCTCGGCATCAAGGGACGGGTACTGCTGCTCACCCTGCTGCCCACCAGCCTGCTGGCGCTGGTGCTGGGCGGCTATTTCACCTGGGTGCAGCTGTCGGACATGCACGCCCAGTTGATCGAGCGCGGCCAACTGATCGCCGAGCAACTGGCGCCGCTGTCCGCCCCGGCCATGGCCAACCACAACAACGAGCTGCTCGAGCGCATCGCCAACGAGGCGCTGGACCAGCCCGACGTGCGCGCCGTGACTTTCCTCAATCCGGACAGGGAAAGGCTGGTCCATGCCGGCCCCAGCATATTGACGCCGATGCCCAGTGGAGACGGCTCGCACCTGAGCATGGCGAGCAACCTGGACACCACCCACTTCCTCCTGCCGGTGCTGGGCAAGCACCGCAGCCTGTCCGGCGACCCGGACGACGATGCCGAGAAGCTGCTGGGCTGGGTCGAGCTGGAGCTGTCGCACCACGGCACCCTGCTGCGCGGCTACCGCAGCCTGTTCACCAGCCTGCTGCTGATCGGCGCGGGCCTGGCCGTTACCGCCCTCCTCGCCCTGCGCATGAGCCGCGCGATCAACGCGCCGCTGGGGCAGATCGCCCAGGGCGTCGCGCAGCTCAAGGAAGGTCGCCTGGAAACCCGCCTGCCCGCGTTGGGCAGCCATGAACTGGACGAACTGGCCGGCGGCATCAACCGCATGGCCGAAGCATTGCAGAGCGCCCAGGAAGAAATGCAGCACAACATCGACCAGGCCACCGAGGACGTGCGGCAGAACCTGGAGACCATCGAGATCCAGAACATCGAGCTGGACCTGGCGCGCAAGGAGGCCCTGGAGGCGAGCCGGATCAAGTCCGAGTTCCTCGCCAACATGAGCCACGAGATCAGCACCCCGCTCAACGGCATCCTCGGCTTCACCAACCTGCTGCAGAAGAGCGAGATGACCAGCCGCCAGCAGGATTACCTCTCCACCATCCACAAGTCCGCCGAGAGCCTGCTGGGGATCATCAACGAGATCCTCGACTTCTCGAAGATCGAGGCCGGCAAGCTGGTGCTGGAGAACATCCCGTTCAACCTGCGCGAGCTGATCCAGGACACCCTGACCATCCTCGCCCCCGCCGCCCACGAGAAGCACCTGGAGCTGGTCAGCCTGATCTACCGCGACACCCCGCTGCAGCTGGTGGGCGACCCGCAGCGGCTGAAGCAGGTGCTGACCAACCTGGTGAGCAACGCCATCAAGTTCACCCACGATGGCAGCATCGCCGTGCGCGCCATGCTCGAGGACGAAAGCGACGACCGCGCGCAATTGCGCATCAGCGTGCAGGACACCGGCGTCGGCCTGACCGACGCCGACCTGCGTGCGCTGTTCCAGGCCTTCAGCCAGGCCGACAATTCGTTGTCGCGCCAGGCCGGCGGCACCGGGCTGGGGCTGGTGATCTCAAAACGCCTGATCGAACAGATGGGCGGCGAGATCGGCGTGGAAAGCAGCGCCGGCGACGGCTCCGAATTCTGGATCAGCCTCAACCTGCCCAAGGCCCGCGACGACGGCGACGATTTGCCCCACGCCTTGGCCGGCGGTCTGCGCGTGGCGTTGTACGAGCCCCACGAACTCACGCGTACCGCCCTGCACCACCAGCTGGAAGACTGCGGCCTGGAAGTCACCGAGTTCCCCGACCTCGCCACGCTGCAGAAGACCCTGCTGGACGGGCCGGCGGACAAGGCGCCGATCACCCTGGCGCTGCTGGGCGTGACCGCTGCGGACCACCCGCCCGAGGCACTGCGCCAGTCCATCCGCGAGCTGGAACAGCACGGCTGCAAGAGCCTGGTGCTCTGCCCGACCATCGAGCAGGCGCATTACAACGATGTGCTGCCCGATGCCCAGGTGCAGAGCAAACCCGCCTGCACCCGCAAGCTGCAGCAGGCGATGAATGAACTCCTGCACCTGCGCCCGAGCCGCCGCGAGAAGAGCGTCAACGGCGTACTGGAACGCACGCCGCGCCTGCTTTGCGTCGACGACAACCCGGCCAACCTGCTGCTGGTGAAGACCCTGCTGACCGACCTGGGGGCCGAGGTCCTCGCCGTCGACAGCGGACTGGCCGCCGTCGAGGCAGTGCAGCGCGAGCGCTTCGACCTGGTCTTCATGGACGTGCAGATGCCGGTCATGGACGGCCGCCAGGCCACCGAGGCGATCCGCCACTGGGAAAGCGAACGCGAGGTCAGCCCCGTGCCGATCATTGCCCTCACCGCCCACGCCCTGGCCAACGAGAAGCGCGCCCTGTTGCAGGGCGGCATGGACGATTACCTGACCAAGCCGATCGACGAGCGCCAGCTAGTCCAGGTGATCCTCAAGTGGACCGGCCTGGCATTGGGCGAGCCGCGCGATGAGCGTCCACGCCCGGCCCAATCTTCCCTGGAAGGCCTCAGCGTACTGGACCCGGAGGAAGGCCTGCGCCTTGCCGCCGGCAAGCCGGAACTGGCCGCCGACATGCTCGGCATGCTGCTTGCCTCGCTGTCCGCGGACCGCCAGGTGATCCGCCAGGCGCGCGAGCGCAACGACCGCAATACCCTGCTCGAACGCATCCACCGCCTGCACGGCGCCACCCGTTACTGCGGCGTGCCGATGCTGCGCGCCGCCTGCCAGCGCGCCGAGACGCTGCTCAAGCAGAACGAACCGGACGCCCCAGCCGCGCTGGACGAACTGGACAAGGCCATGGCCGAGCTGGCACAAGCGACCGAGGGCCGACTCGAAGTTGAAACCGGCCAGACGCACTGAGGACGGAATCCAAGCGATGCGCATCATCCTGTTCAGCAACCAGACCTACGACCGCGACAGCTTCCTCGCCGCCAATCGCGACCACGGCTTCGAGCTGCATTTCCAGCAGGCGCAGCTGCGCGAGGACACCGTCGCCCTGGCCATGGGCTTCGAAGTGGTCTGCCCCTTCGTCAACGACGACCTGTCACGCCCGGTGCTGGAACATCTGGCGGCCGGCGGTACGAAATTGATCGCCCTGCGCTCGGCCGGCTACAACCATGTCGACCTGGCCGCCGCCCAAGCGTTGGGGCTCGCCGTCGTGCGCGTACCGGCCTATTCGCCCCACGCCGTAGCTGAACATGGCGTAGGGCTGGTCCTGGCACTGTGTCGGCACCTGCATCGGGCCTACAACCGCACCCGCGAAGGCGATTTCTCGCTGCACGGCCTGACCGGCTTCGATCTGCACGGGCGCAGCGTCGGGATCATCGGCAGCGGGCAGATCGGCGAAGTCTTCGCCCGCATCATGAGCGGCTTCGGCTGCCACATCCTGGCCTATGACCCTTACCCCAACCGCGCCATCGAGGCCCTGGGCGGCCGCTTCGTCGAACTGGACGAGCTGCTCGCGCAATCCGACATCATCAGCCTGCACTGCCCGCTCAACGAGGCGACCAAACACCTGATCAACGCCCAGAGCCTTGCGCGCATGAAGTACGGCGCCATGCTGATCAACACCGGCCGCGGCGCACTGGTCGATACCCCGGCGCTGATCGAGGCGCTGAAAAGCGGCCAGCTCGGCTACCTCGGCCTGGACGTCTACGAAGAGGAAGCCGACATCTTCTTCGCCGACCGCTCCGATCAGCCGCTGCAGGACGATGTACTGGCGCGCCTGCTGACCTTCCCCAATGTGATCATCACGGCGCACCAGGCCTTCCTGACCCGCGAGGCGCTGGCCGGAATCGCCCAGACCACCCTGGCCAACATCGCCGCCTGGCAAGCCGGCAATCCGGTCAACCTGGTGAAAAACTGAGCAGAAGGCGCTCGCATCCGCACGCCACGCGCCCTAGAATGCCGCGCTTTCCCGGAGGACCCATGGCCCAGCACGATTTC
Source organism: Pseudomonas sp. DP-17 (assembly GCF_022380625.1). Classification (NCBI taxonomy): domain Bacteria; kingdom Pseudomonadati; phylum Pseudomonadota; class Gammaproteobacteria; order Pseudomonadales; family Pseudomonadaceae; genus Pseudomonas; species Pseudomonas sp. DP-17. The sequence continues at coordinate 515,340 of NZ_JAKSXG010000001.1, forward strand.
CGCTACACCCTGCTCAACCCGCAATTCACCCTCAATGAGTGCCGCGCACTGACTCCGGGCCGCTACCAGGTCACCGGCATCGGTGGCTCGATCAAGGCCGGCGACACAATGCTGGTCAGCCTCAAGGGCAGCAAAAGCCTGAGCATGACGCTGGAAGTGGAAAAGGTCCGACACCTGATCAACCCGCCGGGGCAGTGGATGGCCGTGGCCAAGGGTCCGGTGTTCCGTGAACTGGGTATCCACGAGTGGAAGGTCAATTGCGACGGCTGCGAGGCTACACTGGACTTCGAATTCGCCGTCGATGCCACCCTCGGCAAGGCTGCCCAGCAGCCCGCCGCCGAGCAGCGCATCGCCGAACTCGGATGGGCCAAGGTCGGCAATCGCCACCTCTGCCCGGATTGCCAGAGCAAGGAGACTGCATGAAAGCCCTGATCGCCAGCGCCTGCACCGCGCTGGCCCTGGCCGGCTGCGCCAGCAAGCCGGTCCCCGAAACCGAGCAGACCTACCGCGTGGAATGGGTCGGCGAGCGCCCGCTGCTCGATTACACGCATATCAGCCTGACCCTGGACGGCAACGGCCGAGCCTACGGCAGCGCCGGCTGCAACCACTGGTTCGCCAGCTACAGGCTCGAAGGCGAGCAGCTGACCTTCGGCCAGCCCGGCGCCACCCGCAAGCTGTGCGCCGACCTGGTGATGGAGCAGGAACAGCAGTTCCTCAAGATGCTCGGCGAAGTGCAGCGCTGGGATATCACCGAAGAAGGCGAGCTGCGCCTGTGGCCGGTGTCGGGTCGCGCCATGCGCCTGTGGCCCGAAGGCTGACCTGCCGGCAAGCGCTAGAAGAGCGTGAGCTGCTCGTGGGCACCGCGCAGATCGACCAGGCGCACGCCCACGCCGATCAACCGCACCGCCTTGTTGCCACGCTGAAAGGCCTGCCCCAGTAGCAGCCGGTAGCTTTCCAGGTCCCGCGCCGCGCCCGCCTGCTCCAGGGTGGTCTGGGTGAAGTCGTGGAACTTCAGCTTGATGAACGGCTTGCCCGGTCGGTAACTGGTGTCCAGGCGCGTCATGCGCCGCTCCAGTTCACCCAGCAATGAGGGCAGCTCCTCCTGGCAGGCCGCCAGGTCTGGCAGGTCCTGGTCAAAGGTGTTCTCCACGCTGATCGACTGGCGGCGACTGTCCACCTGCACCGGGCGCTCGTCGATGCCCCGCGACAACCCCCAGAGTCGCTCGCCGAAACTGCCGAACTCCTTGGCCAGCTGAATGCGCGACCAGTCGCGCAGGTCCGCGCAGGTGCGAATGCCCAGGCGCGCGAGCTTCTCGGCGGTAACCTTGCCCACGCCGTGCAGCTTCTTTACCGGCAGTTCGGCAACGAAGCCGTCCACCTCGTCCGGCGTGACCACGAACAGGCCGTTGGGCTTGCGCCAGTCGCTGGCGATCTTGGCGATGAACTTGTTCGGCGCCACCCCGGCGGACACCGTGATGTGCAGGGTCTCCCAGACCCGCTGGCGAATCTCCCGGGCGATGCGCGTGGCGCTGCCGCCGCAGCGTTCGCTGTCGCTGACGTCCAGGTAGGCCTCGTCCAGGGACAGCGGCTCGATCTGATCGGTGTAGTCGCGGAAGATGGCGTGGATGTCCCGTGAGGTCTCGCGATAGACATCCATGCGCGGGCGCACGATGGTGAGGTCCGGGCACAGCTTCACCGCCGTGCGCATGGCCATGGCCGAGTGCAGCCCGTAGGCCCGTGCCTCGTAGTTGCAGGTCGCGACCACGCCACGCTTGTCCGGCGAGCCACCCACGGCCAGCGGCTTGCCCGCGAGGCTGGGGTCGTCGCGCATCTCGATGGCGGCATAGAAACAGTCGCAATCGATGTGGATGATCTTTCTCTGCCGTGTCACGAAGAAGGGTGCCTGCATCACCAGCGGAAGCCACCCGAAATGGCGGCGGAAAACCCGTCCATGGTAATGCAAAAAGCCGTCGCTTCGGTTATCCACAGCTTGGAAAATCCCGCCTCCGGATCACCACCCCGCCGCCCCACACCGCCGCCCCACACCGCCGCCCCACACCGCCGCTAAATATTTGATAAAAAATCACTTTTCCCCGATTTTCATTGACACCCCGGCCCATCGGCGTAGAATAGCTGCCGCGGGATGGAGCAGTCTGGTAGCTCGTCGGGCTCATAACCCGAAGGTCGTAGGTTCAAATCCTGCTCCCGCAACCAGACACAGAAAAAGGGTCACTCTTCGGAGTGGCCCTTTTTCGTTTGCGCGCGATTTAAATTATTGATCGAAAGCGAAATATCGATTGACAAGACCTTTCACCTGCGTAGAATGGCCGTCGCGGGATGGAGCAGTCTGGTAGCTCGTCGGGCTCATAACCCGAAGGTCGTAGGTTCAAATCCTGCTCCCGCAACCAGACACAGGAAAAGGGTCACTCTTCGGAGTGGCCCTTTTTCGTTTGCGCGCGCTTAAATCTTTGATCGAAAACGAAATATCGTTTGACACAAGGCTTCATATCCGTAGAATGGCCGCCGCGGGATGGAGCAGTCTGGTAGCTCGTCGGGCTCATAACCCGAAGGTCGTAGGTTCAAATCCTGCTCCCGCAACCAGACACCGAAAAAGCCCTGACGGTCCGCCGTCAGGGCTTTTTTCATGCCTGCGAAAAAATCTTCCCCGCCCTACTCGCTGTGCCGCCGCAGCAGGCTCATGAACAGCGCCAGCTCACGACTCACCGGCTCGTCCCGGCGCCTCAGCATGCCGAACGGCTCCATCTGCGCCGACACCTGGACCGGTAATGCCTTGACCAGCCCCATTCGCAGGTAATCGCGCAAAGCCGATTCGGACAACAACATCACTGCGGGCATCAGCTGGATCAGTTGCTGCATGGCGTACACCGAGCTGCACTCGATCACGTCCGCGGGTGTAGGCAGCGCCAGTTCGTGCAGCAGCCGATCGAAGGCAATCCGCGAAGGGCTGGTTGCCGGCTGCAGGATCCACGGCCAGTCACGCACCAACTCAGCCCATTCCAGGCGGCGCCGGCGTATCAGTGGGTGTCCCTTGTGTACCACCACCAGCAGCTTCTCGTTGCCCAGCGGCTCGAATTCGTACTGGCCGCGGTCACTCATCGCATTGCGCCGGGCGATGCCAACGTCGATGCGCCCCTGTTCGAGCAACTGGATCACCTGGTCGCTGGTGTCGCCCATGATGCGGATCTGCAATTGCGGCTGGCGCTCCTTGATCTCCGCCACCGCGGCCATCACCAGATCCGGCACCGCGCCCATGATCGCGCCGATCGCCAGATGCCCGTATCCCCCCTGCTGGCGTGCCTGAAGATCCGACGCCACACGGTCCAGGCCGCTCAACGCGAACTCAGCGAAGCGCAGCAACTCCTGCCCCAGCGCAGTCGGGCGCATGCCGCGCGGCAGTCGCTCGAACAGCTCGCAGCCGAACATGTCCTCGATCTCGTGCAGCATCCGCGTCGCTGCCGGTTGCGAGATGTTCATGCCCTGCGCCGCACGGTGCAGGTTCTGGCTCGCCCCCAGCGTCAGCAGCATCTGCAGGTGCTTATAGCGAAGGCGGGCGAACAGATGGTGATGGCCCGGCGGCGACATCGGTGAACTCCCTATCGATAACACAAAGGTATCGATATTAAACAAAATACGATTAGTCACGCATAGCTGAGCGCACCTAGAGTCGGGCCACAACACCTCGCTGCACCAACCAAATCCAAGAAAAGGTGACTGCTGTGGCTAAACTTCCTGCCTCTCTGCTGGCCAGGGTCTCCTGGCGGCTACTGCCCTTCCTGCTGCTGATGTACATCATGGCGTTCCTCGATCGCGCCAATGTCGGCTTCGCCAAACAGGCCTTCCAGGCCGATACGGGCATCGGGGATGCCGCCTTCGCCTTCGGCGCGGGGGTGTTCTTCGCCGGTTACGCCCTGCTGGAAGTCCCAAGCAATCTGATCCTGCACAAAGTCGGCGCCCGCCTGTGGATGTGCCGGATCATGGTGACCTGGGGCCTGATCTCGGCTGCCATGGTGTTCGCCCACAACGAGACCACGTTCTACGTATTGCGCTTCTTGCTCGGTGTCGCCGAGGCAGGCTTCTTCCCCGGAGTGATCCTCTACCTCACCTACTGGTTCCCCAGCTACGCCCGCGCCAGGGCCATGGGCTTCTTCTATTTCGGCGCGCCCCTGGCCTTCATCTTTGGCAGCCCGCTGTCGGGCCTGCTGCTGGAGCTGGACGGCAGCGGCGGCTTCCATGGCTGGCAATGGCTGTTCGCAGTCGAGGGCCTGATGGCCACCGCCGTGGGCATCTGGGCCTACTGGTACCTGGACAACCGTCCGGCCGACGCCCGCTGGCTGACGCCCGAGGAGCGGCGCCTGCTGCAAGCGGCCCTGGACAACGAGGACAGCGCCAAGCAGAGCCACGGCCGGCTGCTGGAAGTCCTCTGCCAACCGGCGGTGCTTTACCTGGGACTGATCTACCTGCTGATCCAGATGAGCGTCTACGGCGTGGTGTTCTACCTGCCGAGCCAGGTGGCAGGGTTGCTCGGCAGCAAGGTCGGCCTGCTGGTCGGCGTGGTGGGCGCCATCCCCTGGCTCTGCGCACTGCTGGCCGCCTGGTGGCTGCCGGGCTTCGCCGAACGTCGCGGCCAGCGTCGCCTGATGGCGGGTCTGGCGTTGATTGCCTCGGGCCTGGGTATCGCCGTCTCGGTGTCGGTGTCCTCCCCGCTGATCGGCATCCTCGCACTGTGCCTGGCCGCCGCCGGCTTCATCGCCGTGCAGCCGATCTTCTGGACCTTCCCCTCCAGCTTCCTCAGCGGTAGTGCCGCAGCCGGCGCCATCGCCCTGGTCAACTCCCTCGGCGCGGTGGGCGGTTTCCTCGCGCCCAACCTGAAGAATTGGGCCGAGCAGGCGCTGCACTCTCCCGCTGCCGGGCTCTACACCCTCACCGTCACCACCTTTATCGCCGCCGCGCTGATCCTCGGCATTCCTCGCCGGCACCCGCAGCCCGCGGCTTCCCAGTCACAAGCCCACTGACCGGAGTCACTCCATGAGCATCCCGACCATCAAGCAGGTCCGCGCTTTCGTTCTGCGCGGCGGCGGCGCCGACTACCACGACCAGTCCGACGGCCACTGGATCGACGATCACATTGCCACACCGATGAGCAAGTACCCCGAATACCGCCAGAGCCGCCGCAGCTTCGGTATTAATGTGCTGGGCACCCTGGTGGTGGAAATCGAGGATTCCGCCGGCAACGTCGGCTTCGCCGTCACCACCGGTGGCGAACCGGCGGCGTTCATCGTCGAAAAGCACTTGGCGCGCTTCCTTGAAGGGGCCCGGGTCACCGACATCGAGCGCATCTGGGACCAGATGTACCATTCCACCCTCTATTACGGCCGCAAGGGCCTGGTGATCAATACCCTGTCCGGCGTCGACCTGGCGCTCTGGGACCTGCTCGGCAAGGTCCGTCAGGAGCCGGTGCACCAGTTGCTCGGTGGCGCGGTGCGCGACGAACTGCAGTTCTATGCCACCGGTGCTCGGCCGGACCTGGCGCAGCAGATGGGCTTCATCGGCGGCAAGATGCCCCTGCACCACGGCCCTGCCGAGGGCGAGGAAGGCCTGCAAAAGAACATCCGGATGATCGCCGAGATGCGCGAGCGGGTCGGCCCGGACTTCTGGCTGATGCTCGACTGCTGGATGAGCCTGGACCTCAACTACGCCACGCGCCTGGCCCACGCCGCCCAGCCCTACGGGCTGAAGTGGATCGAGGAAGCGCTGCCGCCGGATGACTACTGGGGCTACCAGGCCCTGAAACGCCAGGCGCCGACCGGCATGCTGGTCACCACCGGCGAGCACGAGGCGACCCGCTGGGGCTTCCGCATGCTGCTGGAGATGGGCTGCTGCGACATCATCCAGCCGGACGTCGGCTGGTGCGGCGGCCTCACCGAACTGCTGAAGATCAGCGCCCTGGCCGATGCCCACGGCGCCCTGGTGATCCCCCACGGCTCCTCGGTGTACAGCTACCACTTCGTCGCCACCCGCACCAACAGCCCGTTCGCGGAGTTCCTGATGATGGCGCCCAAGGCCGACGAAGTGGTGCCGATGTTCCATCCGCAACTGCTCGGCGAACCGGTGCCGGAACAAGGCCGCTTGCGCCTGTCGCGCCTGGACAAGCCCGGTTTCGGCGTCGAGTTGAATCCCGCCTGCGCCCTCCACCGCCCCTACACCCACTGAATCGACGCCGCTTCCCGGCTGATGGCCTGGAAGCGGCGCCTACCCTGGATACCCTGTCATGCAGATGCCCGCCAATGCCTTCAAGGCAGCCCTGTCCGGATCCGCGCCGCTGCTCGGCGTCTGGGCCGGTTTCGCCAACGCCTACGCCGCGGAGATCGTCGCCGGAATCGGCTACGACTGGATGCTGATCGACGGCGAACATGCGCCGAACACCCTGCCCAGCATCCTCAACCAGCTCCAGGCGGTGTACCCCTACCCGACGTCGCCCATCGTGCGCACCGTGAATGACGACCCGGCGCTGATCAAGCAGGTGCTCGACCTCGGTGCGCAGACCCTGATGGTGCCTCAGGTGGAAAGCGCTGAGCAGGCCCGCGCCCTGGTCCGCGCCATGCGTTACGCGCCGGCCGGCATCCGCGGCGTGGGCGGCGGCCTGACCCGCGCGACACGCTGGGACGGCGTACCCGACTATCTGGCCACCGCCCACCAGCAGTTGTGCCTGATCGTGCAGGTCGAGTCGCGCCGGGGGGTGGAGAACGCCCGCGAGATCGCCGAGGTGGAGGGAGTCGATGCCGTATTCATCGGCCCTGCCGACCTGTCCACCAGTCTCGGCCACGCCGGCAACCCCGGCCACCCCTCGGTCCAGGAACAGATCCGCGCCACCGTCCAGGCCACCCTTGGCGCCGGCAAAGCCTGCGGCATCCTCGCCCCCGCCGAAGAGGACGCCCGACGCTACCTGGGCTGGGGCTGCCAGTTCATCGCCGTGGGCATCGACATCAGCCTGCTGCGCCAAGCGGCCCTGACCAACCTCGCCACCTACCGGGCGCCTGCCCAGGCGGCCCCCCAGTCGCGCACTTACTGACCCCGGAGCCCTTCATGCCATCGCTTGCGACCTACCAGAACTACATCGACGGACGCTTCACCGACAGCGCCGAACATCTCGACGTATTCAACCCGGCAACCGGCGAACGCCTGTCCCGCGTGCCGGCCAGCGACGCCCACAGCGTCGAGCAGGCCATCGCCAGCGCCCGCACGGCGCAGCGCGACTGGGCGCGTAAAACCGCCCCGGAGCGGGCCGGCTACCTGCGTCAGATCGCCAGCCGCATCCGCGAACATGCCGCCCACCTGGCCCGCACCATTACCCTGGAGCAAGGCAAGATTCTCTCGCTGGCCGAGGTCGAGGTGCAGTTCACCGCCGACTACCTCGACTACATGGCCGAATGGGCTCGCCGCATCGAAGGCGAGATCATCACCAGCGACCGCCCTGGCGAAAACATCTTCCTGTTCCGCAAGCCGCTGGGCGTCGTCGCCGGCATCCTGCCCTGGAATTTCCCGTTCTTCCTGATTGCCCGCAAGATGGCGCCAGCCCTGGTCACCGGCAACACCATCGTGATCAAGCCGAGCGAGGAAACCCCGAACAACTGCTTCGAGTTCGCCCGCCTGGTAGCGCAGACCGACCTGCCCGCCGGCGTCTTCAACGTAGTCAGTGGCGACGGTCGGGTGGGCTCTGCGCTCAGCGCCCATGCAGGCGTGGACATGATCAGCTTCACCGGCAGTGTCGCCACCGGCTCGCGGATCATGGCCGCCGCCGCAGGCAACCTGACCAAGCTCAACCTCGAACTGGGCGGCAAGGCGCCGGCCATCGTCCTCGCCGACGCCGACCTGGACCTGGCAGTCCGGGCCATCCGCGACTCACGCATCATCAACAGCGGCCAGGTCTGCAACTGCGCGGAGCGCGTGTATGTCGAGCGCAGCGTCGCCGATGAGTTCACCCAGCGCATCGCTACCGCGATGGCGGCCACCCGCTTCGGCGACCCGCTGGCCGATGCGACGGTGGAGATGGGCCCGCTGATCAACCGGCGAGCGCTCGACGGAGTCGCCGAGAAGGTGCGCACGGCCCTCGCCGAGGGAGCCAGCCCGGTGACCGGCGGCCATATCGCCGAACGGGGGCAGGGCTTCCACTACCAGCCGACCGTGCTGGCCGACTGCCGAGCCGACATGGCCATCATGCGCCAGGAAATCTTTGGCCCTGTACTACCGATCCAGGTCGTCGACAGCCTCGACGAGGCCATCGCCCTGGCCAATGACTGCGAGTACGGCCTGACCTCGTCGATCTTCACCCGCGACCTGAACAAGGCCATGCACGCCATCCGCGAGATCGACTTCGGCGAAACCTACATCAACCGCGAGCACTTCGAGGCCATGCAGGGCTTCCACGCCGGGGTCCGCAAATCAGGTGTCGGCGGCGCCGACGGCAAGCACGGGCTTTACGAATACACCCATACCCAGGCCGTCTACCTGCAGTCCTGAAGAACGCCCTGCCCACAGACCGACCGTCCATCCGGCGGTCGGTCCTGTCCCGCTTTCCTCCCGCCCCCGTTTTTCCGCTCCGGCAAGCTATATCGTTGTGCAACGTATAGATTTTCCCTGGACGGTATTCCTCATTACGCTTCGGCCCTGAAATAAATAAGCTTCCGGGACTTGGGAATTCGCGTCAGTGCCCCTACTCTGTCGCGCTAAATCGATTGAGGTGCCCGATGAGCGCCAACCCCGCCACACCTGAGACACCCGAGACACCGGCCACCGAAGGCGCTCCCACCCGAGCGACCTGGCTCAACTGGATCAATGCCAACCGCCAGGCACTCGGCCTGGGCGTGACCCTGGTGCTGTTCAGCCTCGCCTTGATCGCCTGCTATCACCTGCTGCGCGACATCGACGCCTACTCCCTGCACGACGCCCTGCTCGACGTGCCCACCACCTCGCTGCTCGGCGCTTTCGCCGCCACCGTGGTCGGATTCGTCTTCCTGCTGGGTTATGAATGGTCGGCGAGCCGCTTCGCTGGCGTGAAGCTGCCCGTCCCGGCGCTGTTGACCGGCGGCTTCTCCGCGTTCGCCATCGGTAATGCCGTGGGCCTGTCGATGCTTTCCGGCGGCTCGGTGCGCTATCGCCTCTATGCCCGCCAGGGGCTGGGCGCTGGCGACGTCGCGTTGATGACCTTGTTCGCCAGCCTGTCGCTGGGCTGCGCATTGCCGGTGCTGGCGGCGCTCGCCGCGCTGAGCGACCTCTCCGACGCCTCGCTGGCCCTGCATCTGCCGGAGTGGCTGGTGGCGGTATTGGCGCTGGGCATCATCGGCTTCTGCCTGCTGCTGGTCGTCGGTATAGAACGCCGCCGCTTGCCCGAGCAGCCCTCGCCCGACAGCCACCTGGTCCGCTTCGGTCGCCGCACCTTGCGCCTGCCGGGCCTGCGCCTGTCGCTGCTGCAACTGCTGATCACCGCGCTGGACGTGGCGGCCGCCGCCACCGTGCTCTATCTGCTGTTGCCCGAGGCCCCGCCTTTCGGCGCCTTCCTGCTGGTGTACCTGATCGCCCTGGCCGCTGGCGTGCTCAGCCACGTGCCCGGCGGCGTCGGCGTGTTCGAGGCCGTGCTGCTGGCCGCCTTCGCCAACCAGCTGGGCGCCGCGCCGCTGGCCGCCGCTCTGCTGCTGTACCGCCTGATCTACGTGGTGCTGCCGCTGATCGTTGCCTGCCTGTTGCTGCTGTTCCTCGAAGCCCGCCGGGTGCTGGTGGCCAAGCAGGCGGTGCGCATCACCTCCGGCTTCGCCGCGCAGATTCTCTCCCTGCTGGTGTTCATTTCCGGCATCGTGCTGCTGTTCTCCGGCGCCACGCCGTCCATCGACACCCGCCTGGACGAAGTCGGCTTCCTCGTGCCGCACCGGCTGATCGATGCCTCGCACCTGGCCGCCAGCCTGATCGGCGTGCTCTGCCTGCTGCTCGCCCACGGCCTGCGCCGCCGCCTGTCCGCCGCCTGGGCACTGACCATCGGGCTGCTCAGCGCCGGCGCGGTTCTGTCACTGCTCAAGGGCTTCGACTGGGAAGAGGCGCTGATCCTCAGCTGCACCGCCGCCCTGCTGGTGATCTTCCGCAGCGCCTTCTACCGCCGCAGCCGCCTGATGGACCTGCCCTTCTCGCCGCTGTACCTGGGCGCGGCGGCCTGTGTTATCGCCGCATCGATCTGGCTGCTGCTGTTCGCCTATCAGGACGTGCCCTACAGCCACGAACTCTGGTGGCAGTTCGCCCTCGATGCCGACGCCCCTCGCGGCCTGCGCGCCGCGCTGGGCAGCTGCCTGCTGCTGGCGGCACTGGCGCTGTACTGGCTGCTGCGCACCGCGCCGCCAGCGATCCACGCCCCGACCCGCGAGGAACTGGATACCGCCGCCGGTATCCTGGCCAGCTCCGCACAGCCCGACGGCGGCCTCGCCCTGTCCGGTGACAAGGCGCTGCTGTTCCATGAGGGCAACGACGCCTTCCTGATGTACGCCCGCCGCGGCCGCAGCCTGGTAGCGCTGTTCGATCCGGTCGGCCCGGCCCAGGCCCGCGCCGAACTGATCTGGCAGTTCCGCGACCTGTGCGACCTGCACCACGCGCGACCGGTGTTCTACCAGGTGCGCGCAGAGAACCTGCCGCTGTACATGGACATCGGCCTGACCGCGCTCAAGCTCGGCGAGGAGGCGCGGGTCGATCTGCGCCGCTTCGACCTGGAGAGCAAGGGCAAGGAGATGAAGGACCTGCGCTACACCTGGAACCGCGGCCAGCGCGACGGCCTGAGCCTGGAATTCCATGACGCCGGGCAGGCGCCAATGGAAGAGCTGCGAGCCATCTCCGATGCCTGGCTGGGCGGCAAGAACGTCCGCGAGAAGGGTTTCTCCCTGGGCCGCTTCACCCCCGAATACCTGCATTACTTCCGCGTCGTCGTGGTCCGCTTCCAGGGCCGCGCCGTGGCCTTCGCCAACCTGCTGGAAACTTCCGGCAAGGAACTGGCGAGCATCGACCTGATGCGCGTGGCCCCCGACGCCCCCAAGCTGACCATGGAATTCCTCATGCTCGGCCTGATCCTGCATTACAAGGAGAGCGGGCACACCCGCTTCAGCCTCGGCATGGTGCCCCTGGCCGGCTTGCAGCCGCGCCGAGGCGCCCCGCTGACCCAACGTCTCGGCGCGCTGGTTTTTCGCCGGGGTGAGCAGTTCTACAATTTCCAGGGGCTGCGGCGCTTCAAGGACAAGTTCCAGCCCGACTGGGAACCCCGTTACCTGGCCGTGCCCGCCGGACTGGATCCGCTGGTGGCCCTGGCCGATACGGCCGCCCTCATCGCAGGCGGCCTGAGTGGATTGGTAAAACGCTGATATGTTGAAACGACGCTGGCGACACCTGCTCGCCCTCCTCCTGCTGATCATCATTGCCGTGGGTCTGCTGCTGTGGAGCCGCCCGGCTTCCCAGGCTTCCCTCGAACACCGCCAACTCGCTGACGGCAGCGCCGTCGCGCTGGCCATCCCCGGCAAGGCGCCGAACGCCCGCGTACTGCTGGCCGTACAGGCCGACCAGAAACTCGACGACGGCCAGTTGCTGGCCCTGGCCCACGACAGCGGCGCCCGCGTGGTGCAGTTCGTATTCCCGGACAATGACTGCGCCACCCAGCAGGCCCGTATCAAGGCCGCCGGCGAGCTCCTCGACGGCCAGCCAACCCTCGTGGCGGGCATCGGCCCGGGCAGCGCGTGGGCCTTCCGCTGGCTTGCCGGGCAGGCCGACGACAAGGCCAAGGCCCTGTCGGTCGGCTTCTCGCTGGAGAAGCCCGACTGCGCCGCCACCCCGCTGCCGACCACGGCCGCCCACGGCCACTGGCTGGCCGCCTGGAACGACAACCCGGACGACGCCAGCGCGCGCTTCGCCCGCGGCCTGCAGAACGCCGAGACGGTGATCACCGACTACGACACGCCGCTGCCCAAGGTCCTCGCCGACCAGTTGCGCCAGTTGCTGCAAGGCGGCGGCGACAACGTACCGGTGGTGGAAGTCCCGGCCGCCAAGCCTTCTGAAACCGTCACCCTGTTCTACTCGGGCGATGGCGGCTGGCGCGATCTGGACCGCGACGTCGCCGCACAGATGGCCGAGCTGGGCTACCCGGTGGTGGGCGTCGATGCCCTGCGCTACTTCTGGGAGCACAAGACCCCGGAACAGAGCGCTGCCGACCTCGCCCTGCTGATGCAGCACTACCGCGAGAAATGGGGTGCCAAGCACTTTGTATTGGCCGGCTATTCCTTCGGCGCCGACGTGCTGCCGGCCATCTACAACCGCCTGCCGGCGGACGCCAAGAAGGATGTCAGCGCGGTGATCCTGCTGGCCTTCGCCCGCAGCGGCAGCTTCGAGATCGAAGTACAGGGCTGGCTCGGCAAGGCCGGCCAGGAAGCCTCCACCGGCCCGGAAATGGCCCGCCTGCCGGGGCCGAAAGTGCTTTGCGTGTATGGCGTCGAGGAGAAGGACGAAAGCGGCTGTACCCAGCCGCAGTCAGTGGGCGAAAACCTGCAGCTGCCCGGCGGCCATCACTTCGACGAGGACTACCCGGCCCTGGCCAAGCGCCTGGTGAACGCCATCCGCTCCCGCCAGTCAGCCGACGACGAAGGCTGACCGATGTCAAAAGGGCCGCACATTGCGGCCCTTTCACTTTGCCTTCACGGTGTTTCAGGCAGGGTTAAGGCTCTATGCTGATACTGGCAGCCCCGCCGCAGAGCGGGGCGTCACGATACCGAGCCACACAAGGAACCGTCATGAGCCTGTCCAAGACCCCGTCCCGCTATGGCAGCCTGTCCATCGCCATGCACTGGATCATGCTAGTGCTGATCGCTGCCACCTACTTCTGCATGGAGTACCGCACCAACTTCCCCAAGGGCAGCGACACCCGCGCGCTGTTCTCCCAGTGGCACTTCATGCTTGGCCTGAGCGTCTTCGTGCTGGTCTGGCTGCGCATCATCGGCCGCTTCATCTACCCCACCCCGCCGATCGTTCCCGCGCCGCCGGCTTGGCAGATGATCCCCGCCAAACTGATGCACCTGGCCCTCTACGCCCTGATGATCGGCTTGCCGTTGGCCGGCTGGATCATCCTCAGCGCCGCCGACAAGCCGGTGCCGTTCTGGGGCATGGAGCTGCCGCACCTGGTGGACAAGAACCCGGACCTGGCCAAGCAGGTGAAGTACTGGCACGAGACCATCGCCGTGCTCGGCTACTGGCTGATCGGCCTGCACGCGCTGGCCGCGCTGTTCCACCACTACATCAGCCGCGACAACACCCTGGTGCGCATGCTGCCGGGCAAGGGCGAGGCGAAGCCGGAGTAACGGCTTACCCAAGGTACTTGCTGCCGCCTCCCTGTAGGAGCGGACTCCGTCCGCGATCGGCTGGCTGCGCTCCCAGGTTGGCCCGAACGACAGCAAAACGATCGCGGACAAAGTCCGCTCCTACAAGGAATCACCCTGTCGATATGGCAGCGCGGCGCGGGCCTCTTCGGCGTAGGCCAGGATGCCCGCCCTCTCCCCCGCCAGGAATTCTTCCACTGCCTCGCGCAGCCCCGGATGCCCCAGGCGATGCCAGGAGCGCGTGATCACGGGTTCGAAGCCACGGATCAGCTTGTGCTCTCCCTGCGCCCCGGCGTCGAAGCGCTTGAGGCCTTGGCCGATGGCGAAGTCCAGGCCCTGGTAGAAACAGGTCTCGAAGTGCAGGCGGTCGAACTCCGCGAGACAGCCCCAGTAGCGGCCGTACAACGTATCACCGGCCAGCAGGCTGAAGGCCATGGCGACGGGCCGGCCATTCTGGTGGGCGAAAACCACGCGAATGGCCTCGGGCATGCGCTCGCCGATCAGGCTGAAGAACGCGCGACTCAGGTAAGGCGCCTGCCCGCGCACCTCGTAGGTACTGCTGTAGCAGGCGTAGACGAAGTCCCAGTGCGCCTCGGATAGCTCGCGCCCTTCCATCCAGATGAAGTCCAGCCCAAGCCCGGCGACCTGCTCGCGCTCCTTGCGCAGTTGCTTGCGCTTGCGCGAGCTGAGCGCGTCGAGGAAGTCCTGGAAGTCGCGGTAGCCACGGTTGTTCCAGTGGTACTGGCAGCCCAGGCGTTCCAGCCAACCATCGGCATCGCGCAGCAGTGCATCGGCGGCAGCATCGGTGAAGTTCACGTGCACACCCGAACAATGCCCCTCGTCCACCTCTCCCGCCAAAGCGCCGACCAGGCTCAGCGCCGCTTCCGGTGTACCCAGCAGGCGAGCACCACCGACCGGCGTGAAGGGAATGCCCACCAGCAGCTTGGGGTAGTACGGGATTCCGGCACGCAGGCAAGCGTCCGCCCAGCTCCAGTCGAACACGTACTCGCCATAGGAGTGGCTCTTCAGATAGGCCGGCGCGGCGGCCAGCAGGCGACCGTCGTCGCCCAGCAGCACGCGATGGGAGGGTTTCCAGCCGGTCCGGCCACCGACACTGCCGCTGTCCTCCAGGGCGGAGAGGAAGGCGTGGCGCAGGAACGGCTGGTCGTCCGGCAGCAGGGCATCCCACTGCTGGGCGTCGATTTCGGCGAGGCGGGAAAGGGTCTGGATAGGCATGGCCGACAGTCTGGCGCGGTGCGCCAGCATTGGGAAGATTCGGGCAGGAAATCTCCGGCGAAGGTGACATTCACGTTCGTCGGTATCCGCCGGAAAGGCCTGCCGGGTGGACTATGGTGGGGGTTAGCAAGGCTTGCCGGCGCGCGACGCCGGCCTCGTTCCGCCCGCGTGCGTCGCGGGCCTTCGGCCCTCGCCAGGAGGACGTCCCATGAGCCTGATGCAATGCGAATACCGCAAATACACCATTACCGCCGACGTCATTGAGCATCCCGGCCTGCCTACCCCCTGGGCCGGCGGCTGCCATATCACCGCCCCTGACGGGCAGACCACCCGGCGCAAGACGCTGCCGGTGGAGTACGCCTTCATGTCGGACCTGGAGAAAGCCCAGCACGCCTCCATCGCCCACGGCAAATGGCTGGTGGACCAGAACCTGGATCACGATCGCCAGCTGTTCTGATCAGCCGTTCACGTAGCCCGGCTCGTCACTGACCGGCACCTCCGACAGGCGCACCTGCAGCGCCAGGAACTCCTGCGCCGATGCCCGCCAGGTCTGCCCGCGCGCCCACTGCGCGCAGGCCTGGCGGTCCAGCCCCAGTGCCCGCAGGCAGGCGCTGCGCAGGTCGGCGTCCATCGCCCCGGTGACGCCCTGCTGCAGCACATCCAGCGGCCCCGCCACCGGGAACGCCGCCACCGGCGTGCCACACGCCAGCGCCTCGTACATCACCAGCCCGAGGGTATCGGTCAGCGACGGGAAGACCAGCACACTGGCACTGCGATAGGCCTCGGCGAGTTCGTCACCATGGCGATAGCCGAGGAATTCAGCCTGTGGATAAGCCGCTTCCAGCTCGGCCCGCTGCGGGCCATCCCCCACCACGCGCTTGCGTCCGGGCAGGTCGAGCGCCAGGAAGGCTTCGAGGTTCTTTTCCCGTGCCAGCCGGCCGACATAGAGGAATACCGGCTCCTCCAGTGGTGCGCCCACACCCGGCTGGAAGCGCTGGATATCCACACCCTTGCGCCATAGTGCGAGGTTGTCGAAGGCGTGCTCGGTGAAAGTGCCGCGCATTCGCTCGCTGCTCACCAGCACAGCCGCACTGGGTGCGTGGAAGCGGCGCAGGAAGGCATAGCCCCAGCCCAGCGGTAGCCAGGGCCAGCGGGTGTTCACGTATTCGGGAAAGCGTGTGTGAATGGCGCTGCTGAACTTCAGGCCCCGACGCATCAGCCAGCGCCGCGCGGCCCAGCCCAGCGGGCCTTCGGTGGCGAGGTGGACGCAGTCGGGAGCGAAGCCGGCAATCTTCTCGCCCACTGTCCACAGGTCCCACGCCAGCGGAATCTCCGGATAACTCGGGCACGGGCGGTGGCGAAAGTCCTGAGGAGTGACCAGGCCGACCACGTGACCCAGTTCTTCCAGCTCGCCTATCAGCGCCTTAAGGCTGGTGACCACGCCATTGACCTGCGGTAGCCAGGCATCGGTAACGATCAGCAGCCTCATGCCGCCGACTCGACCACCGCGGGCTGCTCCGCACGCGCCTGCTCCTCGGCCAGTCGATAGAGCTGGATGCTGCCGTCCCAGTGTTCGATCAGCGCCGAGCAGGATTCCACCCAGTCGCCGCAGTTGAGGTATTCCACCTCGCCGATCCGGCGGATCTCCGCGTGGTGGATGTGCCCGCAGACCACGCCGTTGAGGCCGCGCTTGTGCACCTCATGGGCGATGGCTTCCTCGAAGTCGCTGATGAAATTCACCGCCGTCTTCACCTTGTGCTTGAGGTACGCCGACAGCGACCAGTAGCCGTAGCCATAGCGGCTGCGCCAGTGGTTGAGCCAGCGGTTCAGGGTCAGGGTGAATTCGTAGGCGGAGTCACCGAGGAAGGCCAGCCATCTGTGGTAGCGGGTGATGACGTCGAACTGGTCGCCGTGGATTACCAGCAACTGGCGACCGTCGGCGGTGGTGTGGACGATCTCGTCCACCAGGCGGATGTTGCCCAGCAACAGCGAGGAATAGCGGCGCAGGAACTCGTCGTGGTTGCCGGTGACGTAGATCACCTCGGTGCCGCGCTTGCTCATGGTCAACAGGCGGCGGATCACGTTGGTGTGCGCCTGCGGCCAGTAGATGCCGCCGCGCAGCTTCCAGCCGTCGATGATGTCGCCCACCAGGTAGATGCGGTCGGCGTGGTAGCGTTTGAGAAAGCCGGCCAGGTGCTCGGCCTGGCAGTCGCGGGTACCGAGGTGGACATCGGATACCCACAGGGTGCGTACCCGTTGCTTCTTCGTCGGCGTCATGCGTTGCGCGCTGCTCATCGTCGGCGACCTCCAGTGGGGTTTCTCCGAGTGTCGACCCACGGGGTGAAGCGAAGGTGACCGACTGGCGACAGTCCCGTGACAGCCCGCAGCGCGCTAGACTGTCAGCCTGCCCGCCAGCACGAAAGCCGCCTTGCATGAGCCAGATCCTCTCCCTGCGCCACTACAGCCACGATCACCTCGCCCACAGCCACAGCCATGCGCAGCTGGTGCTGGGGCTGTCCGGCAGCCTGGATTTCGAAGTGGGCGGACGCGGCAGCCTGGTGACCCGGCAGACCTTCGCCGTGGTGCCGCGTGACGAGCACCACGCCTGCGCCAGCCCAGACGGCAGCCGCTGCCTGGTGGTGGACCTGGAAGACGAGGAAGACCTGATCGGCAGTCTCGGCCTGCACGGCGATGCTGGCCGCCGGCTGCTGGAAACCCCCGGTCAGCGCCTGCTCAGCAATGACCAGGCACAGCTGGTGCACTGGCTCGCCGGCAGCTCGCTGCATGACCCGGTGCTGGCGCGTCAGGGCGCCATCCTGCTGCTCGCCAGCCTCGCTGCCGGCCAGCAGCGTATCGAGGAACCGGCACAACTGCCTCTGGCCAGCCTCGACAGCTACATCGACCGCCACGCCGCGCATCCGCTGCAAGTCGCTGATCTGGCGCGGCTCGCCGGGCTGTCCGCCGCGCGCTTCCATGCCCGTTTTCTCGCGGAGACCGGGCAGACGCCCATGGACTATGTGCGCCGGCGCCGCCTGCAACTGGGCCGCGACCTGCTGCGTGGCTCGCACCAGTCGGTGGGCGAGATCGCCGCGCAGGTCGGCTACGCCTCGCAGAGCGCCTTCACCGCCGCGCTGGTGCGCCAGTTCGGCACCACGCCGCGCCAACTGCGCCAGCAGGCGCGCGACAATTCCCGCTAGCCGCGCGACAGACAGCCGCGCGCCCAGGGCCTAGACTGCCGGCCATCGAACCGGATAACCCAGCGGGAGCAGCGATGTCGACAGACACCATCGAGTGGCAGGATTTCGAGCGCGTCGAACTGCGCGTGGGCACCATCGTCCAGGCCGAACCCAACGTGAAGGCGCGCAAGCCCGCCTACATCCTCCGGGTCGACCTCGGCCCGCTGGGGATCAGGACCTCCAGCGCGCAGATCACCGCGCATTACGAAGCCAACGAGCTGATCGGTCGCCAGGTGCTGTGCGTTTGCAACTTCGAGCCCAAATCCATCGCCGGGGTGCGCTCGGAAGTGCTGGTCACCGGCGCCTACGACAGCGACGAGAAAGTGGTGCTGGCCGGTTTCGACAAACCGCTGCCCAATGGCGCGCGGCTGGCCTGAACTTCGTTTCACCTCGTGCCGGCTGGCCCGGCACGCTTCACTTTCCCGACAAGGCCCTGCCACCGCACTTCAGGCATGAATCGCATTACCCAACTCACTCCCCGCGGCGCCCTGGTCGGCCTGCACATCGGCGCCCTGATGTTCGGACTCTCCGGCATCTTCGGCAAACTCATCCTCGCCGGCCCGCTGGTCATCGTCTTCGGGCGCGCGTTGTTCGGCTCGCTGTCACTGGCCGCGGTGTTCGCCGGGCATCTGCGTCAACAGGGGCGCCCCACGCTGAAGCAGGCCGCCATGCTGCTGGGCGGCGGCGTACTGCTGTGTACGCACTGGTTGACCTTCTTCCTTGCGGTAAAGGTGGGCAACGTCGCCGTGGCAACGCTCGGTTTCGCCAGCTTCCCGGCTTTCACCGTATTGCTGGAGGGGCTGCTGTTCCGTGAGCGCATCCGCAAGGGCGAGTACCTGGTGGTGGTGTTGGTGTGCATCGGCCTGGTGATGGTCACACCGACCCTGGACCTGCGCGACGGCGCCACTGCCGGGCTGCTCTGGGGCACCCTCTCCGGCCTGCTGTTCGCCCTGCTGTCGCTGGCCAACCGAGTAAGCGTGCGCGGCATCGACCCGATCCAGGCGGCGCTGTGCCAGAACCTGACGATCATCGCCTGCCTGCTGCCGCTGGTGCTGCAGGAACTGCCATCGATACGCGGCATGGATTGGCTCTGGCTGGTGGCGCTGGGCGTGCTCTGCACCGGAGTCGCCCACAGCCTGTTCGTCGCCAGCCTGCGCTTGATCAAGGCGCGCACGGCGGCGGTGATCTTCGCCCTGGAGCCGGTCTACGGCATCGCCTTCGCCGCCGTGCTGTTCGGCGAGGAACCCAGCCTGCGCATGCTGGCCGGCGGTGCGCTGATCATCTTCGCCACCTTCCTCAGCGCGCGCGGCTCGCACTGATCCTTGGGCCCCGACGTGTCGGCCCCCTGTAGCGTCGAGCGGCGTGACGGGCTGAAAGGGAAGGCCGCCCCGCAGCGCGCGAAACTCGAACCTTGCCCCGGGGAGGGAATGCCAAGGGTTCATCGCACGACAACCTGCGTGGCGGCCTGTTCGGTGTGGTGTCTGGGGATATTGTCTCGCGCCCGGCGGTAGCCGAGTGTCAGCCCTGGGTAAAGACTGGGTAAAAAGCCCGATACAAGCGGTATCAGCCCTGTTGCAGCAACCAGCGGCAATAACGCTCCACACCTTCCGCCACGCCCATCATCGGCGCGCGGTAACCCGCCTCGCGAAGGAAGCCGATATCGGCGCAGGTGTAGCACTGGTATTTACCGCGCAGCTCGTCCGGGAACTCGCTGTACTCCAGCAGACCGGCGCGAATCGCCGCGTCCAGGGTCAGCGGCTGCAGGTCCTGCTGTTCGCGCAGTGTGTTGATCACCGCCAGGGCCACGTCATTGAACGGCTGGGCGCGGCCGCTACCGAGGTTGAAGATGCCACTGCGCTCGGGGTTGTCGAGGAAGTGCAGATTGACCTTGGCCACGTCCTCCACCGAAACGAAATCACGCAGGTGGCCGCCGGCAGGGTAGCCGCCGTACTCACCGTACAGCCGCACCTTGCCCGTCTCGCGGAACTGGTTGAAGCAATGGAAGGCCACCGAAGCCATGCGCCCCTTGTGCTGCTCCCGCGGGCCGTAGACGTTGAAGTAGCGGAAGCCGGCGACCTGGGTGCGAGCAGTGGACAGCGCCTTGCGCACGCGCTGGTCGAAGAGGAACTTCGAATAGCCGTAGACGTTCAGCGGCTTCTCGCAGGAGCGCATCTCGCGGAACTCGTGCCCACCGCCATACACCGCTGCCGACGAGGCATAGAGGAAAGGCACGCCCAGTGACAGGCTGGCATCCAGCAATTCGCCGCTGTAACGGTAGTTGTTGTCCATCATGTAGCGCCCGTCGCGCTCCAGGGTGCTGGAGCAGGCGCCCTGGTGCAGCAGCGCGCGTACCACGCCGAAGTCGCCGCGGGCGTAGCGCTCGATGAAGTCGCGCTTGTCGAGGTAGTCGCTGATGTCGCAGTCGGCGAGGTTGGCGAACTTGTCGCCCTCGGTCAGGTCATCGACCGCGATGATGTCGGTCTCGCCGCGCTGATTCAGCGCCTTGACGAGGTTGCTGCCGATGAACCCGGCAGCGCCTGTGACGATGATGCTCATGGCGGGCATCCTTTGCGGAGAATGGATGCCACCAGACTAAAAGCGGGACGCAGGTCTCCTTTTGATATGAAGCAAGGAAGTTAGCCAGCTAACGAAACTAATTGGCCGCCGGCACAGCGACGGCTCAGGGCCGGTCGCTGTGGCCCAGGTCGCGCTGCGGATCAATGCGGTCACGCACCCGCTGCTTGAGCACCTTGGCCTCGGGGAAACCGCCGTCGGCCTTGCGCTCCCAGATCTGCTCGCCGTCACAGGTGATCAGGAAGACCCCACCGGTGCCCGGCACCAGGCTGACCTTGCCCAGATCGTCGCCAAAGGTGCTCAACAGTTCCTGGGCCAGCCAGGCGGCGCGCAGCAACCACTGGCATTGGGTGCAATAGGTGATGACGACTTCGGCTTTGGCTTCGGACATGAATCAGACTCTGCTGTAGGGCGCGACCCTATAATACCGGTCTGAAACGCCCTACCGGACACTTCTCTTCATGCGCCGATTGCTGTTCGCCCTCCTCCTTTTCCTACCCCTCGGCACTCTGGCGGCGAACATGCCGCAGCCCAAGATCGGCCTGGTCCTTTCCGGCGGCGCGGCACGCGGCCTGGCGCACATCGGCGTGCTGAAGGCACTGGACGAACAGGGCATCCACGTCGACGCCATTGCCGGCACCAGCATGGGCGCGGTGATCGGCGGCCTATACGCGGCGGGCTACACACCTAAAGAGCTGGAACAGCTGGCCCTGGAACTGGACTGGAAGCAGGCGCTGTCCGACTCGCCGCCGCGGGTCGACGTGCCCTTCCGCCGCAAGCAGGACGACCGCGATTTCCTGGTGAAGCAGAAGCTCAGTTTCCGCGATGACGGCACCCTCGGCCTGCCGCTGGGCGCCATCCAGGGGCAGAACCTGTCGATGCTGCTGGAAAGCCTGCTGGTCCACACCAGCGACACGCGCGACTTCGATCAGTTGGCGATCCCCTTCCGCGCAGTGGCCACCGACATCGCCACTGGCGAGAAGGTGGTGTTCAGCAAGGGCCACCTGCCCCAGGCGATCCGCGCCAGCATGTCGATCCCGGCGGTATTCGCGCCGGTGGACGTCAACGGCAAGCTGCTGGTGGACGGCGGCATGGTCGACAACATCCCGGTGGACGTAGCTCGGCAGATGGGCGTCGACGTGGTCATCGTGGTCGACATCGGCAACCCGCTGGCGGATCGCAAGCAACTGCTGACCGTGGTGGACATGCTCAACCAGTCCGTCACCCTGATGACCCGCAAGAACTCCGAAGCACAGCTGGCCACCCTGAAGTCCAGCGATGTGCTGGTACAGCCACCGCTCAGCGGCTTCAGCTCCACCGACTTTGGCCGCGTACCGCAGCTGATCGACGCCGGCTACCGCGCCACCAGCATCCTCGCCCCGCGCCTGGCGACGCTGCGCAAGCCCGCCGATACCGAGGCGGTAGCCCTGAGCGAAGCGCGCACGCCGGGTGAGCGCCGTCCAGTGATCGATCGGATCGAGGTGGAAAACAACTCCAAGGTCAGCGACGACGTCATCCTCCACTACATCCGCCAACCGCTGGGCGAACCGCTGGACCTGGAGCGCCTGCAACGCGACATGAGCACACTCTACGGCCTGGATTATTTCGACCAGGTTCAGTACCGCGTGGTGCACAACCAGAAAGACAAGGCCGGCAACGCGCTGGTGATCCACGCCTACGGCAAGCGCAGCGGCACCGATTACCTGCGCCTGGGCCTGAACCTCTCCGACGACCTGCGCGGCGACAGCACCTTCAACGTCGGCGGCAGCTACCGCATGAACGGCATCAACCGCCTTGGCGCAGAGTGGCTCACGCGCCTGCAATTGGGTGACCGCCAGGAACTCTACAGCGAGTTCTACCAGCCGCTGGACGTGGGCTCGCGCTACTTCGTCGCCCCTTACCTGTTCAACCAGGCGCAGAACGTCGAGGCCACGCAGGACGACGATCCCATCGCCGAATACCGCCTGGAGCGCTACGGCTACGGCATCAACCTTGGCCGGCAGATCGCCAACAACGGCGAATTCCGCCTCGGCGTCGCCCAGGCCTTCGGCAAGGCCGACGTGCGAGTGGGCGAGCAGGACCTGCCCGACTACCACTTCAACGAAGGCTATGCCCAGTTGCAGTACTCCTTCGACACCATGGACAACGTGGACTTCCCCCGCGAAGGCGAGAACATCCAGACCTCGTTCCGCGAGCACACGCCGTCCCTGGGCGATGACGACCGCTACCGGCAGTGGGATATCCAGCTGGACAAGGCCTTGAGCTCGGGCCCGAATACCTGGGTGCTGGGCGGAGGCTACGGACGCACCATCGACGACGCCGACGTGGTGGTGTCGAGCTTCCTGCTCGGCGGCGCGCGGCAGCTCTCGGGCTATCGCCAGGACGCGCTGTCCGGGCAGAACTACAGCCTCGGGCGGGTCATCTACTACCGACGCATGACCGAGCGTTCCTTCCTGCCGCTGGACTTCCCCTTCTACCTGGGCGGCAGCCTGGAGCGCGGGCGGGTCTGGAACAACGACAACAGCTACGACACCGGCTACGTCAACGCTGGCAGCCTCCTCATGGGCTTCGAGACGCCGCTGGGGCCGCTGTCCTTCAGCTACGGCCTGAACGATGCCAGCGAACACGCGGTGTACATCAACCTGGGGCGCAATTTCTGAGTTCTCGCGCAGAAAGCAACAGAAGCCTGTAGGGGGAACCCTGCCCGCCATTTTCACGCGCCCAAGAAAAAGCCCGGCATCGGCCGGGCTTTTTCATGCTCGCAGCGGATCAGGCAATCAGCGCCAGCAGCTCGCGCGCTTCGGCCTTGGCCTTGGAGTCGCCACTGGCGATCACTTGCTTGAGAATGCCATAGGCCTCTTCCAGGTTGCCCTGGTCGATGCACTGGCGAGCACGATCGAGGCTGGCCAGCAGTTCGTCGTGCTCGTGGCCGATGTCGTCCGGCAGGTCGAAGGTCAAATCCTCATCCACCTGGGCCTTGCGGCCATGGCCGAACATTTCGCCGTGCTCACCCAGATCCAGCTCGGTGATTTCCGGCAGCTCATGCAGGTTGCTGCGGAAGTCCGACGGCACGTCCTGTACGGCCTTGGAAGCAGCCTTGCCCTGTCTGGGCGACTCGAAGGGGTTGTCGAGCTTGTCCCAGTCCAGGTCCAGCGACAGGTCGCTGAGGTTCATGGCGAAATCCGGCTGGTCCTGCGCGGCCTTGGGCTGCTCCAGGGGAGCGGCCACGGGTTCGCCCAGTTCGAGGTCGTCCCAGTCGGTGAGGGTCTCGCCGGTGGGCGGCTGCAATGTATCTTCCGGGCGAATCATCATGGCCGGGTAGCGGGACTTGAGCTGATCGATCTGCTTCTGGTCACCGCCCACCGCCACCAGGGCGCGCTCTTCCTCATGGAAGCCGACCACGTCCCCCAGTTCGGCCAGCACCAGCAGCAGCTTCATGCGCAGTTCGCGGCGGCTCGGCTCCGCATTGACAGCCTTGCGCAGCATGTCGCGGGCCTGATTGAAACGGCCGTAGGCGATGTAGATATCCGCACCTTCGAGGCTGTCCGCGCTGGCGGCCGGCAGGCGAGCGACGCCCGGCTCGGGCGTGGCGACGACCACCGGGTGCGGCACCGGAACCGGAGCCACGACGGCGGCGGCCAGCGGCTTGGCCTGCGGAAGCGGTCTGACCGGCTCGGGCGCCGCTGCACGCAGCGGCGGCATCTCGATCGGTTTTTCCTCGCGCTTGCGCCGCGCGAACAGCAGGCCGACCAGCAGCGCACCAAGGGCACCCACGCCAACCCAGGGCCAGTAGTTGAAACCGGAACCCTGCGCATCCTGTGCCGGGGTCGCGGGCTGGGCAGCACTCGGAGCGGCAGCGTCCTGCTGTGCCGGCGCCACGCCATTGGGGGCTGGCACGGCGTTGGTCGGGGCGCTGTCCCTCTGCGCCACGGCGGCCGGGGCGCTGCCGGCGGCGTCCGCGCCCTGGCGGCGGTCCAGTTCGGCCTGCAGTGACTGCACCTGCTGGTCACGGCTCTGCAGGGCCTGCTGGAGGGACTCCAGTTGCTTCTGCAGGGCATCCATGCGCTGGTTCATCTGGTCGCGCTGGGCGTTGGCCAGGAGCAGGTCGGCCTCGACCTTGGCGAGATTGGCATCACCGTCAGCTACCGCGGGAGCGGCATTCGCCTGGACCGGCGCCTGGGCGCTGGCCGTGGCGGCAGCCGGCGCATTGCTGGCGGGCTGCTCGACTGCGGACGAAGGCGCCACCGCAGTCGGCTGAGAAGCAGGCGCTGTACTGTTGCCGGCTCCGGCAAGCTGCTGGCCCTGCGGCAGGACCAGCGTCTGGCCGACCTTCAGCCGATGCGGGTCACCGTTGACGAAGGCCTGCGGGTTCAGCGCGACGATGCTGTCCATCAACTGTGCCCGCGAGGCACCGGAACCGCTCAGCTGCGAGGTGATCTTCCACAGCGTGTCATTGCGCACCGTGGTGTAACGGCCGTCTCCCGCCGGCAGCGGCGGCCGTGCTGGTGCGCTGCGTACAGGCTCCGCGCGGTAGCTGTCCGGTCGGTAGTTCGAAGACCGCGAAGGCGCCGCTTCGCTCAGGTTGGCGGCCACGCTGCGATTGGCGCTGTTGTACTCCGGCGGGTCGAGCAGCACGGTGTACTCGCGCAGCAGGCGACCGTTGGGACGCTCCACGGCGATCAGGAAATTCAGGTAAGGCTCGTGCACCGGCTGCGTGGACACCACCTTGATGTAGCCGCGACCGTTGCGGATCACAGGGGTGAAACGCAGGTTCTGCAGGAAGACGAAACGGTCGACGCCGGCGCTCTCGTAGTCGGCGGGACTCGCCAGTTTCGCAATGAGCTCATCGGAGGTCATGTCGCCGGTCTGCAGCAGCGCGATCTCGGCATCCAGGGGCTGGTTCAGCCCGGAATGCAGGGTGATATCCCCAAGGCCGAGGGCATTCGCGTGAGCGGAGACAAAAACCGAAAGTGCGGCAAGCGTCAGCGGAATTCTATTTATTCGAGCCATAACCCCATCCCATTGTCCGGGTCTGCCATTCCCCTGACCGCCCGAAGGGCGGCAGGCTCAACCTGTCCACACACTGGAACCATGCCGGACCGCAGACCGCAACGCACCACTCCTCTGTACCTTGCAGGGTACAGGCCGTCTGATATCACGGATTAGGTGTTGCGCTGGGTTTGGTCAAGATAAATCGTCGAAAAACCGGCGAATGGTTAAGGGGTGGATGGCAAGTGGCCAGCAACCCCGCGAGAGACCGCCAGAAAAATGGCTACTCTACCCGAATAACGTGATGAATTACTCAGTTTCGCTCGAGATTGCCGAGAATTCGACTGAGCGTTTTCTGACAGAGCGCGATTTCTTCCTCGGAAATGCCGGTGAGCACTTCGTTGCGGACAGCTGCCGCAATGTTCTCGATATCGGTGATGAGAACGTCTGCCTTGGGGGTCAGGGCGATGCGCTTGGCGCGGCGGTCTTCGGCGACAGCCTGGCGACGGACCAACCCTTGGGCTTCGAGGCCGTCGAGCAGGCGCGCCAGGGTCGGACCCTCGACACCGACCGACTGGGCCAGCTCGCGCTGGGTGGGTGCAGCGGAGTGACGCGCCAGGTGCAGCAGCACCAGCCAGCGCGCCTGGGACAGGCCAAGGTGACTGAGACGGCGGTCGAGTTCGGCCCGCCAGGCACGCGAAGCCTGGGCCAGTTGGGTACCGAAATAGTGCTTATCGTTATCTGACATTGTCGTGCAAAGTTCGGAAGTGAATCGGCTAAGTTGATTTGACTAATTATTAGCCAGCTAATCAAGCCCGTACAATGACAGATTGTCGCAGGGTGTGACGCCTTGCCTCACCACTTGGCGTACTGGTCCTCCACGAAGCCCCAGAGATTCTCGATGCGCACCTCGCTCTGCCCTGCCGGGCGCAGCACGCCGGAGAAGCGCCCGAAGATCTGCTTGAAGTTGCTCGCCAGCACGCCGAGGTTGAGGCGCTCCTGATGCAGGCCGTGGGCCTCGAAGCGCAATTCGACCTGGCCGTCGAAGGAGCGGATGGTCCAGGGCTTGAGCGGATGGTCGCGGTCGAACTCGAAGCGCACCGTGTCGACCTTCACCCGTTGGCCGTCGAGCCAGTAACAGTTCTCGGTGAAGCTGGTCTCGTTGACGCCGCACGACAGGTTCAGCCCGACACGCCGGCCCTGCGCCGGGCCGGACAGGCAGGCCCAGTTCCAGAAGGTCTCGCGGCGCATGTAGCCGGCGGACCAGTCGTGGTGCGCGTAGGCATCC
Organism: Pseudomonas sp. DP-17; assembly: GCF_022380625.1. Lineage (NCBI taxonomy): Bacteria > Pseudomonadati > Pseudomonadota > Gammaproteobacteria > Pseudomonadales > Pseudomonadaceae > Pseudomonas > Pseudomonas sp. DP-17. Next base: position 542,069 of record NZ_JAKSXG010000001.1, read on the forward strand.
AGCTCGCGCAGGTCGTAGTTGCCCAGCACGCAACGCACCTCGCCTTGGCAATGCACGCCCGCCACCTTGCGCGCATAGACCCAGCCGTTCACCGCGGTCGGGGTGCAGAGGCTCATGGGTTGGAACGCCGGTTGCTCCTCGCTGAAGCGCGCGTCGATGCGGGTGCCGTCGTCCAGCTCGACCAGCAAACGCTTCTCGAAGGGCGAAGAGCTGTTCTCCAGGCGCAGCAGGTTGCGCCCCTGGCGCAGTTCGCAGATACCGTCATCGGGCGCCTGCGAGAAGTGCGTCCCCATTCCCAGCGGGCACTTGAACTGGCGCTCGATCATCCGCCCGCTTTCGGGATGGTAGAGGTAGACGAAACCGATGGTGAGCAGGCTCACGTTCGCCAGTGCACAACCGCCGATCAGCGTCGGACTGATCAGGCCGAAGTACTGGAACTGGTGGAAGCTGCGCCACTTGGCCAATGCGCCGAGGCGCCGGCCCATCGGCGAGCGGAAGTCGAAGTCGCGGTAATTGATGGTCGCCGGGGTGCCGGGAAAGATGCCGTAGTGCGGTTGGCCGTTGGGCTGGATCAGCTGCTGCATGGGCTCGGGCTCGGTGACGGGGTGCGGCGCATGCTAGCACCGCGTCGACGCGCCCCGCAGTCACACACGGCGCCAGCTCGGGGGACCGAATGGGCCATCAGGCCACGACCTGGTTGCGCCCGAACGCCTTGGCTTCGTAGAGAGCCCGGTCGGCATGTTCGTAAATGCTGCGCAGCGGGTTGCCGGTTTCCGGCCACAGGCAGGAAACGCCAATGGACAGCGTCACCTCGTCTGCGGTCAGCGAGCCCTCGTGGGCGATGCCCAGCCCCTGTACTGATTCGCGCAATACCTCGGCGCGCTCTTTGGCCTCGCGCTCACTGGCGCCGTAGAGCAGCACCGCGAACTCTTCGCCGCCCAGACGCACCGCGATGTCCAGCGGGCGCCGGGCGCAGGCCGCAAGCACCTCGCCGATGCGCTGCAGCACGGTATCGCCGGCCTGGTGGCCATAGCGGTCGTTATAGGCCTTGAAGTGGTCGACGTCGCAGAGCAGCAGCGCCAGCCCCACGCTCTCGCGCTGGGCCTGTCGCCACAGGCGCTCCAACTGGCGATTGAAACTGCGACGATTGTGCAGGCCGGTCAGTGCGTCGTGCTCGGCCATCACTTTCAGCAGGCGGCTGATCAGGAAATGCTGGCGCGACTTGTAGTCCAGCAGGTAGCAACCCACCGCGCCGACCAGGTTGGCCAGCAGCAGGAACACCACGTTGCTGATCAGCTTGGCAGGCGGCAACCCCGCGTACAGCTCGAAGCCCACGTACGCCAGCAGGATCACCGAGGCGCAGCCCACCGCTTCGGCGAAGCGCAGGCCGATCAGGAAGTAGGCGGCCATGCTGACCAGCAGCAGGCCTTCATAGGGATAGCTCTGGTCGACCGTATGGGCGATGCCCGCCACGGCCGCCGCGCCAATGCCGACGCTGAGGATGCAGGCCAGGCTCAGCGGCACCAGCAGATGGATATGCCGGCGCTGCAGGATCAGCCCGCCACAGACGGTCAGCAGCACCAGCACGCCGATACGGACGGCGAGCATGTCCCAGTGTTCGGCAGTCCGGATCAGAAGGAAGTCGATAGCCGCCAGCGCCAGCCAGATCAGCACGCCGATGGTCAGCGCGGTGCGCTTGAGATCGAAGCTGTCCTCCAGCAGGTAATGGCGGTACTGGGTCTCGAGGTCGGGTTCGAAACGCAGGCGGCGAAAGCCCCGGGAGAGCTGTTCGGCGTAGGCATTGGAGCGGACATCGTCCAGCCAGCTTTGTTGTTGTGGCACGCTCACCTCTTCTCGTGGAGGTCTAAGTGCCACCATAGCGGTTCGGGACGGGCGTCACAAGTTTGTCGTTTTGTCCCGTCACGAAACTGACGGCACCAACAAGCGATGAGGCCTGACCACGGGTGTTTGCCGATCAGGCTTCCAGTTCGGCCTGCAGGGCGGCACGTACGCAATGCAGAACGCCCAGCGGCACACGCCCCTCGAACAGCTCGGCGATGGCGCTCACCGGAGGCAGCTCGCCGTCTTCGTCGAGGAAAGCGTCCTGCACCTCGCCCAACAGCTCCTCGGGCAGGTCCAGTGCCTGCTCCAGGGTCAGCTGCTGGCGGCCGATGGCTTCGGCCAGCAGGCTGTAGACGTTCTTCTCGCTGCAATCGAGCTGGCGGGCGATCTGCGCCGGGGTCATGCCGGCGCGGGCCAGGGTCACCAGCTCGTGGCGCAGGTCGGTGACCGGGGCCGGGGTGTCCGGGGCCTTGTCCGATTCGGTGAGCACATCGAGGAAGGCCTGGCCGTAGCGCTCCAGCTTGCGCGCACCGACGCCGCTGACCTGGGCCATGGCGGTGAGCGTGGTGGGCTGGCTGCGGAGCATTTCCAGCAGGGTGGCGTCGGGGAAGATGACGTAGGGCGGCACCGAGTGCTCTTCCGCCAGCTTGCGCCGCAGGGTTCGCAGGGCTTCCCACATCTCGCGCTCTTCCTGGCGCACCAGTTGGCTGGCCGGGCTGGCTCCGCCGGAGGAGGAAGACTTGCTGCGCTGCGGCTTGGGATCGCGGCGCAGGGCCAGCGTCTCCTCGCCGCGCAGCAGCGGGCGGCAGGCCTCGGTCAGGCGCAGACCATTGAAGCCGTCGACATCCACGTCGGCGAAGCCACGGGCGACCAGTTGACGGAACATTGTGCGCCACTCGTCCTCGCCACGGGACTTGCCGATGCCGAACACCGCCAGGTGCTGGTGGCCGACGCTGCGCACCTTCTCGGTGTCCTTGCCCAGCAGCACGTCCACCAGGTGGCCGACACCGTAGCGCTGGCCGCTGCGGTAGATGGCGGACAGGGCCTGGCGCGCCGGCTCGGTGGCGTCCCAGGTTTCCACGCCGTCGACGCAGATGTCGCAGTGGCCGCAGGGGTTGGGCATCACCTCGTCGAAGTAGGCCAGCAGCGCCTGGCGGCGGCAGCGGGTTTCCTCGCACAACGCCAGCATGGCTTCGAGCTTGTGCCGTTCGACGCGCTTGTGGCGCTCGTCGCCCTCGGAGTTCTGCATCATCTGCCGCAGCAGCAACACATCCTGCAGGCCGTAGGCCATCCAGGCGTCGGCGGGCAGGCCGTCACGGCCGGCGCGGCCGGTTTCCTGGTAGTACGCTTCCAGGCTTTTCGGCAGGTCCAGGTGTGCAACGAAGCGCACGTTGGGCTTGTCGATGCCCATGCCGAAGGCGATGGTGGCGACCATGATCAGCCCTTCCTCGTTGAGGAAACGCTTCTGGTGATAGGCACGCAGGTCGTTGGACAGCCCCGCGTGGTAAGGCAGCGCCGGGAAGCCCTGGTTGGAGAGGAACTCGGCGACCTCCTCGACCTTCTTGCGTGACATGCAGTAGACGATGCCGGCATCGCCGCGCCGCTCGGCGAGGAAGCCCAGGAGCTGCTTGCGCGGCTGCTCCTTGGGCACGATGCGGTAGAAGATGTTCGGCCGGTCGAAGCTGGAAAGGAACTGCTCGGCGTTCTGCAGGTGCAGGCGCTGGATCATCTCCTCGCGGGTGCGCATGTCCGCCGTGGCGGTCAGGGCGATGCGCGGCACCTCCGGGAACAGCTCGGCGAGCTGGCCCAGCTGCAGGTATTCGGGACGGAAGTCGTGGCCCCATTGCGATACGCAGTGCGCCTCGTCGATGGCGAACAGGCCGATCTGCAGGCGCTGCAGGAAGGCCAGCATGCGTGGCTGCACCAGGCGTTCCGGGGCCAGGTAGAGCAGCTTGATCTCGCCGCGCAGCAGGCGGTCGGCGATCTCGCGCTGGGCCTCAGGGCTGAGCGAGGAGTTCAGCGCCGCCACCGGCACGCCCAGCTCGTCCAGCGTGGCGACCTGGTCCTCCATCAGCGCGATCAGCGGGGACACCACCACCGTGAGGCCGTCGCGCAGCAACGCCGGGACCTGGAAGCACAGCGACTTGCCGCCGCCGGTGGGCATCAGCACCAGGGCATCGCCGCCGCTGGCCACGCGCTCGATGATCCGCGCCTGATTGCCACGGAAGGCGTCGTAACCGAAAACGTCTTTGAGGATGCGCTGGGCCTGGTCGAGCATGGAGGACTCCGAATGAAGCCGGGCATTATACGCAAGCGATCCGCCAGCGACCGGCACCTTGTCCGGGAAACTGCGGAAAAATCCGTCACATGCGTCCGAGCTCTGCATCGGAGCCCTGCGTCGGCGCGGGCTGCACGGGCATTTGGCTTTTGCCGCGGGCCGGCGGAAAGACTACAATTCGGGACCGATCACCTCCGAGGTAGTACCCGATGTCCTTCGCCGACCAATTGTCCCGCCTGCAAGCCTTTCTCGATGCCGATGACCTGCACGAGGAAGCCTTGGACTACGTGGCGGCACACGGCTACCTGACCGCCCTGGCAATCTGCCCGGAGGAAGTCCCGGAGCGCGAGTGGATCGACGCCCTGTTCGCCGAGCCGCCGCACTACCGCAACGAGGAAGAGCGCACCCAGATCGAATCCACCCTGGTCCAGCTCAAGGCGCACATCATCCGTCAGATGGCCGGTGACGAGGAGCTGGAGCTGCCGTGCGAGCCCTACCTGGGCGACGAGCCGGACGACTCCGACATCCGCGGCTGGTGCATCGGCTTCATGGAGGGCGTGTTCCTGCGTGAAGCGGTGTGGTTCGAGCAGGCCGAGGAGGAAGTCAGTGAGCTGCTGCTGCCGATCATGGTCGGTTCCGGCCTGTTCGACGAACAGCCCGAGTTCGACGAGATCGCCCGAGACCGCGGCCTGGTGGATGACATGGTCGCGCAGATCCCGGAGCTGCTGACCAACCTGTTCCTGCTGTGCCAGGCACCGGAAGAGAAACCTGCGCTGCTGAAGCCGCGCACTCACTGAAACCTGACCAGTAGCTGCTGCGCGTCGGCAATACTGCGTTGAAAACGGCCGAGGACTGCTCATTTACGGCGTGCAAACTCCGCGTCCTCGACCGCTTACGCCTTGTCTCGCGCCAGCTCGCGGGGTCCTGATCCAGGTTTGAACATGCCACGGGAAATCCGCCAAAGCCGCCACGCCTGGGTTCGCTACTGCCTGCTCGGCGTGGGCTGGCTCAGCGTGGCACTGGGCGTGATCGGCATCTTCCTGCCGGTGTTGCCCACCACGCCCTTCCTCCTGCTTGCCGCCGCCTGCTTCATGCGCAGCTCCCAGCGCTTCTACGACTGGCTGGTGAACCACCCGAAACTTGGCCCCTGGATTCGTGACTACCTCGACGGCGAAGGCATCCCGCTCAAGGGCAAGATCTACGCCATCGGGCTCATGTGGTGCAGCATCCTGATTTCCGGTTTCGTCGTTCAGCGCCCCTGGGCCTGGGCGTTCATGCTGACCAGCGCGACGCTGGTGAGCCTCTATCTGATCCGGCTGAAAACACGTCGACTGGATTGAATTCTCTGCCTGGGGAGAGCGAGAACGCCCGAGCGCCAAAGCCCTCAACCTGGCATACCTCCCCCTCTTCAAAGTGCGCGCCCCGCCCCTCGCGGCGCTGCACCCACTGGCGATACGCCAGCGCAAGTTCCCGAAGACCGCCTAGACTGCACTCATCCCACATGGAGCGCTGGCGATGCAGCCATCCCGAGGAGCCCTCAGGCTGTTCGCCAGCCCGCTGCGTCTGCGGGCCGGCGTCCTGCTACTCGCGCTCCTCGCGCTGACCGCCGGCGCCGCCTGGAATTTCGACGCCATCCTGAAGAACGCCCAGCAGCGCTACGGCAACCTGGGCAGCGCCAAGACCCGCATCGAATCCTGGGGACGTCTGATCCAGGACAGCGAGAATCTCGACGAGAGCGCCAAGCTCAAGGCGGTCAACGCCTTCTTCAATGGCGCCCTGGTATTCACCGACGACCGCACCGTCTGGCGCCAGGAGGACTACTGGGCGACGCCGGTGGAATCCCTCTACAAGGGCGCCGGCGACTGCGAGGACTACTCCATCGCCAAGTTCGTCACCCTGCGCCGCCTCGGGGTCGCCAGCGACAAGCTGCGCATCACCTACGTCAAGGCGCTGCAGCAGAACCAGGCGCACATGGTGCTTACCTACTACGCCTCCCCCACTGCCGAACCGCTGGTGCTGGACAACCTGATCCCGCAGATCAAGCCCGCCTCCCAGCGCAAGGACCTCCTGCCCGTCTACGCCTTCAACGCCGAGGGGCTGTGGCTGCCCGGCCCTGGCGGCGGCAAGCGCACCGGCGACAGCAAGAAGCTGTCGCGCTGGCAGGACCTGTTGACCAAGATGCGCGCCGAGGGCCTGGACCTCGACGAGACGCGATAGGAGAAAACCGGCATGTCATTGCTCAAGCAACTGTTCCTGGCGATCTGCCTGTTCCTCGTGGTGGCCTTCGCCGGCAGCTTCGCCGCCAGCCTGGAGAGCTCCCGCGAGCAGATGATCAGCCAGTTGCGCTCCCACGCCCAGGATGCCGCGACCGCGCTGGGGCTATCGCTCACCCCGCATGTGGACGACCCGGCGATGATCGAGCTGATGGTCAGCTCGATCTTCGACTCCGGCTACTTCGCCACCATCCGCGTGGTGAGCATTCCCGAGGGCAAGGTGATAGTCGAGCGCGACAGCGACACCCAGGACCAAAAGGTGCCGGGCTGGTTCGCCAGGCTGGTCAACCTCAAGGCCCAGGGCGGCGACGCGCTGATCATGCGCGGCTGGGAGCAGGCAGCGCGGGTCGAAGTGGTCAGCCACCCACAGTTCGCCCTGGCCAAGCTGTGGGACGGCGCACTGGGCAGCCTCGCCTGGCTGCTGGCCTGCGGGCTGGTCAGCGCCATCCTCGGCGGCTGGCTGCTGCGTACCCAGTTGAAGCCGCTGGACCAGATGGTGCAGCAGGCCCACGCCATTACCCGCCGCGAATTCCTCACCCTGCCCAAGGAGCCGCGCACTCCCGAACTCAAGCGCGTGGTGCAGGCGATGAACCAGATGGTCGACAAGCTCAAGGCATTGTTCGCCGAGGAGGCCACCCGCAGCGAGAAGCTGCGCGAGGAGGCCTACCAGGACAGCCTCTCGGGCCTGGCCAATCGCCGCCTGTTCGACGCGCGGCTGGATGCACAGCTGTCCCCCAGCGAACAGAATGCCGCCGGCTATCTGCTGCTGCTGCGCCTGAATGACCTCGCCGGACTCAACCAGCGCTTGGGCGGGCTGCGCACCGACGCGCTGATCCGCGACGTCGCCGAGCTGCTGGAGCGTCAGCGCGAAACCCACGGCACCCCGGACTGGCTCGCCGCGCGCAGCCGCGGCGGCGAATTCACCCTGCTAGCCCCCGGCGTCGACAGCGCCAGCGCCGAACTGCTGGCCGATCAACTCAGCGCCGCACTGGAAAACCTGCGCGGCACCGGTGCCAGCGATTGCAAACCGGTGGCGCACCTCGGCCTGGCGGCCTTCCGCCCCGGCGAATCCGCAGCCAGCGTGCTGTCCCGTGCAGACCAGGCGCTGGCGCAGTCGCAATCCTCGCCGGACCGCCCCTGGCAACGCCTGGACAGCTCCGGCGGCCAACCCGCACAGGACTCCCGCGCCTGGCGCGAGTGGCTCGACGACGCCCTGCAGAAGGGCAAGCTGCAGCTGTGGTTCCAGCCTGTGCGCACCTGCGCCGAGAACGGCGAACTGCTGCATCAGAAGGTCCTCGCGCGTCTGCTCGATCCCAAGGGCGAGGCCATTGCGGCCGGGCAGTTCCTGCCGTGGATCGAGCGCTTCGGCTGGTCCGCGCGCTTCGACCTGGCCATGCTCGAACACGCCCTCGCCCACCTTGCCCAGCAGCCAGTACCACTGGCGCTGTCGCTCTCGGCGGAAACCGTGCGCAGCGCCGAGCCCCTGCGCCAGTTGTTCGAGATTCTCCGTGCCCACCCGCAGGAAGCACAGCGGATGATCCTGGAAGTGGACGAGCGTTACCTGCCGCCGCCGGCCGAGCTGGAGAAGCTCGCCCAGTCGGTGCAGGACGTCGGCGCCAAGCTTGGCCTGCAGCACTTCGGCGGGCGCTTCAGCCTGATCGGCAACCTGACCCGCCTGGGCCTTGCGTACCTGAAGATCGACGGCAGCTACATCCGCGCCATCGACCAGGACAACGACAAGCGCCTGTTCATCGAAGCCATGTATCGCGCGTCCAACAGCATCGACCTGCCGCTGATCGCGGAGATGGTCGAGACCGAGGGCGAACTGGCCGTCCTGCGGGAGATGGGCATCGCCGGCGCGATGGGGCGGCTGGTCGGGGCGCCGAAGCCTTCGCAGAGGAATGGAGGGTAGAGGATCGCCGCGTGATCGGCTCCTACAGGGGAATGCCGTGCCATGCGGTTCGCGAGCAAGCTCGCTCCTACGAAGACCCACTCCGCTCTGGCTCTGGCGTTGGCTTTGGCTTTGGCTCTGAAGACTTCCAGGGAAATATCCGCGCACTCCAGACCGCCCCGTTCAGGAGGCCTCGTTGAATTGGAGTTTCAGGGGTTGAGCGACATGGATGTCGCGAGAGCGGCGATGGGCCAGGGATGGCCCTTCGACGCGTGCCCCTGAAACTTCAATTCAATGAGGGAATTTTTCGCCCCAAGCGAAAAACCGGATGTCCGGGGCAAGACCTTGCCTACTTTGGGGCGTTTGCCAAAGTAGGTCGCCCGAGGGGGCGAAACAAGAAGTCCGCGCGCCCGCCGAAGCGGCGCTGGATTCCCAACGACAAGCAAGAGCATCGTGGGCAAGGTCCGCTCACACCAACGTTGATCAGCTTCGCGAGCAAGCTCGCTCCTACAGGTAGCGAGCTGAAGTGTCAGTCCTTCTTGCTCTTCTTCGAACGCCCGTACGCCGCCTCCAGCGCATCGTTGATGGTCCTGAGCACCTTCACCCGCGCATAGCGCTTGTCGTTGGCCTCGATCAGCGTCCAGGGCGCTATCTCGGTGCTGGTGCGGTCGACCATGTCGCCCACCGCGTCTGCATAGAGGTCCCACTTGTCGCGGTTGCGCCAGTCCTCCTCGGTGATCTTGAAGCGCTTGAAGGCAATCGACTCGCGCTCCTTGAATCGCTCCAGCTGGGTTTCCTGGTCGATCGACAACCAGAACTTCACCAGCACGATGTTGTAGTTCGCCAGCTGCTCCTCGAAGTCATTGATCTCCGCGTAGGCGCGCAGCCAGTCGGCGTCGGAAGCGAAGCCCTCGACCCGCTCCACCAGCACGCGCCCGTACCAGGATCGGTCGAACATGGTGAACTGCCGGCGCGCCGGAATGTGCCGCCAGAAGCGCCACAGGTAGGGCTGCGCGCGCTCCTCTTCTGTGGGCGCGGCAATCGGCACGATGCGGTATTGGCGTGGATCCAGCGCGTCGGTGACACGGCGGATGGCGCCGCCCTTGCCCGCCGCGTCGTTACCTTCGAACACGGCAATCAGCGAGTGGCTGCGCAAGCGCTTGTCGCGCATCAGCGTGGCCAGGCGCGCCTGCTCCTTGGCCAGTTGCTCCTTGTACTGGTTCTTGTCCAGTGACAGGCTCAGGTCCAGCGCATCCAGCAGGCCCTTGTTGTCCAGGCTGGACACCAGCGGCGCGGCGTGGGGCTGCGGGGTCGGGCGGTCCTTGCGCTTGAGCGCGGCCTGCAGGCTCTCGAGGAGGGTGCGGCCGACCGTCAGGCTGCGGTAGCGCTCATCGGAACCCTCCACCACATACCAGGGCGCATAGTCGCGGCTGGTGCGGCGCAGCACGCGCTCGCCATAGCGTACGAACTTGTCGTAGACCTCGCTCTGCTTCCAGTCGATCTCGCTCAGCTGCCAGCTGCGGCTCGGGTCGTTCTCCAGCGTCTTGAGGCGCTCCTTGAGCTGCTTCTTGGAGAGGTGAAACCAGAACTTGAAGATCAGCGCGCCTTCGTCGGAGTACATCCGCTCGAAGCGCTCGGCGTCGTTGATCAGGCCGTCGAGCTGGCTGTCCTTGATCTCCCCGGTGACGCGCGCATAGAGCATCTGGCTGTACCAGTTGCCGAAGAAGATGCCGGTCGTGCCCTTGGGCGGCAGGCGCCGCCAGAAGCGCCACTGCGGTGGCCGCGAGAGTTCCTCGTCGGTCGGCAGGAGGAAGCTTTCCACCCGGATCAGGCGCGGGTCCATCCACTCGTTGAGCAGCTTCACCGTCTCGCCCTTGCCGGCGCCCTCGATGCCGTTGATCAGGATGATCACCGGGAAGCGCGCCTGCTGCTTGAGCTCGTACTGCGCCTCGAGCAGGGCCTCGCGCAATACTGCGACTTCCTTCTCGTAGGTTTCCTTGTCGATGGAATGACCGATCTCGGCGGATTCGAACATGCACCTCTCCTTGTTTCGAAGTGAGTAAAAGGTAGCGGAAGTGACGCAGGCTGTCTGCGCGATGGATCGGCTAAACTGCCGCCTTCGTTTCCCTGCCCTGCCCTCCTTCATGCCAGACATCAGCAGCGCCCAGATCGACTGGGACGAGAACGGCCAGCCCAGTTCCCGCGTCTACGGCGACGTGTACTTCTCCCGCGACTCGGGCATCGCCGAGACGCACCACGTGTTCATCGACGGCAATCGCCTGCCCGAACGCTTTGCCGCGCTGCCTGCCGGCGGGCGCCTGTGCATCGGCGAGACCGGCTTCGGCACCGGGTTGAACTTCCTCTGCGCCTGGCGGCTGTTCGAAGAACGCGCGCCGAACGATGCGCGGCTGCACTTCGTCACCACCGAAAAGTACCCGGTGACGCGGGAAGACCTGCGCCGCGCCTTCGCCCTCTGGCCGGAGCTGGCGCCGCTGTCGGCGCAGTTGCTGGAGCAGTACGTGGCGATCAACCCCGGCTTCCAGCGCTTCGTCTTCGCCGCAGGCCGCGTGGTGCTGACCCTGCTGGTGGGCGACGTGGTGGACACCCTTCCCGAGCTGGACGCGCGCATCGACGCCTGGTTCCTCGACGGATTCTCCCCGGCGAAGAACCCGGAGATGTGGAACGACGCCCTCTATGCCCAACTCGCCCGTCTATCGGGGCCGGGTACGACCATCGCCACCTTCACCAGCGCCGGCTTCGTCCGCCGGGGGCTGGGCGCGGCCGGCTTCAAGATCCGCCGCACCCTGGGCTTCGGCAAGAAATGGGAGATGTCCCAGGGCGAATTCATCGGCGTCGAACAGCCGGCCGGCAAACCCTGGTTCAGTCGACCTGCTCGACCCAAGGGTGCGCGGGAAGCACTGGTGATCGGCGGCGGCATGGCCGGTTGCGCCAGTGCCGCCAGCCTCGCCGCCCGGGGCTGGCAGGTGACGTTGATCGAGCGCCATGCGGGTCTCGCCGAAGAAGCCTCGGGCAACCCGCAGGGCGTGCTGTACCTGAAGCTGTCCGCCCACGGCACCGCACTGTCGCGGCTGATCGTCAGCGGCTTCGGCCACACGCGGCGGCTGGTCCAACGCCTGCATAAGGGCGCGGAATGGTCCGATTGCGGCGTGCTGCAACTGGGCTTCGATGAGGCCGAGAGCCAGCGCCAGGCCAAGCTGGCCGAGGCCTTTCCGGCCACCCTGCTGCGTCAGCTGGACAAGGCCGAGGCGGAATCCGTCGCCGGCATCGGCCTGCCCGCCGGCGGCCTGTTCTACCCCGAAGGCGGCTGGGTACATCCGCCCGCGCTGTGCCGACATCTCGCGCAGCATCCGAATATCCGCGTGCTGACCGGCGAGGAAGTCCGCCTGCAACGCGACGCCGATGGCTGGAGCGCCTGGAGCGGCGAACAGAAGCTCGCCAGCGCGCCCATCGCCATCCTCGCCACCGCCGCCGAGGTGCGGCGCTTCGACGGGGCCCAGACGCTGCCGATGAAGCGCATCCGCGGGCAGATCACCCGCGTGCCGGCCACTGCCCAGAGCGCCTCGCTGAGTACCGTGGTCTGCGCCGAAGGCTACGTCGCCCCGCCGCGCCACGGCGAGCACACCCTGGGCGCCAGTTTCGAATTCAAGCGAGACGACACTGAGCCATCATTGGAAGAACACCTGGGCAACCTCGACCTGCTGGCGGAGATATCCACAGACCTGACCGAGCGCCTGCAAATCGCCCTGCTCGATCCGGCAATGCTGCAGGGCCGCGCCGCCTTCCGCTGCACCACGCCGGACTACCTGCCGCTGGTGGGCCCGCTGGCGGATCGCGAAGCCTTCGCCCAGGCTTACGCAGTGCTCGGCAAGGACGCGCGCCGGGTGCCGGAAACGCCCTGCCCCTGGCTCGAAGGCCTGTATCTGAACAGCGCCCATGGCTCGCGCGGCCTGGTGACCGCACCGCTGGCCGGCGAACTGCTGGCGGCCTGGATCGACGACGAGCCGCTGCCCGTGCCACGCGCCGTGGCCGAGGCCTGCCACCCGAACCGTTTCTTCCTGCGTGACGTAGTGCGCGGCCAGAAGAACTCCTGAACACCTCGCGGTCCATCGATGGGGCCGCGACCAGCCTCCAGAGCGGACCACCGACATGGATGCACTGCTGCTTGAATCCTCCGCCATAGGCCTGATCCTCGGGCTGCTGCTGGGTCTGACCGGCGCCGGCGGCTCGCTGGTGGCGCTGCCCCTGCTGCTCAGCCTGCACCTGCCACTGCACGATGCCATTGGCGTCAGCCTTGGGGCCGTGGCACTGTCGGCGGCCATCGGCGCAGTACCGCGCGCACGGCAGGGCCAGGTGGCGTGGAAGCCGTTGTTCTGGCTGGTGATCACCGGCTGGCCGGGCAACGCTGTCGGCCAGTGGCTGGGCAAGCTCGTGCCGGACGCCTGGCTGATCGTCGGCTTCTGCCTGCTGGTGCTGTGGTCGGCCTGGCGCATGTGGCAGGGCTCCAGCCAGCCGCGCGCGTGCAACCAACCGGTGCGCAACGGCCCGCTGCTGGGCGTGGGATTGGCGGTGGGGTTGCTGTCCGGCCTGATGGGCGTGGGCGGCGGCTTCCTGATCGTGCCGGGGCTGTTGTGGTTCACGCCGCTGTCGATGCTGGCGGCGACCGCGACCTCGATGGCGGTGATCGCGCTGGTGTCCGGCGGCGGCTTCCTGCTCTACCTGACCCATGCCCAACCGCCGCTGCCGTTGCTGGCGTGCCTGGCGGCGGGCGGTGCGCTCGGCGTGCTGTTGGGCAATCGCCTGGCGGTGCGCCTGGGCGGCGCGACGCTGCAGCGCCTGTTCGCGCTGATGCTGGTGGCGGTCAGCCTGTCGCTGGCCGCGCAGAAGCTGATGCCCTCGTAGTGTTCAAAACGCCCTAGAACTCTTCTTCCTCGGCGCCAGCCCCCGGCGTCTCGAACAGCTCAGCAGCGCGCAACAGCCCGGCGAGGATCGCATGCTGCTCCCACTCGGGCAGGCCGGCAAAGCGCTCCAGGGCGTGCTCGGGCAATAGCGTCGGACCGTTGCGCAACGCGTGGGTGCCCTCCTCCTCCAGGCTCAGCCACTGCTTGCGGCGGTCATCGTCATCGCGCCGGCGCGTGAGCAACCCCTTGCTTTCCAGGCGGGTCAGCGCGCTGGAGATCGATGACTGCGACAACGCCACCTGCTGCGCCAACTGACCAGCGGTTATTTCCCCTTCCAGCTCCACCACCTGCAGGATCAACAACTGCAACGGCGTCAGTTCGCCATCGCGTCCCAGGCTCTTGGAATGCACTTCCGCCGCCTGCTGCAGCCGTCTCAGGGCCTGCAACATCGAGAGTGCGTGGGCGTTGCGCATCGAAGTCTTGCTCTCGGCCATCTCAGTCCACCTGCTGCTCCGTCACTTTTCCTCAATGAAATCAAATAGAACTCTCGCCAGATCACCGGGTCATCCCCTAAGGCGTCCTTGAGACGTCACCCACTTCATCCCCAACGGAGATCCGGTAAGGACATGTGCGGAATAGCAGGAGAACTACGTTTCGATAACCAGGCTGCGGACCTTGCCGCAGTCGAACGCATCACCCATCACCTCGCCCCGCGAGGCCCCGATGCCTGGGGCTTTCACAGCGAAGGGCCCGTCGCCCTGGGGCACCGGCGCCTGAAGATCATGGACCTGGCCGAAGCTTCCGGTCAGCCGATGATCGACACCTCACTGGGCCTGTCGCTGGTGTTCAACGGGGCAATCTACAACTACCCCGAACTGCGCAGCGAGCTGGAAGCGCTGGGATACCGCTTCTTTTCCGGTGGCGACACCGAAGTACTCCTGAAGGGATACCACGCCTGGGGTGAACAACTATTGCCACGCCTCAATGGCATGTTTGCCTTTGCCATCTGGGAGCGCGACAAACGGCGCCTGTTCATCGCCCGCGACCGCCTCGGCATCAAGCCGCTGTACCTGTCGCAGACCGGCCAGCGCCTGCGCTTCGCCTCCAGCCTGCCTGCGCTGCTCAAGGGCGGCGACATCGACGCGACACTGGACCCGGTGGCGCTCAACCACTACCTGAACTTCCATGCCGTGGTGCCCGCGCCGCGTACCCTCCTGGCGAAGGTGCAGAAGCTGCCGCCAGCGACCTGGATGGCCATCGATGCCCAGGGCCACGTCGAGCGCCAGCGCTGGTGGAACCTGGATTACGGACCGCTGCCGGACGAACGCGAACTGACCCTGGACGACTGGGAAGACCGCCTGCTGAACAGCCTGCGCGACGCCGTGAGCGTGCGCCAGCGCGCCGCACGCGAGGTCGGCGTGCTGCTCTCCGGCGGCGTCGATTCCAGCCTGCTGGTCGGCCTGCTGCACGAAGCCGGGGTCGAAGACCTGCTGACCTTCTCCATCGGCTTCGAAGATGCCGGCGGCGAGCGCGGCGACGAGTTCCAGTACTCGGACCTGATCGCCAGGCGCTACGGTACCCGCCACCACCAGTTGCGCATCGACGAAAACGAGGTGATTTCGCAGTTGCCGGCGGCCTTCCGCGCCATGAGCGAACCAATGGTCAGCCACGACTGCATCGCCTTTTACCTGCTCTCGCGGGAAGTCTCGAAGCACTGCAAGGTGGTGCAGAGCGGCCAGGGCGCCGACGAGCTGTTCGCCGGCTATCACTGGTACCCGAAAGTCGCCGGTGCGAAGGACCCGCTGCAGGCCTACCGCGCGGCCTTCTTCGACCGCAGCCACGGCGAGTACCTGGACACCGTCCGCGAAGCGATGCGGGTGGAGGACGTGGCCAGCGAATTCGTTCGCGAGCACTTCGCCCAACCCGGCGCGGAAGACCCGGTAGACAAGGCGCTGCGCCTGGACAGCACCATCATGCTGGTGGATGACCCGGTCAAGCGCGTGGACAACATGACCATGGCCTGGGGCCTGGAGGCTCGCGTGCCGTTCCTCGACTACCGGGTGGCAGAGCTGTCGGCGCGCATCCCGGCGCGCTTCAAGCTCGGCGATGGCGGCAAGCAGGTACTCAAGGCGGCGGCGCGCAAGGTGATCCCCAGCGAGGTCATCGATCGGCCCAAGGGCTATTTCCCGGTACCGGGCCTCAAACACCTGCAAGGCAATACCCGCGCCTGGGTCAGCGAACTGCTGATGGACCCGAGCCAGGACCGCGGGCTGTTCGAGCCGGCAATGTTCGACCGCCTGCTCAGCGACCCCGCCACCGACCTCACCCCACTGCGCGGCTCCAAGTTGTGGCAGCTGGCGGCCCTCAACCTCTGGCTGACGGAACAAGGCCTCTAGAGCCCGGCGGCGTCGGGTACGACGCCGCCTTTCCATCAGCCCAGGACAGATGCCTTATCAGGGAGCGCAAGATGAAACCCCATTCCAACCTGCCCCACCCGCACAACCAGCGCCTGCTGCGCGGCCAGACGCCGACCTACGAGCGCTTGCAGGCGCGGCTCGCCGGCGACCACACCGAAAGCCTCGGCCCGCTGATCCTGCAGTGCGGCTGGGGTCGCTTGCTGATCGGCCACACCTTCTCCAGCCCCGACAAGCTTGCCGCCGAGCTGCTCAACGAACAGCCCGGCGAACGCGACATCGCCCTCTACGTGGCCGCCCCGCAGCAGGTGCTGGCCCACGCCCCGCAGCAGCTCTTCCTCGACCCCTCCGACGCGCTGCGCCTGTGGTTTACCGACTATCGCCCGGCGCGCCGGCCCTTCCGCGGCTTTCGTATCCGCCGCGTGCACAGCGACGACGACTGGGCGGCGATCAATCGCCTGTACCTGTCGCGCGGCATGCTGCCGGTCGACCCGTCCAAGGTCACGCCGCGCCATCAGGGCGGCCCGGCCTACTGGCTGGCCGAAGACGCCGAGACCGGCACGGTGATCGGCACCGTCATGGGCATCAATCACGCCAAGGCCTTCCGCGACCCTGAAGGCGGCTCCAGCCTCTGGTGCCTGGCGGTGGATCCGCAGTCCAGCCGGCCAGGGGTCGGCGAAGCGCTGGTGCGTCACCTCATCGAACACTTCATGAGCCGCGGCCTGGCATACCTCGACCTGTCGGTGCTGCACGGCAACCAGCAGGCCAAGTCGCTGTACCGCAAGCTGCGCTTCCGCGAGCTGCCGACCTTCGCGGTGAAGTGCAAGAACGGCATCAACCAGTCGCTGTTCCTCGGCCCCGGCCCGGAACAGGGTCTGAATCCCTACGCCCGGATCATCGTCGACGAAGCCCATCGTCGCGGCATCGAAGTGCAGGTGCAGGACGCCGACGCCGGTCTCTTCACCCTCACCCAGGGCGGCCGGCGCATCCGCTGCCGCGAGTCGCTGTGCGACCTCACCAGCGCCGTGAGCATGAGCCTGTGCCAGGACAAGACCCTCACCCACCGCGCCCTCGACCGCGCCGGCCTGCGCCAACCGCAGCAGCGCCTGGCCGGCAGCGCGGAAGAAAACGCCGCGTTCCTCGAAGAGCACGGCGCGCTGGTGGTCAAGCCGGTGGACGGTGAACAGGGCCAGGGTGTCGCCGTGGACCTGCGTACGCCGGAAGAAGTCGAGAACGCCATCGCCCAGGCGAAGCAGTTCGACACCCGGGTGATCCTCGAGAGCTACCACGCCGGCCAGGACCTGCGCATCGTGGTCATTGGCTATGAAGTGGTGGCTGCCGCCATCCGCCGCCCGGCCGAGGTGATAGGCGATGGCCGGCACAGCATCCGCAAGCTGATCGAAGCGCAGAGTCGCCGTCGCCAGGCCGCCACCGGCGGCGAAAGTCGCATTCCGCTGGACGGCGAAACCGAGCGCACTCTCGCCGCCGCAGGCTTCGGCTACGACGACGTGCTGCCCAGCGGGCAACGCCTGGCCGTGCGGCGCACCGCCAACCTGCATACCGGCGGCATCCTCGAAGACGTCACCGAGCGTCTGCACCCGACGCTCGCCGACGCCGCCATCCGCGCGGCACGGGCCCTGGAGATTCCGGTCACCGGCCTCGATCTGCTGGTCACCGAGGCCGACCAGCCGGACTACGTGATCATCGAAGCCAACGAACGGCCCGGCCTGGCCAACCATGAGCCGCAGCCCACCGCCGAGCGCTTCGTCGACCTGCTCTTCCCGCTCAGCCGCGAACTGCTGCACCGAGACAACCGTGACCAGCCTCACCCCAACGAGGAGGCCCCGGCATGAGTCAACTGCCACAACCGGACCTGAACTACCTGCAGCGCGTGCTGCTGGAAATGCTCGCCATCCCCAGCCCCACCGGCTTCACCGATACCATCGTGCGTTATGTCGCCGAACGGCTGGAGGAGATCGGCGTCCCCTTCGAAATGACCCGCCGCGGGACCATCCGCGCGACCCTGCTGGGCCGGCGCAAAAGCCCGGACCGCGCGGTCTCGGCGCACCTGGACACCATCGGCGCCATCGTCCGCGAGATCAAGCCCAACGGCCGCCTGGCACTGGCGCCGGTGGGCTGCTGGTCGAGCCGCTTCGCCGAAGGCAGCCGGGTCACCGTATTCTGCGAAAACGGCGTGTTCCGCGGCAGCGTTTTGCCGCTGATGGCCTCGGGACACGCCTTCAACACCGCGGTGGACACCCTGCCGATCAGTTGGGACCACGTCGAACTGCGCCTGGATACCTACACCGCCAGCCGCGCGGACAGCGAATCCCTGGGCGTGGCCATCGGCGATTTCGTCGCCTTCGACCCCCTGCCGGAATTCACCGAGAGCGGCCACATCAGCGCCCGCCACCTCGATGACAAGGCCGGCGTCGCGGCGCTGCTCACCTCGCTCAAGGGCATCGTGGAAAGCGGCCTGGTGCCGCCGATCGATTGCCACCCGCTGTTCACCATCACCGAGGAAATCGGCTCCGGCGCGGCCGGCGCGCTGCCCTGGGACGTGAGCGAATTCGTCGGCATCGACATCGCACCGGTGGCCGAGGGACAGAACTCCAGCGAGCACGCGGTGAGCGTCGCGCTGCAGGATTCCGGCGGTCCCTATGACTTCCATCTTTCACGCCATCTGCTGCGGCTGGGCGAACGTCACGAAGTCCCGGTGCGGCGCGACCTGTTCCGCTACTACCACAGCGATGCCCAGTCGGCGATCACTGCCGGCCACGACATCCGCACCGCCCTGCTGGCCTTCGGTTGCGACGCCACGCACGGCTACGAGCGCACCCATATCGACAGCCTCGCCGCACTGTCGAAGTTGCTCACGGCCTACATGCTCAGCCCGCCGGTGTTCGACAGCGACGCAGAGCCCAGCGAGGGCACACTGGAGCGCTTCAGCAAGCAGCTGGAGCACCCGGTGCACATGGAAAGCACCACCCATGTGCCGCCGGTGGACGAGCTGATCGACAGCGGCGATGGATCGTCCGACAAGGGCAAGACCCCGGACGGGAACAACGACTGAAGCTGCACTCGGCGCAGCGCGGGACTACAATCCCGCGCTGCGATTTCGAGTACGATTCACGAGTAGCCCGCCATGCTGATTCCCTTCGAGCTCATCGAAGCCGACACCCTCGACAACCTGCTGGAAGATTTCGTCACCCGTGAAGGCACCGACAATGGCGACGACACGCCGCTGGACGTGCGCGTCGAACGCGCGCGCCATGCGCTCAAGCGCGGCGAGGCGGTGATCGTCTTCGATCCGGAAAGCCAGCAGTGCCAGCTGATGCTGAAGAGCGAAGTGCCGAGGGAGTGGCTGGAGGACTGACACGCTCCTTCTATGACGCTCAGGCCGAACACTATGCAGGATGGCGTGGAGCGCAGCGATACCCATCAATTGCGTGCACCACGGCGGGGTTTCGCAAGCTCCACCCATCCTACGACGAAGCTCAGCGCTCAGGATCGGAACGGATCAGGGCGCCAGACGCGGCCCCAGCAGCACGACGCTGGCGCCAATCACGCACAGCGCCACGCCCACCCAGTCGCTCCACAGCGGGCGGCTTTTTTCCACGAAGGCCAGCCAGAACAGCGATGCAGCGACGTAGATGCCGCCGTACGCGGCGTAGGCACGCCCGGCGTAATTCGCCTCGACGCGGGTGAGCAGGAGGGCGAACACCGTCAGGCTGAGCAGGCCGGGAATGATCCACAGCGCGCTCCTGTCCAGGCGCAGCCAGAGGTAGAAGGCGTAGCAGCCGGCGATCTCGCAGAACGCGGCAAGGACGAACCAGAGGTAATTGATCACAGCGGTCTTCTCTTGAAGGGCAGTCGCGGGAATTCAGCCGCGCAGGCCGCCCTCGCGCTCCCAGGCGCAACGCACTTTCAGCTCGCCTTCGCGCGGGCTGTGGAAGCCGTTCTCGGATTCCCAGCGGAAGGTGTGGCTGCCGTTGACTTCGGTTTCCAGATGCACCACCGCGCTGGCCCAGTAGAGACGGCGCAGCAGCGCTTCGAACTGTTCGACCCAGAGTTTCCACTCGTACTCGATGGTCTGGTAGCTGGCGCCGAAATGGATCACCTGGGACTGGTACAGGCCCGCACCTTCGGTCTCGCAGCGGCTGAACATTTCGCGGCCGAGGAACGGCCAGGCCTCGCCCATGGGCAGGCTGTCGAGCACCTTGCGGTTGGCGGCGCGGCGCAGGCGGCGCTCCATCGAGTCGCCGGGCCAGTCGCGAATGCAGCCATAGACGATGGATTCAGAGTGCAAGCGGGTTCTTCCTTCAATGACACCGGAGCCTTCTAACACAGGCATGGCGATGCGCAAAGCACGAATCCCAAGCGCTGGGCGGTAGCCCGAAAAAGCAAAAGCCCCGCGAAATGAGCGGGGCTTTCACCGGGGTCCAACGTACATCAGCCAGGCAGGCCGGTGACTAAAACTAACCCTTTGCACCGACCTGGGCAAGCCCTCTCTTTCAATGCACCGAAAGGGGGCGAATTCCTTGCTCAGAACCGGCTTTACGATCGTGCGCGCTGGAGCTGCATTCAAGCAGTTATGCCAACGCGCAGCAGATCGTAATCAGGTTCTCAGGCCAGGCTGCGGCGCTTGGCTTGCATCTTCTCCGCCATTTTCGCCATCTCGTCGTAGATCGCCTGGGGATTCTGCTGCTTGATCTGCCAGGCCATGCGGCCCTGCTCGTGGGGCAGGATCATGAAGACGTCGCGGGCCACTTCCTGGTGGATGTAGTCGGCGATGTCCGCGGCGCTGATGGGCGAGCTTTCCAGCAGCTTGCCGACCTGGGTCTTCATCTCCGGGCTCGGGCCGCGGAAGGAGTCCAGCAGGTTGGTCTGGAAGAACGACGGGCAGACCACGTGGACCTTCACGTCCACCAGGCTGAGATCGGCCAGCAGGCTTTCCGACAGGGCCACCACGCCGGCCTTGGCCACGTTGTAGTTGCTCATCGCCGGGCCCTGCATCAGGGCGGCCATGGAAGCGATGTTGATGATGCGGCCCTTGCTCTTCTCCAGCAGCGGCAGGAAGGCCTTGCAGCCCTTGACCACACCCATCAGGTTGATCGAGATCTGCCAGTCCCAGTCTTCCAGCGACAGTTCGCTGAAGAAGCCGCCGGAGGCGACGCCGGCATTGTTGACGATGACGTCGATGCCGCCGAATTTCTCTTCGCAGGACTGCGCCAGCTGGGTCAGCTGGCTGTAGTCGCGCACGTCGCAGCGTTGGGTGAAGCCGTCACCGCCGGCCTCGCGCACCAGCTTGAGGGTCTCCTGCAGGCCTGCTTCGTTGACGTCGGCCAGCGCCAGCTTCCAGCCCTCGCGGGCCCAGCGCAGGGCGATTTCGCGTCCGAGGCCGGAACCGGCGCCGGTGATCATGATGCGATTTTGCATAGGGGAGGTCTGCCTTTTCTTGTCTTGTTCGGGACGGGTGATCGACAGGGTTTGTCGACGACTGTGGCCCGAAGTGTAACCAAGGCTTTCCGCTATCAGCGGCGAAATCAGGGCGCTGAATGCCCCTGGCAAACCGCCGGCGCACTAGCGCTTGGAGGGATACCGGTCAGGCCTGGAGCAGCACGCAGAGCTTGCCCAGCACCAGGGCGATGCCGGCGGAGACGAGCAGGTGGGCCGCGCAGTTGACGCGCTCGCGCTTGAACTGGGCGAAGCCACTGATGCGGTAGCGCAGCATGAAGATGCCCAGCGCCACGGGAAGGGCCGGGCCGAGGAAGGCAAACTGCCAATAGCGGTCCGGATTGACCACCGGGTCCAGGGTCATGGCTTCGGCCAGCGGCGGCAGGCCCAGCCCGCACTGGACGAGCAACCACACCACGCCCAGCACAACCAGTACAACGCCCAGCATCCCCAAGACTCCCTGATGGCAAAGGCCCAGTATGTTAGTACAGGCCCTTCAGGCAGGTTGTGCGACGAATCACCCTGTGGCGTATCGGCGCTGTGACGAAAGCGGGTTATCGCCGGAGCGAGCTTCGAGCGATCGCGGACAGAATCCGCTCCTACGCAGGCGGTTAGCCCTGGGCCTTTCGCAGGAGCGGATTCAGCCGCGATGCTCTTGGCGAGGGCCGGTCAGATCCGTCCGAGCAACAACAACACCAGCAGTACCACCAGCACCACGCCGATCACACCGGAAGGGCCATAACCCCAGTTGCGCGAGTGGGGGAAGACCGGCAGGCCGCCGATCAGCATCAAGATCAGGATGATCAACAGGATAGTCCCGAGTCCCATATCGTCTCTCCTCTTTCAGTCGACGAGGGGCGATGGCTCGCGGGGTGCGATTGGCCAGCGCTTGTAGATACCGACCGAGGCGGCGCGGGGAAGATTCAAAGAATCTGCGCGGGACTATCAGCTCAGGTCGCGGGGCAGCGAGCCCTTGCGCAGGCGCAGGAACATCAGCGCGGCGGTGCGCGCGTCACCGATGGCGGTATGGCGGCCTTCGATAGGGATCTCCAGGTTGCGCGCCAGGGTGTCGAAGCGCAGGTCCAGGTGCAGGTCGGGGAAACGCCGGCTCATCTTGCGGTGATAGATCTCCGAGACCTCTACACGCGGATTATCCAGCCTTGCGCCGAGCTGCTCGCGCAGATGCCGGCGCAGCACCGCCACATCAAAGGACAAGTAGTAACCCAGCAGCGGTCGCTCGCCGACGAACGCTTGCACCCGGCGCAACGCCTCCGCCAGCGGCAGCTGGCCTTCGAGGTCGGCGCGACGCAATTTATGGATGCGGATCGACTCGCCGTCGAGTGACAGCGGCGGCTCCACCAGAAGCTCCAGGCGTTCGCCGAGAATCAGCTTGCCGTGACGGATGAGCACCGCGCCGATGCTGAGGATGTCGGCCTTGCGCGGGTCGAGGCTGGTGGTCTCCAGGTCCAGCGACACCAGTTCTTCCGCCTCCGCCGGGTCGTGCCGCCACCAGTACAGGCGTCGGCGCCAGGCGGACCAGTGCGGATCGGGGGCAGCGACACAGGCGTTCATCGGGTCTCCAGGTGGAATTGGCGGCTCAGGCTCTGCTTGAACTTCTTCACCGTGTGCAGCCCGAAGCGCAGCAGGTCGCGCTCGTGGCGGCTCAGGCGGGAAACGTCCAGGCCCTGCTCGCGGCCGTCGCACTGGCCGTCCAGTTGCTGGCGCAGGCGCAACTGGAGGAACAGTTCAAACGCCTCGACCAGGTTGTCCGCCAGCGTCTCATCCAGCACGCCGAGTGCTTTCAGGGCGGCGAGGCGGTCGAGGGTGCCGCGCTCCTCCAGCCCTTCGCGCACGGCCAGCACGCGGGCACCGTGGACAATAGGAAAGATGCCGCCGCGCTTCGCGTCCAGGTGCGCATCCTGGGTCTTGAGCTGGCCGAGGAAGGTCAGCGGCGTGTCGAACTGCAGGGCCGGCAGGGCCAGGTCGCTCATCCAGCGGCTACTGTCGCCGGCCAGATCGTTCAGGCCTTCGCGCAGGCTGTCGAACAGTCTTCGGTTACCCGCCACCGGCCAGGCATCGGCGAGGATCGACAGGCGCATCAGCTGCTCGGGACGACCTTGCAACGGCAGCTCGCGCAACTCGCGTTGCCACTCCGACAGGGGTTTGCACCATTCCGGCCGGCTGGCCATTACGCCGCCAGGGCATGGCGGATATCCAAATTCCAGCAGCGCGGCGGTGAAGCGCTGCATCAGCAACAGACCCTGCTCCACCGGCAGGCCGTCATCCAGGATCAGCGCGTTGTCCTGGTCGGTCTTCAGCAGTTGCTCCGCGCGGCCTTCGCTCCCCATCACCAGCAGGCAGCATCGGCCACGCAATACCGGCGGTACCTGCAATTCGAAAAGTCGTTCGAGCAATTGTTCGTTGAGCGCGCTGACCAGTTGCATGATGAAACGCAGGCGGATGCCATTGCCGGCCAGGGTCGCGATCAGCGTGTGCAGGGTCTCGGCGGCGGCGCGCAGCTCGGCCTCGCTTTCGGCGCGGGCGATGCGCAGCGCCAGCACATGGGAATGGGTGGAAAACAGGCTGAGCACCTGGGTCAGGTGGAGCAGGCCGACCACCCTGCCTTCTTCGCACACGGCCACGCGCTCGATGCGCTGGCGGGTCATGAGGATCATTGCGTCGAAGAGGAAGTCGCCCAGTTCGACGTGGCTCAACGGGCGATGCGCCAGCGGGCCGATGGGCTGCGCTTCGCTGAAGCCGTCGCGGAAGTGCGCGGTCATCAGGTCGGTTCGGGTGACGATGCCCAGCGCACCTTCCTCGCGCACCAGCAGTGCGTCGGCACCGCGGCTGAGCTGCAGGCGCGCCGCATCCCCCAACGGCAGCGTCGGCTCCACCTCGATGGCGGGCAACAGGTGTTCGGGCGCAATGCGGGTGAGGATGAATTCGGCAAGGTTCTGCCCGTCGCGACGTTCCAGCTGGCGCTTGCTGGCCAGGTCCGCACGGAAGAAACGGGCGAACTGCGGGTTGTCCGTGCACAGCTGGTGGAACACTGCCGCCGGCAATTCGTAGACGATGCTCTCCTCCACCGCCTGGTAGCGGTGCTTGCTGCTGCCGGAGAACAGCCCGCGCACGTCGAACAGGTCTTCGCCGCCGTACTGGGCGAACAGCTTGCCATCCTCGCCGCGCTCCTCGATCACGCCCTTCATCAGGATGAAGAGGCAGGGCACCGGCGCGCCGGCTTCGAGCAGCACTTCGCCGACCGTGTAGTAGCCCACGCTCAGCGCGTCGCGCAGCTGCTCCCGCTCCCTCGGGCGGAGCTGGTCGAAGGGCGGCGAGGCGAAGTTGAAATCATCGGACATCCGTTATCCATCCCTTGCAAAAAAGCGGGGCCGGGGGGGTTTACACCCCCGGCCCCCGCCGGTTAGCTCAAGCCGTCAGTGGGCGACTGCACCACTGGCCCCCAGGCCGGTCTGCGAGCGGATGAACTGCGGGAAGAAGCGCGCGCGCTCTTCGTCGGCCGCAGTGGACTTGTCGGTGATGGAGAAGAACCAGATACCGATGAAGGCCACGGCCATGGAGAACAGCGCCGGGTATTCGAACGGGTAGATGGGCTTCTCGTGGCCGAGGATCTGAACCCAGATGGTCGGGCCGAGGATCATCAGCACCACCGCGGTGATCAGGCCCATCCAGCCGCCGATCTTGGCGCCACGGGTGGTCAGCTTCTTCCAGTACATGGAGAGCAGCAGCACCGGGAAGTTGCAGCTGGCGGCAATGGAGAAGGCCAGGCCGACCATGAAGGCGATGTTCTGCTTCTCGAACAGGATGCCGAGGATGATCGCGACCACACCCAGGCATACGGTGGTGATCTTCGAGACACGCAGTTCATCCTTCTCGTTGGCCTTGCCGCCCTTGAGCACGCTGGCGTACAGGTCATGGGACACGGCCGAGGCGCCGGCCAGGGTCAGGCCGGCAACCACCGCAAGGATGGTGGCGAAGGCCACCGCGGAGATGAAGCCCAGGAACAGGCTGCCGCCCACCGCGTCGGCCAGGTGCACGGCCGCCATGTTGTTGCCGCCCAGCAGCGCGCCGGTGGCGTCCTTGAAGTCCGGGTTGGTGCTGACCAGCAGGATCGCGCCGAAGCCGATGATGAAGGTCAGGATGTAGAAGTAGCCGATGAAACCGGTGGCGAAGAACACCGACTTGCGGGCTTCCTTGGCGTCACTGACGGTGAAGAAGCGCATCAGGATATGCGGCAGGCCGGCGGTGCCGAACATCAGCGCGAAGCCCAGGGAGAACGCGGAGATCGGGTCCTTCACCAGGCCGCCGGGGCTCATGATCGATTCGCCCTTCGGGTGAACCTTGATGGCTTCGGAGAACAGGGTGCTGATGTCGAAGTTGACGTGCTTGAGCACCATGATCGCCATGAAGGTGGCGCCCGAGAGCAGCAGCACGGCCTTGATGATCTGCACCCAGGTGGTGGCGAGCATGCCGCCGAACAGCACGTAGAGGACCATCAGGATCCCGACCAGCACAACCGCGACGTGGTAGTTCAGGCCGAACAGCAGCTCGATCAGCTTGCCGGCGCCGACCATCTGCGCGATCAGGTAGAAGGCCACGACCACCAGCGAGCCGCAGGCGGACAGGGTACGGATATCCTTCTGCTTGAGGCGGTATGACGCCACGTCGGCGAAGGTGTACTTGCCCAGGTTGCGCAGGCGTTCGGCGATCAGGAAGAGAATGATCGGCCAGCCGACGAGGAAGCCAATGGAGTAGATCAGGCCGTCGTAGCCGGAGGTGAACACCAGTGCGGAAATACCGAGGAAGGACGCGGCGGACATGTAGTCGCCGGCAATCGCCAGGCCGTTCTGGAAGCCGGTGATGCTGCCGCCGGCGGTGTAGAAGTCAGCGGCGGATTTGCTGCGTTTGGAGGCCCAGTAGGTGATGCACAGGGTCAGGCCGACGAAGGCGACGAACATGACGATGGCGGAGACGTTCAGCGGCTGGCGCTGTACCTCGCCGGTGAGGGCGTCTGCCCAGATGGCAGGAGCGAACGCGGCCAAAGCGAGGGCCGCAGAAATTCGGCCTTTCATTGCTGGGCCTCCTTGAGGATTTCCTGGTTCAGGCGGTCGAACTCACCGTTGGCACGGCGCACGTAGATGCCAGTGAGCACGAAGGCGGAGACGATCAGCCCGACGCCCATGGGGATGCCCCAGGTGACGGACGAATCGGCACTGATCTTCGCGCCGAGCAGCTGCGGCTGGAAGGCGATGAGCAGGATGAAGACCACGTACAGGCCCAACATGATCAGGGAAAGCAGCCAGGCGAAGCGTTCGCGCTTGGCCACCAGCTCTTTGAAGCGCGGATTGGTATCAATCCGCTGGTAGATGCTGTCGTTCATTTTGTTCTTGTCCTCACAGCGGGGATGACGCGGATGTCGTCGATCCCTAATTTATTTGAGCGCTGCAAGGGCTCCAGACGACTTTAGTCGTAGCGATTTGCCCGCTGTTGCGAACAGGCCCGGAATAGACGCTTCGGCATAAAAAAATCCCCCGCGAACTGAGATGTTCACGGGGGATTCTTCTGTGTCGCGGGTGAAGTGGCCCTAACTTATTACAACCATTGCTTCACGCGATCGGGGTGCGCCTCGACCCACTTCTTGGCGGCCACTTCCGGCTTCTCGCCATTCTGCACGGCAAGCATCACTTCGCCGATTTCCTGGCCATCCTTCCACTGGAATTTCTTCAGGAAGGCCCAGACTTCCGGCGCCTTCTTCTCCAGCGCCGGGTTGGCCACGCTGTCGACGTGCTCTTCCTCGCCGTAGACCTTTTTCGGGTCTTCGAGGAACTTCAGCTTCCACTTGGCGAACATCCAGTGCGGAATCCAGCCG
Organism: Pseudomonas sp. DP-17; assembly: GCF_022380625.1. Taxonomy (NCBI): domain Bacteria; kingdom Pseudomonadati; phylum Pseudomonadota; class Gammaproteobacteria; order Pseudomonadales; family Pseudomonadaceae; genus Pseudomonas; species Pseudomonas sp. DP-17. The sequence continues at coordinate 569,030 of NZ_JAKSXG010000001.1, forward strand.
GTCACCGCCACGGCCTTCTTGTCGTTCTCCGCGCGGGTCAGCTCGGAGATCATGCCGCTGCCGGAGCTGGCCACCAGTTTGTAGTCCAGGCCGTAGTCCTTGATCGCCTGGTCGGTCTTGAGCATCACCCCGGCACCGGCGTCGATGCCGACGATGCGGCCGCCGAAGTCATCCTTCTGCGCGTTGAGGTCCTCGATGCTGTTGGCTTTCACGTACTCGGGAACGATCAGGCCGATCTTCGCGCCCGGGTAGTTCACGCCCAGGTTGACCACCTTGTCCTTCATCTTCTCGTAATAGGCGCCGTGGGTGACCGGCAGCCAGGCCGAGAGCATGGCGTCGAGCTTGCCGCGCGCCACGCCCTGCCACATGATCCCGGCGGCGACCGGCATCAGCTTGACCTGGTAGCCGAGCTTCTCGCGCATGATCTCGGCGGCGACGTGCGTGGTCGCCACGCTGTCCGACCAGCCGTCCACGTAACCGATGGTGATTTCCGGCTTGGCCGCCGCACCGGCCAGCCCGGCTGCCGCCGACAGCACCAGCCCTGCGCCCAGGCCCAACAGGCGTCGCATCATTCGCATGGTTTTCTCCCCGTGATTTTATCGGCGCGCCGGGGCGAACCCGGCGCATTTCGCGGTCTTGGCCGCCCCCTCATGATCGGCGCCCGCTGCTGGCGAACTGCTCTGAGAGCGACGCCAAACGGTCCGATCCACGACACGAACCGTCCATCCACGACCACGCGATTCCATCCGCGACGAAGGTGCCGGCCTATCGCCTCCATACACAGGCTCGATTACCGGATACGGCGCTGGCGCAGTAGTCTTTCAGCAACGGAGAATCATTCTCGACTGGAGGATCGCCACCATGCTCAAGACCGTCACCTTCACCCTGATGCACTTCATGATCGCCTTCAGCGTCGCCTACGCGCTGACCGGCAGCATCACCGTGGGCGGCCTGGTGGCGGTGGTCGAGCCGCTGTGCAATGCGGTGGGCTTCCACTTCCACGAGAAGTTCTGGAAGCGCCTCGAGGGCAACTCGCCCCAACCGACGCACAACTGGATTCACCGCCACGCGTGAGTGCCCGCGCGGGCACTGACGGCGGCTGGCGGCATTGCTAAGATGCGCGCCTCGCCCCGGCTCGCGTGCCCCCATGCCTCAGTCCCCGCGCTTTCCGCTCCTCCCCTATTTCTCCGCCCTGCTGCTTGCCATGATTGCCCTTTGCGGGCTCTGGTATGGCCTGGGCAAGCCGGTAATCCTGCCCGACGCGGCAACGCCGGCGCACAAGCTGCAATGTGCGTCCTATAGCCCGTTCGCCAAGGACCAGTCGCCTTTCGACCAGCCTTTCGTGCTGCGCCCGGAGCAGATGGATGCCGACCTTGCACTGCTGGCGACACGTTTCGACTGCGTGCGCACCTACTCCATGACCGGCCTGGAGGGCATCCCTGCGCTGGCCCGCAAGCACGGGCTGAAACTGATGCTGGGCGCCTGGGTGAATGCCAACCCGGTGGATACCGGCCGCGAAGTCGACGCGCTGATCAAGGCCGCCAACGACAATCCGGACGTGGTGCAGTCGGTGATAGTCGGCAACGAAACCCTGCTGCGCAAGGAGGTCACCGGGCGCTACCTGGCCGGACTTATCCACAAGGTAAAGGCCCAGGTGCGCCAGCCGGTGACCTACGCCGATGTCTGGGAGTTCTGGCACCAGCACCCGGAGATCGCCCCGGCGGTGGATTTCATCACCATCCACCTGCTGCCCTACTGGGAAGACAATCCGCGCGGCATCGAAGACGCCCTCGCCCATGTGGCGAAGATCCGCGAGGACTTCGGCCGCGAGTTCGGCCCCAAGGACATCCTGATCGGCGAGACCGGCTGGCCCAGCGAAGGCCGCCAGCGTGAAACCGCCCTGCCCAGCCGGGTCAACGAGGCGCGCTTCATCCGCGGCTTCGTGCACATGGCCGAGGAGAAAGGCTGGCACTACAACCTGATCGAAGCCTTCGACCAGCCCTGGAAGCGCCAGAGCGAAGGCGCGGTGGGCGGCTACTGGGGCCTGTTCAGTGCCGACCGCGAGGAAAAAGGCGTGCTCGCCGGGCCGGTCAGCAACCTGCCGGGCTGGCCGATGTGGCTGGGGCTATCCGGCGTGATCCTGCTCGGTGCCCTGCTGGTGGGTGGCCGCCCCGCCTCTGCTCGCAGTGCATTCCTGCTGCCACTGGCCGGCGCGCTGGGGGCCGGCTGCATCGGGCTGTGGCTGGAACTGTCGGTGATCACCAGCCGCTTCTGGGGTGAATGGCTCTGGGCGGCAGCGCTGGCCGGGCTCAACCTGCTGGTGCTGCTGCACATCAGCCTGGCGCTGTCGGCCCGCACGGGTTGGCGGAGCAAGGCGTTCGATTGCCTGCAACGCCGCGCCGGGCTGTGGCTGGCGACCGCCGGTTTCGCCGGCGCGGTGCTGATGCTCGGGATGGTCTTCGACGCTCGCTACCGCAGCTTCCCCAGCGCGGCCCTGCTGTTCCCGGCGCTGGTCTATCTGTGCCGGCCGGTTGATGCGCCGCGCCGCGAAGCGCTGCTGCTGGCGCTGATCATCGCCGGAGGGATTCCCGCGCAGTTGGCGCTGGAAGGGTTGAGCAACCTTCAGGCGCTGGGATGGGCCGCGGTGAGTCTTCTGCTGCTGGGTGCGCTGTGGCGAGGGTCACGCCTGTCAGAGCAAAAGGCCTGATTCAGCGCGATGGCGCGCGCACCAGGCGCAGCCCGGCCAACACCAGGGCGAAGACGGCGAGCCCGGCGTTGTACAGCACCAGCGCCGGCAGCGTGACCAGCATTGCCAGCACCGCCAGCCACCAGCCGGCCTGCCGCGGTACGAAGAAGGCCAGCAGCGAGAGGCCCAGCGCCAGCTTGCCGAACACGCCGAAGTGAATCGCCCAGCCCAGTTGCGAGCGCGCAGCGCACTCCCAGCGCGTGGCCTGGTCGGCGCAGATACCCACCCAGCGACTGTCCTCCATCAGCCCGAAACGCACGCCATAGCTGGCGGCCAGCCAGAGCGCCAGGACCAGCAGCAGGAGGATCAGGGGCAAACGACGGGACATGGCGCCACTACTCCGGGAGGCGAAAAATCGGCGCCCAGCATAACCAGCGCCGGGGCCGATGCAAGAGGGGGCAAACACTGCTTAAACTTCCCTCACCCACGGAGCCCTTGATGAATCCCTGTTCCTGCTGGTTTGCGCGGCCACCAGCTTCTGGTGGCTGTGGCCGACCGACCACCCCCGGGCACCGCAGCGGTACAGCCAGCCCCTGTCCGAGGCTGGCTTACGCGTCGAGCGCTATTCCATCTACCCCTTGCAGGACTTCAGCATCGAGGCGCGCGTACTCGGCCGCGAGGACTACCGCCTGGGCCGCGAGGCCGAATTGTCGCCCACCGACCTGGCGTTGGGCTGGGGGCCGATGGATGACCCAAAGGTGCTCGCCGATATCCGCATCAGCCAGGGCAACCGCTGGTTCTACTGGCACGCCGACAAGCTGCCGATCCCACGGCGCGAGCTGGAAACCCACGCGGCCAACATGCACATGATTCCGGCCAACGACAGCGTCGCGCGTACCCTGGCCCAGGTCAGCGCCGGCGAACACGTGCGCCTGTCCGGCAAGCTGGTGCGCGTGGAAGGCGACGACGGCTGGCGCTGGGTCAGTTCGCTGACCCGCGAGGACACCGGCGCCGGCGCCTGCGAGCTGGTCTGGCTGGAGAGCCTGGAGCGCCACTGAAGCGCGCTGTTGCCAGCCATACGGGGCTTTGGGCATGCTCGGCCCATCCCGCCCTGCAAGGAACTCCCATGTCCCGCGTCACCCTGCGCCCTGCCGTACCCGACGACATCCCGCTGATCCTCGAGTTGATCAGCGAACTGGCCGACTATGAAAAGCTGGCCCATGAGGTCAAGGCCGACGCCCGACGCATGCACGATCACCTGTTTGGCCCGCGCCCCTTTGCCGAGGTGCTGATCGGCGAGGTGGACGGCGCGCCCGAGGGCTTCGCACTGTTCTTCCACAACTATTCGACCTGGCTGAGCCAGCCGGGCATCTACCTCGAGGACCTCTACGTGCGCCCCGCCGCCCGTGGCGCCGGCCTGGGCAAGGCGCTGCTCACCGAGCTGGCACGGCTGGCGGTGGAGCGTGGCTGCGGTCGCCTGGAATGGTCGGTGCTGGACTGGAACGAGCCGGCCATCGGCTTCTATCGCAGCCTGGGCGCGCGCCCGCAGGACGAGTGGACCGTCTATCGTTTGACCGGTGACGCCCTGCGTGACCTGGCGCGCAAGGGCTGAAACGCGCATCGCACTTGTGGGAAATGTACTGGTCTTAATGCGCGGTCACCCTAGAGTTGACCTCTCCTAGAAAGGACTCCGAACCATGATATTTCTACGCCGCGTCGCCGCCCTGATCGGCTGCCTCGCACTGGGACTCGCCGGGCCCGCTTCCGCCCGCGATGTCGAGCAGGCCAACTATGGCTACCCGTTGGTCAATCCATTCGAGGCGACCATCGCCACCACGCCACCGGATCTGCGCCCGCAGTTGCCCTCGGACGATGACATTCGCCAGTCGGACTACACACTCAAGCTGCGCCCGGAGCGTGAGTACGAGCTGCCGAGCAACTTCTGGCCGGTGAAGAAGCTGCACTACCGGCTGGCCCGCCAGAAGCACGAGGCGCCGCTGGTGTTCATCATCGCCGGCACCGGCGCGCATTACGCCAGCACTACGCCGGAGTATCTCAAGCGCCTGTTCTACGGCGCTGGCTACCATGTGGTGCAATTGTCCTCGCCGACCAGCTGGGACTTCATGGTCGGCGCCTCCCATGTCGCCACCCCCGGCTACACGCCCGATGACGCCGACGACCTGTACCGGGTCATGCAGGCGGTACGCGCGCAGCACCCCGAACTGCCCATCACCGATTACTACCTGACCGGCTACAGCCTCGGCGCGCTGCACGCCGCCTTCGTCAGCAAACTCGATGAAAGCCGCCGCAGCTTCAACTTCAAGCGCGTGCTACTGCTCAACCCGCCAGTGAACCTCTATACCTCGATCAGCAACCTCGACAGGATGGTGCAGACCGAGGTCAAGGGCATCAACAACACCAACACTTTCTACCAGGTGGTGCTGGCCAAGCTGACCCGCTACTTCAAGCAGAAGGGCTATGTCGATCTCAACGACGCCTTCCTCTTCGACCTGCAGCAGTCCAAGCAGCATCTTTCCAACGAAGAGATGGCCATGCTGATCGGCGCGGTCTTCCGCTTTTCCTCCGCCGACATCGCCTTCACGTCGGACCTGATCAACCGCCGCGGGCTGATTACTCCGCCCAAGTACCCGATCACCGAGAGCACCAGCCTGACGCCTTTCTTCAAGCGCGCCATGCAATGCGACTTCGAGTGTTACATGACCGAACAGCTGATGCCGTTGTGGCGCGCCAAGTACGACGGCGGCAGCCTGCCGCAGCTGATCCAGCAGGTCAGCCTCTACGCGCTCGAGGACTACCTGCGCGACAGCCCGAAGATCGCCGTGATGCACAACGCCGACGACGTCATCCTCGGCGCCGGCGACATCGGCTTCCTGCGCCGCACCTTTGGCGACCGCCTGACGCTCTACCCGCGCGGCGGCCACTGCGGCAACCTCAACTACCGCGTGAACGCCCAGGACATGCTGGGCTTCCTCAAGGGACAGGATGCCCCGGCCGCTGGCCTGGCAACCGTGCAGACAGGGAACTGACTCCATGCCACTTCGCCATTCCTGGACCCTCGCCCTGCTACTGGCCTGCGGCCTCGCTCAGGCCGAAACGCCGCAACCGGTCAAGACACCCACCAACATCCAATTCGACATGGCGCCGGACGACGACGGCTTCAAGCATCCGTTGGACGCACTGAAATTCAACCCCGGACTGGACCAGCGCGAGTTCGAGCGCGCCACCTTCGACGCCCTCAACGTCTACGATCCCTGGGAGTCGTGGAACCGCCGGGTCTACCACTTCAACTACCGCTTCGACGACTGGGTGTTCCTGCCTGTGGTGCACGGCTACGAATACGTCACCCCGCGCTTCGTGCGCACCGGCGTCAGCAATTTCTTCAGCAACCTGGGCGAGGTCACGACCCTGCTCAACAACGTCGGCCAGCTGAAGCCCGAGCGCGCAGCGAACAGCACCGCACGCCTGTTGTTCAATACCATCCTGGGTATCGGCGGCCTCTGGGACCCGGCCAGCGCCATGGGCCTGCCCAAGATCAGCGAAGATTTCGGCCAGACCCTGGGCTACTGGGGCGTGCCGGAGGGCCCGTACCTGATGCTGCCCATCCTCGGTCCGTCCAACCTGCGCGACACCGGCGGGCTGGCCACCGACTTCGTGGCCGCTCGCGAAGTGAACTACCTGAACTATTCCGACCTCAGCAGCGACTACTGGGAGCTGCCGGTCCTGGAGATCATCGACAAGCGCTACAGCAACAGTTTCCGCTACGGGCAGATGAACACGCCCTTCGAGTACGAGAAGCTGCGCTACTTCTATACCGAAGCCCGGCGCCTGCAGATCCAGGAGTAAGCCGGAACCGCCGCCCTCGGGCGGCGGTTTCTTTTTCGCTAAACCATCAATTCTATCGATAGTTAGTCCGAAAAAATCGCAACCATTCATCCATCATTTGGGACTAGGATGATCTCCATTCACAGATCAAGGAGGTCCCCATGACCCGTTTACGTACCGTGATCGACCAGCACATTGGCCACCCGGCCTCCGACGGTGCCGGCGTGCGCCTGACCCGAGTGATCGGCGGCCACGGTATCGAACGCTTCGATCCGTTCCTGATGCTCGACCAGTTCGACACGCAGAACCCGGACGACTACATCGCCGGCTTCCCGGCCCACCCGCACCGGGGCTTCGAGACCGTCACCTATATGCTCGAAGGGCGCATGCGCCACGAAGACCACCTGGGCAATACCGGCCTGCTCAAGCCCGGTGGCGTGCAGTGGATGACCGCCGCCCACGGCATCATCCACAGCGAGATGCCCGAGCAGGTGGAAGGCGCCATGCGCGGCTTCCAGCTGTGGCTGAACCTGCCGGCGAAGGACAAGCTGGCGCCGGCCGGCTATCGCGACATCGAGCCGGAAGACGTGCCCCGCCTCACCACTACGCAAGGCGTGGGTGTGACCGTGATCGCCGGGCGCTTCGACGACGGCAAGACTGCCATCGATGGCGCCGTACAACGCCCGGGCACCGAGCCGCATTATTACGACTTGGTCTTGCCCGCCGGCACCTCCGTGACTCCTCGGATTCCGGCGAGCCATCGAGTGATGCTGTATGTGTATGAAGGGTCTCTGCAGGTGCCTGGCGAGCGCGGTGACGAGACCGTCGCCACCAACCGCTTGGTGCGCCTGGGCCAGGGCGACGAAATCCAGCTCTCCAGCGACAAGGGCGCGCGCGTCCTGCTGCTGGCCGGCAAGCCGCTCAATGAACCGATCGTGCAGTACGGCCCGTTCGTGATGAACAGCCGCGAGGAGATCGAGCAGGCCCTGCGCGATTACCGTGATGGCGTGCTGGCGGTCTGAGCCACGCGCACGAAGGCACGGACTCCGTCCGTGATGGGTCCGCTTCGCGCCGGAACCCATCGCGGACAACGTCCGCTCCAATGCTCATGGAAACGTCGCGGCTACAACGACCACTCCTCCATCCCCAGAAAGCGCGCGATCTCCGCGCGCTTTTCCATCGCATCGCGATACCCCAGTTCGATCAGCGCATTGCAGTAGCCCGGCTCGAACAACAGGTAGCTGAGCACCCCCGCCCCGCTCGCCTTGGTCGCTCCAGGCCCGCGCAGGAACAGGCGCAGCGCCGGCGGCAGTTCGTGACGGTACTGCGCGGCAATCTCGTCCAGCGGCCGGCTCGGTGAAATCAGCAGCACGTCCACCGGCGCCAGCCCCAGCGTCGCACGTCGGGCCTCTTCGGGTACCAGCGCACTGAGGAAGTTGATGCGGTGCAGCAGTTCGATATCGCCTTCGAGGCTGTCGATGAAGGTGCTGTTGAGCAGGTGGATGCCCACCTGCGCCAGGCTCGGCGGCTGGCCCGTGCGGTAATTGGCCACCTGCTCGTTGGCGCTGCCCACCGTGGGATTGCCGCTGACACCGATTACCAGCACGCGATTGGCGCCCAGGTGCAACGCCGGGCTGATGGGCGCCTGCTGGCGCACCGCGCCATCACCGAAATACTCGCGGAGAATCCTCACCGGACGGAACAGCAGCGGAATGGCCGAGCTGGCCAGCAGGTGCTCGATCTGCAGCCGCGTCGGCACGCCGATGCGGCGATGGCGCAGCCAGGGATCGATGGTCGCGCGGCCCTGGTAGAAGGTCACCGCCTGGCCGGACTCGTAGCCGAATGCGGTCACTGCCACCGCGCGCAGATTTCGCCGGCGCACGGCGGCAGCGATGCCGGAGAAATCCAACTCACGTTCGAGGAGATAACGCAGCGGCGTGCTATCCAGCAACGCCACCGGCTCACGCTTGCCCAGCCCGAGCAGGCTGTGGCCAAGAAATCTGAAGGCCTGGCTGAACACGCCGGGCCAATCCGCGCGGTACACCTGCCCGGTGCGGAAGCCCTTCCAGACCTTGGTCAAACGCTCCACCGCGTCGGTAAAGGACAACGCCCCGCAAGCCAGTCCAACGGCGTTAATGGCTCCGGCGGAGGTGCCGACGATGACCGGGAAGGGATTCTCCGCGCCCTCGGGCAGCAGCTCGGCGATGGCCGCCAGCACACCGACCTGATAGGCCGCCCGTGCGCCGCCGCCGGAGAGGATCAGGCCGGTAATGGCCGGAGATTGCTGCGCAAGCGTGGCGGAGTCGGTCACGGCAGAAGTCCTTGTCGCGTCGTTTCCAGCTTAGGCCCCCTGAGGAGTGAACGGCCTACTTCTTCTTGTCGTAGAGCTTCGGCTCGCCCTCGGGGCGGCTCTTGAAGCGGCGGTGCGCCCAGAGGTACTGCTCGGGTTGGCGGCGAATCTCGCTTTCCACCCACTGGTTGATGCGAATGCAGTCGGCCTCTTCGCTTTCGCCGGGGAAGTCTTCCAGCGGCGGGTGGATGGTCAGGCGGTAGCCGGAACCATCGGACAGGCGCGACTGGGTGAAAGGCAGCACCAGCGCGCGGCCCAGGCGGGCGAACTTGGTGGTGGCGGTGACAGTGGCGGCCGGGATGCCGAACAGCGGCACGAACAGGCTCTGCTTGGCGCCGTAGTCCTGGTCCGGCGCATACCAGATGGCACGGCCGGCACGCAGCACCTTGAGCATCGCACGCACGTCCTCGCGCTCGATGGCGGTGGCGTCGGCGTTGTGGCGCTCGCGGCCGGTACGCTGGACGAAGTCGAACACCGGGTTGTCGTGCTCGCGGTACATGCCGTCGATGGTCTGCACCTGGCCGAGCAACGCGGCGCCGATCTCCAGGGTCGTGAAGTGCATGGCCATGAGGATCACTCCCTTGCCTTCGGCCTCGGCCTTCTTCAGGTGCTCGATACCCTCGATGTGGGCGAGCCTGGCCAGGCGCGCCTTGGGCCACCACCAGCTCATGGCCATCTCGAAGAAGGCGATACCGGTAGAAGCGAAGTTTTCCTTGAGCAGGCGCTTGCGCTCGGCGGCCGGGAGTTCGGGGAAGCACAGTTCAAGGTTGCGGGCGGCAATCGCCCGGCGGCTGCCGACCACGCGGTACATCACCGCGCCCAGCGCGCGCCCCAGCCCCAGCAGCGCCGGATATGGCAACTGCACCACCAGCCAGAGCGCACCAAGGCCGAGCCAGAGCGGCCAGTGACGGGGATGGAGGAACTCTCGGCGAAAGGTGGGGCGGTCCATGGAACTTTCCGGTCACGATCAAAGCCCGACATTCTACCTTGCGCGGGCGCGCCGTGCCTGCCTTGCGCCCTGGCTATCCGCCACGCTTGCGGCTGTCGGGGCGGTCCGCTATAAGTCCACCCATTTTGATGACGCAGTCCGACCATGAGCCAAGCTGACCTTCTCGACCAAGATCCCGTATTCCAGCTCAAGGGCAGCATGCTGGCCGTCACCGTTCTGGAACTGGCCCATAACGACCTGCCGCGCCTGGACCGCCAGCTCGCCGACAAGGTCGCCCAGGCGCCCAACTTCTTCCGCGATACCCCGCTGGTGCTGGCGCTGGACAAGCTGCCCGACGGCGAAGGCCAACTCGACCTGCAGGGCGTACTGGACATCTGCCGCCGCCACGGCCTGCGCACCCTGGCCATCCGTGCCAGCCGCGAGGAAGACATTCGTCTGGCCACCATGTTCGACATACCCGTGCTACCGCCTTCGGGCTCCTCCCGCGAGCGCGCGGTCGAGCCCAAGGATGCCGTCCCGCAGGTGACTGGCGCCGCGCCGGTACGTCGCCCGCGGGGCGAGAAGCTCTCCGAAAAGGTGGTCGAGCAGGCCGCTGGCGCGGGTGTGCAAGCCGAGAAACCGTCCTCGCAGACCACCGAAGCCAAGCCGGAGAAACCAGCAGAGACAGCCGTCGAGCCAACCGACGCAGCCCAGGAGCCGGCGAAGGAAGCCGCTCCGGAAAAACCGGCCGAGCCGCCGGCACCGGTCGTCCGTCCGACCAAGCTGGTCACCACCCCGGTCCGCGGCGGCGTGCAGATCTACGCCGCCGGCGGCGACCTGATCGTGCTCGCTCCTGTCAGCCCCGGCGCGGAACTTCTCGCCGACGGAAATATCCATGTGTACGGTCCGATGCGCGGTCGTGCCCTGGCCGGAGTCAAGGGCGACACCAGCGCACGTATTTTCTGCCAGCAGCTGGCTGCGGAACTCGTGTCCATCGCCGGTAATTACAAGGTCGCCGAAGACCTTCGACGCAGTCCGCAATGGGGGCAGGCAGTGCACGTCAGCCTGTCGGGTGACGTGTTGAACATCACCCGCCTTTAACGGATACTGCCGCGACTTTCAGGGACCAGAATTCTTCGTTTTTTCTTTGGGGTGAATCACCTTGGCCAAGATCCTCGTAGTCACTTCCGGTAAGGGTGGCGTCGGTAAAACCACCACCAGCGCAGCCATCGGCACCGGCCTGGCCCTGCGCGGCCACAAGACCGTCATCGTCGACTTCGACGTAGGCCTGCGTAACCTCGACCTGATCATGGGCTGCGAACGCCGCGTGGTTTACGACTTCGTCAACGTCATCAACGGCGAAGCGACCCTGACCCAGGCCCTGATCAAGGACAAGCGCCTCGAGAACCTGTTCGTGCTGGCCGCCAGCCAGACCCGCGACAAGGACGCACTCACCCAGGAAGGCGTCGGCAAGGTCATCGAAGAGCTCAAGCAGTCCTTCGACTACGTGATCTGCGACTCCCCGGCCGGCATCGAGAAAGGTGCCCACCTGGCCATGTACTACGCCGACGAGGCGATTGTCGTGACCAACCCGGAAGTGTCCTCGGTCCGCGACTCCGACCGCATGCTCGGCCTGCTGGCCAGCAAATCCGCCCGCGCCGAGAAAGGCGAGGACGCGATCAAGGAACACCTGCTGCTGACCCGCTACAACCCCGAGCGCGTCACCAAGGGCGAAATGCTCGGCGTCGAGGACGTCGAGGAAATCCTGGCCATCCGTCTGCTCGGCGTGATCCCGGAATCCCAGGCGGTGCTCAAGGCATCCAACCAGGGCGTACCGGTCATCCTCGACGAAGAGAGCGATGCCGGCCAGGCGTACAGTGACGCCGTCGAGCGCCTGTTGGGCAAGGAAATGCCCCACCGCTTCCTCGACGTGCAGAAGAAAGGATTCCTGCAACGACTGTTCGGAGGACGTGAATGAGCCTTTTAGATTTCTTCCGCAGCCGGAAGTCGCAATCCAGCGCATCCATCGCGAAAGAAAGACTCCAGATCATCGTCGCCCATGAGCGCGGCAACCGTTCGCAACCGGACTACCTCCCGCAGCTGCAGAAAGACCTGCTGGAAGTGATCCGCAAATACGTGCCCATCGACCAGGAACAAGTCCAGGTCGAGTTGGCCAACCAGGGCAGCTGTTCGATCCTGGAACTCAACATCACCCTGCCGGAGCGTTGATCCGGCCTGGGTGAACCTGCGGCGGCCTCGGCCGCCGCAGTCGTTTTCGTCCTTTTTTATTCGCGCAAGAGCTTCCATGCCGCTTTCCCAGATCGAATTCGTCCATGAGGACGCCGCCCTGCTGGTGGTGAACAAGCCCACCCTGCTGCTCTCCGTGCCCGGTCGCGCGGACGACAACAAGGACTGCCTGATCACCCGCCTGCAGGAGAACGGCTACCCGGAAGCGCGCATCGTCCACCGCCTGGATTGGGAAACCTCCGGCCTGATCGTGCTGGCCCGTGACGCCGACAGCCACCGCGAGCTGTCCCGACAGTTCCACGACCGCGAGACCGAGAAGGCGTACACCGCACTGTGCTGGGGCGAGCCCGAGCTGGACAGCGGCCGCATCGAGGCGCCGCTGCGCTACGACCCGCCGACCAAGCCGCGCCACGTGGTGGATTTCGAGCAGGGTCGACACGCGCTGACCTTCTGGCGCGTGATGGAACGCCACGGCAACTGGAGCCGCGTCGAACTCACACCGATCACCGGCCGCTCGCACCAGTTGCGCGTGCACATGCTCAGCATCGGCCACCCGCTACTGGGTGACCGCCTGTATGCCGAAGGCGAAGCCCTGGAACTGCGCGACCGCCTGTGCCTGCACGCCAGCATGCTGGCCCTGACCCACCCGCAGACCGGCGAGCGTCTTCGCTTCGAGTCGCCCGCGCCGTTCTAACCCTCTTTACGCAGGAGCGGACGCCGTCCGCGATGAATAGCCGCCAGCTCGGAGCTGCCGGAATATGATCGCGGACAGAGTCCGCTCCTACGCATGCACCTTCCGGTGCCCAAGGACACGTCTCATCCGGCCGCAGAATCGCGCATTTACGTTAAACTTCCGGCCATTCGCTGTCCGGAGTTACCCATGCGTGCAGAACTCAACCAAGGCCTGATCGACTTCCTCGCGGCCTCCCCCACCCCCTTCCACGCTACCCAGGCCCTCGCCCTTCGCCTCGAAGAGGCTGGCTACCAGCGCCTGGACGAGCGCGACGCCTGGCGCACCGAAGCCGGTGGCCGCTATTACGTCACCCGCAACGACTCCTCGCTGATCGCCTTCAAGCTCGGCACCGCGCCGCTACTGGAGAATGGCCTGCGCCTGGTCGGCGCGCACACCGACAGCCCCTGCCTGCGCGTCAAGCCGAACCCCGAGCTGGTGCGCAACGGCTACTGGCAGCTGGGCGTCGAAGTCTATGGCGGCGCGCTGTTCGCCCCCTGGTTCGACCGCGACCTGTCCCTGGCCGGCCGTGTCACCTTCCGCCTGGCCGGCAAGGTCGAGAGCAGGCTGATCGACTTCAGGGCGCCCATTGCGCTCATCCCCAACCTGGCGATCCACCTCAACCGCGAAGCGAACATGGGCTGGCCGATCAACGCCCAGACCGAACTGCCGCCGATCCTCGCCCAGGTCGCCGCTGGCGAGACGCGCGACTTCCGCGACCTGCTCGGTGAACAATTGCAGCTGGAGCACGGCATCACCGCCGACGCCATCCTCGATTACGAGCTGAGCTTCTACGACACCCAGCGCGCCGCCGTGATCGGCCTTGACCACGCCTTCATCGCCGGGGCGCGCCTGGACAACCTGCTGTCCTGCTTCGCCGGCCTGCAGGCCCTGCTGGGCAGCAGCGACGAGCAGAGCGGCGTGTTGGTCTGCACCGATCACGAGGAAGTCGGCTCCTGCTCCGCCTGCGGCGCCGACGGCCCGTTCCTCGAGCAGGTGCTGCGCCGCCTGTTGCCTGAGGGCGATGCCTTCACCCGTACCGTACAGCGCTCGCTGCTGGTCTCCGCCGACAACGCCCACGGCGTCCACCCCAACTACGCCGACAAGCACGACAGCAACCACGGCCCGAAGCTCAACGGCGGCCCGGTGATCAAGATCAACAGCAACCAGCGCTACGCCACCAACAGCGAGACCGCCGGTTTCTTCCGCCACCTGTGCCTGGAGAACGAAGTGCCGGTGCAGAGCTTCGTGACCCGCAGCGACATGGGGTGTGGCTCTACCATCGGTCCGATCACCGCCAGCCAGATCGGCGTGCGCACCGTGGATATCGGCCTGCCGACCTTCGCCATGCACTCCATCCGCGAACTGGCCGGCAGCCAGGACCTGCACTACCTGGCCAAGGTGCTCAGCGCCTTCTACGACAGCGCCGACCTGCCCTGACCCCAACGCCCGGCACCCGCCGGGCGTTTTTCTTTCAGGAGTTCGAACATGCCCTTCAACGGAAGCTGCCTGTGCGGCGACATCGCCTACCAGATCGATGGCCTGGACATGCCGATCGGCCATTGCCACTGCCAGACCTGCCAGAAAGCGCATTCGGCGGCCTTCGCCACCACCGCCGGGGTGATGCGCGCGCACTTCCGCTGGACCCGTGGCGAAGACAAGGTCGCCGCCTACGAGTCGTCGCCGGGCAAGTTGCGCAAATTCTGTCCGCGCTGCGGGACGCAACTGATCGCCGAACGCGACGGACAACCCCATGTCATCGTTCGCGTGGCGAGCCTGGACGACGATCCGGGCGTGCGGCCGGCGCGGCATATCTGGGTATCCCATGATCGACCGTGGCTGGCGCAGGATGGGATTCCGGCGTATCCGCAGTGGAATCCGGATCGCTGAAGCGGCCTTTGCTCTTTGCAGGATCGATGGGGACGCCCAGTCCTTGCTCGCGAACAGATTCAGCTGGCGACTCCGGCGTAGAGCGGTTCGCGAGCAAGCTCGCTCCTACAGGTTCGCCGCAGACCTGGGATCAATCCGGCACTTCCACACTCACGTGGATGGCATCATGCCGCCAGAACTCCAGGTCGCAATCGATGATGCGCCCGTGCTGGTCGCCGTTGATGCGGGTGATCCGCAGCGCCGGACTGCCCTCGGCGACACGCAGCACGCTCGCCGCCTCGCCGTGCAGGGCGGTGGGCACCATGTCGAAGCGCACGCGTCCGTAGCGGATGTCGTAGCGACTGGCGTACAGCTCGGTCAGTGAGCAGGTCAGGTCGCTGTCGAGGATGCCGGGGAAGTACGCCGGATTGAGGTAGTGCTCGACATAGAGCACCAGCCGGCCGTCTACGCGCCGAACCCGGCGAATCTGGTAGACGCTCGACAACGCCGGCAGCTCCAGCAGCTCGCAGATAGCCGCACTGGCCGGTATTTGCCGAGCCGACAGCACCTCGGTCGCAGGCACGCGCCCCTGCCCTTGCACCATGGCGTGAAAGTGGCTGCGCACTAGCGGGTTGTAGAGCAGGCGCGGCGGCGAGACGAACCAGCCACGGCGCTCCTCGCGATAGATCAGCCCCTGCGCCTCCAGCTGGCCCAGCGCCTCGCGCAGGGTGATCCGGGTGGTGTCGAACAGCTCGCTCAGCTTGCGCTCGGCCGGCAACTTGCCGCCAGCGCTGAGCAGGCCGCTGTCGATCTGTTCGATGAGTGCGCGGCAGATCGCCGTGACAGTGGGTAGCGCCGTATCGCGCATTCGATTCCCTCTTTTGGACTAGTCCAGCCCCAGAACAGGGCATTGCCTTCCCCTGACCGGGTGCGGTCATCCTAGGAAAGCCCCATGACCGTCCCGTGACAAAGCTTTTGCAAGCAGCGCCCATGCCAGATAACGACACCAGCGTAGACCAGGCGGATCAGGGCATTGGCCATGGTCTACGCTTTTCCCCGACGACCCGCTGGGCACTCAGGGCCGGGCCGGCGCACCTGGGGTTTACATCAAACTGTCATCCGCCCCGCTTAGATTGGCCTGCGTCTTGCTGATCTAGACCACGATTGAAAACACTGAACGTCATCCGAAGGAGCACCGAATGAAACGCTTGCTTGCTTCACTGCTGGGATCGGCCATTGCCTTGGGCAGCGGCCTCGCCATAGCGGCCAACGCCGATCTGCAATCGCTGGAAGCCGCCGCCCGCAAGGAAGGCCAGGTCAACAGCGTGGGCATGCCCGACAGCTGGGCAAACTGGAAGGACACCTGGAAGGACCTGGAAAGCAAATACGGCCTCAAGCACATGGACACCGACATGAGCTCGGCCCAGGAGCTGGCCAAGTTCAAGGCCGAGAAGGAAAACGCCAGCGCCGACATCGGCGACGTCGGCGCGGCCTTCGGCCCCATCGCCCTGCAGATGGACGTCAGCCAGCCCTACAAGCCCAGTACCTGGGACCAGGTCCCGGAATGGGCCAAGGACAAGGACGGCCACTGGGCGCTGGCCTACACCGGCACCATCGCCTTCATCGTCAACAAGCAACTGGTGAAGGATGTGCCGCACAGCTGGGCCGACCTGCTCAAGGGCAAGTACAAGGTCACCATCGGTGACGTCAGCGCCGCCGCCCAGGCGGTCAACGGCGTACTGGCCGCGAGCATCGCCAACGGTGGCGACGAGAAGAACATCAAGCCGGGCCTGGAGTTCTTCGCCCAGTTGGCCAAGCAGGGCCGCCTGTCGCTGACCAACCCGGTGATCAACACCCTGGAAAAGGGTGAAGTGGAAGTCGGCATCGTCTGGGACTTCAACGGCCTGAGCTACCGCGACCAGATCGACCCGTCGCGCTTCGAGGTGCTGATCCCCTCCGACGGCTCGGTGATCTCCGGCTACACCACCATCATCAACAAGTACGCGAAGAACCCGAACGCCGCCAAGCTCGCCCGCGAGTACATCTTCAGCGACGCCGGGCAGATCAACCTGGCCAAGGGCAATGCCCGTCCGATCCGCGCCGAGCACCTGACCCTGCCGGCCGACGTGAAGGCCAAGCTGCTGCCCAACGAGCAGTACGCCAAGGCCCAGCCGATCAAGGACCCCAAGGCCTGGGAGGAGACCTCCAAGCGTCTGCCGCGCCTGTGGCAGGAAAACGTCATCATCAACATGCAATGACGCCCCGCCGCCCCGGTTCGCGCCGGGGCGGCCGCGTTTCAACGAAGGCCCCGCCCCATGCGCCACGACGTCATCCTGGTCGTCCTCGACGGCCTCAACTACAGCGTCGCCCACGACTGCATGGGCCACCTGCAGGCCCTGTGCAACGCCGGCCGCGGCCAGCTCTACCGGCTGGAGTGCGAGCTGCCTTCGCTGTCGCGCCCGCTCTACGAATGCATCCTCACCGGCGTGCGCCCCATCGACAGCGGCATCCTGCACAACGATGTGTCGCGCCTGTCCAACCAGCGCAGCCTGTTCCACTACGCCCGCGACGCCGGCCTGACCACCGCCGCAGCTGCCTACCACTGGGTCAGCGAGCTGTACAACCGCACGCCCTTCGACCCGGCGCGCGACCGTCATACCGACGACCAATCCCTGCCGATCCAGCACGGCCATTTCTACTGGACCGACCACTACCCCGACTCGCACCTGTTTACTGACGCCGAATCCCTGCGCCGCCGCCATGCGCCGAACTGTCTGCTGGTGCACCCGATGAACATCGACGACGCAGGCCACAAGCACGGCCTGGGCACGCCTCAGTACCGCAACAGCGCGCGACACGTCGACATCATTCTTTCCGAGTACCTGCACCAGTGGCTGGCAGCCGGTTACCAGGTGATGGTCACCGCCGACCACGGCATGAACGATGACCGCACCCACGGCGGCATTCTTCCCGAAGAGCGCGAGGTACCGCTGTTCGTCTTCGGCGAGGCGTTCAGCCTCGATGACCAGGCACGCCCACGCCAGGTCGAACTCTGCGGGACGCTGTGCGAAATCCTCGGCGCCGCCCACGACAAACCGGTCTGCCGGGAGTTGCTCAAGGCATGAGATCGAACACCGGAAAACTCTTCGCCCTGCTCTGTCTGCTGCCCTTCGCGCTGTTCTTCTTCGCCTTCCAGCTCGCGCCATTGCTGTGGGTGATGATCAACAGCGTGCGCACCGGCGATGGCTGGGGGCTGGCCAATTTCAGCGAAATCTTCGGTTCGCCCTTCTACCGGCAGGCGATCTGCTACAGCCTGGAAATCTCCCTATGGTCGAGCCTGATCGGGCTGGCCATCGCCATCCTCGGCAGCTATTCGCTGCGCCAGGTGGACAGCAAGCTGCGCGACTTCGTGATGGCCTTTGCCAACATGACCAGCAACTTCGCCGGAGTACCGCTGGCCTTCGCCTTCATCATCATCCTGGGCTTCAACGGCGCCATCACGCTGCTGTTGAAGCAGGCGGGGATCATCGAGGACTTCAACCTCTATTCGAAGACCGGCCTGATCATCCTCTACACCTACTTCCAGATCCCCCTGGGCGTCATGCTGCTCTATCCGGCCTTCGACGCCCTGCGCGAGGACTGGCGCGAATCCGCGGCACTGCTGGGCGCCAGCCAATGGGCATTCTGGCGGCACATTGGCATCCCGGTACTGACGCCGGCGTTGCTGGGCACTTTCGTCATCCTGCTGGCCAACGCGCTGGGCGCCTATGCCACGGTGTACTCGCTGACCACCGGCAACTTCAACGTGGTGCCGATCCGCATCGCCGGGCTGGTCTCGGGCGACGTGTTCCTCGACCCGAACATGGCCAGTGCGCTGGCAATGGTACTGGTCGGCCTGATGAGCATCATTACCCTGGCCCACCAGTGGCTGCTGCGCCGGAGCTACCATGTCCAGAAACGCTAGTCCGCTGTACCACCGCGTGGTGGTGTATGCGCTGTTCCTGATCCTGCTGGTGCCGCTGGCCGCCACCCTGCTCTACTCGCTGGCCACCTCGTGGAGCGCCAGCGTGCTGCCGGAGGGGCTGACCCTGAAGTGGTTCATGACCCTGTGGAGCGACCCGCGCTTCCTCGTCGCCTTCGGCCAGTCGCTGCTGGTGTGCTTCGGCGCGCTGATCCTCAGCGTGGCGCTGGTGCTGCCGCTGATGTTCGTCATCCACTACTACTTCCCGCGCCTCGACGCGCTGATGAACGTGCTGATCCTGCTGCCCTTCGCGGTGCCGCCGGTGGTGTCGTCGGTCGGCCTGCTGCAGCTCTACGCCTCGGGCCCGGTGCCCATCGTGGGCACGCCGTGGATCCTGGTCGGCTGCTACTTCACCATCGCCCTGCCCTTCATGTACCGGGCGATCAGCAACAACCTGCAGGCGATCAACCTGCACGACCTGATGGACGCCGCCCACCTGCTCGGCGCCAGCACTTGGCAGGCCGCCCTGCTGGTGGTGCTGCCGAACCTGCGCAAGGGCCTGATGGTGGCGCTGTTCCTGTCCTTCAGCTTCCTCATCGGCGAGTTCGTCTTCGCCAACCTGCTGGTAGGTACCCGCTACGAAACGCTGCAGGTGTTCCTCAACAACATGCGCAACAGCAGCGGCCACTACACCAGCGCGGTGGTGGTCTCGTATTTCCTCTTCGTCCTGCTGCTCACCTGGGCGGCGAACCGATTAAGCAAGGACAAGGCATGAGCTTCCTCAGCGTCGAGACACTGAACAAGAGCTACGGCACCACCACGGTGTTCCAGGACATCGACTTCGCCGCCGAGCGTGGCGAGTTCGTCACCCTGCTCGGCCCCAGCGGCTGTGGCAAATCCACCCTGCTGCGCTGCATCGCCGGACTTACCGCCGTGGACAGCGGGCGCATCCTGCTGGACGGCGAGGACATCGTGCCCAAGAGCCCGCAGAAGCGCGGCATCGCCATGGTGTTCCAGAGCTATGCGCTGTTCCCCAACATGACCGTGGAACAGAACGTCGCCTTCGGCCTGCGCATGCAGAAAGTGCCGGCGGCGGAGTCCGCCCAGCGCGTGCGCGAGGCGCTGGAGATGGTCGAGCTCGGCCCGCTGGCCGCGCGCTATCCGCACCAGCTCTCCGGCGGCCAGTGCCAGCGCGTCGCCCTGGCCCGCTCGCTGGTCACCCGGCCGCGCCTGCTGCTGCTCGACGAGCCGCTGTCGGCGCTGGACGCACGCATCCGCAAGCACCTGCGCGAGCAGATCCGGCGCATCCAGCAGGAGCTGAAACTGACTACGGTGTTCGTCACCCACGACCAGGAGGAAGCGCTGACGCTGTCCGACCGCATCGTGCTAATGAACGCAGGGCGTATCGTCCAGAGCGGCGACGCCGAGACGCTCTACACCGCCCCGGAAAACGCCTTCGCCGCCGGTTTCATCGGCAACTACAACCTGCTCGACGCTGCCCAGGCGACCCGACTCTTTGACCGTCCCTTCCGCCAGCAGGTGGCGATCCGCCCCGAATCCCTGCGCCTGAGCGTGGAGCCGGGCGAAGGCATCCCGGTTCGGGTACTCTCCCACAGCCTGCTGGGCAACGTGATCCGCTACCGGGTCGACGCCAGCGGCGTCGAGCTGACCGTGGACGTCCTCAATCGCAGCGCCGAGCGCCTGTACCCGGCCGGCACCGAGCTCGGCCTGCAAGTAGACATTGAAAGCATTCGGGAGGTGGCCTGATGGCCCTGGTGATATTCGACCTCGACGACACCCTGATCGACGGCGACTGCGCGAGCCTGTGGAGCAAGCGCATGGCCGATCTGGGCTGGGTGGACGCGGAGTCGTTCCTCAAGCGCGACGCCGAACTGATGGCGCTGTACGCGCAGGGCAAGCTGCCCATGGAGGACTACATGGCCTTCGCCCTGGAGCCGATGGCCGGGCGCAGCGTGGAAGAAATCGAGCGTGACGTGGAAGCCTTCGTCGAGGACGTGATCGAGCCGCTGATCCATAGCGATGCCTGTGCCACCCTCGCCCGCCACCGTGAGGCAGGTGACCGTCCGCTGGTGATCTCGGCCTCCGGCGTGCACCTGGTCAAGCCCATCGCCGAACGGATCGGCATCGACGAAGTGCTGGCCATTGACCTGGAAGTGGTGAACGGTCACTACACCGGTCGCACCGTGGGCGTGCTCACCTACCGCGAAGGCAAGGTGCTGCGCCTGCTCGACCTGCTAGACGGCGACGACAGTTCCCTGGCCGAGGCGCATTTCTACTCCGATTCGCGTAACGACCTGCCGCTGCTCAAGCTGGTGGGCAAGCCGCACGTGGTGAACGCCGACCCAGTGCTGCTGGAGCACGCGCAGAAGATGGGCTGGGACGTTCTGAACTGGAAGTGAACCCGGCGCGCCGACCTGCCAGAACCGTCAGGCCGGCAACCGCTCCAGCAGATGCTTCTGCATGCGCAGCTCTTCCGTTTCCTGGGAGAGGTCCGGTGATAGCCGGGCAAGGGCAACCGCTCGCTCGAGCTGGCGGCGACATTCCTGTTGATCCCCCGCCGCCGCAGCGCGCACCGCCAGACACCGCGCCCAGATGCTTGCGTACTCGCGCTGCAGGCGCTGTGGCAACAACCCGTCGAACAGCCCGAGCGCACATCCAGACGCAACGGCCTTAGCGAACGCCAGCTCGGCGCTGATCAACCTGAGCATGTCATACAGCACCTTCTGCAGAGCATCAGGAAGTGCATCGCGCTGCATCTGGAAGCATGAGTCCAGCGCGGCGGCCTCCTGCCAGCGGCCCTGGACCTGCAGCGCACGCAGACGGATGTAGAGTGCCACCAGCGGCATCGGTGACTCCTGGGATTCCAGCAGATGCAGGTCCGTCTCGGGCACCTGGTCCGCACACACCCCCGAGCAGGACAGCCCCATCAGGCGCGCGAAGGCCAGTTGCGGATGCGCCGCATCCATCCCGCGCCACCAGCGCAGCATCCACAAGCCATCGCTGACCTGCCTGAGTTTGCCCTGTACCGGCAACAGGTTGGCGACGCCCATACAGGCATTGGTCGCCGCCACCGCGAGCAGGAGGCCCTGCACGGGACCTTCCTCCAGCGCCAGCCAAAGCAGTCCAGCGAGCCCTGCCACGAGCAGGTTCGCCAACGGCCCGCCGGCATTGAACCAGACATGCTGGCGCCGCCAGGGACCACGCGGGTCGGCGAAAGCCATCACATAGCCCGCGAGCTTCTGCGGGTGCTTCGGCTGCCGGCTGAATGTCCAGCCCCGGCGCCGCATGCGGAAATCCCAGCGGCCGACGCGCAGGCGCATCACCGTCATGCCCCCCAGGCGGGCCCCCAGGAGATGTCCGAATTCGTGTACGAAAATGGACTGGTAGATGACCATGAAGCCGAGCAGCAGACCGGGGACGATCCACACCGCTTCGGCGGGCATCGAAAGCATGCTCAGGGCCATGCCCAGCGCACCAGTCGCTCCACCGAGGATGATCGTCAGCATCCGCAGGGGCGTGTTGATCCACCCGGGCGGTGACCAGAGGCCGGCAGCATTGCCGATCCTGCTTTGCGACATCCCTGTCTCGCTCATGACTGCGCTCCCTGCGCCTCGCGCCTGATCAGCTCAGGCTCTCGTCGATCACTACCACCACCTTGCCCTGCACCTGGTTGCTCGCCAGGGCATCGAATGCGCTCTGCGCATCGTGGACCGGGAAGGTGCGCTCCAGTTGGGGGCTGAGTTTGCCGGACTCGAACAGCGGCCAGACCTTCTGCCCAAGCTCGGCGATCAGCTGCGCCTTGTAGTCGGCGTCGCGCGATCGGAGGGTCGAGCCGATCAGCTGGATGCGCTTGCCCAGCAGCAGGGCCAGGTCCAGTTCGGCCTTGCGACCGCCCATCAGACCAATGACCACCCATCGACCGTCACGGCCGAGGATTTCCAGGTCCAGCTTGGCGTAGTTCGCTCCCACCGGGTCGAGGATCACATCGAAGGGAGCGAAATCCCGAAGCGATTCGAGACTCTCGCCGCGCAGTACGCCGCCTTCTGCGCCCAGCTCCTGGCAATAGGCGAGACGGTCGGCCGAGCCGACGCTCACCCAACACGGACTGCCAAAAGCCTTGCACAACTGGATACCGGCCGAGCCGACGCCGCTGGCGCCCGCATGCAACAGGACCTTCTCACCCGGCTGCAGTGCACCGAGCATGAACAGGTTCAGCCACGCCGTGGCGTAAACCTCGGGCAGCGCGGCAGCTTCGGCCAGGCTCAGGCCCGCGGGCACCGGCAGCGCATGGCGCTCGTCCACCACCACTTCTTCCGCCATGCCCCCACCGGCCAGCAGCGCGCAGACGCGGTCGCCCACCTGCCAGGTGCTGCCGGCGCCGACCTCGGCCACCACGCCGGAACATTCCAGGCCGATGATGTCGCTCGCCCCAGGCGGCGGCGGGTAGAGGCCGGCCACCTGCAACAGGTCGGCGCGGTTGAGTCCCGCAGCGGCGACCTGGATGCGAATCTGTCCCTGTGCGCAAGTCGGGTTGGGGCGCTCGACCCACTCCACTCGCCCTTCGATGCCTTGCAATGCGTTCACGCTGCCTCCATAGTGACTTCGCAGGGCCCGATCCGAAAGGTCGGGCCCTTTCTTCGCGCCGAATTCACCTGCGATTGAACCCGGCGCCGCCAATTAAGGCCTAATATGCGTCATAACTCCGCGATCAGTCGAATCAGCATGAAGCGATTTTTGCCCCGTACCGCCCTGTTGTTCATCCTCGGCGCAACCGCCTTTTCCTCGTTCGCGGCCACCACCAGCCCGAACGTCTGGGACGGCCTGCAGCCCGACCGGGATCAAGTGATCGCCAGCCTCAACATCGTTGAACTGCTCAAGCGCCATCACTACAACAAGCCGCCGCTGAACGACGAGCGCTCGGCAAAGATCTATGACAGCTACCTGAAGACCCTCGATCCGGCGCGCATGTACTTCACCGCGTCCGACATCGACCAGTTCGCGCCCTGGCGCACCCAGTTCGACGACTTCCTGAAGAGCGGCGAACTGGAGCCCGGCTTCACCATCTACAAGCGTCATCTCGACCGCCTGAAGGAGCGCCTGGACTTCGCCCTGGCCACCCTGAACAAGGGCGTCGACAAGATGGACTTCAACACCGACGAATCGCTGGAAATCGATCGCGAGAAATCGCCCTGGGCGAAAGACAGCGCTGCGCTCGACGACCTGTGGCGCAAGAAGGTGAAGGACGAAGTCCTGCGCCTGAAGATCGCCGGCAAGGACAACAAGGCCATCCAGGAACAGCTGACCAAGCGCTACAAGAACCAGCTGATGCGCCTGGAGCAGACCCGCAGCGAAGACATCTTCCAGGCCTACATCAACGCCTTCGCCCAGACCTACGATCCGCACACCCAGTACCTGTCGCCGGACAGCGCGGAAAACTTCGACATCAACATGAGCCTGTCTCTGGAAGGCATCGGCGCCGTACTGCAGAGCGACAACGACTACGTCAAGGTCGTGCGCCTGGTCCCGGCCGGCCCCGCCGAGAAGAGCAAGCAGATCGCCACTTCCGACAAGATCATCGGCGTCGCTCAGGGCAAGGGCGAGATGGTCGACGTGGTCGGCTGGCGCCTGGATGAGGTGGTCAAGCTGATCCGCGGCCCGAAAGGCTCGCAGGTGCGCCTGGAAGTGATCCCTTCGACCAACGCGCCGAACGACCAGACCAGCAAGATCGTCACCATCACCCGCGAGGCGGTGAAGCTGGAAGACCAGGCGGCGAAGAAGTCGGAAATCACCATCGACCACGAAGGCAAGAACTACAAGCTGGGCATCATCGACGTGCCTGCCTTCTACCTCGACTTCAAGGCCTACCGCGCGGGCGACCCGGACTACAAGTCCACCACCCGCGACGTGAAGAAGCTGATCGGCGAGCTGCAGAAGGACAAGGTCGACGGCATCGTCATCGACCTGCGCAACAACGGCGGCGGCTCCCTGCAGGAAGCCACCGAGCTGACCGGCCTGTTCATCGACCAGGGCCCGACCGTGCTGGTGCGCAACAGCGACGGCCGTGTCGACGTACTCAACGATGACGAAGGCAAGGCCTTCTACACCGGCCCGATGACCGTGCTGGTCAACCGCCTGTCGGCCTCGGCTTCGGAAATCTTCGCCGGCGCCATGCAGGACTACCACCGCGCGCTCATCGTCGGCGGCCAGACCTTCGGCAAGGGTACCGTGCAGACCATCCAGCCGCTCAACCATGGCGAGCTGAAGCTGACCCTGGCCAAGTTCTACCGCGTCTCCGGCCAGAGCACCCAGCACCAGGGCGTGATCCCGGACATCGCCTACCCGTCCATCGTCGACGACAAGGAAATCGGCGAGAGCGCCCTGCCCGACTCCATGCCGTGGGACACCATCAAGCCCGCGCTGAAGGCCCAGGCCGATCCGTTCAAGCCGTTCCTCGACCAACTGCGCACCCGTCACGACGCGCGCACCGAGCACAACGCGGACTTCGTCTACGCCCGCGAGCGTCTCGCCCTGGCCCAGGAGCTGATGAAGGAGAAGACCGTCAGCCTCAACGAAGCCAAGCGTCGCGCCCAGCAGACCAGCATCGAGAACCGTCAACTGGCCATGGAGAACGCCCTGCGCAAGTCCAAGGGCCAGGAGCCGCTCAAGGAGCTGAAGAAGGAAGACGAGAACGCCCTGCCGGAAGAGGACAAGACCAAGCCGCAGGACGACGCCTACCTCACCGAGTCCGGGCACATCCTGATCGACTACCTGAACCTGGACTCCCAGGTCGCCAAACACTGATCGGATGTAATCAAACAGTCATGACGCTGTCGTGAAATGCACAGGGCCGGGAAACCGGCCCTTTGCTTTTACAGCCACCGAGAACCGTCATGACCGTCACCGAGCAGTTGAGCGCGCTGGACCAGATCCTCGCTCACGGCGACCTGCACTGCCTGTTCCAGCCCATCCTGTCGCTTTCGGAAAGGCGCCTGGTGGGCTACGAAGCCCTTACCCGCGGCCCGTCCAACGGCCCCCTGCATTCGCCCCTGCCGCTGTTCAGCATCGCCCGCAGCAGCGGTCGCCTGAGCCAGCTGGAGCTGCTCTGTCGGCGCAAGGCCTGCGCGCGCTTCCGGGACCTGAAACTGGAGGGCAAGCTGTTCCTCAACGTATCGCCGGAATCCCTGCTGGAACCGACCCACCAGCCCGGCCGCACGTTGCAGTTGCTGCAGACCTTCGGCATCTCGCCCAGCGACGTGGTGATCGAGCTGACCGAGCAGACGCCCATCGAGGACTTCACCCTGCTCGACACCGCGCTGCACCACTACCGCGCGATGGGCTTCTCCATCGCCCTGGACGACCTGGGCGCCGGGTACTCCAGCCTGCGCCTGTGGTCCGAGCTGCGTCCCGACTATGTGAAGATCGACCGCCACTTCATCGAAGGCATCCACCTGGATGCCGTGAAGCGCGAGTTCGTCGGCTCGATCCTGAAGATGGCCCACGCCTCCCGCGCCCAGGTGATCGCCGAAGGCATCGAGATTCCGGAAGAGCTGGCCGTGCTCTCAGAGATGGGCGTGGACCTGGTCCAGGGCTACCTGCTCGGCCGTCCCAACGAAACGCCACCGCGTGACGCGCGCACCCTGCTGCCGGAAGTCGACAGCGCCGGCGCCCTGCTCGCCGAAGATCAATCCGATCTCAAACCCTTGCTGCTGGAGCAACCGGCCGTGCGCGACAGCACGCCCATCGGCGATGTGCTGGAAGCCTTCCGCGCGCAGGCCAATCTCAACTCGCTGGCAGTGCTGGACCGGGACGATCAGCCGGTAGGGATCGTCCACCGGCACGCGCTGTCCGAGGCCCTGCTCAAGCCCTTCGCTCCGGAGTTGTATGCGCGCAAACCGATCAGCCGACTGATGAGCGATGATTTCCTCGCGGTGGAGCGCAGCCAGACGCTGCAGCAGGTCAGCCGCCTGTTGACCAGTCGCGCGCGGCAGCGCATCGAGGAAGACTTCATCATCACCCTGAACGGCCGCTACCTTGGCCTGGGCCGGGTGATCGACGTGCTCAAGCTGATCACCGAGCAGAAGATTCGCCAGGCCCGCCACGCCAACCCGCTGACCCTGCTGCCGGGCAACGTGCCGATCCAGCAATGCCTGGCGCGCCTGTTGCAGCAGGGCCGCGAGGCCGTGGTGTGCTACGTCGACATCGACAGCTTCAAGCCTTTCAACGATCTCTACGGTTACGCGCGTGGCGATGAAGTCCTGCTGTGCCTGGCGCAGTGCCTGGGCGAGCGCGTGGACCCGACGCGGGATTTCGTCGGCCACATCGGCGGCGACGACTTCATGCTGGTGCTGGGCACGCAGGACTGGCGCGAACGGCTCAATCACCTGCTGGAGGATTTCCAGGGGCAGTGCCGGCGCTTCTACACCCGCGAGCACCTGGACGCGGGCTGCTTCGTCGCGCACAACCGCCAGGGGCGACGCGAGGAGTATCCGCTGCTGTCACTGTCGATCGGCGTGGTGCACGTGAAAAGTGGCGCCGGGCAGCGCCTGGATGCCAGCCAGTTGGCCGGGCTGGCCTCGGAGGCCAAGCGTCACGCGAAGAACATGCCCGGCTACAGCCTGCACATCCTCACGACAGATTGAGTCAGAGCCCCAGCTGGCGGGCGCGCGTTTCGTAGCGCTCGGCCTGGGCCTCATCGGCTTCCAGGCCCGGACCGCCGCTGCGATACAGCTCGCCGAGCTTGCGTGCCGCCAGCGGGTGGCCCGCCTCGGCGGCTTGCGCCCAATAGCGTGCGGCTTCCTGCGCATCACCGGCGTGCCGGGTATCGCCCTTGAGCGCTTGCACGCCCAACTGGTACGCCGCCTTGTGATCGCCTGCAGCAGCGGCGACACGAAGCAGACGCAGGCCTTCCTCGCGCGCACCGAAACCCTGTCCGCGGAACAGCAACAGGTGCCCGTAGAAACTCTGTGCACCGATGTCGCCCAGCGCAGCCATGCGCGAAAACTGGCCCTGCATCCAGGCCCAGGAACGCGGCTGGCGCACCATCCACGGCCAGCCCATCAGGCGCCGCGCCACGGCGTAACTCAGCCGCGCACGCAAACGCCAGAACAGCTCGCGAGGTGTCGCCACGTCAGAGCTCCTCGGAGTACTCGAACTCGAAGACACGCGCCACTTCCGCCGCGTGCCAGCCGGCGGCAGCGGGGCCATCCGGCGCGCCGGAGAAGCGACCGAGGCGTTCGACATACTCGAAAAAGCCGGTTCTCGGCAGACGACTGGCGCCCTGGCTGATCACCAGCGAGCTGCGCAACGGACGACCGGCGCGGGCATCCAGCGCGGCCAGATGCTCCAGCGCGGCGGTCAGCACCGTCATCGCCGGCGTCGGCAGCTGCAGGCGCTCGATCAGCGCGCGGTAGGTCAACAGGTGACGCTGACGGCGAGCATCTTCCAGCTCGCCGAGCAGGCCTTCCCAATGCTTGCGACTGATCTGCACGCTCAAGAAGCGGACTCCCCAGTGCCAAGGGCACGACGCAGGCCGTGCTGGATGGCGTCGCTGGCTTCGCGTTCGCCGTTCTCGATCAGTTCCAGATAGGACGGGCTGATACCCACCGAACGCGCCAGCGTTTCAAGGGATAAGCCACGGGCTTCACGCAGTGTTTTCCAGTCCGGCTTTTCGTCGAGCGCCGGGGCGGAAACGGGTTTGACGACCTGCGCAACGCCACGGCCAGCAGCGGCCAGCAGGGCCTGGTATTCAGCCCAGGGAACCACGGCGTACTCCGCTTCGCCGTCACGCATGATGACTTGAACGTTCATGACAACACTCCTTGCAGGCGGCCATCTTAACAGCCTGATGCGCGCCTGTGCCGGCTATACTGCGCAGCGCCTCTCGCCACCGACATGGGGACCGACTTGCAGCGCTTGCTTCCGTTCTGCCTCTGCCTGGCCAGCGTCCTGTGTAACGCCGAGGAACTGCGCTGGGGCTATTCGCCAAGCAATGGCATGCCCTACGCGGAAAGTATCGACCATGAATTGGCGCCTGGCTTCATCCGCGACCTGGGCGAAACCGTCGGACAGCGCCTGGGGCTCGAGGTTCGCTTCGTGGAAACGCCGGACAAGCGCGCCGAATCCGCGCTGGCGCAGGGCGCAATCCACCTGCTGTGCATCAACAATCCGCAGTGGATGAAGGCGCCGGACAAGCTGCACTGGTCGCCCAGCCTGTTCGAGGAAGAGGATGTCATCGCCCAGCGGGCTGATTCAGTCCTGCTGGACGATCTTTCCCACGTGGACGGCGTTCGCGTCGGCACCAGCCTCGGCTACATCTACCCCGCGCCACTGATGCAGGCCTTTGCCGACGGCAGGGCCAAACGTACCGATGTGCGCGATCTGGATACCCGCCTGCACATGCTTGAGGCGCGGCGCCTGGACGCCCTGATCGACATGCGCCGTCCGCTGGAATTTCTTCTCGCGCAGCACAACCAACTGCCCTTGGCGATCAGCCGCAGCAACGTGCAGCGCTACTCGATCCACTGCTCCTATGGCCCGGCCCTGCCGCTGGCGGTCGAGCGACTGGATGCGGTGCTGCAGACGATGGTGGATGACGGCTCCATCCAGCGCCTGCTGGGCGAACAGAATGCGCGGGTGCGTCAAAGGCGCTGAATCGCCTCCGGCGGCGGCAATTGCTTCAGGGCCTCGCGGGTTTCCACGCCTTGTGCATCACGCCAGAGCTTGAAGGCGTCGATCTCCGCTTGCCAACGGCGCACTACCCAGGCCAGTACCGCGAGGTCGTCGAGAAAGCCGACACCCAGCAGCCAGTCAGGCACCAGGTCAACCGGCGAAAGGAAGTACAACAGCGCCGCCACCACCGACACCAGCGCCTGGGAACTGATACCGCGATAATCGCCACGGACCCAGGCCACCAGCAACTCCTGCAGCAACTTCAGATCGGTCTTGGCCAGCTTGACCCGGCCACTCTTGCGCGACACCGCGAACAGCAGCGCTGGCAATCTCCCACCCGCAATGAAACGGCTGGCGAGCTTCAGGAAACGGTCAAATCCCGGAGGCTTTTTCATCGATTCACCTCGATAGGAAGATTCGTACAGAGCGGGTTCAGGTTATCCACCTTTCCTGTGGATAACTCTGTTGAAAGCCCCCCCCTACATCGCCAAAACGCCCGAGCCACGAGGCCTGCAGACAGATCGGCGATTTTTTGTGCAGCCCTGTAAATGCGTTAAAAATCATGCAGTTGCGGCTAAGCGATGGGCCGATCAATGTCAAGGGGAGGACATTGTTTCATCTGCGTCAAATATGTGCATAAGGGTAACACCGCGCCCAAGGTTACTCCCTTTCAGACCCTGCGGTCAGTACGCCGTTCCAGAGCGCTTTGCGCACAAATGAAAACGCCCCGTGGGTAACGGGGCGTTTTCTCTGGTACGAAGGTACTCAGTTACTTCTTCGGCGCTTCCGCAGCCGGTGCCGGAGCTTCTGCGGCATCAGGCTGATTCGGGTCCTTGATGGCCAGCAGTTCCAGGTCGAACACCAGCACGGAGTTGGCCGGGATGGTCGGGCTCGGGCTCTGGGCGCCATAGGCCAGTTCGCTCGGGATGAAGAGCTTGATCTTCTCACCGACGTGCATCAGTTGCAGGGCTTCGACCCAACCCGGAATCACGCCGCCAACTGGCAGGTCGATCGGGCTGCCACGCTGGATGGAGCTGTCGAAGACAGTACCATCGACCAGCTTGCCCTCGTAGTGAACGGTGACGACGTCGGAGGCCTTGGGCTGCGGACCGTCGGCTTTCTTCACGATTTCGTACTGCAGGCCGGACTTGGTGGTGACCACGCCCTCACGCTTGCCGTTTTCCTCGAGGAATTTCTTGCCGGCTTCCAGCGCTTCGGAATTCTTCTTGGCGACCTGCTCTTCAGCGCGCTTCTGCAGGGCGGTGAAGGCTTCGGTCAGCTCTTCATCGGTCAGCTTCTGCTTCTGCTTGCCGACAGCGTCTTCGATCCCCAGGGCGACGGCTTTCGAATCCAGGTCATTCATGCCTTCCTGGGCGAGGCTCTTGCCCATGTTCAGGCCGATGCCGTAGGAAGCTTTCTGCGCAGGAGTCTTGAGTTCCACTTCGGCGGCCTGTTTGTCGCAGCCCGCGAGAACCAGGCCGACCAGCGCGATCGCTGCCGCCAACCGATGTTGTTTCATGCTGAATCCTTGTCTTTGCGCCGTCATGGCTGAAGTAATGAAGCCGCGAGCTTATCAGGCGCTCGTGGCCAGTGGCTATGGGCAATAGGAACCACCGCAGGAGGAGAAGTTCCCACAGCAAACTTATAAGAAAATTAACAGGATAAGTCAGACGGTCCGCACGGAATCGGTGTGATCGGAACAGGCAACTTTTCGGCGGGAGGCTTTCGCAGGAAGTCCTGGCTTCGATAAAAAAGACAGGCAAAGAAAAAGCCCCCAGGCATTGCTACCTGAGGGCTTTTCGAAATGTGGCGCAGCGGACGGGACTCGAACCCGCGACCCCCGGCGTGACAGGCCGGTATTCTAACCGACTGAACTACCGCTGCGTCGGACCTCGAGGTGGTGGGTGATGACGGGATCGAACCGCCGACCCTCTGCTTGTAAGGCAGATGCTCTCCCGGCTGAGCTAATCACCCTTCGTCTCGAAGTGGGGCGCATTCTACGGAGGACCTTGGCACCTGGCAAGCCCCCGGATGAAAAAAATTTTCAGATGTTCCAAAGGCTTAGATGAAGAGTGCGAATGACGAAACGGGGTTGGCCTGAACCGCGCCGAACGGAATAATGCATCCTTTGTGTCCAGGAGTTTGCCCCTCATGTGGTTCCGCAACCTGCTCGTATACCGCCTCACCCAGGATCTGCAGATCGACGCCGATGCCCTGGAGAAGGCCCTGGCCAGCAAGCCGGCGCGCTCCTGCGCCAGCCAGGAACTGACTACCTACGGTTTCTCCGCGCCTTTCGGCAAGGGCCCGGACGCGCCGCTGGTGCACGCCAGCGAAGGCTTCTTCCTGGTCAGCGCGCGCAAGGAAGAGCGCATCCTCCCAGGCAGCGTCGTGCGTGACGCGCTCAAGGAGAAGGTCGACGAGATCGAAGCCGCGCAGATGCGCAAGGTCTACAAGAAGGAACGCGACCAGCTCAAGGACGAGATCGTCCAGACCTTGCTGCCGCGCGCCTTCATCCGCCGTTCGGTGACCTTCGCCGCCATCGCCCCGAGCCTCGGCCTGATCCTGGTCGACACCTCCAGCGCGAAGAAGGCTGAAGACCTGCTCTCCACCCTGCGCGAAGCCCTGGGCTCGCTGCCAGTTCGGCCGCTGACCGTGAAGACCGCACCGACTGCCACCCTGACCGACTGGGTGAAGACCCAGGAAGCCGCCGGCGACTTCTTCGTCCTCGACGAGTGCGAGCTGCGTGATACCCACGAAGACGGCGGCGTGGTGCGCTGCAAGCGCCAGGACCTGACCAGCGAGGAAATCCAGCTGCACCTGACCTCCGGCAAGCTGGTCACCCAACTGTCCCTGGCCTGGTCGGACAAGCTGTCCTTCGTCCTCGACGACAAGGTCGCGATCAAGCGCCTGCGTTTCGAAGACATGCTGCAGGAGAAAGCGGAGCAGGATGGCGGCGAAGACGCCCTCGGCCAGCTCGACGCCAGCTTCACCCTGATGATGCTGACCTTCGCCGAATTCATCCCGGCGCTGATCGAAGCGCTCGGTGGCGAGGCAATGCCCGAAGGCATCTGATGCCGCACCAGGCGCCGCCCCCAGGCGGCGCCTGACACAATAAGAAGGAAAGTCCCATGCGTGCCCTTGCCTCCCTCAGCCGCTTCTTCGGCAACACCTTTCCTGTCTGGGTCCTGCTCTTCGCCGTACTGGCCTTCTTCCAGCCTGCCTGGTTCAAGGGGCTGACCGTCGCCATCGTGCCGCTGCTGGGGCTGGTGATGTTCGGCATGGGGCTGACGCTCAAGGCCGAAGACTTCCGCGAGGTCGGCCGTCATCCCGGCCGGGTGATCATCGGCGTACTCGCGCAATTCATCATCATGCCGGGCACCGCCTGGGCGCTGTGCAAACTGCTGGCGCTGCCCGACGAAATCGCCGTGGGCGTCATCCTGGTCGGCTGCTGTCCAGGCGGTACGGCCTCCAACGTCATGACCTGGCTGTCGCGCGGCGACGTGGCACTCTCGGTGGCCATCACCTCGGTCACTACCCTGCTGGCCCCGCTCGTCACACCGGCCCTGGTCTGGCTGCTGGCGTCAGCCTGGCTGCCGGTCTCGTTCGGCGCCATGTTCCTGTCGATCGTCCAGGTGGTTCTGCTGCCCATCGCCCTGGGGTTCATTTCCCAGCGCCTGCTCGGAGAGCGGACTCGCGTCGCCGTGGACGTGTTGCCGCTGGTGTCGGTGGTGAGCATCGTGGTGATCATTGCCGCGGTAGTGGCCGCCAGCCAGGCGAAGATCGCCGAGTCCGGCCTGCTGATCCTCGCCGTGGTCATGCTGCATAACGGGCTCGGGCTGTTGCTGGGCTACCTGACCGGTCGCCTGACCGGCATGCCGCTGGCCCAGCGCAAGGCACTGGCCATCGAAGTCGGCATGCAGAACTCCGGGCTGGGTGCAGCCCTGGCCAACGCGCATTTTTCGCCCCTTGCCGCCGTTCCCAGCGCGCTCTTCAGCGTCTGGCACAACCTCTCCGGGTCGATCCTGGCCGCGGTGTTCCGTCGCATGACCGACGAACCATCCGTCCAGAAGACCGCCCCGCAATAGGGCAATACCTCGGCGCCGGGTTGCCCGGCGCCCCACTTTTGTGCAAAATAATGCACATTGTGAGGACGACCTCACCACCTTCCGGTGCTCCAGCGGGGACGGCCCTTCGCATCCACCCACCGTCTGGAGAGCTCCATGTCCTGGATCATCCTGTTCGTCGCCGGCCTGTTCGAAGTCGCCTGGGCCGTCGGACTGAAATACACCGAAGGCTTCACCCGTCCGATACCGACCGCCCTGACCGTGCTGGCGATCATCACCAGCATGGGCCTGCTTGGCCTGGCCATGAGAAATCTGCCGCTGGGCACCGCCTACGCCATCTGGACCGGCGTCGGCGCAGTGGGCACCGTCATCGTCGGTATCGTGCTGTTCGGCGAGTCCATGGCGCCGGTACGCCTGCTCAGCGTTGCGCTGATCCTGTGCGGACTGGTCGGCCTGAAATTGAGCCACTGACGCTGTATCGGTTCTCGATACCGGCGGGCTGTCGCTTTCCCGAAAATTTGTCGGTATGCTGCGGGCCACTGTGTTTGCTAGGGTCACTGTGGCTCGTGACCTGGTGGGGCCATTCCCCACCACCCGGCTTCGACTGCACCTTGCAACTCAGGACGAGCGCGGACCTTTTCCGCAAAACAATCTTCAATAGTTCAAGGTGTAATTCCATGTCGAATCGTCAGACCGGCACCGTCAAGTGGTTCAATGACGCTAAAGGCTTCGGCTTCATCACCCCGGAAAGCGGCAACGATGTATTCGTTCACTTCCGCTCCATCCAGGGCAATGGCTTCAAGTCGCTGCAGGAAGGCCAGAAGGTCTCCTTCATCGTCGTAGAAGGCCAGAAGGGCCTGCAGGCTGACGAAGTTCAGGTTATCTGATCCTCGTCCTGCCCCACGAAAAAGCCCCGGCAATGCCGGGGCTTTTTCTTTTCCGTCGCGCAGCCTCAGCGAGCCGCGCCACGCAGTTCAGCCACCTGCTGCTGCAGCACCAGGCGCTTGGCCTCTTGCGGTGCCACCGGCTGGCCAGCCACCAGGCAGACCCGCGACCACAAGCGGCGCAGGAAGCCCTTCTGCGGATCGCGGCTGAAGAAGCTGCCCCACAGCCCCTGCAACGCCATCGGGATTACTGGCACCGGGGTCTCCTCGATGATGCGCTCCACGCCGCCGCGGAACTCGTTCATCTCGCCATCCAGGGTCAGCATGCCTTCGGGGAAGATGCACACCAACTCTCCTTCGCGCAGGTACTCGGCGACCTTGGCAAAGGCCTTTTCGTAGGTCTGCGCGTCTTCGTTGCGCCCGGCGATGGGCACGGCGCCCGCGGTGCGGAAGATGAAGTTGAGCACCGGGATGCGGAAGATCTTGTAGTACATGACGAAGCGCACCGGGCGACGCACGGAGCCGGCGATCAGCAGCGCATCGACGAAGGACACGTGGTTGCACACCAGGACGGCCGGGCCTTCATCGGGGATGGCTTCGAGGTTGCGATGGTCGACCCGGTACATCGAGTGGGTCAGCAGCCACACCAGGAAGCGCATGGTGAACTCGGGCACGATCTTGAAGATGTAGACGTTCACCGCGACGTTCATCAGCGAGAGCACGAGGAACAGCTCGGGGATCGACAGCTTCGCCACCGACAGCAGCAGGATCGAGACGATCGCCGCGACCACCATGAACAGCGCGTTGAGGATGTTGTTGGCGGCGATCACCCGCGCGCGCTTGTCCTCCTCGGTGCGTGCCTGGATCAGCGCGTACAGCGGCACGATGTAGAAACCACCGAAGATGCCGATGCCGAGGATGTCCGCCAGCACAGCCCAGGACTGCGAATGCTCCAGCACCGCCAGCCAGTTGTAAGGCTGCTCCCCCTGCGGGAAGCCGCCCGAATGCCACCACAGCAGGATGCCGAACAGGCTCAGGCCGATGGAGCCGAAGGGCACCAGGCCGATCTCCACCTTCATCCCCGAGAGCTTTTCGCAAAGCATCGAACCCAGTGCGATGCCCACCGAGAACACCGTGAGGATCAGCGTCACCACGCTTTCGTCGCCGTGCAGCAGCTCCTTGGCGTAGGTCGGGATCTGCGTCAGGTAGACCGCGCCGAGGAACCAGAACCAGGAGTTGCCCACCAGCGAGCGTGACACCGCCGGGCGCTGGCGCAGGCCGAGCAGGAGGATGCTCCAGGACTGGCGGAAGATGTTCCAGTCGACCTTCAGGTCCGGCAGCGCGGCGGCGGCGCGGGGAATGTTGCGACTGGCAAGGAAGCCGCAAACGGCTACCAGCACGACGGCGGTGCCGACGCCGGCGGCGTAGTCCTGCCGCGACATCAGCACGCCCGCGCCGATGGTGCCGCAGAGGATGGCGAGGAAAGTGCCCATCTCCACCAGCGCGTTGCCGCCGACCAGTTCGTCCTCGCGCAGGTGCTGCGGCAGGATCGAATATTTCACCGGACCGAACAGCGCGGAGTGCGTCCCCATGGCGAACAGCGCGAGGAACAGCAGCGGCAGGCTGCCGAACACGAAACCGGCGGCGCCCACCAGCATGATCACGATCTCGGCCAGCTTCAGCGCGCGCATCAGCGCGTCCTTGTTGAACTTCTCGCCGAACTGTCCACCCAGGGCGGAGAACAGGAAGAACGGCAGGATGAACAGCAGCGCGCAGAGGTTGACCAGCAGGTTGCGGTCACCGCCGACGGTGAGGTGGTAGAGGATCGCCAGGATCAGCGACTGCTTGAAGATGTTGTCGTTGAACGCACCCAGCAACTGGGTGATGAAGAAGGGCAGGAATCGCTTGGTGCCCAGCAGGGCGAATTGCGAATGTTGAGACATCGTCCTTGTATACCTGCGTAGCGGCCTTGAGCCGGAATGACAGCACGGATATGACGGCAACAGCGTGAAGAAAAGCCACATTTTCCGCACAAATCCATTCGAACAGCGCAATCCGTGCAAGAAAAAGCCCGTCGCGAAGGACGGGCTTTTCACTGGGCCGGGACGACGTCAGAAGCCGACGCTGCCCTGCACGTAGAAGGTGCGCGGCTCACCGAGGTAGATGCCGGCGTTGTTGTCGCTGGAGCGGGTGTAGTTCATCTGGTCGAAGATATTCTTCACCCCGGCGGCGACTTTCAGGTTCGACGCCTGCGGGCCGAAGTCGTAGCCCACGCGGGCATTCCACAGCACGTAGCCGGGGATGTCGCCGTACTGGCCATCGGCGGTCGGCTCGGTGATGTAGTTGCCGGTGAAGCTGCCGTTGGAATTGGTGGTCGGGCCGGGCGCGCGCTGCTTCGACTGGGCGAAGCCGTCGAAGTTATAGGTCCAGCGGTCATGCTCGTAGCGCAGGCCGATGGTCGCCACCTGGCGCGAGTAGAGTGGCAGGTCGCGGCCCTTGAACGACGGGATCTCGCCTTCGTAGGTAGCGCGGGTGTAGGTGAAGGTGCCGTAGGCGGTCAGGCCGGCGAGCACCGGGTCCAGCGCCGCCATGTCGTAGTGCGCCGAGGTCTCGATGCCCTGGTGCTTGGTGGCGCCCAGGTTGGTCCAGCCCACGTCGTTGCTGATGTACTGCAGCTCGTCGTCGAAGTCGATGTAGAACAGCGTGACTTCCCCGCCCCAGGTGCCGTTGTCGTAGCGGGTGCCGACTTCGTAGGTCTTCGCCTTCTCCGGCTGCAGGCCACTGGCGGTGTCGTTGCCGCTGCCGCCCTGGCCGAGCTGGAAGTACTGCAGGCTGCCGAAGGAGGTCTCGTAGTTGGCGAACAGCTTCCACTCGTTGGACAGGTGATACATCACCGCCAGTGCCGGCAGCGGCTCGTTATAGTCCTTGCTGCGGTTCTTCTCCTGGACCGGCTTGCCCTTGTTGTCGATAACCGGGCGCTCGTGCCAGTCGGTGGAGATGCGCTCGAAGCGGATGCCCGGGGTGACGGTCCAGTTGCCCACGTCGATCTTGTCGTCGAGGTAGATGGAATTCGCTTCGGTGCCGCCGGTGCGATCCTGATAGACATGACCATCGGCCCCGGGAATCGGCGTCGGGATGTTGTTCACGAGTCCGACCTGGCTGGCGCGCTCGTGCATCGCTTCCTTCAGGTAGCGGTAGCCGATGCTGGCTTCCTGGGTGGTCGGGCCGACCATGAAGATCTTCGACACGCGCGGCTCGATACCAAAGGTGTGGTAGTCACGCGGGTAGGACGCCAGGGTCTTGAGATCGCGGTTGGCGATGGTGCTGCCACGGAAGCTGTCGCTGTAGTAGGTCAGCACTTCGACCTGGGTGAGGTCGTCGATCTGCCGCTTGTACTTGAGCGAGACGTCCTTGCGCCGGCCAGTGAAGTTGTCGTAGTCGCGCACCGACTGGTACGGGTCCTTGTCGAACTGCGCCTGGGTCAGGCCGCCGGGCATGTCGGCGCTGCCGTCGTAGTAATGGAAGTTGGCGGAGAACTCGTCGACGTCGGTGGGCGCCCAGTGGGTCTTGAACATCACGTCATCGATGTCGGTGGCGTCGTTGCCGTCGCGGTAGCCCGCGCCTTTCACGCCCGAGTACAGCAGCGCAGCGCCCATGCCGTTGTCGGCGGTACCGCCGAGGAAGGCGTTGTAGAGCTTCTTCCACCCACCGTGGGAAGCGGTCTCCACGGTGCTGCCGACATCGCCGGAGAATTCCTTGGGAATCGCGCGGGTGACGAAGTTGATCACCCCGCCGACGTTCTGCGGGCCATAGCGCACGGAGCCGGCGCCACGCACGACGTCGACGCTGTCGAGGTTGCCGACCGACAGCGGGAACATCGACAGCTGCGGCTGGCCATAGGGCGCCACGGCGGCCGGGACGCCGTCGATGAGCACGGTGGAGCGCGGCGACAGGCGCGAGGTCAGGCCGCGCACACCGACGTTGAGGGAAACATCGCTGCCGCCGGTGCCGTTGTTGTCCTGCACCTGCACGCCGGGAATGCCCCGCAGCACGTCGCGCACGTTCTGCGCGCCCTCTTCGATCATCTGTTCGCGCCGCACCACGGTGCGCGCGCCGGGGTGGTTCTGCACCACCTGTTGGTCGGCCTCGCCGAGCCAGTCACCGACGACGGTGACAGTCTCCAGCTCCTTGGTCTCTTCCTCGGCCTGTGCCGGCAGCAGCGGCGCGGCCAGGGCTACGGCGATCGCCAGGCGCGACCATGAACGAACGTGCGACATGCTTCCCCCTCCCCGGGTACTTCGTGAAGGGGCGGGAAATTAGAACTGATTGTAAATTTTGTAAATGCAAATGTATCGCAAATGAAAAAATATTCCGGTTGACTTGGATTCTCTTTTCGGTATCTCGAACGGCTGTTCATCAGGCACGGCGATAGGCCAGCAGCCCTTGTGTGATGGGGTTTCCCGGAGACGTGGGAAAAAAATCAGGGCGAACGGAACGAGCGTGCGCAGGCCTGGCGATACTCGCCGGGACCGACGCCATAGGCCTGCTTGAACTGCCGGCTGAGGTGGCTCTGGTCGGCGAAGCCCAGTTGCATGGCCACGTTCACCGGCATGCAGCCCTGCTTGAGCAGCGCCCTCGCCTGCTCCAGGCGACGCTGCTTGAGCCAGGCGTGGGGCGGCAGGCCGGTGGCCTTGCGGAACACCCGGGCGAAGTGGAAAGGCGACAGCCCGACGGCGGCGGCCAGTTCCTCCAGCGACGGCGGCTCCATCAAGCGCGAACCCAGCAGTTCACGGGCGCGCGCCACGGCCACGGGCTCATTGCCCGCCGGCGGTGCTTCGGGAATCCGCGCATGGCGCTGGAACAGCAGCAGGATCGCCTCGCGCCAGCAGGTCTGGCGCTGCAGCACCGTGGCATCGGAATCCACCAGGCGGTGGGCGTCGAACAGCGCCTGCACCAACTCCGGATCGAACACTACGCTGGCGTCGAAGGACGGCGTACCGCCTGCGCCGAGTTCCAGCTCCTCCAGCACGCCGGAAACCTGCGCCAGCTCCGGGTAGAAGCCGCGATAGCGCCAACCGTCCTCGTCGGCCTTGGAACCGGTATGAACCTCGTCAGGGTTGATCAGCACCACGCTGCCGGCCGGGGCGAAGTGCTCGGCGCCGCGATGGTGGAAGCGCTGCGCGCCCTGCTCGATCATAACGAAGGCGAAACCTTCATGGACATGCGGCGAGAACACCTGCTCGATGTAGCGCGCGTGCAGCAACTCCACGCCGCCCAGCTCCTGGGCGCGCCAGAAGCGGGTGCGTTCGCCGCTCGCGTGATGTTCTGTCATGGTCCTGCCTCGATGTCGCACCGCCGCTCTGCAGAGCGCGCGGGTCGATCACCTTACACCGCCCCTTCAGCCGTTGAAACCGGCTTCCAGTGCGGCCTTCACCTGCGGCCATTCCTGGTCTGTGATGCTGTAGAGGATGGTGTCGTCGAGACGCCCGCCGGCCAGGCGCCGATGGTTGCGCAGCACGCCTTCGCGCACCGCGCCAAGCTTCTGAATGGCCCGCTGGGAGCGTTCGTTGCTGGCAGCAGTCTTGAACTGCACGCGGACCATCTTCCAGCTGTCGAAGGCGTGGCGCAGCATCAGGTACTTCATGGTGGCGTTGAGGCCGCTGCCATGCTGGCTCTGGTCCAGCCAGGTGGCGCCGATCTCGCAGGCCGGCAGCGCCGGGAGGAAATCCATGAAGCGCGTGGTGCCGACGATCTGGTTGCCCAGGCGCACCACCAGCGGGAGGGCGCGGCCCTCCCGCTGCTCTGCCAGGCCCTGGCGGTACCAGTCCGGGCGCCCCGGCGCACTCATGAACTGCAGGACGTCGCGATTCTGCTCCGCCAGCGTCACCAGGTCCGGCACGTCGGCCTCCACCATGGGCTCCAGGCGCAGGGCCCCGCGCTGCAAGGTGATGGGTAACGGTCTGAACATGGCGCCCTCCTCGAAACACGACGCGGAATCATCGCTCACATCAGAGCGTAGCGGCCCGCTGAAGTGCCGCGCGCCGGCAGGCGCTCGACAGACGGACCGCGAAAAGGCCGGCAAGCTACCAGCCCGGCGTTCCACTCTCAAGTGTGAGGCGTGACACAGCGCCACTGAGACATTGGTAGCAGGCGTCTGACAGTTCCGGACTTTGGTGCGAAACTGCTGCGAGTGCTCCTGCGGGGGAGCCCGTTCACTTCCGGAGTCAGCATGTCGTTGTCCAGTGGGTTGATCGCAACGGTCGCCCTGCTCTACATGGCGGTCCTGTTCGCCATCGCGTTCTATGGCGACCGCCGTCGCGCCCCTCTTTCGCCGCGTGTCCGCGCCTGGGTCTACAGCCTGTCCCTGGCGGTCTACTGCACCAGCTGGACCTTCTTCGGCGCCGTCGGCCAGGCCGCCGACCAGTTGTGGTCGTTCCTGCCGATCTATGTCGGCCCCGTGCTGCTGATGCTCTTCGCACCCTGGGTGCTGCAGAAGATGATCATGATCAGCAAGCAGGAGAACATCACCTCCATCGCCGACTTCATCGCCGCACGCTACGGCAAGTCCCAGGCGCTGGCGGTCGTGGTGGCGCTGATCTGCGTGGTCTGCGTGCTGCCCTACATCGCCCTGCAGCTCAAGGGCATCGTCCTCGGCGTCAACCTGCTGATCGGCGCCGGCCCCGACTCCACCGGCATCCGCGCCCAGGACACGGCGCTGATCGTGTCACTGGTCCTCGCCCTGTTCACCATCGTCTTCGGCACCCGCAACCTGGACGTCACCGAGCACCACCGGGGCATGGTGCTGGCGATTGCCTTCGAGTCGCTGGTCAAGCTCACCGCCTTTCTCGCCGTCGGCATCTTCGTCACCTACGGCCTCTATGACGGATTCGGCGACCTGGTCGACAAGGCCCGCGTCGCCCCGCAGCTCAACGAGTACTGGAAGGAGACCGTGCACTGGCCGGCCATGCTGCTGCAGACCGGCGTGGCGATGACCGCCATCATGTGCCTGCCGCGCCAGTTTCACGTGCTGGTAGTGGAGAACATCGAGCCGCGCGACCTCAACCTCGCGCGCTGGGTATTCCCGATCTACCTGGTGCTGGCCGCGCTGTTCGTGGTGCCCATCGCCCTCGCCGGGCAGATGCACCTGCCCGCCGGCGTGATGCCGGACTCCTTCGTGATCAGCCTGCCCCTGGCCGAGGCACACCCGGCGCTGGCGCTGCTGGCCTTCATCGGCGGCGCTTCGGCGGCCACAGGCATGGTGATCGTCGCCAGCGTGGCGCTGTCCACCATGGTCTCCAACGACATGCTGCTGCCCTGGCTGCTGCGCCGCAAGGGCGAGGCCGAGCAGCCCTTCGAGGTGTTCCGCCACTGGCTGCTGACCGTGCGCCGGGTGAGCATCGCGCTGATCCTCCTGCTGGCCTATGTCAGCTACCGCCTGCTGGGCTCCACCGCGAGCCTCGCCACCATCGGCCAGATCGCCTTTGCCGCCATCGCCCAGTTGGGCCCGGCGATGATCGGCGCGCTGTACTGGAAGCAGGCCAACCGCCGGGGCGTGTTCGCCGGCCTGGCTGCAGGCTCGCTGCTGTGGGCCTACACGTTGGTCCTGCCGGTGGTCGCCAAGGGCCTGGGCTGGCCGCTGCACGCCTTCCCCGGCCTGGCTTGGCTCGCCGGCCGGCCGTTCGGCCTGTCCATCGAGCCGCTGACGCTCGGCGTGCTGCTCTCGTTGATCGGCAACTTCGCACTGTTCGGGCTGGTCTCGGTGTTCTCCCGTACCCGCGTGTCCGAGCACTGGCAGGCCAGCCGCTTCATCGGCCAGGAAATCTCCCAGAAGCTCAGCTCGCGCTCGATGCTCGCGGTACAGTTGGAAGACCTGCTGATGCTCGCCGCCCGCTTCGTCGGCGAGGAGCGCGCGCGACAGAGCTTCATCCGATTCGCCTACCGCCAGGGCAAGGGCTTCACCCCCAGCCAGAATGCCAACGACGAGTGGATCGCCCACACCGAACGCCTGCTCGCCGGCGTGCTCGGCGCTTCTTCCGCGCGCGCCGTGGTGAAGGCCGCCATCGAAGGCCGCGAGATGCAGGTGGAGGATGTGGTGAAGATCGCCGACGAAGCCTCCGAGGTACTGCAGTTCAACCGCGCCCTGCTGCAGGGCGCCATCGAGAACATCACCCAGGGGATCAGCGTGGTCGACCAGTCGTTGCGCCTGGTGGCCTGGAACCATCGCTACATCGAGCTGTTCGAATACCCCGACGGCCTCATCTATGTCGGCCGGCCCATCGCCGACATCATCCGCTACAACGCCGAACGCGGCCTCTGTGGGCCGGGCGACCCGGACCTTCACGTGGCCAAGCGCCTGTACTGGATGCGCCAGGGTACGCCGCACACTTCCGAGCGGCTGTTCCCCAACGGCCGGGTGATCGAGCTGATCGGCAACCCGATGCCCGGCGGCGGCTTCGTCATGAGCTTCACCGACATCACCAACTACCGCGACGCCGAGCAGGGCCTGAAGGACGCCAACGA
Source organism: Pseudomonas sp. DP-17 (assembly GCF_022380625.1). NCBI lineage: Bacteria > Pseudomonadati > Pseudomonadota > Gammaproteobacteria > Pseudomonadales > Pseudomonadaceae > Pseudomonas > Pseudomonas sp. DP-17. The sequence continues at coordinate 611,801 of NZ_JAKSXG010000001.1, forward strand.
AAGCCTGGAGCAGCGCGTGCAGGAACGCACCTTCGAACTGTCGCAGCTCAACCAGGCGCTCACCGAGGCCAAGGGCACGGCCGAGGCGGCGAACCAGTCCAAGTCGCGCTTCCTCGCCGCAGTCAGCCACGACCTGATGCAGCCGCTGAACGCCGCGCGACTGTTCTCCGCCGCCCTCGCCCACCAGGAAAAACTGCCCGAGGAGGCCACCGAACTGGTACGCCACCTGGACTCATCCCTGCGCTCGGCGGAAGACCTGATCACCGACCTGCTGGACATCTCGCGTCTCGAGGGAGGCCGCGTCAGCGCCGACGTCGCGGCCTTCCCGCTGAGCAACCTGTACGACACCCTGGGCGTTGAATTCCGCGTGCTGGCCCAGGAGCACGGCATCGATTTCCATGTGCGCGGCAGCAAGTTGCGCGTGGAAAGCGATATCAAGCTGCTGCGCCGCGTGCTGCAGAACTTCCTCACCAACGCCTTCCGCTACGCCAAGGGCCACGTGCTGCTCGGTGTACGCCGCGAGGCCGGGCACCTGCGCCTGGAAGTCTGGGACCACGGCCCGGGCATCCCACCGGACAAGCTGCAGGTGATCTTCGAGGAATTCAAACGCCTGGACAGCCACCAGACCCGCGCCGAGAAAGGCCTGGGCCTGGGCCTGGCCATTGCCGACCGGCTCTGCAAGGTGCTCGGCCACCGCCTGGAGGTGCGCTCCTGGCCGGGCAAGGGCAGCGTGTTCAGCGTCAGCGTGCCGCTGGCTCGCCAGCCGGCACCGGCGGCAATCAACGGGCACAAGGTGGAAACCCCGGAGCAGCTCAACGGCGCGCAGGTGCTGTGCGTCGATAACGAGGATAGTATCCTCACCGGCATGAACAGCCTGCTCACTCGCTGGGGCTGCCGCGTGCTTACCGCGCGCAGCCGCGAGGAATGCCAAGCACTGCTGGAAGAGGACGCGCGCCCGCAACTGGCGCTGATCGACTATCACCTGGACGACGGCGAACTGGGCACCGACCTCATGGCCTGGCTGCGTACCCGTCTGGGCGAACCGGTGCCAGGTGTGGTGATCAGCGCGGATGCCCGCCCCGAACTGGTGGCGCAGATCCATGCAGCGGGACTGGACTTCCTGCCCAAGCCGGTGAAGCCGGCGGCGCTGCGGGCGTTGTTGAGTCGGCATCTGAGTTTGCGTTGATGGTCCTCAGTGCTGGCTTAGTACCCTCTCCCCCGCCCTCTCTCTGAAGGGAGAGGGAGTTATCTGTGCCGTTCTTGGTTATGTGCCATCCAGCGGGCGCCGATCTTTCATCGCGCTGCAGACCAGTCCCCTCTCCCTTCGGGAGAGGGTACTCCCGGCCGCTCCGTACTCGACTCAAACCACCCTCCCCCGCCACTGCAACAACACCACCCCGGCAATGATCAGCCCGATCGCCACGAACCCTTCCGGCGACAGCCGCCGCACACTGAAACCCGCCCAGCCGAACTGGTCGCACAACGCCGACATCAGCATCTGCCCCGCCACCACGCAGGCCAGAAAGGTCGCCGCACCCAGCTGCGGCGCCAGCATTACCGCGACAGTCAGGTAAGCCGCGCCGAACAGCCCGCCCAGCCAGCCCCACCAGGGCGTGGTGGCTATTCCCGCGGCGGCCGGGAGCGGTACGCGGAACGCCAGCAGCGCAACGATCACCGCCGCCAGGCTGACACCCAGCGAGGTCAGGCTGGCACTCAGCGGATGACCCAATTGGCGCCCCAGCAACGAGTTGCTGCCCGCCTGCAAGGCAACCAGCGCGCCCACACCGATGGCAGGCAGCAGCAGAAGCAGTTTCGACATCGAGTGGTCTCCATGGCTTGTCGATAAGGTTCAGCTTCTGCTATCCATCCAGCGCATGGAAATGAATGAACGGTACAACCTGAATGCACTCGATTCATGACCTGCGCCGGATCGACCTCAACCTGCTGGTGATCCTCGATGCGCTGCTGGAAGAACGCCACGTCTCCCGCGCCGCCGAGCGCCTGGCGATGACTCAGCCGGCGGTGAGCCATGCGCTCAACCGCCTGCGCGACCTGCTCGACGACCCGCTGCTGGTGCGCACCGGCAACCAGATGCAGCTGACCCGCCGCGCCTTCGAACTGGCCGGGCCGCTGCGGGAAATCCTCGGCGGCGTGCGCCGGCTGGTGCTGGGCGATGACTTCGATCCGGCCAGCGCCGAGCTGGAACTAAGGTTGGGCATGTCCGACTACGGCACCTGGGTGGTGCTGCCCGCGCTGCTGCCGCTCCTGCGCCGCGAAGCACCCGGTATTCACCTCGACGTATGCCAGGCCTCGCGGGTGGGCATGGCCGAGCAGGTGGCGAGCGGCGAACTGGATGGCGCACTCGGGGTCTTCCCGATGCTGCCCGAAGGACTGCGAGTGCAGCAGTTGTTCGAGGAACGCTTCGTCTGCCTGTGTTCGACGGAGACCCTGGGCAACAGAACGCGCCTGGACCTGGACGCCTACCTTGCCGCCCCGCACTTGCGCGTCGCGCTGCAGCAGAGCCCCGCGGAAGAAATCGACAGCCACCTGGAAAAGCTCGGCCGCCGCCGCAGGGTGGCCGCCACCGTGCCACACTTCAGCGTGGCGCCGAGCCTGTTGGCGGGCACTGACATGGTCCTGACGATTGCCGCGCGGATGCTTCCCGATGATCTCGACAGCCACGGCCTGGCCAGCTTCGCACCACCGCTGAAACTCGCGCCTTTCGACTTCGTGCAGATCTGGTCGGAGGCCAGCGAGGACGACCCGGCGCGGCGCTGGCTGCGCGGCAAACTGGCCGAGGTGGCCGGCAGGACCTGAGCCGTTACTCCGGCGTTTCCAATCGGCGGAGGATTTCCCCGACACGCTCGCCAAGCATCTCGTTGGCCGAGCGCTTCAAGCCGCGCGCCAGCTCCACCAGCACCACCTGTTCGGCCACCGGCCGCAGGCGCTGGAAGACCTCGGCCAGGCGCTCCAGATCGGCCGCACCGGGCAGCAGGTCGGCGCCGGGCTTGTCCACCAGGTGGGTCACCACCAGGCGCACGATGCCGGCGGCCAGGTGTTCGGTGTCGGTGCGCAGCACCGCCAGATGATCCAGCAGCGCCGCCAGCGGAATGCCCGCGCGATAGAGCTCGACACCGGCATTGAACAGGCGCGGGCTGGGAATGCTGATGCGCTCGCCGTCGAAGGCCAGCAGGCCCTGCGCCAGCGCCTGGTCGATCACCGCATCATTCAACTCGTCTCCGAACAGCGCCTGCAGGTCGCCGAACTCGATGCTGCCGGGGGACTCCAGGTTCCACGGGCCGACTATGGCTTCGTCGAGGCCGAGTACGTGGTCCAGGTCGTGGCCGCGCTCCCAGCTTTCCAGCAGCTCCTTGATGTTGGCGATGTTGTAGCCGCGTTCCAGCAGGCGGTTGATCAGCCGCAGGCGGCGCAGGTGGCCGGCGAAGTACACCCCCGCGCGGCCCCGGCGCTCGGGCGGCGGCAGCAGGCCGCGGTCCTGGTACGCGCGCAGGTTGCGCACCGTGGTGCCGCCCTCGCGGGCCAGCTCATCCACGGAATACTCACGCTCCTCTTCCAGTTCGGAAGGCGCTTCGTCCGGGCGCTGCAGCAGGCGCTGCAGGAGGTTCAGGGGTGTGCTCATGGCCGGATGATAGCCAGCGACATGCCCCCGGAACAATCGGAAGGATTAATCCTTCGGTGATCCTTTTCTCATCTCCCCAGCCCAACCAAAGACGGGAACTGCACACAGCCGATTTCCCCCGCTCACTCGGAACCCGCGCCGCCAGTGGCTCGCCGCGGCGGTAACACTCCAGGCCCGCCGCGCACGCATGGCGCAACGGTGAGCGATGGGTCAGCATCGATCATGACATCGACCGATGTAACGATAACAACAACCAGCCTGGAGAAAGTCATGTCCCAAGGCGCCTGGGTGCCCACCCCCGAAGACCTGCGGCACTTCCGCGAGATTCAGCAACTGGCCTACCGCTGCTGCGAAACCATTGCCGGCGAACTGCGCCCGGGCATCAGCGAGCGCGAGACCGCCGCCCTGATGAAAGCCTGGCTGCTCGATCACGGCGTGCGCGACTGGTTCCACCAGCCCTTCGCCTGGTTCGGCCCGCGCACCTCGTTCAAGGGGTTCGACGGCCTGCGCCACCTGGGCGGCTTCAACCTGGCCTTCTACCCCGGCAAGCAGCGCCTGGAGGAAGGCATGCCCTTCATCCTCGACTGCGCGCCGACCCTGGGCGCCTACACCGCCGACGTCGGCTACTCCGGCGCACTGGGCCACAACCTGCTGGTGGAGCGCCTGATGGACGACCTGCTGGCGCACCGCAACCTGATCGTCCAGCAGGTCCGCCAGCGCCTGCCGCTGGCCGAAGTCAGCCAGTCGGTGGACCGCCTCTGCCAACGCCAGGGCACCCTGCCCCGGCACAAGGCCTACCCCTTCGAAGTGCTGGCCCACCGCGTGGAAAAGCTCGACGCGCGCAACAGCGGCCCCTCGGTGGCGCGTTTCGGCGTGCGCAACATCGCCACCCTGATGAAGAACGCCCTGGTCACAGGCCGCCGCGAAGGCTGGTCGCCGCTGTGGTCGAGCAACGACCGCTCGCAGCACGCCCCCACGCCGGGCCTCTGGGCAGTGGAACCGCACCTGGGCCTGCGCGGCGTGGGTGCCAAGTTCGAGGAGCTGCTGGTCGTCACCGACGACGATGCCTACTGGCTGGACGACGACCTGCCCCACGTGCGCCGCTGGACCCAGCGCGGCCTGATCAGCGCCCCGGCGCGGCGGGAGGTGGCATGAACGCCATGCTGGAGAAAGCCCTGCCGGCGCCGGAACGGCTGGACGTACAGTCCGGCAACGTGCGGCTGGCGGTCTGGCGCTGGGGGGAACCGCACCTGCCGATGGTGCTGTTCGTCCACGGCTACCCGGACAACCACGAAACCTGGCTGCCCTTGATCCGCCACCTATCCGGCCGCTACCAACTGGTGGCCTATGACGTGCGCGGCGCCGGCGAGTCGGACAAACCGCGCAAGACCCGCGACTACCGCCTGGAACTGCTCAGCCAGGACCTCAAGGCGGTGCTCGATGCCGTCAGCCCGCAGCGCGCGGTGCACCTGGTGGCCCACGACTGGGGCTCGATCCAGACCTGGGAGAGCGTCACCGATCCGCAGCTGCGCGCACGCATCGCTTCCTATACCAGTGTCTCCGGCCCCTGCCTGGACCATGTCGGCTTCTGGATGCGCGATCGCCTGCGCCGCAAGACGCCGCGCGCGCTGCTGCAGATGGCCAGCCAACTGCTGCACTCCTGGTACATCTACTACTTCCACCTGCCGCTGCTGCCGTCGCTGTCCTGGCGGTTCGGCGCGGCGAAGGCCTGGCCGCAGTACCTGCGCAAGGTCGAAGGCATCCGCAACCCGGTGCGCAACCCACACCAGGCCGCCGATGGCGAGCACGGGGTGAAGCTCTACCGGGCCAACTTCATCACCTCGATCTTCAAGCCGCGGAAGCGGCACACCGAGGTGCCGGTTCAACTCATCGTGCCGACCCGCGACCGCTACGTCGGCCAACAATTGTTCCAGCAACTCTCGCTGTGGGCGCCGCGCCTGTGGCGCCGGGACGTCACCGCCGGGCACTGGCAGCTGCTTGCCGAGCCCGCTCAACTGGGGAACTGGATCGACGAGTTCGTCAGCCACATCGAGGGCGGCGAAGCCACGCCGGAACTGCAGCGCGCCGCACTGAAACCGGGCTCCGGGCCCTTCGCCGGCAAGCTGGTGGTGGTGACCGGTGCGGGCGGCGGTATCGGACGCTCGACCCTGCTCAGCTTCGCCGAACGCGGCGCCAGCGTGCTGGCCGCGGACATTGACCCGGCCGCCGCCGAGCGCAGCGCCGAACTGGCCCGCGCGATGGGCGCCAGCGCCCACAGCTATTGCGTGGACGTGGGTGACAGTGCCGCCATGGAGCGTTTCGCCCAGTGGGTGAAGAGCAGCCTCGGTGTGCCCGACGTAGTGGTGAGCAACGCCGGCATCGGCATGGCCGGGCCGATGCTCAAGACCACCCCGCAGGAATGGGAGCGCCTGCTGCGCATCAACCTGTGGAGCGTGATCGACGGCTGCCGGCTGTTCGGCCAGCAGATGGTCGGGGCCGGCAAGCCGGGGCATCTGGTCAACGTCGCCTCCGGCGTGGCCTTCGCGCCCTCGCGCAACTACCCGGCCTACGCCACCAGCAAGGCGGCAGTGTTGATGCTCAGCGAATGCCTGCGCGCCGAGCTGGCGGGCCACGGCATCGGCGTCAGCGCGGCGTGCCCGGGCTTCGTCGACACCGGCATCGTCCAGGCCACGCGCTTCGCCGGCATGAATGACGAACAACAGGCGAAACACCGCGCCAGGGTGCAGCGCTTCTACCGTCGGCGCCGGCTCAGCCCGGACATCGTCGGCGAGCGCATCACCCGCGCGGTGGAACGCAACCAGGCGGTGGTGAAGGTCGGCAGCGAAGTGCATCTGGGCGCCCTGCAATGGCGCTTCATGCCCTGGCTGTCGCGCCTGTTCGCCCGCCTTAACCTGACTGCCTGAGAACTGCCATGAACGACCATCATCACAAGCTCGTACAACGCAAGGTGCAGTTCGACTACAGCGACTCGCCGCTGCACTGGATTCCCGGCGAGCCCGAGGCGTCCCACGCGATCAACGTCATCCACATGATGCTGCCGGCGGGCGAGTTGTGGTTCTGCCGGCTGTACAACAAGGCATTGCCCTTCGTGAAGGAAGGCCGCCTGCGCGAGGACGTGCAGGGCTTCATTCGCCAGGAGGCGATGCACGCCCGTGCGCACTCCGGCGCGCTGGAGCGCTACCTGAGCCACCACGGCATCGACTCCACACGCTACCTGAAGGTCATGGACTACCTGTTCGAACAACTGCTCAGCGACACGCCGCTGGGCATCGAACTGTTCAACCGCACGCCCTGGCTCAAGCGCTGGTGGATCGGCCAGCGCTGCGCCATCGTCGCGGCGGTGGAGCACTTCACCTGCATTCTCGGCAAATGGATTCTCGAAGCCGACGCGCTGGACCGCGCCAAGGCCGACCCGGTGCTGCTCGACCTGTTCCGCTGGCACGGCGCCGAGGAAGTGGAGCACCGCAACGTCGCCCACGACCTGCACGTGCACCTGGGCGGCACCTTCGTCAGCCGGCAGTTGTGGATGTTCGTGGTCTGGCCGCTGATCATCTACCTGTTCGCCTTCGGCACCCGCACCCTGTCGCGCCAGGACCCGACCATCGCCAGGCCACGCTCCTTCGCCGCCATCTGGCGTGATGGCTCGAAGTCCGGCGTGCTGCCGAAGATCAGCTCGCTGGCCACCAGCTTCCTGCGCTACTTCAAGCCCTGGTACCACCCGGACCACGAGGCCAACACCCAGGAAGCGCTGGACTACCTGGCCCGCTCGCCGGCCGCCAGCCGGGCCGCACGCGCCTCGTAACGCCAGTCGGCGTGCCCGCGCAGTGGATGCGCGGCGCACGCCGAACGCATACTGCGGTCTTCTCCGTTCGTTACAGGGATGCCGACGTATGCCGATGGGAACCTACCCCCTCCACCCCGCCCTTGCCTCCCGCATGGAGCGCCTGCCGGAGCAGGTGGATGTGGTCATCGCCGGCAGCGGCATCATGGGTTGCGCCACTGCCTGGGCGCTCGCCGGCCTCGGCCTGAGCGTGCTGGTGCTGGACAAGGCCGGCGTCGCCAGCCAGCAATCCACCCGCGCCTGGGGCTTCGTCCGCCAGCAGGCGCGCGACCCGGCGGAAGTGCCGCTGATGATGGTCGCCATTCCGCTCTGGGAGCGCCTGGAAGCAGAGCTGCAACTGCCGCTGGAATGGCGCCAGGGCGGCTGCCTGTACCTGGCCGAATCGCCGGAACAGCAGCGCAGGTACGAGGACTGGCTGAAGGTCGCCGCCAACTTCGGCCTCGGCACCCGGCTGCTGGGGCGCGCGGAAGTCGCAAAGCTGATGCCGGCGCTGAGCGATCCCGCACTCGGCGCCCTCTACACTGCCAACGACGGCCAGGCGGAACCGCGCCGCGTGGCACCCGGCTATGCGCTGCGTGCCATTGAGCGAGGCGCCGTGTTCGTCGAAGGCTGCGGCGTCACCGGCATCGACCGCGCCGCCGGCGCCATCTGCGGCGTACAGACCGAGCGTGGTTATGTAAAGACCCGGCGATTACTGGTCTGCGCCGGCGCGAGCAGCTGGCGTCTGGTGCAGAGCCTCGGGCTGGAACTGCCGCAACAGGCCGTGCGCTGCACCGTCTCGCGCACCAGCCCCGGCCCCGACGTCGGCGCGCAGAGCTTCATCGGCCACGGCATCGGCTTTCGCCAGCGGGCCGATGGCAGCATCAATCTCGCCGACGAGACCCAGGCCGATATCGACCTCAACCTCGACTACCTGCGCGGCGCCAAACATTACCTGCCGTATCTTCCGGAGCACCGCGCGGGCTTCTCCTTCAAGCTCAACGGCGCGCTGTTCCACGACCTGCGCCAGCGCCTGCCCGGTTCTGAACGCAGCTTGAACGGTCCGGTACTGGGCGAACGTGATCCGCAGGTAAAGGCAAACACCTCGCGCGTGTTCCAGGCGCAGGTCAACCTCGCCAGGGCGTTCCCGGCGCTACGCGATGTGAAGGTGGTGGAAAGCTGGGCCGGGCTGATCGACGTGCTGCCCGACGGCATCCCGGTGCTCGATGCTCCGCCGGAAGTCCCCGGCCTGCTGATCGCCACCGGGTTCTGCGGCCACGGCTTCGCCATGGGGCCCATCGTCGGGCAGCTGATGAGCCAGTGGATTCACCAGGGCGAACCGGGCATGGATCTGCATGCCTTCAGGCTGCGGCGCTTCGCCGACGGGACGGCCGGCAAGCCCTACTCACTGTTCTGACGGAGCGCATACGGCCCGCCGGGGAAACAACGCCGGGCTCTCCTACAGGTCCATTTGCAAGCCGGGCCTACTCGCCCTCTTCCACCACCGGCGAATCGTCGCTCAACGCCCGCTCCAGCCAGTCCGTCGGCAGATTCTTGCTCGCCCGCGCGCCGAGCAGCTTTACCTGTTCGGCACGGCTGATCAGGTTGCCGCGTCCTTCGCAGAGCTTGTTGCGCGCCGCCGCGTAAGTCTTGTCCAGTTGCTGCAGGCGGGTGCCCATCTCGTCCAGGTCCTGCACGAAGAGCACGAACTTGTCGTACAGCGCCCCGGCGCGCTCGGCGATCTCGCGGGCGTTCTGGTTCTGCCGCTCCTGGCGCCACAGGCTGTCGATCACCCGCAGCGTGGCCAGCAAGGTCGTCGGACTGACGATCACGATGTTGCGCTCGAAGGCCTCCTGGAACAGGTTCGGCTCGGCCTGCAGCGCCGCCGAGAAGGCCGCCTCGATCGGCATGAACAGCAGCACGAAGTCGAGGCTGTGCAGGCCTTCGAGGCGGCGGTAATCCTTCCCCGAAAGCCCCTTCACATGGTTGCGCAACGACAGCACGTGCGCCCTGAGCGCCTGCTGGCGGATCACCTCGTCCTCAGCCGCGATGAATTGCTGGTAGGCGGTCAGGCTGACCTTGGCATCCACCACCACCTGCTTGTCACCGGGCAGACGGATCAGCACGTCGGGCTGGAAGCGCTCGCCATCCGGCGCGCGCAGGCTGACCTGAGTCTCATACTCGCGGCCCTTCTCCAGGCCGGCGTGCTCGAGCACTCGCTCCAGCACGAGCTCACCCCAGTTGCCCTGGGTCTTCTGACCTTTCAGTGCACGGGTCAGGTTGGTGGCTTCCTCGCCCAGGCGCAGGTTCAGCTGCTGCAGACGCTCCAGCTCCCTGGTCAGCGAGAAACGCTCGCGGGCCTCGGCCTGGTAACTCTCCTCCACGCGTTTCTCGAAGGACTGGATGCGCTCCTTCAGCGGGTCGAGCAACTGCCCGAGACGCTGTTGGCTGGACTCGGCAAAACGTTGCTCGCGCTCGTCGAAGATCTTCCCGGCCAGCTCGGCGAACTGCGCGCGCAGATCATCCTTCGCGGCCTGCAGATCGCCCAGGCGCTGCTGGTGATTTTCCTGCTGCTCGCGCAGTTCGGCGGACAGCGCCGCGTGCTCGGCGGAGAGCCGGCGCAGCTCTGCCTCCTTGTCGGCCCGCTCGGCCTGCCAATCCTGTTCGGCATTGCCCAGCCGCGCACGCTCCTCCCTGCTCAGCTCGACTTCGCGCCGCAGCGCCGCCGCTTCGGCGGACAGCTCGCCATGCCGCCCGCTCAGCCGCTGGAAGGCTTCACGGTCCGCCTCAGCCTGGGCGGATAATCCGTCCTGGGCCAACTGCGCCGTTGCCAGGCGCTCGCGCAGTAAAGTCGCCTCCTGCTCTACCTCTACCCGCCGCGCCTGCAGCCGCCAGGCGAGCGCCGCCATGGGCAGCAAACCGGCAAGCGCACCGAGCAACAGGGCGGACAGATCGAGTGGCATGCGGGACTCCAGGGGGGTGTGGCATTGGATCGCGCCAGTCTAACAGTCGCCTTCCCCAGCCGCCTCGTCCGCTGTAAAGGCCCTGGAACAGGGCTCCGGAGCAAGCGCTCGGGACAATCCACAGAAGCTGTGGATAACTCAGTGGAGAACTTGCTGAAAAACGGCCCTATCCCCAGTGATCTGGGGCCGTGTGACAGATTGGTGATTTTTTCACCAACGGAAATTTCCTTTATTTTTCAAATAGTTAAAAAACGCAAGGAAATTCGCGGGCTGGCCACATGCAATGTTTCCGGGACTTGACAGAGCGCATCAGCATTGTGCACAAGTGCGCGCCACGCAGCAGCCGACCGCCCCGTTTCAGGGCAGTGGATAGGAAGTGTTCTCAGGCGGACAGTGAATTCCACATGGGCGACGCGCGCGACGGAAGCTCCGTCTTCCACCGCAAAACCCGGCGATTTTATGCGATCTGAACCTGCTGGCGCGGCACACGTTGCGGCCGGACGATGCGGGGTGGTTCGGGAAGCTGAATCGCCAGCCGCTCGGCGGCGCAGACGCGCGCATAAATGCGCTCGGCTGAACTGCGGCTGTTGCAGTCGTAGAAGAATTGGTTGAGGTACACGCGCCAGCGACGATCGTCGCTGGGATGGACAGCTATCCGTATATCCATGGTCTGGCGCTCCCTGCTTGGCCATCCCGAAACATACACCGCTCACCATGACACGACAGTGGCAAAACGATGAACGGTCAGGCCGGATGCGGCAGCCTGCCATCCACCAGATAGTGCTCGCGCCGGTACAGTCTCGGACTGTCCGGCACCTGTGCATGCTTGAAGGCCACGTACTCCGATGTCGTCTCGCACAACCAGGGCGTGAGATTACGCGGCCGCTTCTCGGTAAAGGCCGAGGGCGCGAACAGCGCGACATTGATGCCACCCTGCGGGCAGCGTGCGGAACGGTATTCAAAAGCTTCCACACCCGACTCGCGCATGGCGCTGCCCAGTCCCTGGGTCACACTGTAATCCTGGGGATCGAGCAGTGCTGCGTGTTCGCGGAAGGGCGGCAGATGCAGGCGTACACCTTTCTGCACCTGGAAGCGCGCCTCGAACGAAGCGTGCTCGGAGAGGATTCTCCCGCTGGGTGGCGGTGTCGCCATGCCTTCCCACAACACGAAGCGGTAGAAAGCCGATTCGGCCATGGCCGTCTCCAGCTTGAGCGCCCCATAGAACAGGCTGGGTTCATGGCGGCGGCCAAATCGCGAGCCCCAACGCAACGGCGGATAGCGGAACGGCGTCTTCAATAGATAGTGCAGCGGCTCGGCGGGCGGCGGCATGCGCGGCTTGCTGGTTTCCAGCAACTCCTCGAGCAGCGCCTGCTCTTCCAGGGTGTCTACCAACTGCAGTGTCGCTACCTGGCCCTGGCTTTCCACCAAACGCACCAGGCGCCCACGAATGGGAGCGACGACCGAATCCTCATACTTGGCCCAGAGACGGGCGCCGGCTGCGAAGGACATTCAGACCTTGCCCCGGATAGCGTCCAGGTATTCGACCACCAAGACCAATCCCTGTATCTGCTCCATCAATTGCAGCGGCACGCCGCCCAGGTGACGGTTCTCAGTGCGCAGGAAGTGGCGCATGTCTTCATGATTGCCGCCGAACAACGCGAATAGCGCGCGGTAGATGCGCACCAGCAGCAGCGCCAGCTCACCGGTCTTGCTATCCACGCGCAGGCCGTTCTGCTTCCAGCGACTTACCGCGCTGCGATCCACCCCGACGATGGCCGCCAGCTCCTGCTGGGTCATCGACAAGTGCTCGCGGGCGGTCAGCACCGCTTTCGCCAGGACGGCATCGGCCGCCGGGCTTTCCTTCAGCAGCGCGCTCATGACGAACCTCCATCAAGTGTGTTTGCGACAAACATACCATCAAATGCTGCAACCGCACAAAGCTGAAGGTATTCACGACCTCTTTTCCAACTCTGCAGCTCCGTGTATCCGGACGCTGACAAACCGGAAAAACTCTTTACCAGACATTTACTTAGTCTTGGCACCGGTTGATGCAGCGGTGCGGTCTCATGAAGTGCCCGGATCATCCGGGCCAGAATGTGAAATGCGCACCGCTCAGCCGGTTGTGCCAGGAGATCCCCATGAGAAAGTCCGTCGCCCTGCTCTGTGCCGCCCTGATGCTCGGTAGCCCGCTGGTCAGTTTCGCCCAGCCCGGCCCCGGTCCGGACAATGCCCCCGGCCGGCAGGACAATCGCGGGCCGCAACCGCAACACCCGCCGCAACAAGTGCCGCAGGGCGGACGATATGACCCGGCAGGTCCCGGCCCGGGCAACGCCCATTCCTACCGCAGCCCGGATTATCGCCCGCAAGCCGGTATGCCAGTCCCCCATCGTGATTGGCGGCGCGGCGTCATCGTGGAGCCCGCCTATCGCGGCGATCGCTACTGGGTCACGGATTGGCATTCTCGCCACCTGTACGCGCCGCCGCGTGACCATCGCTGGTTGTACGTGAATGGCGACTACGTCCTGGTCGCCATCGCCAGCGGCGTGATCGTCAACATCCTCAGCGGCTACTGATCCCTCAGCCCTGGCGTGGCCCCTCCGCGCCTGGGCGGGAAAGGGTCGCAGGCGCCGGGTAAAGGCCCTAGGATAGGCGCCTTTATTTCCAGCCTGCCGCCATGGACAAGAAACGCACCTATCAACTGATTCTCGCCCGCCTCGCCGAAGACCTCGATGTCGCCGTGCGTGCCGCCCAAACGGCCCACGAGACCGCGACCCACGAGGAGAACATCGCCGAAAACAAATACGACACGCTCGGCCTGGAAGCGGCCTACCTCGCCGCCGGCCAATCACGCCGCGTGGAGGAAATCCGCCAGGCGCTGTCGCTGTTCGAGAATCTGCAACTGCGCGATTTCGACGAGGAACAGGGCATCCAGACCAGCGCCCTGGTGCAACTGGTCAACGAGCAGGACCAGCAACGCTGGGTCTTCCTCGGTCCGGACGGCGCAGGCCTCAAGGTGCAGTTCGAAGGGCGCGAGATCCTGGTCATCACTACGCGCGCCCCGCTGGGCAGCGCCCTGCTTCACCGCCATCCCGGCGACGAAGTGGAAATCGGAACCGGCAGCGCTCGCCAGCGCTACGAAATCCTCGAGGCCTATTGATCAACCCTGCGCCGGCCCGAACAACGACAGACGAGCGCATCGATAAAAAAACTGAGCGGAACAGACAATACGAGGCACGCCGGCTGACGCAGACTAAGCTTCAAGGCCACACCCCATCCCTGGCCTCAAGGAGAAGCATCATGCTGTTCAACTGGTCCGAGTACGTTCCCGCCGTGAAGAAAGCCTTCGGCGCGCTGGGCAAGAAACACCCGAAGATGATCGCCGCCTACCAGGCCCTGGAAGCCGCTGCCGCTGACGGTGACGCCCTGGATGCCAAGACCCGCGAACTGATCGCCATCGCAGTGGCCATCACCACCCGCTGCGATGGCTGCATCGGCGTCCATGCCGAAGCCGCGCGCAAGGCCGGCGCCACCGAAGCCGAGATCGCCCAGACCCTGGCCACCGCCATATCCCTCAACGCCGGCGCCGCCTACATCTACTCCCTGCGAGCCCTCGAAGCCTACGAGTCCGCTGCCGCTCCGAAATGAGCCCTCAGCCCGCGACGCAGCGAGGCGTCGCGGGCCTGCCTCCTTCCGTCAAGGGTGCGGATGAGGTATCTGTGGGACATCGCCAACCACAGCCTCTGCTTATGTCCCAACTCACAGTCAGCTTCTGGAAACTCACCTTCAGCATTGCCGCCGGAATCTGGCTTGGCTGCCTCGCCGTCGCCGCAACCGCCTGGCTGGCCTGGTCCGAACTGCCGCCGGCCGTCACCCGCCTCGCTGCGCCAACCCAGACAGCGCCGATTGCTCCGCCAGCACCGCGTAGCAAAGAGGAAATGTTCCAGCAGTATCTGCAACGTCAGCAGGCTGCGCAGGATCAGCAGAATCAACAGGTCGAGAGAACGGAGCAGGAAAAGCGCTTCAACAGCGCGCCGTGCCAATTCTGGCTACAGCAGTACCAGGCGAATCCCACGCAGGGGAACCGGGAGAAGATGGATGGATATTGCGGGTAGTAAAGCGCTGGGCAGCGTTTTCAGGAGCCAGAAAAGACAAAGCCCCTGAAACGCCAGGGCATTTCAGGGGTTTTGGCCATATGTAATGGCGGAGAGATAGGGATTTGAACCCTAGGAACCATTGCTGGTTCAACGGATTTCGAATCCGTCCCGTTCGGCCACTCCGGCATCTCTCCGTGCGGCGCGCATGATACCAGCTTGAAGCCTGAAGGCGAAGCCCTGTTTCAGGATTTTTTTCGTGGTATCAGGCGCTTGCGTGCGCTCGTCAGATCAGAGCGGTACGCCGAGACGGTGAGCGACTTCTTCATAGGCCTCGATAACGTCACCCAAACCCTGACGGAAGCGGTCCTTGTCCATCTTCTTGCGGGTTTCCTTGTCCCACAGGCGGCAGCCATCCGGGCTGAACTCGTCGCCCAGGACGATCTTGCCGTGGAACAGGCCGAACTCGAGCTTGAAGTCCACGAGCAGCAGGCCGGCGTCGTCGAACAGCTTGTTCAACACTTCGTTGACCTTGAAGGAGTAGGCCTTCATTTCGGCCAGTTGCTCCAGGGTCGCCCAGCCGAAGGCCTGGACATGGGATTCGTTGATGAACGGGTCGCCCAGGGCGTCGTTCTTCAGGAACAGTTCGAAGGTCGGCGGGGTGAGTTGCAGCCCCTCTTCCACGCCCAGGCGGCGTACCAGGCTTCCAGCGGCGTAGTTGCGCACGACGCATTCGACCGGAATCATGGCGAGCTTCTTCACCAGCACTTCGTTGTCCGACAGCAGGGCGTCGAACTGGGTCGGAATGCCGGCGGCTTCGAGCTTCTGCATGATGAAGGCGTTGAACTTGTTGTTCACCATGCCCTTTCGATCGAGCTGTTCGATGCGCTTGCCGTCGAACGCCGAGGTGTCGTTGCGGAACAGCAGGACGAGGCGGTCGGCGTCATCGGTGGTGTAAACCGACTTGGCCTTGCCGCGATAGAGTTCTTCGCGTTTTTCCATGATGGGCTCCGCTTGCTTAGGGGTGGACTCAGGCGATGGTGCGCCAGTCGAGTCCAGAATGCTGATCGGCTACCTGCAGCCAGTCCGGGTCGCACCCTAAGGTGTCGACGAAGCTTTGCCGGGCCAGCTGCGGCGAGTTGTTCTTTTCGCTGAGATGCGCCAGCACCAGGTGCTGCAGGCTTTCCCAGCCCAGCTGGGCCACGAGTTCGGCGGCCTGCCGGTTGTTCAAATGTCCCCATTGGCCGCCTACACGGACCTTGAGGGGATAGGGATACGGACCGCGGGCCAGCATGTCGGTATCGTGGTTCGCTTCGACGATCAATGCGTCGAGGCCACGATAGCATTCCAGCACCTGCGCCGTGGCAGCTCCCAGATCGGTGAGCTGGCCAAAGCGCTTCCGGCCATCGGAAAACACGTACTGCAGAGGCTCCCGCGCATCGTGGGAGACGCCCACCGCAGTGACTTCCAGGTCTTTCAGTACCAGGCGGTCGCCGCATTTGAGCAGCCCCGCCGGGGTCACCGGCTTGCGCATTCCCTGCAGGGTACCGGCGCTGAGGTACACGGGTATTCGATGGTGCCGGGCCAGCAGTTCGACGCCGTTGATGTGATCGGAGTGCTCGTGCGTAACCAGTATCGCGTCCAGCTGCCCGGGCTCTACACCCAGGCGCGCCAGACGGCGGATGGTTTCACGCAGCGGGAAGCCGCAATCGATCAGTATCCGGGTGTCAGAACTGCTCACCAAGGCCGAATTGCCCCGGCTTCCGCTCCCCAGGACCGCGAAGTGCATTCCGCATACTCTCCTGGAGTTTCTCAAGCACGCCCTGCGCCACGTCAGCCGGTGCGGAGGTGTTGATGTCTTTGTCGACGGTGATCTGGACGGTGTTGCTCACGCTGGTCAGGCGGACCTGGTACCGCTGGGCCTTGGCGTCCTCTTCTTCCTTGGTCTTCTCGCCACCACCGAACATGCGGCTGAAGAAGCCAGGCTTGTCTTCGTCCTTCTTCTTCGCGCCTTCGGCGATGTTGACGTAGTACACGCCCAGGCTGCGGTTGAGGTCGTCGACACGGATGTCGGCGCGATCCAGGGCGCGCCCCACGCTGACCCAGGCACGGTCGAAGTCGGAGTCGATGGTCAGCACCGGGTTGCCGCTGCCGTCCTTGTTCAGCTGGACGGCACCGGGGGTGTCGTAGTCCGAGTGCGCGGCGAGCAGGGAGACGGAGCCGCCCTTCTCGGCGCTGGTGGCCATGCTGGCGATCATTTCGTCGAGCAGTGCAGCATCCAGGCTCGGCACGGCCGGCTTGGTCGGCCAATCACCCGTGGCGGTGCTGCCGGCCGGGCGGGTTTCGCTCAGCACGTAGACTTCGCTGGTGTTGGTCTGCACGCCCGGCTCGATGCGCACGCGAACGCGCGCTTCACTGTCAGGCTCGACGCCCGATACACGGCTGCTCAGGCGACGCGCCAGGGGCGCGGAAAGCTGCGACAGAGGCTGCCAGTTGGTGCTGAATTCGCCAGTCTGCGGGCGCTCGTTGGCGATGGAGAAGCCGTTATCCTGGAAGAACTGGTGGGCAACCGGCCAGACTTCGGCCGGCGGACGCTGGGCAACCAGCCAGCGCGAATCGCCACTCTTCTGCAGGCTGAAGTCGCTGACTTCGCCAGCGCCGAACAGCGGCTGCGGGCGAGGCACTTCGAAATCGCCTTCCTTCTCGGTGCTGGTGGCGACGTTCATCGGGATCGGCAGCAGCGGGTCGAGTTGTTTGCTCTGCAGCCCCTCAGGCACCTTCATCGGTGCAGTTTCACGGGCGTTCAGGTAATCGTCGCCACGGTCGCGGAAGTAGCCTTCCGGGCCCCACAGCCAGCCGCAGCCGGAAGTGTTGCCGATAACCAGGGCGAGCGCAGTCAGTCCTGCCAGTCGCTTCATGCGAGGGAGCTCCTTAAGCCAGAACGCCGGTCTGGCGCATGGCCTGACGCAGCGGTTCGTGGCAGCGCGGGCTGAGCCAGGTCAGAGGCAGGCGGATGCCCTCTGGAATCAGCCCCATTTCGTGCAGGGCGAACTTGACCGGGATGGGATTGGATTCGATGAACAGCGACTTGTGCAGGGGCATCAGGCGATCGTTGATGGCGCGCGCAGCGGCGGCGTCGCCACGCATGGCGGCGGCGCACAGCTCGCTCATGGCGCGCGGAGCAACGTTGGCGGTCACCGAGATATTGCCCTTGCCGCCCATCAGCATCAGCTCGACGGCGGTGGCGTCGTCACCGGAGTAGACGAGGAAGTCCTTGCCGACGCGGTCCAGTACTTCCTTGCCGCGCTGCAGATCACCGGTGGCTTCCTTGATGCCGACGATGTTCGGCACCTTGGACAGGCGCTCGACGGTCTCGGGCAGCATGTCGCAGGCAGTGCGGCCCGGCACGTTGTAGAGGATCTGCGGGATGGCAACGGCTTCGGCGATATGGCGGAAGTGCTGGTACAGGCCTTCCTGGGTCGGCTTGTTGTAGTACGGGGTCACCAGCAGGCAGGCATCGGCGCCGCCGGACTTGGCAGCCTCGGTCAGTTCGACGGCCTCGCGGGTGGAGTTCGCGCCGGTGCCGGCGATGACCGGGATGCGGCCGTTGACCTGGTCGACCACGCGACGGATCACTTCCAGGTGTTCTTTCACGTCCAGGGTGGCCGACTCACCAGTGGTGCCGACCGCTACGATGGCGTTGGTACCTTCCTGCAGGTGGAAGTCCACCAGCTTCGCGAGGCTGTCCCAATCCAGTCGACCCTGAGCATCGAAGGGGGTGACCAGCGCCACCATACTGCCCGCAATCATGCAACCGCTCCTGCCGGAAAAAGAAAGCCGTAATGGTACTGTCGCCACCGGCCACGCACAAGGTGACGCAGCGACCCACGAGCGGCCAGACATTCCCCTTGCCGGCGCTTTTCGCTACCCTTTCTCCTTTGTCGATGCGGCCCGCTTGGCCGCCACTCCCAGGAAAGCTGCATGTCCACCTCTCACCCTCGTGAACAATTCCTTCTGATCAGTGCTCTGGGCCCGAACCCGATGGAGTTGACCAGTGTGCTGTGCCGCACCTGCGTCGACAACCGCTGCTCGGTGGTCAGCAGCCGCCTGACCCGTCACGGCGAGTTCAGCGCTCTGGTCCTGCAGGTCTCCGGCAGCTGGGATGCCCTTGCGCGCCTGGAAGGCGGCCTGTCGCCCCTGGCCAAGCGCCACGGCTTCACCCTCAGCGTCACCCGCAGCAATGTCCATGTCACCCGTGCCCAGGCCCTGCCCTACGTGGCCTATGTCAGCGCCGTCTATCGCCCGGATATCCTCAACGAGATCTGCCAGTTCTTCATCGATCACAACATCGAGCTGGAGAACCTCACCTGCGACACTTATCAAGCGCCGCACACCAACACCAGCATGCTCAACGCCACCATCACCGTGACCCTGCCGGCCGGCACCCAGATCAGCTGGCTGCGCGATCAGTTCCTCGACTTCGCCGATGCACTGAACCTGGATGCACTGATCGAGCCCTGGCGTCCGCAGCACCCGTAAGGGGCTCTCAAGGAGAAATTTCCCATGGCAGTCGAACTGAACAAACCCGTCGCCGATTTCCAGGCCCCGGCCACCAGCGGCGTCGACTTCCGCCTGTCCGAGCTCAAGGGCAAGCAGGTCGTCCTGTATTTCTACCCGAAGGACAGCACTCCGGGCTGCACCACCGAAGGCCAGGGCTTCCGCGACAAGATCGAAGACTTTGCCAAGGCCAATACCCTGGTGTTCGGTGTATCCCGCGACGGCATCAAGTCCCACGAGAACTTCAAGGCCAAGCAATGCTTCCCCTTCGAGCTGATCAGCGACAAGGACGAGGCGGTCTGCCAGCTGTTTGACGTGATCAAGCTGAAGAAACTCTATGGCAAGGAATACCTGGGCGTTGACCGCAGCACCTTCCTGATCGACGCCAAGGGCGTGCTGCGCCAGGAATGGCGCGGCGTGAAGGTGCCCGGCCATGTGGATGCCGTGCTCGCTGCCGCCCAGGAACTGAACAGGGGCTGAGCGATACCGCACGCAGGAAAAGGCCGCCGATCAGCGGCCTTTTTCGTTTACATCATCGGACTGACCTGACGCTCCGGCGCGGGCTGGCGCGGCCAGGCATCCAGCACGGCCTTCACCAGGGTCGCCAGCGGGATGGCGAAGAACACGCCCCAGAAGCCCCACAACCCGCCGAACAGCAGCACCGCACAGATGATCGCCACCGGGTGCAGGTTCACCGCCTCGGAGAACAGCAGCGGCACCAGCACGTTGCCATCCAGCGCCTGGATGATCGCGTGCGCGGCCATCAGGTAGATGAACTGGTCACTCCAGCCCCACTGGAACAGCGCGATCATTGCCACCGGCACGGTGACCACCACCGCGCCGATATAAGGCACCACCACCGACAGGCCAACCAGCAGCGCGAGCAGCGCCGCATAGTTCAGGCCGAGCACCGCGAAGGCGATGTAGGTCGTCACGCCGGTGATGAAGATCTCGATGACCTTGCCGCGGATGTAGTTGGCGATCTGCTGGTTCATCTCGTTCCACACCTGCTTCATCAGCCCGCGCTCGCGTGGCAGGTAGCGGCGAAACCAGTGGTAGAAGCGGCGGCGGTCCTTGAGGAAGAAGAACACCAGGATCGGCACCAGGACGAGGTAGATCATGACGTTGACCACCACTGGCAAGCCCGACAGGGAGAAGGTCAGCGCCCACTGACCAAGCTGGCCCAGCTCGCTGCGTGCTGCCTCGACGGTGCGCAGCACCTGTTCTTCGGTAACCATGTCCGGATAACGTTCGGGCAGCATCAACAAGGTGGCCTGCCACTCGCCGAGCATGCCGGGCAGTTCATTGAACAAGGTGAACAACTGCTTCCACACCAGCGGTACCAGCACCAGCAGGAACACCGCGAGCAGCCCGAGGAACAGCGAGTACACCAGCCACACTGCGAACAGATGCGGCACGCGCAGGCGTTCCAGCACACCCACCATGCCCTGGATCAGGAAGGCGATGACCATCGCCGCGAGCACCGGCGCAAGCATCCCGCCAAAGGCCAGGATGACGGTGAATCCCAGACCGAGAATGACCGCCAGCACTATCGCCTCCTCGTCGGAGAAATAGCGCTGCATCCAGTCCTGCAAAACCTTGAGCATCAACGAAACCTGCAAAACGAAAGGGGCAACGTCGCCGTTGCCGGGGATCAGGGGCTACTTCTTGCGCAGCCAGTAGCGATAGACGCCGGCTTCGACCTCTTCATGCAGCAGCGAGTGCCCGGCAAGGTCGGCGAAAACGCGGAAGTCACGCTGGGAACCCGCATCGGTGGCGATCACCTTGAGCACCGCTCCGCTGGAAAGACGGTTCAGCTCCAGCTTGGCCTTGAGCAGCGGCAACGGACAATTGAGACCGCTGGCGTCCAGCTCCGCGTCACAGGCGGGGACAGACGGCGTGGAATCGGACATCGAAACGAACTCCAGTCAGGGCGCCCAAGAATACCGAAAGCGTTGGAAAAGTAACCAGGCCTGACCGCGACGCAGATCATCGATCCAGCCGTCAGCACAGGGGCTAGACCCGCAGCGGAGCGGAAATACCCGTTTCGAATTGCGCCGCACTTCCGCCCTGCAAACTAGGCATAGGCGACGGCGTGCAGCTAAAGTAGAGCCTTTCTCGGAACGAGCCTCGTGTACATGAAAGTACTCCGCCCTGCCCTGCTGTCGCTCGCTGTCGCCCTCGCCATGCCGGCCTTGGCGGACGACCTTCCTTCCCTGGGGGACGCGAGCTCGTCCATCGTCTCCCCGGAGCAGGAATTCCAGCTCGGCCGCGCCTGGCTGAGCATGCTGCGCAACCAGGTCGACACGCTCAACGATCCGCAACTCAAGGACTATGTCGAGTCCAGCGTCTACCGCCTTGCCGAGTCCAGTGAACTGCAGGATCACCGTCTGGCCTTCATCCTGATACGCGACAAGCAGATCAACGCCTTCGCCGCCCCCGGCGGCGTGGTCGGCGTCAACGGTGGCCTGTTCATCTATGCCCAGACCGAAGGCGAGTACATTGCGGTACTGGCGCACGAACTCGGCCACCTGAGCCAACGCCACTTCGCCCGTGGCATCGAAGCACAGCAGCGCATGCAGATTCCGGTGATGGCCGCCATGCTGGCGGGCATCGTCGCCGCGGCCGCCGGTGCCGGTGACGCCGGTATCGCCGCCATTGCCGGCACCCAGGCTGCGGCGATCCAGAACCAGTTGCGCTTCTCCCGGCAGAACGAGCAGGAAGCCGACCGCGTCGGCGTCGCCACCATGGTCCGTGCTGGCTACGACCCGCGCTCCATGCCCAACATGTTCGAGCGCCTGGCCCGCCAGTACCGCTACGAGGGCAAGCCGCCGGAATTCCTGCTGACGCACCCGGTGACCGAATCGCGTATCGCCGACACCCGCAACCGCGCCGAGCAGTACCCCAAGGGCGGCAAGGAAGACTCGCTGCGCTACGAGCTGATGCGCGCCCGCGTCCAGCAGATGTTCGAGGACACGCCGGGCATGGCCAGCAAGCAGTTCCGCGCCCAGCTCGACGATGACCCGAAGAACGACGCCGCCCGTTACGGCCTGGCCCTGTCACAAACCAAGATCGGCCAGCTCAACGAGGCCCGCAGCAATCTCCAGCAACTGCTGGCCAAGGCCCCCAACGACATCAGCTACAACCTGGCGATGGCCGACGTGGACATTACCGCCAACAAGCTGCCCGATGCCCAGGCGCGGGTGCAGAAGATGCTCGGCCAGTACCCGGACAGCTATCCGCTGATCCAGGCCAACGCCGACCTGATGATGAAGACCAACCGCGCTGCCGACGCCGAGAAGACGCTGTTCAAGCTGTCCCAGCGCCGTCCGCTGGACCCGGACGTCTGGAGCCGTCTGGCCGACGCCTGCACCCTGAGTGGCAACGCCATTGGTGTGTACCAGGCTCGCGCGGAGTACTACGCGCTCACTGGCGACTACAAGCAGGCGATCGAGCAACTGGACTTCGCCAAGCGCCGCGCCGGCGGCAACTTCACCCTGGCCGCGCGCCTGGACGCCCGACAGCAGGAATTCCGCGACCAGGAACGCATTCTCAAGGAAATGATGGGCCGCTGAGCCAGGAACCTGCAGGAAACCATGAAAAAGCCCGGCATCGGCCGGGCTTTTTCATTCATTCAACCTGATCAGGCATTGCCTGCCAGCTTAAGCTTCGCCGCCTGGGTAAAGTCGAGCATGCGCTTGAGCGGCTTGATCGCCTTGGGAATCAGCGCTGGGTCGACGAAGATTTCTCCCGAGCCTTCCTTCAGGCACGCCAGGGTGCGCTCCAGGGTGTTCATGGCCATCCACGGGCAGTGCGCGCAGCTGCGGCAAGCCGCACCGTTGCCGGCGGTGGGTGCTTCGATGAACTCCTTGTCCGGGCACAGCTGCTGCATCTTGTAGAAGATGCCGCGGTCGGTGGCGACGATGAAGCGCTTGTTCGGCAACGTCTGCGCAGCCTTGATCAACTGGCTGGTGGAACCCACGGCATCGGCCAGCTCCACCACCGCTTCCGGCGACTCCGGGTGCACCAGGATCGCAGCATCCGGGTAGACCGCCTTGAGGTCTTCCAACTGCTTGGCCTTGAACTCCTCGTGGACGATGCAGGCTCCGTCCCAGAGCAGCATGTCAGCGCCGGTTTCGCGCTGGATATAGCGACCCAGGTGCTGGTCCGGCGCCCAGAGGATCGGCTCGCCGTTGTCCATCAGGTGCTCGACGATTTCTACGGCGCAGCTGGAGGTCACCACCCAGTCGGCGCGCGCTTTCACCGCTGCCGAGGTGTTTGCGTAGACCACCACGGTGCGCTCGGGATGCTTGTCGCAGAAAGCGGAGAACTCTTCTACCGGACAGCCCAGGTCGAGAGAGCAGGTCGCTTCCAGGGTGGGCATCAGCACGCGCTTTTCCGGATTGAGGATTTTGGCAGTTTCGCCCATGAAGCGAACACCGGCGACCACTACCGTCTGCGCCGAATGCTGGTTGCCGAAACGGGCCATTTCCAGCGAATCGGAAACACAGCCGCCAGTCTCTTCCGCCAGCGCCTGGATCACCGGGTCGCAGTAGTAGTGCGCCACGAGCACGGCATTCTGCGCCTTCAGTTCGGCGGCGATGGCCGCACGGTAATCGGCCTCTTCCTGCGCGCTCAGCACCCGCGGCTGCTTCGCCGCCAGATGGGCCTGGACCAGCAGGCGTTCGGAAATCTGGGACATCGTGTGAGAACCTCAACAGGCACGGTCTGATTATGCCGGCGATTTTATCACCACTGCCCTTGATGCGATGCGGCGTCGACGGCCGTACAGCAGGCTTTTTCCGGCACATGGCAAAAGCCCCGTGACCTTTCGATCACGGGGCTTTCACAGGATGTGATGGTGGGTCGTGTAGGATTCGAACCTACGACCAATTGGTTAAAAGCCAACTGCTCTACCGACTGAGCTAACGACCCGACGTGGTGCGTATAATACTGATTTCTAACGTAAAAACAACACCCCGCGAAAACTTTTTTCAGAAATATCGCGTAGGGTCGGAAATTCCGGCGGCGGAAAAGCCCTCGGAACGCAGTCGGCAGCTGTCGCATTTACCGCACGCACGTCCATCATCATCGGCCTGATAGCAGGAAACGGTCAGGCTGTAGTCCACGCCCTGGGCGATGCCCGCCTCGATGATCTGCGCCTTGGAGAGGAACTGCAGAGGCGCCTGGATACGGAAGCCGTCACCCTCCACGCCCGCCTTGGTCGCAAGGTTCGCCATGCGCTCGAAAGCCTCGACGAACTCGGGGCGGCAATCCGGGTAGCCGGAATAGTCCACGGCATTGACGCCAATGAAGATATCCCGTGCGCCCAACACCTCCGCCCAGCCCAGGGCAAGAGAGAGAAATACGGTGTTGCGCGCCGGCACATAGGTCACCGGGATGCCTTCGCTGGGCGCTTCAGGCACCTCGATGCTGGTGTCGGTCAGGGCCGAACCGCCGATGCCGTTCAGGTTCAGGCCGATCACCTTGTGCTCGATCACGCCCAGCTGACGAGCGACCCGCTCGGCAGCCTGCAGCTCGGCACGGTGACGCTGGCCGTAGTCGAAGCTCATGGTGTAGCAGTCGTAGCCGTCGGCCTTGGCCATGGCGATCACGGTCGCAGAGTCCAGGCCACCGGAGAGCAGGATTACGGCTTTCTTGTCGTTCACGGATTGCTTGATGGACATAAGAAGGTCTCCTCCGCGCTCAGTGGCCCGGTTCGTCGTTCCAGAGAATCTTGTGCAGCTGCAGTTGCAGGCGCACCGGCAGGTTGTCGCTGACAATCCAGTCGGCCAGCGCACGCGCATCCACTTCACGGTGGCTAGGCGAGAACAGGACTTCGCCAGCACGTTGCTCCAGGCGGTACTCGATCAGCTTGGATACAGCCCAGTCGTAGTCCTCGCGGGAGCAGATGACGAACTTCACCTGGTCGTTGGCCGTCAGCTCGCCAATATTCTCGTAGCGATTGCGCATCACTTCCCCGGAGCCAGGAGTCTTCAGGTCAAGAATGCGGCTGACACGGCGGTCGCTGGCGGAAATATCCAGCGCGCCACTGGTTTCCAGCGAGACGTCGTAGCCGGCATTGCACAAGCGCTCGAGTAGCGGAATGCAATTCGGCTGGGCCAGCGGTTCGCCGCCCGTCACGCAGACGTAGCGCGGGCGGTACTGCGCGACTTGCTCGAGGATCGCATCAAGGGTCTGGATCTCGCCGCCACTGAAGGCATACGCGGTATCGCAGTAATTGCAGCGCAGGGGACAGCCGGTCAGGCGTACGAACACGGTCGGCAAGCCGGCGGTGCGCGTCTCCCCCTGCAACGAGTAGAAAATCTCGGTAATGCGCAGGGTCTGTTGCATATCAGCCACGGGCGTGACGGCTACACAGGCCATCCGCCTCCGTTGCGTTGGAGTCGTGGGCGCGCTCACAGGCGCCCGGAAGGCCCGGAACACAGCAGACATCAGCCGAGCTGAAACCACTGGCGCTTTCCGGGGGCGGCAATTCTAACGAAAAAACCCGCGACGGGCGCGGGTTTTCGGACAGTGCGGAACCTTACTTGAGGTTCTTCAGGTCACGCTGGGACAGCTGGGCAGCGGAAGTGCCCGGATACTGGGCCACGACCTGCTGCAGGATGCCGCGGGCCTTGTCGGTATTGCCCAGGCGGCGCTCGACGTCGGCGAGCTTGTACAGTGAGTCCGGCACCTTGGCGCTGCTCGGGTAGGCCTGGCTGACACGGGCGAAGGCCTGGCCGGCGCCCTGCAGATCACCCTTGGCGAGGTTCACTTCACCCAGCCAGTACTGCGCGTTGCCAGCGTACTGGCTGCTCGGGTACTTGCGCAGGAAGGCGCCGAAGGCCTGGCTGGCCTTGTCAAAGTCCTTGGCCTTGATCAGGTCGAAGGCGGCGTCGTAGTAGAGCTTCTCTTTTGCCGGGTCACCCGGCTCGCTGCTGGCGGCGGACTGCTGTTGCTGGGCGGCGGCTACGCCAGCCCCGGCGGCAGCGCCGGCACTGACGCCGGCAGCGGGGGAATTGGATTGAACTGCAGCACCGGCCGCTCCCGCACCTGCACCGCTGGAAAGGCGGCTGTCGATGTCCTGGAAGCGCTCCTGGTTTTCCTGCTTCATCTGCTGGATCTGGTTCTGCTGCTCTTCGAGCATGCCGCGCAGACGGGACATCTCGTCCTGCATCTGCTGCAGCTGCATGAACAGCTGAGCCTGACCGGAGACGGGAGTAGTCATCCCGCCTCCGGCGTAGGCGCCATCAGCGCCTGCGGTGCCATAACCCGAGGGAGGCTGGTTGGCATAGCCACCATTGCCGTCCTGTACCGGAACCGCGGCTGCCGCCATGAGCGGCAGTCCGCATGCGATCAAGGTCAGAAAACGCAGGCGCATCGGCATGTCTTACTTCTTCAGCTCAACGCGACGGTTCTGGGCCCAGGACTGCTCGTCGTGGCCAGTGGCAACCGGACGCTCCTTGCCGTAGGAAACCAGTTCCAGCTGAGCCGGGGAAACGCCCTGCAGTACCAGGTAGCGCTGAACGGCCTTGGCACGACGCTCGCCCAGAGCCATGTTGTACTCGCGGGTGCCGCGCTCGTCAGTGTGACCTTCCAGGACTACGCGCTGGCCGGAACCTTTCAGGTCCTTGGCGTGTACGTCCAGGGCACGCATGGCTTCCGGCTTCAGGTCGGAGCTGTCGTACTCGAAGTAGAAGGTGGTGATAGCGCGCAGGGCCGCTTCGTCGCTCAGGGAGCCGTCAACGGCACCGCTGTTCGCGCCGTAGCCAGCGTTCGGATCAACGCCGCCATTGGCGCCTTCACCAGTAGCATCGCCTTTCTTGGACGAGCAGCCTACGGCTACGGCCATGGCGAGGGCGATAACGGCAAATTTGCCGAATTTCAGCATTTCCATCATGTAACTCCTAATGAACCCCAGTGTATAAGTTTGAAACAGTTGGCAACCGTCAGTTCAGGTAAGGGGACCAGGAAGGCTCGCGCACGTCGCCTTGAGCGGTGGGTAGCGGTAACCGAACACGTCCGTTGATGCTCACGAGCATCAACACGCCCCGGTCCTGCTGGCGGGTGGCGTATATTAGCATCGTGCCATTTGGCGCAACAGTGGGCGAGTCATCCAGGTTGGTATTGGAAAGTACCCGGAGATTACCGCGCTGAAGGTCCTGAGCAGCGATCTGGAAGTTGGTGAAACCGTCCTGGCGGTGAACCATGACCAGGGTCTTCTCGTCCGCCGAGAGTTTCGGATTGGCGTTGTAGTTGCCGATGAAGGTCACGCGGTCGGTAGCGCCCGAGTTCACGTTCATCTTGTAGATTTGCGGTTTGCCGCCACGGTCCGAGGTGAAGTACAGGGTCGAGCCATCCGCGCCCCAGAAGGGTTCGGTGTCGATCGCCGAGTTGTTGGTCAGGCGACGCAGCTGGCGGCTGCCCAGATCCATCACGTAGATTTCCGGGTTGCCGTCGCGCGACAGCACGAAGGCCAGGCGGTTGCCGTCCGGCGAGAAGGCCGGGGC
This sequence comes from Pseudomonas sp. DP-17, assembly GCF_022380625.1. Taxonomy (NCBI): domain Bacteria; kingdom Pseudomonadati; phylum Pseudomonadota; class Gammaproteobacteria; order Pseudomonadales; family Pseudomonadaceae; genus Pseudomonas; species Pseudomonas sp. DP-17. The sequence continues at coordinate 639,406 of NZ_JAKSXG010000001.1, forward strand.
GCCGTTGAGGCCTTCGAAGTTGGAAATCTGCTCGCGGCGACCCGTGTCGACGTATTGCATGAAGATGCGCGGACGCTTCTGCTCGAAGGACACATAGGCAATACGACGGCCATCGGGCGAGAAGCGCGGCGAGAGGATCGGCTCGCGCGATTGCAGCAGGGTCACCGGGCGCGCGCCGTCATAGTCGGAGCGCTGCAGGGTATAGCGGGTGTTGTCCACCGAGAAGCGCTCAGCAGTCACATAGAGCAGCTTGGTGGAGAACGCCCCCTTGATACCGGTGAGCTTCTCGAACGACTGGTCGGCAATGTAGTGCGACATGTCGCGCAACTGGTCGGTGGTGCCGCCCACGCTGCCGGTCAGGACCTGCTCCTGGGTCGCCACGTTGAGCAGGGCGTACTGGATCTGCAGGCGGCCACCGCTGGGTACGATGCTGCCGACCAGCACGTACTGCGCGCCGAGGGCCTGCCAATCGCGGTAGATCACTTCGCTGGCCTGGGCCGGCTGGCTGATCATGTTCTGGCGCGGGATCGGCTCGAAGTAACCGGAGTTGCGCAGGTCGTTGCCGATGATGTTCGACATGTCTTCGGGCAGGACGTTGCCGCCCTGCCAGCCGAACGGAACCACGGCAATCGGAACGGCCGAATCACGACCGCTGGAGATCACCAGCGGGTCGGCGGCCTGCGCAGCGCCGGCTACCAGCGCCAGGGCAAAAAGCGCAAAGCGAATCAGGGTACTCACAGATCTAAATCCTCCGGTTTGAAGACCATTCGGCGCTGACGATACAGGCTATCGAAAGTGGCGCGATCCAGTTTTTGCAGTTCGGGAATACGGCCCACATTTCGGACCGCAGCCACCGCCGAATCATCGAACGGCTTGTCACCACTGGAGCGGGTCACGCTCACGTTGGTGATGGCGCCGCTCGGCAGCATCTGAATCAGCACTTCTACGCTCATTCCGTTACGAGCTGAAGGAGGACGGCTCCACTGCTGGCTCACCAGGCTGACGATCAGGTCGTCGAAATTGCCCGCCACCTCGTTACCTTGCTCGTCGGCCAGGGCCTGTTGCCGTTGCGTGTCATCCGACAGCAGTTCGGCCAGCGCCTGAGCCTTTTTGTCTTCGGTTGCCTTTCGGGCTGCGGCGGCGGCCGCAGCGGCAGCCTTCTTCTTCGCAGCCTCGACCGCTGCAGCCTTCTTCTTGGCTTCATCTGCGGCGGCTTTCTTCTTCGCGTCTTCGGCGGCCTTCTTCTTGGCCTCCTCGGCGGCTTTCTTCTTCGCCTCTTCAGCGGCCTCTTTCTTGGCCTCTTCCTCGGCTTTCTTCTTGGCGATGTCCGCCTGCTGTTTCTGCTCGGCAGCCTTGGCCTCGGCCGCTTTCTTGGCGGCTGCAGCAGCATCGGCCGCCTTCTTGGCATCGTCGGCCTTCTTGGCTTCCGCTGCTTTCTCGGCGGCATCAGCAGCCTTTTGAGCCGCGTCGGCCTTCTTTTGTTCCTCGGCTTTCGCAGCAGCCAGTGCCTGCTGCTCAGCCTTCTTCTGCTCGAGCTGCTCCTGCTCGTACTGCTTGGCCGAAGTCTTCTTCGACTCGCCGGCTATCTTCTGGTTGGTCTGCTGGGTCGCCTGGCTCTTGGATTTGAGCTGGTACAGGGTGGCCTGGACGATCGGCCGCGACGGCGGCAGTTCAGGCGTGCTGGCCCAGCTGACGAACAGCATGGCGAAGATCAGGACATGCAGGGCCACGGCCAGGACCGTGGGCCAGAAGTAGCCTTCCGATTGAGAGCGCTCGAGCTGGTGCATCAACTACCTGGTGCCTCGGTAATCAGACCGACGTTGCCGACCCCGGCTTTCTGCAGACCGCCCATGACGGCCATGACCGAGCCATAGTCGACTGCCTTGTCCCCACGGACGAAGACCTGCACTTTCTTACCCTGGCGACTGTTCTCGGCCATGATGCCGGAGGCAGCGTTGACCAGCTGATCGAGGTCCACGGCAGTCTGGCTGGCCTTGCCCTGGTCCGGGTCCACTTCGGAGCCCATGTTCCAGTAGTAGGTCTTGTCGGCCTTGATGGAGATGGTGAGCACGCGGGAATCGTTATCCTGCGGCAGCGCTTCGCTGGAAACCTTGGGCAGGTCGACCTTGACCCCCTGGTTGAGCATGGGCGCGGTCACCATGAAAATGACCAGCAGTACCAACATCACGTCGATGTACGGCACCACGTTCATTTCCGCGACCGGCTTGCGCTTGTGACGAACTCTTGCCATGACGGCTTACCTCTTGGTCGTCTTCAATCGTCGCTGGTATGCACTTTGCGGTGCAGGATCGCCTGGAACTCATCGGCGAAGGTGTAGTAGCGGCCGATGAGCATTTCCGAGCGAGCGGAGAAGCGGTTGTAGGCAATGACCGCGGGAATCGCCGCGAACAGGCCGATGGCGGTGGCGATCAGCGCCTCGGCGATACCCGGCGCCACGGTGGCGAGGGTGGCCTGCTGCACCGTGGCCAGGCCGCGGAAGGAGTTCATGATGCCCCACACGGTGCCGAACAGACCGATGTACGGGCTGGTGGAACCGACGGTAGCGAGGAACGGCAGGCTGGTTTCCAGCTTCTCTTCCTCACGGGAAATGGCGACGCGCATGGCGCGGGAAACGCCTTCCATCACCGCATCCGGGTCAACGCCGGCCTGCTGGCGCAGACGGGAAAATTCCTTGAAGCCGGCACGGAAGATCTGCTCGACCCCCGAGTCCGGATCGGGGTTGCTGCCCGCCTGGCGATAGAGCTTGGACAGGTCGATGCCCGACCAGAAGCGCTCCTCGAAGGTTTCCAGGGCCTTCTTCGCCGAGCGCATCATGTTGCTGCGCTGGAAAATCATGATCCAGGAAGTGACCGATGCGGCCACCAGGGTCAGCATCACCAGCTGTACCACGACGCTGGCGTTACTGATCAAGCTCCACATGGAAGTATGGTCGACGACGTTCGGTTCCACGTTAATCTCCTGCTGAAAGGGTGTCCGGACTGCCGGCAAATGCCGCACGCAACACATCTGGGATAGCGCGGGGCTTCAGGTTGTCCGCCCGCACGCACGCCACCAGGAATCGCCCCTCGCAGAGCAAGGTCGAATCCGACGCCCGTCGAACCTGTTGACGAAACTTCAGGCTCGCACGGTTCAACTCCTCCACCTCGGCGCTGACGAGCAGCTCGTCATCCAGGCGGGCCGGCGCGTAATAGCGCGCCTCGGCCGAATGAACGACGAAAAGCAGGTTCTCCCCCGCCAGCTGCGACTGGGCGAAGCCCAGATCACGCAGCCGCTCGGTACGAGCCCGCTCCATGAACTTGAGGTAGTTGACGTAGTAGACGATGCCGCCGGCATCGGTGTCCTCGTAATAGACCCGATACCGCTGCTGGAACGGCTGACCCCCGTGTTGCGCGCGCATACTCTAGAACCAAGTAGAGACTTTGCCAATCGGCAATCGTCTACGAATGCAATTAATTACCATCTTCAGGGGCGAACAGATCCGGCGTCGCCCCCTCCCCCATCCGCTTCGGCACATTCAGGCCGAAATGCAGGTACGCATGCCGGGTCACGACGCGGCCGCGCGGTGTGCGCATGATATAGCCTTGCTGGATCAGATAGGGCTCCAGCACGTCTTCAATCGTATGTCTTTCTTCGCTGATGGCCGCCGCCAGGTTGTCGACACCCACCGGGCCGCCGTCGAACTTGTCGATCATGGTCAACAGCAGCCGGCGATCCTGGTGATCGAAGCCTCGCTCGTCCACGTCCAGCAGGTTCAGCGCCTTGTCGGCGATGTCGCGGCTGATATGCCCGGTGCCGCGCACCTCGGCGAAATCCCGTACCCGCCGCAGCAGGCGGTTGGCGATCCGTGGCGTGCCCCGTGCGCGCCGCGCGATCTCGAAAGCACCCGCCGGCTCGATCTCCAGACCCAGGATGCCCGCCGAACGGGCGACGATGCTGGACAGGTCGTCCACACCGTAGAACTCCAGACGCTGGACAATACCGAAACGGTCACGCAGCGGGTTGGTCAGCATGCCGGCGCGGGTCGTCGCGCCGACCAGGGTGAAGGGTGGCAGGTCGAGCTTGATGGAGCGCGCGGCCGGGCCCTCGCCGATCATGATGTCCAGCTGGAAGTCTTCCATGGCCGGATACAGCACTTCTTCGACGATGGGCGACAGACGATGGATCTCGTCCACGAACAGCACATCGTTGGGCTCGAGGTTGGTCAGGATCGCCGCCAGGTCGCCAGGGCGTTCCAGCACCGGACCGGAGGTACTCTTGATCGAAACCCCCATCTCCTGGGCGATGATGTTCGCCAGGGTGGTCTTGCCCAGGCCGGGCGGGCCGAAGATCAGCGTGTGGTCCAGCGCCTCCTGACGCCCGCGGGCCGCCTGGATGAACAGTTCCATCTGCTCACGCACCACCGGCTGGCCGACGTAGTCCGCCAGCTTGAGCGGGCGGATGGCGCGGTCGAACTGCTCTTCGCGGTCACGACTGGTGGCGGAGGAAATCAGGCGATCGGCTTCGATCATCAGTGTCTACCTAGACCATGCCCTTGAGGGAACGGCGGATGAGTTCTTCGCTGGACAAGCCTTCCTCCTGCACGGCGGCCACGGCGCGGCTCGCCTCCTGCGGTTTGAAGCCCAGCGCAATCAGCGCGCTGACCGCATCGGACTCGGCGCTTGAGACTGCGGCGACCAGCCTGGGTTCCACCACCAGGGGGGCGATGGAAGGAATATTCTCCCACGCCTTGAAGCGATCCTTCAGCTCCACCAAGAGGCGTTCGGCAGTCTTCTTGCCAACGCCGGGAATCTTCACCAGGGTGGAAGTATCCTGCGCCTGCACGCAACGCACCAGCTCATCGACTTCCAGGCCCGACATCAGCGCCAGCGCCAGCTTCGGCCCCACGCCATTGAGGCGGATCAGCTCGCGGAACAGCTCGCGCTCGCGCTTCTCGGCAAAGCCGTAGAGCAGGTGGGCATCCTCGCGCACCACCAGGTGGGTGTGCAGAGTCACCGGCTCGCCCAGGCTCGGCAGGCGGTACAGGGTGGTCATCGGTACTTCGAGCTCATAGCCCACGCCATTCACGTCGACTATCAGGTGCGGCGGCTGTTTTTCCGCCAGGGTGCCACGCAGGCGTCCAATCACGGGTGTTTGTCCTTGCTCAATGTTTTTCCGGATATCACAGGCGCAGGCGACCGCCACGACGGCGGGCGCCCACCAGGCCGTGCGGTACCAGGCTCTGCCGGGTGTGCGCGTGGCACAGGGCGATGGCCAGGGCGTCGGATGCATCGATCTGCGGCTTCTGCACCAGCTTGAGCAGGTGCATCACCATCATCTGCACCTGCTGCTTGTCCGCGCCACCAGTGCCGGCAATGGCCTGCTTGACCTGGCTGGCGGTGTACTCGGCGATCTGCAGCCCCTCTTCCGCCGCCGCCACGATGGCCGCGCCGCGCGCCTGCCCCAGCTTCAACGCGGAGTCGGCATTGCGCGCCATGAACACCTGCTCGATGCCCATCATGGTCGGCTTGTACGTCTGGATGACCTCGCGCACGCCACGGAAAACGATCTGCAGGCGCTCGAACAGCTCGCCGTTGCCGGTGCGGATGCAGCCCGAGGCCACGTATTCGCAGCCGCGACCGGTATCGCGCACCACGCCGAAGCCGGTAATCCGTGAGCCTGGGTCGATACCGAGAATCAGGGTCATGTCCGTCCGATCAAACCTTGTCCGTAACGTGCACTGCAAAACAAAAACCGGAAGCGGGAGGCGCCGCTGACGACCACTCCCGCTTCCGGCTTCAGACCAACGCCGGTGATGGGATCAGCCCAGCTGGGCCATTACCTCGTCCGGGATATCCGCATTGGAGTAGACGTTCTGCACGTCGTCCAGGTCTTCGAGCATGTCGATCAGCTTGAGAACCTTCTGCGCGGTATCCAGGTCCAGGGTCGCGGTGGTCGACGGAATCATGGTGATCTCAGCGTCCTCGCCCTTGAAACCGGCCTCGGTCAGCGCTTCGTTGACCGAGATGAAGTCGGCGAAGGTGGTGAACACGTCGATGGAACCATCGTCGTTGACCACCACGTCGTCGGCGCCGGCTTCCAGCGCAGCATCCATCAGCGCTTCTTCGTTCACGCCCGGCGCATAGCTGATCTGGCCCTTGCGCTCGAACATGTAGGCCACCGAACCATCGGTACCCAGGTTGCCGCCGCACTTGCTGAAAGCATGGCGCACTTCCGCCGCGGTGCGGTTGCGGTTGTCGGTCATCGCCTCGACGATGATCGCCACGCCGCTGGGCGCGTAACCTTCGTAGGTCAGCTCGGCCATGTTGTCGGCTTCGCTGGAACCCACACCGCGCTGGATGGCGCGGTCGATGGTGTCGCGGGTCATGTTGGCGGTCAGCGCCTTGTCCACCGCCAGGCGCAGACGCGGGTTGTCCGCCGGGACCCCGCCGCCCTGCTTGGCAGCGACGGTCAGCTCACGAATGAGCTTGGTGAATATCTTGCCCTTCTTGGCGTCCTGACGTTCCTTGCGGTGCTTGATGTTGGCCCATTTGGAATGACCAGCCATAACTCACTCCGTATCGCTTGTTTGCTTCGCAGGCGGCATCCGAAGTGCGGGCACCACCTGCTATTCGAATCGTCTTACTCGGCGGCCTTCTGCTGCTCGCGCAGGCGGATGTTCAGCTCACGCAGAGCCTTGGCATCCACGGTGCCCGGAGCCTGGGTCATGACGTCGCCGGCGCTCTGGGTTTTCGGGAAGGCGATGACCTCGCGGATCGACGCCGCACCAGTCATCAGCATCACCAGACGGTCCAGGCCGAAGGCCAGGCCACCGTGCGGCGGCGCGCCGTACTTCAGGGCGTCCAGCAGGAAGCCGAACTTCTCTTCCTGCTCCGCATCGTCGATGCCCAGCACGCGGAACACCGCCTGCTGCATGGCCTTGTCGTGGATACGGATGGAACCGCCGCCCAGCTCGGTGCCGTTGAGCACCATGTCGTAGGCACGGGACAGCTTGCCGGCCGGGTTGGCCTCCAGCTCTTCCGGGGTGCACTTGGGCGCGGTGAACGGGTGGTGCAGCGAAGTCAGGCTGCCGTCGTCGTTCTCTTCGAACATCGGGAAGTCCACGACCCACATCGGCGCCCACTCCTTGGTGAGCAGTTTGAGGTCATGGCCGACCTTGATGCGCAGCGCGCCCAGGGCGTCGCAGACGATCTTGGCCTTGTCGGCGCCGAAGAACACGATGTCGCCATCGACCGCACCGACGCGATCGAGGATCACGTTCAGGTTGGCTTCCGGGATGAACTTGACGATCGGCGACTGCAGGCCTTCCACGCCCTTGGCGCGCTCGTTGACCTTGATATAGGCCAGGCCCTTGGCACCGTAGATGCCGACGAACTTGGTGTAATCGTCGATCTGGCTACGCGGCATGGCGGCAGCGCCCGGAACACGCAGGGCGGCAACGCGGCCCTTCGGATCATTGGCCGGGCCGGAGAAGACCTTGAATTCCACTTCTTTCAGCTGATCGGCAACATCGACCAGCTCCAGCGGGATACGCAGGTCCGGCTTGTCCGAACCGTAGCGGCGCATGGCTTCTTCGAAGGGCATGTGCGGGAATTCGTCGAACTCGACGTTCAGCACTTCCTTGAACAGCTGGCGCACCATCTTCTCGGTGATCTCGATGATGTCGCTTTCTTCGAGGAAGCTGGTCTCGATGTCGATCTGGGTGAATTCCGGCTGGCGGTCGGCACGCAGGTCTTCGTCGCGGAAGCACTTGGCGATCTGGTAGTAACGGTCGAAGCCGGCCACCATCAGCAGCTGCTTGAACAGCTGGGGCGACTGCGGCAGGGCGAAGAAGTGGCCCGGGTAGGTACGGCTCGGCACCAGGTAGTCACGCGCGCCTTCCGGAGTCGGGCGACCGAGGATCGGGGTTTCCACGTCGAGGAAACCGTTCTCGTCCAGGTAGCGGCGGATGCTGCTGGTGATGCGCGCGCGCAGCTTCAGCTTGGCGGCCATTTCCGGGCGGCGCAGGTCGATGAAGCGGTAGCGCAGGCGGGTTTCTTCGCCCACGTCGGAGTACTCGTCCAGCGGGAACGGCGGGGTTTCCGCCTGGTTCAGCACTTCCAGCTCATGGCCCAGCACTTCGATGGCGCCCGAAGCCATGTTCGAGTTACGCGCACCCTCGGGGCGCAGACGCACCTTGCCGGTGATCTTCACCACGTACTCGCTGCGCACGCGGTCGGCCTTGGCGAAGGTCTCGACGCGATCCGGGTCGAACACCACCTGAGCCAGACCTTCACGATCACGCACGTCGAGGAAGATCACCCCGCCGTGGTCGCGGCGACGGTGTACCCAACCGCAAAGAGTGACTACCTGGCCGTCCAGGCTCTCGTTCAACTGGCCGCAATAGTGGCTGCGCATCATGGTGTGTTTCGCTTCTCGAAAGTCTTGAATTCTAGGGAACCGCTCATTCGCTGGCGGAGCAGGCGCCGGCACCGCAACCGGTGGCCGGACAGGCCGCTGGGGCATCGCCGGAGGCCAGGTTCTTCTTTGCTCCGGTCTTGAAGTCGGTCTCGTACCAACCGCTGCCGCCCAGGCGGAAGCCCGGAGCCGACAACATCTTCTTCAATTCGGGAGCCTTGCAGGCCGGACAATCGACCAACGGCGCATCGCTGATCTTCTGCAGCGATTCCAGCTGATGCGCGCAGGACTGGCACTGGTACTCGTAAATCGGCATGGAACACCTTGGCTGTGTAACGCCACGGGTCCGCGTCCCGCGGCAAAGAGGCCGATTATAGCCTGAAAAATCCGCAGGTTGCAGCCGGGCTCCGGTGGTGGAAAAGCCAGCCGGGCGCACACCTTTTAATAGAAAACCTCAATCGATTGCCTTGATATAGACCAAGAGCTTCGCACCTGCCCCGGTGATAGCCTCGAATCCAACGCTTTGAATCACCCGTGCCACGATGAGGAGATCGCCATGGACATCGATATCGGAATCGCCAAACAGGATCGCGCCGCCATCGCCGACGGCCTGTCCCGCCTGCTGGCCGACACCTACACGCTGTACCTGAAGACCCACAACTTCCACTGGAACGTCACCGGGCCGATGTTCAACACCCTGCACCTGATGTTCGAGGGGCAGTACAACGAGCTGGCGCTGGCCGTGGACAGCATCGCCGAACGCATCCGCGCCCTCGGCTTCCCGGCGCCCGGCACCTACGCCGCCTACGCCCGCCTGTCCTCGATCAAGGAAGAAGAAGGCGTACCGGACGCCCAGGAAATGATCCGCCTGCTGGTGCAGGGCCAGGAAGCCGTGGTGCGCACCGCCCGCAGCATCTTCCCGCTGGCCGACAAGGTGGCGGATGAGCCCACAGCCGACCTGCTGACCCAGCGCATGCAGGTCCACGAAAAGACCGCCTGGATGCTGCGCAGCCTGCTCGCCGAATAACCCCTTCCCTTTATAAGCAGCCGGCCAGAAAGCCGGCTGCCTCCCCCTACGAATGGCCTAAACGGTTGATTTGAGAAGGCAACTGGTTTGCGGTTAAATACCTGCCGTGCGTTTCTCGCATAGGCCGCCCGGCACGCTTTCATTTTTCCTTTCTGGCGTCGCACCCGGGGCTGGCTGCTTCTTTATCTCGTTACCCGCTCAAGGTGAATCCGTAGCCATGTTGAAGATCGTCCATCTCGTGACGGGCGTCGCCGCACTCTTGCTGTCCTTGATCCCGAGTCTGCGTAGTGATGCCCTGCCGTACCTGCAACAGAGCGATGCCATCTACCTGGCCCTGCTCGGTCTGACCAGCCTCCTGCTCGCCCCGAGCAGCCAACTGAAACACCCCTCCGCCCTGCAAAGCCTCGCCACCGCCCTGGTCGTGCTGGCCGTGGTCCTGCAGATCCTGATCCTGCTCGCCCCGCTGCCCTTCATCGGCGACCAGCCGGCCATCGTGCTGCCGCTGCTGAGCCTGGCCGGCTCCGTCGTCTTGCAATGGATCGCCAGCCTCAACAAACCGAGCGCCAGCGCCGCCATCGAAACCTTCGCCGGCGTCGACCGCGAAACCGGCACCGTGAAGTGGTTCAACACCTCCAAGGGCTTCGGCTTCATCTCCCGCGACTCAGGCGAAGACATCTTCGTCCACTTCCGCGCCATCCGCGGCGAAGGCCACCGCATCCTGATCGAAGGGCAGCGGGTGGAGTTCTCCGTCGTCCAGCGTGACAAGGGGTTGCAGGCTGAGGATGTGATTGCTGCGCTGCCTAATCGGCGCTGAGCGTTACGTCCATGAAAAAGCCCGCCGATTGGCGGGCTTTTTATTGCGGCCTCTATGAAAAGGAGGCTGATTTATTTTACGCGCTCTAATCCTGACTCCGCGCCCTGACTTAGAGTAGAAAAATAAATCCGTTCCCTTTTCGTCTTATTGACAAAACTATTCAGAGAATAGATATTTCTCTCGAACCTGCCTCATGCAGTCAATCACATTATCCAACCGTTCCCCTTTAAGACCAATCGCTGTCAAATCGTCGGCGCAGCATTTATCATACGCTCTAGCCAAAACCTCCAGCATGTCTTCTGCATATGGACTTTCTCTAGAAAGCTCCAACCCATAGCGCATTCCCTCCTTAAATATTGCCGTCTGCAATACCGCAAAAAAACCTACATCATCAGTCGTGCAAAGAGAACCCGCTTCATCTTGGACGTATGCAAAGGCTTGCTCTGGCCGAAGACCAATCTGAGATATCGCCTTTTCATATAGTCGAGAAACTACTGAGCATACCTCCTCCACGGTCAAGTCGAATGACATCTTCATTTCTCCATGGTAAAGATATTTAGTTGAATATTAGGATATCTCTCGCGAAATTGACTCACAATATCACTACAGCTTGGGCAGACCATTTTTTCTGAAATCAAATTTATGCGACCTGATGCCTGCGAATCCGGCCCTAGACGCTGAGCTACAGTTTCCAGAATCTTAAACTCTGTATCGGACGAAAAGGGGACAGATTTATTTTACCTACTCTAATTTAGATGGTCTCCCTTGACCACGCCGCTCGATCCGGACGCCGGAAATTCTCTCAACCTCATCAACAAAGCGAGAATTACCAGTCAACTGGCCCCTCTGCAGCGCATCGCGGATGAGTTGATTTTCTTCATCACTACCAAGCTGACCAAGAAAAGCACGATAGCGGTCATGGCGCTCATCTTCAGACTCGGCAAGCACTTCATAGCATGGATCGCTATCGATCCACATGCAGGAGTCCCCAACGTGCTGGGTATAGCTGGACCATGGATATTCAGCAGCGCGCCGAACCAACTTGGCGCGCACAGGGTTCAGTTCTATATAGCGACTGCATGCCAACAAATACGCGTCCGACTGGACCAGGCTGGACTTGAAGCGACTTTCCCATAACGTTCCACTACGGTGCTCTAAGCGATTTCGGTAACGCGTCATCCGTGCTGAGAGCGTTTTCATCAACTGACTCAAACCGGTAGCTGACTCATCCGGAGCAAGAAGCAGATGCACATGGTTGGTCATCAGACAGTAGGCATAAACCTTAACGCCAAACGCATCCTTCAACTCACGTAGGTCAGCGAGATAGCGCTCGTAGTCCTCGCTCTCAACGAACACCACCTGTCGGTTATGGCCCCGTTGAACGACATGGTGTGGGTAGTTAGGTAATATGACACGACCAACCCTAGGCATCGCTCTCTCCATGCATATTTGGTTTTGGAGAAAGGCTGCCACCTCTAAAGATACCTAGTCACCTTCACATCAGCCGAGATTAGAGTAGGAAAAATAAATCTGTCCCCTTTTTTCCTTGAGTGCGGGCTACCCTTTCAAAATAACGTTCCAAAACTCAGAATCGCCCCAAACGTACGCGCAACGGGATCTCCCGAATACTTAGCGTTAAGTCCAATCAGATCGGAAACAGTATCAGAAAAGGGAACCAGGAAAAGGGGAAAGGTTTATTTTCGACACTCTAATCCTGACTCCGCGCCCAACTTTAGAGTAGAAAAATAAATCTGTCCCCTTTCAGCCTTTTTTATTATGACGCGCCATCCATAAGAGCATTGAAAGACTCTCTATCTCTATGCCCAGCAAACTTAGCCGAACTCATATAATAATAAGCCATCAATCTGACGCTATCAGGGTATCTATCCTTCAGCTCCTTCAGCGCTCTATAAAGCGCTCTTGCACTTAACCGAAAAACAAAAAAATCTATCGTAAAATATTTAATAGCATTACTTTTGCCATCGCTTATTAAATGTGAGACCAGAGTTAATTGTTGTTCTACAGGCAATTTAATCCTAGAGGCTACCGACGCAGCCAAGCGAACATTCGAGACCCCCAGCTTTTTTATAATCGTTAACTTCTCCTCCCCAGACAAAAGCCTGGTTAACTGGCAAAGCTTATTTTCTTCTCCCGAAGACCTATGAACTATCAACCTGTCAACAAGGTTGCCAACCTCTTCAAAATCCGCGTCTTTACTCATAGAAAAAGGGGACAGATTTATTTTCCGCACTCTAACTCTGACTCCGCGCCCAGCTTTAGAGTAGAAAAATAAATCCGCCCCTTTTCCGTCTGTTTTAGAGTAGAAAAATAATTCCGCCCCTTTTCTGTCATTCTGCTCTGTCGCTCTAATTACTCAAAGTCCATCAATCTACGATAGCGCTCGAAAATTTCAACACAAATAGCATCTCCATCCACCAGCCCCTCGTAAAATCCAGAATACATGGACCATTCCTCGAATACTAGCATTGTGTTCATAGTCCCTTTATTACTACCAGGAAAGTAAGAAAGGCGCCAGCATGCAGAGAGACGATTATCAATTACCGCAAATAGTTCAATTGGATAAGGCTTTGGGTACTCATCATAATCCTCAGGACAAATATAAACCCAAGGACAGCCGTCCCAAAACGCAACACCATAAACCACATACTCTTCGCCGACAATTAGATCCAGTTCGCTGTCAGAAAGATATATATACCGACCTATACGTTCGCGAGAATCCGCATCTGGCACATTCTTAATATTATTTATTCGACACTGGAGTTTCATATTTATCTCCTGACGGCACCGAAGGATCACTTCCCCATGGACGGACATTTTCAAAGCTAGGACAAAAAGGACAAAAAAGAGACAAAAAAGGGGACAGATTTATTTTCCGTTCTCTAATCCTGACTCCGCGCCCAGTTTTAGAGTAGAAAAATAAATCTGTCCCCTTTTCGCTCGAAAAAGCCTCAAGTGCGCTCTCTTTTGATAAACCTTCAGACTTTAAACATTTCAGCACATCTAAAAATTCAACCTTGTCCTCCACGGGCATGAACTCCGGAAGAGCTTGATAGTAACTAGAAGATTTCATCCCTCAAAAATCCACAGGGATATGTGTAAAATTGGATGGTTTTCTATACAGAACCCCATCTCTGGCCCAACAACTTATTTCCTTCAACCGTCGTAGCCCCTTTTACAACTTAGAGCCCCAAGCCCTCGCGCTCCATAACCGCTCTCAACTCCATCGTTATCCTCAACGCCTCCTCTATAGGGCCCCCTGTCCTTAACAAATACTCTTTCCGGCCAATTAGAGCAAAAGACTCCCGAAGACATGAAAGAACAAGCTCTAGCTCCCGTGAGTTCAAGATAAGCATAAAATCTTCACCAGAACCTTTTTGCAAATCCATAAATACCTCAATATGGAACAGTTTGAGCAGGAAGAGTGGAAGTATACTCTTTCCAGTTTTTCAAAAAAGGGGACAGATTTATTTTCCGTACTCTAATCCTGACTCCGCGCCTAGTTTTAGAGTAGAAAAATAAATCTGTCCCCTTTTCGCTCAATCTGTCCCCTTTTTTGTCATAAAGTAAAAAACGGTAGGCATCCTGCAAACCGCTAACGCTGGAATCTCTGTATGTCCTTTTCCAATCCTTCCTTGAAGGCCACCGCTTCCGGACACTCCTGCGTCTCAGCCTTTTGTATATGACTCCGAGCTTCATCGACCCGCTTAAAGGTTGGAATAGCCAGGATCGCCAACAATAGATTCGCCTCTCCCTGGAACTCGGTGTAACTGGTCATCCGGGATGGCCGAATGGGGATCTGTGAGCCAGGAATCGACACCAACTCAGGAGGCGGGACACACATACCCATGAACAACGGCAAGGGATACCACTTCTGATTGGTATCCTCCACTTCGGCCATCCTTGCAAGTCGCAACAGCATTCTGCGGTGCTCGCGATCCCCGAAGTCCTGCCTTCTGAACCCGTCATCACACTTGTAAATCTGAACGACTGCTGCTGCCAAAAGCCCGCCTTCCGCAGCCTTATCAATCAACTGGCAGTATTCTTGCCGTAGCTTCGGGTTACCAATGGCCTGCTTATCCACCAACTGGGCCAGGTAGAACCGTGCGACCGGATGGCCCGACTTAGCGGCATTAGCAAGCGAACTCTGCATCTCACGCCCAGCCTTGACGGCAGCGGTTTTAAACTCTGCAGTGTCTTCTGGGCTTTGCCCGTCGACCTGTTCACTCAAAAGCTGTTGCAGCCTCTGCCTAGCCTGCAAAGCGTTATCCAACTCCTTTTCACCCGGCGCGCCATCTGCCAAAGCAAGTCCCGACAGCAGGAATAGGGGCAGTAGAATTATTTTCAAATTCATAAATGGCGTCACCTGCAGCAGAAGGGAGATAGAGAGGAAAAATTGGACAGATTTATTTTCTTCACTCTAATCCTGACCCGCTAGATCGATTTAGAGTAGAAAAATAAATCTACCCCCTTTTCGCTTTTCTTTACTTCTTCATCTAGTTATATTTTCTATACTTCCTGAACTACCAAAGCACAAAAACCCAGAATCAGGATCATCAAACTCCCCCAAAACCTTCAGTGCAAGCCCCCCCGAGAGCGAAACATACTCAATATATGTCAAATCATCCTGTATGACACCGGACCATCCAATACGCAAAGCGCAATCCACATCAAAATCATCAGGCACAGCCAAAATATATGAGCAACGCTCCTCCAGAACCAATTTAACAACATCAGATAAAGATATCTTAGAAAATCGAGCGGCACAGAAAAACTTAATCTCCCCATTTTTACAAACAAGAAACTCCCGATCAAGATCATTACCCTTTATCTCAAAACCTCTAAACTTTAATGCCCCCCACAACCCTCTATATCTGGCGATCCTGGTATCTTCCTGCCATGAGGAGTTAGTGACAAACAACCAAAATTTGTAGGCCGGGTATTTCTTCTTGATCAGATCAAACAAAAAATCCAACACAACAACTAATGACCCCTCACGCACACCTTCACGCAAGAAGTTCGCTACGCCAAGTTTCTCTTTAGGACTTTCGGGGCGCCCAATTTTTACAATTTCATTATCAGAAAACATATCTGAACAACTTTTAACAAAAATATCAGTAGTCATAATGATTACCGGCCTCATCGTTAAAATGACGCCCTCTATTTTGCGGATCCCCAGCGCCAAAATCGTGACCACCAGCATCATCACGAATTCTCACTATTTTCGTTCCACCACCCGGAGTAGAAACTTTCGAAAAAGGGGACAGATTTATTTTCCGCACTCTAATCCTGACTCCGCGCCCAGCTTTAGAGTAGAAAAATAAATCTGTCCCCTTTTCGCTTTTCGCTTTTCGCTTTTAAAAGAGCCACCGCACAACTAAAATGAGAACCACACCTGCAAAAACAACACCACAACCCTTCTAGTCTAGGCATAATTGGTGATCAATTTCTCTATATAATCAACTCTAAGCACGCCCTCAATCGCCCGAGCAACCAACAGATCTCTCGAAACAAAATCATCTTCCATTAATCCAATATCACTCAACGCACAATCATTAAAAACCACCAGCACCCCATTCTCCTCCAACACCTCCTCATAGATAGCCCAAGCCTCATTATCTGGGAATACTATCACTCTCCCACACCCACCATGCAGAACCAATCTATCATGGCTGTCGGACAGTTCACTCCAAATGCCACCCAGTTGATTTCTAGAGAAATTATTTTTCGCCACCACCTCATGACCATCATCAGCCACGACTATAAAAAGCACGTTTAAACAAGCTCCAGGCTCGGCCCTGCTTAAAACCTCTGATAGGAACTTGTAATTTTGGACAGTCGATCTTTCGGTAAAATACGATCTAGCGCATACTTTATGGAAAACGTACTCGGGGAAAGCTTTTTCAAAATCTATTAAATCAGATAATATTTTATTCATCATCCGCACCCATACCTTACAGACACCCAGTCATGGCAGCTCAAAGTGAATCTTTAAAACAACATCCTCCCTAGCAACTCCATTTATCTTTAGCTCAGCAGTTGGCAATCCCGTACTTTTAGAGTTCGAAGAAAAAGGGGACAAGAAAAAGGGGACAGATTTATTTTCGACACTCTAATCCTGACTCCGCGTCCAGCTTTAGAGTAGAAAAATAAATCTGTCCCCTTTTCAGCCCCTTTTCAGCCAAGGATGTGTGCCGCAGAGAAAACCACCTGTCCACGAAACAGGTAATTTCGCCTGGACGCTTATCGGGAAACGCAGGAAATCATAGGAGTGACACTCAGAAATTCAGTCGAAAATCCGACAAGCGGGAGGTAGTGGTAGGCGTTTTTGATGCCTAACCCACGAAAATCCTCCCGCCAATAGCCGGGGAAAATGGTTTGGACGCATGGACAGGACATCGACCTTTTGTTCATTTCAACCCCTTATATCTATCAGGAAGAAAGTCTTTCTGCCTCATGCCCTTTATTAATTCTAAAATATCATCCCTATACCACGACAATTCTTCGAGGCTTGAACATTCTGTTTGACTCGAAACCACCTTGTCACTGGCACAATTCAGCAAATAATTTAAACAGTCTAAATACAGCACTAACTCTCCTTCCGACAGCTGAACACTAAAGAGAGTGACTGAGTCACTTACATCTTCACCTAATAACTCCATATATCACCACCTTATATACCCAGAAAACCTATCTTTAAACTCATTAATCTGCTCTGAAGTTGGAATATTCCATCGCCCCTCAGAAATTCTTCTATTTGTATTTTGGCTCGGATTTTTAAATGATGTGACTATTTCTCCATCAGGTTCCAAGACATGCACTCGACCATTAGAACCCTTGACAACCCACCTGCCGTCATCTTGTACAAGCAAATCCGACGGACGAGAGTTATTCAAGTCTTGCAAAGTCGATCCGACTGGTCGCCCTTCCGCACCTCTTAACTTTGCGTGGTCCCCTCTAGTAATTTCACTATACATATTCCCCGGCGCCGGCAACTCACTCGCCGGGAACCCAGTATTCCCACTCTCCACCTGCGGAATCTGATCCCCCCCGGTGTGCGTGGGCAACTCCACCCTCCCACCAGCCCCAAAGCCACTGCTCCCAGGCGCCCAAGGAGTCGTATCAACGACAGGTGTGGTCAGTGGAGAGCTATCCGGCTGGAAGATCGGGCTTACATACAAGCCTGGGTAGAGGGTGAGGATAATCCGCTTCGCCAGGAATAGCGTCGCCGCATCAGTGGTGCCAGATGTCCAGCTTGGGAGCTGCGTGGTTGGATCGATACCGTCCCCGTCGGTTGAACCCAAGTTTGGCCGGCTCTGGTTGGCACCGCTCGCAATCAAGACCTCTGCAACCGCAGCGAACAGGCCGCTGACACCGCCCTTCGCTGTTAGGTTTTGCTGAGTACCGTTGCCATTCTGCTGCCCCAGCAGTACGAGAATATCCGCAGCGGCCGATGGGTTGATTTGCGCAAGATTGGCCAAGGCATCGGCAAGTACTTTTCCATTTGCCGTATCGCTTTCGCCCCTCGTAACATTTCGCAGCAGCTCCCGCGAAGCCTCAGCACGCTCCGTAGGCGTACCCGAGGCAAACTTGTCGATCAACTCGGCTTGGCGAACACCCTCCTTGAATCCTGTCGTCAACGTCTCGATTGGCTCCAGCACTTGCTTGACCTGCTCTGCAATGTGCTCCGGAGTGTTCTCAACGCTCTCCTTCCAGGCAGTGACGGTGCCTACCGGATCAGCCACCGCCTCCAGCGACGACTTGCTGGCATAGATGTCCGTCCGCTCCTCGTGGTCCTTGGTGACCTCATAGGCCTTATCCACATCGCGGTTCAGCCCCGATGTAGAGTCGGTGCCACTCTGCGCATCGCCGCGTACGGTGATATCGCCCTCGCCCACAGTGGCACGGACAATCTGTTGGCGGTCTTTCTCGTAGTCGTAGCCGCTGATGCTCCAGCCGGATTCGCCGGGCTTGCCCTTGCCCACCTGCGTCTTGTCTTGTAGCGCGAGTTCCTTGCCACCGGAGGCCTTGGTGCTGCCGCCGACGTTGACGTAGTAACTGTGCTCCTTGTCCTTGCCGGCGATGTCGCTGTAGCCGAGGGTTTCGGTGTCGAGCTTGAGGTTGCCGCGATCGGAGGCGATCAGCGCGCCGTCGAGCTGGGTGTGTTTCTCGGTGCGGATGTCCACTTTGTCGGCAGCAGTAATGCTGGTCTGCCGCTCGACCCAGTTGGTGCTGCCGGTAGTCTTGCCAACACCCACCGAGCCGCTGACGCCCGCGCCGGGGCCAATGGTGGCGGTGACGCTGAGGTCGAACTGCCGGCCACTGGCGCTGCCGGTATCGGGTACAGAGGCGACGGTGAGGTCACGCCCTACCCGACCGATCGACGAAAAAGGGGACAGATTTATTTTCGACACTCTAATCCTGACTCCGCGTCCAGCTTTAGAGTAGAAAAATAAATCTGTCCCCTTTTCGCCCTCCTTTTCGCCCTCTCGCCATTCACCTCGGCTTCTTCGAGCCAGACGATGTCGTGGGTCAGGGCCGCGACCTGTTCGGCGGAGAGACCGACGCCGACGGAGAGCTGCAGGCTGTCCTTGTAGGCGATGGCGTTGTCCATCAGGTAGCGGAACAGGGCTTCGTCGCTGGCCATGCCGTCGATGAAGCGCTGGCCGGTGCGGGCGGCCACGGCCTGCTGGATCAGGCGCTGTTCGTAGAGGCCGTCGCCGAGTTGTCTCCAGGACGGGACTTCGCTATATTCGAATTCTTAAAGAACCGGGTACTTGCGAATTAGAGTAGAAAAATAAACCTACCCCCTTTTCGTGTTACTTTCGCCTACTTTAATCGACCATATTTCTAACAAAGGACAAACCCTCCCGATTTCGAACAACATAAACGCTTTCATACTGAAACGACAAGACAAAATAGTATCTAGTCGTCCAATACAGCTCCCGAAGAAATATCTTTATATCATTCCAACTATCCTCCATATTAGATACTCTACAATTAAACGCCCCTCTCAGTCCAACTCTCCAATTTAGATTAGCCCCCTCCGCGACAACCCCCTCAGGACAACTCAATCGTCGAATTGAAAAATTACAGCCTGAATTCTTGAATGTAAAATCTAATTTAACAGCATCTACATCATATCTCTCACCGATAGAGGTAAGGGCTTCGGCTATTTCATCTAGCGTTGCTCCACTCTCAATCTCAAGCGACATCGTTATGCTCATCGTCCAACCTCAATAACTTTAAACTCACCATCTTCAAAAACAAAAAAGGGGACAGATTTATTTTCCGTACTCCAAACCTAACTCCGCGCCTAGTTTTAGAGTGGAAAAATAAATCTGTCCCCTTTTCACCCTCTTGGCTCGGGAGCAAGACTGCCACTCATGCCTGGATGAAGTAACCTTCACGTTGGCTTAGATTAGAGTAGGAAAAATAAATCTGTCCCCTTTTCGCCGTCCCCCAATTTCCCGCCTTATCGGTAAAAACTTTCATTACGGATGTAGGCACACCACCATCTTTTAACGTAGTAGTACCAATCACCCTCCGCACATCGACGGTACTTACAAACCCAAAGGGCCGGAGATGGTGCCAGTAAAATATCTAGTTTCTACGTCTATGGCTGGCTCTAATCCACCATAGAGTTCCGACGCATAAAATCTTTTCAATAAGTCATTACAATAAATTCTCATCAACGACATCACGCAACCAATATCGAACAGCGGGTTGTCGTCGAAGGAAAACTCAACATCCACACCCTCACGATACTTGACAACCCTCAACAAGACAAATGGCAAACATATATTTGGCGAAGCACTGAATTCATGAAGGCGACCGGTCAGACATATTTCTCGCCCACTAGAAACAATTGCTTCAATAAGCCCCTGGTTAAGATTTTCAAAACTTACTGCACCGATATATTCCGAAAGAGCCAGGTCAGAAAGTAACTTGGAGCTTCCCTCTATCGCGCGCAACAGCTCAAACAGGTCGCCCGACGCAACCTGCTGGAGTACGACCTCATAAGAGTTAGCCATATTTAATCAATAAAACCCTTGAAAGTTCCATCCATGTTAAGCCGAACACCTCGACCATCAGGCAACCGCTTCTCCATAAAGATAAGCCCTTTATCTGTTACGGGCTTAAACTCTCCTGGGGCTCGCGTAATTTCACGCAAATGTTTCATTGCCTGATCGTTCCATGTGCTCATTGCACCTGTTGTTTTACCCCAGATTTCCGGATGCCTACCAGCATGTTTAGAAAGTGCGTGACCGACAACAGTACTACCCATGTAAGGAGCCTGCGCCGTTTCAAGTACAGTCTTAATTTCACCAAAAGATGCAGTCCCTTTTGAGACAATTAAATCAATCTTGAATAATCAGGGCTGACTTTACTCATACACTTTTGCAGCAGAGAGTATTTTTGCGAAAGTTTTCCAGCTTGGAGAAAGCACTTCCACGTCCCCAGCGTTCCTAGAGTATGCGTCGATCACTCTAACCCAAGATTCCATGCCATCTAAAAATCTATCTAGGGTTTGGTTTTCCCAGTCATCCGGATTTTCTATTAGGTCATTCCGTAAAGCAGCCAGAAAATCCGCCAAATCTTCTTTACTTTCTACAGAGTCAATATCTCTACTTATAGTCACTGGCAAGAACCTCTAACACAAATAATTGTACCACCGTTTGGGGTAGTCATTTTCCAAGCTTCTTTGGCTACCTCGGCCTGAGTGGCGGGAACGATTTTCACTGGAACACCAGCCTGAGAAGCAGCCATCAGGCGACGATTGTCCAAGCTGTAAATTACACCGTCCTTTTCAAAAACACGAATTGGTGGCAAGTCATCGGGCAATATTTTTCCAGATTTCAACCCGTTAATTGTTGACTGGAGAGATTGTCCATCTTTAAAGGTATTCGACACACTATTCTGAGTGAACCTTATATCTGCCGGGTTTGCATAACCCGTAAGATTCTCCGGCAAACTGCTTGGCAACCGCTGTGTGGTTGCTTTTGGAACAACAGTAACGCCCGACGTGGATTTCGTTGTCCAGGCGTCCAAACCCAGGCGTGGCGCGGCTTCCCAGCGGGTTACCCCCAGATGATGCTCGGTCGCCGCATAAAATGGTCCCGACGCGACTTTCGGCGCGGCAAGCTGCACGCCCAGGACGAGCCAGGCCAGCAGCAAAACGCCCAGCCAGGTCAGCGGATTGTGTCGGTTCAGTGTGTTCATGACGCCGGAGTCTATCAGCGGCGCAGCGGTTGCCGAGACGGATTCTGTTCCCAATTGAGCCCCTGCCCGGCGCGGCGGCTTGCCGCTGTGTTGGGCTGGGGCCGACAAGCGCAGCGCGTCAGGCTCTAGTCTGCTTGGCGGCGAACGGGACGCTGGGATGCCTGCTGAGTGATTCAGGCGGTAAGCAACCTGCCTCAGCGGCGGCGCGAGCCCTCCGGCTAGTAGCGTGAGGCACGAGCGCCCTACCGGTGGGCGCGGCCGACGCCCCTGTAACACGTCAGATAAACAGGCACCTAATTGCACAGTATGAGGTGTTCAGCCTGAAAGCCGCGCGCCACAAGGCTTCCAAGAACAGCAATTTCGCCAAAAAAACCGTATGTAGAATGCATATCGCATGCATAACATACATATGTCAGCATGAAATGTAGGCTCAAACTCACCCGGCAAGCGCTGTGCCATTACTCGTCATGGCAGGGCTCTCTTCTATGTAGAACGCATGTATGTCATGTTGCCCTCATAACTACCTACATAGGTTCGCCATGAAGAGGGCGGTGACGGAGTGAAATGAAAATCCCCGGCAAGTGCCGGGGATTTTTATGTGGATCAATAAAGCTCCAGAAGTTTAAGGTCCGCTTTAAACTCTTCAGCCTCTTCCTCTGGCAACACTTCAAGCATGTCAGAAAGACTTTCCTTGCCTAACAGCTCAGAAATGGCATCCCTGTGATATTTCTGAGACTTATCTGAAGACCGCCCCGCGCCAAGAATAAGAGCAAGAACCTCCAACATTAAATTCTCAACAGGCAAATCAAAGGAGTTTTCAAGCTCACTATACGCATAGCCAACCTCACTCTCTCCCTCAACCCAGGGGCTATTACTCTTGATTTTCACTCTGCAATAGTTGTAATAGCACCCTAGGAACCACGTTCGAATTTCACTATAGGTTACGCGCTCTTCCATTACGGCGTCTTCCTTGGGGGACGGAGCATGACACCCTGATTATCCAACATGTTAACAGTGATGTTGGGATACTTCGCCTTGAACTGCTCAACCACATTCAGACAGCTCGCGCATGCGGGCTTCTCAGTAAGTATATTTACAGTCCCTCTAGCAGAGGTGTTACTACCCAGCTTGTCAGCGATGTTATCGAGAATCTTATATTCCGTATCTATTCCTCGATAAACCATATCCCCTGCCTTATTGGGGACAGTCTGAGCCGTAAAGTTCCCACTTCCGGAGCCAATAAGCCCCTTGCCAGCCTCAGAGACTTGGCTATGCGCGGCCATTTGTTTGGGCAAGCCTGGGATGTCGATTTCAGCGACAGCTACGTTTCCACTACGCCGCAGATCAGATGGCAGCCCTGCGCGAATATCCATTACTTTCTGCGCCATTGGGGCTGTATCAATTACTGTCGTAGCCCCTTTTGCAACAATAACCTTACCGGCCATTTTCTGACCAGCCAAGGTGCCAACCCCGAGCGATATCTCCAGCAGGAATGAAGCGCCATCAACGATATCAGCGCTCTCGCCCGTGTTGAGTTTGACCTCCTGGTTCCATTTGGCCAATTCAGCACTGTCATCACCTGTGAGCACTGCGGCGCTCTTGACCGCCAGGGCCTCCTTGATGCGCTCGATATCCTCCCCGAACACAGCACCGACCAGTGCATTCGCGGCAAGGCTGGTCGCCATCTTCACCGGGCCCATCATGGCTTGGGCTGCCGCCATGACAAGTGCAGCGTCCTCCAAACCGGCGATAGCCTTCTTGGCTTGCGATGCGGTCACCAGCAGTTGGACTTCAGCAGGCGTCAGCCCCTCGACGCCGAGACCCTGGCCACCACCGCCAAGGCCGACGACGGCAGCGCCAAGCCGCAACTGGCCATCGACAGCTCTGCGCTGGGCGGCATGTATGCCGGAGCGATTCGCCTGGTGGGCACCGAGCAGGGCGTGGGCGTGAAGCTGGCGGGCAACATGGCCGCCAGTGCCGGCGATATCCAGATCGACGCCAACGGCCAGTTGAGCCTGGCGCAGACCAGTACGGCCGGCAGCCTGCGGGCCAAGGCGCAGGACATCACCGTCAATGGCCCGGCCTATGCGGCCGGCGCTGTGGAGTTGAGCGCCAACGGCCAACTGAACAACAGCCAGAGCCTGGCCGCTGGCCAGCGCGTGGCGTTGAGCGCTGCGCAGGTCAGCAACAGTGGCATCGTCGAGGCCGGGGTCAACCCGGACAACAGCCGCAACGCCCAGGGCGACGTCGCCATCACCGCGCAGAACCTGCGCAACAGCGGCAGCGCGATTGCCAGCCGCAATCTGGAAGTCAACGCCAGCGGCACCCTGGACAACCAGGGCGGCGCGCTCAAGGGCGCTGACACCCGTGTAACCGCGGCTAACCTGGACAACCGCCAGGGCCGACTGCTGGCCAACAATCAACTGACCCTCAGCGCCGCGCGCCTGGACAACCGCAGCGGCAAGGCCGTCGCCAACCGCCTGCAAGTCAGCGGCGGTGCGCTGGACAACCGCCTTGGCCTGTTCTCCGCCGAGCAGGCGCTGGACTTCACCCTCGACAGCCTGGACAACAGCGGCAAGGGCAACCTGGTCAGCAACGGCACCCTGCAGGCTCGCGTCCAGCAGAAACTCGACAACCAGGCCGACGGCCTGCTCTCGGCCAAGGGCGCGCTCGGCGTACAGGCCGGCAATCTGGATAACCGCGGCGGACTGGTGGTCGGCGATGCCGGCGTGACCGTCTCCGGCGCCAGCCTGAACAACAGTGCACTGGGCGTGATCAGCAGCCTGGGCGAGCTGAAGCTCGACGTCGGCCAACTGGACAACAGCCAGGGCGGCAGCCTGGACAGCGGCGCGGCTTTGCAGCTGAGCGCCGGCCAGGTGAACAACAATAAAGGTAGCGTCAGCGCCAAGGGCGACCTGCTAGTCAAGGCCGACAACTTCAGCCAGCAGGGCGGCGAACTGCTGGCCCAGGGTGCGCTGAACCTCGAAGCCGGGCAGCTCGACAACCGTAACGGCGGCCTGGTCGCCGCCAATAACGGCGTCAGCGTAAAAGGGACTGACCTGCTCAACCAGGGCGGTGAAATCTCCAGCCGCGCCAAGGTCGACGTGCAGAGCGCGAGCCTCGACAACGGCGCCGGCAAGGTCATCGGCGATGCCGGCCTCAGCCTGCAGGTGCAGCGCATCGCCAACCGCGCCGGCACCCTGGCCGGCCGCGACGGTCTGACCGTTACCGGGCAGAGCCTGGACAACAGCCAGGGCGGCCTGCTGAGCAGCCAGAAGAGCCTCTGGCTGCAACTGTCTGGCGCGCTCGACAACAGCGGCAACGGCGCGCTGCTCAGCCAGGGTCCCCTGACCCTCAACGCCGGCAGCCTCGACAACCGCACCGGTACCGTCTCCAGCGCCGGCCAGCTGTTCTCCCGCCTCGCCGGTACCCTGAACAACCAGGGTGGCAAGCTGCTCAGCGACGCCGCCATCGACCTCGCCGGTGCCGACCTGAACAACGCCGGTGGCGTCATCAGCGCAGCGGGCGACGTCATCCTGCAGGGCGCCAAACTGGATAACAGCCAGAAGGGCCGCATCGTCACCGACGCCGCCATCCACCTTGCAACCGCCCAGTTGGACAACAGCCAGGGCGGCAGCCTGTCCGCCCGTGGCGTCATCGACGGTCGCGTGACTGGCCTCGACCAGCACGGCGGTGGCCAGTTGATCGGCCAGGCAGGAGTGGACCTCGACCTGCAAGGCGGTGCCCTGAACAATGCCGGCGGCCTGCTCGGCAGCCCGGGGCAACTGGTGCTGCGCAATGTCGCCAGCCTCGACAACCGGGGCGGGGAAATCTCCAGCGACCGCGCTTTCACCCTCACCACCGGTACGCTGCTCAACCAGGGCGGCAAGATCCTCTCCAGCGACCGCCTGACCCTCGCCACCGCTGCGCTGAACAACAGCAGCGCCGGCGTGCTGTCCGGCAACAACGGCCTCACCGTCAACGCCGCCAGCCTCGACAACAGCCAGGGTGGCACCCTCGCCAGCCGAGGCGACCTGCTCGTACGAAGCCAGGGCGCGCTGGACAGGTGGCAGCTTTCTCGCAGGCGCTGGAAGACAAGGGAGTTCAGGTCTGGCGCGAGCTGAAGGCGACTCAGGTTGATGAATCGAAAATTCCAGGCCAACTGAAGGGGCAGTTCGGTGACCAGATGGCCACCGATATGACCAAGGCGCTAGTCAAAAACGGCTTCAGTGA
Organism: Pseudomonas sp. DP-17; assembly: GCF_022380625.1. Lineage (NCBI taxonomy): Bacteria > Pseudomonadati > Pseudomonadota > Gammaproteobacteria > Pseudomonadales > Pseudomonadaceae > Pseudomonas > Pseudomonas sp. DP-17. The sequence continues at coordinate 665,136 of NZ_JAKSXG010000001.1, forward strand.
AGAGGAGGCGGCGCGCCTAACCAAGCCTGAAAATGCTGAAGCATTGAAGAAAATGCTGAGCGCAGTCGAGGCCTACAAGAACGGCGGAACGACTGCCAGCGGCACACCGGGAACCACTACTCCGCTTCCTTCAGGGCCGGAAGTGCTTGAGCCCATGTATATCGACCTGGTTGCGCCCGGTCACCACGGAGAGCTGCCTGGCGTAGAGGTCGGCGTTGAGCTTGGCGCTGCGGGTGATCAGTTCGAACTGGTCAAGGTTGCTGGCGTTGAGGCCGGCGCCTTCGACGGTGATCTCGCCGCCGTCGACGTCATAGCCGTGCAGGCGCTCGCCATCCATCAACGGCTTGCCGGTGGTCAGCGTGGCACGCGGGGTGTTGATGAAGCCGCAGCCGTTGCAGGAGATGCCGTGGGGGTTGGCGACGATGACGTGGGCGGACTGGCCCGCCACTTCGGTGTAGCCACGCAGTTGCGAGGGACTGCCCCCGGTGACTTCGTTGAGGATCTTGCTGGCCGCGCCACCCTTGAGGTTCGGATTCCCAACAATGATTCCACCCAGTTGGGTGGACTGGGTCTTGCCGGTGGCGTTGTTGAGGATCAGGCCGTTCTGCCCGACGTTGTAGTCGGTGAATTTGTTGTGCGAGAGCCCCGCGCCATTGGGGGTGGCGATATTCACCACCGGCACGCCGTTGCCCGCCACGCCAAGGTGGGTATTGCCGCCCGCTGCCGCATCCACCGCCAACTCGGCCGCCGCCGCGACGATGGGGTTGAGAATCAGGATGCCGGCCAGGACACTGGCGATGGCTTGATACAGCGGATGGCGTACGTCCATGTGGGAATCTCCCAGGTACTAGCTGGTAGCAATCAGCTAAAGAGCGAAGCGGTTCAGAAGAAGAGGTCGACGCGGAAATACACCGGGTGCTCGCGTCGTTCGATGATGTCGGGGCGCTCCAGCGAGCGCGCCAGGGTCACGGAGGCGGCGGCGTACTGCCCGCGGGCGCTGAACTCCACGCCATGGCCGCTCATGCGTCCGGAGAGCCCCGGGTTGTAGCGGCCGTGCTCGATGGCGCCGAAGTCGTAGGCGTAGGCCACGCCGTACTCCTGCACCCAGGGCAACAGCGGCTCCCAGGTCACGGCGCGGCGCCAGCGCAGCTGGTTGCGCCAGTAGTAGCCGGAGTCGCCGGATAGCGTCTGGTCCTTGAATCCTCGGATCGAGCTCAAGCCCCCCAGGCTGATGCGCTGCGGACTGTAGAGCAGGTCTTCGCTGTGCTGGCCGGTGGCGAGGCTTTCGAAGCTGAAGGCTTGCTCCCACAGTTTGAACGGCTGCAGGTAGCTCAGGGTCAGGCTGTATTTGTTGTAGCGGGCAGTGGGGGTGCCGTGGGGCGCACCGTGTTCGTCGTCCTGCGCGCCGAAGGCGCCGATGCCGCGCTGCCAGCCGATGTCGGCGTTGACGAAAGCGCTACCGACGCGCCGGCCGTGGTTGAAACCCAGGCGGAATTCGCTGAGATGGGTGCTGGAAACGTCGAGCAGGGTGTCGTCGATGTAGTTGCGCGTGCGCTGGTGGCTGAGGCCGAAGTTCACGCCGGTCTTGCTCACATCGTCCCGGTGCAGCACGCGCTCGGCGCCCAATTGGTGGGTCTCGTTGTCGCCGTCGTACTTGAAGGCGAAGCCGGCGTCTTCGTTGCGGGTGCGGTAGTAGTTGCGGCTGTAGCTGTAGTTAAAGGTCCACCAGCCGTAGGGGACGCTATACCACAGGCTCTGGTTGTCGGAGTGCTTCCAGTGGTCGCTGACCACGTCCTGGCCATAGCGCAGGCCGAACTGGTCGGCCAGGCCCAGCGGGCTGTCCCAGTCCAGGCCGACGCCGGCCTGCTGCTCGCCGGAGGTCGAATCGCCGTTGTTGTCGCGGCTGGCGGAGACGCGCCAGGGCTTGCTGCGCTCCCCCTTGAGCTGCACGCGGCTGCCGCCCACTTCCTTGCCGGGCACCAGCTCCATCTGCGCCTGGCGCGAGGGCAGGCGGTTGATCTGGTCGACCAGTTGCTCCAGGTCGCGCAAGTTCAGTACCTCACCGGTACGACCGGGAAAGGTCATGGCCAATTCGCGGGGGCTGGCCAGCGCGGATTGGTCGAAGCCCTCGAAGCGGCCCTCGACCACGATGATCTTCAGCTCGCCGCTGGAGAGGTCCTGCTGCGGCAGGTAGGCGCGGGTGGTGACGAAGCCGCGCGACAGGTAGTGGTCGGTGATGCCCTTGAGCAACCCGTTGAGCTGGTTTACCCCCAGGCATTTATCGCGATAGGGTGCCAGCAGCGCCTCGCGCGAGCGCACATCGAGGTGCTCGGCACCTTCGAGGCGGATGCTGCGGATGGTGAAGCAACGGGTGTCCGGTGCGGTGGTCGGACGCTCCTCGCCGGGCGCCTTGCCAGGGAGCTGCTGAAGCTCTTCCAGGCGCTGGCGCTGTTCGCGCAGCAGTTGTTCCTGGCGCTGACGCTGGAGGTCGTTGTCACCCGGTGTGGGCAGTGGTGCGGCAAAGCTTGCCGAGGCACAGCAGAATGCCAGGACGGGCATCCAGCCACGGTTGAGAACATGCATCCTTACGATCCCTGTCATCTGGCCGAGCGGCCAGTCCCTCCCAAAAGACGGATTGGATCATATTTGATACATGATGCCTCTAGGCCATCACCCCGACGAACTGTAGGCCAATTCCCAATTTATGAGAGACGCAGCGCACAAACGACGCTTGCCTGTGCGCCCGATTGTCACACTCCAGCTACCAACGCCAGCCGACGACCGGGAACCGAGTTGCGTCTGGAGGGCGGCGGCGTGGGAGCAAGGCAAGACTCAGTAATGCGGCGGAGGAGCGTCATCTTCAGCGATGCCAACCTGACCCTGCAGGTCCTCCAGACGCTTGAGCAGCGCCTGCATCTGCAAGCGCAAGCGCTCGATCACGCGCTCCTGCTCGTAGACCACATCGCTCAAGGTCTGCAGTGCGTCATCCTGGAAGGCCAGCCGGCTTTCCAGATCCGTTACTCGAGTATCCAACTCCATCACTCACTCCTGGCCGAAGCGAAATCCATCGCCCAGCACCATGCGCAGCTTCTCGCGCACACGCGCCAGCTCTTCTTCTTTATACGGCACCGCCGGGTGCTTGCCCCAGACCGGCCCCGGCCAGGCGACATCATCCTGCCGGCGCACTATCACGTGTACATGCAACTGGCTGACAACGTTGCCGAGATTGGCCACGTTCATCTTGTCCGCATCGAAAGTGTCCTTGAGCACTTCCGCCAGTTGAGTCGCTTCACGCCACAACTGCTGCTGATCGGCGGAATCCAGCTGGAAGATTTCGCTGACGTCTTCGCGACGCGGAACTAGGATGAACCACGGATACTGCGAGTCGTTCATCAACAGCAGGCTGCTCAGCGGGAAATCACCCACCGCGACGGTGTCCTGCTGGAGGCGGGAATCCAGGGCGAACATAAGACCTCTCCTGTTCGACGAGCCTTGTTTAAGCCTAGCTCCTTGGAGGAGCCGAAGGGCGCGAAGAATACTAGAGAGCCCTGCCAGCGAACATGCCCGACCGACGCATCGTGCCGGTGCGCACCCGTTGCAACGCTGCACCAGCATCGCGCATGACGCGAATGGGCATATCCCGACAACAGGCGCGTGCAGGAATCTGCACGGCAATCACGGCGATCGGCGGCGAAAAATCGTTTAAACAGCCACAACTACGGGATGCCAGAAAACGACATGCGTGCTCGCGGATGTTGCAAATCCCCAACGGAAGCCGTGAAATGCGTCAACACGTCGCAAGACGAACACTGTGAAGGCAGCTTCGGGCATTTGTGCACGGTTGTTGCTAGAGGCAAGGACAGCGCACCGACGGCCATCCCAATTGGAGAAGTGGACGCGGAGGCGGGAGAACATAAGAAGTGGTCAATGGAATAGAGAACCACAAGGACTGAAGCATCATTGAAGCAATCAGGGGGCAATCTCTTTTTGCAACATGAGAACTGCTTGAATGCGACATGCGTCATGCAGCTTTGCGACAGTCCCGTAAAGATTTTGTGTGTTCATTTGGGCAACTATCGCCAACTGAACACGCGTGCTATAAGTTAGCGCCGACAAAAAAAGAAAGAGCCGTCACAGCGGCATGAGTGATGGCGAATAATTTCAAAACCAAAGGAGCAATCACAATGAAAGTGATGAAGTGGAGCGCCATCGCCCTGGCGGTATCTGCAGGCAGCACGCAACTGGCAATGGCCGAGCCCTTCGTAGGCAATCAGGCTGATGCAAAAGGCTTTGTCGAAGACAGCAGCCTGAACTTCCTGGTTCGCAACTACTACTTCAATCGCAACAAGAAAGACGGTGCCACCGATGCCCGTGACTGGACCCAAGGTTTCTGGGCCAATTACAACTCCGGCTTCACCCAGGGCACCGTGGGTTTCGGCGTTGACGCCTTCGGCTACCTGGGCCTGAAACTCGACGGCGGCAGCGGCTACGGCGGCACCGGCAACCTGCCGGTCCACGATGACGGCGACAAGGCTGACGACTTCGGCAAAGCCGGCGCAGCGGTCAAAATCCGTATCTCCAAGACCGAGCTGAAATTCGGCGACATGCAGCCCACCGCGCCGGTGTTCGCTGTAGGCGGCACCCGCCTGCTGCCGCAAACCGCCAGCGGCTTCAGCCTGATGAGCAGCGAAATCGACGGCCTGGATCTGGAAGGCGGTCACTTCTACTCCGGTACCGGTCAGGACACCACCAACCGCGACGGTGAGATCTGGTCCCAGTACGGTGGCGTCACCGCCAACAGTGCCGACTTCCTGGGTGGCAAGTACGCCATCAACGATCAGTTCTCCGCTTCGCTGTACGGCGCCAAGGTCGAAGACCTGTGGGACCAGTACTACGTGAACCTGAACTACACCCTGCCGATCGCTGACAATCAGTCCCTCGGCCTGGACTTCAACTACTACAACACCCGCGACGAAGGTTCCGCCAAGCTCGGCGATATCAGCAACAACACCTTCTCGCTGGCCGCCGCTTACACCATCAGCGCGCATACCCTGACCCTGGCCTTCCAGAAAGTGAACGGCAACACTCCGTTCGACTACATCGGTATCGGCGACAACAACGCTGGCGGCGACTCGATCTTCCTCGCCAACTCCGTTCAGTACTCCGACTTCAACGGCCCGGGTGAAAAATCCCTGCAAGGCCGCTACGACCTGAACATGGCCGAGTACGGTGTTCCGGGCCTGACCTTCATGGGCCGCTACATCTACGGTAAGGACATCGACGGCGACAAGATCGATCCGAACAGCCCCTACGCCAACTACGGCTACGGTCCGGACGGCAAACACCGCGAGACCAACCTGGAAGCCAAATACGTCATCCAGAGCGGCCCGGCGAAAGACCTGTCCTTCCGTGCTCGTCAGGCCTGGCACCGCGCCAACGCCGACCAGGCTGAAGGCAACATCGATGAGTTCCGTCTGATCATCGACTACCCGCTGTCCGTTCTGTAATTCAGAGCGAACCGCAGGTAACTGAAAAGCCCGGCTTCTGCCGGGCTTTTTTATTGCAACTTACCTACAACTTCGAACGTATCTGTTACATCGGCAATACATAGGTGCCGGTTACATGGGCAACCAACTCCTGCGGATTGCTGACCGAGTAGACAGCTACTTCGCAAACAACCTGCCGACGCCCCAGCTTCAATATCTTCGCTTCCGCCAACAGGTCTTCGGGCTTTGGCTTGCTGAGAAAGTTGATATTGAGATTGGAAGTAACGGCCATCTCGACGTTATCCAGCTGCGCCAGGATCACCGCATACATCGCCGCATCCGCCAGCGCCATGATGGTGGGGCCGGATACCGTTCCGCCTGGGCGAACCATCCGGTCGTGGAAAGGAACTCGCACGAAGGCACTGCGCCCCTCCAGTGCATCGATGCGTAAATCCATGTCGTCCGCCATGGGTAATCCCGCGCGGATGAACGCCTGTACCTGGGCTGCATTCAAACGACTCACGCCACTCCTCCGTCTCCGTCTGCCGCGCCCTGTACGCAGCCAGACCTGCACCGTACAATGCCCAGCCTATATCCCCCTTCGCAACCGACAAAACGGCCAAAGATGCGTACCAGTCAGTACCTGCTGTCCACCCTGAAAGAAACCCCTTCCGATGCGGTCGTCATCAGCCATCAGCTGATGCTGCGCGCCGGCATGATCCGCAAGCTGGCATCCGGTCTCTACACCTGGCTGCCAATGGGTCTGCGGGTACTGCGCAAGGTGGAGACCATCGTTCGCGAAGAAATGAATGCCGCCGGCGCGCTGGAGGTGCTGATGCCCGCCATCCAGCCCGCCGAACTGTGGCAGGAATCCGGCCGCTGGCAGCAGTACGGCCCTGAGCTGCTGCGCCTGAAGGATCGCCATGACCGCGACTTCTGCGTCGGCCCGACCCACGAGGAAGTGATCACCGACCTCGCGCGCAACGAGCTGAACAGCTACAAGCAGTTGCCGATCAACATGTACCAGATCCAGACCAAGTTCCGTGACGAGATCCGTCCGCGCTTCGGTCTGATGCGCGGGCGCGAATTCATCATGAAGGATGCCTATTCCTTCCATACCACCCAGGAATCCCTGCAGGCGACCTACGACGTCATGTACGGCGCGTACAGCAGGATCTTCACCCGCCTGGGCCTGGACTTCCGTGCCGTGCAGGCCGACAACGGCTCCATCGGCGGCAGCGGTTCCCATGAATTCCACGTGCTGGCAGGCTCCGGCGAAGACGACATCGTCTTCGGCGAATCCACCGACTACGCCGCCAACATCGAGAAGGCCGAGGCCCTGCCCCGCGAGACCGCTCGCGGCGCCGCCACTGAAGAGCTGCGCCTGGTCGACACCCCCGAGACCAAGACCATCGCCGCCCTGGTGGAAAAGTTCGGCCTGCCGATCGAGAAGACCATCAAGACCCTGGTGGTTCATGCCGCCGAAGAGGGCAAGCTGATCGCCCTGATCGTCCGTGGCGACCATGAACTCAACGAGATCAAGGCCGGCAACCACCCGCTGGTGGCCAGCCCCCTGCAGATGGCCAGCGAAGCGGACATCAAGGCCGCCATCGGCGCCGCACCCGGCTCCCTCGGCCCGCTGAACCTGCCGCTGCCCTGCATCATCGACCGATCCGTTGCGCTGATGAGCGACTTCGCCGCCGGCGCCAACGTCGACGACAAGCACTACTTCGGCGTGAACTGGGAACGCGACCTGCCGGTACCGGAAGTCGCCGACCTGCGCAACGTCGTCGAAGGCGACCCGAGCCCGGACGGCAAGGGCACCCTGGTCATCCGTCGCGGCATCGAAGTCGGCCACATCTTCCAGCTCGGCACCAAGTACAGCGAAGCCATGAAGCTTTCCGTACTGGGCGAGAGCGGCAAGCCGGTGACCCTGATCATGGGCTGCTACGGCATCGGCGTGTCCCGCGTGGTCGCCGCCGCCATCGAGCAGAACTACGACGACCGCGGCATCCTCTGGCCGGCCGCCCTGGCGCCCTTCCAGATCGCCATCGTGCCGATGAAGTACGAGAACGAGGCCGTGCGCGCCGCCACCGACAAGCTGTACGCCGACCTCAGCGCCGCCGGCTTCGAAGTGCTGCTGGACGACCGCGACAAGAAAACCAGCCCCGGCGTGAAATTCGCCGACATGGAGCTGATCGGCATCCCGCACCGCATCGTGGTCAGCGAGCGCGGCCTGGACGAAGGCACCCTGGAATACAAGGGCCGCCGTGACGCCGAGTCGCAACCGGTTGCCCTCTCCGACCTGCAAGCCTTCATCACGGCCAAGATCCGCAACTGAGCAGAGCGATGTCCACCCGAAGTACCACTAGCCTCGCGGCTGCCGCCCTGTGCGGCAGCCTTCTGCTGAGCGGCTGCGCCAACCAGCTGCCGCAACGCAGCGAGCATGAAGAGCGAGTCGAACGTAAACTGCTCGACCACAGCCTGCAGATCGACGTAGGCACGCCGGGCACCCTGGAACTGCCGCAGCGCCGGATCCGCGTGCAGGAACAGAAGACCTTCGAAGTCACCGAGTTCGAGGTCACTCGCCGCTACGACCGTTACACGCCGTACCAGGGCTGGCGCAAGGTGTACGAGATGCCGCTGGGCGTGGTCGCCTTCGTCGGGGGTATCGGCGCCAATGTGGTCAACGTGTTCGCCCTGGGCAACCTGCCCGAGAGCGTCACCCGCGGCTGGATCCGCTATGGCATAGACGGCATGAACCCGTTCATGAACGTCCAGTCCAACGGCCGCGCCGAGCAGAACCTGGCGGCGATCGACGAGAAGCAGCGCGACAAGCGCACCGAGTACTCCAGCCTGCCCTGGTCGGAGCGCCCGGTCACCGTCACCGCCGGCAAGAACTCCCAGGAACTGCTGACCGACCGCCACGGCGTATTGCGCCTGAACCTGCTGGAAGGTCCCTTCAGCGACGACGAGGTCAGCCGAATCGGCCGCTTGCAGTTCAGCGTTCAGGACCCTGCGGACGATACGCGCGCGGATGCCAGCCTGCTGGTCAGCCGCACGCTTCGCGGCAAGCTGCGGGAAGCCCACGCGCTGATCTACGACGACCTGGAAGGTGATGATGTGCACCACTGGGTACACCGGGTGAAGCGCCTTTCCGACCTCGGTCTGGAGGAGGAAGCAAGCGAACTGGAGCAGAGCCTGATCGAGCTGACCCGCAACGATCCGGAACTGCAGAAGGAGTTCCTCCGCAGCCTGATGACCGACGCCGGTCGCCTGGCAGCAGACCCTGGCGCCAGTAACTGACGCCTAGCGGCGAACGATGAAGCCGGTGATACCCTGGGGTGTCATCGGCTGCAGCTCTACCGCCGCCACCTTGGCCTTCACCGGGCCGCGCGCCAGCCATTTCTCCAGCTCGCGCAGCGCCTCTTCCTCACCCTCGATCAACAACTCGACGCGCCCGTCAGCGAGATTTCGCACCCAACCGTCGATATCCAGGCGCTCGGCCTGTTCCTGGGTGCTCTGGCGAAAATAGACGCCCTGCACCTTGCCGCTGATATAGCCGTGCAGACAGATCCTGGCCATCACTGCTTCTCCTCGCGCAACGCGCTCAGGCGCGCCTGCAGGTCGGCGGCGGTCTGCTCGCCGAGCAACTGCTCGCGCATCTTGCCGTCAGGGTCAATGATATAGGTGACAGGCAGCGCTTCGCTGCGCGGCAGGCTGTAGCGCGGCGCAGGGTCGTCGGCCAGCACGGTGTACTGCACGCCCAGCGCCTGGGACGCCTTTGCCAGTTCCGCATCGCGCAGCCCATCGAAGTTCACACCCAGCACCCGGAAGCCCTTAGACCTGCCCTCCTCGGCCAGATGATTCAGCTCGGGAATTTCCTTGCGGCAAGGCGCACACCACTCAGCCCAGTAATTAATGACTAGCCACTGGCCATCTACGCTTGCAGCGGGTACTTTCTGTCCATGCTGATCGGTGCCATAGTCCGCCGAGCAGCCGGCCAGGATCAGGCCGGCCATCAAGCCCATCACAATACGGAGCCGCATTCCCATGCCTTCAGTCCTCGTGTATGCGGGGTGGTCATGATGCTCGATGCCCTGCGCCTGGAGGTGCCGGACATCCTCGAAGAAGATGCCGAGGCAATGAGCAATCTGGCGGTCAGGCTCCAGGAATCGCGGCAGCAGCCCCTGCAGGAAGGACTGCAGAAAGCGCTGGGCACGCTGTTCCGCCTCAACCGATGCGCGCTGACCTTACTGGAAAGACAACGCGCCCTGCAAAGCCTCAGCGAAGAATATCGGCATTACGAACGGCTGATACGCCAGGAGCGCACGCCGCCCGCGCTCTTCGTGCACTTCTGCGGCGAGCTGGCAGCCGGCTTCAAACGCCTTTTGCTGCAGATCCTGCATGGCCGCAAGCCATCGCGGCCGCACATGGCCTGGTGCCTTTACATGGCCCAGCACTTCCTCGCCCAGGCGTTACTGCGGCATTACCAGCAGTACCAGCAGCCGCCCGGCAGCCTCTGGCGCGACAGCCACCTGCTGTACTGGATCGGCGAGCATCAGGAGTGCCTGGACGAACCGGTCGCCGCCGCTTTCGATCCGGTGCCGGCCGGCACCTTGCGCGGGCTGTACCAGCAGATCCTGCTGCTGGCCCTGAGCAATCCGTTCCACCTCACCGATGGCGAGGCGCCTCAGCTATTCAGCGCCCTGGCGCCACTGGCCGCGCTGGGCCGGCTGCAGCCCTGGGACGATGAAGAACAGGAAGGCTTCGTGGTCGACCTGGGCTCCGACCAGCCCTGTCTGGCCGCCGAGCAGGCCGTCGATGCGCCCGCCGAGCAATTACGTCGCCTGGAACTGGGCGCGCTGCTGATCGCCCTGCATGATCCCGCGCCGCTGCGCCGCCTGGAGCAAGGCGCGCTACTGGAGCGCATCCGCCACCACTGGCTTGGGCACCAGGCGCGCCGCCACGAGCGCGCCGAGCAGAACGGCACCTGTCGAGTGGTTGTAGGCCTTCCGGCGATCCAGCAACACCTGCTGGACAGCTCGGCCATCCCCTGCCGGGAAGCCGCCCTGATGGACGTCAGCGCCGGCGGCGCGCGAATCCTCTGTAGCGGCCAGCAGGCCGGGCAGCTTCCGGTCGGCCAACTGCTGCTGATACCCGGCAACGGCGGCACACCCACCCTGGCCGTGGTGCGTTGGCGCCATCTCAACAGCGAAGGACTGCACCTCGGCCTGCGCTACCTCAAAGGACTTCCCCGCCCGGTCTGGCTGCGCCGTACACCCGACGCGCAGCGCCATCCCGGCGTCCTGCAGAGCACGCCGGAGCCGGGCAACGGCTGGTATCACGGGCTCTGGGTGCCCCACGGCAACTTCGTCGAAGGCGAGAACCTCTGGCTGCAACTGGCCAGCTTCGACAACCAGACCATCCTGCCGCTGCCCGCCGCCAACCTCAGCACACCACTGGTAGCCCGCCACCCGCTGCGCCTGGCCTGATTGTCGATTTTGGGAGAAATGTCACAGGCAAGATCGGCAGTAAGCCCGGAATGCCCGGAAGCCTCATCCCTATAATTCGAACGTTCGTCCTGACTCCTGGACGACTCTCGCTCGCCGATCATTCAGCGGCCTTCAGAATGCGACTGGCGCCATGTACGCCAGCCTCCATCGACAGGACAGCCCGATGCAGCCTACAGACCAGCTTGTCAGCAAGGTTCCCAGCCATATTGTCGCCAGCGCACGGCCGGCCAATGCGGCCAGCGGGGGACGACTGGCCGACTTCAACGTCGCGGTGTGGCTACATCTGCCCGGCGTGGCGGAACTGCCGGTGACGCTGCTGCTCAGCTACCGAGATGGTGAGCGCAGCCGGGAAGTGGTGGTCGATCATGGCACGGTCAACAAGCAGAGCCGCATCCTGCTCTCGGGCGTGGCGCGCCTGGCGTTTACCCAGCGGATCGAGGATGCGCAGATCAAGCTGCGCGCGGCCATCCCGCTGTCGCGCGTCATCACCGAAGAAGTCTTCATGCAGGCGGTGGAACAGCAGGCCGGCGCAACGCGCCCGGTGGCCACCAGCCTCTGAGGATTCAGCCCAGCTGGCGCACCAGTGCCTCGTCCGCCGGTTCAGCCGCAGCGGGTTCGGCGATGTCCTGTGGAACAGTGGGAAGGAGCGATTCAGGCCAGCTGCTGAATTGCAGACCAGTGATTCTATTCAACCGCTCCAGGGCGCTCGACAGATCGCGCTGATGCAGGTGCACTACGTTGTTCTGGTCTTTTTTCATGGATTCGCTGGCCTTGGAGGAACTTCTTCAGGACATCTGTGTCCGTCCGCTTCATAGCCAGACCATAGCCAGAACTGTGCCAATTCCGATACAGCGAGAAATGGCGCATTTCTGAGGCGGATTGCGGGGCCGAAAGAATCAGAATCGCCGCAAACTGACGTTTTGCGTCACTCGGAATGTGACGGCTTCAACCATTTCGCCAGGCTGTCACCGAAAAGCTCCTGCCGATCCGCCTGGTAGCGCGCCAGGGTGTCCCGCAGTTCCGGATACCAGGGCTCGTCCAGCTTCGCTGGCAAGGCCTCGAGGCATGGCAGTGGCCAGGGGCTGCGATTGAGCAGATGGTGCAGGCTGTAGCTGCCAAGGTCGCGACAGAGCACCCAGGCGGCAGTGGTAGAACCGGCGCGGCAGACCAGTTGCTCCCCCTCGAGGAAATCCAGCACCTCTTCCCATTCATCCTCCGGCAGCAGCCAGCCGGCGCGGTGCAGATGCGCCAGGCGCGTCGGCAGGCCGTGGCGCTGGCGGTCGAAGAACACCCGCAGCACGCCCAGGATCACCAACAGCCGCGGCAGGGCGCGACGCCGCCAGAGACGGGTCGAGGACAGGTTGCAGACCAGCTCTGCGCCGAACAGCACGATCAGCCACGACAGCCAGATCCACAGCAGGAACAGCGGCACGGTGGCGAAAGCGCCGTAGATCAGTTTGTAGCCGGGGAAGAAGCTCACGTAGAAGCCGAACAGCGACTTGGCCGCCTCGAACAGGATCGAGGTGAAGACACCGCCAGCCAGTGCATGCAGGAACGGCACCCGCGCGTTGGGCACCGCCGCATAGATCAGGGTGAAGGCCGCCACGCTGGCCAGCAATGGCATGAACTTGAGCAGCATCGCCGCCCCCGGCAGCGCATGGGGGCCGGAGAGCAGCGACAGCGAAGTGATGTAGGTGGACACGGCGAAACCGGTGCCCAGCAGCAGCGGCCCGAGGCTGAGAATCGCCCAGTACAGCAGGAAGCGGGTCACGCCCCGGCGCGGCTGGCGCACGCGCCAGATGGCATTGAAGGCTTTCTCGATGGTTACCAGCATGGTGAAGGCGGTGACCGCCAGGAAAGCCACGCCCAACCAGGTCAGGTGGCGCGCCTGCACGGTGAAGTTGCGCAGATAGGCCTCGACCGCCTCGCCAGTGGACGGCACGAAGTTGCGGAACACGAACAGCTGGATGCGCTCGCCCATGCCTTCGAACGCCGGCACGGCCGAGAGCATGGCGAAGGTCACGGTCATCATCGGGACGACCGCGAACAGGGTGGTGTAGGTCAGGGCCGCGGCGCTGTTGGGCGCTTTGTCGGCGAGGAAGCGCTGGACCAGATAGCGGCCGAATTCGACCAGGCCCTGCAAGCGTTCGTGCATGAAATATCCTTTGGCTGCACTGAAAAAACCGTACTCCTGGATCGCGGCGAACGACAGCGGTTCAGTCCAGTCCGAGGAGGCGGTTAGAATAGCCGCCACTTCATCGGCCTTGCGAGTCCCGGCACATGAGCCAGATTTCAATTTTTCACAATCCGCGCTGTTCCAAATCCCGTGGCGCCCTCGAACTGCTTGAGGAACGCGGCATCCAGCCGGAAATCATCCGCTACCTGGAAACCCCGCCGAACGCCACCGAGCTCAAGGCATTGCTGGCCAAGCTGGGTATCGGCGCGCGCCAGCTGCTGCGCACCGGGGAGGACGAGTACAAGGACCTGAACCTGGCCAACCCGGCACTGACCGACGACCAGCTGATCGAGGCGATGGTCAGTCATCCCAAGCTGATCGAACGCCCGATCGTTATCGTCGGCGACAAGGCCGTGATCGGCCGTCCGCCGGAGAAAGTGCTGGAGATCCTGCCTTGAGCGCTCCCTACATCCTGGTCCTGTACTACAGCCGCCACGGCGCCACCGCCGAAATGGCGCGGCAGATCGCCCGTGGCGTCGAGCAGGGCGGCCTGGAGGCTCGCGTGCGCACGGTGCCGGCGGTTTCCACCGAGTGCGAAGCCGTCGCCCCCGACATCCCGCCGGAGGGCGCGCTCTATGCCACCCTGGATGACCTGAAGAACTGCTCGGGCCTCGTTCTCGGCAGCCCGACCCGCTTCGGCAACATGGCCGCGCCGCTCAAGTACTTCCTCGATGGCACCAGCAGCCTGTGGCTGACCGGCGGCCTGGTGGGCAAGCCGGCGGCGGTGTTCACCTCGACCGCCAGCCTGCACGGCGGCCAGGAGACCACCCAGCTGTCGATGATGCTGCCGCTGCTGCACCACGGCATGATCATCACCGGCATCCCCTACAGCGAGCCCGCCCTGCTGGAAACCCGAGGCGGCGGCACGCCCTATGGCGCCAGCCACTTCGCCACTGCCGACGGCAAGCGCAGCCTGGACGAACACGAAATCACCCTGTGCCGCGCGCTCGGCAAGCGCCTGGCCGAAGTCGCCCGCAAACTGGAGAGCTGAATGGCCCGCAAGAACAAACCGCTGCCGCCCATGGAATGGCTAGAACCCCGGTTGGCGGCCAGCCGTGCGGTCGCCCTCGGCAGCTTCATCGGGCTGATCCTGCTCATCGCCATCTGGGATGTGCTGTTCGCCGACGCCCACGGTGGCGCGCGTTGGGTACCGTGGGTCTTTCTGGGCTTCAAGCTGCTGCCGCTGCTGGTGGTCGCGCCGGGTATCCTGATTGGCAGCGCACGCGGTCACGCCTGGGCGTGCTACGTGATCAACCTGTACTTCATCCTCGGCGTGCTCAACGCCTTCGACCCCAACCATGCCATCTTTGGCTGGGCGGAGATCATCCTCAGCGTGTCGCTGTTCTGCTCGGCGCTGATGTACACGCGCTGGCGCTTCCAGTACGACCGCAAGCGGGCTGGCGAAGGTCAGGACCTGCAGCAGGAAGCGACAAACGCCTGATTGGGAAACCAGGAATCAAGGGAACTGCGAGCCTACCAGCCCATGGTTTCCTTGAGGAAGGGAATGGTCAGCTTGCGCTGGGCCTGCAGCGAGGCCTTGTCCAGCTCGTCCAGCAGGTCGAAGAGGAACTGCATGCTACGCGCACCGCGGGTGAGGATGAAGCGCCCCACTTCGTCGGTCAGGTGCAGGCCACGGCGCGAAGCGCGCAGCTGAAGGGCGCGCAGCTTCTCGTCATCGGTCAGCGGGTGCAGCTGGAAGATCAGCGAGAGGGTCAGGCGGGACTTCAGGTCCGGTAGCTTGACCGGCAGCTCGCGCGGTGAGACCGAGGCCGACAGCAGCAGCTTGCGGCCGGAGTCGCGCAGGCGGTTGAACAGGTGGAACAGCGCCTCTTCCCACTCACGCTTGCCGGCCAGCGCATCGATCTCGTCCAGGCAGACCAGCTCGCGCTGCTCGAGGTTGTCGAAGATCTCCGGACCGTAGGCTACGAGGTCCGCCATCGGCAGATAGACGGACGGCTCACCCAGTTGCTCGGAACGAATGCAGGCCGCTTGCAGCAGATGGCTGCGGCCCACGCCCTCGGCACCCCAGAGATAGATCAGGCTTTCCGTCCACCCGGCCTCGGGCTCGCACAGACGCTCGACGTAGCCGAGCGCCGCGGCGTTGGCACCGGGGTAGTAGTTGGCGAACGTTGCGTCATCACGCAGGCGTACGCTTAGGGGAAGCTGCATAGGAGTCATGCGGGGCCGGGCGTTTCGTCAATCGCTTGGGGTGGGCCTTGATGACTGAAAGTTTATCCAAATCAGAAGGATAACGCAGCTACCACGTGCGACTCAGAGCCGCCGGCGCCTGGAAGCGGGTCTTTGCCCGCACCCAGGCTGTTTGTTACCAGTGGAAGCGCAGGGTGCTCTGCGCCGGCACGGCAGCGTTCGGCACCGGCTGACCATTGGCGTCCACCGCCGGTTGCGCCGGCTCGGCCGGGGCCTCCTGCAGTCGGGCCAGTGCCAGTTGCGCACGCAGTTGCTCGGTGCTGGCAGTCACGCGGTAGACGAGGTTGCTGCCCTGGACCTCCACCAGCTTGGCGCCCATCGGCTCCAGCAGGCGCGAGACTTCGGCGTAACGGGCGAGGTCGGCGCCCTCGATCTGCAGGACCTGGGCCGAGGCCGAGCCTGCCGAACCGACGAAACGCTGCGACAGGCGCTGCGACACACCGAGCATCACCGCATCGGCCAGCGCGTCCGGGGTATCACCCTGGGCCTGGCCCTGTTCACGGCTGTCACCCAGCCACACGCGCCAGGTGGCGGTCCACTTGCCATCGGCTTCCTTGGCGTCCACCGCCAGCAGGGCATCAGCGCCGTAACGCTCGGACGCGGATTTCAACGCGTCGGGCTGGGCGGCGTTGAGGTTCTCGGCGGTGCCGACCTGCTGCTCGCTCAGATCAGCCATCGGCAGGCGCAGCGGCAGGCCGCGACGCTGGGCGGCGCGATTCAGCGGGGCGGAGGCTTCCTGGCTGTCGCCCACCAGGCTGCTGCCGTCGGCGCTTTCGTTCAACCACCAGGCCAGCACGCTCGGGCGGCTGGCGCCCCAGACCGGCAGGCCGGCCTGGCGCAAGGCGTTGTCGGTAGCGGTCGGATCGAAGTCCACCACCAGCGCCATGGGCGGGCCGTTCTCGAAGCCGTACTGGCTGATCAGCTGCTGCGGGTCCTTGAAGTAACCGGCCAGCGCCGGGCTCTGCGCGGCACTGGCGTTGCCGGTCAGGCGCAGCACCAGGGTCTGCAGGGCACGGGTCAGGCCGGCATTGCGCTCGTCCGGCTGCTGGGAGGCGACCGGTTCGTGCACCTGGTACAGGTTGCCCAGCGTTTCAGCGAAGGATGGCAGGCTGAACAGCGACAGGCAGAGGATCAACAGGCGGGCGGTCAGGCGCATGGCGGGCTCTCGCAGCGAAAACGAAGATGCCAGCGCGCTATGAGCTGGCAATGAGGCCTATACCTTAAACAGCCGTCCGGCCAGCGGCAACAGCGCGAGATGGCCGCTGCCGGGCAAGCCTGATAAAATCCCGCGCCTCCCGCGCAGGCCGGGAAGCGCGAACGGCGCACCCGGCGGCAAGACGAATCATCCCTTCTATAGGCCTGGATTTATGAGCAACAAGCAACCCTCGTTGAGCTACAAGGACGCCGGTGTGGACATCGACGCCGGCGAAGCCCTGGTCGAACGCATCAAAGGCGTGGCCAAGCGCACCGCGCGTCCGGAAGTCATGGGCGGCCTGGGTGGCTTTGGCGCTCTGTGCGAAATCCCGGCCGGCTACAAGCAACCCGTACTGGTCTCCGGCACCGATGGCGTCGGCACCAAGCTGCGCCTGGCGCTGAACCTGAACAAGCACGACAGCATCGGCCAGGACCTGGTCGCGATGTGCGTGAACGACCTGGTCGTCTGCGGCGCCGAGCCGCTGTTCTTCCTGGACTACTACGCCACCGGCAAGCTCAACGTCGACGTGGCCGCCACCGTAGTCACCGGCATCGGCGCCGGTTGCGAGCTGGCTGGTTGTTCCCTGGTCGGTGGCGAGACCGCCGAGATGCCGGGCATGTACGAAGGCGAAGACTACGACCTGGCCGGCTTCTGTGTCGGCGTCGTGGAAAAATCGGAAATCATCGACGGCTCGAAAGTGGTCGCCGGCGACGCCCTGATCGCCCTGCCCTCCTCCGGGCCGCACTCCAACGGTTACTCGTTGATCCGCAAGATCATCGAAGTCTCCGGCGCCGACATCGAGTCCACCCAGCTGGATGGCCAGCCCCTGGCCGATCTGCTGATGGCCCCGACCCGCATCTATGTCAAGCCGCTGCTGCAGCTGATCAAACAGACCGGCTCGGTCAAGGCCATGGCCCACATCACCGGCGGCGGTCTGCTGGACAACATCCCGCGCGTGCTGCCGGACAACGCCCAGGCCGTGGTTGACGTAGCCAGCTGGCAGCGTCCGGCGGTCTTCGACTGGCTGCAGGAAAAAGGCAACGTCGACGAGACCGAGATGCACCGCGTGCTGAACTGCGGCGTGGGCATGGTCATCTGCGTCGCCCAGGACCAGGTCGAGGCATCCCTGAAGGCCCTGCGTGACGCCGGCGAGCAGCCGTGGGTCATCGGCCGCATCGACGCTTGCGCCGCCGACGCCGAGCGCGTGGTCCTGAACAACCTGAAAGGCCACTGATGTCCACACCTTGCAATGTCGTGGTGCTGATTTCCGGCTCCGGCAGCAACCTGCAAGCCCTGATCGACAGTCTCGCCGGCGCTGACACGCCGGCAGTGATCCGCGCGGTGATCTCCAACCGCGCGGATGCCTACGGCCTCGAGCGTGCGCGCAAGGCCGGCATCGAGACGCGCTTCCTCGACCACAAGTCCTACGCCGACCGCGAAAGCTTCGATGCCGCACTGGTCCAGGCCATCGACGGCTTCGATGCCGACCTGGTGCTGCTCGCCGGCTTCATGCGCATCCTGAGCGCGGACTTCGTGCGTCACTACCAGGGTCGGCTGCTGAACATCCATCCGTCCCTGCTGCCCAAGTACAAGGGCCTGCACACCCACCAGCGTGCGCTGGAGGCCGGCGACGCCGAGCACGGCTGTAGCGTGCACTTCGTCACCGAGGAACTTGACGGCGGTCCTCTGGTCGTACAGGCGGCAATCCCGGTAGAGTCTGACGACACGCCGGAAACGCTGGCGCAGCGCGTTCACGTGCAGGAACATGTGATCTATCCGCTGGCCATGCGCTGGTTCGCCGAAGGCCGAGTAAGGCTGAGTGAACATGGCGCCACGCTGGATGGGCAGCTTCTGCCCGCCTCCGGCCATTTGTACCGAACCTAGGAGATTCGCGATGCGTAGAGCCCTGCTGTTCCTGATGGCTGTACTGGCCCTGCCGGCCCAGGCTTTCGAGCTGAAGCCGTTCGAGGCCAGCTATACCGCCGACTGGAAACAGATGCCGATCAGCGGGACCGCCTCCCGCAGCCTCAAGCAAGGCGACGGCGGTCGCTGGGAACTGGATTTCAAGGCCTCCATGCTGCTCGCCAGCCTGACTGAAAGCAGCACCTTCAAGGTGGAGAACGACACCTACCTGCCGCTGACCTACCGTTGGGCCCGCGAAGGCCTGGGCAAGAACAAACAGACCGAGCTCGATTTCGACTGGGCCGAAAAGCAGGTGCTGGGCAGTGACCGTGGCGACCAGGTGCGCCAGCCGCTGAACAAGGGCCAGCTGGATAAGTCCACCTACCAGCTTGCGCTGCAGCATGACGTGGCCGTCGGCAAGAAGGCGATGAGCTACCAGGTGATCGAGGGTACCGATACCGATACCTACGACTTCCGCGTGCTGGGCGAGGAGAAGGTCCGCACCCAGGCCGGCCTGATCACCGCGATCAAGGTGGAGCGCGTGCGCGACCCCACCAAGAGCAACCGCAAGACCATCCTCTGGTTTGCCAAGGATTGGGACTTCCTCCTCGTGCGCCTGTACCAGCAGGAGTCCGACGGCAAGGAATACCA
The DNA here is from genome assembly GCF_022380625.1 of Pseudomonas sp. DP-17. Classification (NCBI taxonomy): domain Bacteria; kingdom Pseudomonadati; phylum Pseudomonadota; class Gammaproteobacteria; order Pseudomonadales; family Pseudomonadaceae; genus Pseudomonas; species Pseudomonas sp. DP-17. Next base: position 684,330 of record NZ_JAKSXG010000001.1, read on the forward strand.
GATCATGCTCAAGGAAGGCACCGTGGGCGGCAAGACCGTCCAGGGCGATAAAGGCTGATCCTTCGGCACGAACGAAAAAGCCGGGCATTGCCCGGCTTTTTCATGTCCGCTCCACGCAACGCGCGGGACCTGTAGGAACGAGCTTGCTTGCGAAGCGCTTGGCACCGATGCCGCCGGACACCCATTTCGCGAGCAAGCTCGCTCATACGAAGAGCCGTACGCCGTAGTGAGCGGCCAATAAAACAGCCGGGCAATGCCCGGCTGTTTTGTGCTTCGAAAGTCAGGCTGGGGAATCAGCCTTCGTTCGACGGCTTGCGCTTGAAGCGGCGGGCAATCCAGCCGATGGCCAGGGCCGGTACGATCCACAGCTTCTTCAGCAGCACCAGCAGGGTCGCGAACAGCCCGACCTTGGCGGCGACCTTGCCGGCGATCAGCGCGCCCAGGCCATAAGCGGCAACCTTGTCGACGCTGGGGTTGAAGTCGACATAGCGGTTGCCCGGGTTGAACTCGGTCATCGCCAGCACCTTGCCGACGTTCTTCTCGATCTCTGGCAGCTGTTCCATGCCGGCAACGAAGTTCAGCACCAGCACACCTTTGCGGCCCAGCGCGCGGATGTTGTAGTTCAGCGTGTGCTCCTTGGCGTCGCCGAACTGCAGCTCCTTCGCCCAGTACAGCTTCTTCTCCGCCGCGTCATAGCGCGGCGGCGCGGCCCAGCCGATCAGCTGGATCGACTCGAAGCCCTGCTGCTCACGCTGCGGGTTGGCTTCCTTGAGGTCGTCCTGCATGTCCTTGAGCATTTCCGCGTAGTCGATCTTTGCCGCGTCCTCGTCCGAGACGTAGCCGCTCTCCTCATACTGCACGGTCACGGCCCAGGACTCGGCATCGAACGGCGAGACGCCTGCCGGCATCAGCATGCCCAGCGGCGGATCGGAGGGTGGATTGCCCCAGGCTTCCAATACGCGCTCGGCATCCTTGCCGTCGAGGAAGACGAAGTTCTCCGGCAGATCGAAGGTCGCGAGGTTATCGCCGACCACCACCTTGCCTTTCTGGAAGTGCAGGCTGGCGACGAAGGTCTCGGGCGACATCTCCTCGTCCGACTCGGCGGCGGGAGCGGGAGCAGCGGCGGCTGCGGGGCTTTCGCTCTGGTTGTTGGTAGCGGGTGCGGCGAACGCCGGGGCGGCGATGGCCTGTGCGAGCAAGGCAGCCAGGAAGAGGGCTTTGCCATCCATAGGGTGAATCTCCTGAATCGTATCCATGACATCAGCGGCCAATTGCCATGCCGCCGGGCGCGAATTGTCGCATCCCATGGCTAAACCTGTAACAGGAAATTTCCCCTCCGCCTGCGCTGGCGCACAAAAAAGCCGGGCCTTGGCCCGGCTTCATCATGATTCCTCGAACCTCAGGGTCGGCTGGCGATAGCCTTTTCGATGGCTGCCTGCAGCTCCGGATCATCCGGCTTGGTCAGGCTGGAGAACTCCGCCACCACCTTGCCCTGGCGGTCCACCACGTACTTGAAGAAGTTCCAGCGCGGAACCTGGTCGGCCTGCTGGGCGAGGTCCTTGAACAGCGGGATCGCCTCGTCGCCGCTGACGTGCTGCACCGAGGTCATGTTGAAGGTCACGCCGTAGTTGCCGTAGCAGATCTTCGCGGTTTCGGCGGAGTCGGCATCTTCCTGCTTGAAGTCATCGGAGGGTACGCCGAGCACTTCCAGGCCCTGTCCCTTGTACTTCTGGTAGACAGCCTCGAGGCCCTTGAACTGCGGGGTGAAGCCGCAATGGCTGGCGGTATTCACCACCAGCAAGGGCTTGCCGGCATAGAGCTCGCAAAGGTCGAGCACATCCTTGGAGCGCAACTTGGGCAATTCCCCCTGGGTCTTGAGCAGCGCCGGGCAGTCGGCGGCCTGAGCGGCCAGGGGCAACAACAGAGACAGGGCGAGCAGGGAAAGACGCATGGCTGTGATCCTCGAACTATCCCGCCACGCTACCTCGCGCGCCATGCATCAGCAACTGCCCATGCCCAGTTGCATCAACGCCAGCCCGCCGCGCTGCCAGCCCCACCACGCGATACCAGCCAGCGCCAGGCCAAGCCCCAGCACCAGAGCGATCACCAGTGGGCGCTTCACGCCGCCCCCAGCGCGGCACGCTCGACCGGGCGCTCGCGCACCGGCCAGTTGAGCAGACCGGCCAGCAGGCTGAGGAGGATGGAAACCTGCCAGACCAGGTCGTAGTTGCCGGTGTGGTCATACACGTAGCCGCCCAGCCAGCCGCCGAGGAAGGCGCCGAGCTGGTGGAACAGGAAGGTGATGCCACCGAGCATCGACAGGTTGCGCACGCCGAACAGGGTCGCGACCGTGCCGTTGGTGAGCGGCACGGTGGACAGCCACAGCAGGCCCATGGCGATGCCGAAGGCGTAGGCCGTCCAGACGCTCAGCGGCGCCCAGATGAAGGCGACGATCACCACCGCGCGCAACAGGTACAGGCCGGTGAGCAGCCGGGGCTTGCTCATCCGCCCGCCCAGCCAGCCGGCAATGTAGGTGCCAAAGACATTGAACAGACCTACCAGCGCCAGCACCGTGGTGCCGACGGTGGCGGGCAGGTGGCGGTCCACCAGGTAGGCCGGCAGGTGCACACCGATGAATACCACCTGGAAGCCACAGACGAAAAAGCCCAGGGACAGCAGCCAGAAGCCGGAATGCCCGGCCGCCTCGCGCAGCGCCTCGCCCAAGGTTTGCTCGTGGCCCTGCATCGGCAGCGGCTTGTCCTTCATCAGCACCGCCAGCGGCACGATGAAGGCCACCAGCAGGCCCAGCGCCAGCAGCGCAGCGGACCAGCCCAGCCAGCCGATCAGTCCCAGGGTGCCCGGCAGCATGGCGAACTGGCCGAAGGAACCCGCTGCCGCCGAGATGCCCATGGCCATGCTGCGGCGCTCCAGCGGCACCGCACGCCCCACCGCACCGAGGATCACCGAGAACGAGGTGCCCGAAAGGCCAATGCCGATCAGCAGGCCGGCGCTCATGGACAGGCTGAAGGCCGAGTCGGAATAGCCCATCAGCACCAGCCCGACGGCATAGAGAATGCCGCCCACCAGTACCGTGCGCATCGCGCCGAAGCGGTCGGCAATGGCGCCGGTGAACGGCTGGGCGATACCCCAGATCAGGTTCTGCAGAGCGATGGCAAAGGCGAAGGTCTCACGCCCCCAGCCGAATTCGGCGCTCATCGGCGCGAGGAACAGGCCGAAGCCATGGCGGATGCCCAGGGACAGGGCGAGGATCAGGGCGCCGGATAGCAGTATCCAGAACCCCGTGCGCGACAGCTTCGACATCGATTGCTCCTACACGGGTATATACCCGCTTTTGTTCGTTCTTCCAAATGGCATGCAGGCCGCCGCTAGCTCTCCAGCGCGGCCAGTTCATCCAGCAAGGCTTCCAGCTGACGGCACTTTTCATCGCCCAGATGCGACGCCACGTCCAACTGCGCCGCGTCCCAGGCATCGCGACCGCGCACGATGCGCTCGAGCCCGGCCGGAGTCAGCACCACGATACGGTTGCGCTGATCCTCACCCTCTTCCAGCTTCACCAGGCCATCGGCCTCCAGCGGCTTGAGGTTGCGCCCCAGCGTGCTGCGGTCCAGGCCCATGGCCTCGGCCAGCTCGGAGATGCTCGGCTGCTCCAGCCGCGACAGGTGCCGCAGCAGGGAAAACTGCGCAGTGGTCAACCCGACGCCCTTCAGGGCATCGTCATAGACGCGGGTCACGGCGCGGGCCGAGCGGCGCAGTTTGGTGCAGAGGCATTGGGTGGTCAGCATGGATGCATGTATATACCCGCATCTGCGGAGCGGTCAATGGCCGACGCGACCAATTGTCCCATCTGGCCGATTGTCCCATCTGCCAATGCATGGCGTTGGCGCAGCCAAGGGCATCACGCGGAGCCAGCCGTATAACTGCGGCCATCCAGCCCCGCGCTTCCGACGGGGCGCATCACGGTCCGAGGTCCCCGATGCCCGTCTACAAAGCTCCGCTGCGCGATACCCGCTTCCTGCTCAATGAAGTCTTCGACTTCCCTGCCCACTACCAGAATCTGGTGAATGGCGGCGAAGCCACGCCGGACATGGTCGACGCCATCCTCGGCGAATGCGCCAAGCTTTGTGAGGAAGTGATCGCCCCGCTCTACCACAGCGGCGACGAGGAAGGCTGCCACCTGGAGAACGGCGAGGTGCGCACGCCCAAGGGCTTCAAGGAAGCCTATGACGCCTATGTGGCCGGCGGCTGGCAGGGCCTGTCGCACCCGGTGGAATACGGCGGCCAGGGCCTGCCGATGAGCCTGGGCGCGCTCAAGCAGGAGATGATGGGCACCGCCAACTGGCCGTTCTCGATGTACCCGGGCCTGTCGCTGGGCGCGATGAACACCGTGATGCAGCATGGCACCGAGGAGCAGAAACGCACCTACCTCACCCCGCTCACCGAAGGCCGCTGGGGCGGCACCATGTGCCTGACCGAGCCGCAATGCGGCACCGACCTGGGCCAGGTGAAGACCCGCGCGGAAACGAACGCCGACGGCAGCTATGCGATCACCGGCACCAAGATCTTCATCTCCTCCGGCGAGCACGACCTCACCGAGAACATCGTTCACATCGTCCTCGCCCGCCTGCCGGACGCACCGAAAGGCACGCGCGGCATCTCGCTGTTCATCGTGCCGAAGTTCCTTCCGGGCGAAGGCAATACGCTCGGCCCGCGCAACGGCGTCACCTGCGGCGCGCTGGAAAAGAAGATGGGCATCAAGGCCTCGGCCACCTGCGTGATGAACTTCGACGGCGCCACCGGCTACCTGATCGGCGAGCCGAACAAGGGCCTGGAGTGCATGTTCACCTTCATGAACAGCGCCCGCATCGGCACCGCCATACAAGGTGTGGCCACCGCCGAACTGGCCTACCAGGGCGCGCTGGCCTATGCCCGTGAGCGCCGCTCCATGCGCGCCCTCTCCGGCACCAAGGAACCGGGCGAGATCGCCGACAGCCTGATGCACCACGGCGACGTGCGCCGCATGCTGCTGACCCAGAAGGCCGTGGCCGAAGGCGGCCGCGCGCTGATCTACCTGGCGACCCAGTACGCCGACAAGATGATCCAGGGCCTGCTGACCAACGACAACGCGGAGTACGACCGCTGGGACGACAAGCTCGGCTTCCTCACCCCGATCCTCAAGGGCTGCCTGACCGAACTGGGCCTGGAGAGCGCCAACCTGGGCATGCAGGTGTTCGGCGGCCACGGCTACATCAAGGAACACGGCATGGAGCAGATCGTCCGCGACGCGCGGATCGCCACGCTCTACGAAGGCACCACCGGCATCCAGGCGCTGGACCTGCTCGGCCGCAAGGTGCTGCTGATGACCCAGGGCAAGGCCGTGCGCGACTTCACCCGGCAGGTGGCGAAGTTCGCCGTCGACCTGCTCAAGCAGGAGCCGGCCATGCGCGGCCGCGCGCTCACGCTTCTCAAGCTCTGCGCGCAGTGGAATCTGCTGACGCTGCGCATAGCCCTCACCGCCCGCAAGCAACGCGACCTGGTGAGCACCGCCAGCCACGACTACCTGATGTTCTCCGGCTACGCCGCGCTGGCGTATTCCTGGGCACTGCAGGAAGCCGCCGCGCGCAAGCGCCTGCGCCAGGGTGGCAGCGAGTCGAGCGACTTCTACAAGGCGAAGATCGCCACCAGCGACTTCTACTTCGCCCGCCTGCTGCCGCGCGCCAAGGGGCATGCATCAGCGATGGCCAAGCCGGTGCGCTCGATCATGGGATTGAAGACGGAACACTTCGCCTTTGATTGACCAAGGCGCTAATGGTGGTCCTCGCTCGCACCTGCCTGACCTCCTTGCGCGAACTTCAGCCCTCTCCCCCGCCCTGGCTGCGCGCCCCGCTCCGAAGGGAGAGGGCGCCGTCCGTGCCAACTGAAACCGTGGCGTCAACCTGCACCATACTGCCCCTCTCCCTTCAGGGAGAGGGGCCCTTGCGCGAGCTCACGCCTTGCGTGGAGAACGCAATCAGAGCGCCAACGCCACCAGCACCGCGCACTCGATCATCTCCAGCATCGCCCCGGCGGTATCCCCGGTGGTGCCGCCCAGGCGGGCGATGAAGCGGCTGCGCAGCCAGACGAACAATGCCAACGCGACCGCCAGCGCCAGCAGGCCGGAAAGGCCCACCAGCACCATCAGCGCCGCGTTGGCCGCCAGCACCCACGGCATTGCGCCACGCGGGAGATGGTCGGCCAGCGCCTGGCCCAGCCCGCCCTTGCGCGCATAGTCGGTGGTGAAGAACAGCAGCGGCAGCGCGCAGCGCCCCAGCCAGGGCGCCAGCAGCAGGCCCCAGTGCTGGTGATTGCCCAGGACGGCGGTGATCGCCGCGAATTTGAGCAGCAGCAACAGCACCAGCGCGACCACCGCCGCCGGGCCGCAGCGCGGGTCCTTCATGATCGCCAGGGTACGCTCGCGATCACCCAGGCCGCCGATCCAGGCGTCCGCGGTATCGGCCAGGCCATCGAGGTGCAGCGCGCCGGTGAAGGCGACCCACACCAGCAGGATCAGCGCCGCCTGCAACAACAGGTGCACGCCGCCGAGCAACCCGCCCATGGCGAACAGCACCGCACCGATCAGCAGGCCCACCAACGGGTAGTACAGGGTGGCGCGGCCAAACTGCTCAGGCGTCGGCATGTGCCCCAGGCGTACCGGCAGGCGGGTGAGGAACTGCAGCGCCACCAACGGCAGCAGCCAGTCGCTGAGTTGGACGGCGTGCGCGTCCGCCCCGCTCTGCTCGGCGGGCTCGGCTGCCTCTTGCTCGCGGTCCGGGTGTGTCATCAGTTGCTTGCCTTGTGGATGCGCCAGCCGTCGCCGTTGCGGGTCACGTCCAGCGCCATGCATTCGCCGTGGGCCACCACCACCTCCAGCAGGCGCTTTGCCGGCAGGCCGCTGGCCAGCGCGCCGAGCAGGCGCATCACGCCACCGTGGGTGACCACCAGCACGGACGATCCGGCATGGGCCTGGTAGAGGCGTTCCAGCGCTGCGAAGACACGGGATTCAAAGTCGCCCATGGCCTCGCCACCGGGCGGCGCAAAGGCGTAAGGATCGTTCCAGAAGCGCTCCAGCGCCACGGCGTCCGTCTCCATCAGCTTAGCTGGCGAAAGGCCTTCCCACTGCCCGAAATCCAGCTCCTGCAGGCCCGGTTCGAAGCCCAGCGGCAAGCCATGGCGCGCCGCCAACTCCTCGGCGAAAGCCGCGCAACGTTGCAGCGGCGAGCTGACCAGCGCCGACCAGCGGCATTCATTGCCCAGTGCATCACGCATCTGCGCCCAGCCGGTTTCGGTCAACGCATCGTCCAGGCGCCCGCGAAAGCCACCGCCGAGTTCGGTCTCGCCGTGACGCAGCAACTCCAGGCGCAATGTCATGCCGGGCGGTCCGACACCGCTGCCTCGGCGAAGGTCGCCATGCCACTGTGCAACCGGCACGCCTGGCGCAGCAACGGCACCGCCAGCGCTGCGCCGCTGCCCTCGCCCAGGCGCAGCCCAAGGTCCAGCAAGGGCTCGGCGTTGAGCGCGGCCAGCACGCGGTTGTGCCCCGGCTCGGCGCCGGCGTGGGCGAACAGCAGCCAGTCGCGGCAGCCGGGGTTCAGGTGCGTGGCGCACAGTGCGGCAGTGGTGCAGATGAAACCGTCCACCAGCACCGGGATGCCCTTCTGCGCGCAGGCGAGATAGGCGCCCACCAGCGCGGCGATCTCGAAACCGCCGAGACGGCACAGCGCCTCGAAGGGCTCGTCGCAATGGGCGCGGTGCAACGCCAGCGCGCGATCGATCACCTCGACCTTGCGTGCGACGCCCTGCGCATCCAGTCCAGTGCCGGGGCCGACCAGAGCCTGCGCCGGCTCATCCAGCAGGGCGCAGGCCAGCGCCGCCGCCGAACTGGTATTGCCGATCCCCATTTCACCGCCAATGAACAGCTCCGCACCGGCCTGCTGCGCACGGCGCACGGATTCGCGGCCGGCTTCCAGAGCGATCAGGCACTGCGCAGCGGTCATCGCCGGCTCTTTCGTGAAGTTCGCGGTGCCGGCGCCGACCATCACATGCAGCACACCCGCCAGCGGCTCAAGCGGCGTGGCGGTGCCCAGGTCGATCACCTCCAGGCGCGCATCGAGGTCGCGGGCCAGCACGCTGATCGCCGCACCGCCGCGCACGAAGTTGCGCAGCATCTCCACGGTCACCGCCTGCGGATAGGCCGACACGCCCTCGGCGACCACCCCGTGGTCACCGGCGAACAGGGCGATCCAGATGTGCTCCAGAGCCGGCCGCTCGCGTCCCTGCAGGCCGGCCAGACGGATGGTTTCCTCTTCCAGCCGGCCCAGCGCGCCGCGCGGCTTGGTCAGTTGGTCCTGGCGCGCGGCGGCTTTGTCCTGCGCGACGCGGTCTATCGGCTGGGTCGATTGCAGCCACCATTGCAGACTCATAACGCTTCCCCCTTCAACACCATGGGCAGGCCGGCGACGGTGAACACCACGCGCTCGCTGAGCTCGGCCAGGGACTGGTGCAGCCAGCCGGCCTCGTCGACATATCGGCGGCTGAGCTCGCCCATCGGCACCACGCCCAGCCCGGTTTCGTTGCTGACCAGAATGATTCGTCCGGGCAGTTGCGGCAGCGTTTCCAGCAGCGCGTCGATCTCGCTGCGCAGGCGCCAGCCATCTTCGTGGATCAGCAGGTTGGTGACCCACAGGGTCAGGCAGTCCACCAGCACGCATTGCTTTGGCGCCGCCAGGCGTTCCAGCACGTCGGCCAGGGCCAGCGGTTCTTCCACCAGGCCCCAGTGTTCGGGGCGGCGCTCGCGGTGCTGGAGGATGCGCGTGGACATCTCGCCGTCGCCGGCCTGGGCCGTGGCAACGTAGGTGACCGGCAGGCCGCTTTCCTGCGCCAGGCGCTCGGCCAGGCGGCTCTTGCCCGAACGGGCACCGCCGAGGATCAGTTCAAGCATGGAGACTTCCTCAGCACGAGGCTTTTGTAGGATGGGTGGAGCCTGCGATACCCATCGCGGCTGAGCGCAGGTCTGATGGGTATCGCTGCGCTCCACCCATCCTACGAAGACGCCAGTGCCCCGTAGGGCGGATAACGCCTCCGGCGTTATCCGCCGAAATCGCAGCGAGGAGAGAAGGCGGATAACCGCGAACGGTTATGCGCCCTACAGTCCGCATAGCGCTCTCAATTTTTCGGTATCCAGATGCGCCTCCACCTGATCGGCCAGGCGCTCGATGTCACGTTCGCGCAGGGCGTGGTAGTCGATGCTCTGCACCTCACCCAGCCCGGCCCAGCGCAGCAGTGCCGAACTGGATGCGGCGGACTCGAACAGGCCGTGCAGGTAGGTGCCCATCACCTGACCGTCGTCACTCACTGCGCCGTCAGTGCGACCATCGCTCAGGCGCACGGCCGGGTTCGCCAGCGCCGGGCCTGCGGTGACGCCGGCATGAATCTCGTAACCACTCACCGGGGCGCCTTCCAGCGCCAACTGGCCGCTGACATTGCGCAGCTGCTTCTCGGGTTCCAGCACGGTGGTCAGATCCAGCAGGCCCAGACCGTCGCTCTCCCCCGCCGCGCCTTCCAGGCCATGCGGGTCGGCCAGAGTCCGGCCAAGCATCTGCAAGCCGCCGCAAATACCCAGCAGCTTGCCGCCGTAGCGCAGGTGTCGGCGGATTGCTTCTTCCCAGCCCTGGGCACGGAGGAAGGCCAGGTCCGGCCGCACGCTCTTGGAGCCGGGCAGGATGATCAGGTCCGCCGGCGGGATCGGCTGGCCAGGGCCGACGAAGGTCAGCTCCACCTGCGGGTGCAGGCGCAGCGGATCGAAGTCGGTGTGGTTGCTGATGCGCGGCAGCACCGGCACCACCACGCGCAGGCGTTCGCCGGCCTTGCGGGCCTGGCGGGTGTCGATGGCGTCCTCGGCTTCCAGGTGGAAGTCCATCAGGTACGGCAGCACGCCGAGCACTGGAACGCCGGTGCGCTCTTCCAGCCAGTCGAGGCCGTTCTGCAGCAATGCGATGTCGCCGCGGAAACGGTTGATGACGAAGCCCTTCACCCGCGCCCGCTCGCTCTCGCTGAGCAACTCCAGGGTGCCGACCAGGTGAGCGAATACGCCACCGCGGTCGATGTCGGCGATCAGGATCACCGGGCAGTCCACCGCCTCGGCAAAACCCATGTTGGCGATGTCGTTGGCGCGCAGGTTGATCTCCGCCGGCGATCCTGCGCCCTCCACCATCACCACCGGGTACTGCGCGCTCAGGCGCTGATGGGAGTCGAGCACCGCCTGCATCGCCACGCGCTTGTAGTCGTGGTAAGCCACGGCGTTCATGCTGGTCACCGCGCGGCCATGGATGATGACCTGGGCGCCGGTATCGCTGTTGGGCTTGAGCAGCACCGGGTTCATGTCGGTGTGCGGCGCCAGGTGGCAGGCCTGCGCCTGCACTGCCTGGGCACGGCCGATCTCGCCTCCGTCAGCCGTCACCGCACTGTTGAGCGCCATGTTCTGCGGCTTGAACGGCGCCACGGCCACGCCCTGCCGGCGCAGCCAGCGGCACAGTGCGGTTACCAGCGTGCTCTTGCCCGCGTCGGATGTGGTGCCCTGCACCATCAGCGTGCTCACCGCAGGTTCTCCATCTGGTTGAAGGTGCGCAGGCCATGCTCCAGGCGCTCCCAGCCCTTCTCGTCCGGGGGCAGGCCGAAGCGCAGGCTGGCCGGCGTCTCGAACAGACGCACGAGGACGCCCTGGCGCGCCAGGTGATCGCGCAGCGCGTGGGAGCGCATCGACACCACCCACTGGAACAGCGGCGTGCCGCCCTGCGGGGCGAAACCGTGCTCCCCGAGCAGCCCGGCCAGATGCCGGCTGGCCTCATGCAGATCGCGTCGCCGCTGGATGTGTTCCTGGAACTCGCCCAGCACCGCCTGCGCGACCCAGCGCGTCGGGCCGCTCACCGACCAGGGGCCGAGCAGTTTCGCCAGGCTCTCCAGCAGGCGCGGTTCGGCGAAGGCGAAGCCCAGGCGCGCACCGGCCAGGCCGAAGAACTTGCCGAAGGAGCGCAGCACGATCAGCCCGGGACGGCTGGCACAACTGGGCGCCAGGCTGAGCTCGGGCGTGCAGTCCATGAAGGCTTCGTCCACCACCAGCCAGCCGCCGCGTTCCTGCAGGCGCGCATGCCACTCCAGCAGCACGCCGGCCTCGATGCGCCGGCCGGTGGGATTGTTCGGGTTGACCACCACCAGCACGTCGAAGCGCTCCAGGTGATGGGGGACTTCCTGGTCGCTGACCTCGCGCAGGATGTGCCCGGCGGCACGCCAGGACTCGGCGTGCTCGGCGTAACAGGGCGAGACGACGCCGACCTTGCCCGGCCGGCGCAGCCGCGGCAGCAACTGGATCGCCGCCTGGCTGCCGGGCAGCGGCAGCAGCTTTTCGGCACTGTAGTAGCGACGAGCGGCGGCTTCCAGGCCGTCGCCGTCTTCGGGCAGGCGCATCCATGAAGCCGCCGGCACGCTGGGCAAAGCCCAGGGCCAGGGCGAAATACCGGTGGACAGGTCCAGCCATTCGGCGAGCGGAATGCCGTACTGCTGCGCCGCTTTGCGCAACCGGCCGCCATGTTCGAGCATCAGAGCACTCCCAGGATGAGGATGACCGCCAGCCAGAGCAGCACGCCCTGGCGCACCAGGGCCTGCGCGCGCCAGATGTCCGTGGCGGTCGGCGCCGGGCCTTCGCCCAGCTGGGGGCGTTCGTGGAGTTCGCCGTGGTAGCGGGCGGAGCCGCCGAGCGACACGCCCAGCGCTCCCGCGCCGGCCGCCATCACCGGGCCGGCGTTGGGGCTGTCCCATTGCGGCGCCTGTGTGCGCCAGCAGCACAGGGCGAGACGGGTGTGGCCGAGCAGCGCATAGGTAAACGCCACCAGGCGCGCCGGAATGTAATTGAGCGCATCGTCGACCTTCGCCGCGGCCCAGCCAAAGCGTTCGAAGCGTGCGTTGCGGTAGCCCCACATGGCGTCGAGGGTGTTGCTCAGGCGATAGAGCACCACGCCCGGCGCGCCGGCCACGGCGAACCAGAACAGCGCGGCATACACCGCATCGCTGCCGTTCTCCAGCACCGATTCGGTGGCGGCGCGGGCTACGGCAGTGTCGTCCAGCTCAGCGGTTTCGCGGCTGACCATGTAGCCCACGCGCAGCCGCGCTTCATTCAGGTCGCCGGCGCGCAGGGCGACTGCCACCGGCTCGGCATGTTCGCCCAGGCTGCGCAGGCCTAGCGCGGCATACAGCGCGAGCGCCTGTACAACCCAGCCGACATAGGGCAGCAGACTGAGCAGCAGCGCGACCAGCGTCAGCGGGATCACCGCCAGCACCCAGGCGGTGACGCCATGGCTGCGCCAGCCGAGGCCGGGGGTATCGCTTCTGGAGATTTCGGAGTGGCTTGATGCCCCCTCTCCCCCACCCTCTCCCTGAAGAAAGAGGGAGTTAATCTGGAGTTGCTGGCCAGCACTGTGCTCGCCGGAAATATCGGAATGTGGCACGGCACGAATATCCCCTCTCCCTTCAGGGAGAGGGCGCTCTGGCGCACGCGACCGATTGAACCTCCGCTCCAATCGATCCGCCAACCGCCCGAACGCCACCAGCGGATGCCAGCGTTTCGGCTCGCCCAGCAGGGCGTCCAGCGCCACGCCGAGGACGCTCAGCAAGGCCAGGCTCATGCCTTCTCTCCCCAGCGGTTTTCGAACACCAGCTCGTCCAGCGAGCGCGGCTGACGCCAGCCTTCCAGGGCCAACATCGGCGCGGGATAGAACTCGCTGACCGGCCCCAGGCAGATCACCGCCACGGCCTCCGCTCCTGCCGGCAATCCGAGCAGCTCGCCCAGCGCGGCCGGATCAAACAGCGAGACCCAGCCCATCCCCAGACCTTCGGCGCGGGAAGCCAGCCAGAGGTTCTGGATGGCACAGGAGAGCGAGGCCAGGTCCATGTTCGGCAGCGTGCGACGGCCGAAGACGTGCGCCTCGCGCCCCTCCATCAGCGCGGCCACCAGCACCTCGGCGCAGTCGAGCACACCCTCGACCTTCAGCCGCATGAACTCGTCGGAACGCTCGCCGAGCGCCTCGGCGGTGCGCACACGCTCTTCCTCCACCAGCGCATGGATCGATTCACGCAGTTCTCGCGAGGTGACGCGGATAAACCGCCACGGCTGCATCAGGCCGACGCTGGGCGCCTGGTGAGCCGCTTCGAGCAAACGCGCGAGCAGTTCGGGCGCCACCGTGCCGCCGCTGAAGTGGCGCATGTCACGGCGCTCGGCAATGGCACGGTAGAGCGCGGCGCGCTCCTCAAGGCTGTAGGCGTGCTCGGTCATGGTCCGACGCTCTTCATGGTCTGAGCAGGGCTGCTGCGGCGTCCGGGTCGGACGGCAGGTAGAAGTGGATGTAGGAGGCGGTGAGCCGGCCGCGGCGGAACACCGCTTCGGCCACCGGCTTGTCGTTGGGGCAGACGCCACAGGCCAACGGTTTCTCGCGGCTGTCGAGCATCGAGTGGTGGAAGGTGTGCCCGCGCAGGGTGCCTTCGGGCAGCGTCACGGCCTGCAGCGCTAGCGCGGCGAGGCGTTTCTGCATGCGTGCCTCGCCCGGCAGCAGGCCAAGCAGCGGCGCGCGTTCGCCGGCTACGTCGGTCAGCGCGTCGAGCAGATAGAGCATGCCTCCGCACTCGGCGAGGATCGGTTTGCCCATCTCGTGGTGCGCGTGGATGGCCTGGGCCATCGCGCGGTTCTCGGCCAGCGCCCGCAGGTGCAGCTCCGGGTAGCCGCCGGGCAGGTAGAGGCTGTCCACCTCCGGCAGCGCCACGTCACGCAGCGGCGAGAAGAACACCAGTTCGGCGCCCAGTTCGCTCAGCAGGTCGAGGTTGGCCTGATAGAGGAAGGCAAAGGCATTGTCCCGCGCCACACCGATGCGTACGCCATCGAGGCCGGAGGGCTGGCTGCGTGGCTCGGGCGCGGCAAAGCTCACCGGCGCCGGCAGCTCGGTACTCGCGCTGGCCGCCAGGGCATCGGCGGCGGCGTCCAGGCGGGCGTCGAGGTCGGCCAGTTCGTCGGCCTGCACCAGGCCGAGGTGGCGGCTGGGCAACTCCACTTCGGTATCGCGCGGCAGCGCGCCATACCAGCGAATCCATTCCGGCAGGCTGTCGCGCACCAGGTCGCGGTGGCGCTGGCTGCCGATGCGGTTGGCGAGCACGCCGGAGAACGGCAGGTCGCTCTGGTAGGTCGCCATGCCGACCGCCATCGCACCGAAGGTCTGCGCCATGGACTGGCCGTTGATCACTGCCATCACCGGCACATCGAAGCGCCGCGCCAGGTCGGCCGCCGAGGGCGAGCCGTCGAACAGGCCCATCACGCCCTCGATGAGGATCAGGTCGGCCTCGCCGGCCGCCTCCCAGAGCAGGCGGCGGCTCTCCCGCTCGCCGACCATCCAAAGGTCCAGCTGGTAGACCGGCGCAGCACTGGCGCGGGCGAGGATCATCGGGTCGAGGAAATCCGGTCCGCACTTGAACACCCGCACCTTGCGTCCGAGGCGCGTGTGCAGGCGCGCCAGGGCGGCGGTCACGGTGGTCTTGCCCTGGCCCGAAGCGGGCGCGGCGATCAGCAATGCGGGGCATTGGCGCGAGCTCATCGGGCGCGCTCCGCCACAACGGGATGCATCAGAACTCCACCCCTTTCTGCGCCTTGATGCCGGCCTTGAAGGCGTGCTTCACCAGGCCCATCTCGGTCACGGTATCCGCAGCCTCGACCATGGCCGGCTGCACCCCGCGGCCGGTCGCAACCACGTGCTGCATGGGCGGGCGCGCCGCAATATCAGCGAGCACGGTGTCCAGCTCCAGGTAGCCGTGCTTGAGGGCGATGTTCACCTCGTCCAGCACCACCAGGCCCACTTCCGGGTCGGCCAGCAGCTGGCGCGCGACTTCCCACGCCGCCTGCGCCTTGGCGATATCGCGCTGGCGGTCCTGGGTTTCCCAGGTAAAACCTTCGCCCATCACGTGGAAGCTGACCTCATCGGGAAAGCGGCGGAAGAACGCTTCCTCGCCGGTGGTGGCGGCGCCCTTGATGAACTGCACCACGCCCACCTTCATGCCGTGGCCCAATGCGCGGGCGACCATGCCGAAGGCCGAGCTGCTCTTGCCCTTGCCGTTGCCGCTGTTGACCAGGAACACGCCGCGCTCGCCCTGGGCCTGGGCGATCTTCTCGTCGATCACCTCCTTCTTGCGCTGCATGCGCGAGCGATGGCGCTCGTCCTTTTCCGGGGATTCAGTCATGAAAGGATGCTCCAGATAGGCATTGCGCAGGCGTCAGGCCGCCGGCCGGGTAGCAGCGCACGAGAAATTGAATGGGCAGACGAGCCAGTGGCGCGCGCGGGCGCATGCGGCAGAGGTCGCCCAGCACGCGGGCTGTCGACCTGGGGAACAGGGAACTCAACTGAAGGATTCTCCGCCGCTCTCACCCGCGCGGCACTGACCAGTCGGGGCAGGCGGAGGACGGCAACGCGCGGCGCAGGCGGCCGGCGTCGGCAGCGCCTCCCGCGATGCCATGCGATGCGACAGGCCGGTCTCCGGGCTTGCGAGTGGAAGCGCGTGGCGTTTCCGAAGAACCGCGCCTTCCCATGCCGGAGCACAGTGGCGGATTGCGGTTCGAGGCTCGCTTACCGTTGCGGGGGCAGCGCCGGAATGGTCGATTGCGCATCGATGTCACCGGCTTCCCTGTTTCACTCGCGGCTCGCACCGAGAGCACCTGAAGCAGGCGCGCAGCTTAGTGGCTGGCGGCCTGGGGCGTCAATTGAAGAGGATGTCGCCGAGCGGGTCACAACTCCGGGCAGCCGCTCTAAAAGGCGACACACATGTCCAATCATGGCAGTGTGTAACTCCGCTAGAATGCGAACCATGACGATGACCGCCCAGCCCGGCCAGCTTCAACTCGACCCCTCCGCCAGCCCACCACTGATGCACGTCAGCGGTGACTGGACGCTCGCGCATTTCTCCGCGCTGGAAGCCCAGGTTGCCGCTCAGCGCCACGCAGAGTGCCCCGCCGAGCTGGATTTTGCCGGTCTCGGCGCGCTGGACACCGCCGGCGCCGCGCTGCTTGCCGAGATCATCGGCGGTGCGCGCATGAGCCAGCTGGAGCAGATCGCCCGCAACCTTCCCGCCGAACGCCAGGCATTGCTGCGCGCCGTCGGCAGCGCCATCACCCAGTGCCGCCTGGACGAAAAGGCACCGGAGCCGGGCAACGCGCTGGTCGATGTGCTGGAACGCATCGGCATCGCCACCCTGACCTTCCGCGAACACCTGGTCGGCGTGCTCGGCTTCATCGGCCTGACCCTGCAGACGCTGCTCAGAAACCTGCTGCGCCCGCGTCGCTGGCGCCTCACCTCGCTGGCCGCGCATATGGAGGAAACCGGGCTGGACGCCGTGCCCATCGTCGCCCTGCTGACCTTCATGGTCGGCGCGGTGGTGGCCTTCCTCGGCGCCACGGTGCTGCAGAAATTCGGCGCACAGATCTACACCGTCGACCTGGTGGGCTTCTCCTTCCTGCGCGAATTCGGCGTACTGCTCACTGCGATCCTGCTCGCCGGCCGCACCGCCAGCGCCTTCACCGCGCAGATCGGCTCGATGAAGGCCAACCAGGAGATCGACGCCATCCAGGCGCTGGGCCTGGACCCGATGGAGCTGCTGGTGCTGCCACGGGTGCTGGCCCTGCTGCTGACCCTGCCGATGCTGACCTTCCTGGCGATGATCTCCGGCATCTTCGGCGGCGGCGTGGTCTGCGCCCTGAGCCTGGATATCTCACCGCGCATGTTCCTCTACATGCTGCAGAACGACATTGCCGTGCAGCATTTCCTGGTGGGCATCGTCAAAGCCCCGGTGTTCGCCTTCATCATTGCCGTGATCGGCTGCCTGGAAGGCTTCCGGGTCAGCGGCAGCGCGCAGTCGGTGGGCGAGCACACGACCTCCAGCGTGGTCCAGTCGATCTTCGTGGTGATCCTGCTGGATGCGGTCTTCGCGCTGTTCTTCATGGAGATGGGCTGGTGAGCGAACCGATCATCGTCGTCCGTGACCTGGCCAACCGCTTCGGCACCCACGCCGTGCACGAGCACCTGGATCTCGACGTGATGAAGGGCGAGATCCTCGGCGTGGTCGGCGGCTCGGGCACCGGCAAGTCGGTGCTGCTGCGCAGCATCATCGGCCTGCGCCAACCCAGCGAAGGCAGCGTGCATGTGTTCGGGCAGAACCTGCCGGCGCTGCCGCCGCTGGAGCGCTCGAAGCTGGAACGGCGCTTCGGCGTGCTGTTCCAGAACGGCGCGCTGTTCTCCTCCCTGACCGTGAGCGAGAACATCTGCCTGCCACTGATCGAGCATGCCGGGCTGTCCCGCGCCGACGCGCAATTCATGGCCAAGGTGAAGATTTCCCTCGCCGGCCTGCCGCCGGATGCCGGCGGCAAATACCCAGCCGAGCTCTCCGGCGGTATGGTCAAGCGCGCCGCCCTGGCCCGCGCCCTGGCGCTGGACCCGGACATCCTGTTCCTCGACGAGCCCACCGCCGGCCTCGACCCGATTGGCGCGGCGGCTTTTGACCAACTCATCCTGACCCTGCGCGACGCCTTTGGCCTCACCGTGTTCCTGGTCACCCACGACCTGGACACCCTCTACACCATCTGCGACCGCGTCGCCGTGCTCTCGCAGAAGCGCGTGCTGGTGGTAGGTCCGCTGGACCAGGTCGCCCAGACCGACGACGCCTGGGTGCAGGACTACTTCCACGGCCCCCGCGGCCGTGCCGCGCTGCAGGCCACCGAACACCTGCGGGAGGAAAGCTGAATGGAAACCCGTGCCCATCATGTGCTGATCGGCCTGTTCACCCTGGTCGTGTCGATCGGCGCGCTGCTCTTCGCGCTGTGGCTGGCGCAGTCGAGCAACGACCAGCATTACAAGATCTACGACGTGATCTTCAACGAGGCGGTGACCGGCCTGTCCGAAGGCGGCACCGTACAGTACAGCGGCATCCGCGTGGGCGACGTGACGTCCCTGCGCCTGGACCCGAACGACCCGCGCAAGGTCCGCGCACGCATCCGCGTGTACGACAGCACGCCGATCCGCGAAGACACGCGCGCCAAGCTGGCTCTCACCGGCGTCACCGGCCAGGCCATCATCCAGCTTTCCAGCGCCGCCCAGGACAGCCCGCCGCTGGCCAGCAAGGACGGCGAAGTGCCGGTGATCAAGACCATCCCCTCGCCCTTCGCCAAGCTGCTGGCCAACGGCGAGGACATCGCGACCAATATCAATAACCTGATCAACAACGTAAACCGCATGTTCTCCCAGGAGAACGTCGACCGCATCAGCCGCACCCTGGACCACATCGACCAGGCCACCGGCGTAGTCGCCGAGCAGCGCGATGACATCCGCCAGACCTTCAAGGAGCTGGCCGCCGCCAGCGAGCAGGCGCGCATCACCCTGGCCAACGCCAGCCAACTGCTCGAGCGCGCCAACCAGACGCTGGGCGGCAAGGGCCAGGACATCCTCGACGACACCCAGAAGACCCTCGCCTCGCTGCGTACCAGCAGCGAGCGGGTGGAGCAGTTGCTCAACAGCAACTACGACTCGGTGAACGGCGGACTCGATGGCCTCGGCGAGATCGGCCCGGCCATCCGCGAACTGCGCTCTACCCTGGAAGACCTGCGCGGCGTCACCCGCCGCCTGCAGGAAAACCCCACCGGCTACCTGCTCGGCCGCGAACGCAACAAGGAGTTCCAGCCATGACCGCCCTCCCACGCCTGCTCGGTGTTGCCGCCCTGGTCAGCCTGCTGGGCGCCTGCTCGATCCTCCCGGAAGCGGAGAGCCCCGACTTCTACCTGCTGCCGGCCACCCAGCAGCCCGCGCGCAGCAATGCGCCGGTGAACTGGTCGCTGCGCATCAGCGCGCCCAGCGCCAGCCTCGCGCTGGACAGCAACCGCATCGCCGTAGTCCCGCAGGGCAGCCAGATCAGCAGCTATCAGGGCGCGCGCTGGAGCAACCGCGCCCCAGGCCTGCTGCGTGATCGCCTGCTCGACGCCTTCACCGCCAACGGCAGCGTGCGCGCCCTGAGCAGCGACGAAGCCAGCCTGCAGGCCGACCTCGACCTGACCGGCGACCTGCGCGCCTTCCAGAGCGAATACCAGAACGGCAATCCAGTGATTCATATCCGCTACGACGCCCGCCTGGTGCGCACCCTCGGCCAGCGCATCGTCGCCTCGCGCACCTTCGAGGTCCGCCAGCCGGTGGGCGGCAAACAGGTGCCCGAGGTGGTCAGCGCCTTCGGCAAGGCCGCCGACCAGCTTTCGGCTCAGGTAGTGGAGTGGACGTTGCAGCAGGGGCAGCAGCAGAAGATCGTCCCGCCCGCGCACTGAGCACTTCTTAAGCCCGTAGGGCGCAGAACCCGGCACGGGGGATCCGCCACGACACCAACGGCGGGTAACGCCCATGGCGTTATCCGTTCCACTTCAGCCGCCCCTCTTGCTGGCCAGGCGATAGCCTTGGGTCGGGCTGCGTGGAGTACCAGGCTGGGACATCTCAACGCAGCCCGCCAGCAGAGCCGGGTTGAGGTAGTTGTTACGAAAGCTCGTGCGATGCGAGAGTTGCTCCATCAGATCGCCAACGCTGAGCACTTCCTCCTGACGAAACATCGACGACAGTCGCCCCACTGCAGGCTCCAGAGCCGAGCTTAATGAGCTCCGGTGCGCTGCAGCGCTCCATGATGGGCCGGATGGCCTATTAGATCGGCTTCCTCACGCGCCGGCTCGAGCCCCCACCTCAATGGAGCGCGGGGCGGCTTGGGAAATCCTGAGCTGCCACTTCCGGTCAAGGCAGGAGCCTCGATTGGTTGGGTTTTCCCACGAATTCCTTATCGGACATTCCCTCTCCGCGAATGGTATTTCCGTATCAAGCGAGATACAGTGCGGCGCGCTTCGGCCCGGCCAAAGCAGATTTTTTTCTCGCGTGATGCCACCGACCCGGCAACACCCGAATGGCAGTTCGAGGATTTTTCGTGCGCAGCGCAGGTAATTTCCGCTACGACATCAATGGCCTGCGGGCCTGGGCGGTTGTCGCGGTGGTGTTGTATCACTTCGGTTTCAGTTGCTTCAGCGGCGGCTTCGTCGGTGTAGATGTCTTCTTCGTCATCTCCGGCTACCTGATGACCGGAATCATCCTCGGCGCGCTGGCCGCACCCAGTGGCTTCTCGTTCTGGTCCTTCTATCTCGCACGCGCCCGCCGCATCCTTCCTGCACTGCTGATGCTCTGCGCGGTGCTGCTGGCGCTGGGTTGGTTCCTGCTGCTGCCATCGGACTACCAGCGCCTGGGCAAGCATGTCTGGGGTAGCGTGCTGTTCACCTCCAACCGCATGTTCATGAAAGAAGCCGGCTACTTTGACGTCGCTTCCCATGACAAGTGGCTCCTGCATACCTGGTCGCTGTCGGTGGAATGGCAGTTCTACCTGCTGTTCCCTGTGCTGCTGGTAGCAGCCTGGCGCTGGTTCGGCGGTCGCCGATGGCTGCTGCCGTTGCTGGGCGCACTGGCACTGGCATCACTTGGCTATTGCCTGGTGCTTGCGCTCAAGGCGCCGTCGAAAGCCTTCTACTTCTTTCCTGCCCGGGCCTGGGAACTGCTGGCCGGCGGAGTCGTCTTTCTCATCCAGTCCCGCTGGCAACCCAGTTCGCGGCAGAGCACCTGGATAGAACGCACCGGCATGGCGCTCATCATTGGCGCGCTGCTGCTGATCACGCCCCAGATTCGCTGGCCCGGCCTGCCCAGCCTCATTCCCGTGGGCGGCGCGGCTCTGGTACTGCTGGCTCGTCGCGACCGGGCCCTGCTGACGGCCAATGCACTGGCGCAATGGCTGGGGACACGTTCCTATTCGATCTATCTCTGGCACTGGCCATTGGTAGTGGCACTGACCTACTTCGAACTCTCCATGCAGCCGCTGGCAGTCGCCGCGGCCCTGCTGCTGACGCTGCTGCTGGGGCACCTGTCGTATCACTGGATCGAACAACCCAGCGGCCGCCGGCTCGGCCAGCTGCGCCCGCTGGTGGCGACAGCGCTGGTGGTGATTGCCGTGGTCATCGTGGCCGGACCTGCAAAAGTCATACGCAACGCCGAATTCGCCCACCGCCTGCCTGAAGCGGTGCAACGCGTGGCAGCCGAACGCGACAACCATAATCCGCGTCTCGGCGAGTGCGATGCCAGGACGCAGTGCCAGTATGGCGGTCCGAACACCCGCGCCATCGTGCTGGGCGATAGCCATGGCCAGGCAATCGTCAATGCCATAGTCGCCAGCCTGCCGGAGCCCGATGACGGCGTCCTGTTCATCGGCACCAGCGGTTGTCCGATCATCTTCGGTGCCCAGTTGGACAGCCCCAAGCAGGAGGTCTGCCAGAAGATCCTCAGCCGCCTGCAGCAGACCCAGGCCAGCCTGCTGCCCGGCACGCCGGTGATCGTGATCAGTCGAACGTCCTACTATGTCTTCGGCGGGCTGGAGGGCGAAGCGGACGTCACGCCCCATAAGCCGGTCCTGTACTTCACCAAGCCCCAGGACAGGCCCAGCGAATGGCTCTTGAAGCAATACCGCGAGCATTACGTCGAGACCGCCTGCGCGTTGGCGGCAAACCATCCGCTGTACCTGGTACGCCCCACCCCGGAAATGGGTGTACGGGTTCCAGAGGCTTTGGGTCTCGCACTGCTGTTCAAGCGCGAGCGCAAACTCTTTGTCAGCCGCGAGGCCTACCAGCAACGCCATGCGTTCGTCAGTCAGGTACAGGACGTCGCCAGCAAACAATGTGGCGCCCGCATTCTCGACCCAATCCCCTACCTGTGCGATGACCAGCAGTGCTCAGCCAGCCACAAGGGCCGGCCGATGTACTACGACGACGATCATCTGAGCGAGTTCGGCAACCGCTTCCTGGTCCCCATGTTCCGGCCGATTTTCTCCGAACATTCGATGGGTGAAGGTCACGTCTACCAGCACGGCGAGGACAGGCAAAAGCCGCTCTGAGCTTGCCGTGCGCCACGGCAAATCTTGAGCGCTTGCGGCGCAACGGGAATCAGCGGCAGTGGTAAGGGCTTTCGCCCTCCAGCTCCTGGTCCGTCTCCACGTCCCTGATGGTGACGATGGCCTTCGGGTAGACCGAGCAGAGCGAATTGCGCACGGTGTAGATACCACTGCCATGGGCGAGGAACTTGCCGTTGCTCAGAGCCTTGCCGGACTCGTCGTGGGCGCTGACTTCGTAGTTGCCGGTCATGGTGATGCAGCCGGCGAGCGCCAGCAGGGAAAGGATCGGAACGAGGACTTTCATGGATTCTCCTTGAACGCGAGGCGCTCCTCCTGCCTGGGCATAGGACGGCGCGGGTGTCGATCCGTGACGGGTTCGCGAGAGCAGGAATGGCCAGCCAGCATGGCAAGGTCGATGTGGATACGACCCATGCCGGTCGCCGCAGTTCAGGGAGCGCCCCCGCAAGAGCGCCGGCTGAAGGTGTTTCGGACGAGAGGTGATATCAGCGCTTGCCCATCGAGCGACGCGAGCCGCGCGGGTGCGGCGGGCGGTACTCGGCCTGGTCGTGAGGCTTGCGATGCTGGTAGGCGGTTCTCGCCTGCTGCTGCGCCGCAAGGGCGGCCTTGGCCAGCTCGGCCAGGGAGAGTTTGGGTTGTTCCTGCGCGTTGTCGGCGCTGTCTTCGCGGGGCGGCTGCTGAGAGGACGTCATGGGTAGACCGGTTCTGAAAGGTTCGAAACGGCACATAGGATAGCCGATCCCGGCCTGTTCCGGCTGCCCACTCGCACGAACGGTGGGCGCAGGGTCATCAGCTCGGCGGGAACAGCGTATCGGGCCGGCGAACGTACTCCACCGCTTCGGCCTGGGTCAGGACCCAGATCTGGCTGATACGGCTGTCCAGGCCCATCTTGATGCCGACGAACTTGCCGGTGATTTTCGGCAACTGCCCGTAGACCATGAAGCGGTTGTCCTCGTCGCGGATGCGGATGGACACCGACAACGGGTAACTGATGGTTTTCTTGTACAGCCCGAGCGTCATGACCTGGCGCAGCAGCGTCGGCTTGGGTCGCTTCAGGGTGATCACCGGGAACACGGCGCTGTCGACGAAGCCCACCATCATTCCCGAAGGGATCACCCGATCAGCCAGCGCCGGGCTGCTCAGCCCCAACAACAAGGCAAAGGCTCCGAGCAGCTGAAGCGTCCAGCGTGGCAGCGAAGCGCGTGAGGGTACTGCTGAAGTCATCGGATTTCCCGCCCTGGTTTTCCTGTTTTCGTTATCGCCCGGTCAGTGATCCCGGATCTGAGGGTGGAGCGTAGCGGTTCGCTGCGCCGCTGTCCGTACATTGATTCACAGCCTCCGGAGATTGCCACGCAAAGCGGGATGATGATCGCGCGACATTGCCGTGCAAGTCGGCGTCACGCGTCGGCCAGCCACATTGCAGCGAGCCTTCGCGCACTCTATCGTGACGCATCCCGCCGTCACACCGAGAATTCCCCATGAGCGCCCTGCGTGAAGCTCTCGCCCGCTTTTCCCGTCTCGAACTGGCCGGCGGCCCGACGCCGCTCGACAAGCTGGAGCGGCTGTCCGCACACCTGGGCCGCGATCTGTATGTGAAGCGTGACGATACGACGCCCTTCGCCCTGGGCGGCAACAAGGTACGTAAACTGGAATTCCTCGCTGCCGATGCCCTGAAGGCCGGCGCCGACACCCTGGTCACCGCCGGCGCGATCCAGTCCAACCACGTGCGCCAGACTGCCGCCGTCGCTGCCAAGCTTGGCCTGCGCTGCGTGGCGCTGCTGGAAAACCCCATCGGCACCGATGACCACAACTACCTGAGCAACGGCAACCGCCTGCTGCTGGACCTGTTCGGCACCGAAGTCGAGCTCGTGCCCAACCTCGATACCGCGGACGAACTTCTGGCACAGACCGGCGAACGCTTGCGCCGCGAGGGCTGCAAGCCCTACCTCGTGCCCATTGGCGGCTCCAACGCACTGGGCGCCCTGGGCTACGTGCGCGCCGGACTGGAATTGGCGGAACAGATTCGCGCCAGCGGCCAGGAGTTTTCTGCCGTGGCGCTCGCCTCCGGCAGCGCGGGCACCCATGCGGGCCTGGCGATTGCGCTGGCCGATGCCCTGCCGGGGCTGGACGTCATTGGCGTGACCGTCTCGCGCACCGACGCGGCACAGCGGCCGAAGGTGGAAGGGCTGATTGAACGCACGCTGGAGCTGCTCGGCCACAACGCCTCGGCAGTACCGAAAGTGCAACTGTGGGATGAGTATTTCGGCCCGCGTTACGGCGAAGCCAACGCCGGTACGCTGGAGGCGGTGCGCCTGCTGGCGAGCCAGGAAGGCCTGCTGTTGGACCCGGTCTACACCGGCAAGGCCATGGCCGGATTGCTCGATGGCATCCGCCGTAATCGCTTCTTCAAGCCGGGACCGATCCTGTTCCTCCACACAGGCGGCTCGCCGGCACTGTTCGCTTATCATTCAGCGACCTCACTCAAATAACAATCAGAACTACGTATGTAATTTTTTATTATTTTATTGCATAACAATTCTGCCCATATAGTCGCCACGCGTTGACTAACCTGCTTAAAACACCAAAAACGGGGACCACCATGACCTTCTCCGCACTGCGACGTCATTTTCTGCTTGCCAGCCTGACCCTCACCCTCGGCGCCAGCCTTTTCGGCCAGGCCCAGGCCGCCGAAGACCTGCTTGCCCAGATCAAGTCCAAGGGCGAAGTCCGCGTCGGTCTCGAGGGTACTTACCCGCCCTTCAGCTTCCAGGACGAGAACGGCAAGCTGGCCGGCTTCGAAGTGGACTTCTCCAACCTGATCGCCAAGGAGCTGGGCGCTACCGCCAAGCTGCAGCCGACCAAGTGGGACGGCATCCTCGCTGCGCTGGAATCCAAGCGCCTGGACCTGGTGATCAACCAGGTGACCATTTCCGAGGAGCGCAAGAAGAAGTACGACTTCTCCGACGCCTATACCGTCTCCGGCATCCAGGCACTGGTGCGCAAGGGTGACGAAGGCAAATACGACACGCCGGAGAAACTGGCTGGCGTGAAGGTCGGGGTGGGCCTGGGCACCAACTATGAGCAGTGGCTGCGCGAGCATGTGCCGCAAGCTGACGTGCGCACCTACGAAGACGACCCCACCAAATTCCAGGACCTGCGCAGCGGCCGCATCGACGTGATCCTGGTGGACCGCCTCGCCGCCTTCGACATGGTCAACAAGACCAAGGGCGCCATGGCGCTGACCGGCGCGCCCTTCGCTCGCCAGGAAGCCGGCATCGCCCTGCGCAAGGGCAACCCGGAACTGCTCGCGGCACTGAACAAGGCCATCGAGAAATTCAGGGCTGATGGCACGCTGAAAACACTTTCGGAGAAATGGTTCCAGGCTGACGTCACCCAATGATCGAGGAAAGCCTGCAGCTAGCGCTGGATTCCGCGCCCTTCCTGCTCAAGGGCGCGGTCTTTACGGTAGTCCTCAGCGTTGGCGGCATGTTCTTCGGACTGCTGCTCGGCTTCGTACTGGCGCTGATGCGCCTGTACGGCTTCACCCCCGTGCGCTGGATCGCGCGCATCTACGTGTCGTTCTTCCGCGGCACGCCGTTGCTGGTCCAGCTCTTCATGATTTATTACGGCCTGCCCCAGGCCGGCATCGAGCTCGACCCGTTGCCGGCGGCGCTGATCGGCTTCTCGCTGAACATGGCCGCCTATGTCTGCGAAATCCTCCGCGCTGCCATCGGCTCCATCGACAAAGGCCAGTGGGAAGCCGCCGCCAGCATCGGCATGACCCGCGCCGAGACCCTGCGCCGGGTGATCCTGCCGCAGGCCGCGCGCACCGCCTTGCCGCCACTGGGCAACAGCTTCATCTCGCTGGTCAAGGACACCGCCCTGGCCGCCACCATCCAGGTCCCGGAACTGTTCCGCCAGGCCCAGCTGATTACCGCGCGCACCTTCGAGGTCTTCACCCTGTACCTCGCAGCGGCACTCATCTACTGGATCCTCGCGAGCATCCTGTCGCACCTGCAGAATCGCCTGGAAGACCGGGTCAACCGTCATGACCAGGAGCACGACGCATGATCGAAGTACGCCAGCTGACCAAGCAGTTCCGAGGGCAGGAGGTGCTCAAGGGGATCGATCTGACCGTGGAGGCCGGCGAAGTGGTCGCGATCATCGGTCCCAGCGGCTCGGGCAAGACGACCCTGCTGCGCTGCCTGAACCTGCTGGAAGCGCCCAATGGCGGGACCATCCAGGTTGGCGACATCCTCATCGACGCCTCACGGCCGCTCAGCGGACAGCAGGGACTGATCCGCAAGCTGCGCCAGCACGTGGGCTTCGTCTTCCAGAACTTCAACCTGTTCCCTCACCGCACCGCGCTGGAGAACGTGGTGGAAGGCCCGATTATCGTGAAGAAGGAGCCACGCGCCCAAGCCATCGAGCGTGCCCGCCAGTTACTGGCGAAGGTCGGGCTGGCCGGCAAGGAAGACTCTTACCCCAAGCGCCTCTCCGGTGGCCAGCAACAACGCGTCGCCATCGCACGCGCCCTGGCCATGCAGCCGGACGTGATCCTCTTCGATGAGCCCACCTCGGCGCTGGACCCGGAACTGGTCGGTGAAGTCCTGTCCACTATCCGCGGCCTGGCCCAGGAAAAACGCACCATGGTCATCGTCACCCACGAAATGAGCTTCGCCCGCGACGTCGCGAACCGGGCGATCTTCATCGACAAGGGGGTGATCGTCGAACAGGGCGACGCCAAGGCACTGTTCGCTCACCCGAAGGAAGAGCGCACCCGTCAGTTCCTCAGCAAGTTCCTCGACCAGGGCGAGAAGCGCGCAGCGGAATAGAATCGAATTAGTCGATCGATATGCGCCGATATTTGCGCTTTTTTATCGATACAGTGCGAGAGAACATAGTCCCATGAACCGCGCGGCCAGGCCCACCCGCCAGCCGCGCCCCAAGAGGACTAAGTCATGATCGAACGCAGACCCTTCCAGCAACTCGGCGGCGCCAACCACGGCTGGCTCAACGCCAAGCACCACTTCTCCTTTGCCGAATACTACGACGCCGAGCGTATGGACTGGGGCAACCTCCGCGTCTGGAACGATGACGAAATCGCTGCCGGCACCGGCTTCCCGCCGCACCCGCATCGCGAGATGGAAATCATCACCTACGTCCGCCAGGGTGCGATCACCCACCAGGACAGCCTGGGCAACAAGGGCCGTACCGAAGCGGGCGACGTACAGGTGATGAGCGCGGGCTCGGGCATCGTGCACTCCGAGTACAACCTGGAGAAGGATGTCACCAAGATCTTCCAGATCTGGATCATCCCATCGGTACGCGGCGGCACGCCGTCCTGGGGCGCTAAACCCTTCCCGAAGGGCGACCGCGCCGGGCGCTTCGTGACCCTCGCCAGTGGCTATGAGAACGACGCCGACGCCTTGCGCATTCGCGCCGAAGGCCGCCTGGTCGCCGCCACTCTTAAAGCCGGACAGAGCGCCGAGTATGAACTCGACGGCCGCCGCGGCTACCTGGTGCCGGCAACCGGCAAGGTCGAGGTCAACGGCGTCGAACTGCTGGCTCGCGACGGTGCTGCCATCGCCGACGAGGTGGTGGTGAAGGTCACGGCGCTGGAAGACAGTGAGGTGATTCTGGTCGACGTCGCCTGAGCCACACGATGGTGACGAAAAAGGCACGCTGGTTGGCGTGCCTTTCTTATTTCACCCTGGAAATTAGCGCTTGCGGCAAAGACTCATGCCATCGCCAATCGGCACCAGCGAATAATCCACCCTCTCGTCCGTCTTCAACGCAAGGTTGAGCTGTTGAATCGCTCGGGTGTCCGCACTTTCCGGGTTCGTCTCCAGCACCCGCCCGCTCCAAAGTACATTGTCGAAAACCACCAGGCCGCCTTTGCGCAGCAGGGTCAGGGCGTGCTCGAGGTAAACGGGATAGTTAGCCTTGTCCGCATCGATGAAAATCAGATCGAAACTGCCTTTCTGGTCTCCAGCCATCAGAGTCTCCAGGGTGGCCTGCGCCGCACCGAGGCGTAGCTCGATTCGAGAGTCGACGCCTGCGTCACGCCAATAGCCCCGGGCGATGTCATTGTACTCACCAGGCAGGTCGCAGCAGAGTATATGCCCGCCCTCCGGCAAGGCCTCGGCCATGCACAGGGCGCTGTAGCCGGTGAAGGTGCCGATCTCGAGAATGCGTTTCGCGCCGGTCAGTCGGACCAGCAGGGCGAGGAACTGCCCCTGCTCCGGGGCAACCTGCCAGCGCGACATCGGCAGGCTGGCAGTCTCGGCTCGCAGGCGAGCCTTGACGGGAGAATCGCGCACGGATACGTCGAGAAGGTACTGGTAGAGCGAGTCGTCCAGATTCAGCGTGCGGGTGGTCATGAGCCCTCCTGAGGATCAGGGATGGAGGGCGAGACTCTGGACGGCGAGGACGCGCTTGGCTTCCAGGAAGGCCTTCTGCCAATAGGCGCTGTCGAGGCTGTCCAGGCGTACGGTCCCGCCCGTTCTGGGCGCATGAACGAAGCGCCCTTCCCCGACATAGATACCCGCATGACTGACGCCCCGTCCACCGCTGGTGGCGAAGAACACCAGATCGCCGCTCTGCAGGGACTCGCGACCGACGGTAGGCGCGCGCAGGGAAATCATCTCGCGAGTGGAGCGCGGCAGCATCAGGCCGGTTGCATCACGGTAGACGTAGCCGATCAGGCCGCTGCAATCGAATCCACCATCCGGCGTGTTGCCGCCCCAGCGATAAGGCGTTCCGACCAGACCAATGGCACGGATCAGGACATCGTCAGCAGCCTGGGTGTTGTAGACGGGAGTAGCGGGCGCGTTCACCACGGGAGGCGGCGAGGGAGGCGTACGACTGGCGCAGGCGGCCAGCGAGGCGAAAACAACGAGAAGAATGATGCGCTGAGGAACGAGCATGTGATGGCATCCCGTCAAGGAGTGCCATCACTTTGTACCAACAGAGACTTGAGCGCAATACTTAAAGTAAAACTTTAAGTTCAACGAGTCGCTGTTTTCGGCTCGTAGCCGGGCTCGAGCACGCGCTTGGCTTCCATGAAGCTCAGGCGCCAGTAGCTTTCGTCCAGGCGATCCACCCGTACACCACCGCCACGGCGGCTGGCTGAATGGATGAATTGTCCATCGCCGATATAAATGCCGGCGTGACTGACCCGACCGCGACCACGATTGTTGAAGAAGATCAGGTCGCCCGGTTGCAGGTCTTCTTTGGAGACCAGCGGGACGTCCATATTGATCATCTCACGCGTTGAACGCGGCAGGCTGATGCCCGCTTCTTCGCGGAACAGATAGCCCACGAAGCCGCTGCAATCGAAGCCCGTCCGCTCCGATTTCCCACCAAAGCGGTACGGAGTACCGATCAGCGAGAACGCGCGGTCCAGAATGTCGGATACATGGGCAGTTGAACTGCCGTTATCGTTTTTGGCCCCCTCGTCCTGCGACTCATTCATCAGCGCTATGTTGTGCTGATTGACCTGGAGAGCAGCTCGAGTGACAGGCGCTGAAGCTACCTGATTCGGCTGCGATTCCGGCGAATGGCTGGCGCAAGCTGCCAGCAGCAGAACGAAACTCATGGGCACGAGGGGTGCGAAGCGTTTAAGCATGGGCACGACCGTGTCTCATTAGTTCCATTTAATAGCGGGCTAATTTGCCCGCTCAATGGGGGTAATGCAAGTTTTTTATCGCGGAATGTGACCCAGCAGGCGCGGCATAATGTCTAAGGCTCGACCCACCATTCTCTCTTCGACCACTGAACTCAGGTCCGTCAGGCCTGGATTCACCTCGGCGGTGAAGCCCCCCGCGTCCCGAGTGCGCAGCACCGGCTCGATGATGTAGGGGAAGCTCGCAGTGGTTCCCACCAGCAGAACGGCGTCGAAGCCTTTGCGCAATTGCGCATACAGCGTGTCGATCGCCTCCTCGGGCAACATCTCCTCGAACAGCACCACTGGCGGACGCAACACGCCTGCGCAGCGCGCACATTTCGGTGGCAACGGCCCCTGCAGATGCCCTGCCAGCTCGGAGCTTTCCAGCCCGCACGACTGGCAGTACAACGGCGCCAGCTGGCCATGGATCTGGATCATGCGCTCAGCAGGCGAGCCCGCGCGACGATGGAAGCCATCGATATTCTGCGTCAGCACCCAGCACTCCGGCTTGAGCCGCTGCAGTTCGGCGATGGCCTCGTGGCCGGCATTTGGCTGCGCGTTCAGGCAAGCCTTGCCCAGTTCGGCCAGGTATTTCCAGCACAGCGCGGGATCTTTCTGCAGCATCGGACCGGAAATCGCCACCTCGATGGGTATGCCTTCCGCTGTCCGGCCGTTATATAGACCGCCCAGCCCCCGATAGGTCGGCATCCCCGAGTCAGCGGAAAGACCGGCGCCAGTAATCACCAGGATGCGTTCGGCGCGCGCCAATGCCGCGCCCGTGCGTTCGATGGCCGAATCCATGCACCCTCCTCCGCAGCCGGGCCGCGTCTTCAGTGATTGACCGTATATGACAGCATCATCGAGATATGGCACAGCGGCCGCCCGCTTTGTTCCTGCCACTGGCTGAAAGCGCTCTGCACCAGCGCGAGATCCTTCAGGCTGGTCGGCGTCCTGTCGACGATTTCCTGGGCCTTGAGCGCCGCGACCACATCATCGCTGAGAACGAAGGTGTCCTTGCCGGCCATGCGCAGGAATCGCGGTGCGGACATACCGCCCAACTGGTTGCCGCGCTTGGCCAGAAGCCTCCACAGGCCGACGATATCGCTGGACGGCCAATCGGCCAGGAGCCTGCCGAAACTGCCGTACTCGCGGGCTATGTCCAGGACGAACTGGGCATTGCGCGGCACGCTCTTGAGCTTGCCCAGGTGACGGATCAACCGGGTGTCCTGCATCAGGTTTTCCAGACGTTCGCCGCCCATCAGCACGACCTTTTCCGGGTCGAAGCCGAAGAAGACCTCCTCGAAGGCCGGCCACTTGGCGTCCACCAGGCTGTGCTTGAGCCCGGCGCGGAAGATGCGCAGGCTGATCAGCGACAGGTAGCGATCATCGCCAACCGCCGCCAGCTCGGCCGGCGACTTCGGCTGCGGCAGGCGGGCTTCCAGCGCTTCGGCCGAGCCGAAGCGATTCAGGCAGTATTCGTACAGCCACGGGTAATCGCGCATCGGGCGTCCTTGCGAGTTCTTACAGGTTCATGACGTCCAGGAAGCGCGGGGTGGCGGTCTCGTCGATGCGCAGGCTGTTGAAGTCGAACAGGTTACGGTCGGCCAGTTGCGACGGCACTACGTTCTGTAGCGCGCGGAACATGATCTCGGTACGGCCCGGCGACTTGCGCTCCCAGCCCAGCAGCATCTCCTTGACCACCTGGCGCTGCAGGTTTTCCTGCGAACCACACAGGTTGCACGGGATGATCGGGAATTCCTTGAGCACCGAGTAGGCCTCGATGTCCTTCTCGTTGCAGTACGCCAGCGGACGGATCACCACGTTGCGGCCGTCGTCGGACAGCAACTTGGGCGGCATGGCCTTGAGGGTGCCGCCGTAGAACATGTTAAGGAAGAAGGTTTCCAGGATGTCGTCGCGGTGGTGCCCCAGCGCCATCTTGGTCGCGCCGATCTCGTCGGCGTAGGTGTAGAGGGTGCCACGACGCAGGCGCGAGCACAGCGAGCAGGTGGTCTTGCCCTCCGGGATCTTCTCCTTCACCACCGAGTAGGTGTCCTTCTCGATGATGTGATACTGCACGCCGATGGACTCCAGGTACGCCGGCAGCACGTGCTCGGGGAAGCCGGGCTGCTTCTGGTCCATGTTCACCGCGACGATCTCGAACTGGATCGGCGCCACCTTCTGCAGGTACAGCAGGATGTCCAGCAGGGTGTAGCTGTCCTTGCCGCCGGACAGGCAGACCATCACCTTGTCGCCGTCCTCGATCATGTTGAAGTCGGTGACCGCTTCGCCAACCTGGCGGCGCAGGCGTTTCTGCAGTTTGTTCTGGTTGACCGAAAGGGTGCTGGCCATGGTGCTCGGGAATCCAAAGGGCAAGACGAAAAGCAGATCATTTTACGCGCAAATCGCCAAGGGCGGACACCACACCTTCAAGCCATTGATCCAAAAGCCTTTTTTCTATGAAGGAAAAATGGGTGTCGAAGAAGTGTCGAATCCTGCAGAGCTATGGGCAGCCTGAACGCCCCGCCTGATCGGATCAAAACACAATGCGCGAAGGAAACCAGAGCAGATCGAGCTGATCTTCTGAGAACTCACCTCGACCTGCAGTCTGAGCAACATCCATGGCACGAATATCAAGGAATATCTACCCAGATGGCCCCATCAGGAAGAACATTAATGAACAGGCCAGCTCGCTCCACTAGCTCTTCTGCGAGACCTGATATCTTCAGAAAGGGCTCCTGACTTTCCCACTGCCCGAACTCATCATGAATAGAATTGCAGCAGCCACCGAGACGATCGAAATAGGGCAAAAACCAATGTCCCTCCAGCGCATCTACGCTTTGCTGACATGATCGCCACTCTGTATTAAAGCTGCGCAAATTCCCGAGATGATAGGCAGAGTACTTTAATAGATTCCCACACGCCCCATACACCTCAACCAGAACCTTACTGACGTCCCCATGAAGCCTGTATGCCGATATCAAGCTAGCCACACGATCATCAAAAGTTAGCAACTCACTCAAAAAGGCCTGCTCATAAGCGTCAGTTTGACTCGCGCCAACTCTGCCAATCATTGACGTAACGGCATACTCATCCCACACCGCAAAAATTACTTGCCAGCGACATTTATCCAAAATACTACCGATTGCTTCTCGCAGAAGCGTATTTGGAAAGCATCGATCGTATGCATGAGTGACATCTACATGAGCACACTCATGCGCAATAATGTGCAGCGCCTGGCCATACTCTTCCGAATCATCTACACCAAGGAGAGGAGCCATAAAAGCAGCATTAAAAACAATATGCGACTTAAGCTCACCCTCTCGAATTACCGACGGAGTCATCGCAACACCCACAACATGAGATTTAGTTGCGGACAACTTATATGTCGTATCGTAACCCCTGTCCAAATCAACAAGTGCTTGATCATAGTCAACGGCAATAGTCACGCCATCAAGCGCACTCAAATCAATATACCGACTGAACGCTCGGACCCATTCACCCACCTTAGTACCAAGCTGGATTGAAATTTCTTCACTATCGAGCCCCGTCACCTTAATCCCAAAATTAGGGGCCGTACTTGGGGGCAAGCTTTCCTCTGCATCCGATGCAGCATCTGACCGACTCATACTCCCTCTCTAAGATTTGCCTTCAAGGCTTCAAGATACATCAGAGGTAGCAACCTTGCCACTCGTCCATACTAAGCAGCCTCCGAGCTCGCTGCTTTGCCGTTTCACAACTAAAATCATTCGAAGGAAAACTGTAGAGGAAAGGAGAAGCCATGAAAGAATCAAAGAAAGCAGAGGATTTGCATCTTGGATTGTCAGGTATAAATCTCAACAGCAAAACTATAGACTTTGGAAGCGGAGTCCTGCTACGCAGCACCTACGCTCATATTTTCAGCACAGACATACTTGCTTTTGAGAAACCAAAATCTTTTGGCTCATTTCATCCAGGCCCATGGCAAGCGATCTCCGATAAGAAAGGCATTGATATAACCGCCGAGCTGCACGTACCAAAAGAATACTCGCACGCCATCCTGCCGAACTTTTTGGTTGCAAATACACTAGTATCACTACTGCGTCTATGGGTCGACCCCGGAATTGCCATTCAAGTATTATCACCCACCCCAATTGAAAGTCTAAAACTTCGAGCTGGAAAGGATAAAGGTGGCGAATTTGCAGCAATGCTAAATGGACAGCGTGACAGACACGTGCATATCGGGCTAGTTCGTGGAGACAAAATCATTGAGAGCATCGACTGGGTAGTAAAAAACTGGGAAAACGCCCTTGATCTCAGAGCAAGTAAGCCTGAGCTCTCGTTTGCAATCGAAACATTTGAGAACGCTCAATGCATCCCTAACACTGCCATGATGATTGTCTCGTTATGGGGGGCGCTTGAGGCAATATTCGCACCACATAAGGCAGAGCTGGTATTTCGCGTTTCATCTCAGCTTGCAGCGTTTCTAGAACCTAGGGGCCCTATGCGGCTACAGAAGCAGCGCGATATTGTAAAGCTATACAACATCAGATCTGCGGCAGCACACGGCTTTCCAAAGCATGCCGATGACGACCTAATTCAAACTTTCGAATTACTGCGCATAGCAATAATTCGAATGATCGAACGCAAGCAAGTACCCAACAAGGAGCAACTGGAGACACTGCTCTTTTCTGACCAATAGCCAATTACCATATACACAACTTAAACATTAAGATGTTCAGCCAAGCCGCTTGCAAGAGGATTAAGTCGAACTGCATCTTGCAGGTATTCGGGCGACAGGTGTGCATAACGCATAGTCATGTTCAGCGACGTGTGCCCAAGGATCTCTTTGAGCGCAAGGATGTTCCCGCCATTCATCATGAAGTGCGACGCGAAGGTGTGGCGTAGGACGTGGGTGCATTGGCCACGCGGTAGCTCGATACCGCAGCGTTTCACCATACGGGCGAATGCCTCTCGGCAGAACGGGAAACGGTCTTTCTTGGCGAAGTAGGCCTCAAGACGGTCTTGCAGCTCCTGGGAGATAGGCACAGAGCGGACACGCTTCGACTTGGTATTGGCGAACACCACACAGCCGGCACGAACCATCGGCCAAGTCAGACGTTGAGCCTCCGACCATCTCGCTCCCGTAGCCAAGCAAATCTCCGATATCAGCGCCAAGTGTGGGAACGTCGAATAGTCCCGCAGCGCAGACACCAGGGTCGCAACCTGAGCTTTCGACAGGAA
Organism: Pseudomonas sp. DP-17; assembly: GCF_022380625.1. Lineage (NCBI taxonomy): Bacteria > Pseudomonadati > Pseudomonadota > Gammaproteobacteria > Pseudomonadales > Pseudomonadaceae > Pseudomonas > Pseudomonas sp. DP-17. Next base: position 719,311 of record NZ_JAKSXG010000001.1, read on the forward strand.
CGACACTACCTCCTGCTGAGGCTTCAGCGGCTTCAATGTGTCCAGGGGATTGGCATAGTCAATGTCACCCAGCCGGCGCAGCTCGGTATAGATGGACTTGAGGTAGGAGTAACGCACGTTGATCGAGCGCGGGAGTGCCCCCTCCTCCAATTCAACCTTACGCAGTGCCACCAAGTCTGAGACGGTAAACGTCTGAGCGATGGGATTCCCCAGTTTCGCAGCGATGAACAGCAGCATGTTCTTACGACGACGCCCGCTGGTGATTGCGTGCCCGTGGAGCTCATACCAACGCTCAATGAGCTGAGACAGTCGGCGTGTGTCCTTCGGCCTGGGATTCCACTCCGGTGTCACTACCAGCTTCGCACGTACCGAAGCTTCGAAGCGTTGAGCCTCGCCCTTGGTCTTGAACCGCTTGCGGAAGCGTTTCCCCTTAATGGGTTCGACGTCGACGAACCAGCGCCCATCCTCCAGCTTGGTGATCGCCATTAGATCGCGTACCCCCGCTTCAAGTACCGATCATTAATGAGCCCGATAACGTGCCTTTCGAGGTCGCGAGTGCTGTAGCCCTTGGCGGTGTAGTGATCTTCGATCACGTGCCAGAAGGGAAGCGTTCTCCCGACCTCAAGGGCTTTTTTTGGTGGTACGCGCTCCCGTGCAATCAGGCTGGCGAACTGGCCCAGGAACATCTCGCAGTTCTTCCCCGAGAAACCCTGAGCTGTCTTGTAGTAGCGGCGATATTCAGTGCGATCAATGAGCGGATCGGCCTCTACCTGCACCTGGGTGTCCAGGGTGATGAGCGACCAGAACGGATTGAACTCCTTCGCACTATCCAACAACCGGAAGTTCTCACAGGCGTAGCCCCACAGGCCTTGCAGATGCGGGCACAGGCCCGCGTAGGTACGGCAGCCGATCACCTCGCCCGAAGTCATCGTGGATCCTTCGGAGAACTGCTGTACCACCGAATGGTGGAAGCGGAATTCGATACGCCACACCGTTTCCAGCGGGTTGAAGGCGGGTTCGCCATCACCGAAGGGATCACCGTTGAGGGAGGCCCAGACGTTTTCCCAGTAGTCGAGTTTGTCGGTCGCCCGGGCTTGGAGCGTCTTGTTGTAGATGCTCAGTTGCAGACCGCTAGCCGAGCCGAACATGTACGTTTCACCACGGCCGTAGACCGAGGCGTTGCCATCGAACTCGATGCGCTCGATGCCACTGATTTGGCGAACACGCCGGGACCGGCAATGCATGCGATCCACCAAGTCAGACGGAGGCGTCCAACCCTGCACGTCAAGCGCAAGATGCACCGCGCATTGATTGGTTTCGCAGGCTGAGAGCACGCCTGCGGCCAAGTCATCGAGCACGCCTTGCAGGATCGCTGGATCAGCGCCATCCAGGGCATGTGGTGACACTTCGATCTTCAGATGTGGGCCGATGTTCTCCAGCTTCACGTTATGGTTCTTGATCAGCAGGATCAGACCCATATCGGCGTTCTGTAGCCGGTGCTGGTAGCCGGAGTCGCGACCAATACGGCCCTTGGCCCACTGGTAGCCGGCGAACTCCACGATGTCTTCCGGCTCATCGAAGATCGCCATAACCTCGGGCCGAATCAGGCCGTTGTACAACTGCCGGACCGTATCCACGCCGCAGCGCAACAGACGCACCCCGGAAAGGTCGGTGAACTCCCCTGCCCTACTGCTGAAAAAGATGCGCCCTTTGGGCGACTCGAAGAACTGCCCGTCTTCCTGAAGTACTGCGCGAATCTGGTGTTCTGCTGCCTTAGTCATGATTCAAACCTATCCAATGCTATCCAATGAGTAACTGGGTTATCCGACGTGTTACAGGGTCGTCGGCCGCGCCTTCGGCCTACCGCTCATGCCTTCCGCTCCCGGCCGGCGGCGCGGCTCGCCGACTCAAAACGGAAACGCCCCGACTGGCTGCATCACCTGCATTGCCGTGATGAATCCCAGGGCGTACGCGAGCGCGAGCAGCCCCAGTGCGTTGAACAATCCGTGCAGGGTCATTTGGCGTTCCTCCAGGGGCGTGAGGCGTATTCGGAGTTGGGCACGATGGTCAGCGCAGGTGGCTCGGCTTGCGGCACGCTGGCGGCGGCTGTGAGCGGTGGTGCCTGGGTGAACCCGGCAGGTGCACGCGGAGGGCTTCCGCCGCAGGTGATGGTTTGCTTCCACGTCTCGAAGGCCAGCTCGGCGACGCACTCGCCCTTTGCGGTGACGTGGTAGCCCGAGCCCACCAGTTGCCAGCTGGTCAGCTCCAGATGCCTGCCTTCCGGGTCATCCAGGGCGAACATGTAGATGTCACCCTTCGAGGGGCGGTAGGCGTGCGCAAGGATGCTGATGCGGCGGTCTGCGAAGGGATGGGCGCTCAGGTCAACAGGCGCACCAGCTGGCCCGTCAGGTACAAGGCCAGCAGAAAGAAACCCAGTCGCAGCAGGACGCGCCGACACACCCACAGCAGGACTTTGCGTAGCACTCGCAGTAGCGGCATGAGCAGGCTCAGCAACAGGCTCGGCAGGTGCTTGAGCAGCCTCACCGCCAATCGTGCGCAGAGGCCCCATGTACCAGACAAAGCCAATAGAAGCGGCCAGCAGTGCCAGTAGAAGAACCAACTTAGGCGACCGGAAGAGGCTCTTGCCGGCTTTAGTGTCCTGGGTCTTACCGGTGGCGGTGGACTGGTAGAGGGCGAAGGTCTGCTTTCGGATTCGCTTGTATTCGATGATGGTGCCGTCAGCCGGCGGTCGGTTGAGCAGGGCGTCATGCTGGGCCTCCTTGTAGCGGCCGGGGATGCCGATGACCGCGAGGTTGGAGTGCTTGTAGGCCATCTCGCAGGTCATGCGGATGTCGTCGCGGATGTAGCTGATGTTTGGCGTGGTGAGGACGATGTCCCAGTTGAAGTGGCGGTGCCGGGTCCAGGCGTCGAGCCAGCCCATGGGCCGATCCGCTGCGTGCGCCGCCTCGGGTCCGCCGGGGAAGTCGAACTTCTCCAGGTCCTTTTCGCGCCAGGACTTGGGGAACAGCAGCTGGGTTTCGTCGAAGATCAGGAACGCGCCCCGCGGTGCCCACTGAAACCACGTGCGCATCTTGTCGAGGTCATCGAGCGATTCGAGATCGAGGTTGATGATTTCGGCGGTATTGGGCAGGTCGGGGAAGACGGCGTAAGCGCGCTCCAGAGTGAAGCCCCGGACGTTGGTGATGATGACGCGACCGTCCTTCAGTGCGGGGACAGCATCGTCTTGAATCGCGCCGGAGGTTTTGTACGAGCCGTTGGGGCCGTGGTGAATCTTGATGGACATGATTCACTCACCTCCCGATGAAGGGCACGAAGCGCATGCAGAAGCGCGTGGCCGCCGCCAACATGATGATGTTGAGCGCCTGGGGGATACCGAAGAACGCCAAGCCCGCTGCGATGTCCGCCGGGAGTGCTGCGTACATGCCGCGCACCATCGCCGAGATACCGAGGCTGTCGATCAGCTCCCGGGCCACGGTGAAGCTGACATCGAGCAGCAGAATGAAGGTCTGCAGGGCGCTGTACATCGCCGCTTTGGTGGCGACGACCAGGCCGTCTTTGATGAAGTCGTAAACGCCCTGGGCGAAGAAATCCCAGATCCACTGGAAGAAGCTGAGGATCTGGTCGAAGACACCTGATAGCCATTCCATGATTCACTCCTTCAGGATGACGAAGGCCGCGATCAGCGCAGCCATGAGCAGCAGCGCGAGCCGCATGTTGGAGAGCTGGTCGGCGTAGTCGGAGACGCAGAGGCTGTAGGGCTTTCCCCATACCGTGCCGGTGTAGCAAGGCAGCTGTCCGCCGCCCGTGGAGAGCTGGAGATCGAAGGCACCCTTGAGCTGATCGATGTTGGCTTTCACCGCGTCTTTGAGTTCTTTCTTGGCGTCCTGAACCTTCTGGTCCCACTCTTTGTTGGCTTCATCCCAGCTGCCGGCCTCGGGCTCTTTCAGCTCGGTACCGGGGCCTTCGCCCTGGCAGCCGTTCGGGTCTTTGGCGGGATCGCACTGGCCTTCGCCCTCACCCTCACCGTCGCCATTGCCGCTACCGGAGCCATCGCCGTTGCCGGAACCGCTGCCGTCTCCATTGCCACTGCCGGAGCCGTCACCGTCGCCAGAGCCGCTTCCATCGCCATTGCCGGAGCCATCACCGCCCCCGGCTCCGCCGCCCGTGTTGCCGCCTCCCTCTCCGTCCCCGTCGCCATCGCCAGGGTTGGAAGGATCGGTTTTCACACAGGTGGTACCCAACCATGCCCAGCCTTCGGGGCAGCCGGGGTCGTTGGGATCAGAGGGAGGCACGGCAGGATCGGGCGGCTCGGTAGTGGGGTTCAGTGGATCGCCGGTAGTGGAGAACTGGTAGGAGTCGGCTGAACAGTTCTCCCCGGTGCCCTGGAGGATGTAATTGCAGAAGCCCTGAGTGGTCGAACCCTTCACCAGATAGCAGCTGGTCGAGCGACCGGATTCGCTCTTGTACTGGCATTGCTCGTAGCAGGCGGTCGGCGGACCACCATCGGCGACGTAGTTGCGGCCTCCCGAACTGATCACCGGCGCATCGTTGCCCTTGGCTGGGAAAGGCTCCCCCTGGGTGGCCGAACAGTCCTTGGGTGGGGCTTTGCACTGGCTGCTGCCATCCTTGATGCTGGGGTCATACTCGGTGCCTTCTGGGCAGGCATTGCCCGTCCGCCAGACGTCCAGGGTCACCGAACCAGTGCCATTGTTGGCAGCCACCCGGCACCAATACTTCGTTTCGCTGACAAATCCAAAACTGGTCTTTTGGCCACCGGGGTAAGTGATGTCCTTGGCCCAGATCGCACACGCCTGTCCCGGTGACGGCGCGGTAGTCCACGCTTGACCTGCGACGGTCCATGAATAGTCAGCCGCGAGGACCGGGGCGCTCAGTAGAAGCAGCACGACCAGCAGGAGGCGGTGGCATTGATGTTTCATCGTGGTGTGTCCAGAAAAAAGAACCCCGCCGAAGCGGGGTCCAGGTTCGGCACATCAGTGCAGTCAGAAGAATTCGCCGCAGCGGTAGCCCGTGATGAAGGCCCCGGCGAAGAAGGCCCCCAACCACACCGACCACAGCACGCTTAGGCTTTGCGCAGCATGCTGTAGATGAGGCCGGCCACCGCGAGGATGACCAGGGCAGCGACCACGTACCCGCCGATGGTCTTCATGTCGCCCTGGCCATCGGTCATGGCGGCTTCCACCGCGCTGGTGTCGATGACGCCCGCGAAGGCCGGCAGCGAGGTGGCAGCGGTGACGGAACCGGCGATGCACAGGTTGCGGAACGAGCGGACCGGGTTGAACTTGGCGATCTGTTGTTTCATGGCGTTCATGGTGTTTCCTCTGTCATCTGGCTTTACGAAGAAGTGACGCGACCCAGCCAGTCAAAAGCCCCGTCACGAAGGCTCCCAGGACACCCGCAGCACCGATGCCGAAGGCTTCCGGGGAGAAACCGCCGTTGACCAGGATGTCTACGTATCCAGCGGCCTCGGGCGGAATCAGATAGGCCTGTTGCCATTCGAGGTGCTGGCACTGCATGAGGCCGTCCGCCGTGGACGCCCAGCTGGTGCAGACCTGAACGGCAACCACGCCTGACATGTCAGCGAGCCTCCTTGCGTGGCTGGTCGCACCAGCTCCAGAAGGAGCGCAGGACGAACCACCACAGCGCGAAGAGGGCGAACGCCGCCGCGATCACCGCGATCACGGAGTCCAGCGGGTAGGGTTCGAGGAACTCGCGCACCGCACGCACGGCAGGCGATACCGCGCAAAGAATTGCGATGTACAGAACCCAGCCGAAGGCGAAACGGAGCGGCGCTTTCATCTACCTACCCTCGCCGTCAGGACTTGCTGCTGTCGGAGGGTTTCTCAGCGGCGGGCTGAGTCGGGCGCTGGGCTTGCGGCTGGGATTGCGCCGGGCGAGCAGCCGGAGCCGGTGCGCTGGCCTCTTTGCCCACGGCCAACAGTTCGGTCAGCACCTGGGTATTGGTGGTGCGGCCAAAACGGTCCTGGGTCGGGCGGACGACGCTGGCGAACTTGCACAGCACCGGAGCGCCTTCGAAGACGATGGAGTCCAGCAGAGTCGGTTCGACGTTGTATTCGCTGATCTCGAAACCCTTGGCGTTGCCGCGAGCGGTTTCCGGGATCGGGGAAATGGCCTGGACGCTGGCGAAGATCTCGCCGGATTTGGTGGAGGTATAGGTGTCGGTCTTGGTGACCCAGAGTTCGACTACGCCGCCAGTGGTTGCAAACATGTTCATCTGAAGCTCCTTTGCCTTTTTCGGGCATGAGTTGGCCCGCTGCTGCAAATTGGGCGCGTTGGTGGCCGTCATTCAGCGGGTGTGGTGGTGCCTGGGTTTGCGGTGGTGCGCGTGGCGAGGTTCGAAACACCAAGGGCGCTGCCCTTGTCATCCCGCTCTCGCCGCCGAGGGCTCAGGAGCGCGGGGCGGTAGTGCTGCCCCTCACTCCCGAGCGGAGGCTATTCAGGGTGGGGGACGGTCAAGGGTGCGCTTCGCCCGGCGCTCCGTTTGTCCGAACGGAAAGGCGCGTTCGGACAAGCCGGTGCGGCGGCCCTGGACCTGGGAAACCTTTGCGCTGGCAATGGCCAGGGCGAGAAGCAACACCGTGGTAGTGCGCAAGCTGCCGTCAGGATCGACGAAGACGAGTTCGGCTTTGAGGTCCTTTTTCGAGGGCTCGGTGACTGCCGCTGCGAAAATTAGCAGCAAGCCCAAGGGACCGAAGAAGAACAGCAGCCAGCCGAAAAGATCATCAGACATGGCTCAGCTCTCCAGCTCGAATGGCTCGTGTACCGGCACGAAGGGAGTTGGCTTCCCGCTGTCGTAGATAACGTGCCAGTACTTCGGCGGACGGAGCGCGGGCATGTGTTTCGCGCAGGTAAAACCCGGTTCCACCCGGTACGTCGAGTGGATCGAGCGCCACACTCCAGCGACCTTGGCCATCGTGGTAACGACCGCGAACACTCGTGTAGGGTGGCACTCGGTGCAGGGTGTGGACTGGGAGGGATCGGGCTTCACCAGTTCGCGACGGGACCAGCAGACAGAGCAGTCGCAGTCCGGCGCGTGAGGTTGACGAACGTACTTCGACAGCATCGGAAGTCACCTCACGATCAGAAGGCAGACGCGGATGAATCACGGCGAGGGAGAAAAGGCACCGCATAGAAGGAAGAACGTCGTCATCGCGATTGGCCTCAACGGTCAATCGCGCGGAGGCAAGCTCCATCCGTCCTTCTTCATGGAATCGGCGCGCTGCATCTGCGAAGCCATCGGTCAGAGACTTGCGCTTCAGGCGGAATGACAGGCGTGCAGCGGCTAGCTTTTCTCGAACGCGTTGAGCGCTGAGCGGAGAAAGAAGGCTCATTAGAGGCTCTCCTGTTCCAGCAGACGGCGACTCAGCAGCGCCACATTCACCATGACGCGGTTGCCGATCTTGATACGCGGGATGTAGCCCACGCGAATCCAGCCCTCTACTACGCCCTCATCCATACCAATCCACGAAGCGAATTTTCGCCACGGCATCAGCACTGGGGCATTCTCGACTAGCCCGAGAGAAACCTTGCCTCCGTTCTGTTCCATAACCTCACCCTACGCTACGATCTGACAATTTATGGGAAATTGCAGGTGGCTCCGTATAAGCCATCTGTATATTACAGACGAACTATACGCAAAGCCTGTGCGGAAGGCGAGCTATACATGTGTAATGTACAATACTATTATGGAATCAATAGATAGCCGCATTAGAACAATTATCGATAAGGCCACTATCGATGAGCTGGTTAGAAAAACGACGATCAGCGGAACCCGATGGCGTACTGTCAGGTACGACAAGCGCACCCGCGTTAGCACTCAAGAGCTAGAGGCCCTGATTTCCATCTATCCCCAATACGCCTTGTGGTTAAACACAGGGAATATCATTCCGGAATCAGGGCAGACCAGCCCTGAGTACGACGAGGCGCAGGCGCATTTAAACGGAGCCCACGCGGGATAGAGCTGACAAGGAAAGCAGCCCTCAAGTGGTTCATGAGAAAAAAGGGACACGCTTAATAAGCGTGTGCGGCGTGCAAGGCGTGATTTTGAAACAAGAAAGGTAGACGAATCGCCGAACAGCCCTCCAAAGCATTTCTACGAACGACGATTGAGTTGAGGGCCCGCCAAAAACACCCTCGCGATGACAGGCTGGGGGGAGTTCGTCATAGCTACTGCGGCTCGCTGCTCCCACTGGAACAGGTGGCAGAAACCGCGTCTGAAGGACACTCTGATATGTAGCCGGCAGGGATCGACTTCTTCCCTTCACCAGTGCACCATCCATGAAATCAAAACCAAGCGGAAAGGGATTGAAGCTTGACTACAGACGTATCTATCGAAGACCGTGTCATTGCACTCGGTGACGGACTAGCACAGATCCCAGAAAGACTCCTCTTAGCTCACGCTCGTGGAGAGGTGCTTTTCATCTGCGGGGCCGGGATATCAATTCCAGCCGGGCTCCCAGACTTCCGCAAGCTTGTTGTAGATGTATATGAGCAACTGGACCCAGGCGCCCACGCTGTAATTTCGCAGTTCACGTATGACGACGAGAAGAATAAAAAAGTCAATCTAGCCAGTCTGAATGATGTTCAGCGAGCAGAGGCACGGAGATTTCTACTCGGAGATTATGATGTGGTCCTGGGAATGCTCGAACGCAGACTTGACGGCAGAACAAAATCAGACAGCAAAGTCAGAGCTGCTGTAGCGAATCAACTGCGTGGTGACAATAAGAAGCCCGTAGATATCCATAGATACCTCATGAGACTTGCCGATAGGGGAGTCACCTCAACAATTCTAACCACGAACTTTGATTTACTTCTTGAAAAAGCGAAACGTCGTAAATCGAAAGCAACCACTTTCTCTCTAGGCGCGATGCCTAGACCTACTAGAAGTATAGATTTCTCCGGCGTGCTTCATATACATGGAGCGATAGACAATAAAGATAGCCAATCGACAGAGTTTGTTCTATCGGATCAAGACTTCGGGGAGTTCTACCTACGCCGCAGAACCATCCCAGACTTCATATACGACGCAGCACGTCTATTCAATTTAGTTCTGATTGGTTATAGCGCCAACGACCCTCCTATGCGCTATCTCCTTAATGCTGTAGCCGCAGACAACACTCGATTTGAGGACTTAAAAGAGCGGTTTACTTTTTGGGGGCTAAAAAACCCAGATCCTGTAGTACTGGAGGATTGGAAGGCGAGAGGAATAACCCCTATCAGCTACGACTCAGCAAATGGACATTCTATTTTGCGTGACACCTTCAAACGTTGGGCTGACTTTTCTGCAATAAACGGAGTTCCCGGCCTAGTAGACAAAGAGCTCCGAAGAATAGTTAAGACTCCTAGGAAAACATCCAAAGACATGGATAGAGACCTATTTGATCATCTAATCCGCCGGAGCAATACTAATGAGAAAAAGCGCCTCACAACTCTAGTTGCAAATGCCGGTGCGGAAATCGAGTGGCTGAATGCAATTTTAAAAATAAGCTCAGAACGAGGGCCTATTTAAATGAATCAGTCCAGCATGTATTTAGATGAAAAAAATAGAGCGATTTTCGACATAACACTTCTATTCTTGTCAAATAGGATGAGTGAACTTGAAACAGTCAACTGGGCCCTCGCACTAAACCAAGACAGACACGCTGAACTACTTGCAATTAAGCACATATTAAGTTGGCAAGATATCCATGGGCTTGGCGAACCATGGGCTACAACATGGCGTCTTGTTGAAGAAGCCCTGGAAGAGTCAAATATAGAAAGAGGACCGGCAATTGAGGTATATGGTATAAAAAAGAGGCTGGCCCAAGGAGAAAGAACAAGCTCTTTGATAGGTCAGATAGTAAACCTCGTCGCCCCAAGACTAAGCGTCAAACCAATTGATCGATGGTATAAGAAAACCCCGAGAACCCCCTCAAAACCAAAATCTTTCAACGACATCCTGAGCATAGAAATTGTGAGCGGAGGAATAGTTGATCTAAATATTTTAGATATCAAATCTATAAATCAGGCTCCATTTCTAGCTTCACTCGCCCAGCGGCTTGAAAGATCAATTGAGCGCGGCATTGAGATCGCAAGAAGCGTCGGTTGGGATGTCGACAATCAAATCTGGCGCTTAGGTGGCTTGGAGCAAGTTTGGTATGCGGATGAAGGCAAAAGAGACCCTGATGAATACAAGACAGGAATTGCACCTTCTGTGAAACTCTTAGGTGCAGTTGTTAAGCACCTTTTCGAGGTAGACAAAAACCGTGCCCGCAATGTTGTTAAGGGATGGAAAAGCAAGGACAGTATAATATTTATGCGACTATGGGCATTCCTAGCCCAAAACGAAGAACTTGCCTCGCCCGCAGAAGTGGCAGAGTTTTTAGCAGGCAGACAAGATGAGCAATTCTGGGATATGCACGCTTTCCCAGAAATAACCGCCTTGCGGGCTCTGCGATTTGACGGCCTCATGATAGAAGACCGGCGGAGGATAATATCTCGTATTCGAAAAGGCCCTCCTAAAGGTTTTTGGCGGAAAGGACTAGACTCACAGGAAATTATTAGAGCGAGAAAATACTGGGCACTTAGAGAGCTAAACCGCATCGTACTTTCGGGAGCAGAGATTTCTGAAATCGATCACCAATGGTTCAATGAGGGAGCTGCAGACCATCCTGAATTAAGGAAGATGAATCAGGATGAAGGTTTTCCGCAGGCAAGTAGTGCTGAATGGGTAAAACCCGACCCCGAAAGGAAATTTGATGAAGTGGCTGGAATAACCCGCCTCGCTGAGTTGCAGCGTGCACTTTCTACAAAACGAGTGAGCTGGAACGATGATTCATCAAGAAGGGCAGGTGACTGGCTAAGAGAGCAAAAAAATCTTCTCAAAATAATTAATGAGCTTCAAACAGCCCACGAAGGCGGCAAGGATTATCCAAGCGTATTGGAGTCCATCTGCTGGGAGCATCGCCCAGAACAGATAGACGAAGCAGAGAGGCAAGCTCAAGCAGAAGAAATCCTTCAGCTAATCAGCAAACTTCCGACTGAATCTATCAGTCCTATCTCTGATGCAATTTCGTCGTGGCTTGGCGCTTGGGCCAAGCACGTAGTCCAATCTAAGATAGGATTACGCGCTTGGTACAAGATCTGGCCAATAGCCATTAAAACAACGAATGGACAAACACCGACTGAAGAGGAAAGTAATCTCAACCTAATGGTGACTTCTTCAAGGAAGGAGCCAGAAGATCTTGACACTCTCAACACCCCAGTCGGGCGTATGCTTGACGTCTTCTTTACATTATGGAATAGGGCACCCGACCCCCAAAATCCATTTAAACCAAGAAGCCAGCTTAAACGAATGCGCGACACCGCGATTGCGGCAGAAGGTCGAAGTGGACTTATTGTTAAACACAGATTCGTGGAGTTTATCAGCTACTTCCTGAATGCTGACTCCGCATGGACAAAAATCCACCTAGTTCGGCCATTGGAAGAGGACTCCACAGCATCACTTGCACTTTGGCGCTCGATTGCGCGGCGAAGAATCTTCAAAGAGACCATAAAAATCATCGGCGATATGATGATTTCGCGCGCTGCCGATGAACGACTGGGACGCGAGACAAGACAAAATTTAGTATTTAGTTTGATAATTGACTGTTTACACTCAATAAAATCCAACAGACGCCCTGCCATAGAATACTTTAAAGTCCAACAACTGCTTAGAGTAATCGACGATGAGGTCCGCGCATTTGCTGCCGGCTCAGTGAGAAAATTTGTCAGCGAGATGGCTGAAAAATCCTCGTCAAACCCAAAACCCTCCTCAAGAGAGGAACTATTCAACTCGGCCGTCAAACCATTCTTTGATAAGGTCTGGCCTCAAGAGCGATCTCTCGCTACTCCCGGCGTAAGCAGCGAGCTAGCAAGCCTCCCTGCAACGGTGGGCAATGAGTTCGAAAATGCAGTATCAGCTATTGAACGCTTCCTAGTCCCATTCAAGTGCTGGTCGATGATTGAGTACGGCCTTTTTGGCGATAACGAAGGGAAAAAGCGCATGGACGTTATTAATAGTCCTCCCAAAGCGGCAGCACTAATACGCCTACTTAACGCAACCATTAGCGATTTGGACGGTGCTGTAGTTCCATATGACCTGTCAGAGGCGATGGAGCACGCACGCAAAGTAAATCCCAGCCTTGTTGATAACCCGTTATACCGGAGGCTATTGACACTAACCCGACGCAGTTGAGAAAAATATACACGACATTTACGCGAGTTCCGATGAAACGCCACGACTGCCTGAACACGTAATAGTGGCTTCGACTTTCCAGTGTGAGCAGGATTCCCTACCTACCAGGCTCAACTTTTCACGATAACTTACTTAACTATCAGGTGTCGAAAAAGTGTCGATCTCGCTCCAAATTACTATCCAAAGCAGTCTGGCTCGAACGTGTGCTCAATCCTCATTTCCCTGATCTATCAAGGCCTATCCGACGCTATCCATCAAAAAACACTGGCAGGCATTTCTACGCGCAAAGCGACGCATACCTCAGCCCCTCCATCGGGCTACTGCTAATCTGACAGCATGACGCCTGATCTCGAATCTTCCCTCGACCTGACGGACCAGCTCCTGCAGCTGCTGCAGGAAGCGACTGAAGGAATCTCCGAATTCCAGCTGATCCAGCATTTGAAGGCTCGGCACTCGACCCACGTGCCCAACCTGCCGCTGACTGACAAGCTGGTGCTGTTCCGTACCCATTTCCTGGTGTTCAACGCGCTGTATCGCCTGCGCGACCGGCTGTGGGAGGAGAACGCCGCACACCTGGAGATCGGCCCTTTGTCGATCCGTCTCTGTCCTTATATCAGCGGGGTGCAGGCACTCGGCGAGCAGGACGCCCTCCGCGCCTACTACCTCGACGAGAAGCATCTGAGGGAAACCACCGAACACGACGTGGAAAAGCTGCTGGAGAGCTTCTGGACGCGCATGCAGGGCAACGAGGAAAAGGCCGCCGCGCTGGCGCTCTTCGAGCTGGAAGACGGGCCGGTGGACTACGCACTGATCAAGCTGCGCTACCGCCAGTTGGTGAGCCAGCACCACCCCGACCGCGGTGGCAGTAACACGCGCCTTCAGTCGATCAATAAAGCCATGGAAATTCTGGAGCGCTATTACAGCCGCCCGTGAAACTTCCATTTGCTCTAACCCCACGGACGACGTGGCCTGCAGCCATTCCTATACTGCGACTTAAGGTCGCATAGGTCGGCCGGGCACCGGATGACGCTGGCTACGCGTATTCGGCGCCTCGCTGGGGGGCGACCTTCTATAAGAAGAGGAGAATGCTGACATGATCCATCATGTGTGGGGGCTCTTCACCCATCCCGATCAGGAATGGCAGGAAATCCGTGGCGAGGAAGAATCCATCAGCCACATGTACCTGACCCACGTCCTGATCCTCGCTGCCATTCCAGTCATTTCGGCCTATATCGGCACCACGCAGGTCGGTTGGGTGCTGGGCAGTGCGGGACCGGTCAAGCTGACAGCCGCCAGCGCCATCCAGTTGACCATCATGACCTACATCGCCATGCTCGCCGGCGTCGCCATCATGGGCGCTTTCATCCACTGGATGGCCCGCACCTATGACGCGTCGCCATCGCTGACCCAATGCATCGTATTCGCTGCGTACACCGCAACCCCGCTGTTCATCGGCGGCCTCGCGGCGCTTTACCCGCACCTGTGGCTGGGCATGATCATCGGCACAGCGGCGATCTGCTACACCGTGTACCTGCTCTATGTCGGCATCCCGACCTTCATGAACATCCACAAGGATGAAGGTTTCCTGTTCTCAAGCTCGGTGCTGGCGGTAGGACTGGTGGTGCTGGTGGCGATGATGGCCCTGTCGGTCATCCTCTGGGGCAGCGGCGTGGGCCCGGAATACACCTGATCCATCCTCTACAAAGGAAACCGGGCCCTTCGTGGCCCGGTTTCCTTTCGCTTGCCTAAACGCCCTACGGCTTGCCTGAACCTGCACCCCGGACGAGCGGCCGCGAGAAATCCTCCACCGGCGCTTCGACTGCGGCATAATCTGCCCCCGTCGGAGAACCACTGTATGCCTGAACAGCTCAACGCTCGCGTCGAAGCCTGCTACCAGCAGGCCGAAGCCTTCTTCCAGCGGCGCTTTCCCCGCCCGGAAGTGAGCTTCCGGCTACGCGGCCAGAAGGCCGGCGTCGCCCACCTGGATGAAAACCTGCTGCGCTTCAACCCGCAGCTGTACCGGGAAAACCACGAACACTTCCTGCAGCAGACCGTGGCCCATGAGGTGGCGCACCTGATCGCCCACCAGATGTTCGGCCCGCGCATCCGCCCCCATGGCGAGGAGTGGCAGCTGATCATGCGCGGTATCTACGGCCTGCCGCCTGATCGCTGCCACACGTACGAGATCAAGCGCCGCCGCTCTACCCGCTACCTGTATCGCTGCCACTGCGGCGAAGGCAATGAATTCCCCTTTTCGTCCCAGCGCCACAACCTGGTCGCACAGGGCCGCCGCTACTACTGCCGGCGCTGCCGCGCGACGCTGATCTTCACCGGCGAAACCCGCCGCGAATGATGCGAATCAGGCGATGACCTTCGCCGCTTTCAACGCCTCGACCTGCTCGGCCGAATAGCCCAGCTCCGCCATCACCTCAGCCGTGTGTGCGCCCAGTGCGGCGCCGATGTGGCGCGGCTCGGGGAGACCGGCGGAGAAGCGGATCGGGCAGGCCATCTGCCGCTGCTCACCGCCCTTGCCATTGGGCACCTGGGTAACCGCGCCGCGCTCGACCAACTGCGGATGCTCCACCGCCTCGGCCAGCGACAGCATCGGCTCGACGCAGGCGTCCAGCGCGGCGAAGCGCTTCTGCCATTGGCTGAAGTCATGTTTCTCGAACTCGATGGAAATTTCTCGCTTGAGCGCCTGCTGGTCCTCCGGCTTGGGCGACAACCCGCGCGCGGCCAGCTCCGGGCGTCCGATGGCGGCGCAGAATTGCTGCATGAACTGCGGCTCCAGGCTGCCCACCGAGAACCAGCGACCATCGCGAGTTCGGTAGTAATCGTAGAAGCTGCCGCCGTTGAGCGCGAGACCTTCCATCTCCGGCTCCACCCCCGCCGCGAGATAGCCCGCGCCGGCCATACCGTGCAGGCTGAAGGCGCAGTCGGTCATGCTCACGTCGACCTGTTGCCCCTCCCCCGTCTGCTGCCGGTGGATGACCGCCGCCAGCAGGCCCATCACGCCATGCAGCGAACCGCCACCGATGTCCGCCAGTTGCACGCCCAGAGGCAACGGGCCGCTCTCGCGGCGGCCGGTGTAGCTGGCCACACCGGCCAGCGCCAGGTAGTTGATGTCGTGTCCGGCGCGGTCACGGAACGGGCCGGTCTGACCATAGCCGGTGATCGAGACATAGATCAGCTTCGGGTTGATCGCCTTGAGCGCCTCGTAGCCCACGCCGAGCTTGTCCATCACGCCGGGGCGGAACTGCTCCAGCACGATGTCGTACTCCTGCACCAGTTGCTTCACCACCTCCACTGCCTCGGCCTGCTTCAGGTCCAGCGCGATGCAGCGCTTGTTGCGGTTGAGATAGGCGTGGCTGGCGGAGGTCCCGTCTACATGCGGCGGCAGCACGCGCACCAGGTCCATGCGCGTGGGCGATTCCACCCGCAGCACCTGGGCACCCATGTCGGCCAGCAGCAGCGAGGCGAACGGCCCCGGCAGCAGGGTGGAGAAATCGAGGATCTTCAGGGAGGCGAGCGGACCGTTCATGGGCACTCCTGTTTCGCTCAATCGATGCGTGGGCGCCGGGCCTCAGAGCTTCATGCCGCGGCTGATGATCTCTTTCATGATCTCCGAGGTGCCGGCGAAGATGCGCTGGATGCGCGCGTTCGCGTACATCTTGCAGATCGGATATTCCCACATGTAACCCCAGCCGCCATGCAGTTGCACACCCTCGTCGACCACCTTGCACAGCAGTTCGGTGGTGAACAGCTTGGCCTCGGCGGCCACCTCGGGGGTGAGCTTCTTCTGGTTGTGGTCCATCACGCAGCGGTCGGTGAAGACCTGCGCCACGTCGATCTGCGTGCGCATCTCGGCGAGCTTGAAGCGGGTGTTCTGGAAATGCGCCACCGGGCGGTCGAAGGCCTTGCGCTCCTTCACGTAGTCGACGGTCGCGTTCAGCGCAGCCTCGGCGCCGGCCACCGCGCCGCAGGCGTTGGTCAGGCGCTCCTGCGCCAGCATGTTCATCAGGTAGAAGAAACCACCCTTGGCGTCGCCGAGCAGATTTTCCTTAGGCAACTTCACGTTGTTGAAGAACAGCTCGGCGGTGTCCTGGCTCTTCATGCCCAGCTTCTTCAGGTTGCGCCCACGCTCGAAGCCTTCCATGCCGCGCTCGACCACGAACAGCCCCATGGCGTGCTTGTTCGCCGGGTCGGTCTTGGCCGCGACTATCACCAGGTCCGCCAGCAGGCCGTTGGAGATGAAGACCTTGGAACCGTTGAGGACGAAGTGGTCGCCCTTGTCCACTGCCGTTGTGCGCATGCCAGCGAGGTCCGAGCCCGCCGAAGGCTCGGTCATCGCCACCGCCAGAATGCTCTCGCCACGGATGATCCCCGGCAGCCAGCGAGCCTTCTGCTCGGCGTTGCCGTATTCGGCGATGTAAGGACCGCATAGCGCCGAGTGCAGCGGGATCATGAAGCCCGGCTCGTTGATGGCGGCCAATTCCTCACACATGATCTGTTCGTAGCGGAAATCCTTCAGAGCGGTTCCGCCGTACTCTTCTTCCGCCCAGGGCAACAGGAAGCCCATCTCCCCCGCCTTGCGCCAGACACTGCGGTCCACCACGCCGGCTTCCTCCCACTCCTCCTGGTGAGGCACCACTTCCTTGTTGAGGAAGGATCGGAACGCATCGCGGAACAGGTTGTGCTCGGTCTCGAAGTGATTGCGCAGCATGGTCGACTCCCGGTGGGTTGAGTGCCCGCAGGGTAGGTGCTGGCCGCGCGCCGCCTCAATGACGCGAGCGCTCAGGGTCGATTGACGCAATCGCCCAGCAGATGCGAGTGTGAAACTTCCCAAAGCTGCACCGGAGAGCGCCCGCATGCAGATTCGCCCTTTCCAGCCGGAGGACATTCCACTGTACGAAAGCTGGTTCGACGACCCGCTGCTCGACGCGCAACTGGGCCCGATGGATCGGTACTGGCTGGAACAGGTGCTGAAGGATTCGGACAAGGCCCAGTACAGCATCCTGCGTGGCGGCCTGCTGGTCGCGGTGGTGGGGATTTGCCTGCCCACCCCGGCGCGTCCGTACTACTTCGTTACCGACCTCGCCGTGCGCCCGGCGTTACGCAGCTCGGGCATCGGGCGCGCGGTGATGACGCTGGTGATGAGCCGGCCGGAACTGCAGAGCAGCCCCTTGTGGCGGGCCAGCGTGAAGCCGGACAACCCGGCAGCGCTGGCGTTCCTCATCAAGCTGGGCTGGACGCGACTGGAAATGGGCAATCCATTCGATGAGCTGCTCGAATTCGAATTCCAGCGTCGGCCCGCAGGCCCCAACTTTCGCTGACCTGCCCCCTGTAGAACGTCCGTTCCTTTGCGAACGCGTATAAAAAAACCCCCGCCGAGGCAGGGGTTCACACAAAGGAGTCAAACGGTAGAGCGGTCGTTCTTAGAACACGTACTGCAGACGAGTCACGACACCGTTGCCGTCGTCGTCGCCGTTGGCGTTGCGAATGCCGTCGGTGCTGACGTGAACGTAGTCCAGGGAAACTTTCACCGCTTCGTTGGCGTACCAGTTCACACCCACGGTGTTGGTGCTGGCCTTGGTGTCGCCGACGTCGCGGGTGGCGGTAGCCACGACCACGTTCGGGTCATCGACCTTGATGTGGTCGTAACGGTAGAAGACTTCCCAGGCACCGATTTCCTTGTTGGCCGGCTTGATGGTGTCGAACTTGGCGCCATCGAGCTTGTACACGCGGGATTCACCGGTGATGGTGTAGGCCAGTTGGCCGTAGTAGCCGTCAGCCTTGATGTCTTCGTAAGCGTCGGCATCAGCCTTCAGCTTGCGCTTGAGGTATTCGGCCTGGGCCGAGAACGGGCCGATGGCGTAGGCGAATTCTGCGCCCCAGGTGGAATCGTCCTTGTAGGAACCGGCCGGGCTCAGGGTGGCGCCGCCGAAGGTCGCGCGGTTGCCATTGTCGCCGGCGTCGTTACCGCCGTTGGTGGCGATGCCACGCATGCCCAGACGGGGACGGATGCGGGAGTCGAAGGCGGTGTCGTCCAGGTCACGGTAGGCGTAGTCCACGCCAACGTGCAGGACGTTGCCGTCGGTGTTCAGCGGAGCGAATACACCGCGGAAGTTGAACTGCTTGACGCTGTCGCCGTCGGTGTCATCGGCGTCCTTGGCGAATACGCCAGCGTCCAGGTAAGCCATGTTGGCGACGACGCCACCAACCTGGGCACCCATGCCGTCCTGGTGGGTGTTGATCCAGTCAGCCAGTTCGTACGCGGAGGTACGCTCGGTGGCAGTCACCCACTTGGAGCTGGTGGCTTTTTCCAGGCCGAAGTCCGGGTCGAAGCGGCCGAACTTCAGGGTAACCGGGCTGAAACCGGTGTAGCTGAAGGAAGCTTCGTCGAAGTAACCGTTGTCAGAGTTACCGGAGTTGTGGGACATGTCGTAGTTGATCTGGTATTTCCAGTCCTTGTAGACGACGCCGCCCAGCTCCAGGTACGCACGGCGGAAGTAGGCGCCGTCACCGTTGTTGCCGTTCTTGGTGTAGAAACCATCGAAGCGGCTGTAATCCGCTTGCAGACGGCCACCGAGCTTGAAGCTGAATTCTTTGTCGGTGGTGCCAACTTCAAGACCGCCCTTGGTCTTGATAACGATATCGGCGCCATCGGTGGTGACTGTGCCTGCGAAAGCCTGGGCGGAAACGGCCAGTGCCAGGGCAGTGGCGGCGTAACCGGCGAAGTGCTTACGGATCATCGAAGATTCCCCTTAATGGTATTTGCGTTGAACACGCCGAGTGCCTGGCTGCTGCGCGCCCCCCAAGGACTCGCACAGGCCGTTCTGGCGGCCCCCGTTTGTGTTGCTGGGAATCTTGGCGAGGGGTTATTTCAGATCAGTTGCTCGTAGATAAAACTTTTATTACAAAGGAACTTTTGATTTCTTTATGGCATAAAGGTCCTAAGCCGCTTCCCACTAGGCTTTCAGACACTTTCTGAAGTCCACTTTGCCGGTATGCTGACGCCCTCCCTGGAAGACCTTCCCGCTCAGGCTTCGCCATGCACGAACTGCAACCCCTGATCCAGCAGCACGGCCTCACCCTGCTGTTCTTCAACGTCCTGCTCGAGCAGTTGGGCCTGCCGATTCCGGCCTACCCTGCGCTGATCGTCGCCGGTGCCCTGGCGCTGCAAGGCAGCGGCGTGCCGCTGGGACAGGCTCTGGCGGTGGCCGTGTGCGCGTGCCTGATTGCCGACCTGATCTGGTTCTGCGCCGGGCGGCACTATGGGGGCTTCATGCTGCGCAGCGTGTGCAAGGTTTCGCTGTCGCCGGACAGCTGCATTCGCCAGAGCCAGAGTCTTTACCTGCGCATCGGCCCGCGTGCCTTGCTGATCTCGCGCTTCCTCCCCGGCGCCAGCGCGCTCACCACCACCATGGCCGGCATGACCGGCACGCCGCTGTCGCGCTTCCTCGCCTACGACTTCGCCGGCGCGGCGCTGTGGGCCGGCTCCGCGCTGATGCTCGGAAGCATCTTCAGCAGTGCGGTGGACCGCATCCTCGACTGGCTTACCGAGTACGCCAGCGTCGGCGGCGCGGCGTTGCTCGGCGCCTTCGCACTGTTCATCGCCTGGAAGCTCTGGCAGCGCTACAGCCTGCTCAAGCGCACCTCGCGGATTCCACGCATCAGCGTGGGCGAGCTACGAGCGCGCCTGGATGCTGGCGAGCCGCCACTGATCCTCGATGTGCGGGCACAGTTCGATGACGAGGCGATTCCCGGTTCCATCGCCTTCAGCCTGGACGGCGCGCTCGACGAACTGCGTGGCAGCCTGGAAGACAAGGACGTGGTGATCTACTGCGCCTGCCCCCACGAGCTTTCCGCGGCGATGCTGGCGGAGCGGTTGCAGGCCTTCGGACACCCGCGCACCTGGGCGCTGTCGGGCGGGCTGGATGCATGGCGGGCTCAAAGTCTGAGCTGAGGATTTTGCTGCAAGAGTGTGCTGCAGAGGCGATCGCGGCATGGCCCGCCCCTGAAGGATCGGCATCACTCGGGCGTATCCGGTAAGTGCTTGAGTAGGATGGCGTGGAGCGTAACAATACCCATCAATCCGAAGCACAGTCAGCATGGGTATCGCTGCGCTCCACCCATCCTACGACATGCTCATCCTGCGCTGACCGCTTAATTCTGTCGTTTTCAGCGGCGCGCGCTGTCCCGACGCAACTCAGCGAGATGGTCGGCCAGGCGTTCCGAATCGGGACTCGGCGACTCCGGCAGCAAGCGCAGGGTTGCCCGGGTCAGGCGCATCTGCCGCAGGTAACGCCGGCAATGGCGGCACAGCAGCAGGTGCCGGCGCAGCGCAAGCTTCTCGCGCCAGCCCAGCTGTTCGTCCAGCAGGTCGCTGGAGCGTGCCACCAGTTCCTTGCAGGTCAGCATTCCCCGGTCTCCTCGAAGTGTTCGACGCTGGCGAACACCTTCAGCCGCGCGCGATGCAGAAGCACCCTGACATTGGAGAGCGAAACCTCCAGCAGATTACAGATTTCCTCCAGCTCCAGCCCCTGACGTTCACGCAGCAGCAACACGCTGCGCTGCAGTTCGGAGAGGCTCAGCAGGGTGTTTTCCAGGCACTGGCGCAGTTCGTCCTCGGCCAGCAGGGCCTCGGGCGAATCCTCGTGCCAGGCCAGCGGCGCCGGGCTCCAGTGGCCGTCGGCGGCGAAGCGGGAATCATCGATGCTGCCGTGGGGCGCGGGCAGCTCGTCCAGCGAAACGTCGCGGCGAACCTTGCGCAGACGGGACTTGGCGGTATTGGCGGTGATGGTCAGCAGCCAGGTCTTGAGGCTTGAGCGGCCCTGGAAGCCGTCCAGGTTGCGCACGGCGGCGAGCCAGGCATCCTGCACCACTTCGTCGGCATGGGCGGCGCCGACGATGGCAATGGCCACGGCGCGCATCGCGCCCTGGTAGGTGGCTACCAGGGTGCGGAAGGCCTGCTGGTCACCGGCCAGCAGGCGTGACAACAGCTCGCTGTCGTCGGCGGACACGATCAGCGCTTGCGCAGGATCACGCTGCCGATGGAGTAACCGGCGCCGAAGGAGCTCAGCACGCCGATGGAGCCGGCGGGCAGGTCGTCCTGGTACTTGTGCAGGGCGATGACCGAGCCGGCGGAGCTGGTGTTGGCGTAGGTATCGAGGATTACCGGCGCTTCGTGGGCCTCGGCATCGCGGCCGAGCAGCTTGCGGGTAATCAGCAGGTTCATGTTCAGGTTGGCCTGGTGCAGCCAGAAGCGTTTCACGTCGCTGACCGGGATATCGTTCTGCGCCAGGTGCTCGCCGATCAGCTCGGCCACCATCGGGCAGACGTCCTTGAACACCTTGCGGCCTTCCTGCACGAACAGCTTGTCGCGGCTGCCGATGCCCTCCTCCGCCGCGCGGTTGAGGAAGCCGAAGTTGTTGCGGATGTTGTTGGAGAACTGGGTCAGCAGCTTGGTGCTCACCACATCGAACTGGTGTTCGCTGGTGGCCTGGTCGGCGCGCTCGATGACCACGGCGGTGGCGGCGTCACCAAAGATGAAGTGGCTGTCGCGGTCACGGAAGTTCAGGTGGCCGGTGCAGATTTCCGGGTTGACCATCAGGATCGCGCGGGCCTGGCCCAACTGCACACTGTTCACCGCGGCCTGGATGCCGAAGGTGGCCGAGGAGCAGGCGACGTTCATGTCGTAGCCGAAGCCCTGGATGCCAAGGGCGGCCTGCACTTCGATGGCCACCGCCGGGTAGGCGCGCTGCAGGTTGGAGCAGGCGACGATCACCCCGTCGATGTCTTCGGGAGTACGGCCGGCGCGCTGCAGGGCCTGTTTCGCGGCGGCGGTCGCCATCTCGCAGAGGATGCCCCAGTCCTCGTTGGAACGCTCCGGAATGCGCGGCGCCATGCGCTGCGGATCGAGGATGCCTTCCTTGTTCACCACGAAGCGACTCTTGATGCCGGAGGCCTTCTCGATGAAAGCGGAGCTGGATTCGGACAGCGCCTCGATCTCGCCCTTGGCGATGGCTTCGGCGTTCTGCTCATTGTGACTGCGGACGTAGCTGTTGAAGGATTCCACCAGTTCATCGTTGGAGATGCTGAACGGCGGGGTATACAGGCCGGTTCCGCTGATCACGACTTTATGCACGGTCAATCCTCTTCTCAATCTGCGCCGCCGGGCCGGGCGGCAAGGTTAGGCATCAAGGTGCCCGCCCATCGGCCGGCACTGGATAGTCGTCGCTCCGCGTCCTGGCGCGAAGGCTTCGGGATGGCGATCCCCGCAACAGGGCAGTGTGCCACTCCCACCGGCGGTGGGCACCTTTGCCCGCCCGGCGGTTTGCGGTTTCACCCAGGGTGCAACCGCTGATCGCTGATTATGCTGCAATTTTCGCCGAAAAGTCGCAGTGCGAGGGCGGCATTTACGCAAGATCATGGACATAAATCACGCCACGCCTGTGCTGGAGCAACGGATTGAAAATTTCCACCGACACCATAGACAGAGTGTTGGCGCGCCCAGGCGCGCTAGTCCTTATCCTTCAGTGCATTCCCGAATTTGCCAAGGAGACTTCAGGATGAGTGCAGAAAGCCGCCCGGAAATGGACGAACAGACCCTGGAATTCGCCAACCAGGTGATCGACCTTGCTCGCCAGGGGGATACTCCGCGTCTGAAGGAACTGTTGCAGCAGGGCCTGCCGGCCAATCTGCGCAACCACAAGGGTGACAGCCTGCTGATGTTGGCAAGCTACTACGGCCACCACGATACCGTGGGCGTACTGCTCGACCATGGCGCCGACCCGGATCTGCGCAACAACGCCGGGCAGACGCCCCTTGCCGGCGCCGCTTTCAAGGGCGATCTGGAGATGGTGCGACTGCTCCTCAGCCGTGGCGCCGAAGTAGAAGGCGCCTCCCCCGACGGCAAGACTGCGCTGATGATGGCCGCCATGTTCAATCGCCCGGACATCGTCCGCTGCCTGCTGGAGCATGGCGCCGACCGCGACGCCCGCGACGCCAGCGGCCTGACGGCAATGGCCGCGGCGAAGATGATGGGCGCCGCCGATACCCTGGCGCTGCTCGAAGCCGCCTGAATCAGTCGATGCGCACATGCTCGGCGAGAAAATCGAGCACCGCGCGCACCCGAGCGGGCAGGTGCCCCGGTTTGCCGAGGTAGAGGGCGTGCATCGGCTTGCGGTCGCCGGGGTTGAAGGCTTCCAGCACCGCGACCAGTCGCCCGGCGAGCAGGTCGTCGCGCACCTGGAATTCCGCCAGCCGCGCCAGCCCTAACCCCGCCAACGCCAGATGGCGCACGCTGTCGCCGTCGCTGGCCAATAGGTTGCCGCTGGGCTCCGGGTCGCCTGCCTGCGCGCCGAGGAATGGCCAATCCGGTTCGATGCGCCGGTAACTGAAGCCCAGGCAATTGTGTTCGGCCAACTCGCGCGGATGCTGCGGCGCTCCGCGGCACGCGATGTAAGCCGGCGCGGCGACGATGCGGTGTCCCGACTCGCCCAGTGAGCGCGCCACCAGTCGCGAGTCCCGCAACGGCCCGCTGCGGATGGCAACGTCGGCGCGCACCTCCAGCAGGTCCACCACCTCATCCGTCAGTTGCAGGTCGAGGTTCACGCCGGGGTAGCGCTCGAAGAACAGCGGCAGCGCGGGAATCAGGAACTGCCGCCCCACCGGCAGGTTGCAGCTGATCCGCACCCGCCCCTGCGGCTCGGCGCTGGCCGAGGCTTCGCGTTCGGCTTCATCGAGATCCGCGAGGATGCGCAGGCTGCGCTCATGGAAGGCGGCGCCCTCGGCCGTGAGCTGCTGGCGCCGCGTGGAGCGGTTGAACAGTCGCGCGCCGAGGCGATCCTCCAGGCGCGCCACCAGCTTGCTCACCGCCGAGGGGGTCATGCCGCACTGCTGCGCGGCGGCGGTAAAACCGCCGGTTTCCACCACGCGGATGAACACTTCCATTTCGCCGAAGCGGTTGACGTCGGGCCGGGCCATCTTGAATTCAATTCACAGGTTATTTGCTCTTAGGCAGTCTATATCAGCAATGCGCGGGGGGATAAGGTGGCGCCCATTCTTCGAACCCTTTCGGGAGAGCCACCGTGCCCATTGCCTTGTACGCCTTGACCGCCGGTGCCTTTGGCATCGGCGTTACCGAATTCGTGATCATGGGATTGCTGCTGGAGGTCGGCCAGGATTTCGGCGTGTCCATCTCCGCCGCCGGCTTGTTGATTTCCGGCTATGCGCTGGGGGTGGTGCTCGGCGCGCCGCTGCTCACCGCCCTCACCGCGCGCTGGCCGCAGCGCCGCACCCTGCTGGGACTGATGGTGATCTTCACCCTGGGCAATCTTGCCTGCGCCCTGGCGCCGGACTACGCCACGCTGATGGCGGCGCGGGTGCTGACTTCCTTTGCCCATGGCACTTTCTTCGGCGTCGGTTCGGTGGTCGCCACCAGCCTGGTGCCGCCCCAGCGTCGTGCCTCGGCCATCGCGCTGATGTTCACCGGCCTCACCGTCGCCACCATCCTCGGCGTTCCGCTGGGCACCTGGCTCGGCCAGTTGTATGGCTGGCGCGCGGCCTTCTGGGTGGTGACCGGCATCGGCCTGCTGGCCCTGGCGATCCTGGCTGGGTATTTACCGCGCAACAGTGCCCCGCCCATCGCCGGTAACCTGCGCGACGACTTCCGCGTGCTCAAGCGCCCCGCCGTGCTGCTCGGCCTGCTGACCACCGTGCTCGGCTTCGGCGGTGTGTTCACCGTATTCAGCTATGTGTCGCCGCTGCTGACCCGCCTGGCCGGCTTCTCCGAAAGCGCGGTGTCGCCGGTGCTGCTGGTGTTCGGCGGCGGCCTGGTGCTGGGCAACCTGCTGGGTGGAAAACTGGCGGACCGCCGGCTGGTGCCCGCGCTGCTCGGCAGTCTGGTGGCCCTGGCGGTGGTCATGGGCCTGATGAGCTTCGCGCTGCAGAACCAGGTCGCCGTGGTGGTCTTCATCGCCCTGCTCGGCGCCGCCGGTTTCGCCACTGTGCCGCCGCTGCAGATGTGGGTACTGGAGAAGGCTCACGGCGCCGGCCAGAGTGTCGCGGCGAGCTTCAACATCGCCGCGTTCAACCTGGGCAACGCGCTGGGCGCCTGGCTCGGCGGCCTGACCATCGACCACGGGCCGGGCCTGGCGGCATTGCCCTGGGTGGGCGCGTTGCTGCCGATCGCGGCCATCGCCACCGCGCTGCTGTGCCTGCGCCTGGAGCGTGAACCGGCCATGGCCGCGGCGACCGTCCAGCAGGCCCGGTGAACGATCGGCGAAACCCTACTGTCGAGGAAAGGGGCGCGCAAAGTCGCGCCCCTTTCTTTTATCCGCCGACGGAGGACTCGCCCACCCATGCTGGTTTCGCTTCAGGCACTACGGGCACTGGCCGCCTGGCTGGTGGTGTTCCATCACTTCATGCAGGTGTTCTTCGATTTCCGCGCCGACAGCCTCGGCGGCCGGCTTCTCTCCACCCGCGGCCAGGTCGGGGTGGACATCTTCTTCGTCCTGAGTGGCTTCGTGATCCACCTCTCCAGCGCCGGCCGGCCAATGTCGCCACTGACTTTCCTGGTCCAGCGCCTGGCCCGTGTGGCTCCGGCCTACTGGCTGTACACGGCGATCACCGCACTGATCATCCATGCCTTTGCCGACGTGATGCCGATCTACGGCGTCGGCGGCAGGTCGCTGCTGCTCTCGCTGCTGTTCATCCCCAGCGAAAACCCCGGCGGCTTCGGCCTGTACCCGGTGCTGCCGGTGGGCTGGACGCTGAACTTCGAGATGCTCTTCTACGGCCTGTTCGCCCTTTCCTTCCTGGTTGCCGAACGCTGGCGCCCATGGCTGGTGACCGCCCTGGTGCTGCTGGTGGCGCAGGTGCTGGCGCGCGAGCCGTGGCTGAGCAACTTCTACCGCAACCCGATCATCTTCGAGTTCCTCCTTGGCCTGGGCCTGGCGACGCTCTACCGGCGCGGCTGGCTGGGCTGGCCCCGGCCGCTGGCCCTGCTGATGGCCGTCGGAGCGGTCGCGACCATCGCGCTGTTCCCCGCCGACCATCCCTGGCGCCTGCTGACCTGGGGCCTGCCTGCCGCCGCGCTGCTGGCCGCGTGCGTGGCGCTGGAGCCGCTGTTCGAGCGCAGCCGGGTGCTGCACGCGCTGGGCGACTGGTCCTATTCGGTGTACCTGCTGCACGTCATCGTGCTCTGGCTGGCAGCCTACTGGCTGCACGAACGACTGGGCCTGACGCCGTATCAGACACTGGGCCTCAGCGTCCCGGCGATCCTGCTGTTGTCCTGGCTGAGCTACGAATGGGTGGAACGGAAGATGGCACGTCAGCTGCGCGCTGCCTATGCGCGCATCGCCGAGCCGCTGGCGGCGAAGCGCGCTCAGGCGGGGTCGCTGTAGACCAGGCGGTTACGCCCTTCAGCCTTGCCGCGATACAGACGGCGGTCGGTGCAGCGATAGAGTTCGTCGGCATCCAGGCCGTCCGCCGGCCATTCGGCGAGGCCGAAGGTGGCGGAAATCTCGATGCGCTCACCGTGGTACACCAGCGGCGCCTCGTCGATGTCCCGGCGCAGGGACTCCACCAGCGGCTTGGCGTCGAAGCGGTCGGTGAAGGGCAGCAGCAGGCCGAACTCCTCGCCCCCCAGCCGGCCGATCAGGTCAGTGGCGCGCAGACGGTAACGCAGGCGATTGCACAGGTGTTGCAGCGCCTTGTCGCCGGCATCGTGGCCCCACTGGTCGTTGATGTTCTTGAAGTGGTCGACGTCCAGCACCACCAGCACCAGCCGCGTCTCATAGCGCGCCGCCTCCTGGATGCAGCGCCGCAACGTGCGCTGGAAGCTCTCGCGACTGGCCACGCCGGTCAGCGCATCGGTCAGCGCCAGGCGCCGCAGCTGCTTGTAGGCGGCGGCGCGACGCTCCTCATAGACATGCATGAAAGCAATCACCAGTATGCCGCAGAAGATGCCGTTGCCGATGTCGATCAGCCCCGGGGCATCCAGGCGCAGGCGGTTGGCGTGCAGGTACATGAGCGTGGCGGCCAGCATGAACGGCACGGCGAGCAGGAAGCCGCGCCACTTGCCCAGCAGCAGGTAGGCCATCACCGGCATCAGGTAGACCCAGACGAAGGCCGTGGCTGATGCATTGGGCATGACGATGATGTAGAGGATGAAGCAGAAGGTCGGCAACAGGTAGGCAATGATCCAGGGCACCAGCCGGCGGACCCGCTTGAGCCGATGGGCCGCCCACAGCAGCAAGCCGCAGGTCACAAGCTCCGCGCCGGACAGCCACAGGTTGCCGGCGAGATACTGCAGGATCGAGAACACCCCCAGGGTCGCCCCGGTGCAGGCGAAGATCAGCCGCATCAACAGGCGATGGTCCGCCTCTTCCAGCCCGGTGGGTCCGGTGCTGGACTCGAACAGGTGGTCGGGATCGCTGTTGCGGTGCATCGGCCCTGCTCCTTGGCTCGACCGCCCGCGGGTCGGCCGAAATGGCGGCATCCGGGCGCTCCAGCCCGATTCACGTCCTCAGAAGACTACTCCAATTTCCCACAACGCGTAGCCAAGCCGACGGAAACCGGGCGGATGGGCTAGCCTAGGCTGCATTGTCCATGGAGGAAGTCTATGCGTTCGATCCTTGCCGTCCTGTCCCTGCTCGCGCTTTCCGGCTGTGCTTCGTACCAGACCGATGAAGTCCACCCCGTCCCCACCGACCGCCTGCTGGCCTACCAGCAACCGGGCAAGGACAGCGTCAAGGTCGACGTCACCCGCGACGTGGGCTACATCGGCGGCGGCTGCTACGTCGCCCTCACCATCGACCACCAGGTGGCCGCGCGCATCGGCAAGGGCGAGTCGGCCAGCTTCCATGTACCGGTGGGCAAGCACGTGGTCGGCATCATCGGCGACAAGGACGGCGAAGGCCTGTGCAGCAAGGCCATGCTGCGCCGTGAACTGCTGGTACCGCTGGAGCCGGGCGGCAACAACGCCTTCCGCATCGTCAGCGACAACCGCACCGGTTTCGACATCAAGCCGGCGGTCGAGTAACCGCCGTCCCGGGCGCGCCTCAGCCGTTCAGACGGGCAACCAGGCGCGCCTGCAACTTCTCCAGCTCCCCCGCATCGGCCTTGTTCGCCGCGTGGATACCCAAGCCCTCGCCGGCATAGCGCGGGACGATGTGCACGTGGATGTGGAACACCGTCTGACCGGCCGGCGCACCGTTGAACTGGGCAATCTGCACGCCATCGGGGTTGAGCTCTTCGACGATCACGCCGGTCAGGCGCTGCACCACGCGCATCACCTTGGCCAGCGCATCGGGGTCGACCTCGAGGATGTTGCGCGCCGGGGAATTCTTCGGAATCACCAGCGCATGGCCGTAGGACTGCGGGAACAGGTCGAGGAAGGCGAGCACGTCGTCGTCCTCGTACAGCTTGTAGCAGGGAGCCTCGCCACGAATGATCTGGGCGAAGATGTTCTGCGGATCGTAGGTGCCTTGCAGGCTCATGCTGGGTTCCTTGTCTATTGACCGCATCGGGGCCGGTTGATTGTCTATGGGCCCGCACCATACCGGTTTGTCGCGCACGGGTCATGACCGGTGGCGCGCAGAGGTCTATCCTGAGGACCGACTCAAGATCCCGCTCACCTGACCGGAGTATGCATGTCAGACCTTTCCGCGTTCCCCATCACCCGCAAATGGCCCGCCGAACACCCCGACCGCCTGCAGCTGTACTCGCTGCCCACGCCCAACGGCGTGAAGGTGTCGATCATGCTGGAAGAGCTCGGCCTGCCCTACGAGCCGCACCTGGTCAGCTTCGAGCGCAACGACCAGATGTCCCCGGAGTTCCTCTCGCTGAACCCGAACAACAAGATCCCGGCGATCCTCGATCCCAACGGTCCGGACGGCAAGCCACTGGCGCTGTTCGAGTCCGGTGCGATCCTGGTCTATCTCGCCGACAAGACCGACTCGCTGATCGCCCCCGGCGCCAGCGGCCGCTATGAAACACTGCAGTGGCTGATGTTCCAGATGGGCGGGATTGGCCCGATGTTCGGCCAGATCGGCTTCTTCAACAAATTCGCCGGCAAGGACTACGAGGACAAGCGTCCGCTACAGCGCTACGTGGACGAAGCCAGGCGCCTGCTGGCCGTGCTCGACCGCCACCTCGAAGGCCGTGACTGGATCATGGGCGAGCGCTACACCATCGCCGACATCGCCTCCTTCCCGTGGATCCGCAACCTGATCGGTTTCTACGAGGCCGGAGAACTGGTGGGCTTCGACAACTTCCAGAACGTCAAGCGCGTGCTGGAGCGCTTCCTCGCGCGGCCGGCGGTGCAGCGGGGGCTGAATATCCCGAAGCGCGATTGAGGATTCACCCCCTGCAGGAGCGAGCCTGCTCGCGAAGGGATGTTTGCCGGGGGCTTCGCCTATTGGATCGCCTGCGTTCCCTCTCCCTTCAGGGAGAGGGGTGCCTCCTCAAGACAGCTCCGGAGCCAGCCTGGCACCACGGTTCGCGAGCAAGCTCGCTCCTACGAAGGGCAACAGCAGTCAGGCCTCGACCTGGCTCCACTGCTTGGACAGACGCTTGTCCGACACCGGCAACTTGGTCCCCAGTTGCTGGGCAAACAGCGAGACGCGGTACTCCTCCAGCATCCAGCGGTACATCATCAGTTCCGGGTCGCGCTTGCCTTCCTGGGCATGCTTGGCCAGGCGCGCCGAGTACTGTTCCCAGTAGCCGGCCATCTCGCCGCTCCACACGCGATCGCGCTGGACCTGGCCTGCGACCTTGTCCAGGCGCTGCTCGACTGCCTTCAGGTAGCGCGGGTATTCCTTGAGCCATTCCAGCGGCGTGTCGCGCACGAAGCCGGGGTAGACCAGCTTGGCCAGCTGCCCCTTCACGTCGTTGAGCGGCACCGTCATGGCGAGGTCGATCTTGCCCTTGAAGCGCTTCTGCAGGCCATGCCAGAGCTTGAGGATCTCCAGGGTCAGGCGGGCGATGCGTTCGGCGTGCTCGGTCCAGGCGCCGCGCTTCTTCTCGGCCAGTGATGCGAGCCCGGCGCCATCGCGCGGCAGGCCTTTCTCGCCGTCGAGAATGGCGCTGTCCAGGCTGGCCAGCAGAATGTCCTCCACCAACGACTCGACCCGGCCCAGCTCGCGGTAGAGCAGGCCCATGTCCGTCTGCCCGGGCAGCTTGCTGCGCAGGAACTTGGCCGGCTCGGCCAGCTGTTGCAGCAGCAGTCGCTGCAGGGCGCGGCGGTGCTGGTAGTCGGCCTCGGCCTGGGTCGGGAAGCGGTTCTCCTTCACCACGCCGGCCTCTTCCACCAGCGCCGGGTAGACCGTCATCGACAGCCCGGCGACCTTCTGCTGGACCTTTTCCGCCACCTCGCCAAAGCCCTTGGCTTCCACCGCTTTTTGCGGCTTGTCCGCCTGCGGGATCGCCAGCGCGGCCTGGCTGGCCTCGGCGAAACGCGCGGTGAGTTCGGCCAGGTCGCGGCCTTCGCCGAGGAACTTGCCCCGGGCGTCGACCACCTCGATATTCATCCGCAGGTGGCTTTCCACCTGGGTCTCGGCTTCCGCCCAGGCCTCTTCCGGCACGCGGCTGCCGGTCATGCGCTGCAGCTCGCGGCCGAGGGATTCGGACAACGCGCCCTCGGCGAAGACCATCTTGCCCAACGCGGCACGGACGAAGTCCGGCACCGGCACGAAATTCTTGCGGATCGCCTTGGGCAGGCTGCGCACCAGCTCGATGCACTTGGCTTCCAACAGGCCCGGTACCAGCCATTCCAGGCGTTCGGCGGGCAGCTGCGGCAGTAGCGGCGCCGGGACGCGCACGGTCACGCCGTCACGCACGTGGCCCGGCTCGAAGTGATAGGTGAGCGGCAGCTGCAGGTCGCCCAGGCGCAGGCGGTCCGGATAGAGGCCAGCGGTGACTTCGCTGGCGTCGCGGGCGAGGACATCTTCCTCGCGCATGATCAGCAGGTCCGGTTTCGCCTTGTGCTCGCGCTCGTACCACTTCTCGAAGCTGGCGGACTGGTAGATGTCCGCCGGCAGGCGTTCGTCGTAGTAGGCGAACAGGGTTTCCTCGTCGGCGAGGATGTCGCGCCGACGCGCCTTGGCTTCCAGCTCGTCGAGCTTCTCCAGCAACTGGCGATTGGCCGACAGGCACTTGGCGCGGCTGTTGATCTCGCCGCGCACCAGCGCCTCGCGGATGAACATCTCGCGGGACACCGGCGCATCGATGGGGCCGTAGTTAACCGGGCGGCGACCGATGATGATCAGGCCGTAGAGGGTGACCTGTTCATAGGCCACCACCTGGCCACGGCGTTTTTCCCAGTGCGGCTCCAGGTAATTCTTCTTCACCAGGTGTCCGGCCAACGGTTCCAGCCAGTCCGGCTCGATCTTCGCGACCATGCGGGCGAACAACTTGGTGGTCTCCACCAGCTCGGCGGCCATGATCCACTGCGGCTTCTTGCGACCGATCACGCTGGAGGGGTGAATCCAGAAGCGCCGTTGGCGCGCGCCGAGGTAGTCGCCCTCCTCTGCTTTCTGCCCGATCTGGCTGAGCAGGCCGGAGAGGATCGCCTTGTGCACGGCGGCGTAGTCGATGTCGCGGGCCTTCGGTTCATCCGCCTTGGCGACCGGTTGGCGGCCACGATTGTCGTGCGGCTTGGCCTGCTCGCGGGCGGGCTCGTTCTTGCGCTGGGTACCCTCAGGCTTGGCGCCGAAGGGCAACTGCAATTCCTTGCAGATCAGCGTCAGCTGGCGGTGCGCGTCGCGCCACTCGCGCAGGCGCAGGTAATTCAGGAAATTCTTCCGGCACCAGGTGCGCAGCGGGTTGGAGCCCAGCGCCTGGCGCTGCTCCTCGAAGCCGCGCCAGAGATTGATCAGCGCGGCGAAGTCCGAGTCCGGGTCCTTCCACTGTGCGTGAGCCTGGTCGGCGGCCTGCTGGCGATCCATCGGCCGCTCGCGCGGGTCCTGCACGGACAGCGCGCTGGCCACCGTGAGCACTTCCGGCAGGCTGCCCAATTGCGCCGCCTCCAGCAGCATGCGGCCCAGGCGCGGGTCGATGGGCAGGCGCGCGAGCTGGCGCCCCAGCGGCGTCAGCTGGCCTTCGCGGTTCACTGCCGAAAGTTCCTGCAGCAGGGTGAAGCCGTCGTTGATCGCCTTGCCGTCCGGCGGCTCGATGAAGGGGAAGGCCTCGATGTCGCCCAGGCGCAGATGCAGCATCTGCAGGATCACCGCCGCCAGGTTGGTGCGCAGGATCTCCGGATCGGTGAAGGCCGGGCGGCCGTTGAAATCTTCCTCGCTGTACAGGCGCACGCAGATGCCCGGCTCGACCCGGCCGCAACGGCCCTTGCGCTGGTTCGCGCTGGCTTGCGAGACGGCCTCGATGGGCAGGCGCTGGACCTTGGCGCGGTAGCTGTAGCGGCTGATGCGTGCGGTGCCGCTGTCGATCACGTAGCGGATGCCCGGCACGGTCAGCGAGGTCTCGGCGACGTTGGTGGCGAGCACGATCTTGCGCCCTGGCATGGGCGCGAAGATCTTCTGCTGCTCGGCCGGCGTCAGGCGCGCATACAGCGGCAACACTTCGGTGTGGCGCAGGTTGGCCTTGCGCAGCATGTCGGCGGCATCGCGGATTTCGCGCTCGCCGGGGAGGAATACCAGCACGTCGCCGGGGCGCTTGCCGATCTCGCGCTCATGGGCGGCGATCTCGTCCAGCGCACGGAGGATGCCCTGGTCCACGGAGAGGTCGTCGAACAGCGCTTCGCCGTCCTCGTCCACTTCCGCCGCCAGCGGGCGGTACCAGGTTTCCACCGGATAGGTGCGGCCGGAAACTTCGACGATGGGCGCATCGCCGAAATGTTTCGAAAACCGCTCCAGGTCGATGGTGGCCGAGGTGATGATCAGCTTGAGATCGGGCCGGCGCGGCAGCAGCGTCTTGAGGAAGCCGAGCAGGAAGTCGATGTTCAGGCTGCGTTCGTGGGCTTCGTCGACGATGATCGTGTCGTAGCGTTCCAGGTAACGGTCGTGCTGGGTTTCGGCCAGCAGGATGCCGTCGGTCATCAGCTTGATCAGCGTGCTTTCGTCGCTCTGGTCCTCGAAGCGCACCTGGTAGCCGACCAGCGAACCCAGCGGTGTTCCGATTTCCTCGGCGACGCGGGTGGCCACGCTACGCGCAGCCAGCCGGCGCGGCTGGGTGTGGCCAATCATGCCGTGAGTGCCGCGCCCCAGCTCCAGGCAGATCTTCGGCAGCTGGGTGGTCTTGCCCGAGCCGGTCTCGCCGGCGATCACCACCACCTGGCTCTTTTCCAGCGCGGCCTTGATCTCGTCGCGCTTGGCGGCAATCGGCAGGCTGTCGTCGTAGCGGATCTTCGGAATGCTCGCGCGGCGCGCCTCGACCTTGGCGCAGGAGGCCTGGAAGCGCTCTGCCCACTGGGCGAGCCTGGCTTCGTCGGGGTGTTTGCGCAGTTCGTGTAGCTGCCGGCGCAGGCGATGGCGGTCGCGGATCATCGCGTGGTCCATGCGCTGCAGGAGCTGTTCGGGGGTCGGCGTACTGTCTGTGGTCATCGGCTTCGCGGGCATCAGGCGGGAGCGGCGCGAGCAGGTGCGGAGCCGGCCCCTGGAATGGGCTGTCATGGCGACAATCCGGGAATTGTCGCAAAAGACCGGCATGGGCCGCCATGCCGATTGCCTGGCGACCCGGATTGGCGGGGCATTGCGCCCCGCCGGATCAGATGCGGAACTGGCCGACCAGCTGGCGCAGGCGCTCGCCCAGCCCATTGAGTTCGGTCGCGGTACGCGCGCCCTTGGCCGCATCGTCGGCCACGCTGTCCACGCCACCGGCGATCTGGTGCACGCTGCGGTTGATCTCCTCGGCCACGGCGGTCTGCTCCTCGGCGGCACTGGCGATCTGCGCGTTCATCGAGTTGATGGTGCCGATCAGCTGGGCGATGGCATCCAGCGACTGACCGGCCTGGTTGGCCTGGCCGCGAGTGCGTTCGGCCATGTCGCTGGCGCGCTGCATGGCGCTCACCGAGCCTTCCGTGGTGCCGCGCAGGCGGTCGATCATCTGCTGGATTTCCCCGGTGCTCTGCTGGGTGCGGCTGGCCAGGGCACGGACTTCGTCGGCGACCACGGCGAAGCCACGCCCGGCCTCGCCGGCGCGTGCGGCCTCGATGGCGGCATTGAGCGCCAGCAGGTTGGTCTGTTCGGCGATGGAACGGATCACTTCCAGCACGCCGACGATGCCCTGCACGTCCTGGCGCAGGGTGTCGAGGGAGTCGCTGCTGCTGCGTACCTCACCCACCAGATCATTGATCTGCGAGACGCACAGGTCCACCTCGCGCTTGGCCGCCTGGCCCTCACGGTCGGTCTGTTGCGCGGCATCGGCAGCCTGTTGCGCGCTGCGCGCCACTTCCTGGGCGGCCGCGGTCATTTCGTTGATGGCAGTGGCGACCTGGTCGGTCTCGTGGCGCTGCCCATCCATTGCACGCTCGGAGCGCTGCGCCTGCTGGGCGACGTCGCCCACCAGCCCGGACAACTGGTTCGTGGTGCCGGCCACCTGCTGCACCAGCACGTGGATCTTCTCGACGAAGCGATTGAAGGAGCCGGCCAGTTCGCCCAGTTCGTCGTGGCGGCCGAGGTTCAGGCGGTGGGTCAGGTTGCCGTCGCCGGCGGCCATGTCGTCGAGGTTATCGCGCACCTGCACGATGGGCTGGACGATGGTGCGGCTGAACAGCCCGGCAAGCAGGCCGATCACGACCAGCAGCGCCAGCGCCGCGCCGCCCATGAGCAGCAGCAGATTGTCGATCTTGGCGTCGAAGGCCGCTCCGGCTTCCTTCACTTCTCGCTCGACGTCGTCGAGGTTCAGCGAGGTGCCGAACACCAGGTTCCACTTGGGCAGGAAGTGGGCGTAGCCGATCTTCGGCACGATGGCGTTGCCACCGGGCAGGGTGAAGCTGTAGCGCACGTAGTGCTGGCCGCTCTGCCCCGCCGCTACCAGCTCGCGGATGGCATAGACGCCATTGGGGTCGCGATACCCGCTGAAGTCCTCGCCCAGGCGCTCGTCGCTGGTGCCCTGGAAGACACGCACGGAGCGGGTGTCGTAGCCCCAGAAATAGCCGCCCTTGCCGTATTCGAGGCGTTTGAGGATAGCGATACCCTGCTCGCGCGCCTGGGCATCGCCCTGGGTGGCTGCCTGGTAGACCGGGCCGACGGCTGCCAGCGCGACGTCGACAAAGTTCTTCAGCTGGGCTTCGCGGTCCTGGGTGAGGTTCTCGCGGATCTGCGCTTCCTGCTGGGTCGCCAACTGTTTCAATGCAACAGTGGAAATGGCGCACAGCAGCAGGGTAAGGATCAGGATCGGAACGATGGCCAGGAGCAGGACCTTGGCGCGCAAACGGAGGGCAGTGTTCAAGGCGTTCACCTCAAGCGGATAAGGGACATGGCTTCCTTGCCCCATCAAAAAACCCGCCTTGCGGCGGGTTTCCTGTATATCGGCTTAAGCCCTGATCTTCTTGAGCTCTTCGTCGCGCAATTCGCGGCGCAGGATCTTGCCGACGTTGGTGGTCGGCAGGCTGTCGCGGAATTCCACGGACTTGGGACGCTTGTAGCCGGTGAGGTTGTCGTGCATGTGCTGCATGACCTGCTCCTTGGTCAGGGTGACGCCCGGCTTGGACACCACGAAGACCTTGATCGCCTCGCCGGACTTCTCGTCCGGGATGCCGATGGCGGCGCACTGCAGCACGCCCGGCAGGGTGGCGAGCACGTCTTCCAGCTCGTTGGGGTACACGTTGAAGCCCGACACCAGGATCATGTCCTTCTTGCGGTCGACGATACGCATGTAGCCGTCTTCCTGGATGATCGCGATGTCGCCGGTACGCAGCCAGCCATCCTTGTCGAGGATCTCGTCGGTGGCTTCCTGGCGCTGCCAGTAGCCCTTCATCACCTGCGGGCCCTTGACGCACAGCTCGCCCCGTTCGCCCAGCGGCAGGTCCTGGCCGTCATCGCTGATGACCTTGCACTGGGTCGACGGAACCGGAATGCCGATGGTGCCGATCTGGATGTTCTGGAACGGGTTCACCGAGACCACCGGGCTGGTTTCGGTCATGCCGTAGCCTTCGCAGATGGCGCAGCCGGTGACGTCCTTCCAGCGCTCGGCAGCGGCCTGTTGCAGGGCCATGCCGCCGGAGAGGGTCAGCTTCAGCGCGGAGAAGTCCAGCTTGCGGAAGCCTTCGTTGTTGCACAGGCCGACGAAGAGGGTGTTCAGGCCGACGAAGCCGGTGAACTTCCACTGCGACAGTTCCTTGACCATGCTGGCCAGGTCGCGCGGGTTGGTCACCAGGATATTGTGGTTGCCGGTGAGCATCATCGCCATGCAATGGAAGGTGAAGGCATAGATGTGGTACAGCGGCAGCGGGGTGATGAGGATTTCGCAACCTTCGTTGAGGTTGGCGCCCATCAGTGCCTTGCACTGCAGCATGTTGGCGACCAGGTTGCGGTGGGTCAGCATCGCGCCCTTGGCCACGCCGGTGGTGCCGCCGGTGTACTGCAGCACGGCAACGTCGTCGTTGTGCGGCGAGACTTCCTGCACCGCCTTGCCACGGCCCTTGGCCAGGACGTCGGTGAGTTTCTGCGCGTTGGGAATGTTGTAGGCCGGAACCATCTTCTTGATGTTCTTGACCACGAAATTGACAATGAAGCGCTTGAGCGGCGGCAGCATGTCACCCACTTCGGTGACGATGACGTTGCGGATGCCGGTCTTGGGCAGCACTTCCTCGGCCAGGTGCGCCATGTTCGCCAGGCACACCAGCGCCTTGGCGCCGGAGTCGTTGAACTGGTGCTCCATCTCCCGCGCGGTGTACAGCGGGTTGGTGTTGACCACGATGAGGCCCGCGCGCATGGCGCCGAAGACCACGACCGGGTACTGGAGCACGTTGGGCAGTTGCACGGCGATGCGATCGCCGGGCTTGAGATCGGTGTTCTGTTGCAGGTAGGCGGCGAAGTCCCCGGAGAGTTTGTACATCTCGCCGTAGGTCAGGGTCTTGCCCAGGTTGCTGAAGGCAGGCTTGTCTGCAAAACGTTGGCAGGATTCTTTGAGTACCGCGAGGATGTTCGGGTACTGGTCAGCGTTGATCTCGGCAGCGATCCCCACTGGGTATTTGTCCTTCCAGAAATTGTCGGTCATGGAAGCCCACTCCTAAGCAACAGCTCATCTTTACCGCGTTCGCGGTTCTTTGTTGTGTTTATGTCGCTTTCCCCAGGCTCGGGGAGCGAAAAGCGGGCCGAGATTATCAGCTTTGAGAAACAGCGACCAGCACCAAACACAGGCTTGTCCGTAAGAAAAATGACCAGAGACAGGCTTTCCGGTCACCAACACTCCACTCGTCGGAAAAGCCCGTCCCAGAAGGCTCGCAGCCTTGTTGGATTGTCCGACAAAGTGGATTTCTGAGAAATGAAACCGGCAAAAAGACTGGGAAATGGGCGTCAGGCCAGTCCCCGTGGCGGGGTAGATCATCAGAGTTCGATACGGCGATTTCGTCCTTCTCCACCCGGCGCCTTCAATGATCTACCTCAACACTCTCCGGAACGGTATCTCGCAAAGTGCTCCTGCACTCTCCTGGAGAACCCTCATGTTTCCCGAATACCGCGAAAAGATTACCCGTCTGAAAGCCGAAGATCCGCATTTCGCCAAGCTCTTCCATAGCCACAACGATCTCGACCAGGAGATCAAGAACATGGAAGCCGGCATCACCCCCGCCTCCCACGACACCATCGAGGCGCTGAAGAAGCAGAAGCTGCAGCTCAAGGACGATCTCTACGAAATCCTGCGCAAGAAGGAAGGCTGCTGCGGCGGCTGTGGTGGTTGATCGGCCCGGGCCGACAATCCGCCAAAAATAAAAAAGGGGCTGATCCAGGATCAGCCCCTTTTTCATTCACGCCGGCCTCAGGCGGTTTCGCGCAGCTCGCGGCGCAGGATCTTGCCCACCGGGGTCATCGGCAGGGCGTCCTTGAGCACGATGTGCTTGGGCACCTTGTAGCCGGTGAAGTTTTCCTTGCAGTAGGCCTTGAGCTCTTCCACAGTCACGCCGCCCTCGCGGGCCACCACAAACAGCTTCACCGCCTCGCCGGACTTCTCGTCCGGCACGCCGACGGCCGCGCAATTGGCAACTTTCGGGTGGGCCATGACCACGTCCTCGATCTCGTTGGGGTAGACGTTGAAGCCGGAGACGATGATCAGGTCCTTCTTGCGGTCGACGATGCGGGTGAAGCCGTCCGGGTCGATCACCGCGATATCACCGGTGCGCAGCCAGCCTTCGGCGTCCAGTACCTCGGCGGTGGCGTCCGGGCGCTGCCAGTAGCCTTTCATGACCTGCGGTCCCTTCACGCACAACTCGCCACGCTCGCCCAGGCCGACCTCATTGCCGTCATCGTCGATGACCTTGAGCGCAGTGCCAGGTACCGGGATGCCGACCGTGCCCAGGCGCGCCTGGTCGCCGTAAGGGTTGGTGCTGACCACCGGGGAAGTCTCGGTGAGCCCGTAGCCTTCCACCACGGTGCAGCCGGTCATGGCCTTCCAGCGCTCGGCAGTAGCGGTGACCAGCGCGGTGCCGCCGGAGTTGGTGACCTTCAGGTTGGAGAAGTCCAGTTCCTTGAACTCGGGGCGATCCATCAGGGCGACGAACAGGGTATTGAGGCCCAGCAGCGCGGAGAAACGCCACTTCTTCAGCTCCTTGATGAAGCCGGGGATGTCGCGCGGGTTGCTGATCAGCACGTTGTGGTTGCCGTTGACCATCATGCACATGCAGTTCGCGGTGAAGGCATAGATGTGATACAGCGGCAGCGGCGCGATCATCACCTCGTTGCCGACCTGCATCAGCGGCTTGCCGTCCGGGCCGTGCTGCTGCAGGCAAGCGTGCACCTGCTGCATGTTCGCCACGAGGTTGCCGTGGGTGAGCATGGCGCCCTTGGCCACGCCGGTGGTGCCGCCGGTGTACTGCAGCACCGCGATGTCTTCCAGGCCGACCTTGACCGGCTGCAGACCATGGCCACGGCCCTGGCGCAGCGCAGCCTTGAAGGAGACGGCCTGGGGCAGGTTGTACTCCGGCACCATCTTCTTCACATGCTTGACCACGGTGTTGACCAGCAGGCCCTTGAGCGCGGGCTGCAGGTCGCCCATCTGGGCCTCGATCAGGTATTCGATGCCGGTATCGGGCAGCACTTCCTGCACCAGCTTGCCGAACAGGTTCACGTAGACCAGCGCACGGGCGCCGGAATCCTTGAACTGGTGGCGCATCTCGCGGGCAGTGTAGAGCGGGTTGGTGTTGACCACGATGAGTCCGGCGCGCAGGGCGCCGAACACGGCGATGGGGTATTGCAGGACGTTCGGCATCTGCACGGCGATGCGATCGCCGGGCTTGAGGTCGGTGTGCTTCTGCAGGTAGGCGCCGAAGGCGGCGGACAGGCGGTCCAGCTCGGCGTAGGTCAGGGTCACGCCCATGTTGCTGAACGCCGGACGGTCGGCGAATTTCTTGCAGGAGCGCTCGAAGACTTCGACCACCGATTTGTAGGCGGTCAGGTCAATGTCGCTGGGCACGCCGGCCGGGCGTTTGTCGTTCCAGAAATCAGGTTGCATTTATTCTTGTCCTCATACCTGAGCGAAACCGAACCGTCATTGCGGTCATTCAACGGAAGCTAGCAGTTCCTTTGGTCATCGCAAAGACTCCAGGCGACGTCATAGACTGCGTGAATCTTGCGCCACCATCCGGGCATCGCGCGGGATAGAGCCGACCGCCGCCCAGGACAAGGCCCGCAGCGTGCCAGACAGACGCAGCGGGCAATCCATACAGAAGATGTCCCGGCGTGGCAAAATCGCCCCGTCTGGCCCGCTCCATGGCCCCATTCCAATAAGAATCGACGAACAAGAAGCAGGATGGACCCCATGCCCTACGCCGCCTACTGGCTCCCCGCCAGCGACGAGACACCGCTCTACACCCGCCACTGGGCGCCGGAAGGCCCGTCCCGCGGCGCGCTGATGCTGTCCCACGGCATGGCCGAGCACGCTGGCCGCTATGAGCGCCTGGGCCTGGCGCTGAGCGCCGTCGGCTACCACCTCTATGCCATCGACCAGCGCGGACACGGGCGCACCGCCGAGAACGGCGAACTGGGCCACTACGCCGACCGAGGCGGCTGGGGCAAGGTGATCGGCGACCTGCATACGCTGAACCAGCATGTGCGCGAGGAGCACCCGGACTTGCCGATCATCCTCCTCGGCCACAGCATGGGCAGCTACATCGGCAGCGCCTACCTGATGCAGCACAGCGCCAGCGTAAAGGCGGCGGTGCTGTCCGGGTCCAACTACCAGCCCGTGGCGCTGTACAAGAGCGCCCGCGTCATCGCCCGCTTCGAGCGTTGGCGCCAGGGCCCGCTGGGGCGCAGCGCGCTGATCGACTTCCTGTCCTTCGGCTCGTTCAACAAGGCCTTCAAACCCAACCGCAGCGCGTTCGACTGGCTCAGCCGCGACCCGCTCGAAGTCGACAAGTACGTCGCCGATCCGCTCTGCGGCTTCCGCTGCAGCAACCAGCTGTGGATCGACCTGCTCGGCGGCCTGGCCGACATCACCCCCGTGGAGCACCTGTCGAGCATCCGCGCCGACCTGCCGGTGATGGTCATCGGCGGCGAGCGCGACCCGGTCAGCCAGGGCAAACGCCTGCGCGATCTGGCCCAGGCGATGACCCGGGCCGGGGTTCGTGACGTCCAACTGAAGATTTATCCCGACGCCCGCCACGAGTTGTTCAACGAGAGCAACCGCGACGAGGTCACCCGCAACCTGATCGACTGGCTGGCGGCGCATTGCCCCGTTCCCCTGGTCGAAAAATCCGAGGAGCCCCTATGACTTCCGTGCAAAACGTCCCCTACGAAGAACTCGAAGTCGGCCAGAAGGCCAACTTCCAGCGCAGCGTCACCGAGCGCGACATCCAGCTGTTCGCCGAAGTCTCCGGCGACCGCAACCCGGTGCACCTGGACGCCGACTACGCCGCCACTACCCAGTTCAAGGAACGCATCGCCCACGGCATGCTCACCGGCGCGCTGATCAGCGCGGCGATCGCCACCACCCTGCCCGGCCCGGGCACCATCTACCTCGGCCAGAACCTGAGCTTCACTCGCCCGGTGAAGCTCGGTGACCAGCTGACGGTGGAGCTGGAAGTGCTGGAGAAGCTGCCGAAGAACCGCGTGCGCATCGGCACCGTGGTGCTCAACCAGGACGGCAAGGCCGTGGTCAAGGGCGAGGCCGAAGTCATGGCGCCGACCGAGAAACTCGACGTCGAACTGCCCGCGCTGCCGCCGATCACGGTCGGCTGACGCGCGTTCCGGGGTCGGCCAGCCGGCCCCGGAAACTTGTATACAGTTTCTCCCTCGACTACCCTGCCCTCGTCATTTCACATCTA
Source organism: Pseudomonas sp. DP-17 (assembly GCF_022380625.1). Classification (NCBI taxonomy): domain Bacteria; kingdom Pseudomonadati; phylum Pseudomonadota; class Gammaproteobacteria; order Pseudomonadales; family Pseudomonadaceae; genus Pseudomonas; species Pseudomonas sp. DP-17. The sequence continues at coordinate 761,028 of NZ_JAKSXG010000001.1, forward strand.
CCAGGGATAACCGAAGGCTGCGTGCCCGAAACCCCTCACCGGGAATCGGAGCCGCCATGGACCTTCGACTGCTGTTGCTGTCCCTCTGCACCTTCGCCGCAGGCGTTGCCGAAGCCATCCTCACCGGCATCCTGCCGTCCCTTGCCGATGACCTGCAGGTTTCCCTCAGCCTCGCCGGACAGCTCACCAGCCTGTTCTCCCTGAGCTTCGCCATCGCCGCGCCTTTGCTCGGCTGGCTTACCCGTGGCGCCGACTGTCGTCGGCTGCTGGTCATCACCCTGCTGGTGTTCGCCGCATTCAACGCCGGCGCCGCGCTGAGTCCCGGTTACGTTTCGCTGCTGCTGATGCGCATCGGCATGGCCGCCTGTTGCGGGCTGTTGATCATGCAGTCCAGCCTGCTGGCGGTGGAACTGGCGCCGCCGGCCCAGCGCGGGCGCGCCATCGGCCTGATCTTCATGGGCATCAGCGGCTCGCTGGTGTTCGGCGTGCCGGCCGGCGTGCTGGTCAACGACTGGCTTGGCTGGCGCTGGATCTTCGCCGCCATCGCCCTTTACTCCCTGCCTCTGGCCGCCCTGCTGCGGATAGCCCTGCCCCGCCGCAAACTGGACAGCCCAGCCAATGGCGCGGCCTACAGGCGCCAGCTGCGCAGCCCGTCGCTGAACTTGGCACAGCTGGTGTCGATCCTGCTGCTGGGCGGGCATTTCACCTTGTTCGCCTATATCACGCCGTGGTTCCAGCAGGTCGCCGGGATCACCGACAGCCAGGGCATCGCCCTCACGCTGCTGCTGATCGGCTTGGCGGCCATCGGTGGCGGATACCTGGGCGGCTGGCTGAGCGACCACATCGGCCATCGCCGCGCGCTGCTGGTGGTGCCGGTGCTGTTCGGCCTGGCGATGCTGGCGATTCCGCTGAGCCTCGGCCACCCCTGGCTACTGCTCGGTGCGCTGATGGTCTGGAGCACCATCAGCTGGATGATTTCCCCGGCAGTGCAGAGCTACCTGCTGGTCAGCGACCCGGCCAGCGGCAGCGCCGGGGTGGCGCTGAACACCTCGGCGATGCACCTGGGCGTGGCCCTCGGCGCGGCGCTGGGGGGCGCGGTTATCAGCTTGGCCAGCATCGGCTGGACACCCTGGGTGGGCGTCTCGCTGGTTGCCGCATCGATCTTCTGCGCGGCCTTGTCCTGCAGGCTTCAGCGCGAGCGTGCAGACGCTCCGCTCACTGTTTTACGGTAACGCTGGCAGTCATCCCGGCGCTCAGGTGCACCCCTTCGGGCACCTTGTCCAGACGGATGCGCACCGGGATGCGCTGCGCCAGGCGCACCCAGTTGAAGGTTGGCTCGACGTTGGCCAGCAACTGGCTGTCGGGAATGGCGTTGCGGTCGGTGATGCCGCTGCTGATGCTCTCCACGGTGCCGTCGATGGCGACGTCGCCGCTCATCAGCACCACCTGCGCCGGCTGGCCGATGCGGATGCCGGGCAGCTTGGTTTCCTCGAAATAGGCGGTGACGTAGAAGGACTTCTGGTCCACCAGTGCCATCATCGCCTGGCCGGCCTGGGCGTAGTTGCCCTGGGCCAGGCGCAGGTTGGTGACCTGGCCGTCGCGCGGGGCGCGCATCTCGCTGCGGGTCAGGTTGAGCTGGGCCAGGCGCACCTGGGCCTGGGCTTCGTCGTACTCGCTCTTGGCGATGGCGGCGTTGATCTGCGCGGTTTCCTTGTCCTCGGCGCTGATCGCCGCGATGCCCAGCTTGCTGCGCCGCGAAGCCTCGCTCACCCGCAGCAGGTACTGCTGGTGCCGGGTCTCGGCCAGCGCCTTGGCCTGCTCGAGGTTCGCCGCGTAGCGCTCGTGGTCGATGCGCATGATCAGGTCGCCGGCCTTGACCTGCTGGTTATCCTGCACGGCAAGGTCGGTGACCCAGCCGGAGACGTCGGGGGCGATGACCACCACATCGGCGCGCACCCGCGCATCGCGGGTCCAGGGCGACAGCATGTAGTAACGCCACAGCCAGGTGCCGGCCAGGACGGCGGCGATGACCAGGACGATGGTGACGGTTACGCGAAGGTATCCGCGCATACAGCTTCTCCTCTCAAGGCGCAGCGCTGAGCGCCCAGGTGATGGCGCACAGGATCAGTACGAACAGGGCGCAGTCGAACAGCGCCTCGTGCCAGATCCAGCGCCCGAAGGGTGTGGCCTGCAGCAGCAGGCGCAGTACGACCGTCAGGCCGAGGGCGAGCACTGCATAGATGAACAGCGGGCTCAGGAACACACCGCCCCAGCCGAATTCATGCAGTCCCATTGGCGTCCTCCAGGCGGCACCACTGGCGCCAGGTATGGCGCAATTGCGCCAGCGCGGCACGGGCCAGGCGGTTGGGTTCGTTGTCGCCCTGCACGTCGTGCGCCAGGGCTTGCTCCAGCGGCGGGCACAGGCTTTCCAGACGCTGCTCGCGTCCCACGCCGGGGCCCTTCTCCAGGACGCCGCCCAGGGCGCCGAGGAACTGGTCACGACGCTTGCCCAGTTGCCCCTGGGAACCGCTGAGGCAGGCGCGCAGGTGGATCAGCTCATTGCCCAGATCGAGGGCAAGCAGCCCGTCCTGCCAGCGCCGCTGTTCTTCCTTGGGCAACAAGGTGTAGTGGCGCGCCAGACGGATCAGGCGGTCGGCCATGCGCCCGCCGAACCAGCTTTCGGCTTCGGCCAGCGGCCGCCGGGTCAGGCGGCCGAGGTCTTCGCAGGTGGCCTGGATCAACCGGCGGTTAAGCCAGTTCGCCGGGAGCGTGAGCAGACGGAACACGAGCACGGCGAAGCCCACGCCAATCACGATGCCCTGGGCCGAATTGAGCAGGTTGGCAAGGTCGTACTTCATCACGTTGCTCGGCGCGACCAGGGTGATGAAGTGGATCGAGAAGGACGTCGCGGTGCCGGCCAGCGCCGGCGTGGCCATTCCCAGCAGGGCGAAGAACAACGGTACCCCCAGTGCCAGGCAGAGCAGCGGAAAGCCGTTCCACTGCGGTAGCAGCCACTGGGTTACCACTGCGGCGGCGGGCACCGCATAGAGAATGCCGCGCAGGAAGCCCAGACCGATGGTGACGGCATTGTCGCGATTGGCGAACAGGCTGCAGATCACCGCCGCCAGCAACATTCCGCCGGTGGCCGCAGGCCAGGCCGTGGCCATCCAGAAGGCCGACATGCCCAGCAGCGCCAGCGCACTGCGCAGGCCGTAGAACAACGCCATCAGCCAGTCACGGTGCCAGGACAGCGTGCCGGTGGCGACATCGTCCACCCGCCCGTCCGCCACGGCGCGCATGGTCTTCTCCGAGTTCAGCGCCTTGAGCAGCAGCAGGGCGCAGCGGGTCAGGCAATAGCGCAGGTCGTTGGAGTAGCTCTCATCCAGACCTGCAGCTTGCAGGCGCTCCTGCAGCGAACGCATGGCTTCGACCTGCGGGTCCTCCAGGGTGGCGCGCAGTTCCTCGAACCAGGGTTGCAGGCGCGCGCGGTCCTCGGCATCCAGCACGCTGCGTTGCCGGGCCACACCGCGGGCGGTACGCAGCAGGCTGAGCAAGTCGCGGGAGAGAATCCGCAGCGCGCGCGAACGCATCCGCCCGCGGTACCCCTCGAACCAGGCGTGGTCGCGTTGCACGTCCACTTCGACGATCTTGCCCAGCGCCTGCAGCAGGCCCTTGATCTGCCGGGCGTCTGCATCGATCTCGCTACGCGCGGCCTGCATGCCGGTGAGCCAGGTGGCGTGGGCCTGCCTGCCCAGGTTGGCCTCGACACGGCGCGGCCAGAGGATGGCACTCATGGCCGACGCGCAGAGGATGCCCAGGCAGATTTCCGTACTGCGTGCGACGGCCTGGTCGAAGACGCCCAGCGGATGGCTGATCGCCGGCAGGCCGATGATCGCCACGGTATACCCGGACAGCACGAAGGCGTAGGAAACATGGTTACGCAGGGTCGTCGAGGCGGCCGTGCAGAGGCCGAGCCAGAGCGAGACAGCCAGCAGGAACAACCAGGGCGTCTGGGCGAACAGCGCGATCATCACCACCGACATCACGGTGCCAACCACGGTGCCGATCAAGCGGAATATGCCCTTGGCCACCACCATGCCCGACAGCGGCTGGGACACGATGAACACCGTCATCAGCGCCCATTGCGGCTGTTCCAGGTCGAAACGGAAGGCGCACCAGAGCGCCAGGCCACCGGCCAGGAGGGTCTTGATCGCAAATTTCAGCGCCAGCGTATCCGGCGCCAGGAATGCCTGTAGCGAAGGTCGCACGCGGTCTCTCGAAAGCAATACCGGTCTGTCGGGTTAAAGATAGCCGGCATGGAGAACAACTGAATCGTTGCTTGAAATATTATTAGCAAGCTAACAACTTGTCATCCTGACTTTCGTCGAGGCAAAAAAAAACGGGCGACCTAAGTCGCCCGAAGTGCCTTGCGTGCTCTGTGAATCTGTAAGGATCAGCTCTTCTTGTGGCTGTCCTTCCAGATGAAAATTCCGACCCCACCGAAGAACAGAACCATGAGACCAACGGTAAGGACGCCTGCGAGAACCACTTCGTCGATGAACATGATGCTGGCCTCCTGTTGCCTACATCGTCTGGGGATGTGTGCAGATTACCGGCGACCGGGCGGCGCAAATTGACCTGGATCAATGGTCGACAAGGCGCTTTCCGGGGAGGGCCGCAGCACTGACGCAGGTCAAGTTTCCGGAGGGGTGCGGTGCGGCGGGAAGCCGCGCAGAGCGGGGCCTTGCGGCCCTGGGAGGGGGAATTCAGCGTTTCTTCGGCTTGCTCTTGCCCTTCTTGCGCGGCTTGCCCAGCGGCAGCGCCTGCTCGAAGGCCTTGCGCACGTCCTGCAGACGCTTTTCGTGCACGTCATGGATGCGCTTGTCGCGCTCGGCGGTGAAGTCGATCAGCTTGTCGTCGTTGCTCATGGCAGGGCATGCACCAGGCGGAAAGTCAGGTTCAGGCGCGAAGCAACCGGGCGGCGCGTCTTCGCGACCTGATGCTGCCAATAATGCTGTGTCGCGCCGGACATGACCAGCAGCGAACCGCCAGGCAGCTCGATGGAATGTTCGATTGTGTTTCGCCCCTTGCGCCGCAGGTCGAAGCGCCGCGTACCGCCCAGGTTCAGCGAGGCCACCACCGGGTTGCGCCCGAGTTCCGGCTCGTCGTCGCTGTGCCAGCCCATGGAGTCCTGGCCGTCGCGATAGAAATTGAGCAGCACGCCGTTGAAGCGCTGGCCGGCGGCCTGCTCCACCGCCGAGCGGATTTCCGCCAGCAGCGGCGTCCAGGGCAGCGGCGCGTGGGTCTGGCCGGAATAGGAATAGAAAGCCGCGGGATCGCCATACCAGTTGACCAGGCGCGGCACCGGGTAATCGCGCCCGTGCAGGTGCACGACGGTCTGCTCCCAGGGCGTCTCGGCAACCAGTTGCTGCAGCCAGCGCTCGGCGCGCTCGGGTGGGCACCAATCGGGAATCAGGCGCAGTTCGGCATCGGGCAGCAGGATGGGGGCATCGTCGAACAGCATGGCAAGCTCGGGAATCAGCAATGCGAAGAGTCTAACTCGACACTTCAGACCTCGACATCGATCCACAACCCCTTGCGCTGGGCCGGCTGCACTTCATCGCCCAGCTCCTCCACTTCCTCCAGTTCTTCCAGCGCCTCGCCTTCGGGGGTGCCGTCGGCCAGTTGGCGACGCTTGCGTCGGCGCTGGTATTCCTCGCGCAGCGCCTCCTCATCCGGGCGACGCTCCAGCTCCACGCCGGCATTCCCCGCGCTGGGCGCAGGCGGAGTCACCGGAGCGACATCCGGTCGCGGCTTGGGCACGTCCTGCTGGGCAGTGACGGGCGCCAGACTATGGGGAATGGGCGGCAGCATCGTGCGGTCCTGGGCTGTGCGGCAAGCCCTGTGGGGAGGTCCTCTGGTCAGGCTATCGGCGCAGCGGCTACAGACTTGAGAGCGTCTCGCTACACTTTCCACGATTTGCGATGAGTGCGTATTCCGGACTGGTTACACCACAGATCAGTCGACCGGAGGCGCTGACGGCCATCGCTGAAAGCTGCGCGTTCCGGTACCATAGCCGGCTTTTTTTGGGAGGTGTCCATGGCGCAGTATCAACCCGGTCAACGCTGGATCAGCGACAGTGAAGCGGAACTCGGGCTGGGGACCATCCTGGCGCTGGACGGCCGCATGCTCACGGTGCTCTATCCCGCCACCGGTGATACCCGCCAGTACGCCGAGCGCAATGCCCCGCTGACCCGCGTGCGCTTCGCTCCGGGCGACGAGATCACCCATTTCGAAGGCTGGAAGATGACCGTCCGCGAAGTGGACGAGGTCGACGGCCTGCTGATCTACCACGGCCTCACCGCGCAGAACGACCAGCGCACCGTGCCGGAAACCCAGCTGTCGAACTTCATCCAGTTCCGCCTGGCCAGCGACCGCCTGTTCGCCGGGCAGATCGACCCGATGTCCTGGTTCGGTCTGCGCTACCACACCCTGGAACACCGCACCCGCCTGCTGCAGTCCTCGCTTTGGGGCCTGGGTGGCGCCCGCGCGCAACCCATCGCCCACCAGCTGCACATCGCCCGCGAAGTCGCCGACCGCATGGCACCGCGCGTCCTGCTGGCCGACGAAGTGGGTCTGGGCAAGACCATCGAAGCGGGCCTGGTGATCCATCGCCAAATGCTTTCCGGCCGCGCCAGCCGCGTGCTCATCCTGGTTCCGGAGAACCTGCAGCACCAGTGGCTGGTGGAAATGCGCCGGCGCTTCAACCTGGAAGTCGCCCTCTTCGACCGCGAGCGTTTCGTCGAGAGCGATGCCAGCAACCCCTTCGAAGACACCCAACTGGCCCTGGTGGCGCTGGAGTGGCTGCGCGAGGACGAGAAGGCACAGGACGCGCTGTTTGCCGCCGAGTGGGACCTGCTGGTGGTCGACGAAGCCCACCACCTCGTGTGGCACCCGGAGCAGGCCAGCGCGGAGTACCAGCTGGTCGAGCAACTTTCCCAGGTGATCCCCGGCGTGCTGCTGCTCACCGCGACCCCGGAACAGCTCGGCCTGGATAGCCACTTCGCCCGTCTGCGCCTGCTCGACCCGGACCGCTTCCATGATCTGGAAGCCTTCCGTGCCGAAAGCACCCAGTACCGCCCGGTTGCCGAAGCGGTGCAGGAATTGATCGACCAGGGCAGCCTCTCCCCCGCCGCGCGCCAGGCCATCCATGGCTTCCTCGGCAGCGAGGGCGACGAACTGCTGACCAGCGTCGAGGGCGGCAATGAAGAAGCCCGCGCCCGCCTGGTGCGCGAGTTGCTGGACCGCCACGGCACCGGCCGCGTGCTGTTCCGCAACACCCGCGCCGCCGTGCAGGGCTTCCCCGAGCGCCAACTGCACCCATACGTGCTGCCCAACCCGATCGAGTACATGGAGCTGCCGCTGGGCGAGCACCCGGACCTCTATCCGGAAGTCAGCTTCCAGGCCCAGGCCGACGACGGTGACGAGAATAACCGCTGGTGGCGCTTCGACCCGCGCGTCGAGTGGCTGATCGACACCCTGAAGATGCTCAAGCAGTACAAGGTGCTGGTGATCTGCGCCCACGCCGAGACCGCGATGGACCTCGGCGACGCCCTGCGCTTGAAGTCCGGCATTCCGGCCACCGTGTTCCACGAAGGCATGAGCATTCTTGAGCGCGACCGCGCCGCCGCCTACTTCGCCGATGAAGAGTTCGGCGCCCAGGTGCTGATCTGCTCGGAAATCGGCAGCGAAGGCCGCAACTTCCAGTTCGCCCACCACCTGGTGCTGTTCGACCTGCCGGCCCACCCGGACCAGCTGGAACAGCGCATCGGCCGTCTGGACCGGATCGGCCAGAAGCACACCATCCAGATCCACGTGCCACACCTGGAGAACAGCCCGCAGGAACGCCTGTTCCAGTGGTACCACCAGGCGCTGAACGCCTTCCTCAACACCTGTCCCACCGGCAACGCCCTGCAGCACCGCTTCGGCCCGCGCCTGGTGGAACTGCTGGACGGCGGCGACGACGACGCCTTCGAGGCGCTGCTGGCCGAAGGCACCGCCGCCCGCGAGGCGCTGGAAGCCGAGATGCACAACGGCCGCGACCGCCTGCTGGAATTGAACTCCGGTGGCGCCGGTGAAGGCGAAGCGCTGGTGGAAGAGATCGAGGAACAGGACGACCAGTTCGCCCTGCCGATCTACATGGAGCGACTGTTCGACACCTACGGCATCGACAGCGAGGACCACTCCGAGAATGCGCTGATCCTGCGCCCGAGCGAGAAGATGCTCGACGCCAGCTTCCCGCTGGGCGACGACGAAGGCGTGACCGTCACCTACGACCGCGCCCAGGCCCTGGCTCGCGAGGACATGCAGTTCCTCACCTGGGAACACCCCATGGTGCAGGGCGGCATGGACCTGGTGCTGTCCGGCTCGCTGGGCAACACTTCGGTGGCGCTGATCAAGAACAAGGCGCTCAAGCCCGGCACCGTGCTGCTGGAGCTGCTGTTCGTCAGCGAAGCCGTGGCGCCGCGCAAGCTGCAGCTGGGCCGCTTCCTGCCTCCGGTGGCGCTGCGTTGCCTGATGGACGCCAACGGCAACGACCTGTCCTCGCGCGTGTCCTTCGAGACCCTGAACGACCAGTTGGAAAGCGTGCCGCGCGCCAGCGCCAACAAGTTCGTGCAGGCGCAGCGTGACGCACTGGCCAAGCAGTTCGCCCAGGCCGAGACCAAGATCACCCCGCGCCATGCCGAGCGCGTCGAGGCTGCTCGCCAGCAGTTGAAGGCGACCCTGGACGAGGAGCTGGCGCGCCTGACTGCGCTCAAGGCCGTCAACCCCAGCGTGCGCGACAGCGAGCTGGACGCCCTGCGCAAGCAGCGCGACGACAGCCTGGCAATGCTGGACAAGGCCTCGCTGCGCCTGGAGGCGATCCGCGTGCTGGTGGCGGGCTGATCCCGCCAGCGCGTCATGCAGAAGCCGCCACCGGGCAACCGGTGGCGGCTTTTTTCATGCCCGCCCATCCCTCCCGCGCTCCGGTCACCGCAGTCGTTGAATCGAGCCGCTCTATTCCCGGAATTTTCAGACACACCGACTACCATTGACGCTGCGCAAGGGATTCTCGCCCATGGGGGGATAGAGTTTCCTTACCAAGCCACTCATTGAGGGAACACATCATGTACGAGCGCATTCTGGTAGCGGTGGACGGCAGTCCGGTTTCCGACCGCGCCCTGGTCGAAGCGGCCAAGCTGGCCCAGCTGAGCGGTGGCGAGCTGCGTGTCATCACCATTGTCGACAGCCCGCTGCGCCATCTGCCCGACTACGCCGTGTACTACAACCCGGAGCCGCTGCGCGAAGCCGCGCTGAAGGCCGCCGACGACATCCTCGGCAAGGCGAAGGAAAAGATCGCCGAGTTCCCGGTGAAAACCAGCTTCGAGCGAGTCTGCCAGGAACGCGCCAGCGAAGAGATCGCCGAGCGCATCGAGATCGAGGCCGAAGCGTCCAAGTCCGACATCATCGTCATGGGCACCCACGGCCGCCGCGGCGTCCGCCGCCTGATGCTGGGCAGTGTGGCCGAAGGCCTGCTGCGCGTCAGCAACCGCCCGGTGCTGCTGGTTCGCGAGAAGTAATTAACCCGGAAAGACAAAAAGGCCCTGCGGCGTAAGCCGCAGGGCCTTTTTCATGGCCGCCGCTCAGGTCACTGCGCAGCGGTCATGTCGCGCCTGCAGGAATGGAAGATATCCAGCTCCGGCTGGTACAGGCTGGTCTGTACGCCGTACAGGCCAAGCACCGAATGGAACAGGTTGTCGTGGCTCAACTCGTCGCTGGCCGCCTTTTTCTCCAGGCAGGCCCGGTCTACGCCCATGCCGCCGAGGGCACCGGTGCCGAACCACATCACCATGGGCACGTGGGTCTGCGCTTTCGGTGCGATGGCATAGGGCGCGGCGTGCAGGTAGACGCCATTCTCGCCCAGCGATTCGCCGTGGTCGGAGACATAGACCATCGAAGTGTCGAAGCGCTCCTGGTTCTGCTTGAGCAGCTCCACCACCTTGGACAGGAAGAAGTCGGTGTAGAGGATGGTGTTGTCGTAGACGTTCACCAGCTCCTCACTGCTGCAACTGCCCAGCTGGTTGGTGCGGCACACGGGAGTGAAGCGCTCCAGCGACTTGGGATAGCGCTCGTAGTACTCCGGACCGTGGCTGCCGTCGGCGTGCAGGACGATGATGGCGTTGTCCTTCAGGCCGTCGATGTAGGCCTGCAGGTTCTGCAGCAGGGCTTCGTCCAGGCAGTTCCTGCCATCGCAGAACGGGCCAGGCTGATCCTTCGGAATATCGCGGTTGGGCACGCGCAGGCAGGTGCCCTTGCAGTCGCTGTTGTTGTCCAGCCAGAGCACCGACACGCCGACGCGCTGGAGGATATCCAGCAGGCCCTGATTGGTCTTGCCCTTCTTGTCGCTGTAGTCCTCGCGAGGGAACTTGGAGAACATGCAGGGCACCGACACCGCAGTGGACGTCCCGCAGGAGCTGACGTTGGCGAAGTTGACGATATCGAGCTTCTTCAGCTCCGGGTTGGTGTCGCGGGCGTAGCCGTTGAGGGAGAAGTGGTCCGCGCGTGCGGTTTCACCGACCACGAAGATCATCAACGACTTGCGGCCATCGGCGCTCACCTTGCGCGGCATCACCGCATCCTCGCCGATGGGCTGCACCACCAGGTTTTCCTTGATGCCCAGGCGCTGCTTGGTGAACTTGCTCACCGCATAGATGTAGTTGGTCGGGTTGATGAAGTGGGTCAGCTTCTCTTCCTGGCGGAACACCGGGGCGTAGGTGGAATAGAACGCCCCCACGCAGACGGCGACCACCACCAGGCAACCGAAGATCACCAATACCTTGTTCAGCAGGCCACGGAAGAATGGGCTGTAGCGCACCGGCGTCAGCCAGATGATCACCGCCGGCAGCACGCCGAGCACCAGCAGGTAGCCGAACATGCGCGCGCTGAACAGCGCTGTGGCTTCGCCGGGGTTGGTCTCGACGACGTTCTGCACCATCACGGTATCGATCACGACACCGTAGGAATTCATGAAGTACGCCGCGGCCGCGGACACCAGCGCAACCAGGGTCAGCGCCGGTTTGAGCAGCGGGCGGAAGGACACCAGGGTCAGCAGCAGGGTGAAGGCCGCCCACAGGAACAAGCCGAAGGAGGCGAAGAAAGCCACGCCCCACAGGCCTTCCATGGGAACCAGGCTGTTCAGTGCCCGCCAGGTGGCGAAGTTGTAGAACAGCACCAGAGCCAGCGAGAACAGCAGGACCAGCCGCGCGGGGCTGACCTGAGGGAAGAGGCGGCGCTTGCCCTCGGACATCGAGCGCACTCCTTACATCGATAGTCGGATAGGAAATGAAATAGCCGATCCTGCCGGCCGGCGGCGCAACTCTAGCGGGCAGTTAGTCAAAAAAGTGTCAAGTTGGCTACCCGCTTTCGGTCAGTGGTCGGAACAATGATCGAACCGGTACCTGGTACTACCGTACGTCGCGCACTCCATGGCCTTGCAGCGAAATAGCAACCGTCCGCTTGCAGCGTGTGGGCGACTTTCTAGACTCAACACAAAAGTGATATCAATCTGCCTTCGCACCCTCGACATCCGGAGCATCCCGCCCATGGACTGGCACCAGGACGCCTTACCCGATGCTGTGCTGCTGGAGTGTTCCCATAACCCCTGGCTGGTTCTGCTGGCCATCTTCATCGCCTGCGTCGCCAGCTTCGTCGCCCTGAGCATCGCCGCGCGAATGGTCCGCGCGCCGCAACACGCCCACCGCTGGCAGTGGGTCGGCGGCATCTGCCTGGGCAGCGGCATCTGGTCGATGCACTTCGTTTCGATGCAGGCCTTCCACGCCTCGGTGCCGCTGCATTTCTCCGGCGGCCTGACATTGCTTTCGCTGCTCATCGCCATCGGCATCTGTGTGGTCGCCATGCGCCTGCTCGCCCACGCCGGGCTGAGCCCGCTGCAGTACCTGCTGGCCGCCTGCTGCATCGGCGCCAGCATCGCCGGCATGCATTACACCGGCATGGCCGCCATCCAGACGCCGCCCATGCAGCATTACGACCCGCTGCTGGTCACCCTGTCAGTGCTGCTTGCCGTTCTGGTCGCCTTCGTCGCCCTGGTCCTGGCCCCGGTGCTCAACCGCCAACCGGCAAATCTCCAGTGGATCTACCAGATCGCCGCCAGCCTGCTGCTCGGTGGTGCCATCTCCAGCATGCACTTCACCGGCATGGCCGCACTGACCCTGACCCTGCCCAGTTGGGTAGCGCCGGTGGCGGACCTGGGGCGCAACAACGCCATCCAGCTCGGACTGATGGTCGGCCTGCTGGCCCTCGCCGTGGTGCTGGCCGGGCTCTGGGCGGCCTGGATCGAGGACAGCCTGGAAAGCAAGGAAAGCGAGCTGAGCCGGGTCAACGCCCTGCTCAGCCAGTTGGACAATGCCAACGCCTCGCTGCAGAAACTGGCGCGTTTCGACGGGCTCACCGGTCTGCATAACCGCAACGCCCTCAACGACGAGTTCGAGGCGCGCCTGCAACGCAACCGCCAGAAGGGTCAGGGCATGGCGGTGATCCTGCTGGACCTGGACCACTTCAAGCGGGTCAACGACTCCCTCGGCCACGCGGCCGGCGACGAGTTGCTGTGCATCGTTTCCGAGCGCATCCGCAGCGCGCTGCGCGGCACCGACCTGCTGGCGCGCTTTGGCGGCGACGAGTTCTGCATCCTCGCCGACCTCGGCGAGGATCATGAAGCGCGCATCCTCGCCCAGCGCCTGATGCAGCGCATGAAGGAGCCGATCAGCATCGCCGGGCGCAGCCTGGTGATGACCCTGAGCGTCGGCATCAGCCTGTTCCCCAACGACAGCGAGCTGCCCGAGGAGTTGCTCAAGCACGCCGATCTCGCGCTGTACCAGTCCAAGGGCAACGGCCGCAATGCCACCCATTTTTTCAGCCCGCACCTGAAGACCAAGGCCACCCAGGAACTGCAACTGGAAGAAGAGTTGCGCAAGGCGCTGTGGGACGACGAGCTGGTGCTCTACTACCAGCCGATCCTGCGCATAGACCATGGCGAAGTGGCGCAGCTCGAGGCGCTGGTGCGCTGGAAGCACCCCACCCACGGACTGCTGGCGCCGGACCGCTTCATCGGGCTGGCCACCGCCAATGGCCTGATCGGCGCGCTCGATGCCTGGGTGCTGCGCCGTGCCTGCCAGGACCTGCGCCGCCTGCATGAGCTGGGTTACCACAGCCTGCGCGTGGCGGTGAACTGCTGCGCCAGCAACCTGGGGCGTGAGAGCCTGGTCGACGAAGTCCAGCGAACCCTGGAAGAGACCGGCCTGGCGGCCCGCTACCTGGAAATGGAAGTCACCGAGAATGCCGTGATGTCCAACATCAACCAGGCCATCCCGCTGCTCAACCGTCTGCGCGACCTGGGCGTCAGCCTGTCCATCGACGACTTCGGCACCGGCTACTCGTCGCTGTCCTACCTGCGCCAGTTGCCACTGGACGCGCTGAAGGTGGACCGCTCCTTCATCCGTGACGTACCGCAATCACGCCGCGACAGCGAGATTGCCCAGGCGATCATCGCCATGGCGCAGAAGCTGCACCTGAAGGTGATCGCCGAGGGCGTGGAGCACGCACAGCAACTGGCCTTTCTGCGCGATAACCATTGCGAACTGGCCCAGGGCTACCTGTTCAGCCGGCCCCTGCCCTTGAGCGCGCTGGTGGAGTTCCTCGAGGCCTACCGCGAGGACAGCGATCCGGCGCTGCTGCGCAACCAGGCCTGAGGCCGGTGGTCCCGGATCAGAAGTCGAACTTGCCGGCGCGCCAGCGCGGCAGCCAGCGCAGGGAATCGGCGGTGGTGCCGGTAGGACGGTACTCGGCCCCCAGCCAGCCATCGTAGCCCACGTCGTCGAGCACCTGCAGCGGCACTTCGAACTCCATCTCGCCCGAGCCCGGTTCGCCGCGCTCGGGGTAATCGGCGAACTGCACGTGGCCGATCTGGCCCATCAGTGCGTAGATGCAATCCACCAGCTCCAGGCCCATGCGCGCCATGTGGTAGAGGTCCAGCTGCGCGCGCAGGTTTTCCCGCGCCACGCGCTCGAGCATGTCCTGCAGGTGCTCGGGGGTATTGAGCAGGAAGTCCTTCATGTCGTGGCAATTGATGGCTTCCATCAGCACATCGGTGCCGCTGCCGGCAAAGGCATCGCAGGTGGCGCGCAGGCGCTCGGCGAGGGTCTGCAGCGCGACCTCGCGCTCCTGCCCCTCGACCAGCCGGCCGGCCAGCACGTTGATGTGCTGCGGCTTGACGATGCGCGCATAGTCCAGCGCCTTGGCCAACGCGGCTTCGAATTCGGCTGCGCGTTCCGGAACGGCGGCGATGCCCGGACCGCCCTGCATCAGGTCACCGGCCGGCAGGTTGATCAGCACCAGCGGCAGGCCGGCTTCGTCCAGCGCGGCCTTCAGGTCCTGCGCGGGGACGTCGTAGGGGAACTGGATCTCCACGCCCTCGAAACCGGCCTTGGCGGCGGCGTCGATACGCTGCAGCAGCGGAACTTCGGTGAACAGCAGGGACAGGTTGGCGCAGAGCTTCATGCGGGGAATTCCTTCGTTTGACGGTATTGCTCGACCAGGGTAGCCGGGTCGCGTTCGAGATTGCCCTGGCTGCCATGCAGGCGCATCAGTTGCGCGGCAAGGCCGCTCATGGGCGTGGCCGAACCCTCTTCGCGGGAAAGCTTCACGGCGGTGTCCAGGTCCTTGAGCAGTGTGCGCACGTGCCACTTCACCGGTTCGAAGCGACTCTCGGCCATCTGCGGGGCAAGGATCTGCAGCGGTTTGCAGTCGGCGAAACCGCCGGCCAGGGCCGGGGCGATCAGGCCGGCGTCGACGCCCGACTTTTCCGCCAGCGCCACCACCTCGGCAATCACCAGGGCGTTGCAGGCAACGATCATCTGGTTGCAAACCTTGGTCACCTGCCCCGCGCCGACATCCCCCATGCGAGTCAGGCGCTGGCCGAGGTGGGCGAGGATCGGCCGCACACGCTCGATGTCTTCGACGCGACCGCCGGCCATGATCGCCAGGGTGCCGGCTTCGGCGCCCGGCGTACCGCCGGAAACCGGCGCGTCGATCCAGCGCATGCCGGTACGCGCTTCCAGCTCGGCGGCCATCTCGCGGGTTGCGGCCGGCTCCAGGCTGGAGAAGTCCACCAGCACCTGTCCGGCGCGGCCGCTCTCGACGATGCCGCCCGCGCCGAACACCACTTCGCGCACGGCGGCGGTATCGGCCAGGCAGAGCATCACCACCTCGGCGTCGGCGCACAGCTGTGCGGGCGTTTCCACAGCCTGGGCACCTTCAGCGGCCAGCAGCTCACGCTTGCCGGCGGAGCGGTTCCATACGGACAGTGGGTAGCCGGCGGCAAGCAGGCGGCGCGTCATGGGTACCCCCATCAAACCGAGACCGGCAAAAGCGAGGGATGGCAAAGGGGACGACATGGGATGATCTCCAGTTCGACAGCAGGACGGGCACGGGGAGCGGCATTCTAGCAGGCGAGAAGTTGACCGGCCGGCATTGCTTTCGCTGGCGGGACGGCTGCCAAACAAGCGCGCCGCCACTATAATCCCGGAGTTTTTTCCGCCATTGAACCGGAGAACTCTCCCCATGCTGAAACGCTCCCTGGCGCTCGCCGCCGGTTTTGCCCTGTCCCTGTCCGCCGTTTTCACCCACGCCGACACCCCGAAGGAACTGAAAGTCTCGGCCATTCCCGATGAAGCCCCCACCGAGCTGCTGCGCAAGTTCAAGCCGCTGGGCGCCTATCTGGAAGAACAGCTGGGCATGCCGGTGAAGTTCATCCCGGTGTCCGACTATGCCGGCGTGGTCGAGGCCCTGGCTTCGGATCGCCTGGACATGGCCTGGCTGGGCGGTTTCACCTTCGTCCAGGCACGGCTGAAGACCGGAAATGCCATCCCGCTGGTACAGCGCGAGCAGGATCAGCAGTTCACCAGCAAATTCATCACCGCCGACCCGAAGGTGAAATCGATCCAGGACCTCAAGGGCAAGACCTTCGCCTTCGGTTCCGTGTCGTCCACTTCCGGGAGCCTGATGCCGCGCTACTTCATGCAGAAGGACGGCGTGGTGCCCGAGCAGTTCTTCTCCCGCGTGGCCTACTCCGGCGCCCACGACGCCACCGTCGCCTGGGTCCAGGCCGGCAAGGTCGACGCTGGCGTGCTGAACGCCTCCGTCTGGCAGAAGCTGGTGGACAGCGGCAAGGTCGACACCAACAAGGTGAAGGTCTTCGCCACCACCCCGACCTACTACGACTACAACTGGACCGTGCGGGGCAACCTCGATCCGGCCCTGGCCGAGAAGATCAAGAAGGCCTTCCTCGCCCTCGACCCGAGCAAACCGCGCGACAAGGAAATCCTCGACCTGCAGGCGGCCAGCCGCTTCATCGAAACCCAGCCTGACAACTACAAGGGCATCGAGGAATCGGCGCGCGCCGCCGGCCTCCTGAAGTGACGCTGAAACTGACCGGCGTGGAGCACATCCACGCCAACGGCCAGCGCTCGCTCGCCGGCATCGACCTCAGCGTCGCTGCCGGTGAACGGGTGGCGATCATCGGCCCGTCGGGCGCCGGCAAGACGACCTTGCTGCGCATCCTCGCCACCGCACTGAAACCCGCTTCCGGCAGCTTCGACCTGCTCGGCACCCAGCCCTGGGCGCTGAGCGGCTCCGCACGCCAGCGCCTGCGTTCGCGCATCGCCCTGGTGCACCAGGCTCCGCCGCTGCCACCGCGCCAGCGGGTGGTCACCGCCGTGCTCGCCGGCCGTCTCGGCCAGTGGCCGCTGTGGAAAAGCCTGGCCAGCCTGCTCTACCCCGTCGACAGCGCCGGCGCGCGCAGCGAGCTGCAACGCCTGGACCTGGGCGACAAGCTGTTCGAGCGCTGCGACCAGCTTTCCGGCGGCCAGCTGCAACGCGTCGGCATCGCCCGCGCGCTGTACCAGCAGGCCGAGGTGCTGCTGGCGGATGAACCGGTCTCGGCCATGGACCCGGTGCTCGCCGGCCACACCCTGGGCGTGCTCACCCGCGAAGCGCAGAACCGTGGCGTGACGCTGATCGCCAGCCTGCATGCAGTGGACCTGGCGCTGGAGCACTTCCCACGCATCGTCGGCGTGCGCGACGGCAGGATCGCCTTCGACAAGGCGGCGGAGAACGTCTCTCCCGAGGACCTGCGCGGCCTCTACGCCAATGAACAGCTCGGCCAGCAGGATGCCTCCTCGCCGGTGGGCAAACCGGTGGTGGTGCAGATTCCACGATGCTGAACCCTGCGCTGTCGAAAAGTCCGCCCCGCGACCCTGCGGCGCTAACCCGCCTGCTGCTTACCCTGCTCGCCCTGGCCTTGTTGTGGCCGGGCCTGCGTCTGTCCGAGCTGGATATCGCCGGTCTGTTCAGCGGCGACAACGCGCGGACCATGGCCAACTTCCTCGGCGGTTTCTGGCCGCCGGCCCACGACGAGGCATTCATCGCCCTGCTCGGCCGCGCCACCCTGGAAACCCTGGCCATCGCCACCGCCGGCATGGCGCTGGCCTGGCTGATCGCCTTCCCCGCCTCGCTGCTGGCCACCCGTGCGCTGTCGCTCTCCGCCCTGCCCCGCGGCGGACTGCCAGCCTGGTGGGCACGCGCCCTGCGCTGGCCGGTGCGCGGCCTGCTGATCGTGCTGCGCAGCGTGCCGGAAATCGTCTGGGCACTGCTGTTCGTCCGCGCCGTGGGCCTGGGCCCCACCGCCGGCGTGCTGGCCATCGCCATCACCTACGGCGGCATGCTCGGCAAGGTCTACGCGGAAATCTTCGAATCGGTGGACCCGCGACCGACCCGCGCCCTGCTGCTGGGCGGCAGTTCGCGGCTGCAGGCCTTCGCCTACGGCGTGCTGCCCTCGGCGGCGGCGGAACTGATCTCCTATACCGTCTACCGCTGGGAGTGCGCGATTCGCGCCTCGGTGGTGATGGGCTTCGTCGGCGCCGGCGGCCTCGGCCAGCAGATCGACCTGTCGCTGCGCATGTTCGCCGGCGGCGAGGTGGCAAGCATTCTGCTGACTTTCCTGCTACTGGTGCTGGGCGCTGACCTGCTCAGCCGCTTCCTGCGCGGGAGGCTCGAATGACCGGCCTGTTGCGTACCCTGGGCTGGCTGCTGCTGATCCTGCTCGCCATCGGCGCGTCATTCGCCTACCTGGAAATGGACACCGGCGGGCTGTTCGACGCACGCGGCCTCGGCCAGATGCTCGATTACGGTCGCGACTTCCTTTCGCCGGACCTGAGCGCCCCGCATGTCGCGGCAGTCGGTAGCGGCGCCCTGGAAACCCTGGCCATGTCCGCCATCGGCACCCTGCTGGCGGCGCTGCTGGGCATGCTACTGGCGCTGCCGGCGGCGGGGCGCTTCGGGCGCATAGCGCAGAGCCTGTCACGGCTGCTGCTCAATGCCCTGCGCGCGGTGCCGGAGCTGGTCTGGGGCGCGCTGATGGTGCTGGCCGCCGGGCTCGGGCCGAATGCCGGCACGCTGGCCCTCGCTCTGCATACCGGCGGAGTGCTCGGCCGGCTGTTCGCCGAAGCGTTGGAGAACACCCCGACCGCCCCGGCCGAAGCCGTACGCCTGGCCGGTGGCGGACGCGTCGCCGCCTTCGCCTACGGCACCCTGCCGGCGGTCTGGCCGCAGTTGGTGGCGTACGTGCTCTATCGCTGGGAGAACAATATCCGCATGGCCAGCGTGCTCGGCTTCGTCGGTGCCGGAGGCCTGGGGCAGATGCTGTATTTCAGCCTCAGCCTGTTCCAGCAGGCCCAGGCGGCCACGGTTATCCTTGCCATGCTGCTCCTGGTGCTGTGCGTCGACAGCCTGAGCGCCTGGGCGCGGCAGCGCTGGGTGAGCCACTAGCCAGCAACAAAAAAAGCCCGGCGCATGGCCGGGCTTTTTGTCGAATACGTGATTTACGAGTCGCCGTGGATCACCTTGTCCAGGTCGATCGGGTCGCCAGGGTTGGTGCCGAGCTTCTGACGGATGTCCTCGAACATCGCGTCGTACTCCTTGTGGTTGCGCACCATCGAGCCGAACCGCGGGTGCAGGCCATGCTTCTGCGCGATGCGGGTGGCATCGCTGGCAAAGTTGAAAGCCTGCTCCTTGGGCATGTCCCATTCTTCGGTAAAGGCATTACCGTCGATCTCGCCCTTCATGACGAAGTGGACAATGGTGCCTTTTTCCACATCCTTGCGGACTTCATAGTTGATGTGAGCGTCGATCTCCTGCTGCCCCAGCCCCGGCAGAGACTGAAGATGCAGATGGCCCGGTTCGAACATGGCGAATCTCCTTCTATGGAATCCCGACAGTCTAGCCGGCCTTTGCGAATTGGAAATCGCCCCGGGTCAGTGCAGAGACTCTTTTCGAACTCTTTCTTGCACCAGCACCCAGGGTGCGACCACCACCGCCCAGAGTTCCGGATCGCGGTCGTGGAAGTCCTGCGCCAGTTTCTCGTCAACCCTGTGCAGATCACCACCGGCCAGCCAGGCGGCGACCTTCGCCTTGTCGTCCTCGGCCACGCCCATCGCGACCTCCACCAGGTCAGCGGAACCCGCGACCTTGAGCAGGTTGCCGCGTGCGAAGAAAGGCGCGAGCTCCTGCCAGGAAATCTTCGCGGTTTCGCCAAGCAACTTGGCATAGAGGGTGCTAGCTTCTTCAGTCATGGATCTCACCTGGTAAACGAACGGCGCAATGATAGCGCCGGGACCACGCCAGGCAAGGTTCGGACGACGTTTTCGCTGATGATGGAAACCCACGGGGAAAAGTCAGACAGCGCCGTTTTTCTGTACGTTTGTGTCAATCTTGCGACATGCCCACAATCGGCTGCCCGCCCCCTGCTTTTCAAGCGGTCCGGCGGCACTCTACACTGTACCGGTACAGTTGCCGGTGGGTCTGTCCGGGGCAATCCCGGTCCTGAAGCCTTCGGCAACCAGGACTACAAAAACGAAAACACAAGAAGAGTGGAGCACTATGAAAAAGGGTACTCAGCGTCTTTCCCAGCTGTTCACCGCCATGGCCCTGGCCGGCGTTGCCAGCTTCTCCATGGCCGCGGACACCATCAAGATCGCTCTGGCGGGCCCTGTGACCGGCGCGGTCGCCCAGTATGGGGAGATGCAGTTCATTGGCGCCAAGATGGCCATTGAGCAGATCAACAAGGCTGGCGGCGTCGATGGCAAGCAACTCGAAGGCGTGGTCTACGACGACGCTTGCGATCCGAAACAAGCCGTGGCCGTTGCCAACAAGATCGTCAACGATGGCGTGAAGTTCGTCGTTGGCCACCTGTGCTCCAGCTCCACTCAACCGGCTTCGGACATCTACGAAGACGAAGGCGTGCTGATGATCACCGCCGCCTCCACCAGCCCGGACATCACCTCCCGCGGCTACAAGCTGATCTTCCGCACCATCGGTCTGGACAGCCTGCAGGGCCCGACCGCCGGCAAGTTCATCGCCGAGCACATCAAGCCCAAGACCGTGGCCGTGATCCACGACAAGCAGCAGTACGGCGAAGGCATCGCCACTGCCGTGAAGAAGACCCTGGAAGACGCTGGCGTCAAGGTCGCCCTGTTCGAAGGCATCAACGCCGGCGACAAGGACTTTTCCGCGATGATCGCCAAGCTCAAGCAGGCCAAGGTCGACTTCGTCTACTACGGCGGCTACCACCCGGAGCTGGGCCTGATCCTGCGCCAGGCTTCCGAGAAAGGCCTGAAAGTCGGCTTCATGGGCCCGGAAGGCGTGGGTAACAAAGAAATCTCCGCCATCGCCGGCCCGGCTTCCGAAGGCCTGTACGTGACCCTGCCGAAGTCCTTCGACCAGGATCCGAAGAACCAGGCCCTGGTTGACGCCTTCAAGGCCAAGAACGAAGACCCGAGCGGTCCGTTCGTGTTCCCGGCCTACGCGGCCGTCCAGGTCATCGCCGAAGGCATCAAGAAAGCCGGTGGCGAAGAGACCGACAAGGTGGCAGCAGCGCTGCGCTCCAACAACTTCGAGACTCCGACCGGTACCCTGGCCTTCGACGAGAAGGGCGACCTGAAGAACTTCAACTTCGTGGTCTACCAGTGGCACAAGGACGGCACCAAGACCGAAGCCAAGTAAGCCACCCGCCGCCACACAAAGCCCACTGCAGCCGCAGTGGGCTTTGTTTATCCGAGTATTCCGGGGGTCCGTCGCGCCACAAGCGCCGCTTCACGCGACGCCCGAGGAGTTAGGTAATGCCTGAGCTCTATCACTACCTGCAACAGCTGATCAACGGCCTCACCGTCGGCAGCACCTATGCCCTGATCGCCATCGGCTACACCATGGTCTACGGCATCATCGGCATGATCAACTTCGCCCATGGCGAGGTGTACATGATTGGCTCGTACGTAGCCTTCATCGTGATCACGGGGCTGGCGATGATGGGAATCGTGAGTCTTCCTGTCGTCATCATCTGCACCTTCGCCGCGGCGATCATCGTCACCAGCGCCTACGGCTACAGCATCGAACGGATCGCCTATCGGCCCCTGCGTGGAAGCAACCGGCTGATTCCGCTGATCTCCGCGATCGGCATGTCGATCTTCCTGCAGAACGAGGTCCTGCTGGCCCAGGATTCGAAGGACAAGGCCATCCCCAACCTGCTGCCGGGCAACTTCATCATCGGCGCGGACGAGATGACCGGCGTGACCATTTCGTACATGCAGGTGCTGATCTTCATCATCACCCTGCTGACCATGTACGGGCTGTCCATGTTCATCTCCCGCTCCCGCCTGGGCCGCGCCTGCCGCGCCTGTGCAGAAGACCTGAAGATGGCCAACCTGCTGGGCATCAACACCAACAACATCATCGCCCTGACCTTCGTCATCGGTGCCACCCTGGCCGCCGTGGCCGCGGTGCTGCTGGGTCTGCAGTATGGCGTGATCAACCCGCATATCGGCTTCCTCGCCGGCATCAAGGCGTTCACCGCCGCGGTGCTGGGCGGCATCGGCAGCATTCCGGGCGCCATGCTCGGCGGCCTGGTGCTGGGCGTTGCCGAAGCCTTCGGCGCCGACGTGTTCGGTGACCAGTACAAGGACGTGGTGGCGTTCACGCTGCTGGTGCTCGTGCTGCTCTTCCGCCCCACTGGCCTGCTCGGTCGCCCGGAGGTGGAAAAGGTATGAGCCAGAAACTCAAGACCGCATTCTTCAGCGCCCTGCTGGTGATGGCCGTCGCCTATCCGGTGCTGGGCGTGAAGCTCAGCGTGATCGGCATCGGCCTGCAACTGGAAAACGTCAGCCCCGCGCGCCTGTGGACCATCGCCGCCTGCGCCGTGCTGATGTTCGTCTGGCAACTGGTGCGTGACCGCTTCGCCTTCGGCGGCAGCGTGAAACAGGCGCTGTCGCACCCTCACACCAAGCTGGCCGAACGCCTGACCCACGCCTCCGTGCAACGCAAGATCATCATGGTGCTGATCCTGATCGCCCTCGCCTGGCCGTTCTTCGGCTCGCGCGGCGCGGTGGACATCGCCACCCTGATCCTGATCTATGTGCTGCTGGGCCTGGGCCTGAACATCGTGGTGGGCCTGGCCGGCCTGCTCGATCTGGGCTACGTCGGCTTCTACGCCGTGGGCGCCTACAGCTACGCGCTGCTGTCGCACTACTATGGCCTGGGCTTCTGGGTGTGCCTGCCGATTGCCGGCCTGATGGCCGCGTTCTTCGGCTTCATCCTCGGCTTCCCGGTGCTCCGATTGCGCGGTGACTACCTCGCCATCGTGACCCTGGGCTTCGGCGAGATCATCCGCATCCTGCTGCGCAACATGACCTGGCTCACCGGTGGCCCCAACGGCATCAGCAACATCGAGAAGCCGACCCTGTTCGGCCTCACCTTCGAGCGCCGCGCCCCCGAGGGGATGCAGACCTTCCACGAGTTCTTCGGCATCGCCTACAACTCGAACTACAAGGTCGTGTTCCTCTACCTGGTCGCTCTGCTGCTGGTGCTGCTGGTACTGTTCGTGATCAACCGTCTGCTGCGCATGCCCCTGGGCCGCGCCTGGGAAGCCCTGCGCGAAGACGAGATCGCCTGCCGCGCACTGGGCCTGAACCCGACGCTGATCAAGCTCTCCGCCTTCACACTCGGCGCCTGCTTCGCCGGTTTCGCCGGCAGCTTCTTCGCCGCACGCCAGGGCCTGGTCACACCGGAGTCCTTCACCTTCATCGAATCGGCCATCATCCTCGCCATCGTGGTGCTGGGTGGCATGGGTTCCCAGCTCGGCGTCATCCTGGCCGCCGTGGTGATGATCCTGCTGCCCGAACTGATGCGTGAGTTCAGCGAGTACCGCATGCTGATGTTCGGCGCCCTCATGGTGCTGATGATGATCTGGCGTCCGCAGGGGCTCCTGCCCATGCAGCGCCCGCACCTGGAGTTGCGAAAATGAGCCGACCGATTCTTGAAGTAGCCGGCCTCACCATGCGCTTCGGCGGGTTGCTGGCCGTCAATAACGTGGCCCTGAAGGTCCAGGAAAAACAGGTGATCTCGATGATCGGCCCCAACGGCGCCGGCAAGACCACCGTGTTCAACTGCCTGACCGGCTTCTACGCGCCCACCGGCGGCGAAATCCTGCTGCGCGGCGAGCCCATCCAGGGCCTGCCGGGCCACAAGATCGCCCACAAGGGCGTGGTGCGGACCTTCCAGAACGTGCGCCTGTTCAAGGAGATGACCGCGGTGGAGAACCTGCTGGTGGCGCAACACCGGCACATCAACACCAACTTCCTTGCCGGCCTGCTCAAGACCCCGGCCTTCCGCCGCGCGGAAGCCGAGGCCCTGGACTACGCCTCGCACTGGCTGGAAATCGTCAACCTCAAGGACATCGCCAACCGCCCGGCGGGCACCCTGGCCTACGGCCAGCAACGCCGCCTGGAGATTGCCCGCTGCATGATGACCCGTCCGCAGCTACTGATGCTGGACGAGCCGGCGGCCGGCCTGAACCCGCGGGAAACCGAGGACCTCAAGGCGCTGATCGCCATGTTGCGCTCCGAGCACGGCGTGACCGTACTGCTCATCGAGCACGACATGAAGCTGGTGATGAGCATTTCCGACCATATCTACGTGATCAACCAGGGCACGCCCCTGGCCGACGGCACCCCGGAAGAGATCCGCGGCAACCCGGATGTGATCAAAGCCTATCTGGGGGAGGCCTGAGTCATGCTGAAGTTCGACAAGGTTTCCACCTTCTACGGCAAGATCCAGGCGCTGCACGACGTCAGCATGGAAGTCCAGCAGGGCGAGATCGTCACCCTGATCGGCGCCAACGGCGCCGGCAAGTCGACCCTGCTGATGACCCTGTGCGGCTCGCCGCGCGCGGCCTCGGGCAGCATCACCTACATGGGCGAAGAGCTGGTCGGCAAGGAATCCTCCGTGATCATGCGCAAGAGCATCGCCGTCGTGCCGGAAGGCCGTCGCGTGTTCGCCCGCCTGACCGTGGAGGAGAACCTGGCCATGGGCGGTTTCTTCACCAGCAAGGGTGATTACCAGGAGCAGATGGACAAGGTCCTGGCGCTCTTCCCGCGCCTGAAGGAACGCTTCAACCAGCGCGGCGGCACCATGTCCGGCGGCGAACAGCAGATGCTCGCCATCGGCCGTGCGCTGATGAGCAAGCCCAAGCTGCTGCTGCTCGACGAGCCATCGCTGGGCCTGGCGCCGATCATCATCCAGCAGATCTTCGACATCGTCGAACAGCTGCGCCAGGAAGGCGTGACCGTCTTCCTCGTCGAGCAGAACGCCAACCAGGCGCTCAAGCTCGCCGACCGTGGCTATGTGCTGGAGAATGGCCGCATCGTCATGCAGGACACCGGCGCCAACCTGCTGGTCAACCCCAAGGTGCGCGACGCGTATCTGGGCGGCTGATCCTTTCCGCTGCCATGAAAACGGCCCTTCGGGGCCGTTTTTTTGCGCACGATCAGAGCGGCTGTAGGAGCGAGCCTGTTCGCGAACGTCCCAGGAATGGCGCTGAGGGGAAATCTGTTCACGAGCAACCTCCCCTCCTACAGCGGCTCCGCCATTTCAACCGCATCCCCCGCTGCATCTGACAGACAATCGATCGTGGTTCCCCAAGCATCGGAGAAATTCCACCTGGAGAGCTGCCATGAATGCCGACCATCTCAGCGAATCCCTCACCCTGCTGCGCAAGCTCGCCCACGGCATCGACCCGCGCCACGACCAGCCCCTGGCCGTCGACGACCCCTGCCAGGCACCGGAAGTGATCCGTGCTCTCTTCCACGCCATCCACGCGCTGGAGACGCCCGCCCCCAGGCCGCGCGCCCTGCCGCAGCAGGCCGGCAAGCCGTGGCAGGCGGAGGAGGAGCAAGTACTGCTGCGGCGTTTCGAGGCCGGCGAAACCGTGGCCGCCATCGCCCGCGAACACGGGCGCACCACCGGCGGCATCCGCTCGCGCCTGAAATACCTGGGCAAACTCTAGACCGTGCCGCGCAAACGAAAACGCCGCCCACTGGGCGGCGTTTTCGTTGCGAGGGCGGGTCAGGTGCCGTAGCTCAGCACCTGCGCACGCTGGCGCAACTGGGAGACGACATCGTCCTCCATGCGGCCTTCGGAGATCAGCAGGTCGCGGCGGATGGTCTGCACCGCCTCCTCGCTCTGCCCATGGTCGGCCAGGTGCTGGCCTTCGATGACACGCCGCAGCACCACGTCTCCATCGTCGTTGGTGAGGGTCAGAATACGGCCGCCGTCGGGGCGTGCCGGGCCCAGGGAGGGAGCGTAGGGAGCGAAGGTCTCGGTCAGCAGGGCGCTCAGCCGGTCCATGCGTATCTCCTTGTTGCGAAATGAAAAACACAGGGAAAAGACCGCACGATCGGCGATAAAGTTCGCCGGTTTCAGTACCGTTGGTCATGACGCGATGTTTCACACCCCTGAATCTCGGGCATGAAAAAGCCCGCCAAGAGGCGGGCTTGTTCGGACAGCTGAGCGCGCCTTAGAGCGGCTTGCCGCGGTTGCCGTGGGCGCTGACGAAGGCCTGGACCTTGGCCAGTTCGTTGGGCAGCACCGTGCAACGCTCTTCACGCTGGAACAGGTCGGTCAGGTGCGCCGGCAGCGCCGGAACGGCCTCGATACCCGCCTTTTCCACGGCCTCCGGGAACTTGACCGGATGCGCGGTGCCCAGCGTGACCATGGGCACGGCCAGGCTGCGGCGGCATTCGCGGGCGGCGCGCACGCCGATGGCGGTGTGCGGGTCCAGCAGTTCGCCACATTCGGCGTAGACCTGGGCGATGGTCTCGCAAGTTTCCTCGTCGCTGACCGCCAGCGAATCGAACAGGCGGCGGGCTTCGGTCCAGCGGTCATCCTCGACGGCCAGCTTGCCGGTGGCCTTGAAGTTGTCCATCAGTTCGGCGACGGCCTTGCCGTTGCGGCCGTGCAGGTCGAACAGCAGGCGCTCGAAGTTGGACGAGACCATGATGTCCATCGACGGCGACAGCGACGCGTGCAGGGTGTCCTTGTCGTAGCGGTTGCCGGACATGAAGCGATGCAGGATATCGTTGCGGTTGGTCGCGACTATCAGTTGGCTGACCGGCAGGCCCATGTTGCGCGCCAGGTAGCCGGCGAAGATGTCGCCGAAGTTGCCGGTGGGCACCGAGAAGGCCACGGAACGGGCCGGGGCGCCAAGCTGGATGGCGGCGTGGAAGTAGTAGACGATCTGGGCCATGATCCGCGCCCAGTTGATCGAGTTCACCGCCACCAGGCGGGTACCCTTCAGGAAGCCCTGGTCGGCGAAGCTGGCCTTGACCATTTCCTGGCAGTCGTCGAAGTTGCCTTCGATGGCGATGTTGTGGATGTTCTCGCCGAGGATGGTGGTCATCTGACGGCGCTGCACCTCGGACACACGGTTGTGCGGGTGCATGATGAAGATGTCGACGTTCTCGCAGGCCTTGCAGCCTTCGATGGCGGCCGAGCCGGTGTCGCCGGAGGTGGCGCCCATGATCACCACGCGCTCGCCGCGCTTGGTCAGCACATGGTCGAGCAGGCGGCCGAGCAGTTGCAGGGCGAAGTCCTTGAAGGCCAGGGTCGGGCCGTGGAACAGCTCCAGCACCCACTCGTTGCCGTTCAACTGGCGCAGCGGCGCCACGGCGTTGTGGGCGAAGACGCCGTAGGTCTCTTCGAGGATCTTCTTGAAGTCGGCGTCGCTGATGCTGCCGGCAACGAACGGGCGCATCACGCGGAAGGCCAGCTCGTGGTAAGGCAGGCCGGCCCAGGAGGCGATCTCTTCGACGGTGAAGCGCGGCAGGTTTTCCGGCACGTAGAGGCCGCCGTCGCTGGCCAGGCCAGCCAGCAGCACGTCTTCGAAGTTCAGCGCGGGCGCCTGGCCGCGGGTACTGATGTAACGCATGGTGTGAAACCTTCGGGTTGGCGGCGGCGCGCAGGCGCCGCCGCGTTCGATTCAGTTCAGTTGTTCGACGCGGATGCGTACGACATTGCCGACGACGTCATCCAGCGCTTCCAGCGCGGCGATGGCTTCGATGATGCGGGACTCGAGCACGCGGTGGGTAACCAGGATCATCGGCACCAGACCGTCATGCTCTTCGACTTCCATCTGCATGATCGATTCGATGTTGATGCCGCGCTCGGAGAGGATGGTCGCCACCTGGGCCAGTACGCCCGGATGGTCCTTGGCCTGGATGCGCAGGTAGTAGGCGCTTTCGCAGGCGTCGATCGGCAGGATCGGGTGGTCGGAGAGCGAGTCCGGCTGGAAGGCCAGGTGCGGCACGCGGTTCTCCGGGTCGGCGGTCGTGGCGCGAACCACGTCCACCAGGTCGGCGACCACCGAGGAAGCGGTGGGCTCCATGCCGGCGCCAGCGCCGTAGAACAGCGTGGAACCCGCGGCATCGCCGTTGACCATGACCGCGTTCATCACGCCGTTGACGTTGGCGATCAGGCGGTCGGCCGGGATCAGGGTCGGGTGCACGCGCAGCTCGATACCTTTATCGGTGCGGCGAGCGACGCCCAGGTGCTTGATGCGATAACCCAGCGCCTCGGCGTAGTTCACGTCGGCAGTGGTCAGCTGGGTGATGCCTTCGGTGTAGGCCTTGTCGAACTGCAGCGGGATGCCGAAGGCGATGGACGCCAGGATGGTCAGCTTGTGCGCGGCATCGATGCCTTCCACGTCGAAGGTCGGGTCGGCTTCGGCGTAGCCCAGCGCCTGCGCTTCCTTGAGCACGTCGGCAAAGGCGCGGCCCTTCTCGCGCATCTCGGTGAGGATGAAGTTGCCGGTGCCGTTGATGATGCCGGCCAGCCAGTTGATGCGGTTGGCGGCCAGGCCCTCGCGGATCGCCTTGATCACCGGGATGCCACCGGCCACGGCGGCTTCGAAGGCGACGATGACGCCCTTCTCGCGGGCCTTGGCGAAGATCTCGTTGCCGTGCACGGCGATCAGCGCCTTGTTCGCGGTGACTACGTGCTTGCCGTTCTCGATGGCCTTGAGCACCAGCTCGTGAGCCAGGGTGTAGCCACCGATCAGCTCGATGACCACGTCGATTTCCGGGTTGTTCGCCACCTCGAAGATGTCGGCAGTAATGGGGGTACTGCCGGTATCACACTTCGGATTGGGGCGACGGGCGGCAATCTGCGCAACCTCGATACCACGCCCGGCACGGCGGGCAATCTCCTCGGCGTTGCGTTTGAGTACATTGAAGGTACCGCCACCGACGGTCCCCAACCCACAGATTCCCACTTTCACCGGATTCACGCTGAAACTCCCCATGATTACAGCATCGGGGCACCTGACGCGCCGATGCCCGCAACGAGGCGGGCACGGCAGCAGGCACCAAGTCAGAACAGGCGAGGTGCCTGTTCGCTAGTCAAAAGGAACCGAACATTACGAAGCGGTTCCGTATTAGTCAATCGGCGCGCAAGCCGCGGCTTACTTGGCTTCCAGCGCCAGCTTGGCGATCTGGCCGGCCGGCTGGTAGCCCGGCAGCATGGTGCCGTCGGCGAGGATCACTGCCGGGGTGCCTTGCACGCCGACCATCTGGCCCAGGGCGAACTGCGCATCCACCGGGTTTTCGCACTTGGCGGCCTTCACTTCCTTCTCATGGAACATGTCGGTCATCGCGGCCTGGCGGTCCTTGGAGCACCACACGGCCTGCAGCTGCTGGTCACCCGGCGAGTTCGGGCCCTGGCGCGGGAAGGCCAGGTAGCGTACTTCGATGCCGCGCTTCTGCAGCTCCGGCACCTCGGCGTGCATCTTCTGGCAATATGGACAGGTGGTGTCGGTGAAGACGGTGATGTGCGCCTTGGTCTCGCCCTTGGCGGGGAACACCACCATGTCCTTGGCGGGAATGGCGTTGATGGTCTTGGCCACACCGGCGCTCTCGGCCTTTTCGGTCAGGTTGGTCGGCTTGCCGTCCTTCACCTGGTAGATGTTGCCCTGGACGACGAACTGGCCGTCAGCGCTGGCATAGAGCACACGACCGCCCTTGAGCTGCACCTGGTAGATGCCTTCCAGGGGGCCCTTGGTGATGTTCTCGATGGGCAGGTCAGGCTGCAGGGACTGCAGGGTGGCGCGGATCGCCTGGTCCGGCTCGGCGGCCAGTGCGAGGGTGCTGACGAGGCCGAGGGCCGCGGCAGTCAGAAGTCGGGACAAACGCATGGAAAGCTCCTGATGTCAGTCGGCGAAGACTATCACACCGGGCCGGCAAGGCCGAGCCAAAGGCTGTAGCGGGAAGCTTCGGCGGTTCTTCTGTAGGAGCGAGCTTGCTCGCGAACCGCGCAACCCGGAAGCTTCGGCGGGAGTAGTGGTTGAAGCTCTCGGTGCAAAGATCGAACAAGGTGTAGACATCCCTGTCGAGACAACCTGCCCAAGTTCAGCCCCGGCCCGGCCATCCATGGCCGGTCGTTCGCGGGGCAACGCATGCGTTGCAAGAGCCCCCGCTCACCCCGCTCACCCACGCGGATGGTGCTGGGCGTGCAGGTCCTGCAGGCGGGCACGTGCGATGTGCGTGTAGATCTGCGTCGTGGAGAGATCGCTGTGGCCCAACAGCATCTGTACCACGCGCAGGTCGGCGCCGTGGTTGAGCAGATGAGTGGCGAAGGCGTGGCGCAGTGTGTGTGGCGACAGGCTCTTGCCAATGCCGGCCACTTTCGCGTGGAGCTTGATGCGGTGCCAGAAGGTCTGGCGGGTCATCTGCTCGCCGCGCAGGCTGGGAAACAGCACATCGCTCGGCCGCCCCGCCAGCAGGTCGCCACGGGCCTCGCGCACGTAGCGCTCGATCCAGCGGATCGCCTCTTCGCCCAGCGGCACCAGGCGTTCCTTGCTGCCCTTGCCGAGCACACGGACCACGCCCTGGCGCAGATTCACCTGCTCCAGGGTCAGCCCGACCAACTCGCTCACCCGCAGCCCGCAAGCGTAGAGCACCTCGAGCATGGTGCGGTCGCGCAGGCCGAGCGGATCATCCGTTTCCGGCGCCGCCAGCAGCGCCTCCACATCCGACTCGGATAGCGACTTGGGCAGCGGCTTGCCCAATTGCGGCAACTCCACCAGCAGGGTCGGGTCCTCGGCAATCAGCCCTTCGCGCAGGCAGTAGCGGTAGAAGCCGCGCAATCCGGACAGGAATCGCGCCGTGGAGCGTGCCTTGTAGCCCTCCCCCAGACGCCAGGCCAGGTGATCGAGGATCACATCGCGGCCGGCGGACTCCAGCGCGACACTGCGCTCGTCGAGCCAGCCATTGAACAGCGCAAGGTCGCTGCCATAGGCACTGCGGGTGTTGTCGGAAAGGCCCTTCTCCAGCCAGAGGGCATCGAGAAAGCGATCGATCAGGAAATGCGGAACCGGAGTCATCTGTAGCCATGGCAAAGGACAATGTGTCGCCAGTAGTCTTTCATAGACACCGTCCCCTCACCACTCCTGCACAACCCCCGGACAGTCCATGGACGAACATAGCACCTACTACGCCTTCGCCGGCATCGGCATCGCCGCGCTCCTCAGCCAATGGCTGGCCTGGCGCCTGCGCCTGCCGGCCATTCTCTTCCTGCTGTTGAGCGGCATCCTGGTCGGCCCGGTCCTGCACGTACTGTCACCCGAAGCCCTGTTCGGACCGCTGTTGTTTCCCGTGGTCTCCCTGGCGGTAGCGCTGGTGCTGTTCGAGGGCAGCCTGACGCTGCACCTGGACGAGTGGAAGGAAATCGGCACCGTGGTGCGCCGCATGGTGACCATCGGTGCGCTGGTCACCTGGGGCGTGATCGCCCTGGCGACCCACTACCTGCTGGACTTCACCTGGGAAATGGCGCTGCTGTTCGGCACCCTGACCCTGGTCACCGGCCCCACGGTGATCGTGCCGATGCTGCGCGTGGTGCGCCCCAACGCCACCATCGCCAACATCCTGCGCTGGGAAGGCATCGTCATCGATCCCATCGGCGCCATCCTCGCCGTGGTGGTCTACACCTTCATCGCCGCCAGCGACGCAGGCTCGGGCTGGACGGACAGCCTGCTGACCTTCATCAGCGTGATCGGCTGCGGCATCCTCTTCGGCCTGCTCGGCGGCCAGGCGCTGGGGGTCGCGCTGCGCCGCCACTGGCTGCCGGACTACCTGCACAACCTGGCGTCCCTGTCGGTCGTCCTCGGCGTGTTCGTGCTGTCCAACACCGTGATGTCCGAATCGGGCCTGCTCGCCGTCACGGTGATGGGCCTGCGCATGGCCAACATGCAGGGCGTCGATGTGCGGCACATCCTGCACTTCAAGGAGAACCTCAGCGTCCTGCTGATTTCCGGCCTGTTCGTGCTGCTTGCCGCTCGCCTGGACCTGCCGGCCCTGCTCGGCCTGGGACCGATCGCCCTGCTGGTGCTGGCGTTGATCCAGTTCGTTGCGCGGCCACTGAACGTCGTGATCGCCACCGCCGGCTCCTCGCTGAACTGGCGCGAGCGGGCGCTGCTGAGCTGGATTGCGCCACGGGGCATCGTTGCCGCGGCAGTCTCGGCGATCTTCGCCATCCGCCTGCAGGAGGCCGGCCACGCCCAGGCCGGCGTGCTCGTGCCGCTGACCTTCCTGGTGATCATCGGCACCGTGATCCTGCAGAGCGCCACGGCGCGGCCGCTGGCGCGCCTGCTGAAGGTGGCCGAGCCGGAGCCTACCGGATTCCTGATCATCGGCGCCAACCCGGTCGCCCGAGCCATCGGCACCGGCCTGCAGAACGCCGGAGTGGAGGTATTGCTCACCGACTCGAGCTGGGAGAACACCCGCGCCGCGCGCATGGACAATCTGCCCACCTACTTCGGCAACCCGGCCTCGCAGCACGCCGAGGCGCACCTGGACCTGATCGGCCTGGGACGCCTGCTGGCCCTGTCGCCCAACGCCGAACTGAACGCACTGATGTGCATGAGCTTCCGTCACGAGTTCAACCCGCGACAACGCTTCATCCTGTCCAGCAGCCAGGACAGCCGCCGCAGCGAGAAGCATCGGGTCAGCGACCGTCATCGCGGCAGCCCGCTGGGCCAGTCGCCGATCACCTATCCGCAGATGGCCGGGCTGATCGCACGCGGCGCGGAGATGCGCTCGACGCTGCTCAGCGAGAACTTCGGCTGGGAGGACTACCAGGCCCTGCACGAAGGCCGGGCGCTACTGCTGTTCGCCAAGGACCCGAATGGTCGCCTGCGTGTCGCTACCCCCGAACGCCCGCTGGCGCCTGACACGGGCTGGACGGTGATTTCGCTCATCGAGGAAGCCCCGGCAAACGCGGCGAGTACCAACGAAACGGCGCGGGCCGCAACAACCTGACGACCGGGCATGTCTGCCTATCTTTAGGCTGGTGACAGGAAATTTCTGAAAGACGATGATTGCACCACGCCATCATAGCGCCCCACGAAGCCCACGCCATGCCCAGTCAACAGAACTCCCGCCTCGGCCAGATCCTTGTCAGCAAGGGTCTGATCACTTCCCACCAGCTGGATAAGGCCATCCAGCTCCAGCTCACCAATGGACTGCGCCTGGGCGAAACCCTGATCCAGCAGGGCTGGATCAGCGAGCGCCAACTCAGCCGCGCGCTGAAGAAGCAGAACAACCTGCGCCTCGCGGCGACACTGGTCGCCGCCCTGCTCAGCCCGTTCCAGCTGGCCAGCGCCGACGTGCAGCGCCAGGCGCCGGCGAGCATCACCCGCCACGAAGCGCCAAAGGGTCTGAAGCCGCTGAGCGACCGCGAGATGAGCGACGTCAGCGCCCAGGGTTTCGATGACACCCTGCAGAGCCTGCTGGTCAGCGCCGAGAGCGGCGATGGCGTTGGCGCCATCAAGCAACTGTCGCGACTGGTGATGCCGGTGGTCGACAGCCTCGATGCCGAGACCTCGCTGCATGACGTGCAGTACGACACCGCGCACGCCTCCTCATCCCTGAACCCGGATGGTTCGATCAACGTTCGCCTGCCCAGCTCCATCGGCGAGGTGCGATTCGACAACATCCGCGTCGCCGGAGCGCCCAAGACGCAGAGCATGGGCAGCCTGAGCCTGCAGAACATCGACCTGTCCCAGGCGTCGCTGAAGATCAGCCTGCGCCATTGAGGCGCTCTCCTACAGAAAGCACACAGGCATGAAGCAAGAAGGCGCCCACGGGCGCCTTCTTGCGTTTCAGGCCTCGAAGCCGGGCAGGACCGGCACCGGGCGCTTCTCGTCATCGATGGCGACGAAGCTGAACAGCCCGTGGATGGCCTTCTCGCGGCCGTCGGCGGACATGCTCTCGACGAACACTTCCACCTCGACCTTGAGGCTGGTGTTGCCGACCTTCACCACCCGGCCGATCAGCTCGACGATGGAACCCGCGGGAATCGGGTGCTTGAAGTCGATGCGGTCGGTGGACACGGTCACCAGCGGCAGACGGCAGAAGCGCGTCGCGGCGATGAACGAAACTTCGTCCATCCAGGCCAGCGCGGTACCGCCAAACAGGGTGTTGTGATGATTGGTGGTTGGCGGAAAGATCGCCTTGGTCACTCGGGTTTCGGAAAGCTCCGTACGACGGAGGATTTCCTGTTCTCTGGGGCTCATGCCACTACTACCTGATGCAATGAGGGTGGCTGCCGGTACTGCGGGTGTTGTGCTTCTAATGCGCTGACGAAGGCAGACGAGACAAATCACGGGCAAGAAAAAAGCAGCCCGTGGGCTGCTTTTTTCGGGAACAACCGGCGAATCAGGCCAGTTTTTCCTTGATACGAGCTGCCTTGCCGGACAGTTCGCGGAGGTAGTACAGCTTGGCCTTGCGCACGTCGCCGCGACGCTTGACGCTGATGCTGTCAACCAGCGGGCTGTAGGTCTGGAA
Organism: Pseudomonas sp. DP-17; assembly: GCF_022380625.1. Classification (NCBI taxonomy): domain Bacteria; kingdom Pseudomonadati; phylum Pseudomonadota; class Gammaproteobacteria; order Pseudomonadales; family Pseudomonadaceae; genus Pseudomonas; species Pseudomonas sp. DP-17. The sequence continues at coordinate 795,359 of NZ_JAKSXG010000001.1, forward strand.
GGTACGCTCTACGCCTACGCCGTTGGAGATCTTGCGAACGGTGAAAGCACTGTTCAGGCCGCGGTTACGCTTGCCGATGACAACGCCTTCGAAGGCCTGCAGACGCTGACGGTCGCCTTCCTTCACTTTAACCTGGACGATTACGGTGTCGCCGGGGGCGAACGCCGGAATCTCTTTGCTCATCTGTTCAGCTTCGATCTGCTGAATGATCTTGTTGGTCATTTCGTGCTCCTAAGACAAGCGCTCGGCGCTCGCCATCGATACGTTAACTATCGTTCCGCTGGCGGATGTATTCCTCCAGCAGCTTTTTCTCTTCTCCAGAAAGCGAGCGGCAATCCAGAAGATCGGCACGTCGTTCCCAGGTCCTGCCTAAGGACTGCTGCAAACGCCAGCGCCGGATGTGTTCGTGGTTGCCGCTGAGCAGCACCTCAGGAACACGCTTGTCTGCATACACCTCAGGTCGGGTGTAGTGCGGACAGTCGAGCAGGCCATCCGTGAAGGAGTCCTCCTCGGCGGAGTCCACGTGGCCCAGTGCACCGGGCAACAACCGCGTGACCGCGTCAATCAGCACCATGGCCGGAAGCTCACCCCCGGACAGGACGTAATCGCCAACTGACCATTCCTCATCGACATGCTCTTCAATGAAGCGCTCGTCGATGCCTTCGTAACGCCCGGCGATCAGGATCAGTCGTTCCTCGTTCGCCAGTTCCTTCACGGCCGCCTGCGTCAGCTTGCGACCTTGCGGTGAGAGGTAGATCACCTTCACCGGTCCGCCTGCAGCTTGCCGGGCATCGCCCAGTGCGCCTTCGAGCGGCTTGATTTTCATCACCATGCCGGGACCACCGCCGAAAGGCCGGTCGTCCACCGTCTGGTGACGGTCCTCGGTGTTGCTTCGCGGGTTGAAGCATTGAAGCTGAATCAGCTCCTGCTTGACCGCGCGACTCGTGATGCCATAGTCGCTGATGGCGCGAAACATCTCCGGAAAGATGCTAATGACTCCAATCCACATGAATTAGAAGTCCGCGTCCCAGTCCACCCGCATCTCGCCGGCTTCCAGGTCCACCGATTGCACGCACTGATCCGTATACGGGAGCAGGCGTTCACGGTCGTCCAGGCTGCCTGCGCAGGGCTTGACTACCATCACATCGTTGGCGCCGGTCTCCAGCATGTGGTCGAGGATCCCGAACAGTTGCCCGTTCTGGTCGATCACCTTGAGACCTTCCAACTGACTCCAGTAGAACTCGCCATCGTCCAGCACCGGCAGCTCGCTGCGCGGGACCAGGATTTCGAATTCAGCGAAGGTTCGGGCGATCTCGCGATCATCCAGTCCCTTCAGCTTCGCAACCAGGACATTGCCCTGTACGCGACCTTGAACCAGCTCAGCCTGTCGAACCTCGTTGCCACGCTTGAGCGTCCAGCGACGGTAGTCCAGCAGGTTGTCCAACGGATCGGTAAAGGAATACACCTTCACCTCGCCACGAATACCGTGCACCGATACGATCTTGCCGAGAACAACCATCTCCTCGGCGGGAGCAGGATTCGTGTTCATCGATCTCAGGCAGCCTTGGCGGCGTCCTTGATCAGCTGAGCAACACGCTCAGACGGTTGAGCGCCTTGGCTCAGCCAGTAGTTCAGACGCTCCTGGTTGACCGAGAACTTGACTTCGGCGCCAGTGGCGACAGGGTTGAAGAAGCCGACGCGCTCGACGAAACGGCCGTCACGAGCGTTGCGGCTGTTGGTCACGGTCAGGTGATAGAACGGGCGCTTCTTGGAGCCGCCACGAGCCAGACGAATGGTTACCATGCGTACGTTGTTCCTATGGTTTGCTTGCAAAAAAGAAATGCAGCCCTCGGGCACATAGCCCGAAAGGCCGCATATTCTATGAGCTAAAGCCCCGCGCCGCAAGCCGCAGCGCGTCCGGCCCGCCGGGCGGCGAGCCGTCTGGCCTCACATCTTGGGCATGCCGCCGGGGAACATGCTCCCCATGCCGCGCATCATCTTGGCCATGCCGCCCTTGGCGGTGACCTTCTTCATCATCTTCTGCATCTGCTTGTGCTGCTTGATGAGGCGACCAACATCCTGCACCTGGGTACCCGAACCCATGGCGATGCGGCGCTTGCGCGAGCCGCTGATCACTTCCGGATCACGGCGCTCGGCGGGGGTCATGGAGTTGATGATCGCCTCCATCTGCTTGAACTGCTTCTCCGCCGCGTTCTGCGCGTTGCCCATCTGCGACAGGTTGACGCCGCCGAGCATCGGCAGCTTGTCCATGAGGCTGCCCAGGCCACCCATGTTCTTCATCTGTTGCAGCTGATCGCGGAAGTCTTCCAGGTCGAAGCCCTTGCCCTTCTTGATCTTCTTCGCGAGCTTCTCGGCCTTCTCGCGGTCCATGCTCTGCTCGGCCTGTTCGATCAGGCTGAGCACGTCACCCATGCCGAGGATGCGCGAGGCCACGCGGTCGGGGTGGAACGGATCGAGCGCTTCGCTCTTCTCGCCCATGCCGAGGAACTTGATCGGCTTGCCGGTGATGGCGCGCACGGACAGCGCCGCACCGCCCCGGGCATCGCCGTCCACCTTGGTCAGCACCACGCCGGTCAGCGGCAGCGCATCGTTGAAGGCCTTGGCGGTGTTGGCGGCGTCCTGGCCGGTCATGGCGTCGACCACGAACAGGGTTTCCACCGGCTTGATCGCCGCGTGGACCTGCTTGATCTCGTCCATCATGTCGGCGTCGATGTGCAGACGGCCGGCGGTGTCGACGATCACCACGTCGATGAATTTCAGCTTGGCTTCGCGGATCGCAGCTTCGGCGATGGCCACCGGCTTCTGGCTGGTATCGGACGGAAAGAAGGTCACGCCGATGTCGCTGGCCAGGGTTTCCAGCTGCTTGATCGCCGCCGGGCGGTAGACGTCGGCGGATACCACCAGCACGGACTTCTTCTTGCGTTCCTTGAGGAAGCGCGCCAGCTTGCCGGCGGTGGTGGTCTTGCCCGCGCCTTGCAGGCCGGCCATCAGGATGACGGCAGGGGGTGCGGCGTTGAGGTCGAGGTCCTCGTTGGCCGCGCCCATCAGCTCGACCAGTTCGGCCTGGACGATCTTCACGAAGGCCTGGCCCGGGGTCAGGCTCTTGGAAACCTCGGTGCCGACCGCGCGATCCTTGATCTTGGCGACGAAGTCCTTGACCACCGGCAGGGCCACGTCGGCTTCCAGCAGGGCCATCCGCACTTCGCGGAGCGTGTCCTTGATGTTGTCCTCGGTCAGCTTGGCCTTGCCGGTGACGTGGCGCAGCGTTTGCGAGAGGCGATCTGTAAGGTTTTCGAACATGCGCGTTCCTAATCAGGCCCGGATGGACCAGGGTTTGGCTTGTCAGCAAGCCGGCGATTATAACCAAGTGCGGCCAGCGCCAACACCGCCGATGATCCCGATGTGACGGACCGCTTCGCAGGCCAGAAGCGAACTGTTCTCAGCCGCTTTCTAGGCGCGGGCGATCTGTGCCAAACTCACTACCTTTCGGGTCCCCCGTCGAAGGACTGTTCCAAGGACTTATGCAACCTCTGCTGCCCAGCCTGATCGCCGCCGTCCTTTATATCGGCACCACCGCCTACCAGGGCGCAAGCCTGGCCCGCCGCACCCCGCCGCAAAAATCGCTGCTCCTCGTGCTGGGCCTCGTCGCCCTGCTCTGCCAGGCCTACAGCCTGAGCCAGGAGCTGCTGACTCCCGCGGGCCTGGCGCTGGACTTCTTCAACGCCGCCAGCCTGATCTCCGCCGCGGTCACCGCGCTGACCCTGCTGGCGTGCCTGCGCATCCCTGTGCACAACCTGCTGCTCTTCCTTTATCCGCTCGGCGCGCTGACCACGCTGCTGGCCGTGCTGGTGCCCCACGGCACCATCGAGCCGATCAACGAGCAGCCGGGTATTCTCGCCCACATCCTGCTGTCGATTCTCGCCTACGGCCTGCTCACTATCGCCGTGGTCCAGGCACTGCTCCTGCTGGTGCAGGATCATCAGCTCAAGCACAAGCACCCGTCTGGCCTGATCCGCAACTTCCCACCGCTGCAGACCATGGAAAGCCTGCTGTTCGGCTTCCTCTGGGGCGGCTGGTCGCTGCTGTCGCTGTCGCTGATCTCCGGCTGGCTCTTCGTCGACAACCTGTTCGCCCAGCACCTGGCGCACAAGACCATCCTCTCCTGCTTCGCCTGGGTGGTGTTCGGCGTGCTGCTGTGGGGCCGCCACCAGCTCGGCTGGCGCGGCCACAAGGCGATCCGCTGGACCCTCGCGGGTTTCTGCCTGCTGATGCTGGCCTACTTCGGCAGCAAGCTGGTCAAGGAATTCATCCTGCACATCTGACGCTAACGGCGGCGCCGGAGCGCCGCTGAAGGATATGCGCGCATGGAAGAGATCCACCCCGGCTACCTGATCGGCCTGCTGGTCTTCCTGATTCTCTGCTCGGCGTTCTTCTCCAGCGTCGAGACCGGCATGCTCAGCCTCGACCGCTACCGCCTGCGCCACCTGTCCAAGCAAGGCAACCGGGGCGCGCGGCGCACCAGTTGGCTGCTGCTGCGCACCGACCGGCTGCTGGGCACCATCCTGATCGGCAACAACTTCGTCAACATCATCGCCTCGTCGCTCGCCACGCTTCTGGCCCTGCGCCTGTGGGGCGAGGCCGGCGTGGCGGTCGCCACCGTGGCGCTGACACTGGTCCTGCTGATCTTCGGCGAGATCACCCCCAAGACCTATGCCGCCCTGCGTCCCGAGCGCGTGGCCTTCCCCGCCAGCCTGCCGCTGATCTGGATGCAGAAGCTGTTCAGCCCCCTGCTCTGGCTGATGACCGGCATCAGCAACCTCCTGCTGCGCATGGGCGGCCTCGACCCGACCCAGCGCGGCAACAAGCCGCTGAGCAACGACGAGCTGCGCAGCGTGGTCACCGACTCCAGCGAGAAGCTCACCCACAACCGCCAGGACATGCTTCTGAGCATCCTGGACCTTGAAAAGATCACGGTGAACGACCTGATGGTGCCGCGCAACGAAGTGCAGGGCATCGACCTGGACGACGAGCTGGAAACCATCATCGGCCAACTGCGCAACACCACCCACACGCGCCTGCCGGTGTTCCGCAACGACATCAACCAGGTGGAAGGCGTGGTGCACATGCGCCAGATCGCCCGCCTGCTGACGCATAATCAGTTGACCAAGGACAGCCTCAAGGCCGCGTGCCTGGAGCCCTATTTCGTGCCTGAGAGCACGCCGCTGTCGACCCAGCTGATCAACTTCCAGAAGCAGAAGCGCCGCATCGGCATCGTCGTCGACGAATACGGCGAGGTGATCGGCATCATCACCCTGGAAGACATCCTCGAAGAGATCGTCGGCGAGTTCAGCAACCAGAACACCCTGCGCAACCCGGACATCCACCCCCAGGCCGACGGCACCTACGTCATTGAGGGCTCGGCCAACCTGCGCGATGTCAACCGCGCCCTGGGCTGGCAACTGCCCAGCGATGGTCCCAAGACCCTCAACGGTCTGGTCACCGAAGCGCTAGAGCAGATACCCGACTGCGCGGTGTGCCTGAAGATCGGCCGCTACCGCCTGGAAATCCTCCAGTCCGGCGAAAACCGGGTGAAAAGCGTGCGCGCCTGGCTGCCCGGCGCACCGCCCAGGGAAGCCCCCTACACCGACGAGCTTGCCTGAGCTGCCCCACCCGCCCCTATAATCCGGACGGCTTACCCAGCCTCCCGCCTGTGCCCGTCGTTACCCTCGACGCCGCGCCGGCCAGTCAATCGCACGCCCCGCCGAGCCTCGACCCTGCGTCGTTGCCTTGCGAAGCAGCCGGCCTCGCCCTGACCCACCGCGAGCCGCGCCCACCCTGCCCCGATCCCGGGCTGCGCTCGCACTCACGCCATGGCGATGCCTCAAGAAACGCCGGACACGACCGCCAGAGTCGTCGCCGCGCCTGACTGCCAGGGATATCCCCCGTATGACCAGCGCTACCCTCGAAGCCGCACAACCGGCCGAACAGACCAACTCCACCACCCGCGTCGCGGTGGCCAGCTTCATCGGCACCGCCATCGAGTTCTACGACTTCTACGTCTACGCCACCGCCGCCGCGCTGGTGATCGGTCCGGTTTTCTTCCCGCAGACCTCCGGCACCGCCCAGGCGCTCAGCGCCTTCATCACCTTCGGCATCGCCTTCCTTGCCCGCCCGCTGGGCTCGGCGCTGTTCGGCCACTTCGGCGACCGCATCGGGCGCAAGTCGACCCTGGTGGCCTCGCTGCTGCTGATGGGCATCTCCACTACCCTCATCGGCCTGCTGCCCGGCTACGACAGCATTGGCGCCTGGGCGCCGATACTGCTTTGCGTGCTGCGCTTCGGCCAGGGATTGGGGCTGGGCGGTGAATGGGGTGGCGCTGCGCTGCTGGCCACGGAGAACGCACCCAAAGGCCGCCGCGCCTGGTTCGGCATGTTCCCGCAGATGGGCCCCTCCATCGGCTTCCTTGCCGCCAACGGCCTGTTCCTCTGCCTGGCCATGTTCCTCAGCGAAGAACAGTTCCGCACCTGGGGCTGGCGCATCCCGTTCGTGCTCAGTGCCGTGCTGGTCATCGTCGGCCTGTACGTGCGCCTGAAACTGGTGGAAACCCCGGTATTCGCCAAGGCCATGGAACGCCACGAGCGCTCGAGCCTGCCGATTGCCGAGCTGTTCGCCAAGCACTGGCGGCCGACCCTGCTGGGCGCGCTGGCGATGGTGGTCTGCTACGCCCTCTTCTATATCTCCACGGTGTTCTCGCTGAGCTATGGCGTCAGCACCCTGGGCTACAGCCGCGAGGATTTCCTCGGCCTGCTGTGCATCGCCGTGCTCTTCATGGCCGCTGCCACGCCGGTCTCCGCCTGGCTGAGCGACCGTTTCGGGCGCAAGCCGGTACTGATCGTCGGTACCCTCGCCGCCATCGCCTCGGGCTTTGCCATGGAGCCGCTGCTGAGCCAGGGCTCGTCGGTGGAAGTGGCGGTGTTCCTGTCGCTGGAACTGTTCCTCATGGGCGTGACCTTCGCGCCCATGGGCGCCTTGCTGCCGGAACTCTTCCCCACCCACGTGCGCTACACCGGCGCTTCGGCGGCTTACAACCTGGGCGGCATCCTCGGCGCCTCGGTGGCACCGTACATCGCGCAGAAGCTGGTGGGCATGGGCGGCCTGAGCTGGGTAGGCGGCTATGTCTCGGTCGCAGCTGCGCTCAGCCTGCTGGCAGTGCTGTGCCTGCGCGAGACCCGCGAGGCAGACCTGAACGACATCCGCTGAGGCTTTTGTGTATGAGCGAGCCTGCTCGCTCATACAAAGAGCAAGTCGCTCCGGGCACGGCCCTGGCCTCAGCGGCATGCCGGGATGTGTCGGCGTACAACCGCGAACGGTTGTGCGCCCTACGACTGCACCAGCCACTGGGCCAGGTGCTCGCCCCAGACCTGGTAGCCCAACGCCGATGGGTGATAGCCATCGATGGCGAGGAATTGCGGCTGCATTTCCAGGCTCACACCGCAATAGCCCGCGCCGTGCGCCAGCGCCAGAGCACTGAGCTGACGATCCAGCAGCGTCGCGCGCCAACCCAGCAACTGCCGCAATAACCAGGGCAAGGCCGTGAAGTGCTGCAACGGCGGCACCGCCGTGCACACCACCCGCGCGCCACGGCGGCGGAAGTGTTCGATCAGATACGCAAGGGAGGCCAGCCAGCGCTGGCTGGAACTGAAGTGCGTGGTGTCGTTGACGCCGAAGACCAGTGCCACAAGGTCGTAGTCCTGCTCGGCCACCAGCGGCAGCAGGCGTCGACAGGCTTCGCCGGCAGTGATGCCGTTCTCCCCTGCTGCACGCCAGACGACGGGCCGCTGGAGACGGCCGGAAAGCGCCGAGGCCAATCGGCCAGCCAACGCAAAATCCAGGCAGGACGCGCCCACGCCGGCAACGGTGGACTCACCCAGCAGCAACAGACGGAAGGGTTCGCCGGCACGCTCTGCGCCCGCGACGCCTTCGCTGACGCCCGCAGCGGGTGCCAGGCGCAAGGCCGTGCGTCGTGTGCGCAGGGCCATGGGCAGGGCCAGCGGCAGCAGCGGCAACGCCGCCGCCCACCACATCAGCCCCGCCCAGCGGCTCACAGTTCGACTTTGACCGCCTGGGCCGAACGGGTGGCCTTGGCGCGGGCTGCGTCGATCGACTCGTCGCGCGCCAGAGCCACGCCCATGCGGCGCTGACCGTCCACTTCCGGCTTGCCGAACAGGCGCAGCGCGGTATCCGGCTCGCTCAGGGCGGCGCCGAGGTTGCCGAAGGACACCTGCTGCGACTTGCCTTCCACCAGGATCACCGCCGAGGCCGAGTCGCCCAGTTGGCGGATCACCGGGATCGGCAGGCCGAGGATGGCGCGGGCGTGCAGGGCGAACTCGGAGAGGTCCTGGGATATCAGGGTCACCAGACCGGTGTCGTGCGGACGCGGCGAGACTTCACTGAACCACACTTCGTCGCCCTTCACGAACAGCTCCACGCCGAACAGGCCTCGGCCACCCAGCGCTTCGGTGACTGCCCTGGCCACCCGCTCGGATTCGGCCAGCGCCTTCGGGCTCATGGCCTGGGGCTGCCAGGACTCGTGGTAGTCGCCTTTCACCTGGCGGTGGCCGATGGGCGCGCAGAAGGTGGTGCCGCCGATATGCCGCACGGTCAGCAGGGTGATCTCGTAGTCGAAGTCGATGAAGCCTTCGACGATGACCCGGCCCTTGCCGGCGCGGCCGCCTTCCTGAGCGTAATCCCATGCGGTCTTCAGGTCGGCGTCGGACTTGAGCACGCTCTGGCCCTTGCCCGAGGAGCTCATGATCGGCTTCACCACGCACGGGTAGCCCACGGCGGCGACGCCAGCGGCGTAGTCCTCGTAGGTGTCGGCGAAGTGATAGGGCGAGGTCGGCAGGCCCAGCTCTTCGGCGGCCAGGCGACGGATGCCCTCGCGGTTCATGGTCAGCTGGGCGGCACGGGCTGTGGGGATGACGGTGTAGCCTTCGTTCTCCAGTTCGACCAGGGTTGCAGTGGCGATGGCCTCGATCTCCGGCACGATGTAGTGCGGCTTCTCCTGCTCGATCACCGCGCGCAGGGCGACGCCGTCAAGCATGCTGATTACATGGCTGCGGTGCGCGACCTGCATGGCCGGCGCATTGGCGTAGCGATCGACGGCGATGACTTCGCAGCCCAGGCGCTGCAGTTCGATCGCCACTTCCTTGCCCAGCTCGCCGGAGCCACAGAGCAGTACGCGGGTCGCGCTCGGCGACAGGGGAGTTCCAATACGGGGCATTGCGGGAAACCTCGGGAAGGGAAAGTTCGAAACGGGAAAACGGGTTCAGGCCAGTACGCCTTGCTCGCGGGCGCGCTGCTCGCAACGCAGGAGCACCTCGCGGCGCTCGGCGTTGTCCATGAGGCCCCAACGGGTGATTTCGGCAGCGCTGCGCTGGCAACCCAGGCAGATATCGGCGTCGTCCAGCGTGCAGACGTACACGCAGGGCGAGGCCACGGGGCGTTCCTGACTCATTCTTCTTCCTGCTCGGCCAGGTCGCGGGCATAACGCTGGGCGTTATGCACATAGTGGGCGGCGCTGGCTTCGAGCATCTTCTTCTGCGGCTCGGTCAGCTCGCGCACCACCTTGCCGGGGGAACCCATCACCAGCGAACCATCGGGGATTTCCTTGCCCTCGGGGATCAGCGCGTTGGCGCCGATGATGCAGTACTTGCCGATCTTCGCGCCGTTGAGGATCACCGCGTTGATGCCGATGAGGCTGTAGTCGCCAACCGAACAGCCGTGGAGCATGGCGTTGTGGCCGATGGTCACGCCCTTGCCCAGGGTCAGCGGGAAGCCCATGTCGGTATGCATGACGGTGCCGTCCTGCACGTTGCTGTGCTCGCCAATGTGGATCAGCTCGTTGTCGCCGCGCAGCACGGCGTTGAACCACACGCTGGCGCCGGCTTCGAGGCGTACCTTGCCGACGACCGTGGCGTTGGGGGCGATCCAGCTTTCCGGATGGGTTTCGACTCGGGACGAGCCCAGGCGGTACTTCATGGGTTTCTCCTCAGGCGGGGGCCGCTCTTTATTATCGGGTCTCAGCTCAGCTTGATGAACTTCGACGGCGGCTGGTGCAGGTCGATACGGGCGTCGTACAGCAGGTTCAGCAACTCGACCAGCATGATCGCGGACAGGCCCCAGATCTTGTAGCCCTCGAACAGGTAGCTCGGGACGTACCAGCTGCGGCCGAAATAATCGATACGGTGGGTGGTTTCCCGCGGGTCGCCACGGAAGAATTCCAGCGGCACCTTGAACACGGCGTCGATCTCACCGTCGTTGGGGCGGTACTCCACGAAATCGGGGACGAAGCCGACGAACGGCTTGACCAGTATGCCGTGCCGCGAAACCAAGGTGCTCAGCGGCCCGACGACTTCCACCAGGCCAGGCGGCAGGGCAATCTCCTCCTGGGCCTCGCGCAGGGCGGTATGGATCAGGTCAACGTCTTCCGGGTCGCGGCGCCCGCCGGGGAAGGCAACTTCGCCGCTATGGGTCGAGAGCCCGGTCGCGCGCAGGGTGAGCACGAGCTCTTCCTGGGGAGTGATGGGAAGCAGGACCGCCGCTTCCGGGAAGCTGTGGTCCGTTTCAAGGTCGCTTGGCGTATGCGTCTGTATGCGTTGGCGCAGCTGGTCCAGCATGCCGAACATCCTGCGGGGGCCGATTCTTCTAATTGAAGGATCATGGCACGAAAGACGCCCCTACCCAACCCCCGCCCCTTGCTGGGCGCCTTGCGCAGCGCGCAAGATTGCTCCATTCGATAACAAGGAAGCGGCATGAAATTCTGCAGCCAGTGCGGCGCCGGCGTGAACCTGCGCATCCCCAGCGGCGACAACCGTCCGCGCTTCGTCTGCGACCAGTGCCAGACCGTGCATTACCAGAACCCGCGCATCGTGGCCGGCTGCCTGCCGGTCTGGGAAGGGAAAATACTCCTGTGCCGCCGCGCCATTCAGCCGCGCCAGGGTTTCTGGACGCTGCCAGCGGGCTTCATGGAAAACGGCGAGACCCTGGAACAGGCCGCCGCCCGCGAGACCCTCGAGGAAGCCAACGCCCGCGTCCATGGCCTGCAGCTCTATACGGTCTTTGATCTGCCGCATATCAGCCAGGTTTATATCTTCTTCCGCGCCGAACTGGCCGACCCGGACTTCTTCGCCGGCGATGAAAGCCTGGAGGTGCAACTCTTCGAAGAATCCGACATTCCGTGGGACGAGCTGGCTTTCCCCACCGTGGGCCGTACCTTAGAATATTTCCTGGCGGATCGGATGGTTCAGAACTTCCCGGTACGCAATGAAGGGATTCTCCCAATGCTTGCACAGAAAAAGAACTAATAAGCTCATATACCGCCTCTAAGGCATTAGGAACTACCGGGGAACACCACTCGATGCGCTGGCTGATTGCCGTACTTTGTCTGACCTTCGCAGCGTTCTCGCATGCCAACGCGACGCCCACGCTCGACGGCCACATCGACAAGATTCTCGTGCTCAAGTCTGAGCGCAAACTGCACCTCATGAGCAACGGCAAGGTGCTCAAGAGCTACCGCGTGTCCCTGGGCAAACGCCCGCAGGGGCCGAAGCTTGCCGAGGGCGACAATCGCACGCCGGAAGGCTTCTACTGGGTCGACTGGCGCAAGACCAGCGACAAGTACAACCTCTCCATGCACATCTCCTATCCCAACGCCCGCGACGTAGCCAAGGCACGGGAAAAGAGCCTTTCGCCCGGCGGCATGATCATGATCCACGGCACGCCGATGGATGACGAATACCCCGAGTGGTACTTCTCGACCCTGGACTGGACCAACGGCTGCATCGCCATGACCAACGCCGACATGCGCGAAGTCTGGAGCCTGGTCAAGGACGGCACGCTGATCGAAATCCGCCCCTGACCAGACCATACTGATACCAGCACTCCCCTGAAACGCCGCCACGGCCCCGCCATGGCGGCGTTTTTCGTTGTACCCGGAAGCCACTTCCTATCCGCTGCAAGCCTTTCTCCCAGCTGACCTCCGAATCATCGCCCATCTGTGACCGCGACTACAGTTCGTCGGCCGACACCTGTGAACCGATCGAGTGGCGTTGACGTGGTATTTAAGTGGTATTAGCGTTAATTCCACTACCTCGCCAACGAGCCGACCATGACCAGCCAGCCCTCCCTGATCAGTGCCGAGCAACGCCTGGAGGCCCTGCGCCCGGACGAGACACTCTCCACCCCGCTCTATCTGCAATTGGCCCGCAGCCTGGAGAGCGCGATCCACGCCGGCCACTGGCGTGCAGAGGAAGCTCTGCCCTCGGAGCGCTACCTCAGCGAATACCTCGGCCTGTCGCGGGTGACCGCCCGCAAGGCACTGGAGGTCCTGCTGGAGCAGGGGCTGGTGCACCGCATCCAGGGCTCCGGCACCTTCATCACGCCGCGTCTGGAGCAGCCGCTGTCGCGTCTCTCCAGCTTCAGCGAAATGCTCCGCCTGAAAGGCTTCACCCCCAGTTCCACCTGGCTGGAGCGCGAGATCAGCCTTCCCACCCACGAAGAAGTGATCCGCCTGGGCCTGTCGCCCACCGAGAAGGTTGTGCGCATGAAGCGCCTGCGCAAGGCCGACGGCGTGGTCATGGCCATCGAGCAGAGCAGCCTGCCGGCACGCCTGCTGGGTGATCCGACTGCGGTGGGCGACTCCCTCTACGCGCATCTGGATGCCATCGGACGTCCGGTGGTGCGCGCCCTGCAGCACGTGCAGGCGGTCAACGCCACTGCCGAAGAAGCCGCGCTGGTGGGCATCAAGCCCGGCACCGCGATGCTGCTGATGACCCGTATCGGTTACCTGGAAGACAACACCGCCATCGAGCTGACCGACACCTACTGCCGCAACGACTACTACGACTTCGTCGCCGAACTGCGGCGCTGATCCGGGAAGACACCCCATGCTCCAAGGCAACATCCTCACCCCCCAGGGCTGGATGGTGGGCCACCTGCACCTGCAGGAAGGCCGAATCCAGCGCATCGAAGGCTCCCTCGGCGATCCGTCGCACAACGACCTGCCCTATCTCCTGCCCGGCTTCATCGACCTGCACGTCCACGGCGGCGGCGGCCACGACATCATGGAAGGCGCCAGCGCCTTTGCCGCGATTGCCCACACGCACCTGCGCTTTGGCACCACCTCGCTGCTGGCCACCACCATGACGGCGCCGCGAGAAGAGATCAGCGTCGTGCTCGACGCACTGGGCAACTACTGCCGGGCGCCGCGCGGCAAGGCCGCGAGAATGCTCGGCGTGCACCTGGAAGGCCCGTTCATCAACTCCGGCAAGCTCGGTGCGCAACCCAACTTCGCCCACGCCGCGGTGCTCGAGGAGGTGGACGAGTTCCTGCGCCTGGCGCCGATCCGGGTCATTACCATCGCCCCGGAAATCGCCGGCCACCTGCCACTGATCAGCGCCTTGGCCGAACGCAGCGTACGCCTGCAGATCGGTCATACCCTGGGCAGTTACGAGGACGGCGTGGCGGCTCTGGAAGCCGGCGCCACCAGCTTCACCCACCTGTACAACGCGATGACCGGCCTGCATCACCGCGAGCCCGGCATGGTCGGCGCCGCCCTGGCCCATGCGCAGTTCGCCGAGCTGATCCCTGACCTGCTGCACGTGCATCCCGGCGCCATCAAGGTCGCCCTGCGCTCGATCCCGTGCCTGTATTGCGTAACCGACTCCACGGCCGCTGCCGGCATGCCCGACGGTGAATACAAGCTGGGTAGCCATACCGTCACCAAGTGTCTGGGCGGCGTGCGCCTGCCCGACGGCACACTGGCCGGCAGCACGCTGACGATGGACCAGGCGCTGCGCAACCTGGTGAAGATCGGCCTGCCCATCGCCGAGGCCTCGCAGCGTCTCTCGCAGTTCCCCGCCGATTACCTGGGGCTGGCCGAGCGTGGTCGCCTCACACCCGGAGCCTGGGCCGACATCGTGCGCCTGGACCGCTCCCTGACCCTCGAGACCGTCTGGGTCGAAGGAGACCAGTTTGACCTCGCTGATGCTTGAAGAAGCGCTGTCCGCCGCCGATGTGGTGGCGCGCCAGTTGACCGTTCTGGACACCCGCCTGCCAGCGCTTGGCGAACGCCTGCGCGACGTCGCGCCGCAATTGGCGATGACCGTCGCCCGCGGCAGCTCCGATCACGCCGCCAGCTATTTCGCCTACCTGACCATGCAGCACACCGGCCTGCCGGTGGCCTCGCTACCGATGTCGGTGGTGACCCTGCGCCAGGCGCCGATGCAGGTGCACGGCCAGGTCGCCTTCGCCTTCTCCCAGTCCGGCCAGAGCCCGGATCTGGTCGACACCCTCAACCGCCTGCGCGAGCGCGGCGCGCTGAGTGTCGCCCTGGTGAACGCCGAGCATTCACCGCTGGAGGTTGCCGCAGAGTTCACCGTGCCGCTTTGCGCCGGCCCCGAACGCAGTGTCGCCGCCACCAAGAGCTTCATCGCCACCCTCAGCGCCGCCACCCGCCTGCTGGCCCACTGGCAACGCGACCAGGCCCTGCTCGAGGCAGGCGCGCGCCTCGCCGCCGACCTCCAGCACGCCGCGGCGCTCGACTGGACGCCCGCTATCCACGCCCTGCGCGACTGCGAGCGACTGATGGTGATCGGTCGTGGCACTGGCTTCGCCGTCGCCCAGGAAGCCGCACTCAAATTCAAGGAAACCTCGGCGATCCAGGCCGAGGCCTTCAGCAGCGCCGAAGTCCGCCACGGTCCGATGGCCCTGGTGGACGAGCACTACCCGCTGCTCATCCTCGCCCCGCGTGGCCCGGAACAGGCCGGCCTGCTGGCCCTGGCCGAGGACATGCGCCAGCGTGGTGCCCGCGTGCTGCTGGCCGCTCCAAACGACATCAGCGGGCGCGACCTGCCACTGGCCACCGCCGCCCACCCAGCGCTGGACCCGATCCTGGCGATCCAGAGTTTCTACGTCATGGCCGCCGGCTTGTCCGAAGCACGCGGTATGAACCCGGACCAGCCGCGGCACCTGAGCAAGGTCACCCGCACTCACTGAGCGCAGCCACCATGAACAACAACAATCTGGCCCTCAAAGCCCCCTTGAGCGGGCCCGTGATGCCGCTCAGCCGGGTCCCCGATCCGGTGTTCTCCAGCGGCGCCATGGGCGAAGGCATTGCCATCGACCCGCTGAACGACTGCCTGCATGCGCCCTGCGCCGGCGTGGTCACGCACCTTGCGCGAACCCGCCATGCCCTGACGCTGAAGGCCGACAACGGCGCCGAACTGCTGCTGCACCTGGGCCTGGACACCGTCCAGTTGCAGGGCCAGGGCTTCGAAGCACTGGTGCAGGAAGGCTCACGGGTCGACGAAGGCCAGCCGTTGCTGCGCTTCGACCTGGACAAGGTGGCGCGCGGCAGCAAGAGCCTGATCACAGTGCTGATCGTCACCAACGGCGAAGGCTTCCAGCTGCGTCCGCTGACCACCACGTCGGTGGAGGTCGGCGCGCCGCTGTTGCAACTCAGTCGGACCGGCACGACGCCCGCGTCCGACGAACGACACGGCGGCAGCAGCGAAACCCGTGGCCGCGTCCGCGTGGCGCTGCACGGCGGCCTCCACGCCCGACCGGCTGCCTTGTTGCGCAAGACCGCGCAGGAGTTCTCCAGCCGCACCGAGCTGCATTTCGGCGGGCGCAGCGCCAGCATCGACAGTCTGGTCGGCATCATGGGGCTGGGCGTCGCCGAACAGGACGAAGTGGAAGTGATCTGCCGCGGCCATGACAGCGAAGCGGCGCTCCATGCCCTCTTGAAGACCCTGGGCACCGCCGACGGCAAACCCCACCCGATTCCTGAGCCCGCCGTCTCCATGGCAGCGCCGCGCGGCGCGGACGAGCCCGGCGTGCTGAACGGGGTCTGCGCCTCCCCCGGCGTGACCAGCGGCCCACTGGTGCGCCTGGGCACCATCCAGCTTCCGCCGGACACCGGCGATGCCCAGCCGGACGAGCAGCACCGCGCATTGGACCTGGCCCTGGAGCGGGTTCGCGATGACGTTCGCGCCACCCTGCAACAGGCCGGGAAACACGGTCGCTCAGACGAGGAAGCGATCTTCTCCGCCCACCTCGCCCTGCTGGAAGACCCCGGCCTGCTGGATGCCGCCGATCTGCTGATCGACCAGCGCGTGAGCGCTACCCACGCCTGGCACCGCGCCGTGCAGGCGCAATGCGGCATTCTCCAGGCACTGGGCAACCCGCTGCTGGCCGAGCGCGCCAACGATCTGCGCGACCTGGAAAAGCGCGTGCTGCGCGTCCTGCTTGGCAGCAAGGGCGAACAGCCGGTTCCGCACGGCAGCCTGGTGGCCGCCGATGAAATCACCCCGTCCGACCTTGGCCCACTGGTCCGTGCTGGCGTTGCCGGCCTGTGCATGGCCGAAGGCGGCGCCACCTCCCACGTGGCCATCCTCGCCCGCGCCAAGGGCCTGCCCTGCCTGGTGGCCCTCGGCCCCCAACTGCTGGAGCTGGAAGAAGGCCGAACGCTGGTACTGGATGCCGATCAGGGCCGACTGGAATACGACCCCAGCGCCGAACGGATCGCCCAGGTTGCCGCCCAGCGAGAACAACGCGAGCAGGCCCGCGAACGCCAGCGCAAGCTGGCCCAGCAACCGGCCCTGACCCGTGACGGCCGACCAGTCGAAATCGGCGCCAACGTCGCCAATCCGGAAGAAGCGGCTGAAGCCTTCGCCGCCGGCGCCGATGGAGTCGGCCTGCTGCGCACCGAGTTCCTCTTCCTTGACCGTCAGCAGGCACCGAGCGAGCGGGAACAGCAGCACGCCTACCAGGACGTGCTGGACGCCATGGGCGAGCGCCGCGTGATCATCCGCAGCATCGACGTCGGTGGTGACAAGCACCTCGCCTACCTGCCGCTGCCCGCCGAGGAAAACCCGGCGCTGGGCCTGCGCGGCATCCGCCTCGGCCAGGCGCTGCCGCATCTGCTCGACCAGCAGTTGCGCGCACTGCTGCAGGTATCGCCGTTGCACCGCTGCCGTGTGCTGCTGCCCATGGTCAGCGAGGTGGGCGAGCTGATCGCCATCCGCCAGCGCCTGGATCAGTTGGCGCAGGAGCTGGGCATCGAGCAACGTCCCGAACTGGGCGTGATGATCGAAGTGCCCTCCGCCGCCCTGCTGGCCGATCAGTTGGCCCAGCACGCCGACTTCCTCTCCATCGGCACCAACGACCTGTCGCAGTACACCCTGGCCATGGACCGTTGCCATGCCGGGCTTGCTGCGCGCATCGACGCACTGCACCCGGCGCTGCTGCGGCTGATCGCCCAGACCTGCGTCGGCGCCGCCCGCCATGGCCGCTGGGTCGGCGTCTGCGGCGCCCTGGCCTCCGAAGCTCTGGCCACGCCGGTGCTGATCGGACTGGGCGTGCAGGAACTCTCGGTGAGCCCCGGCCTGGTGGGTGAGATCAAGGCGCGGGTGCGTGAACTCGACGCCGAGGACTGCCGCCAGCGCAGCCAGGAGCTGCTGGCCCTGGGCAGCGCCCGCGCCGTGCGGGAAGCCTGCGCACGCCTGTGGCCGCAGACCTGACGCCCCAGAACAAGAATCGGACTCAAACCATGACCACTGACCTGATCCAGACCGCACAAGGCCCGCGCCAGCTGCTCGCGCAGTTGTACGGCGCTTTCATCGAAACCCTGCAGCGCCTTGGGCGCGCCCTGATGCTGCCGATCGCGATTCTGCCCATCGCCGGCCTGCTGCTGCGCCTGGGCGACAAGGACCTGCTGAACATCCTGCTGATCCATGATGCCGGCAACGCGATCTTCGCCAACCTGGCATTGATCTTCGCCATCGGCATCTCCGTCGGCTTCGCCCGCGACAACAACGGCACCGCCGGCCTGGCGGGCGCCGTGGGCTACCTGGTGATGATGTCGACGCTCAACGCCATCGACCCCCACATCAACATGGGCGTGCTCTCGGGGATCATCAGCGGGCTGGTGGCCGGCACGCTGTACAACCGCTTCAAGGACATCGCCCTGCCGCAGTACCTGGCGTTCTTCGGCGGCCGGCGCTTCGTGCCCATCGTCACTGGTCTCGCCGCGCTGGGCCTGGGCGTGCTGTTCGGACTGATCTGGCCGCCCGTCCAGAACGTCATCGACAACCTGGGCAACCTGCTGGTGGGCAGCGGCAGCCTCGGCGCGTTCGCCTTCGGCGTGCTCAACCGCCTGCTGATCGTCACCGGCCTGCATCACATCCTCAACAACCTGATGTGGTTCGTCTTCGGCGCCTTCACCGATCCGGAAACCGGCCGGCAGATCACCGGCGACCTCGCCCGCTACTTCGCCGGCGATCCCAAGGGCGGCCAGTTCATGGCCGGCATGTTCCCGGTGATGATGTTCGGCCTCCCCGCCGCGTGCCTGGCGATGTACCGCAATGCCCGTCCGGAACGGCGCAAGCTGGTCGGCGGCCTGCTGCTGTCGATGGCGCTGACCGCCTTTCTCACCGGCGTGACCGAGCCCATCGAGTTCGCCTTCATGTTCCTGGCGCCGCTGCTGTACCTGCTGCACGCGCTGCTCACCGGCCTGTCGATGGCCATCACCGACCTGCTGAACATCCGCCTGGGCTTCACCTTCTCCGGGGGCGCCATCGACCTGGCGCTGGGCTGGGGCAAGTCCACCAATGGCTGGATGCTCTGGCCGCTGGGCCTGTGCTACGCCGCCGCCTACTACTTCGTGTTCGATTTCTGCATCCGCCGCTTCCAGCTGAAGACGCCCGGCCGCGAGGAAATCGACGAGAACATTGGGAGCGAGACGACCGCCAGCACATCCGAACAACGCGCACCGGCCTTCATCAAAGCGCTGGGCGGCGCCGCCAACCTGGAGGTCGTGGATGCCTGCACCACCCGCCTGCGCCTGAAACTGGCGGACCGGGGCAAAGCCTCTGACGCGCAGCTCAAGGCGCTGGGCGCCCTGGCCGTAGTCCGCCCCGGCAAGGCCGGCAGCCTGCAGGTGGTGGTCGGCCCGGAAGCGGACAGCATCGCCGACGAGATCCGCCGAGCGCTGCCGGTGGGCATCCTGCAGGAAAGTGCAGCCCAACCCGTGTGCGAGGATCACGACCAGCAACCGGGGGAACGCGTCTCGTCCCAGGAAGCCGGCGAATGGCTCCAGGCATTGGGTGGCCGGGACAATCTGCGGAGCGTGGAGGCCGTCGCGCTGACGCGTCTGCGGATAACCGTGAAGAACGGCCAGCAGTTGCAGCAAGGCCGCCTCACCGGGCTGGGTTGCCAGGGCATCAGCCAACTATCGGAAGGTATCTACCACCTACTGGTGGGACCGCGCGCGGAAGCGCTGGGACAATCCCTCGGCAATCTGCGCGACTGATACCCGAGCATGAAAAAAGGCGCCTGCGGGCGCCTTTTTTCGCTCAGAACACCATGTCCGACAGCCGCCAGACCTCGAAGGCCGGCGTTTCGTAGGGGTGGGCCTGCTTGAGGGCTTTCACCGAGTCATGAATCAACTCGTCGGCCACGACCATCTCGACTTTCCATTCGGCGACCTGCTCGACGCTGCCGGCCTGGCCGATGAACGGATTGCTGCCCTGCAACGGGCGGAACTGTCCTTGTCCGAGCGCCTGCCAGCAACAGCTGTCATAGGCACCGATGCGTCCTGCACCGGCGGCGAACACCGCTTTCTTGACCGGCTCCAGATGGCTTTCCGGAACGTAGAAACACAGTTTGTACATCGGAGACTCCGATCGAAACAGGGACACAGCCATGACAATGAGAGCCACGGGTGACAAATGCTGCCACAAATAGTGGCACTTTGCCTCTTATGACTTACGGGTCAGGGTGCAAGTTCGACCGCAGGGAATCTGGCTTGTTCGTCTGTGAGTGACTTTGTACGAAATCTGTGACGGACTTCGATCTCACTTGCCACTGAAGCGTCGCCAGCGTTCTTTCAGACTCGGCTTAGCAGGCGCGTGAGAGCCGTCGCAGAACGGCAGTTTCATCGATAGCCCGCAACGGCAGAGCAACAGGTGGCGCTCGCGCCCGACCGTCACTTCCAGCGAGTCGGCACAGCTCGCTGCGGCATCCGGCAGGCAGGCGCACTGCCCGCAACGACACAGGCGCAGGACCTGTCCCGCCTCGACCGCACGAACCTCCGGAAGCCTCTGCTCCTCAGCCAAGATGCTCTGCTCCAGGGACGGCACAAGGAAAAAGGGGAAAGCCGAAGCTTTCCCCTTTCACGCATCGCATCGGACCGGACTCAGCCGACCCAGACGCGGGCATTGCGGAACATGCGCATCCAGCCGCCGTCCTCTTCCCACTCGTCCGGACGCCAGGAGTTCTGCACGGCGCGGAACACCCGCTCCGGGTGCGGCATCATGATGGTGACGCGGCCGTCGCGGCTGGTCAGGCCGGTGATGCCACGCGGCGAGCCGTTCGGGTTGGCCGGGTAGCTTTCGGTGACCTTGCCCAGGTTGTCGACGAAACGCAGGGCCACGGTGCCGGACAGGTCGGCTTCCAGCAGCGCCTCCTCGCTCTCGAACTCCGCATGGCCTTCGCCGTGGGCGATAGCGATCGGCAGGCGCGAACCGGCCATGCCCTGCAGGAAGATCGATTGCGATTCCTGCACCTGGACCATCGCCACGCGCGCTTCGAACTGCTCGGAGCGGTTGCGCACGAAGTGCGGCCAGAACTCGGTGCCGGGGATCAGCTCGTGCAGGTTGGACATCATCTGGCAACCGTTGCACACGCCGAGGGCGAAGCTGTCCTTGCGCTCGAAGAAGGCCTGGAAGCCATCGCGGGCACGGGCGTTGAACAGGATCGACTTGGCCCAGCCTTCGCCGGCGCCCAGTACGTCGCCATAGGAGAAGCCGCCGCAGGCCACCAGGCCCTTGAACTGCTCCAGGCTGGTGCGGCCGGAGAGGATGTCGCTCATGTGCACGTCGACGGCGGCAAAGCCGGCGCGGTCAAAGGCCGCGGCCATTTCCACCTGACCGTTGACGCCCTGCTCGCGCAGGATCGCGATCTGCGGGCGCACGCCTTTCTTGATGTAGGGCGCGGCGATGTTGTCGTTGACGTCGAAGGTCAGCTTCACCGACAGGCCGGGGTTGGCTTCGTCGAGCAGACCGTCGAATTCCTGGTCGGCGCAGTCGACGTTGTCGCGCAGGCGCTGGATACGGTAGCTGGTCTCGCTCCAGATGCGCTGCAGGTTGCGGCGCTGGGCGTTGAAGACACGCTCGCCATTGAAGGCCAGGTCGATCTCGGCGCCGTTGACCGGCTGGCCGATCACCGCCACGCAGTCTTCCAGGCCGGCGGCACTGAACTGGGCCAGCACTTCCGGAGTGGCGGCGCTGCGAACCTGGATGACTGCACCCAGCTCTTCGTTGAACAGCGCAGCAACCAGCTCGTCGCGGCTTTCGGCCAGCGCGTCGAGGTTCAGGTCCAGGCCGCAATGACCGGCGAAGGCCATTTCCACCACGGTGGCCATCAGGCCGCCGTCGGAACGGTCGTGGTAGGCCAGCAGGTGGCCGTCGGCGTTCAGGCCCTGGATCACGGCGAAGAAGGCTTTCAGGTCTTCGGCGTCGTCGACGTCCGGAGCGGCGCGGCCGATCTGGCCATTGACCTGGGCGAGGATGGAGCCGCCCATGCGGTTCTTGCCACGGCCCAGGTCGATGACGATCAGGTCGGTTTCGCCCTTGTCCAGGCGCAGCTGCGGGGTCAGGGTCCTGCGCACGTCGTTGACCGGGGCAAAGCCGGAGATGATCAGCGACATCGGCGAGGTGACGCTCTTCTCGGCGTCGCCATCCTGCCAGCGGGTCTTCATGGACATGGAGTCCTTGCCCACCGGGATGGTGATGCCCAGTGCCGGGCATAGCTCCATGCCGACAGCCTTGACGGTGTCGTACAGGCGCGCGTCCTCGCCCGGGTGGCCGGCAGCGGCCATCCAGTTGGCGGAGAGCTTGATTTCGGAGATCTTGTCGATGCTCGCGGCGGCCAGGTTGGTGATGGTCTCGCCGATCGCCATGCGGCCGGAAGCCGGAGCGTCGATCACGGCCAGCGGGGTGCGCTCGCCCATGGCCATGGCTTCGCCGGTGTAGACGTCGAAGCTGGTGGCGGTGACGGCGCAGTCGGCCACCGGTACCTGCCACGGGCCGACCAGCTGGTCGCGGGCCACCAGGCCGGTGATGGTGCGGTCGCCGATGGTGATCAGGAAGTTCTTGCTGGCCACGGCCGGGTGGCGCAGCACGCGCTCGGTGGATTCGGCGAGGTCCAGGCCGGCCGCAGCGAAGTCATCGCCCAGCTCGGCTTCGCGGGTGACCGAACGGTGCATGCGCGGCGGCTTGCCGAGCAGCACTTCCAGCGGCATGTCCACCGGCTTGTTGCCGAAATGGCTGTCGGCGACGGTGAGTTGCTTCTCTTCCGTGGCTTCGCCGACCACGGCAAACGGGCAGCGCTCGCGTTCGCAGATGGCCTTGAAGGTCTCGAAGTCGGCGGCGTCCACCGACATCACGTAGCGTTCCTGCGACTCGTTGCACCAGATTTCCAGCGGGCTCATGCCGGGCTCGTCGTTGGGCACGTTGCGCAATTCGAAGCGGCCACCACGGCCGCCGTCGTTGATCAGTTCCGGCAGGGCGTTGGAGATGCCGCCCGCACCCACGTCGTGGATGAACTTGATCGGGTTGTTCTCGCCCATCTGCCAGCAGCGGTCGATGACCTCCTGGCAGCGGCGTTCCATTTCCGGGTTCTCGCGCTGCACCGAGGCGAAGTCCAGGTCAGCGGCGGAAGCGCCGGTGGCCATGGAGGAAGCCGCACCGCCGCCCAGGCCGATCAGCATGGCCGGGCCGCCGAGCACGATCAGCTTGGCGCCGACCGAGATCTCGCCCTTCTGCACATGGTCCTCGCGGATGTTGCCCATGCCGCCGGCGATCATGATCGGCTTGTGGTAACCACGGACTTCTTCACCGCGCGGTGTGGCGATGGCCTGTTCGAAGGTACGGAAGTAACCGGCCAGGTTCGGACGGCCGAATTCGTTGTTGAACGCGGCACCGCCCAGCGGGCCTTCGATCATGATGTCCAGCGGGGTGACGATGCGCTCGGGCTTGCCGTAGGGCACTTCCCAGGGCTGCTCGAAACCGGGGATGTTCAGGTTGGAGACGGTGAAGCCGACCAGGCCGGCCTTCGGCTTCGCACCACGACCGGTCGCGCCTTCGTCGCGGATCTCGCCGCCGGAGCCGGTAGAGGCGCCGGGGAAGGGAGCAATGGCGGTCGGGTGGTTGTGGGTCTCCACCTTCATCAGGATGTGCACCGGCTCTTCGCTGGCGCCGTACTGGCGAGTCTCGGCGTTCGGGTAGAAACGCCCCGCGACGAAGCCCTTCATCACCGCGGCGTTGTCCTTGTACGCGGACAGCACGCCTTCGCGGTGCATTTCATAGGTGTTCTTGATCATGCCGAACAGGCTCTTGTCCTGAGCCTGGCCGTCGATGTCCCAACTGGCGTTGAAGATCTTGTGGCGGCAGTGTTCGGAGTTGGCCTGGGCGAACATCATCAGCTCGACGTCGTGCGGGTTGCGGCCCAACTCGACGAAACTCTTCACCAGGTAGTCGATCTCGTCTTCGGCCAGGGCCAGGCCCAGCTCGAGGTTGGCCTTCTCCAGCGCGGCGCGACCGCCGGCGAGGATGTCCACCACGGTCAGCGGCTTGGGCTGGGCGTGGCTGAACAGGGCGGAAGCTTCTTCGAGCTGGTTCAGGACCAGCTGGGTCATGCGGTCATGCAGGCGGGCGGAGACGGCTTGCGCGTCGGCCTCGCTCAGCTCGCCGCTGACGTAGTAGGCGATGCCGCGCTCGATGCGCTCGATCTTGGCCAGGCCGCAGTTGCGGGCGATGTCCGACGCCTTGCTCGACCAGGGCGAGATGGTGCCGAAGCGCGGCACCACCAGGAACAGGCGACCGGCGGGTTCCTGTACCGGTACGCTCGGACCGTATTTCAGCAGGCGGGCGAGGACCTGTTCTTCCTCGGCGTTGAGGGCTCCGGTGACCTCGGCGAAGTGCGCAAACTCGGCATACAGCCCGGTGACGGCGGGTACATGCTGGGTCAGCAGGTCGAGCAGTTTGCCGTGGCGGAAAGCGGAAAGGGCGGGAGCACCGCGCAGGATCAGCATTGTCGGAACAGCCTCTGGAGACGGGGAAGTGTGTGGGGCCGGACGGGCCGGCCCACAGAGGCCGTGCATTCTACCGTAAAGCGTTGCTTGGCGGCAGCTTTCAAGTACCTTCCTTGCCGCTGCTGCGGCGGAAATCGCCATTCATCTTCGAAGGACTTCGAGCGACCTAGGAAAAATCCCAGTCGAGCGGCCTTCAGCAGGAAAAATGCCGACGAACGGCACCCCAGCTAGCAGAGAAGCTTCGAGCTGTCGAGATATGGCGCACAACGGCCTTTGCGTATACTGCCCTGATGCTTGCCCTGACTGTGTCCCGTGTGCGCTGCACCGCCTGGATCTTGGCGACCTGTATCTTTCTGCTGCTTTCCGGCTGTAGCGAGGCGAAAGCCCCGACGGCCCTTGAGCGCGTGCAGAAGGACGGCGTGCTGCGCGTGATCACCCGCAACAGTCCGGCCACCTACTTCCAGGACCGCAACGGCGATACCGGCTTCGAATACGAGCTGGCCAAACGTTTCGCCGACAGCCTGGGCGTGCAGCTGCAGATCGAAACCGCCGACAACATCGACGACCTCTACGACCGCATCGGCCGCGACGGCGGGCCGAACCTGGCGGCCGCCGGCCTGACGCCGGGCGGCGAGCGTGACGGCCAGGTGCGCTACTCGCACTCCTATCTCGACGTCACCCCGCAGGTCGTCTACCGCAACGGTGCGCAGCGCCCTACCCGCCCCGAAGACCTGGTGGGCAAGCGCATCGTCGTCTTGAAGGGCAGCAGCCATGCCGGGCAACTGGCCGAGCTGAAGAAGCAGTACCCCAAGCTGGAATACCGCGAATCCGACGCCGACGAAATGGTTGACCTGCTGCGCATGGTGGATGTGGGCGAGATCGACCTGACGCTGGTGGATTCCAACGAGCTGGCGATGAACCAGGTGTACTTCCCCAACGTCCGCGTCGCCTTCGACCTCGGCGATGCCAAGGGCCTGGCCTGGGCGCTGCCGGCCGGCGATGACAACAGCCTGATCGAGAAGGTCAACGCCTTCCTCGACAAGGCCAAGCAGGACGGCCTGCTGCAACGTCTGAAAGATCGCTACTACGGCCACGTGGACGTCCTGGGCTACGTTGGCGCGTACACCTTCGCCCAGCACCTGCAGCAACGTCTGCCCAAGTACGAACAGCACTTCCGCCAGAGCGGCACCAAGCTCGAGGCCGACTGGCGTCTGCTGGCAGCCATCGGCTACCAGGAGTCCATGTGGCAGCCCGACGCGACGTCCAAGACCGGCGTGCGCGGCCTGATGATGCTGACCAACCGCACCGCCCAGGCCATGGGTGTGGCCAACCGCCTGGACCCCAAGCAGAGCATCCAGGGCGGCAGCAAGTACTACGTGCAGATCAAGGACGAGTTGCCGGACAGCATCAAGGACCCGGACCGCATGTGGTTCGCCCTGGCCGCCTACAACATTGGCGGCGCTCACCTGGACGACGCGCGCAAGATGGCCGAGCAGGAAGGCCTGAATCCGAACAAGTGGCTCGACGTAAAGAAGATGCTGCCGCGCCTGGCGCAGAAGCAGTACTACCGCAAGACCCGCTACGGCTACGCGCGCGGCGGCGAGACCGTGCACTTCGTGCAGAACGTGCGCCGCTACTACGACATCCTCACCTGGGTAACCCAGCCGCAAATGGAAGGCGGCCAGCTCGCCGAAAGCGGCCTGCACCTGCCGGGCGTGAACAAGACCAAGCCCGAAGATGACGAGGGGCGGGATCAGAAGCTCTGAGGCTTCGACCCCAACTGACGTCGCCGACTTGCCACATCGAAACGATCGCGGACGGAGTCCGCTCCTAAGCGGATGTCGAGCATTGGGCAGGAGCGGACTCCGTCCGCGATAGGCGAAGCGCTGCACATGGCCGAGCGGGTTCGCGAGCAAGGACTGGGCGTCCCCCTCGATCCTACAGAGAGCCCTTGCGCCGCGCCTTGAAGAAAGCCGACAACATCGCGCTGCACTCCTCCCCCAGCACCCCGCCCTCCACCAGCACCCGGTGATTGAGGAAGTCCTGCTCGAAGAAGTTGCCCCGACTGACCACAACACCGGACTTCGGCTCGGTGGCGCCGAACACCACGCGCTGGATGCGTGAGTGCACCAGCAGGCCGGCGCACATGCTGCAAGGCTCGAGCGTCACATACAGGGTGCTGCCGGGCAGCCGGTAATTCTGCGCGGCGGCGGCGGCTTCGCGGATGGCGACCATTTCGGCATGGGCGCTGGGATCGCATGAGGTGATCGGCCGGTTGAAACCGCGACCGATGATCTGCCCGTCCAGCACCAGCACGGCCCCTACCGGCACCTCGCCCAGGGCCGCGCCCCGCTCGGCCAGCGCCATGGCTTCGCGCATGAAGGGGATATCCTGGCTGCGGTCGATGACCGGCACCAGTCCCTTCACCGTCGGGTGCCCCTTGCTGTTGGTCAGCCGCACCATGCCTCGCCCACCGCGATGGTTCCCATCAAGCCGGTCTCCATGTGATCGATCACGTGGCAGTGGAACATCCACAGGCCGGGGTTATCCGCCACCAGCGCCACGCGTGCCGTTTCATTCTTGCCCAGCAGGTAGGTGTCGGTGAAGTACGGGATGATGTCCCGGCGATCGGAGTCCAGCACCTTGAAGGCCATGCCGTGCAGGTGGATCGGGTGCTGGTACTGGGTCATGTTGCGCAGCACGAAGATGTAGCTGTTGCCTTCCTTGAGCTTCGCCAGCGGCGGTGCGTTGTGCTTGTGCTCCTCTCCGCCCTGCCAGGCCACGCCGTTGATCTGCCACAGCGAAGGCACCGACTGGCCCTTGGAGTAGTCGGACATGGCACCGACCCACTCGAATTTGAAGTTGATGGTCTCGGCGTTCTTCAGGTCCGGCTCGGCCACCGGGTTGTGCGGCAACGGAGCCGGCCACTGCGCGGTCGGCGCCTTGGTGTTGGCCACGCCACGGATGGTCGCCAGGCGCACCGGACCGTTGCGCAGCGACAGCTCGGCCCCTTCCGCCGGGCCACGGATGCCCAGCTCCAGACGCATACCCGGGCCGATCCAGTACTGGTCGTTCGGGCCCCTGCCGAAGTCGCGCGGCTCCACCGGATGGCCGTCGATGGCGTAGATCTTCGCCTCGGCACCCGGCAGGTTGAGGCGGTAGGTCACGGTGTTGTCGACGTTGAGGATTCGCACCCGGACAATCTCGCCGGCCGGCAATTCGATCACCGGCGTGCGTTCGCCGTTGATGGTCGACAGGCGCCCGCGAGTGCCTTCGCGTGCAGCCTCGCGCGGTACGCTGAAGGGCGTGAAATTACCCTCCTCGTCCACATGCCAGGTCTTCAGGCAGAGGATCTTCTCGCGGGTGAACGCGCTCGGCTCGCGCTCGTCGATGATCAGCGGCCCGACCAGGCCGCGGCCCAGCTGCTCGCTGCTCATCAGGTGCGGGTGGTACCAGTAGCTGCCGGCGTCCGGCGTCTTGAACTGGTAGACGAAGCTCTCCCCCGGCTGCACCGGCGGCTGCGAGATGTAGGGCACGCCGTCCATCTCGATGGGCAGGCGGATGCCGTGCCAATGGATAGTGGTCGGCTCGTCCAGCTTGTTGGTGAAGCGCACCCGCAGCCAGTCGCCCTGGCGCGCGCGGATTTCCACGCCGGGGGCCTGGCCGCCATAGCCCAGGCCAGGGGTCTTGTGGCCGGGCACCAGCTCCAGGTCCAGCGGCGCGGCGATCAGTTCGTAATCGTGCTCGGCGGCGACTTCCGGGCGCGCCAGCCAAAGGCGCGCACCACCGGCGCCGAGGCCGAGCACGGCCAGGCCGGCGATGCCGCCGAG
The DNA here is from genome assembly GCF_022380625.1 of Pseudomonas sp. DP-17. Classification (NCBI taxonomy): domain Bacteria; kingdom Pseudomonadati; phylum Pseudomonadota; class Gammaproteobacteria; order Pseudomonadales; family Pseudomonadaceae; genus Pseudomonas; species Pseudomonas sp. DP-17. The sequence goes on from NZ_JAKSXG010000001.1 coordinate 823,364, forward strand.
TACTTGTCTACGGGTAAACGACATGGGTCCAGATCCTCGAACAAGGGACTTCGAACAAGGGACTTGCGACCCCATCGGCTTTCACGGAGGTTGGCGCGTTTCGCGCCTGGCGCCAGGCTCTTGCGGCCGGCTGCTGCTCTAAGGCAATGGCAACTGTGCATGAAGGCGCTAACGCCTCTCATGCGCCAGGTCAAGGACGGGGCTTCCGTCCTCGCCCGCCGAAGAAAGCGGCGAGAGTGCCGCTTCCTTCGTTAAGGAAACGTTAAACGTCTCCGATCATTCCCACTCGATGGTCGCCGGCGGCTTGCTCGACACGTCGTAGGTCACGCGGGAGATACCTTCGATCTCGTTGATGATGCGGTTCGAGACCTTCTCCAGCAGCTCGTACGGCAGGTGCGCCCAGCGAGCGGTCATGAAGTCGATGGTTTCCACGGCGCGCAGGGCGACGACCCAGGCGTAGCGACGGCCATCGCCGACCACGCCGACGGATTTCACCGGCTGGAACACCACGAAGGCCTGGCTGGTCTTGTGGTACCAGTCGAAGTTGCGCAGCTCTTCGATGAAGATGTGGTCCGCGCGACGCAGCAGGTCGGCGTACTCCTTCTTCACCTCGCCGAGGATGCGCACGCCCAGGCCCGGGCCGGGGAACGGGTGGCGGTAGACCATGTCGTAGGGCAGGCCCAGTTCCAGGCCGATCTTGCGGACTTCATCCTTGAACAGCTCGCGCAGCGGCTCGACCAGTTCGAACTGCATGTCTTCGGGCAGGCCGCCGACGTTGTGGTGCGACTTGATCACGTGGGCCTTGCCGGTCTTGGCGCCGGCCGACTCGATCACGTCGGGGTAGATGGTGCCCTGGGCAAGGAACTTCACGTCCTGCAGCTTGGTGGCTTCCTGGTCGAAGACCTCGATGAAGGTCTTGCCGATGATCTTGCGCTTCTGCTCCGGGTCGCTGACGCCAGCCAGGCGGCCGAGGAACAGCTCTTCGGCGTTGGCGCGGATGACCTTGACGCCCATGTTCTCGGCGAACATGGCCATCACCTGGTCACCCTCGTGCAGGCGCAGCAGGCCGTTGTCGACGAAGACGCAGGTCAGCTGGTCGCCGATGGCCTTGTGCAGCAGCGCCGCGACTACCGAGGAGTCGACACCGCCGGACAGGCCGAGCAGCACCTTGGAGTTGCCGACCTGGGCGCGCACGGTGGCGATGGCGTCGTTGACGATGTTGGACGGGGTCCACAGGGCTTCGCAGCCGCAGATGTCCAGCACGAAGCGGGAGAGGATGCGACCGCCCTGCTTGGTGTGGGTCACTTCCGGGTGGAACTGCACGCCGTAGTAGCCGCGGGCATCGTCGGCCATGGCAGCGATCGGGCAGCTCGGGGTGCTGGCGAGGATGTGGAAGCCGGCCGGGATCTCGGTGACCTTGTCGCCGTGGCTCATCCACACGTCGAGGCCGAACACGCCGTCTTCGTCAACGTGATCTTCGATGCCGTCCAGCAGGCGGGCCTTGCCGACCACGTCGACGCGGGCGTAGCCGAACTCGCGCAGGTCAGAGCCCAGCACCTTGCCGCCCATCTGCTCAGCCATGGTCTGCATGCCGTAGCAGATGCCGAACAGCGGCACCTTCAGGTCGAACACGGCCTGCGGCGCGCGCGGGCTGTTGGCTTCGTGCACCGACTCCGGGCCGCCGGCCAGGATGATGCCACGCGGGGCGAAGGCGCGAACCTCGTCGTCGCTCATGTCGAACGGATGGATCTCGCAGTACACGCCGATCTCGCGGACGCGGCGGGCGATCAGCTGGGTGTACTGGGAGCCGAAGTCGAGGATCAGTATCCGGTGAGCGTGAATGTCTTGGGCCATGGCCATCTCTCGTAGCGAAATTCTTAAACGACACGGGGCTGTATCAAGCAGCCCCGTGTCCGACTCATTAACCGAAAACCCTCAACCTACGCGGTAGTTCGGGGCTTCCTTGGTGATCTGCACATCGTGGACGTGGGACTCGGCCATGCCGGCGCCGGTGATGCGCACGAACTGCGGCTTGGTGCGCATGTCCTGGATATCGGCGCTGCCGGTGTAGCCCATGGCGGCGCGCAGGCCACCCATCAGCTGGTGGACGATGGCGGTCAGCTGGCCTTTATAGGGCACGCGGCCTTCGATGCCTTCGGGCACCAGCTTCTCGGCGCCAGCGGAGGCGTCCTGGAAGTAGCGGTCGGAGGAACCGGTGGAGCCGGCCATGGCGCCCAGCGAGCCCATGCCACGGTAGGACTTGTAGGAGCGGCCCTGGAACAGCTCGATCTCGCCCGGAGCCTCTTCGGTACCGGCGAACATCGAACCCATCATCACGCAGTAGGCGCCAGCCACCATGGCCTTGGCCAGGTCGCCGGAGAAGCGGATGCCGCCGTCGGCGATCAGCGGAACGCCGGTGCCTTCCAGGGCTGCGGCGACGTTGGCGATGGCGGAGATCTGCGGCACGCCGACACCTGCGACGATGCGGGTGGTGCAGATGGAGCCCGGGCCGATGCCGACTTTCACGGCGTCGGCGCCGGCGTCAGCCAGCGCCTTGGCCGCTTCGCCGGTGGCGATGTTGCCGCCGATGACCTGTACCTGCGGGAAGGTTTCCTTCACCCAGCGCACGCGGTCGATCACGCCTTTGGAGTGGCCATGGGCGGTGTCGACGACGACCACGTCAACGCCAGCGGCGACCAGGGCGGAAACACGCTCGCCGGTGTCGGCGCCGGTGCCGACGGCAGCGCCGACGCGCAGACGGCCCAGGTCGTCCTTGGAAGCCAGCGGGTAGGTCTTGGCCTTCTCGATGTCACGGAAGGTCACCAGACCGGTGAGGCGGAACTTCTCGTCCACCACCAGCATCTTCTCGATGCGGTTCTCGTAGAGGGCCGCCTTGATTTCTTCCAGGGCAGTGCCTTCACGGGCGGTGACCAGCTTTTCCTTCGGGGTCATGATCGCGGAAACGCTGTCGCCGACGTTCGGCTTCACGCGCAGGTCGCGGCCGGTAACGATGCCGACCAGCTCACCCTCTTCCACCACCGGGAAGCCGGAGAAGCCGTATTCGCGGGCGATCTGCAGCAGCTCGATGATCTTGGTCGAGGGGGTCACGGTGACCGGGTCGCGAACGATGGCAGTCTCGTGCTTCTTGACCTTGCGGACCTCGGCGGCCTGCTGCTCGATGCTCATGTTCTTGTGGATGATGCCGATGCCGCCTTCCTGCGCCATGGCGATGGCCAGGCGGGCTTCGGTCACGGTATCCATCGCGGCGGACACCAGCGGGATGTTCAGTTCGATGCCACGGGTCAGACGAGTCTTGAGACTCACGTCCTTGGGCAGGACTTCCGAATAACCTGGAATCAGGAGGACGTCGTCGAAAGTGAGGGCTTCTTGGCTGATGCGCAGCATGGCGGGGGCTCCCGATCGGGAAAAATGGAAGCGCGGCATTATATCTCAGTCAGTGGGTCCGGCTCAACGCAACCGGACGATCTGAATGAAGCATTCATGGACCTCGTGCGCTGGCCCCTGTCCGCGGGCGCGCTTATCATCCTTCGCCATGCAGAATGATCCCTTCCAACGGCTGGGCCTCGACCGCGAGGTTCTGACCGTCAGCCAGCTCAACCAGCGCGCCCGCCACCTGCTGGAGGACGTGTTCCCGCAGGTCTGGGTCGAGGGCGAGATCTCCAACCTCGCGCGGCCTGCGTCCGGGCATATGTACTTCACCCTCAAGGACAGCAACGCCCAGGTGCGCTGCGCGCTGTTCCGTCAGAACGCCCTGCGCGTGCGCCAGGCCCTGCGCGACGGCCTGGCCGTGCGGGTGCGCGGCAAGGTCTCGCTGTTCGAGGGGCGCGGCGACTACCAGTTGATTGCCGATGCGCTCGAACCGGCCGGTGACGGCGCATTGCGCCTGGCCTTCGAGGCCTTGAAGGAAAAGCTCGCCGCCGAGGGCCTGTTCGCCGCCGAACGCAAGCAGCAACTGCCCGCCCATCCCCGGCGCATCGGCATCGTCAGCTCGCCCACCGGCGCGGTGATCCGCGACATCATCAGCGTGTTCCGCCGCCGTGCGCCGCAGGTCGAACTGACCCTGATCCCGACCGCCGTGCAGGGCCGCGAGGCCATCGGGCAAATCGTCCGTGCACTGAAGCTGGCCGACGCCCAGGGCTTCGACGCGCTGATCCTGGCCCGTGGCGGCGGCTCGCTGGAAGACCTCTGGTGCTTCAACGAGGAACCGGTGGCCCGCGCCATCGCCGCCTGCGTGACGCCCATCGTCAGCGCCGTGGGCCATGAGACCGATGTCTCCATCAGCGATTTCGTCGCCGACGTGCGCGCGCCCACGCCCTCGGCGGCCGCCGAGCTGCTGGCGCCCCACAGTGGCGACCTGCAGCAGCGCCTGGACAGCCTGCGTCGCCGGCTGATCCTGCGCATCCAGGACCGCCTGACCCGCGAGCGCCTGCGCCTGGAAGGCTGCGCGCGGCACCTGCGCCACCCCGGCGAGCGTCTGCGCCAGCAGTCCCAGCGCCTGGACGACCTGGACATGCGCCTGCGCCGCGCCTTCGAGCGCCAGCTGCACATCCGCCAGGAGCGCGTCGCACGGCTGGACACCCGCCTTGCCGCACAGCACCCCGGCCGCAATCTGGCGCTGCTGCGCCAGCGCCTGGAAAACCTCAGCGCCCGCCTGCCCCGCGCCACCAACGCGATCCTGCGCGAGCAGCGCCAGCGCCTGGACGGCCTGATGCAGACGCTGCACATCGTCAGCCCGCTGGCGACCCTCGGCCGTGGCTACAGCATCCTGCTGGATGACAAGGGCCAGGCGATCCGCAGCGCGGCACAGACGAAGAACGGCCAGCGCCTCAAGGCCAGGCTGGGCGACGGCGAACTGGAAGTCCGCGTGGAGGACAACCACCAGGCGCCCGTCACTCTTTCCCTGCTGGACTGATCAACGATGACCGACCTGCTCGCGCCGATCCTGCCGCAACCCGATCCGGACTGGGCTGAAGCCTTCCGTGTGCCCATCGTTGAGTGCAACCAGCCGTTGCAGGCGCTGGGCATCGCCACCGGCTTCGCGGTGTGGCCAGCGTATCACCGCCTGGGCGTGCCGAACGCGCAGCCGGAGTGCTACGCGCGCACGGAAGTCTTCGAGCGCCTGCTGCATGCCGCGAGCCTGTTGCCGGACGGCATCCGCCTGGTGATCCTCGATGCCTGGCGGCCCTTCGCGGTGCAGCAACACCTGTACGACACGCTCTACGACATTCTCCATCAGCACGAGCCGGACGCCGATCCCCGCGAGCTGACCCGGCGCACCCGCGAATTCGTCGCGCCGCCCAGCACCCGCGCCGAATCGCCCAGCCCGCACCTCACCGGCGGTGCCATCGACCTGACCCTGTGCAACAGCGAAGGCCGCTGGTTGGACATGGGCAGCCTGTTCGACGAGGCAACGCCGCGCTCCTACACCCGCCATTACGAAGAGATCGCCAAGCCCGACGAAGCCCAGCGCCGCGCGCGCGACAACCGCCGGATGCTGTTCAACGCCATGCTGGCGGCGGGCTTCAGCAACCTCTCCAGCGAATGGTGGCACTACGACTATGGCGACCAGCTGTGGGCGGCGCACCTGGGCAAGCCTCACGCCATCTATGGCCCGGCGCAGGTGCAGTCGCTGGAGCAGCTGTGGCGCCAGCAACTGGAAGGGCTGCGCCGCTAGCAGCTGCTTTTGTAGGATGGATTGGTCTGCTGCACAACTGGATTCCGCTTTCGACGAAATCTCCGCGCCCGCCGCAGCGGCCCGTGTAGACTGCGCGCTTCGTCCGCCGACTCGTCCACGGATAGCGCCATGTTCCGATTCCCCTGCCTGCTCATTGCCTCTCTATTCACCCTGACCGCCCACGCCGAAGGCTTCATCAGCCGCACCCTGAACAAGCCCGTGCCCGGCGGCGTCGCCGTGGTCCAGCTGGGCCAGGACGCCGCCGTTCCGACCGCCACCTACCAGGGCAAACCGGTGCTGGTGGTGCGCGAGGAAGGCCGCGACTGGATTGCCATCGTCGGTATCCCGCTGACTGCCAAGGCCGGCAGCCAGCAGGTCGTCGTTAAGCAGGCCGGCGCCAGCCGCAACCTCGGTTTCAGCGTGGGCAGCAAGCACTACAAGGAGCAGCGCATCACCCTGAAGAACACCCGCCAGGTGAACCCGCTGCCCGAAGACCTCAAGCGTATCAACCGCGAGCTGGCCGAGCAGACCGCCGCCTACCGCAGCTTCAGCCCCGGCACGCCGAGCAACCTGGTGCTGGACAAACCGGTCAACGGCCCGCTTTCCAGCCCCTTCGGCCTGCGCCGCTTCTTCAACGGCGAGGAGCGCAACCCGCACTCCGGGCTGGACTTTGCCGTGCCCGCCGGCACCCCGATCAAGTCGCCGGCCGCCGGCAAGGTCATCCTGATCGGCAACTACTTCTTCAACGGCAACACCGTGTTCGTCGATCATGGCCAGGGCTTCATCAGCATGTTCTGCCACATGTCGAAGATCGACGTGAAGCTCGGCGACGCAATACCGCGCGGTGGCGTGGTCGGCCGTGTCGGCGCTACCGGTCGCGCCACCGGGCCGCACATGCACTGGAACGTCAGCCTGAACGACGCCCGCGTCGATCCGGCGATCTTCATCGGCGCCTTCAAGCCCTGATGCGGCTTCGTTTCGAGGGACGCAACGCGATCTTCGCGCTGCTCGGGTTCGTCGTGCTCGTCTGGCTGGCCACGGCCGGGGCGAACCTCGGCTGGCTGCGCGGTTTCGGCGGCGACGTGCTGGCGGTGATCTGGCTGTATTGCCTGCTGCGCGCCGTGCTGGATGCGCCGGCGTCATGGCTGGCAGGTGCGGCACTGGCCTGCGGCTTGATCATCGAGCTCGGCCAGTACCTCGCGGCGACCTTCCACTGGCAGATCGGCCATCGCGCACTGCGCATCGTGCTCGGCGCCACGCCGGATTGGCTCGACGTACTGGCCTACTGCATCGGCTTCGCGCTGATTCTTGCGGCGCGTCAGGCGCGCACGGCACTCAGGCCAGCGGGTAGCTGAAGAACAGCGCCATTTCCCCGGGCAGCACCAGCGCCGGGTCATAGAGATCGGTGGACAGCCCGCTGAGAGTAAAGCCACGGGAGCGGTAGAAGCCCACTGCCGGCAGGTTGAGGTTCTGGGTTTCCAGCCACAGGTGGCGCGCCTCGGTACCGCGCGCCCAGTCCAGGCAGCCTTCCAGCAATTGCCGGCCGACGCCCTGCCCGCGCGCGTCGGCGAGGACGAACAGGTCGTCCAATACCGCGCGGCGATTCCAGATCTCATAGCGGGCAATGGCGAAGCCCAGGCGCTCGCCTTCCTCATCGACGACCACGGCGGTCCAGTCGGCCGCCGTGACATCATCCTTCAGGTCGGCAAAGGGGTAGCGCTTGGTCTGCGTCTCGGCCAGACGCTCCTCGCGCAGGATGAAACCATCGGCAGCGCTCTCGATACGCAGGATCGAGTCGCTCGAGTAGCTGCCGTCGAAACCCAGCAGCCACTCGCCGTCTTGCGTCCACACCAGCGGGCGCAGGAGCCGATCGCTCATCACTCGTGGTTCATGCCATGCATGTCGTGGCCCATGTCGGTGCCCTTCGGGGCTTCCTTCTGGACCGCGACCTCGACCTTCACGTCACCGGCCTTCTGGAAGTGCAGCGTCAGCGGGAAGCGCTCGCCATCGATGAGCGGCTTCTTCAGGCCGAACAGCATCAGGTGATACTGGCCGGGCGCGAAGACGACCTTGCCGCCGGCGGGGATGTCCACCCCCTCGACCTTCTGCATCTTCATCATGCCGTCCTTCTCCACGTGCTGGTGGACCTCGGCACTGGCGGCGCGGTCGGTGTCGGCGCCGAGCAGGCGATCCGCCTCCTTGCCGTGGTTCTGCACGATGAAGTAGGCGGCGCCGTTCACCGAGTTGGCCGGCAGCAGCAGCGACCAGGGGTGGTCGATGTGCAGGTGGCCGGCCTCGTATTCGTGGGCCATGGCGGCGCCGGAGAAGCCCAGCAGCACAGCGAAAGCGAGCAGGGTTTTACGCATGTTCGAGACTCCAGTTGGCTTGTGATCAGGTCCGCCACAGCGGCGGTCATCGGGCCGCGGGCGCAACGATCGCGCCGCAGCATAGCCTGCCTCGCGGCAGGCGTCAGGTTGGAACAGCTATGCATCAGCCCAGCGCCGGGCTGCGCGGTTTGATCCGCGACAGCACCGCCCAGTCCAGCGCCCAGACCAGCAGCAGGGAGGCACCCACCAGCGGGAAGGCGACGCCGAGGAGGATCATGATCGCCACCCCGCCCTTCCATACCGGCAGCGCATGGGGCATCGGCGGCACGCCGAGGCGCCCCTGCGGGCGACGCTTCCACCAGACCCACAGGCCGCTGACTGCGCTGAGCAGGATCATCAGGCAGACCGCGAGCATGAGCAGCTGGTTGAACAGGCCGAACATCTTGCCTTCGTGCAGCATCACCCCGGATTCGACGCCCTTGGCCACCAGCCCGTAGTCCTTCCAGCGCACATCGGCGAGTACTTTGCCGGTGTACTGGTCGATGTGCAGGGTGGCGTCGTTGCGCGAGTCGTCGGCGAACACCGAGACGGTGAACACACCCTGCTCGCCCTTGGGCAAAGCGACGGCGTAGCCCGGCACCACGCCGGCCCGGTCGGCCGTGTCGACCACCTGCTGCAGGCTGATCTGCGGCATCGCCATGCCGCCGGAGCCATGGGCCATGTGCTCGGCGTGGGCGCCGCCGGACATCGGCATCGGCGTGTTTTCCATGGCCCAGGGAATGGTCTGTCGGTGCGCCTCGTTGAGCGTGCGCGCCTCCAGGTCCGACTTGGGCACCTCGTTCCACATGGGCGCGGGGAAGCGGTTCCACACGTCGGCAAAGGACTTGCCCCAGAAGCCGGTCCAGGTCATGCCGGTGAGCAGCATGAACAGCATCAGCAGCGAACCCCAGAAGCCGACCACCACGTGCACCTCACGCCACAGCGCACGGCCACGACGCGACAGGTCCGGCCACAGCAGCACGCGCAGCGAGCGCTTGCGCGGCCACCAGAGGTACAGGCCGGAGACCACCAGCACGATGCCCCAGCCGGCAGCCAGTTCGATCAGTCGATCACCGACGGTGCCGATCATCAGCTCGCCGTGCAGCGCGCGAGCCATGGCCTGCAGGTTGGACTTGGCGTCCTGCACACCGAGCAGCTTGCCGCTGTACGGGTCGACGAAGGCGTTCACCTCACGCCCCTCCAGCTGGGCAACGAACTGCGCGCTGCGGTCGGCGGCCGGTGCCGGCAGGTACTGGCTGACCTGCAATTGCGGGTTCTGGTGATGCAGGTGCATCAGTTGCTCATCGGCGGACAGCCGCACCTCCTCCGGTTTCACCGTCAGCAGGTCGCTGTACATCAGCGGATCGAGCTGCGGCTTGAACAGGTAGATGATGCCGGTGAGCGACAGCAGGATCATGAAGGGCGCGACGAACAGCCCGGCATAGAAGTGCCAGCGCCAGGCCAGGTTGTAGAAATCGAATGTCTTCTTCTGCATTCGTTGGTCTCCTCACGCAAGGAGGCCCCCGGCGGGCGGGGGCCGGTCGGGCTTCAGAACGAGAAGTCCACTTTGGTCCAGAACGTACGTCCCGGTTCGTGGATGGCTTCGGGGTCGTTGGCCGGGTAGCCGAAGCCGGCGTTGCCCGCCAGGTTCAGGTGCTCGGCGTAGTCCTTGTCGAACAGGTTGTCGACGCCGGTGCTGACCTTGAGGTTCTTGCTCAGCTTGTACGCGCCGTTGAGCGAGAACACCGCGAAGCCGGGGCTTTCGTCGAAGTCGTAGCCGACCACGTTGCCCTGGTTCTCGGCGATCCGGCCCTGGTGCGCAACCACGCGCCAGAGTCCGCCGGCGCTCCAGTCGCCTTCCTCGTAGGTCAGGCCGAAACGCGCCTCCAGCGGCGGCATCTGCGGCAGCGCAGCGTCGTCGGTGGTGTTCTTGCCCCAGGCGTAGGCCAGGGTGCCGTCGGCGGTCCAGTTGCCGGTCAGCACGTAGGCCGCGCCCAGTTCGCCGCCCATGATGCGGGCATCGACGTTCCGCGCCTGGGAGGTGCGGCCCATCATGCCGCCGGGCAGGTAGTCGAACAGGATGTAGTCGCGGATCACGCCGACATAGCCGGACGCCCAGGCCTTGAGCTTGTCGTCCTCGTACTGCGCGCCGAAGTCCAGCTGGGTGGTTTTCTCCGGCTTGATGCTGTCGAAGGCGTTGACCGAGCCGGTCGGCCCCTTGTCCGGGGAGAACAGCTCCCAGTAGTCGGGGAAGCGCTGCACGTGGCCGAGGCCGACGTAGAGGGTGGTCGACGTGTCCGCCAGATCATGCTCGTAGCGGGCGAAACCGCTGGGCAGGGTGTCGGCGCGGGTGTCGTCGGCGGTGGGGTTGGGCATCGCCATCATCCCCGAGCCGCTGCTCTGCCGGTAATCCTTGACCGAGGCGCGGTCCAGGCGCGCACCGGTGATCACCCGGTCACGGTCGGCGGCGTACCAGGTCAGCTCGCCGAAGGCGCCGTAGTTGTGGAACACGGCGTCCTTGTCCCACGGCTGCTCGTCGTAGGTGTTGATGCCCATGCCGCTGCGTTCGCGGTGTTCGTTGGTCTGCGCATCGACCCCGGTGATCAGCTTGAAGTCGTCCCAGCGCCAGGTGGCGGCCAGGCGCCCGCCGAGGGTGCGACGGTCCACGTTGGAGGCCATGGGGCCGGCCATCATGCCCATACCCGAGGGCGTGCGCAGGCTGTAGTTGTCCATCACGTGGTCGGCGTAGTTGTAGTAGACCTGCGCCTCCAGCTTGTCGAGCACCTCGCCGAGGTTGGACTTCTCGAAGCGCAGGCCGAGGCTTTCGCGTTTGAACTGCGAGCCGTCCATGCCGCGACCGGCATAGCGCGCCTCGCCGTCGCCCTTGCCGGCAGTGAGCTCGACCAGGGTGTCGGCGTCCGGGGTCCAGCCCACCGCCACGTCGCCGTTCCACTTGTTCCAGCGCGAGGGCACGGTGTTGCCGCTGCCGTCTTCGTAGTCGTCGGACTGCGATTTGTTGCCGGTGAAACGCAGGTAGCCCTCGGGACCACCGGCGGCGGCGTCCAGCACGCGGTCGAAGCGACCGTTGGAGCCGGCGGTGAGGCTGCCGTTGACGCGCATGCCCAGCTCGCCGAAGCGCTCCGGCTCGCGGTCGAAGCGGATGGTCCCCGCCGAGGCACCGGGGCCCCAGATCACGGTTTCCGGACCCTTGACCACGGTGAGCTTGTCGTAGGTTTCCGGCGAGATATAGGAAGTCGGCGCGTCCATCCGCGCCGGGCAGGCGCCGAGCATGGTGCTGCCGTTGGTGAGGATGTTCAGGCGCGAGCCGAACATCCCGCGCAGCACCGGATCGCCGTTGGTGCCGCCGTTACGGATGGCGGAGAAGCCGGGAATGGTCTTGAGGTAGTCGGCGCCGTCGCTGGCGGGAATCGGCTGGCGCGGCTGCCTGGGGTCCGTGACCACGGTCAGCGGCGAACTCTGCGCCACGGCGGTGATGACACTGGGCGACAGTTCGGTAACCGACGCATTGGTGGCGTGCGCCGAGTGATCTTCTTCCTCGGCCAGCACGGGGACGGCAGTGAAACCGCCAAGGGCGGTGAGCGCGCACAGGGCGCGCAGGCCGACGGCAGTTTGCCGACGGCGCAGGGGCATGCGGGTCATTCCATGAATTCCATGATCGGTGATGACGCCCGCTCCACGCGTACTCGCACGGCGCGCAGGCCAATGCAGGCATCCGCGCCGGGGTCGGGGAGTCGGGATTGCGGGTCAGCCGATCAGGAACGGAGGAGCGCGGGAGCGGGCGCCGGGGAAGACCGGCGAGGCGGGAATTCGGGATGCAACGAAAAGGGCGACGGGCGTGCCGAGGGCGGACAGGCCGTGGTCGAGGACGACCGGCGGCGGTGTCAGCGGTGGACTGTGGATCAGCAGGCTGCAGTAGCCGCACTTCTCCATGAAGGCGTCGGCGGTGAGCGGCTGCTCGCCGTGGGAAACAGGGGTCGCGTGATGGCCTGCGGCGCGCTGGCCGTCGGAGCAGGCCATGTCGTCCATGCCGGCCATGTCGTGGGACATGGCCTTGCCGTGCCCCATGGCGGCGCCACGCTCCATCGGCATGACGTGATCCATCGGCATGGCGTGATCCATCGGCATCGACTGGGAAACCAGCGGGCCGACATAGATCATCAGCATGGCGAACAACGCCAGCCAGGTGCCTACGCCTTGTCGAGTACGACGGGTCACGAAATGTCCTTGCGGATGGAAGGTCCCCGCCTGAAGCGGGTGCGCAATGATCGCACGGAGTGATAAAGCTCCGCTGCGGCACGAAGACGCAGAATCAGTTAAGCACAGCGATAAGCCTCAGGAAAAATTGCTGAAACACCGCATTTTTGACAATAAACTCTCCACAAATCCACTAATACGAGTATTTCTACCAATTTTTACCAAATGCTTGCCATTGCTCTCCCAGGCCTTTAGCTTGGCACTCATGAAAACCGCACACACCCTCATCCTGCTTCGCCAACACGCCTGCCTGCGCTTGGTCAGCCCGCGACTGCGTAGCTGAGCCCCCCTCCCCGGTTTCGCCTCATTCAGTTTTTTATGCGCAGGCCCGCAGGCCGCAGAGAACAAGGATTTCGCTCATGAGCATGTTGAAAGACCCGTCGAAGAAATACCGCGCCTTCACCCAGATCACCCTGCCGGACCGCACCTGGCCGGACAAGATCATCGACAAGGCGCCGATCTGGCTGTCCACCGACCTGCGCGACGGCAACCAGTCGCTGATCGAGCCGATGGACGCCGAGAAGAAGATGCGCTTCTTCAAGTGCCTGGTTCAGGTCGGCCTGAAGGAAATCGAAGTGGGCTTCCCGTCCGCCTCGCAGACCGACTTCGACTTCGTTCGCGAGCTGATCGAGGGCGGCCACATTCCCGATGACGTCACCATCCAGGTGCTGACCCAGGCCCGCGACGACCTCATCGAGCGAACCTTCGAGTCCCTCAAAGGCGCGAAGAAGGCCATCGTCCACTACTACAACGCCTGCGCCCCGAGCTTCCGCAAGATCGTCTTCAACCAGGACAAGGCCGGCGTGAAAGCCATCGCCGTGGCCGCCGGCAAGACCATCAAGCGCCTGGCCGACGCCGCACCGGAAACCCAGTGGGGCTTCGAGTACTCGCCGGAAGTGTTCAGCTCCACCGAGACCGATTTCGCCGTCGAGGTGTGCAACGCGGTGATCGACGTGTTCCAGCCGACTCCGGCGAACCGCCTGATCCTCAACCTGCCCGCCACCGTCGAGTGCGCCACCCCGAACAACTACGCCGACCAGATCGAGTGGTTCGGCCGCCAGATCAACAAGCGCGACAGCGTGCTGATCAGCCTGCACACCCACAACGACCGTGGCACCGGCGTCGCCGCATCGGAACTGGCCCTGATGGCCGGCGCCGATCGCGTCGAAGGCTGCCTGTTCGGCAACGGCGAGCGCACCGGGAACCTCTGCCTGGTGACCATGGCGCTGAACATGTACACCCAGGGCATCGACCCCGAGCTGGACTTCTCCGACATCGACGCCGTGCGCAAGGTGGTGGAAGAGTGCAATCAGATTCCGGTGCACCCGCGTCACCCGTACGTTGGCGACCTGGTCCACACCGCCTTCTCCGGCTCCCACCAGGACGCCATCCGCAAGGGCTTCGCCCAGCAGAAGGACGACGCCGTGTGGGAAGTGCCGTACCTGCCGATCGACCCGGCGGACATCGGCCGCAGCTACGAGGCCGTGATCCGTGTGAACAGCCAGTCCGGCAAGGGCGGCATCACCTTCCTGCTCGAGCAGGAATACGGCATCAGCCTGCCGCGCCGCATGCAGATCGAGTTCAGCCAGGTGGTGCAGAACGAGACCGACCGCCTCGGCCTGGAGATGACCGCCGAGCAGATCTACACCCTGCTGCAGACCAAGTACCTGCAGGCCGTTTCCCCGTTCGGCCTGAAGAACTATCGCCTGCAGGAAGAGAACGGCGTCTGCGCCATCGACATCGACGTGACCCACAAGGGCGAGCAGCACCGCTGGCACGGCAAGGGCAAGGGCACCCTGGAAGCCCTGGTCGCCTCGCTGCCGGTAGACGTCGAGATCATGGACTACAACGAGCACGCCATCGGCGCCGGCACCAATGCCCGCGCGGCCGCCTACATCGAACTGCGTGTCGAGGGTGGTCGTTCGCTGCACGGCATCGGCATCGATGAAAACATCACCACCGCGAGCTTCCGTGCGCTGTTCAGTGCGCTGAACCGTGCGGTGACGCTGGGCCACGCGAAAGCCGCGTAAGCCTGGTAACCTGAAAGTCCCTTTGCCCCGGACGCCTCGTGCGTCCGGGGCCGTTTTCGAAGGAGCGAAAACATGACCGCACCGCAGGACAATCCCTTCCAGACGCCCGCTGCGCCGCTGCAGGACAACTCCAGCGCCGCAACCGGCGAGCCACTCTTTCGCCTGGCCGCTGCCGGCATCGCGACCTTCTTCGGCACGCCCATCGCCGGAAGCTGGGTGATCGCGCAGAACCTCAAGCGCCTGAACCGCCCTCAGGAAGTGCAGAAAGCCTGGTTGGTCGGCATCGGTATCACCGTGCTGATCTTCATCCTTTCCTGGTTCCTGCCGGACAATTTCCCCGCCGCGCCGATCAACATTGCCGCAGTCTTTGCCATGCACCAGTACGCCAAGCAGAACACCGCCGATGCGCTCGATCGGCACGCCGCGGCCGGGGGCAGCTACCTGTCCAACTGGCGCGCCTTCGGTGTCAGCCTGCTGTTCCTGATCGTCATCATGGCAGTGGTCTTCGGCGCTGCGTTCGTCCTGGCCCTGACCGGCAACGCCTGAATCCCTGACGCGCCCTCCGCCTAAAGATTCCCCCTATACCCCTAGGGGGAAGTCTCCGCAATGCTGGTACTCGCCCCGATTACCGCTGCCTCTTCCCTTCCCTAGTCTTGCCTGCACTGCCGTGAAAGCGGCAGCCAAACCAAAAACCGTGTCACGCAATCAGACACTTTCGGCCGCCCCTGCCTTGCGTACAGAGGCGCCCGGTTACCTACAACAACAACGAGCTCGACGTGCTTGGCCATCTGCCTTCACCCGCTTCAGGAGCCAGTAACCGTGAACCCGCAATCCCCACACCCGCAATCCGTCCGTAATTCGCGTTATTCCTGGTACGTCGTCGTGCTGTGCATGGTGGCCTACATCTTTTCCTTCGTTGACCGGCAGATCCTTTCGCTGATGATCGAGCCGATCAAGGCCGACCTGCAGATCACCGATACCCAGTTCAGCCTGCTCAGCGGGCTGGCGTTCTCGCTGTTCTACGCCTTCATGGGCCTGCCCATCGCCTATCTCGCCGACCGCTCCTCGCGGGTCAGGATCATCGCAATCGGCGTGGCTTTCTGGAGCATCGCCACCGCCGCGTGCGGGCTGTCGAAGAACTTCCTGCAGATGTTCCTCGCGCGCATGAGCGTGGGCGTCGGCGAGGCTGCGCTGACGCCGGCGACCTACTCGATGCTCGCCGATCTGTTCCCCAAGGAGAAACTCGGCCGCGCGCTGGGGCTGTACTCCATGGGAGCCTTCCTCGGCGGCGGCCTGGCATTCCTGGTCGGTGGCTACGTGATCGAGGCCCTGCGCGACGTGCCGGCCATCGACCTGGGCTGGCTGGGGCAGCTGCGTTCCTGGCAGATCGCATTCTTCATCGTCGGCTTGCCCGGCGTGCTGGTGGCGCTGCTGATTGCGCTGACCATCCGTGATCCGGCGCGCAAGGTGGCGAACCCGGAGCACAAGGCGACCATCGGCGACGGCCTGCGCTTCCTGCGCCGCCACCGTGCAACCTTCACCTGCCACTACCTGGGCTTCTCGTTCTTCGCCATGTGCCAGTACGCGCTGATGGGCTGGGCGCCGGCCATGTACATCCGCCAGTACGGCCTGACGCCGCTGGAGGTGGGTTACATCCTCGGCAGCATCCTGCTGGTGCTCAACACTGCCGGCGTGTTCTGCGCCGGCTGGCTGGTGGACGTGTTGCAGAAGCACGGGCGCAGCGACGCGGCGATGATCAGCGGCATGCTCGGCGTCGCCTGCACCATTCCCTTCGTCATCGGTGCGGTGACCGCCGGCAGCCTGCAACTCTCCGTGCTGATGATGGGCCCGGCGATGTTCTTCTGCGCCTTCTGCATCTCCACCTCGGCGGCCGCGATGCAGGTGCTCACGCCCAACCGCCTGCGGGCGCAGGTATCGGCGCTGTTCCTGCTGGTCTCCAACCTGATCGGCCTGGGCGTCGGCACCACGCTGGTGGCGTTGCTCACCGACCAGTATTTCAAGGACCCGAAGGCGGTCGGTTCCTCCATCGGCATCATCGTTACCCTCGCCGGGTTGCTCTGCCTGTGGCTGCTGGGAAGCGGGCGCAAGCACTTCCGCCGCAGCCTGGGCCAGGAGCAGACGACCCCGCCTGCCGCACCACCGCTGGATAGCGCCGCCGTCGCGAACTGATCGCGCCCGCCCCGACAAGACGCAAGCCCGTTCGCCGACGTTGAGCCCCGCGCCCGGCGAACGGTGCCCAGGAGATGACGATGTTCCGTAATCGCTTTGCCGGTGTGCTGCTGTGCAGCGCGCTGATGCCCCTCTGCGCCCAGGCCGACCTGATCGACGACAGCCGCCTGGACACCACCCTGCGCAACTTCTACATGCTGCGCGACTACCGCCAGGACAACGCCCCGCAATCCCAGGCCGGCAGTTGGTCCCAGGCGGTGCTCGCTCGGTTCAGCTCCGGCTTCACCGAAGGCACCCTCGGTGTCGGCCTGGATTTCACCGGTTTCTACGCCCTGAAACTCGACGGTGGCGCCGGCACCAGCAACGACAGCAACCTGCCCTATGACCGCACGACCGGCGAGCCGGTGAATGACTTCAGCCGTGGCGGCGCCACGCTCAAGCTGCGCTATTCGAAGACCACGCTGAAGGTCGGCCTGCTGGAGCCGCGCCTGCCGGTGATCTTCCAGGACGACGTACGCGTGCTGCCGCAGACCTTCCAGGGCGTGATGCTGGAGTCGAAGGAGTCGGATCGCTTCAAGTTCACCGCCGCGCAACTGTGGAACACCAGCACCCGCGCATCCAGCGATCGCGAGTCGTTCTACCTGGCCACCCGCCCCGCCAGCCAGGACAGCAACAAGCTGAACCTGGGCGGTGTCGATGCGCAGTGGGCGCCCGGCCTTTCCACCAGCTACTACTTCGCGCAGCTCGAAGATATCTACGACCAGCACTATGTTGGCGCCAACTTCAAGCAACCGCTGGGGGAGAACACCGCGCTGCTCGGGACCCTGAGCTACTTCCACAACGAGGAATCGGGGCAGGCGCTGTCCGGTCGCATCGACAACCGTGCCTATGGCGCACGGCTCGGTGTCAAGCACGGCAGCCACACGCTCTCGGCCACTTACCAGCGCATGCTGGGCGAGGACATGTTCCCTATGCTGCTGGGCAACACGCCGCAGCCGTACCTGGTCAACTGGGTCACCAACGGCGGGTTCTTCTGGGCACAGGAACGCTCCTACCAGCTGCGCTACGACTATGACTTCGCCAGCCTCGGCCTGCCGGGCCTGACCCTGATGACGCGCTACACCAAGGGCACCGACATCTCGCGACCGGGCAAGAGCGACGGCCACGAGTATGAGCGCGATACCGATGTGGGCTACACCATCCAGAGCGGGCCGCTGAAGGCGCTGTCCTTCCTCCTGCGCACCTCCACCGTCCGCAGCAGCTATGCCAGCGACTACGACGAGGTGCGCTTCATCACCAGCTACCCGCTGGCCTTCTGAAGCGCTGGAATGCAGAAGGCCCCTCGCGGGGCCTTCGTTTTCACCGGAGTGCTTACTCGTCGTCGCCGCTGGCGGCGACTGCGCCCAGGCAGCAGAGTCGGTGCTGCTGGTCGCCAGACTGCAACAGCCAGGTCTCGTCTTCGGCCTGGTAGCTGGCCTCCATCACCTGGTTGTAGCTGAAGCGCCATTCGCGGCGATCACGGCCGTCGATGGACTCGATCTGCAGCACCACGTCTTCGCTGGCGAAGGGCTGGTCGGCGTGGGCGGCGGCGTCGGCCTGGTCCAGCAATGCCTCGTTGAGCTCGAACTGCCAGGCGTGCAGACCGTCGATCAACAGCATGTCGGCGGTTTCCAGCTGGTCCAGCAGGTAGGGAGTCGTGGTCATGGCGGGCACTCGGCAATAGGGCTGGCCGCCATGATAGACCAGCTGGCGCGCCACTGCCGGTCATTCCGCCCGGCGACCGCAGGGACGGCGTCTACACTGAGCTTTCCCGCACAGCCCCAGGAGCCAAAGCAGATGCGTACTCGCGAACTCGGCCAGTCCGGCCTGAAGATTCCCGCGCTGGTATTCGGCGGCAACGTGTTCGGCTGGGCCGCCGACGAGGCGACCTCATTCCGCCTGCTGGACGCACTGGTCGACGCCGGGCTCAACTGCATCGACACCGCCGACGTTTACTCACGCTGGGTCCCCGGCCATGAAGGCGGCGAATCGGAAATCCTCATCGGCAAATGGTTGAAGAGGACTGGCAAGCGCAACCAGGTGATCATCGCCACCAAGGTCGGCATGGACATGGGCAACGGCCACAAGGGGCTGTCGGCGGTGTATATCGAGCAGGCGCTGGCGCGCTCGCTCAAGCGTCTGCAAACCGACTACATCGACCTCTACCAGTCCCATTGCGATGACCCGCACACCTCGATGGAGGAGACCATGGGCGCCTTTGCCGAAGCGATAGAGATCGGCAAAGTGCGGGTGATCGGCGCGTCGAACCTGGAGGCCAGGCGCCTGCGCGAGGCACATGAAGTGTGCGAGCGCCTGAAACTGCCGCACTACCAGAGCCTGCAGCCCAACTACAACCTCTACGACCGCGCCAACTACGAGACCAACCTGGAGCCGACGGTGCAGCAACTGGGGCTGGGCGTCATCAGCTTCTATTCACTGGCGGCGGGCTTTCTCACCGGCAAGTACCGCAGCGAAGCGGACCTGGGCAAGAGCAGCGTGCGCGGCTACAAGGTGAAGAATTTCATGAACGAGCGCGGCTTCGCCATTATCGATGCGCTGGAGGAAGTGGCTGGCGATCTCAACGCGACGCCGACGCAGGTCGCCCTCGCCTGGCTGATGGCCCGCCCGAGCATCACCGCGCCGATTGCCAGTGCGTCGAAGCTGGAGCAGTTGCCGGACCTGATCGCGGCGGTGGACCTGAAGCTCAGTGACGAGGCGATCCAGCGGTTGAATACCGCCAGTGCGTATTGATAACGCTCCTACAAGGGTGCTCCGTTGCAGAATATCGAGCGGGGAGGAAACATCGCGGACGGAGTCCGCTCCTACGGGGCATGACGCTTTCGTAGGAGCGGACTTCGTCCGCGATTGGCATCCGATTAAATTCGGATATCGAACTGATCCGCGTCGAGATAGGCCGGGAATCGCTCGCGGTACGCCGCCAGTTCCGCCGCACTCAGAGCGACATGGAACACCCCGTCGGCACTGCCGGCCGCCAGCAGGCTGTCGCCCTGGAAGTCCAGGACCTGGCTGTCGCCGGAGTAGGCGTGACCCTTTCCGTCTTCACCGACGCGGTTGACCGCTGCGACATAGCAGAGGTTTTCAATGGCCCGTGCCGGCAGCAGGCGGTTCCAGTGCTGGCGGCGCGCGGCTGGCCAGTTGGCGGTGTAGAGCAGCAGGTCGGTACCCTGGGCGTCGCGGCTCCACACCGGGAAGCGCAGGTCGTAGCAGACCAGCGGGCGGATTCGCCAGCCCTTCCACTCCAGCAGCACCTGCTGCTCGCCCGGCGTGTAGTGCTTGTGCTCGCCAGCCATGCGGAACAGGTGGCGCTTGTCGTAATGCTGTACTTCCCCATCCGGGCGTACCCAGAGCAAGCGGTTGCGATGGCTGCCGTCAGCCGCGCGGATGATCACGCTGCCACAGACCACGGCATCGAGCTTGCCCGCCTGCTCGCGCAGCCAGGCGTAGGTTTCGCCCTCCTCCGCCTCAGCGAGGGCATCGGAGTCCATGGAGAAACCGGTGGTGAACATCTCCGGCAGGATCACCACGTCCGCGCCACGGGCGCTTTCCAGCAGCGCCTCGAAGCGTTCGCGGTTGGCCTTGGCGTCGTGCCAGGCCAGGGTGGTCTGTACCAGCGCAAGCTTGAGGTCGGGAAGTTGGCTCAGATCGCGCATAGGCGTTCCGCTGCCTGGCGCAGCGTCTCCTCTTTCTTGGCGAAGCAGAAACGCACCAGGCGCATGTCCGCCGGGGCCTGCTGGTAGAACACCGAGACCGGGATCGCGGCCACGCCGTGCTCGGTGGTCAACCATTCGGACATGGCGACGTCATCGAGGTCAGGGCGGATCGCCGAGTAATCGACCACCTGGAAGTAGGTGCCGGCGGCACGCTGGAAGGTGAAGCGCGAGCCTTCCAGCAGGTCGCAGAACAGGTCGCGCTTGGCCTGGTAGAAGCCCGGCAGCTCGCGCAGATGCTCGGGGTGCGCGGCCATGAAGTCGGCCAGCGCCCACTGCAGCGGGGTCACCCCGCAGAAGTTCACGTATTGGTGGATCTTGCGCATCTCCGCCGACAGCGCCGGCGGCGCCACCACGTAGCCGGTCTTCCAGCCGGTGACGTGGTAGGTCTTGCCGAAGGAGCTGATGACGAAGGCGCGCGGATACAACTCGTCGTGGGCCAGCACGCTGGCATGCTGTACGCCGTCGTAGATCAGGTGCTCGTAGACCTCGTCGCTGATCACGTAGATTTCGCGGTCGCGGATCAGTTCGGCCAGGCGATCCAGGTCGGCACGGTCGATCAGCGCGCCGCTGGGGTTGTGCGGACTGTTGAGGAAGATCAGGCGCGTGCGTGGGGTGATGGCATCGGCCAGGCGTTGCCAGTCGATGCGGAAGTCCGGCTGGCTCAGCGCAACGTGCACGCAACGGCCACCGGCCAGTTCCACCGAAGGCTCATAGCTGTCGTAGCAGGGGTCGAGAACGATGGCTTCGTCGCCAGTACGGATCAGCGCCTGCACCGCGCAGAAAATACCTTCGGTCGCACCGGGAACGATGGTCACCTCGGCGTCGGCGCTGACCGTGCGGCCATAGAAGCTGGCGACCTTGGCCGCGACCTGTTCGCGCAGAGCCGGCAGACCGGTCATCGGGCTGTACTGGTTGTGCCCGGCCATGACGTGGCGGGCGACCGCTTCGAGCAGCGGCGCGGGAGCCGGAAAGTCCGGGAAGCCCTGGGAAAGGTTCAGCGCGGCGCTTTGCGCGGCGAGCTGGGACATGCGGGTGAAGATGGTGGTGCCGACATTCGGCAGTTTGCTGGTGAGCATGGCGTGACTACAGGCTGCAGGCGATGAGAGGGAAGTCCCTACTCTATCGCCTGCGGCTTGCGGTCTAAAGCCTGACAGACGTTATTTACGTTTGTCCTTCTTCTTCTTCTCCGCCTTCTTGTGGTGCGACATCAGGCGGCGCTTCTTGTTGACCTGGCGATCGGTGAGCTGGGTCTTCTTGCCCTCGAACGGGTTGTCACCGCCCTTGTACTCGATGCGGATCGGCGTGCCGACCAGCTTCAGCACGCGGCGGAAGGTCTTCTCCAGGTAGCGGGTATAGGCCTTGGGCACCGCGTCCACCTGGTTGCCGTGGATCACGATCAGCGGCGGGTTGGCACCGCCCAGGTGCGCATAGCGCAGCTTGATGCGGCGGCCGTTGACCATCGGCGGCTGGTGGACCTGGATGGCGTCCTCGAGGATCTGCGTGAGCTTGCTGGTGGGCCAGCGGGTCACGGCGGAACGGAAGGAGTCCTGCACCGACTTGTACAGGTGGCCAACGCCGGTGCCGTGCAGCGCGGAGATGAAGTGGATGTCGGCGAAGTCGGCGAACATCAGCCGGCGCTCGAGTTCGGTCTTCACGTAGTCGCGCTCGGCCGATTCCATGCCGTCCCACTTGTTCAGCGCGATGACCAGCGCACGGCCGGTCTCCAGTACGAAGCCGAGCAGGTTGAGGTCGTGTTCGACCACACCTTCGCGGGCGTCCATGACGAAGATGACCACGTTGGCGTCCTGGATCGCCTGCAGGGTCTTCACCACGGAGAACTTTTCCACCGCCTCGAAGATCTTGCCGCGGCGGCGTACGCCGGCGGTGTCGATCAGGGTGTACTTTTCTTCGTTGCGCTCGAAGGGGATGTAGATGCTGTCGCGGGTCGTGCCGGCCTGGTCGTAGACGATCACCCGCTCTTCACCGAGCATGCGGTTGACCAGGGTGGACTTGCCGACGTTGGGGCGACCGATGATGGCGATCTTGATGCCATCCTTCTCGCTCGGGCCGGGGATGCGCTTGGCTTCCTCGCCCTCGGCGACCTCTTCCAGCTCGCTGGGCAGGTCGTTGTCCTCCGGCGCTTCCGGCTCGGGGGCGAACATCTCGCCCAGGGCTTCCTGCAGCATCTGGGTGATGCCACGGCCGTGGGCGGCGGCGATCGGGATCGCATGCCCCAGGGCCAGCGGGCTGAACTCGGCGCGGGCGATGTCCGGATCGACAGTGTCGACCTTGTTGGCCACCAGGAAGGTGCGCTTGTTCTTCTTGCGCAGGTGCTCGCCGATCATCTCGTCGGCGGCGGTGAGGCCCGCGCGGGAGTCAACCATGAACAGGACGGCATCGGCCTCTTCGATGGCCTGCAGCGACTGCTCGGCCATCTTGGCATCGATACCCTCTTCGTCACCGGAGATACCACCGGTATCGATGACGATGAATTTCTTGCCCTGCCACTTGGCCTCGCCGTACTGGCGGTCGCGGGTCAGACCTGCGTACTCGGCGACGATGGCGTCCCGGGTGCGGGTCAGGCGGTTGAACAGGGTGGACTTGCCGACGTTCGGGCGGCCCACCAGGGCTATTACGGGAACCATGCGGCTCTCCAGGAAATTTGATTATCTTCAAAACACGACGGCCGCTGCCGTTTTTCACGGCAGCGGCCGGCAGTAACCCTCAGCTTAGCGAATCGTGTAGGCGACCAGCTTGCCGCTGTTGCCGAACACGTACATCCAGCTGCCGACTACCAGCGGGCGAACCCGCACGCCGTCACCGTCGACCTTCTCGCGGCCAACGAAACGACCGTCCACCTGACTCAGCAGGTGCACGTAACCTTCCAGGTCACCGACGACCACGTTGCTCGACAGCACGGCCGGAGCGGACAGCTGGCGGCGAGCCAGGGCGTCGTTGCTCCACAGCGAGGACGAACCACGGGAATCGAGGCTTTCCACAGTGCCGCTGGACTGGCTGATGAACACGCTGCCAGTCCCTTCGGCGACGCCGACGTAGCTGGAAGCTTCACGCTGCCAAAGCACGCGACCAGTACCTACATCCAGTGCCGCAGCGCGGCCCTGGTAGCTGGCGACATAGAGAACGTTGTCGACCAGCAGCAGGCCGCCATCGATATCGACCACGCGGTCCAGCTCGGAACGGCCTTGGGGAATCGCAACGCGCGCTTCCCAGACCGGCAGGCCACGCTCGACGTCCACGGCAACGACCTTGCCGCTGGCCAGGCCGGCCAGGGCCAGGCGGCCCGCGATCAGCGGAGCGCCAGTACCGCGCAGGGTCAGTACCGGTACGGTGCCTTCGTAGATCCAGCGCTGGTTGCCGGTAGAAGCATCGAAACCGATCAGCTTGTCGTCCTGGGTCTGCACCACCACCACGTCACCGTTGGTGGCCGGGGCAGCCAGTACTTCGCTGGTGACCTTGGCGCGCCACTTCTGCTCGCCCGAACCGGAATCCAGGGCGATCACGTCGCCACGCAGGGTGCCCAGCAGGACCATGCCGCTGCCCACGCCGACGGCGCCGGAGATCGGCAGGTCGAGGTCTTTCTTCCACAGCACTTCGCCGGTTTCGCGCTGCATGGCCATGACGCGGCCTTCGGCGGACGCGGCATAGATGGTCTGGCCATCCACGGCGGGCTCGAGCAGGTTGTACAGGTCGCCCTGGCCATCCCCCACGGAACGGCTCCACTGTTTCTCCAGGCGGACCTCTTCCTTGAAATCGGTCAGCTCGGCCGGCGGCAGTTCTTTCTTGCTATTGCTGCTGCAACCCACAGCCATCAAAGTCAGTGCCAGCAGTGCAACGTGTTTCCAACGCAACATCTCAGGCGTCTCCCTTGGCCAGGTCGTCGAGTTTCATCTGCAGGGCGCCGACGGCGGCGTCTTCGGGCAGGGCAGCCTTGGCCTTTTCGTAGGCGACACGGGCGTCGTCATTGCGCTTGAGCTGCAGCAGCAGGTCTCCACGCAGTTCTTCGCGGGTGGCGACGTAGGCCTTGTCGACATTGCCGTCGAGCAGCTTGAGGCCGTCTTCGGCCTTGCCCTGGGCTGCCAGGACACGGGCCAGACGCTGACGGGCCAGCTCGCCAAGAGTGGCGTCCACCGGCTTGTCGACGATGGCCTTGAGCTCCAGAGCGGCATCATCCAGCTTGCCGCTGTCCACCGCTACCTTGGCGACGAACAGGCGGCCGTACTGGGCGTACGGAGTGCCGGCGTAGTCGGTGGTCAACTTGTTGGCCAGCTCGGCGACCTTGGCGGTGTCGGGCTTGCCGGTGGGGTTCAGCGCAGTTTCCAGCAGGTTCTGGTAAATGATGGAAGCGCCCTGGGACTGATTGGTCTGGTACTTCTTCCAGGCCTGCCAGCCGAACACCACGATCAGCGCCAGCGCGGCACCAGTCAGCAGGGGCATGCCGTTGCGCTGCCACCAGTCCTTGATGTCAGCCAGCTGTTCTTCTTCGGTACGGTTACTCACCCCAATACTCCTATCCGCTCGATTCAGGCCTGCTTGAGGCAGGCAGCCAGGTGCTCGGGCAGAGCATCCCAGGCGATATTCTGTTGTTCGCCCTCGCCACGCAGGGGCTTGAAACCTACCACGCGGTTGGCCAGTTCGTCGTCACCCAGAATCATTGCGAACTGTGCGCCGCTCTTGTCGGCCTTCTTGAACTGGCTCTTGAAGCTGCCGGCGCCGGCATTGACCAGCAGACGCAGGTCGGGAATGGCCTCACGCAGCTTTTCAGCCAGGGTCAGCGCAGCCAGCTCAGCCGGCTCCCCGAAGGCGCAGACATAGAGGTCAGCCGGGCGATTGAGCTCGGCGGGCACCACGCCCAGGGTTTCCAGCAGCAGCACCAGACGCTCGACGCCCATGGCGAAGCCCACGCCCGGAGTCGGCTTGCCGCCGAACTGGCTGACCAGGCCGTCGTAGCGGCCCCCGCCGCAGACGGTGCCCTGGGCGCCGAGCTTGTCGGTGACCCATTCGAAAGCGGTGCGGCAGTAGTAGTCCAGGCCGCGCACCAGCTTCTGGTTGATTTCATAGCGCAGGCCGACCGCATCCAGGCGGGCCTTGAGGCCCTCGAAGTGGGCGATCGATTCTTCGTCCAGGTAGTCGTGCAGGCTCGGCGCGCCGACCAGCAGGGCCTGGGTGCTCTCGACCTTGCTGTCGAGGATGCGCAGCGGGTTGGTGGTCATGCGGCGCTGGCTGTCTTCGTCCAGCTGCTCGAAGCGTTCCTGCAGGTAGGCCACCAGGTCATCGCGATAGCGTGCACGCGCTTCGCTGGAGCCCAGGGTATTCAGTTGCAGGGTCACGGCGTCGGCCATGCCCAGCTTCTGCCACAGGCGCCAGGTGAGGATGATCAGCTCGGCATCGATGTCCGGGCCAGGCAGGTTGAAGACTTCCACGCCGATCTGGTGGAACTGGCGATAGCGGCCCTTCTGCGGCTTCTCGTAGCGGAACATCGGGCCGGTGTACCACAGCTTCTGTACCTGGCCGCCGCCCGACAGGCCATGCTCCAGCACAGCGCGCACGCAGCCGGCGGTGCCTTCCGGACGCATGGTCAGGGATTCGCCGTTGCGGTCGAGGAAGGTGTACATCTCCTTGTCGACCACGTCGGTGCCTTCGCCGATGCCGCGGGCGAAGAGCTCGGTGAATTCGAGGATCGGCAGACGGATCTCGCTGTAGCCGTAGCTGTCCAGCAGGCCGGCGAAGGTGCGTTCCAGATAGCGCCAGGCCGGGGTCTGGTCCGGCAGGATGTCGTTCATGCCACGGATGGCTTGCAGGGACTTGCTCACTTAGGATCCTTGTTGCGGTCAGCCGCGCACGATCAGTGCGGCGTCGGCCTCGGCCTTCTCGGCCGCTTTTTCGCGGATCAGCCGTTCCAGCTCATCCACCAGGTTATCGTTCTGCAGCTTCTGCGCCGGCTTGCCGTCGATGTAGATCAGGTTGCTCGGCGTGCCACCGGTGAGGCCGATGTGGGCTTCCTTGGCTTCGCCGGGGCCGTTGACCACGCAGCCGATCACGGCGACGTCCAGCGGCACCAGCAGGTCCTCCAGGCGGCCTTCCAGCTCGTTCATGGTCTTGACCACATCGAAGTTCTGCCGCGAGCAGCTCGGGCAGGCGATGAAGTTGATGCCACGGGAGCGCAGGCGCAGCGACTTGAGGATGTCGAAGCCGACCTTGATCTCTTCCACCGGGTCGGCGGCGAGCGAGATGCGGATGGTGTCGCCAATCCCCTCGGCGAGCAGCATGCCCAGGCCGACCGCAGACTTCACGGTGCCCGAACGCAGGCCACCGGCTTCGGTGATGCCCAGGTGCAGGGGTTGCTCGATTTCCTTGGCCAGCAGGCGGTAGGCAGCGACAGCCATGAACACGTCGGAGGCCTTCACGCTGACCTTGAAGTTCTGGAAGTCCAGGCGGTCGAGGTGATCGACGTGGCGCATGGCCGATTCCAGCAGTGCCTCAGGGGTTGGCTCGCCGTACTTCTTCTGCAGGTCCTTCTCCAGGGAACCGGCGTTGACGCCGATGCGGATCGGGATGTTGCGCTCGCGAGCGGCATCCACCACGGCCTTCACCCGGTCTTCGCGACCGATGTTGCCCGGGTTGATGCGCAGGCAGTCGACGCCCAGCTCGGCCACACGCAGGGCAATCTTGTAGTCGAAGTGGATATCGGCAACCAGCGGCACCTTGACCTGCTGCTTGATCTTGCCGAACGCCTCGGCGGCGTCCATGTCTGGCACGGAGACGCGGACGATGTCGGCGCCTGCGTCTTCCAGACGACGGATCTGCGCCACGGTGGCGGCCACATCGAGGGTATCGGTGTTGGTCATGCTCTGCACGGCGATGGGGGCATCCCCACCCACCGGCACGTTACCTACCCAGATCTTGCGGGACAGGCGACGTTTGATCGGAGACTCGCAATGCATCTTACTGTCCACCCAACTTCAGGCGAGCGGTGCCCCCGCGCGCCGGCGTGACTTCGACCGGCTGGCCGTTGTAGCTGACCTGGGCGCCCTGGGCGAAGCCCAGGCGCAGCTGAACCGGCGCCTTGGCAGCGACTTCCAGCGAATCACCCTTGCGCTTGAGGCCCTCGAGGATGACCTTGCCATCGGCATCGGTCACCTGGGTCCAGCAATCGGCGCTGAATTGTACCTTGACCACACCCTGCCCTGCGGCAGCGACCACCGGAGCGGCAGGTGCCTCGGTCGAAGCGACGGGGGCAACCGGGGCGGTCGGGTTTGCGGGGGCAACGGGCGGCTGTGCTGCCGGTTGCTGGGCCGCGACAGCCGGTGCCTGTGCCGGAGCGGTCTCGGCAGAAGCAGGGGCACCCGGAGCTGCAGGGACAGCGGCAACCGGCGGAGTGCCTTCGGCCGGAGCCTCGGCGCCGCCGTTATCGCCAGCCGGCTCGTTCGGGACCGCCGGGGTATTGGCCTGGTCCTCGGCGACTGCCTGGTCTTCCGGCTCGTCGAGGGTGTGGATCTCGGTGGTGCCGTCGGCGCTCTCGACCTCGACGTGCTCCATGTTCAGGCTGCCGGTCTCGGCCGGGCGCGCGGAGCGCTCCTGCCACCAGAAGTAGCCGAAGCCGATCAGCACGGCCAGCAGGATCAGGCTGAACAGGCGCAGCAGGTTGCGCGACAGGCGCACCGGCTCGACCACGCGACCGAGGCTGTGGACATTGCTGCCGGTCGCATCGGTGCCGGTGTACTGATCGAATGCCGTGACCATCTGTGCCTGATCCATGCCCAGCAATTTGGCGTAGGCGCGAACGTAGCCTCGGGCAAAGGTGTGACCGGGCAACTGATCGAAGGAGCCCTGCTCCAACTGGCGCAGAGCGTTCTCGGTCAGGTTCAGCTGGCCGGCGACCTGAGCGGTGCTCCAGCCCTTGTTCTCGCGCGCCTGGCGCAGTGTTTCGCCAGGGTTGGCGCGGGTCGTGCCGATGACATCGGACTGCGACGTATTCATCATTTATCCGCCTGGTATGCCTGGTATTCAGGAGATGCGGGATACAGGCGCTTGAGTTGCAGCCCGTAGCTGGCAGCGGTATCCCGGTCGTCGAAAATCTTTGCCAGTCGAATCCCCAACAGCAGGCTGCGCGCGGTCTGCGGACCCTGCTTGAGGTATTCCTGATAGTAAGCGCGGGCGGGAACGTACTGACGATCCTGGTAATTCAGCTCAGCCAGTTCGATCAGCGCACTGGGCTGGTTGCGGTTCAGCCGGACGGCCTTCTCCAGGTATTCCTTGGCCTGGTCGCGTTGCTTGAGCTGAAGGCTGACCAGCCCGAGGTTCTCGAAAATACGCGAACGCTCGGGATACAGGCCATCCTCGGACGCCTTGAGGTAGACCTTGTAAGCCTCGTCATAGCGCTTCTGCTCGAACAGGAAGCCGCCATAGTTGTTCAGGATGCGCGCATCGTCGGAGCGGGCGGACAGTGCCTTGCGGTACTCCGTCTCGGCCAGCTTGGGCTCCATCTCGGCCTGGTAGACCACGGCCAGCGCGGCATGAGCGTCGGCGCTGGAGGGGTCCATTTCCAGCGCCTGGCGCAGCGGTACCTTGGCCTGTTCGGCGTTGCCCGCGCGAAGGTAGCCGATACCGAGCTGGATATAGGCGTCGCGCGCCTCTTCCCGGCCCTTCTCGGTCTTCAGAGGATCCTGTTTACCAGTCGTCACGCAACCCGTCAGCACGGTTGCCAACAGTAAGCTCAGCGCGGCGCGCAGGGTCATCGGAATCCTCCCTAGTCAGTTTCGAGTGGCGTTGGTCGGGGCCTGTTCGGCGTCCGCAGCCAGTTGTCGTACAGCAATGTAGCGTTCGCTGCGGCGGGTGCGGTCCATCACCTGGCCTACCAGCTGACCACAGGCGGCATCGATATCGTCGCCGCGGGTGGTACGAACGGTCACGTTGAAGCCGCTCTTGTGCAGCATGTCCTGGAAACGGCGGATGGCATTGTTGCTCGGCCGCTCGTAACCGGAGTGCGGGAACGGATTAAACGGAATCAGGTTGATCTTGCAAGGGAAATCCTTGAGCAGTGCGATCAGTTGCTCAGCATGCTCGGGCTGGTCGTTGACGCCGGCCAGCAGGGTGTACTCGATCGTCAGCACGCGCTCCTTGCCCAGGCGCGTGATGTAGCGATAGCAGGAATCGAGCAGCATCTCGAGCGGGTACTTCTTGTTGATCGGTACCAGCTTGTTGCGCAGTTCGTCGTTGGGTGCATGCAGCGACAGGGCCAGGGACACGTCGGTGACCTCGGCGAGCTTGTCGATCATTGGCACCACGCCCGAGGTGGACAGAGTCACCTTGCGCTTGGAAATACCGTAGCCGAGATCTTCCATCATGATGCTCATGGCGCTCACGACGTTGTCGAAGTTCAGCAGCGGCTCGCCCATGCCCATCATCACCACGTTGGTGATGGCACGGTCGATCTTGCCCGGGATGGTCCCGAAAGACTGGTTGGCGATCCACACCTGGCCGATGATCTCGGCGGAGGTCAGGTCGCTGTTGAAGCCTTGCTTGCCGGTGGAGCAGAAGCTGCAGTCCAGCGCGCAACCGGCCTGCGACGACACGCACAGGGTGCCGCGGCCGCCCTGCGGGATGTACACGGTCTCGACGCAACTGCCCGAGGCCACGCGCACCACCCACTTGCGGGTACCGTCAGCGGAAATGTCCTGGCTGACGATCTCCGGAGGACGAATTTCGGCAACGGCCTCGAGCTTTTCGCGCAAGGCCTTGCCGACGTTCGTCATGGCGCTGAATTCCACAGCGCCAAAGTGGTGAATCCATTGCATCACCTGGCCGGCGCGGAAGCGCTTTTCACCGATGGACTCGAAGAATTCCTCGAGCTGGGGCTTGGTCATGCCCAGCAGGTTGGCCTTTACAGCGGTATCAGTCATGGATTCACCCTCGCTCATTCGCCGTTATCAGCGAATGCGCTCGCACACCTCGGTGCTGGAGAAGAAGTAAGCGATTTCGCGGGCAGCCGAAGCTTCCGAGTCGGAACCGTGTACAGCGTTCTCGTCGATGGAAACGGCGAAGTCGGCGCGGATAGTGCCGGCGTCGGCTTTCTTCGGATCGGTGGCACCCATCAGTTCACGGTTGCGCAGGATGGCATCTTCGCCTTCCAGAACCTGAACAACGACCGGACCGGAGGTCATGAAGGAAACCAGGTCCTTGAAGAAGGGACGCTCTTTGTGCTCGGCGTAGAAGCCGCCAGCTTCGCGCTCGGACAGCTGAACCATCTTGGAAGCGACGACGCGCAGGCCGGCTTTCTCGAAGCGGGTCAGGATTTCGCCAATGACGTTCTTGGAAACGGCGTCGGGCTTGATGATGGAGAAGGTACGTTGCAGGGCCATGGAAATAACTCCGAAAAGCAAGGTTGGTAATGCCAAGAAGCCCCTGGCGTGGCCAGGAGCTCCTGCGATTCTAGGGTTTGCCGCGCGCTGCGCCCGTGGGGCGGAAGCCGCGAAACCGGCCCGACTGCGACAGGGCCGGCGACTGGAAAATTCCCGCGGGGAAATTTTCGACAGCTCACCTAAAGATAAAACCCGCGAATTATACGCGGGTTCATGACAAATGGGTACGCGGCTCGGTGAGCCGCCCCCTCAGTCGGCCTCTTCGATCCAGGCAGCCTGGATGGCTTCCAGGACCTTTTCCCCACCACGGGAGGGATCGTCGCTGAATTCCGGCAATGCCAGCACCCAGCGATGCAGATCGACGAAATTCACGTAGCGCGGATCGACGTCCGGCTTGGATTCGGCCAGCTGGATGGCGATTTCGAGTACATCAACCCATTTCAGACTCATGCGAACACTCCGCCTCAGTGACCTTCAGACACCTGGTTGATGGTGTATTTCGGAATTTCCACCACCAGATCGGTCTCGCCGACCACCGCCTGGCAGGACAGGCGCGAGTCCGGCTCCAGCCCCCAGGCCTTGTCCAGCATGTCGTCTTCCAGCTCGTCGGAGGCCTCCATGGAGTTGAAGCCCTCGCGGACGATCACATGGCAGGTGGTGCAGGCACAGGACATCTCGCAGGCGTGTTCGATCTCGATGCCGTTGCGCAGCGCTGCCTTCATGATGGTTTCGCCCGGCTGGGCTTCGATCACCGCGCCTTCAGGGCAGTGTTCGGCGTGGGGCAGAAAGACAATCTGCGGCATCTTCGCTTATTCCTCGATTTCATTGAGCCGGCGACCGGCCAGTGCGGCTTTGACGGTAGCGTCCATACGGCGCGCGGCAAAGGCGTCGGTCAGCTGGGACAGACGCTTGATCTGTAGTTCGATGGCCGCGGCATCGCTGCCGGTAGCCAGTTCGCGCAGCGAGTCCATGCCAGCATCGATGACCAGGCGCTCGTCGGCGTCGAGCAGGCGCTCGCCGTCGGCGTCCAGCGCAGACTGCACGGCCTCCAGCAGGCGCTGGGCCTCGACCTGCTGTTCACGCAGCGCGCGGGCAGCCATGTCGTCACCGGCGTACTGGAAGGAATCCTGCAGCATGCGGGCGATTTCGCCGTCGGTCAGGCCGTAGGACGGCTTGACCTGGATGCTCGCCTCGACGCCGGAGGACAGCTCGCGGGCGGAAACACCCAGCAGGCCATCGGCGTCGACCTGGAAGCTGACGCGGATCTTCGCCGCGCCCGCCACCATCGGCGGAATGCCGCGAAGCTCGAAGCGCGCCAGGGACCGGCAGTCCTTGACCAGCTCACGCTCGCCTTGCAGCACGTGAATCATCATGGCCGTCTGGCCATCCTTGTAGGTGGTGAATTCCTGGGCGCGGGCCACCGGAATGGTGGTGTTGCGCGGAATCACCTTCTCCATCAGCCCGCCCATGGTTTCCAGGCCGAGCGACAGGGGAATAACATCCAGCAGCAGCAGTTCTTCCCCGCGCTTGTTGCCCGCCAGGGCATCGGCCTGGATGGCGGCGCCGATGGCGACCACCTGGTCCGGGTCAATATCGGTCAGCGGCTCGCGACCGAACAGCTCGCCCACCAGTTCGCGCACACGCGGTACACGGGTAGAGCCGCCGACCATGACCACGGCACTGACTTCTTCGAGCTCAATGCCGGAATCACGCACGGCACGGCGGCAGGACTTGAGGCTGCGCTGGATCAGCGGGTCGATCAGGGAATCCATCTGCGCGCGGGTCAGCTCGCCAGACCAACTGCCGTAGGCGACGGCGACGCTGGCGCTGTCGGTCAGGGCTTCCTTGGCGGCACAGGCAGTCTGCAGCAGGCGGCGCTGGGCGCCGGGATCGAGGTCGGCCGAGATACCGGCCTGCTCGATGATCCAGCCGGCGATGGCATGGTCGAAGTCGTCGCCGCCCAGGGCGGTGTCGCCACCGGTGGCCAGGACCTCGAAGACGCCACGGGTCAGGCGCAGGATGGAGATATCGAAGGTGCCGCCGCCCAGGTCGTAGATGGCGACCAGGCCTTCGGCGTTCTTGTCCAGGCCGTAGGCCACAGCCGCAGCGGTCGGCTCGTTGAGCAGGCGCAGCACATGCAGGCCAGCCAGACGCGCGGCGTCCTTGGTGGCCTGACGCTGGGCATCGTCGAAGTAGGCCGGAACGGTGATCACCGCGCCGACGAGCTCGCCACCCAGCGTGGATTCGGCGCGCTGACGCAGGACACGGAGGATTTCGGCCGAGACCTCCACCGGGCTCTTGGCGCCCTGGACGGTTTCGATGAAGGGCATGTGCGATTCGCCCTGGGTGAAGCGGTACGGCAACTGGCCGCCCAGCTGCTTCACGTCCTCCAGGCCGCGGCCCATGAAGCGCTTGACCGAGATAATGGAGTTCAGCGGGTCTTGCGAGGCGGTGGCGCGGACGCTCTCACCCACCTCGATGCGATCGGCGTGGTAACGCACCGCCGAAGGCAGGATCACTTCGCCGCGATCGTCCGGCAACGGCGCCGCGACGCCGCTGCGCACAGCAGCGACCAGGGAATTCGTGGTGCCCAGGTCGATCCCCACCGCCAGACGACGCTGGTGTGGCTGGGGACTTTGTCCGGGCTCGGCGATCTGCAGTAGGGCCATGCGGTTTCTAATCAGGCTATCGGGCGCGACTCGGGGCCACGCGGATTAATCGTCGAGTCGCTCTTCAAGCTGCCGCACTTCCTGCGCCAGCTTGTCGAGGAACTGCATGCGTCGCACCAGGCGTTCGGCCAGGTCACGGCGGGCGGCATCATCCCAGCAGTCGGCAAAATCCGCTTCCAACTGTTGCTGGGCGGTTTTCAATTGACGCTTGAACTGCGCCACGCCGTCGAGATCGGCGCTGTCCTGCAGGTCTTCCAGGTCCTCGCGCAGCTGCATCTGCTGCAGAAGGAATTCCGGGTCCTGCACCGTGGCTTCCAGCGGCAACGAATCGCCACGCAAAGCCAGCAGGTAGAGGGCACGACGCGGGACGCTCTTCAGCGTCTGGTAGGCATCGTTGAGCTCGGCGGCCTTGGCCTGCGCCAATCGCTGCTCGCGCTCGGAAGCATCGGCGAAACGGTCCGGATGGACGTTGCGCACCAGCTCCCGGTAGCGATTGCCGAGGGCTTCCAGATCGATCAGGAAGCCGGGCTGCAGGTCGAACAGCGCAAAATGACAGGGACTACCCACACCCGACCTCAGACGTTGAAGCTTTCGCCGCAGCCACACTCACCGCGCACGTTCGGGTTGTTGAACTTGAAGCCCTCGTTGAGGCCTTCCTTGGTGAAGTCCAACTCGGTGCCGTCGAGGTAGACCAGGCTTTTCGGGTCGATGATGACCTTCACGCCGTGGCTCTCGAACACCTGGTCCTCGGCTGCCAGCTCGTCGACGAACTCCAGCACGTAGGCCAGACCGGAACACCCGGTGGTGCGCACGCCAAGACGAACGCCCTCGCCCTTGCCGCGCCCTTCGAGGGAACGGCGAACGTGGTTGGCGGCGGATTCGGTCATGCTGATGGCCATGGGAACTCCTTACTCAACGAATCGCTTCAGAGCAGACCTTTCTTCTGCTTGTAGTCGCGCACGGCCGCCTTGATGGCGTCTTCGGCGAGCACCGAGCAGTGGATCTTCACCGGCGGCAGGGCCAGTTCTTCGGCGATGGTGGTGTTCTTGATGGATTCGGCTTCGTCCAGGGTCTTGCCCTTCATCCACTCGGTGGCAAGGGAGCTGGAGGCGATGGCCGAACCGCAGCCGTAGGTCTTGAACTTGGCGTCTTCGATGACGCCCTGCTCGTTGACCTTGATCTGCAGGCGCATGACGTCGCCGCAGGCCGGAGCACCGACCATGCCGGTGCCGACGTCCGGATCTTCGGCATTGAGCTTGCCGACGTTGCGCGGGTTTTCGTAGTGGTCGATGACCTTGTCACTGTAAGCCATGGCTAATCCTCACATCTATGGGGCGGGTCAGTGGGCCTGCCATTCGACCTTGGACAGGTCGACACCCTCTTTGAACATATCCCACAGCGGCGAGAGCTCACGCAGCTTGGAAACGGCTTCCACCACCTTCTTGGCGGCGTAATCGACCTCTTCTTCAGTGGTGAAGCGGCCGAAGCTGAAACGAATGGAGCTGTGCGCCAGTTCGTCGTTGCGACCCAGGGCGCGGAGCACGTAGGACGGCTCCAGCGAGGCCGAGGTGCAGGCGGAACCGGACGAAACGGCCAGGTCCTTGAGCGACATCATCAGCGACTCGCCTTCGACGTAGTTGAAGCTGACGTTGAGGATGTTCGGCGCGTAGGCAGTGGAGCTGCCATTGAGGTACAGCTCTTCCAGGCCCTGCACCTGATCGAAGAAGCGCTTGCGCAGGCCTTCGATGCGGGCCATTTCCTGGTGCATTTCTTCCTTGGCGATGCGGAAGGCTTCGCCCATGCCGACGATCTGGTGGGTCGCCAGGGTGCCCGAACGCATGCCGCGCTCGTGGCCGCCACCGTGCATCTGGGCTTCCAGGCGCACGCGCGGCTTGCGGCGCACGTACAGCGCACCCATGCCTTTGGGACCGTAGACCTTGTGGGCGGAGAAGGACATCAGGTCAACCTTGAGTTTCTCCAGGTCGATGTCCACCTTGCCGGCCGACTGAGCGGCATCGACATGCAGCAGGATGCCGCGCGAGCGGGTCAGTTCGCCGATGGCGGCGATGTCGTTGATGCTGCCGACTTCGTTGTTCACGTGCATGACCGAGACCAAAATGGTGTCGTCACGCAGCGCCGCCTCGACCATCGCCGGGGTGATGATGCCCTCGGGAGTCGGTTCCAGGTAGGTCACTTCGAAGCCTTCGCGCTCAAGCTGGCGGCAGGTGTCCAGCACCGCTTTGTGCTCGATCTTCGAGGTGACGATGTGCTTGCCCTTGGTCGCGTAGAAGTGCGCCACGCCCTTGATGGCGAGGTTGTCGGATTCGGTGGCACCGGACGTCCAGACGATCTCGCGGGGGTCGGCATTGACCAGTTCGGCGACCTGGCGACGGGCATTCTCAGCCGCTTCCTCGGCCTTCCAGCCGAAGAGGTGGGAGCGCGAAGCCGGGTTGCCGAAGTTGCCGTCAACCAGCAGGCAGTCGGCCATTTTCTGAGCGACACGCGGATCCACCGGGGTGGTGGCGGAGTAGTCGAGGTAAATCGGCAATCTCATCAGGTAACTCCTACAGGCGGGCGTTCGCTCAATCGATGGCGGACGCTTCAATCTTGTCGAGGCGCAGCGGCTTGGAGCCCGAGCAGCGACGCTCGTCCTGGCGCTGGGCGACCTCTTGAACTTCGCGGCGCTCGACCAGATCGGCCAGGCTGATGCCGCTGAGGAACTCGTGAATCTGCTGGCTGAGGTCGCACCACAGGTGGTGGGTCAGGCAGGTATCGCCGGAGTGACAATCGCCCTGACCCTGACAGCGGGTGGCATCGACCGACTCGTTGACCGCATCGATCACCTGGGCGACGTGGATGCCGGTCATGTCGCGGGACAGCTGGTAGCCGCCGCCCGGACCACGCACGCTGACCACCAGGTTGCCACGGCGCAACTTGGCGAACAGCTGTTCCAGGTAGGACAGGGAGATACCCTGGCGCTCGGAGATATCGGCGAGAGAAACCGGGCCACGCTGGGCGTGCAACGCCAGATCGAGCATGGCGGTGACGGCATAGCGGCCTTTGGTGGTCAATCGCATGGGGAAATCCGGAAGAATCGCTGGTATGGCGGGAGTATGCTCTTTTCCGACTATTTAAGTCAACTATAAGACCTATTACTTTAGTCGGAATTAGCCAGCGAACGGCGGCGTATTGTAGCAGCAATGCAAGGGCCGGCGCATCACTGCGCCGACTTGCTGCTCTCCTCGTCCTTGACTCCAGCGAAGTCCTCTTCCCGCAGAACCGGAAGATCTTTCGCACAGTAATCGCTACCCAGGGCTGTCAGAGCCTTGCACATACCCTCGAGGCGACCATCGACCGCCTGCAGGTGGTCGAGCAGTTGGCCGATGGCGCGGGCCACCGGGTCGGGCATGTCCTGACTGACGCCGTAGGCATCGAAGCCGAGCTTCTCGGCCATGGCCTGGCGCTTGGCGGCCTGATCGGCATCGTCCTTGACAATGATCCGCCCGGGAATGCCCACGACGGTAGCGCCCGGCGGCACCTCCTTGGTCACCACGGCATTGGAGCCGACCTTGGCGCCAGCGCCTACAGTGAACGGACCGAGCACCTTGGCGCCCGCCCCCACCACCACGCCGTCGGCCAGGGTCGGGTGGCGCTTGCCCTTGTTCCAGCTGGTGCCACCCAGGGTCACGCCCTGGTAGATGGTTACGTCGTCGCCGATCTCGGCAGTTTCACCGATGACGATGCCCAGACCGTGGTCGATGAAGCAGCGGCGACCGATCTTCGCGCCCGGATGGATCTCGATGCCGGTCATCCAGCGACCGAAGTTCGACACCATGCGCGCAAGCCACTTCCAGCCGGACGTCCACAGGCCATGGGCCAGGCGATGCAGCCATACGGCATGCAGCCCCGGGTAGCAGGTGAGCACCTCGAAGGCGTTGCGCGCCGCCGGGTCACGATGGAATACGCTCTGGATATCTTCGCGTACACGCTCAAACATCTTCATCACTCCGCTTGGAAAGCTCCCCACGGGCAGCCTTCTGTGTCTCGGTGAGAATACCCCGCAGGATATTCATCTCCAGCTTGCTGACACCGGCGCGGCCATACAGGCGGCGCAGGCGCGACATCAGGTGGCGCGGCTTCTGCGGGTCGAGGAACTGGATGTCCACCAGGGTCGATTCCAGGTGCGCGTAGAAGCGCTCCAACTCATCCGACGTCACCGGTACGCTGTTGAGCATCGCCGTGGACTCGACCTTCTCCTGCTTGGTCGGCTGCCCCTGAACGGCCAACCAGGCCATGCGCACCTCGTAGACCAGCACCTGCACTGCCGTCGCCAGGTTCAGCGAGCTGAACTCGGGATTGGCCGGGATATGCACGTGGAACTGACATCGCTGCAGCTCTTCGTTGGTCAGGCCGGCGTATTCGCGACCGAACACCAAAGCAACCTCACCACCCTGCTGGACGTGCTCCAGGCTGGAGGTAGCGCACTCGCGAGGATCGAGCAGCGGCCAGGGGATGCGGCGATCGCGGGCGCTGGTGCCGAGCACCAGACTGCAGCCCGCCAGGGCATCTTCAAGGGTGGGAACGACCACGGCCGCGTCGAGAATGTCATCAGCACCGGAAGCACGCGCACGCGCCTCACCACTGGGGAAGTCCATCGGGTCGACCAGCACCAGGCGCGACAAACCCATGTTCTTCATCGCACGGGCGGTACCGCCGATATTGCCGGGATGGCTGGTGTTGACCAGCACGACGCGAATTTTGTCGAGCAACGCGCGACTCCACACAGAAAGCGAAAAAGGGAGGGAATCCTACCGCAGCAGTGGGTCTTGCGCCACGCAGGCGACAGGTCGCTCTATGAACGCTGGCGCTTTCTGCTAGAATGTCCGGCTTTCTTTAACGACCCAGGTGACCTCTCCATGCAGCCTATGCTGAATATCGCCCTGCGCGCCGCTCGCAGCGCCGGTGAACTGATCTTCCGCTCCATCGAACGCCTGGATACCCTGTCGGTCAACGAGAAAGAAGCCAACGACTACGTCACCGAAGTCGATCGCGCGGCCGAGCTCTCCATCGTCACTGCCCTGCGCAAGGCCTACCCGAACCACGGGATCATGGGCGAAGAGGGTGGCGTGCTCGAAGGCAGCGGCGAAGGCGCCGACTACCTGTGGATCATCGACCCGCTGGACGGCACCACCAACTTCATCCACGGCGTTCCGCACTACGCCGTCAGCATCGCCTGCAAGTACCGCGGCCGCCTCGAGCACGCCGTAGTCCTTGACCCGATCCGCCAGGAAGAGTTCACCGCCAGCCGTGGCCGTGGCGCCGCACTGAACGGTCGCCGCCTGCGCGTCAGCAACCGCAAGAGCCTGGAAGGCGCCCTGCTCGGCACCGGCTTCCCGTTCCGCGACAGCCAGATGGACAACCTGGACGCCTACCTGGGCATGTTCCGCAGCCTGGTCGGCCAGACCGCCGGCATCCGCCGCGCTGGCGCCGCCAGCCTGGACCTGGCCTATGTCGCCGCCGGCCGTTACGACGCCTTCTGGGAATTCGGCCTGTCCGAGTGGGACATGGCAGCAGGTGCCCTGCTGATCCAGGAAGCAGGCG
Organism: Pseudomonas sp. DP-17; assembly: GCF_022380625.1. Taxonomy (NCBI): domain Bacteria; kingdom Pseudomonadati; phylum Pseudomonadota; class Gammaproteobacteria; order Pseudomonadales; family Pseudomonadaceae; genus Pseudomonas; species Pseudomonas sp. DP-17. Next base: position 862,339 of record NZ_JAKSXG010000001.1, read on the forward strand.
GCCTGGTGAGCGACTTCACCGGTGGTCACGAGTTCCTCGAGAAGGGTCAGATCGTGGCCGGCAACACCAAGTGCTTCAAGGCCCTGCTGACCAGCATCCAGCCGCACCTGCCGGCCTCGCTCAAGCGCTGAGCCTGAATGACGCAAGAAAAAGCCCGGCAATGCCGGGTTTTTTGTGCCCGCGAGTAGGCGCTTCCTGAAGAACCAAAGAAAAAGGCGCCCGTCGGGCGCCCTTTTCGTTCCACACCTGGCGACTGCTTATTGCTGACCCAGGATCAGTCGGCCGCTCTTGTCGACCGGAATCTGCGAGCCCGGATCACGGTCCATGCGGACCTGGCCGGCCTTGCCATCGAGCAGGTATTTCACGTCGTAGCCCACGACCTTCTCGCTGGTGTCGTTGACGGTGCTGCAGCGGGTTTCGGTGGTGGTGTAGGTGTCACGCTCCTGCATGCCTTCCTGCACCTTGTTGCCCGCGTAGCCGCCGCCGATGGCGCCCGCGACGGTGGCGATCTTCTTGCCGTTGCCACCACCGATCTGGTTGCCCAGCAGGCCGCCAGCGATAGCGCCGATCGCCGTACCGGCGATCTGGTGAGTGTCCTTGACCGGACGCTGGTGGGTCACTGCCACGTCCTTGCAGACCTGGCGCGGATTCTTGATGGTTTCCTTGACCGGTTGAACGGCGAGCACCTCGGCGTATTGCGGCGCGCGGTCCACCAGACTGTAGGTAGCCACGGCGCCACCGGCAGTCACGCCTACAGCGCCCAGCACGGTACCGATTAGCAACGACTTGTTCATAGGGTTCTCCTGGTCTTTCTTCTCATTCGGGCATGGCCCTTTACCTTGCCTTGGAGCGATCCAATTGCAAGAAAGTTCCGGCCGTTTCGTGACACACCACCTGCAAACGAAAACTCCCGCCGAGGCGGGAGTTTTCTCTGGAAGGCCGGAAACGCTCTATTACGGGCGCTCGTCGACTTCCTTGCTCGGCGGCGGAATCAGATCCTCGCTGGACAGGTTCAGCCAGATCAGCACCACGTTGGCGATGTAGATCGACGAGTAGGTACCCGCCAACACGCCGACGAACAGGGCGATGGAGAAGCCGAACAGGTTGTCGCCGCCGAAGAACAGCAGAGCGGCGATGGCCAGCAGGGTCGACACCGAGGTGGCGATGGTCCGCAGCAGGGTCTGGCTGGTCGAGATGTTGATGTTCTCGATCAGGCTGGCCTTGCGCAGCACGCGGAAGTTCTCCCGCACCCGGTCGAAGATCACGATGGTGTCGTTCAGCGAATACCCCACAACCGCCAGCACCGCGGCGAGCACGGTCAGGTCGAAGGTGATCTGGAAGAACGACAGCACGCCCATCACGATGATGGCGTCGTGGATCAGCGAGAGGATGGCACCCAGGGCGAACTTCCACTGGAAGCGGAAGCCCACGTACAGCAGGATGCCGCCCAGCGCCAGCAGCATGCCGAGGCCGCCCTGGTCGCGCAGCTCTTCACCCACCTGCGGGCCGACGTACTCGACGCCGTTCACCTTGGCCGGGTTGGATGCATCGGCCTGCTGCAGCGCCGTGGCGACCTTCTTGCCCAGTTCCGGATCTTCGCTGGGCATGCGCACCAGCACGTCGCGGGTATCACCGAAGCTTTGAACCACGGCCTCGCTGTAACCGGCCGCGACTAGTTGCTCACGCACCTTGGAGAGGTCGGCAGGCTGCTCGTAGTTCAGCTTGATCGACGTACCGCCGGTAAAGTCCAGGCCGAAGTTGATACCCTTGAAGACCCAGCTGCCAAGGGCGATCAGGGTCAGGATGAGGGTCGCGGCGAACGCAATGTTGCGCACGCCCATGAAGTTGATAGTACCGATCTTGATATTCATGGCTGGCCCCTTAGATCCACAGCTTCTTAACGTCGCGGCCGCCGTAGATCAGGTTCACCATTGCACGGGTGACCAGAATGGCAGTGAACATCGAGGTGAGAATACCCAGGGACATGGTCACGGCGAAGCCCTTCACCGGGCCGGTGCCCATGGCGTAGAGAATGCCGCCGACCAGCAGCGAGGTCAGGTTGGCGTCGATGATCGCGGTGAAGGCACGATTGAAGCCCTCATGGATTGCCCGCTGCGTCGACATGCCCGCCGCCAGTTCCTCGCGTATCCGCGAGAAGATCAGCACGTTGGCGTCCACCGCCATACCCATGGTCAGTACGATACCCGCGATACCCGGCAGGGTCAGGGTCGCACCGAGGATCGACATCAGCGCCACCAGCATGACCATGTTGAAGCCCAGGGCCACGGTAGCGATCACGCCGAAGAAGCGGTAGATGACGATGATGAACAGGGAAACGAAGACCATGCCCCACAGGGAGGCGTCGATACCCTTGGCGATGTTGTCCGCACCCAGGCTCGGGCCGATGGTGCGTTCCTCGGCGAAGTACATCGGCGCGGCCAGGCCGCCAGCGCGCAGCAGCAGGGCCAGCTCCGAGGACTCGCCCGGGGCGTCCAGGCCGGTGATACGGAACTGGTTGCCCAGCGGCGACTGGATGGTCGCCAGGCTGATGATCTGCTTCTCTTCCTTGAACGCCGGAACAGCGACTTCCTGCTCGACGCCGTCGACCACCTGCTTGGTGTAGCGGGTGATCGGCTTCTGCTCGATGAACACGACGGCCATGCTGCGGCCGACATTGTTGCGGGTTGCGCGGTTCATCAGCTCGCCGCCATGGCCATCCAGGCGGATGTTCACCTGCGGACGGCCGTTCTCGTCGAAGCTGGCGCTGGCGTCGGTGACCTGGTCACCGGTGATGATCACGCCACGCTCCAGGGTCGCCGGCGGACGACGCGGCTCGCGGAAATCGAAAGTCTCGGTGGAGGACTTGATCGCGTCCGGCTCGGCGGCCAGGCGGAATTCCAGGTTGGCGGTCTTGCCGAGGATGCGCTTGGCTTCGGCGGTGTCCTGCACGCCCGGCAGTTCGACGACGATGCGGTTGGCGCCCTGACGCTGCACCAGCGGCTCGGACACGCCCAGCTCGTTCACCCGGTTGCGGACGGTGGTCAGGTTCTGCTTGATCGAGTATTCACGGATTTCCGCCAGCTTGGTGGCGGTCATGGCCAGGCGCAGGACCTGCAGGCCATTGCGCTCGCTCTGGGTGGCTTCGAAATCGCGGAAATCCTTGGCGATGATCGACTTGGCCTTGTCCAGGTCGGCATCTTCGGTGAAGCCCAGCTGGATACCGCCGTCCTGCACGGGCAGGCTGCGGTAGCGCACGCGCTCCTTACGCAGGGCGCTCTTGATCTCGTTCTCGTAGACCTTCAGGCGAGCGTCAACAGCCTTGTCCATGTCCACTTCCAGCAGGAAGTGCACACCACCGGACAGGTCCAGGCCCAGCTTCATCGGGTGGGCGGCGATATTGCGCAGCCAGTTCGGAGTGGTCTGGGCCAGGTTCAGGGCGACGACGTAGTCGTCACCCAGCGCGCGGCGGACGATATCCTTGGCCGGCAGCTGGTCTTCCTGCCTGGCCAGGCGGATCAGGCCGCTGTTCTTGCCCAGCGAGCCTGCCTTGACGGCGATGCCGGCATCGGCGAGCGCCTTGCTGGCCTTGTCGACGTCGGCCTGGGTGACCTGCAGCGCGGTGCTCGCGCCGCTGATCTGGACGGCCGGGTCGTCAGGATAGAGGTTGGGTGCGGAATAGATGAAACCGACGGCCAGGACCGCCAGGATCAGCAGATACTTCCACAGGGGATACTTGTTGAGCATGACACCGCCCGTTATGACGCGGGGCGCATCTTGCGCCCCGTCGGTTGGGTTTCTAAGTGGAGAATCAGATCGCCTTCAGGGTGCCTTTCGGCAGGGTCGCGGCGATCGCGGCCTTCTGGAACTTCAGCTCGACGTTGTCGGAAACCTCGACGACGACGAAGTCCTCGGCGACCTTGGTCACCTTGCCGGCGATACCGGCGGAAGTGACGACTTCATCGCCCTTCTGCAGGCCGGACAGCAGGTTCTTGTGCTCTTTCGAGCGCTTGGCCTGGGGACGCCAGATCATCAGGTAGAAGATGACCAGGAAACCGACCAGGAAAATCCACTCGAAGCCAGTGCCGGCCGGGCCAGCAGCAGCGGCGGGAGCTGCGGCGTCAGCGTAGGCAGCGGGAATCAGAAAACTCATTGGAAACTCCTGTCTCAAAAGCTTTTTCGATAAGAAAGGTCAGTCCGCCAGCGGCGGCACGGGAAGGCCGCGCTTGGCGTAGAAGGCGTCGACAAAGTTCGCCAATGTACCCTGTTGGATTGCCTCGCGCAAACCAGCCATAAGCCGCTGATAATGCCGCAAGTTATGGATGGTATTGAGCATGCTGCCGAGCATTTCGCCGCACTTGTCCAGGTGGTAGAGGTAGGCGCGGGAGAAGTGCTTGCAGGTGTAGCAATCGCAGGTCGGGTCCAGTGGCGACTCGTCGTGCTTGTGCACCGCGTTACGGATCTTGATCACCCCGGTGTCAACGAAAAGGTGGCCATTGCGCGCGTTACGGGTGGGCATCACGCAGTCGAACATGTCGACGCCGCGGCGCACACCTTCCACGAGGTCTTCCGGTTTGCCCACACCCATCAGGTAACGAGGTTTGTCAGCCGGCATCTGCTGCGGCAGGAAGTCCAGCACACGGATCATCTCTTCCTTGGGCTCACCTACCGACAGGCCGCCGATGGCCAGGCCGTCGAAGCCGATTTCCTGCAGGCCTTCGAGCGAGCGCATGCGCAGCTCTTCGTGCATGCCGCCCTGGACGATGCCGAACAGCGCCGAGGGGCTGTCGCCGTGGGCGATCTTCGAGCGCTTGGCCCAGCGCAGCGACAGTTCCATGGAGCGTTTGGCGACATCAAACTCGGCCGGGTACGGGGTGCACTCGTCGAAGATCATCACGATGTCCGAACCCAGTGCGCGCTGTACAGCCATGGACTCTTCCGGGCCCATGAAAACCTTGGCGCCGTCCACCGGCGAGGCGAAGTACACGCCCTCCTCCTTGATCTTGCGCAGCGCGCCCAGGCTGAACACCTGGAAGCCGCCCGAGTCGGTGAGGATCGGCCCCTTCCACTGCATGAAGTCGTGCAGGTCGCCATGCTTCTGGATCACTTCGGTGCCCGGACGCAGCCACAGGTGGAAGGTATTGCCGAGGATGATCTGCGCGCCGATGCCCTCGATGTCGTGCGGAAGCATGCCCTTCACGGTGCCGTAGGTGCCCACCGGCATGAACGCCGGGGTTTCCACCACGCCGCGGGGGAAGGTCAGGCGACCGCGACGGGCCCTGCCCTCGGTGGCCAGCAGTTCGAATGTCATGAAACTCATGGATCAGTCCTCGGGGCCGCGCGGCGCGGGGTTGCGGGTGATGAACATCGCGTCGCCGTAGCTGAAGAAGCGATAGCCCTGCTCCACTGCCGCCGCATAGGCAGCCATGGTCTCCGGATAGCCGGCGAAGGCGGAGACCAGCATCAGCAGCGTGGACTCCGGCAGGTGGAAGTTGGTGACCAGGGCGTCGACCACGTGAAACGGCCGCCCGGGGAAAATGAAGATGTCGGTGTCGCCGCTGAACGGCTTGAGCACGCCGTCACGGGCGGCGCTTTCCAGCGAACGCACACTGGTGGTGCCGACGGCGACCACACGCCCACCGCGCGCCCTGCAGGCGGCCACGGCGTCGACCACGTCCTGGCTGACCTCCAGCCACTCATTGTGCATGTGGTGGTCTTCGATGCGCTCCACGCGTACCGGCTGGAAGGTGCCGGCGCCGACGTGCAGGGTGACGAAGGCAGTTTCCACGCCCTTGGCGCGGATCGATTCCAGCAGTGCCTCGTCGAAATGCAGGCCGGCAGTCGGCGCGGCCACGGCACCGGCGCGTTCCGCATAGACGGTCTGGTAGCGCTCGCGGTCGGCGTCTTCGTCCGGACGGTCTATATAAGGCGGCAGCGGCATGTGGCCGACGCGTTCCAGCAGCGGCAGTACGTCCTCGCTGAAGCCCAGTTCGAACAGCGCGTCGTGGCGCTGCAGCATTTCCGCCTCGCCACCGCCGTCGATAAGGATCTTCGAACCCGGCTTGGGGGATTTGCTGGAGCGCACGTGGGCCAGCACGCGGTGGCTGTCCAGCACGCGCTCCACGAGGATTTCCAGCTTGCCGCCGGAGGCCTTCTGGCCGAACAGGCGGGCAGGGATCACCCGGGTGTTGTTGAACACCATCAGGTCACCCGGCTTGAGGAAGCCGAGGATGTCAGCAAATTGCCGATGGCTGAGCTCGCCGCTCGGACCGTCCAGCACCAGCAGACGGCTGGAGCGGCGCTCTGGAAGCGGATGGCGGGCGATCAGCGCCTCGGGCAGGTCGAAATGAAAGTCAGCGACACGCATGGCGAGAGCTATCTGGAAGGGGCGCACATCTTACTGGAATTGCCAATTTCTGACCAATCGAGCCGATTGACCGACGCCGAGCGCCTCCCTATACTGCCGCGCCATTGCCTCGGTGGCGGAATGGTAGACGCGGCGGATTCAAAATCCGTTTCTGGCGACAGAGTGAGAGTTCGAGTCTCTCCCGGGGCACCACCACATAGTTCCGGCAGTTCGAATGAATTGTCGAAACCCACGAAAAACCGGCCCTCGGGCCGGTTTTTTGTTGCCTGCGATCCGGCTGCGTCAGGTGCAGGTTCCGGTGGTGGTCTTGCTGACATAGGCGCGGCCGGTGGCGCTGACGTTCACCACCCGCTCCTGGGCGCCGGCGCTCGGGGCCGAGCGGCAGACGGTGAGGCTGGCCTGGGTATTACCCACGCCGCTTGGCTGGAAGTCGATCCTGGTCACGCTCGAGGTGACCTTGAACCCGGTCGGCGCCGCCGGGTGTTTCTGGATCACGGTGGAGCCGGCAATCACGATCCACCCCTGATCCCAGTCGCCGGAACCGCAACTGCTGCCATTGCTGGACACGCACAGGCTGGTCACCGAATTGCGCTTGATCGCTTCGCTGCGCCCCATCGCCACGCCAGCCACCAGGTCGTTCGCACTGGCGCTGAGCTTGCCGGCAAGCGTGGCATCGCTGAGCGACGGCACGGCGATACCGATCAGGATCGCCGCCACCGCCAGGGTCACCATCAGCTCCAGCAGGGTGAAGCCGGACACTTCACGACGGGGGATGTTTTTCATGCCCTGCCCTCCTACTTCTCGATATCCCAGAACACCCAGGATTTCGGCCGGGTTCCCGAAGAGGGGGGTACCGCTTCGCAGCCTTGCAGCGACGAATCGGTGGCACAGGTGCCGCCGCCGATGATGAAGGGTTTTTGAGTACCGTCATCGAGCTGGACGATCCCCGCTACCGGCGAGGGCGGCAGCCCCCCCCCCGCGATCACTTCAAAGCGGTCGCCGGTGGCCGATGCATTCAGGTAGTTGATGTTGTAGTTGCGTGCCGTGCCCAGGCCGACGCAGCTGGTGCTGGTTGCAACCTGCGGAGCATGGGTACTGAAGGTGATGGTGTCGAACAGCAGCAGGGCGGAAGTCACCACCTGCTCGGTAGACGCCAATCCCAGGTACCAGCCCTTGGGATGCGAAGCGAGGTCGGAATTGCTGGGCGTGGCGGTACCGGTGATTCCCAGCAGAGACGCATTGCAGATGACGTTGGCGCCGCAGGTGGCATTCTCCGAGGTCAGCCAGGTCGAAGCGCTCGGGTTGTCCCGCAGGGCGTAGAAGCGGTTTGCGACGCTGGAGGCGGAGGTATAGCTGAGCAGCGGCTTTTCGCGATCCCCCGATCCCAGCAGGAGCAGATACTGCCCATTGGTGAAGGCCACCTCCGGCCCGTAGAGGAACTTGCGGTTTGCGGTACAGCTGGATGCGGTGTTGCAGCCCAGCGCGGCAATTCTGGTCATGGTCCAGTTGGTCGGCGCCGTAGTGCCGATGGCGCTGGCAGCGTCCACTCCGGATATCCGATAGACGTTGCCGCCCAGATCGGCAGCATAGCCATAGACAGCCTGACCGGCACTATTGGTCACCATGGTCACATCGCCGACAACGCCACGATCAGTGGTGAAGGTTTTCAGCACTGCTCCGGTATCGGCATCAATCATGTAGATCCGGTTGCCCTTGGACGAACTGGTGCAGGTATTGGGATCGCCATCCTCGCAGTTGTCGTAGCCCCCCCCCATGGCCAGGATAGTGGAATTGCCGCCGCCATAACCGGCAGCCTTGAAGGCCGTCGGGGTGGCCCAGGTCTGGCCGATATCACTGAAGCCGGAAGTACAGTCGGTGTCGTTGGTCAGGTTCGGGCAACCGATCTTCCATTTCAGCGACGGGCTGGCCGGTGTGCTCACATTGAAGGCATACAGCGCACGGCCGCCACGGCGCATCGCCGCGTACATCCAGGTGCTGGTACCTTGACGCACGGTGGTGATCGATCCGTCCATGCCATAGGACTTGGGCTGCGGCGTTGGCGTACCGGTGGTATGGCCAGGGAATGCAATGGTGACGCTGTTGTCACGCAGCCGCTTGATGTTGGGATAGAACTCCGGCGGCATGAACGACCAGAGTTCGCTACCGGCCGGAACTGAACCAATGGAGCTGGTGCGGTTGCCATTGATGGCCCGCAGCATCCCGTCGTTACCGCCGTAATAGACCACGACCTGGGGTGAAGCTGCAGTACCGTAATTGATGGCCGCCGGCCGCGAGTGCACCACATCGCCATGCACGGAGGGGCGTACCTCGGTCAGGTTGGAGTTGGTATTTTCGTCCTGGCTGTCGTCACCACGAGCCCAGTTGATCAGGATGTCGCGCTCCGTGGTGTTCGCGGTGCCCAATAGCCCGATGGCGGTTCCGTTAGCGGTATCGAAGTTGGTCAAGGCATTGCAATTGGTGGCGCTGCAGGTCTTGACGGTTCGCGTGCCGCCCTGGCGCAGGCGGTAGGCCTGGGCACCTTTCTCGACGATGTTGCCGTCCGGATAGTTCGAAGCGTCGGCTCCGGAGATGGTCAGGCAGCCGCCCTGCGGTTTGAACTGCCAGTAGTTGTCAGTCGAGTTGGGTGTCCAGAAGCTGCGCGCACATTCGGTGATGAAGCCGGTGCTGCTGTTGATGGCGCTGCGGTCGTCGGCATCCACAGTCTTCAGCGCGCCGTCGACCATACCCAGCTTGTATTGCTTGAGGTTGCCAGCCCAACGGGGGAAGGAATCGGTGTCGGGCCGGAACATCCCGACGAACACCTGGTTCAGGTAGGTGCTCTGGGTATTGACGCTGACCGGCAGGGTGACCGAAGCGAACACACTGTTGGTGGCCTGGATCTCGGAGAAGATGGCGTTCAGCGCATCGGCGATCTCGCTGCCGTTGGAGCTCACGTCGAAGTACTTGCCGCTGCTGACGTTGGCCATGCTCTTGAGCAGCGCAGTCCAGCCGGGCCCCTGCCCGGTAACCACCTTGTTGATATCCACGGTATAGGTGGTAATCGCGAGCGAGCTCTTCTTCATGAAGCGCGACCACTCATCCGCCACGTTATCCTGAGAGCCGCTGGGTGAAATGGGTATGGCCGTCGTGTTACCGCCCGCCGCGCTCAGCGCATCGGTGGCCTGGGTCAAGTCGTTGTTATTGTCCTGTGCCGCACCGTTGCTGATGTAGATAATGAAGTTCTTCGCACAGCCCGCAACGATGGGATTCGCATAAGGACTCCCCGCTTTCGAAGGCAGTGCGTTGCCGCTCAAGGCATAGATGGCATTGGAAGCCGTACCGCCAGCAGTGTTACCGGTGTAGTCGGTTTTCTCTTTCTGGTTGCCGGCATAGGGAGCACTGGCCGAGTAATACAGCCAAGCTTCCTCCATTGCCTTGGCGGCCTTGCCGCCGTTGGATTTGTCGGCCCCAACATCCAGAGCATTGACCAGAGCCTGGTATTTAGGCTTGTTGGTCGCATCAAGCAGACGGATTGCTGCCCGTACATAGGCGCCATCGTTGCCCTTGTTGCCCCCGCCGGACTCGGTGTACATCATCAGGCCGACACGGAACTTGCTGGCCGCCAGGCCATTGATCACCGAGACCAGAGCGGCTTTTTCGTTGGTGAATGGCGTATTCCAGTTGGCGGTATTGTCCAGGATGATAAGCACGTTGGGCGCATCCGCGGAATTGGGCGGCGTGCCGACGAACAGGTCGATATCCTCGGCGAATGCGGCCATGGAGGAAGCGAAGAGCGCGCAGAGTGCGGAGGCGCGTCGGAACAGCCTGAGATTGCGTTGAGCTTTCATCGTCATACTCCGCACACTGCAAGCTTCTGCGTATTGGTCAGTTGTACTCGCACACCCGACCGCACCTTGACCGCCGCCCCGCTCACCGCATCGGTAACCGTGGCATTGAGTTCCCAGACGGTATTCCAGTCCTGGCTGCACATGGGCTGAGTCTGCTGGCCGCAGAGCGAGGCAACCGAACTCTGCTTGGCACTCAGGCAGACCGGGGCAGCCATCGAGACCTGATAGTCGGTAGTGCCGTCATTGTTGATATCGACATTGAGCTGCTCCGCCGCGGGCGCCGTGGTAAACGCCGACCCCAGCACCCGCTCGATGCCGATATTGGCCGAGGCGATCGCCTCGTTGCGGAACTGCATGTTGCCCACCGCCTGGAGATTGGTGCCGCTGAGGGTGTAGGCGCTGCCCACCATCAGCATCAGCATCAGCAACATCACCAGGGTGATGATCAGAGTGGCCCCTTGCTGCTTGCCCTTCGTGCCGTTCATCTTCATGGCGTCTGCCTCCGCCGGGAAACGTTCACCAGCGTGGCGCTGGAGGTGAACAGGTGCCGTTTGTAGCCATCGGTGTAGGGGCCAAGCGTGGCCCCGCCCAAGGCAAAGGTCTTGTCGGAGCTGTATCCGGGGGTCGTCGTGCGCGCGCGGGCAAGGACATAGAGCCGCGCCTGGACGACGTTGATCAGTTCGGCGGCTGTGCAGGAGGTGGAGCCGCAATGCACGAAGTTGCCGTCGGGTATTCCGTCGCCCCGGTTGGTGGGCGAGGTCTTGGTGGTGATGTCGGCCCAGGACACGGCCTGTGCATAGTTCACCGCGGCGCCGGCATCGCTCAGGTTGTCCAGCCCCAACTCGACGCGGAACGCCTCCACCCCCTCGATCAGCGGCAGCGCTGGCTGGAGCACGTTGGGAGCGGTGCCGTCGGGCGAGTCGAACTGTGCGCGCATCAGGGTGGGAATGCCGTCGCCACTCGTCACGGCATAGGTGCGCACGTAATAGACGTTGGTGATGAACTTGCGCCGCTCGGCCAGGGTCGTGCAGTCCCGCTTGTGCAGCAGGAAACCGCTGGTGCCCAGAACGAAGGCATTGGCGATTTCCGAGTCACAGAACGAGGACTGGAAATACACCTTGCCACTGACCTCCGCCGCGCAATTGCCTACCCCCGGCGAGCAGGTTTCGGCATGGCGGATCACCACCACATCGGAATTGGCGGCGAGGTCGGTGATGATCGATGAACAGCCGCTGGGCACCGCCGAATAGGTTTGCACGACGATTCCCACGGCATTGACCTTGTCCTGCGGCGTCCAGGTCGAGAACTCGGAGCACACTGGCGCGAGGTCCGTGGGCACGTCGGCGGGGATGTCGCTTGCCGTGAGATCATCGAACTGCGGCACGTAGCCGTTCCAGAAGCCGGCATGGGCGAAGTCTTCCTGCAGCAGTCCGATCGCGAAGCGACCGTTCTCGATCAGCGAGTTGGTCTTGGCCATGTCGTCGTTGGCCTGCCGCAGGTTCAGGTAAAGCGTCAGGACGCCCGCCATGATCAGCAGGCTGACGGTGGCCGCGACCATCAGCTCGACCAGGGTGAAACCCCGCTGCCGGGTTGCGCGCCTCATAGAGTGGCCACCCGCACGACGGTGGTGACCACACGCCGGCACAGGTCATTGGCGCAGCCAGTACCGTTGTAGCTGCCACTGCCACAGGACACGCTGGTGGGCGGTGCCGAAACCGGGCTCATACCCTGCCAGGCCACCGTGATCATGTACTGGTTGCTGCCCAGCGACTGGATGCAACCACGGCCGCCCAGCATCGCACCGGCCTTGACGTTGCCGCCACCAACCTCGGCAGCGCCCTGGAGGCTGTTGCACCAGTCCGCCAGATCCGACTGCTGGCGCGTGGCTGTGGTGGTCGGACAGGTCATGCCCGAGCCAACCGGTGAAGTGGTCCCGGTCACGTAGTTGGCCGCGTTGTTGGCGTTGGCCAACATCCGGCTGGAGATGTCATTGAGCAGCAGCAACGCCTGGGCGCGCTGGTAGGACTCCATATCCGACAGTTGCATGCGCATCTGCAGCTTGGCCAGGCCGAGCAGGCCCAGCGAGATGATCAGGATGCTGATCAGCAGTTCGATCAGGGTCAAACCCCGTTGCCGCCGGAAGGTCGCCATGTCGGTCACCACTTGCCTGACGGCGACCTGCTGCCGTCGCTGCCTAGAGTCAGGTTGCCGTCGCTGGCCTGGGAGCCACTCGGGGTGAAGGTGATGGTGAAGGTCGGCGGCGTGCCGGAGCCGACGGTGATGTCATAGCTGTAGTTGCTCGACACCTCGCTGGGCAGTGCGTAGCCGCCACTTTCCAACTGCGTCTTGCTGGCATAGGCGCGGTTGGCAAGCAGGTACTGCTGCTGACGATTGGCGATATCCATCATCTGGGCCTGGGCCGCTGAGCGCTTGCCCCGGATGACGTACTGCTGGTAGCTCGGATAGGCGATGGCGGCCAGGATTGCCACTATCGCCGCGACCACCATCAATTCGATCAGGGTAAAACCACGGGAACTAACCGGCATTATCCAGACTCTCTTTGAACGGTCCTTTTTCAAAGACTCTATTAGTTAAATGGCGAATCGCCACCCCGCCGACCCGGTAATTCAATACCAGTCGTCGCTAGCGGGACCGCAATATAAATAAATAGCTAACCAGAAAGTACGGCTATTCCAACACCCGAAAACGCCCGGAGCGTCAGAAAATACGCGGCATTAGAACGAAACTTCACATACGCGACAAGGGCCACTTCTCAAGCAGTCCAGCAACAGAATGATCGCCGAACAACTCTCCCGACGTCATCTCTTCGAACTTCCGTACCAGTTATAAAAATCACATAAAGAATTTGTGAAAAAAACGTCAAACAAAGTTCAGGCGCCTCTATTAAATGCCGAGTGCTACTGCCTCGATCACGATTAAAAAAACGCAGAAAACTCGAAAACCGACGTGAACTTCAATAATCCGGAAACATTCTTCAGCGGTTATTCATGAGCGAGCTATCGAGTCAAGTTCTTCGCAGATAAGAACGATGGAGAGCGGAAATTATTTTTTCCGGGTCGAAAGGCAGGCGAAAAATCGTCATGGCCAATCCGCCCCGGTCGGGACGGCACCGCAGTTCGTTTCAGAGCGGGCCGCGCCGTTCCTGCAGCAGGCCTACGAACCTGGCCAAGGGCATCGGTCGGTCAAAAAGGTACCCCTGCAGCACCCTCACCCCACGAGCGGCCAGGTACTGCCGCTGGTGCTCGGTCTCGATGCCTTCGGCAATGATCATCAGGTCCAGCTTGCCGCACAGCTCGACGATGCTGTCGAGGACATGGGATGACAGCGCGTCCACTCCGATCATCGCCACGAAGCTCTTGTCGATCTTCAGCGCATCCACCTTGAAGCGGTGGAGGTAGGCCAGGCTTGAATTGCCGGTGCCGAAGTCATCGATGGCGAGCTTGACGCCCAACCCGTGGAGCTTGTCGAACAATTCGTCGGTCACTTCGCTGGAAACGATCAGCTCGCGCTCGGTGAGCTCAAGGGTCAGTTCCGGGCGATGAGACAGAAAGCGTGCCTGGAAGGCCCGGCAATCCTCGAACAACCCAGTCTCGGTGCAGTGCCGGGCGCTGATGTTGAAGCTCAGGTGAAAGCCCTTGCCCAGCAGATGCCCGTGCGGCGCCAACCCGTCGGCGACCTGGCGGAACAGCTGTCGGGTCATCGAGACGATAAGGCCGGATCGTTCGGCCATGGGGATGAACAGATCAGGGCCGACCATGCCTTCCCGTGGGTGGACCCAGCGCATCAGCACTTCCGCGCCGACCCAGCGGCCGTCCCGGGCATCGACCAGCGGTTGCAGGTACGGCACGAATTCGCCAGCGATCAAGGCACGCTCCAGCTCCAGGCTCGGCGTCGCCGAGCGTCCCCACAGCCAGTAGCAGGCCATCCCGGATACCCCGCCCAGCATCAGCATCAGCGCAACCAAGGGCAGCGAATCCTCGCGGATATGCTTCCATTGCGCCCCCGTGGGGAAGCCGCCGATCACCTTGTACGGAAAACGCTCGGAGGCCAGCTCGACATGCCCCAGCGGCAGCGGCGCGGGAACACCGTCGAACACGCGGCCCTGCTCGTCCATCCACTGTCGGCCAACCTGCAACTGCAGGTCGCTGCGCTGGTCGACCAGTTGCAGGGTGTTGCTCAGGTAGCGGCCATCCACAGTGGACAGCGCGGCAAATCGCCCCTGCGCGAGACGCAGGATCAACAGCGCGTAATCGGGCGTCACCTCATTGCCCGCCATCATGCGTAGCTGACCCGCAACATACAGGTCAGTGTCCAGCGGTGCCTGGAAGTCACCAAACAGGGACGTGCAATAGATGTTGTCATTGCGGGTCAGGTTGACCGAGCGGACGAAAGGCACCACGGCCACCTGCTCGCGCAACACCAGGGTCGCGTCGTCGCAGCCCTCATCCACATGCAGCAAGGCCACGCGCGCGGCGCCCGCCGCGTTGTTCAGCATGACATCGAACAGCCGCACCGCCTCGTTGGCGGCGGTCCGCGCTTCCGCGGACAGGGTTCGCAGGCTCTGCCAATAAAGAATGGCGCTACCCAACAGAAGCGGCAGCAGCGCCATGGAAACGGAGAAGACCAGACGGGGCAGCAGCCTGCGCCGGGCATAGCTGTGTAGCGGCATCCTTGTTCCTTGCGCGACGGCGCCGCGACCTGCGACGCATTGCCACTCCCCCACGGGCAGCGACATGGTTTGAGCTTAGAACAGCCTCCGCCACAGAGCGCCGGACGGCGGAACCCGTATAATCCCCGCCCTCTTCCACCTGATCGCTACAGAAGACGCTCATGCCCAAGCCGCAGCAGCTCAAGCCCCAGGGAGACTTCCCGCCCGCCACGCTCCTCCGCCGCTTCGCCGCGATGTTCTACGATTTCCTGCTCTGCGTGGCCTTGCTGATGGTAGTGACACTGATCTATCAGCAAGTGTTCCTGCGCCTGATCTACGGCAGCGAAAAGCTCCGGCTGCTGGCCGACCAGGGCGCGCTGACCGGTGACCCGCTGCTCTCCAGCCTGCTGTTCATCAGCGTGTTCGCCTTCTTCGCGAAGTTCTGGACCTACAGCGGCCAGACCCTGGGCATGCAGGTCTGGGGCGTGCGCGTGCAGAACGCCAACGGAACGCGCATCACTCTGATGCAGGCGCTGTTGCGTTTCGTCATCGCCATCGCCTCCTGGGGTTGCGCCGGCCTGGGCTTCCTCTGGATGCTCTGGGACAAGGACAAGCGCACCTGGCACGACCGCTATTCGGAAAGCGTGGTGATCCAGATTCCCAAGGCGGTGCGCAAGGCAACGCAGGGCCGCAGCTGAACCTCAGGCAATAAAAAAGCCGGCGATTGCCGGCTTTTTCATGACTGCAGTATTTATCCCGCGAAGGGATCAGCCTGCCCGCTTCAGCAGCAAGGTGCCGAGCAACGCACAGATCGCCGCCGGCACCAGCACCGCCAGCAGCGGCGGGAAGTTGAATACCTGGCTGGACGGGCCTAGCAGGTCCTGGGCGATGCGGAAGGTGAAGCCCACCAGCACCCCGGTGAACACGCGCTGCCCGAGGGTCACGCTGCGCAGCGGGCCGAAGATGAACGAGATCGCCATCAGCACCAGAGCCGCGGTCACCAACGGCTGCAGAATCTTGGTCCAGAACGCCAGCCAGTAGCGGTTGGAACTCAGGCCCTGTTCCTGCAGGTAATGGATATAGCTCCACAGCCCCGTGATCGACAGTGCCTCCGGTTCCATCACGACGGTATTGAGCAGTTGCGGGCTGAGCTGGATGTTCCAGGTCTCGCTCTGCTGGTTCACGACCTCGCTGCGTTTTTCCGCGGCGTGCAGCACGGTGGTGGTCACATCCTGCAACTGCCACTGGTTGTTCTCGAAGACGGCCTGGCGGGCGAAGCTCGCGGTCTGCAGACGGCGGTTGTCGTCGAAGTTGTAGCGCGTCACCCCAAGCAGGACGCCATCCGGCCGCACCACGTTGATGTGGATGAACTCATGCCCCTGGCGGTGCCACAGGCCCGACTTCGAGCTTTGCGAACCGTTGCCGCTCTGGGCCAGGGCGCGACCGCTCTGGGCAGCGGTTTCGGTGTAGGGAATCACGTATTCGCCGACCAGGATGCCGGCGAACATCAGCACCAGCATCGGCTTCATCACCGCCCAGACGATGCGCTGCAGCGACACGCCGGCGGCGCGCATGATGGTCAGCTCGCTGTTGCTGGCCAGGGTACCCAGCCCCACCAGGCAGCCGATCAGCGCAGCCATGGGAAGCATGTCGTAGCCACGGCTCGGCGCGGTCAACAGGACGAACTTGAGGGCTTCGGTGAGGGTATAGCTGTCATCGATCTGCCCCAACTGGTCGACGAAGGCGAACAGCTCGGCCAGCCCGAGGATCACCCCGAGCACCGCGAGAATGGAAACGAAGACAGTCGTGCCGATGTAACGATCCAGCTTACGCATGCTTCAGCTCCCCGCCCGACTTCGCTCGCTTGGCGGCCAGCTTCAGACGCAGCGGCTCCCAGTACAGCAGCAACAGGCCGATGGCCAGGAATATCCCGTGGATCCACCACAGGCCGAGGGCCATGGGAATCCGGCCCTTGTCGAGCATGCCGCGTCCGGCAATCAGCAGCGCCAGGTAAGCCATGTACAGCAGCACCGCCGGCAGCAGCTTGAGGAAGCGGCCCTGGCGCGGATTGACGCGCGACAGCGGCACCGCCAGCACGGTCACCACGAAGACCAGCAGCGGGATGGACACACGCCACTGCAGCTCGGATTGCATGCGCGGGTCATCGCTGCCCAGCAGCTGGGAGGTGGGGATGGCATCGCGGTCATCGATCTCGCTGCTCACTTCCGGCTTGGGCAGGAGCGCAGCGTAGGTGTCGTACTTGATCTCGCGGTAATCGGCCTGGCCCGGCGTGCCGTCGTAGCGATAGCCGTCCTTGAGGATCAGATAGCGGCTGCCGTCGGCATGGATTTCCTGCACGCCGGTTGTGCCGACCAGCACCGAAGTGCCGCCGTCCTTGCCATTGCGCGGGCGGTTCTTGTCCGAAATGAACACGCCGCCCAGTTCCGTGCGCTCGTTGGCCAGGGTTTCGGTATAGGTCACCCGCGTGCCGTCGCGCATCGACTGGAAGCGCCCCGGCGCCAGGGTGTCGAACTCGGTCATCGCGTCCTGCTTGTTCAGCAGCAGCTGCATCTGGGTGATGCCCTGCGGCGCCAGCCACAGGCTCAGCCAGGCCACCAGCAGGGCAATGAACAGCGCCGGCGCCAGGGTGATGGCCAGCAGGCGCTGCTGGCTCATGCCGGTGGCGGTCAGCACGGTCATCTCGCTGTCCAGGTACAGGCGGCCATAGGCCAGCAGGATGCCGAGGAACAGGCCCAGCGGCAGGATCAGCTGCAAAAAGCCCGGCAGGCGCACGCCCATGATCATGAACAGCGAACCCGGATCGAGCAGGCCTTGGGCCGCCTGCGCCAGGTACTTGATGAAACGGCCGCTCATGATGATGACCAGCAGCACGGCGCTCACCGCGCTCATGGTGATCAGCACTTCACGGGACAGGTAACGGAAGACAATCAAACCGGACACTCCAGGGTTGTCACGCTCAGGCGGCTGCGCTCAAACTAGCCGCCGTGAAGCATTGCCGGGTGCGCGCGGACGCGACCCAGCGCAAATAGCCGGCATTATCCTGCGATTCGCCAGGCCTGTCACTGCGCAGTCCATCTTCATTCGCAGACCCTTCTGCTCTTTGTCCCGGGGACACTCAGCCATGGAATTCCTTGTAAAAAGCGTACGTCCGGAAACTCTCAAGACCGCCACCCTGGTCGTCGCCGTGGGCGAAGGCCGCAAGCTCGGCGCTTCCGCCAAGGCCGTCGACGAAGCCACCGGCGGTGCCATCGCCAAGCTGCTCAAGCGTGGCGATCTGGCAGGCAAGGTGGGCCAGACTCTACTGCTGCAAGATTTACCCAACATTAAGGCCGAGCGTGTCCTGCTGGTCGGCGCCGGCAAGGAGCGCGAACTCTCCGACCGCGCCTACCGCAAACTGGTTTCCGCCGTCCTTAACAATCTGAAGAACCTGGGCGGCGCAGACGCCGTCCTGGCCTTGGGCGATCTGGCGGTGAAAGGCCGCAATGCCCACGGCAAGGCCCGTCTGCAGGTAGAAACCCTGGCCGACGGCACCTACGTCTTCGACCGCTTCAAGAGCCAGAAGGCCGAAGCGCCGAAGCTCAGAAAAATCACCCTGCTCGCCGACAAGGCCGATGCCGCCGCCGTCGAGCAGGGCGCCAGGGAAGCCCAGGCCATCGCCAACGGCATGGCCCTGACCCGCGACCTGGGCAACCTGCCGCCGAACCTGTGCCATCCCACCTTCCTGGGTGAACAGGCCAAGGCGCTGGGCAAGGAGTTCAAAGGCCTCAAGGTCGAAGTGCTCGACGAGAAGAAACTGCGCGAGCTGGGCATGGGTTCCTTCCTCGCCGTCGCCCAGGGCAGTGACCAGCCGCCGCGCCTGATCGTGCTCCAGTACAACGGCGCGAAGACGAAGGACGAGGCCCCGCACGTTCTGGTCGGCAAGGGCATCACCTTCGACACCGGCGGCATCAGCCTCAAGCCCGGCCTGGGCATGGACGAGATGAAGTTCGACATGTGCGGCGCGGCTTCCGTGTTCGGCACCTTCCGCGCCGTGCTGGAACTGCAGCTGCCGATCAACCTGGTGGGCGTGATGGCCTGCGCCGAGAACATGCCCAGCGGCGGCGCGACCCGTCCGGGCGACATCGTCACCACCATGAGCGGCCAGACCGTCGAAATCCTCAATACCGACGCCGAAGGCCGCCTGGTGCTGTGCGACGCTCTGACCTACGTCGAGCGCTTCAAGCCGCAATCGGTGGTGGACATCGCCACCCTCACCGGCGCCTGCATCGTGGCTCTGGGCTCCAACACCTCGGGCCTGATGGGCAACAACGACGCGCTGATCAAGCAACTGCTCAAGGCCGGTGAAGTCGCCGACGACCGCGCCTGGCAACTGCCGCTGTTCGACGAATACCAGGAGCAGCTCGACAGCCCCTTCGCCGACATCGCCAACATCGGCGGGCCGAAGGCCGGCACCATTACCGCCGGCTGCTTCCTGTCGCGCTTCGCGAAGAAGTTCCACTGGGCGCACCTGGACATCGCCGGCACCGCATGGATCAGCGGCGGCAAGGACAAGGGTGCCACTGGCCGTCCGGTTCCGCTGCTGACCCAGTACCTGCTGGACCGCGCCAAGTAATGGCACAGTGCAACCTGCCGATGGGATCGAACGCATGACGCGTGTGGATTTCTACGTCATCCCCAGCGCCGATCCCGACGCACGCCTGACCATCGCCTGCCGCCTGGCCGAAAAGGCCTGGCGGCAAGGCATGCGCATCTTCGTGCTGTGCGAAAGCGAGGCACAGCGCGAGGCAATCGATGCCCGGCTGTGGAACTTCCGGGGCGAAACCTTCATCCCACACAACGCGGTGGAAGAAGACGCCGACTCGCCGATCGTGCTCGCCCTCGGCGAGCCGCCGGAAAGCCACCGGGACCTGCTGATCAACCTGACCCTGGCCATCCCCACCTTTGTCGACCGCTTCAACCGGGTTGCCGAGCTGGTAATCGAGGAACCGGCGATTCGTCAGGCCGCGCGGGAGAATTTCCGTCGCTACCGCGAGCAGGGCTATCCTTTGCAGGACCACCGCCTGCCGCGCCCTTGAGAGCGTCTCAGCCAAGACCATGGACAACCGCAAGCCCCCGCACGACCCCGACCACCTGCTCGAAGACCTGAAGAAGATCCAGGACCTGCTGGACGAGTCGGGCGCCGAGCCGCCCCTGCTCACCGAATCCTTCGAGCCGGACAACATCCCGCTGCTTTCCGACGTCGTCGCACCCGCCCCCCAGGCGCCTGATGCGCCCCAGCCACGCGCGCCGGCGGTTTCGCCTGCGGCCAGCGAGCTGAACCGCCTGGACCTGGAGCTGCGCGCCGCCGCCCAGTTGATCCTGCAGGACGTCATCGACGACTTCGCGCCGCAGATCGAGGCCGAACTGCAGCGCCGGCTGGAGGCGCGGATGCAGCGCCTGCTGGCCCAGCGCAAGCCCTGACCGCGCTCCTTAACTAACGCCCCACCCGCTGAGCGGCCAGGTACCCCTCGCGGACGAAGTCCGCTCCTGCGTAACGGGGACCAGCGAGCCTGCGCACAGGGCTGGGCAGGCGCCCGTCCGCGCTGGTGGCCTGAGCGCCCCGCCTCCCGTTATACTCAGCGGTTTTCCGTCTAGCCTTATCAGGGTCCCGCCGCGCTCATGGACAAGACCTACCAGCCCCACGCCATCGAATCCCACTGGTACCCCCTTTGGGAGAAAGAGAACTACTTCGCCCCGCAAGGCTCCGGCGAGCCGTACACCATCATGATCCCGCCGCCGAACGTCACCGGCAGCCTGCACATGGGCCACGGCTTCAACAACACCATCATGGACGCGCTGATCCGCTACCGCCGCATGCAGGGCCGCAACACCCTGTGGCAGCCGGGCACCGACCACGCCGGCATCGCCACCCAGATGGTGGTGGAGCGCCAGCTGGCCGCACAGGGCATCGCCCGTCATGACCTGGGCCGCGAGAAGTTCCTGGAGAAGGTCTGGGAGTGGAAGGACCAGTCCGGCGGCACCATCACCCGCCAGATTCGTCGCCTGGGCTCGTCCGTGGACTGGTCGCGCGAGCGCTTCACCATGGACGAAGGCCTGTCCAACGCCGTGAAGGAAGCCTTCGTGCGCCTGCACGAGGACGGCCTGATCTACCGCGGCAAGCGCCTGGTCAACTGGGACACCAAGTTCCACACCGCCATTTCCGACCTGGAAGTGGAGAACCACGACGAGAAGGGCCACCTCTGGCACCTGCGCTACCCGCTGGCCGACGGCAACAAGACCGCCGACGGCAAGGACCACCTGATCGTCGCCACCACCCGTCCGGAAACCATGCTGGGTGACAGCGCCGTCGCCGTGCACCCGGAAGACGAACGCTACGCCGCGCTGATCGGCACCTTCATCGACCTGCCGCTGGTGGGCCGGCGCATCCCGATCATCGCCGACGACTACGTCGACCGCGAGTTCGGCACCGGCTGCGTGAAGATCACCCCGGCCCACGACTTCAATGACTACGAAGTCGGCAAGCGCCACGACCTGCCGCTGATCAACATCTTCGACAAGGACGCCGCCGTCCTCGCCACGGCCCAGGTGTTCAAGCTCGACGGCAGCGTCAACTCCGACCTCGACGCCAGCCTGCCCGCCGCCTACGCCGGCCTCGACCGCTTCGTCGCACGCAAGCAGATCGTCGCCGACTTCGAAGCCGCCGGCCTGCTCGAGAAGATCGACGACCACGCGCTGAAAGTACCCAAGGGCGATCGCTCCGGCACCGTCATCGAGCCCTGGCTGACCGACCAGTGGTACGTCTCCACCAAGCCGCTGGCCGAACCGGCCATCGCCGCCGTGGAAGACGGCCGCATCCAGTTCGTGCCCAAGCAGTACGAGAACATGTACTTCAGCTGGATGCGCGACATCCAGGACTGGTGCATCAGCCGTCAGCTGTGGTGGGGCCACCGCATCCCGGCCTGGTACGACGACGCCGGCAACGTCTACGTCGGTCGCAACGAGGCCGAAGTACGCGCCAAGCACAACCTGGGCGACGCCAACCTGCGCCAGGACGAAGACGTCCTCGACACCTGGTTCAGCTCGGGCCTGTGGACCTTCTCCACCCTCGGCTGGCCGGAACAGACCGACTACCTGAAGACCTTCCACCCCACCGACGTGCTGGTGACCGGCTTCGACATCATCTTCTTCTGGGTTGCGCGCATGATCATGCTGACCATGCACCTGATCAAGAATGGCGATGGCAGCGCGCAGATCCCGTTCAAGACCGTCTACGTCCACGGTCTGGTGCGCGACGGCCAGGGCCAGAAGATGTCCAAGTCCAAGGGCAACGTGCTCGACCCGCTGGACATCGTCGATGGCATCACCCTCGACGAACTGCTGGAGAAACGCACCAGCGGCATGATGCAGCCCAAGCTCGCCGAGAAGATCGCCAAGCAGACCAAGGCCGAGTTCCCCGAGGGCATCGCCAGCTACGGCACCGACGCCCTGCGCTTCACCTTCTGCTCGCTGGCCTCCACCGGTCGCGACATCAAGTTCGACATGGGCCGCGTCGAGGGCTACCGCAACTTCTGCAACAAGCTGTGGAACGCCGCCAACTTCGTCATCGAGAACACCGATGGCAAGGACACCGGTGTGAATGGCGAGCCGGTCGAGCTGTCTTCGGTTGACCGCTGGATCATCTCCGCCCTGCAGCGCACCGAGATCGAAGTGGCGCGCCAGCTGGACGCCTTCCGCTTCGACCTGGCCACCCAGGCCCTCTACGAGTTCATCTGGGACGAGTACTGCGCCTGGTACCTGGAACTGGTCAAGCCGGTGCTGTGGGACGAGAACGCGCCGATCGAGCGTCAGCGCGGCACCCGTCGCACCCTGGCGCGCGTTCTGGAAACCGCCCTGCGCCTGGCGCACCCGTTCATGCCGTTCATCACCGAGGAAATCTGGCAGCGCATCAAGACCGCCGCTGGCAAATCCGGTGACACCCTGATGCTGCAACCCTGGCCGATTGCCGACGAGGCGAAGATCGACGCCGCCGCCGAGGGCGACATCGAGTGGGTCAAGGCCCTGATGCTGGGCATCCGCCAGATCCGTGGCGAGATGAACATCTCCATGGCCAAGCGCATCGACCTGGTGCTTAACAACGCCTCGCCCGAGGACCACCGCCGCCTGGCCGACAACGAACCGCTGCTGATGAAGCTGGCCAAGCTCGAGACCATCCGCGTGCTGGACGAAGGCGAAGAGCCGCCGATGTCCGCCACCGCGCTGGTCGGCGACCTGCAGGTGCTGGTGCCGATGGCCGGCCTGATCGACAAGGCCGCCGAAATGGCCCGCCTGGACAAGGAAATCCAGCGCCTGGAAGGTGAAGTCAAACGTGTGGGCGGCAAGCTGTCCAACGAAGGCTTCGTCGCCAAGGCTCCGCCGGAAGTGATCGAGAAGGAACGCGCCAAGCTGGCTGAAGCCGAGCAGGCCGTGACCAACCTGATCCAGCAGCGCGAGAAGATCGCCAGCCTGTAAGCGCCACCACAGGGCCCGCGAAAGCGGGCCTTGTGCATTTTCAGGGAAGAACAATGACCCTCTCGCTGCGCTTCGAATGCACCCTGCGCGCCGATGCCGACCTGACCTGGCACTGGATCACCGACGTACGCTGCCTGCGCGACGAGATGCGACCGCTGCTGTGGATGAGCATCCCCCGGGGCATCACCAACCTCGAAGATCTGCTGGTCATACCCGGCCAGCCACTCTTCACCAGTTGGCTGTGGTTGCTGGGCGTGATCCCACTAGGCACCTAGCGCCTGACCCTGCGCGAAGTGCGCCATGGTGAAGGCTTCATCGAGGAGTCACCAATGACCGGCATGCATCTGTGGCGCCATGAGCGCACACTGGAGCCCTGTGCCCTGGGCACCCGTGTGATCGATCAACTTACCGTCAAGCCCGCCTTTGGCGCCCCTCTGGTGAAACTCTTCCTGCGCCTGTTCTTCGCCAGCCGACACCGCGCCCTGCGCCGACGGGCGGCCCGGCTGCCCTGATCGGCCGCCGGTGCCGCCTGTTGGAACACGCTGCTGGGCTCAGTGCAGCTGAATCCGCCACCACAGGCGTTCCAGCCAGGACCGCTGTTGCCATGCCAGCGCAGCGGCCAACCGGCGCCGCAACCGACGATAGACCGCCTGGCTGCGGCTGCCCGCCGCCTGCCGGCGCGCCAGTTCGAATTGCCCGTGCGCATGACGCGCATGCCCACCTTCACGCGCCTCGCGATAGCCCTCCGCCAGGTGCCACAGGCAGGCGTAGTAAGGCCGCAGCGATTCCACGGGAATCGCCGCCAAGCCGCTGGCCAACTCGCCCAGGTTATCGCTGAGCGCGTGATCGACAGTCAGCCACAACCGGGCCTCCAGGTCACCGTCATCCAGGGCCAGGGCGCGCCGGGAGACCTCGCCTGCCTCCTCGTCCCTGCCCAGCTCGCGCAGGCCCAGGGAAAGGTTGTCCAGCGCCCAGGCTGGTGCGTCGCTGCGCTCGCGCCAGTCGCCCAGCATGCTGGTCAGGGTGTACCACTCGCCATGGTTGGAGAGCGCGTAGCTGGCATGGGACCAGATCCGCATGTCTCTTTTCATCGTCTCGCGCAGCAGGTAGCAGGTGCTGCGCAGCACCGCACTGTCAGCGGGGCGGTCGGCCAGCAGGCCCAACATCGCCACGGCGAGATTCCCCAGGCGATCCTTGGGCAGCATGCGCTTGAACGCCCTCAGCAGCCCTCCCGGCACCAGCGCACCAGCCTGGCGCTGCAGCCAGGCGCGGGCGGCCACCGAATTGGCGCTGCCCTGCTCCAGGCATTGCTCCACCTCCTGCACCAGGACATGCTCGCGCCTGGCCCCCATCACCGAATCTTCGGCCCGGCCCCAGACTTCCCCGACGTCCTCGTCACTCTGCGCGAGGCGCTTCAGGCCGTCGCGAAGGTGCGCGGCGAAACGGTCCTCGGCCACACCGAGGCGCACCATCCGCAGATAGAGGGCCGGCCCCGTCGTGTGGACGGCCATGGCGTGCAGCATTTCCTCGCAGGCGACAGTCGCCTGGCGATCCAGGCGCAGGTCGAACAGCTGGAACCAGGCGAACGGGTAGTTGGCATCCAGCTCCAGGGCGCGCTCGAAGGAGTCCTCCGCCTGGGTAGGCTGCGCGGCGGCGACCAGCGCATGCCCCAGGAAACCATGGGCCATCGCCAGTTGCGGGCGCAGTGCGACCATCTGCCGGGCGGCTTCGACATAAGGCGCGGCCTCGCCATCCTCGTCGTGATAGTCGGCTAGTTGGCGCCAACCTTCGAAGAAGTTTTCCGCCCGCGCCAGCAGTTGCCTCAGCACGACCACCGCCTCCCGGTTCCGCCCCGCGGCGCGCTGGGCGCGGGCGCGGTACACCTCGAACTCCACCGGCGCGTTGCCCTGCCAGGGCGGCCCATCGAGCCACTCGCCCACCTCCTCGAAGCGGCGCTGCTCGATCAGCCATTTCAGATAGCCCTCTCCCGCCGCCCAGCCGAAAGGCGCCAGGCGCAAGGCTTCACGTAGGGCCGCGCCACGCTCGTCGCCCTGGCTGAGTTCGGCCAAGGCCTGCCAGGCGGCCGGATCACCGGCGCGCAGCTCCACCAGTTGCCTGGCCAGCGTGACGGCCGCTTCCGGCGTGCGCTCGCGCTCGTCCAGTTCTCGTAGCTGAGTCCACGCCCACTGGTTATCCGGCTCTTCCTTCAGGGCCCTTTCCAGAGCCTCGCGCTGCTTGACGAAGCGCTCCACGCGCCCCAGCAGATAGGCCTGCCAGACCCGCAAGGCAGTATTCTCCGGCTCGCGCAGCAGCGCACGCTTGAGCAGTGCCAGCCCCGGCGCCAGCTCGGCATTTTCCTCCAGCAGCGATTCCAGGTAGGTGCGAATGGCCGGGACCCAGACGAGGTTGATGGCGAAGCTCTTCTCCAGCACCTCGCGACACACGACAAAGTCCTTCGCGACAAGGTGCAGCTGGGCCAGCTCCAGGTAAAGGCGCGGCAGCAGAGGGAAGCGCTCGATGGCGCTGTTCAGCAGGGCGCTGGCGGCCTCCTGCTGACCGCACGCGCGTTGCTGGATCGCGACCGCCAGCCAGGCTTGCCAAAGGTCGGGGCGCTGCGCCAGCGCCTCCTGCAGCGTCTGCAGAACCACCTCCGCTTCGAGCAACGGCTGCGCGACGCGCTGGTAGCCCAGCAGGCCGTCACCGAAGGTCACCTGCCGCTTGAGCTGGTCGGCCACCAGGGCCAGCGCCTCCAGGCTTTCTTCCCGGCTGGTGGCCAGTTCCACCAGTGTCTCGATGGCGTAGTCGTTGTCGATCGAGCGCTCCAGCGCCAGCCGCAGGTATTCCCGCGCCATCTCGCGCTCGCCGCGCCGCAGGCGCACGAAGGCCATGGTCGAGGCGCCGTTGGACGAGCGCGGTTCCAAGCCAAGCGCGGCCTCGGCCTGCTCCAGCGCCTCATCGCCGCGCGCCTGGTTGGCCAGGTTAACCGCCAGTTCGCGCAGCGCCCAGGGATAGGCCGGGTTTATCCCCAGCAGATGGCGCAACGCTCGCTCCTTGTCGACCAGGGGCTCGCTCGAAAGCCATCCGTAGTGCATCTCCGCTACCCCGCAGTGATGGGGGTAACGCGCCACGAGGTCCGCCAGGTGCGCGAGCGCCGCCGCCCGTCCCTGGCGCTTCTGCAGCAGATCGGCGTACAGGCGTTGCAGGCCCAGGTTGAGCGGCTCCTGCTCGAGCGCCTCGCCCACCTCCCGCAAGGCCAGCTCATGGTCGGCGCCGCTGCGCTGCAGGTGCCAGGCGTGGGCGCGCACCCAGCGCCCGCGCTGGCACCGCGACTCGGCCCGGCCCAGGCAGGCCTCGGCTTCCTCCAGCCGGCCGTAGCGCCCATAGGCATCCGAGGCGTACAGCAGCATTTCGGGGTCCTCGGGCAGTCGCGCGAGCCCCCGCTCCAGCAGCGTGAACATCTCCTGCACGCGCTCCAATTCATCGAGCAGCTGGCACAGACTGATCACCGGCCCGCTGTTGCGATTTCCCAGGCGTTCAGCCCGTTGCCAGAGGAATTCCAGCGCCACTTCGCCCTGACGTAACCAGCGGCTGGCTCGGAAGTAGGCCAACGCGTGGCCTTCATTGAACTCGTCGAGGCAGGCGGCAACCCGATACAACTCGGTGGCCTCCTCCTGCCGGCCCTCGCCCCAGTGCAGCGAGGCAAGCCCCTGCCAGGCCGTCGCCAGCGTCGGATGACCATACAGGGCCCGCTGGAAAAGCGCCTGCGCCTGCGCCTGGCGGCTACCGTCCTCGGCGAGGAAATGCGCGTAACGCACCAGCACCCACACGTCCGCGCTGTGCTCAGCGATCTGCGAATACCACTCCTGCTGTTCCGCGCGGGTCGCCAGCTGCTCCAGCGACGATGCCTTGGACAACTTCAGGTTGGCGTCCTCAGGAAACATCCTCAGCAATTTTTCGATAGCCGCCAGGCGGCCCGCCTCGCTGCCATCGTACCCGGCCAGGGCTCGTTCGGCCTGTGCGGTCAGGCGATCATCCGGCCAGTCCAGCAGCATCCTGGCGAGTCCTTCCCGCGCCTGTTCCCGATGATGCACTTCCAGGGCGCCGATCACGGCGTAATAGGCATCCCACTGCGCCGCGTCAGGAAGCTCCAGGCCCTCCAGGCGCGCTGACTCTTCGACCGGCAGCATCAGCATGCCGCGCGGACCGAAAGCCTTGCGTTCGGCAAAGAAGGATTCGGCGAGCAGTTCGTTGTAATCGCGCTGGGATGGGTCGCGCAGCAACAAGGTGCCACGGGGGGCGTCATAACCGATGACTGCCTGCAGGTGTCCGCTGCCGGTAGTCTGCGTGGTGAGGGTGAACGGGATGCCGCGATCGATGAGCGCAACACAACTGTTCCAGTCGACAGTGAACTCACGCGCCAGCCAGCCATTGCGCTCGGCCCAGTTGCGCTCCGCGAAATGTGGTGTGCCGTCGTAGCAGATCTCCTCCGCGACCTGCAGATGTTCGACGCCTCGTCCCCAGAACCGTGCAATCGCCGTCAATGTTGCTGGACCGCAAGTGACGTGATGCTGTCGAACGAAAGACACCGGCAGCAAGCGGCGCTGTCCCTGGGGCGCCTGCAGTTTCTTGGCAATCCCCTGGTAGAAGCCGGGGCCGGCCTGTTCTGCATGCAGCCGGCCGCTTTCGTAGTCACCGCGCAGGCAGGCGATATCGCAGTAGCGCGCTGCATACCAGCGCTTGAGTCCCACGTCGCTGAGGATGGCGCAGGCTTCGGCTCGGCGCAGGGTCTGCTCGGCCTCGTCGAGGCGTTGATGCTCGATCAGCCACCCGCCCAGCTGCGATAACAACGCCGCGCTCTGTGTGTTCCGAGCTGCGCTCTGCAAGCGCTCCATGGCCTCGGCGTCGCGGCCGAGCAGCATTTCCATGGCAGCGGCCTGTTGCTGGGCCGCCCGGTAATCCGGCCAGGTCTCCAGTACCCGCTCGCAGGCCTGCAGCGCCTCGGCGTAGCGATCCTCCTGCTCCAGGCAATAGGCCTGCTCGACGTGCAGCCAGGCTTGCCCCGGGCTCAGTTCCAGCGCGCGCTCCATGGTCTCGCGGGAGCGAGTGAAGTCACGCAGATGCGCAGCCAGCAGCGCGATGAAAGACAGCCATTCCGCCTCCTCATCGACAGTGCCATGGAGCGGAGCCAGCTGATGAAGCCAGCGCCAGACGAAATAGTGACCGCGCCGCGACAACAGCTCTCGCCCATGCACCAGGCAACCGGCATAGCTGCGACGGTCGGCACGCCAGGCGCGCCAGGCGAAAGCCCTTGCCAGCCGCTGCGCCCCCAGGTGCCGCAGCAGCCGCGCGGCCAGCGCCAGGGCCTGTGGCCCCCGCCACTCCTCCAGCGGCCCCAGCCGCAAGGCCTGTTCGTAGGCATCCTGAAATCTGCCGATGTCGCAGAGCCGCTCGATGTCCGCGATGTCCGCGATGCTGCCCGCCGCTACATAGGGTTCCAGATCGAATCCGTTCATTGACTACGCCCTCCTAAATGGCAGGAAGATAGTGCCGTGCCCTCGTAGGATCGGCCAGTGACTTTTCGCCGACAACAGGCTCCACCGGCTGTACCGCCATTCCTTGCCGGAATGACCTCCGGAAGAATCGTCGCTTGGAAGGCAGCGCTGCTTGACTGAAGATCAGCGGCACCCGTCCCCCTCAAGCGAACAACCATGCCAGACTCTCCAGCCCGCAACGGCGGCCAGATCCTCGTCGATGCCCTGCAGCTCCACGCGGTTGACACCGTCTACTGCATCCCGGGCGAAAGCTACCTGCCGGTACTCGATGCACTGCACGACGTGTCGGGTATCCGGACCATTGTCACCCGCCACGAAGGCGCCGCCTCGAACATGGCGGACGCCTACGGCAAGCTCACCGGCCGCCCCGGTATCTGCTTCGTCACCCGCGGGCCGGGTGCGACCCACGCAGCCAACGGCGTGCACACGGCGATGCAGGACTCGACGCCGATGATCCTGTTCATCGGCCAGGTGGAAAGCGCCTTCAAGGGCCGCGAAGCCTTCCAGGAAGTGGATTACCGGCAGATGTTCGGCGGCCTGGCCAAGTGGGCGACGGAGATCGACGATATCCGCCGCCTTCCGGAAATCGTCGCCCGTGCCTTCCGCGTCGCCCAGTCCGGACGACCCGGCCCGGTGGTGATCGGGCTGCCGGAAGAGGTGTTGTTCGGCTCGGCAGAGGTTGCCGACGTGGCACCGACGTCGCTCATGCGCCCCGCACCCGCTGCCTCAGCCATGGTCGAACTGCGCGAGCGACTGAGCCAGGCCCGGCGCCCGCTCTTGATCCTCGGCGGCACCGGCTGGACAGCGGAGGCCTGCGCCCAGGTTCGCGCCTTCGCCCGCGCCAACCGCCTGCCGCTGGTGGCTTCGTTCCGCCGCCAGGACCTGATCGACAACCGCGACGAGCAGTACGCCGGCCAGCTCGGCTTCGGCGCCTCGCCCAAGCTGACCGCCCGCGTGCAGGAGGCCGATCTGCTGGTCGTGCTGGGGTCACGCCTGAGCGAAACGCCGACCGCCGGCTACACCCTGGTCCAGAGCCCGCGCCCGGTGCAGGGCATGATCCACGTCTACCCCGACGCCAGCGAACTGGGCCGCGTCTACCAGGCCGATCAGATGATCGAGGCCGGCATGCCGGAGATCGCCGCCGCCCTCGCCGGCCTTGCGCCCCTCTCCGAGACGCCCTGGGTCGAATGGACCGCCGCCGCCCGCGCCGACTACCTCAGCTACATCGCCCCGCCGCAGAATGCAGAACCACCGTTGGGCGTGGATCTCACGCAAATCATCCAGCACCTGAACGAGACGCTGCCGGACGACGCGGTGATCAGCAACGGCGCCGGCAACTACGCCGTCTGGGTGCACCGCTTCTACCGCTACCGCTCGCCGCGCAGCCAGTTCGCCCCCACCAACGGCGCCATGGGCTACGGATTCCCCGCCGCCATCGCCGCCAAGCTGCACGACCCGCAGCGCAGCGTGGTGTGCTTCGCCGGCGATGGCTGCTTCATGATGTACCCGCAGGAACTGGCCACTGCGGTGCAGTACGGTGCGGCGCTGACCGTCATCGTGGTCAACAACGGCATGCTCGGCACCATCCGCATGCACCAGGAGCGCGAATACCCCGGCCGCATCAGTGCCACGCAGCTGCGCAACCCCGACTTCGTTGCCCTGGCCCAGGCCTTTGGTGCCCATGGCGAGCGGGTCGAGCGCACCGAGGATTTCGCCGCCGCCTTTGCGCGCGCCCAGGCCAGCGGCAAGCCGTCCCTGATCGAGCTGCGCACCGACCCGAAGCAGATCACCCCGGTCGCCCGGCTGCCGTGACCTGGGGCGTGAGGCTTCGCTAAGCTGCATCGGATCAACGCAACGTGCCCGCCACAACGGGCACAATGGCGCGCCGAACATCTGCTAGGGAAGCGCATGAGTCTGCAACTGATCTGGGTCCTCGCCCTGCTCGCCACCGCGGTCGGGCTGTTCGTCATCAACCGGCCACGGATGGACGTGGTCGCCCTGCTGGTGATGGTCGCCCTGCCGCTGTCGGGCATCCTCAGCGTGCAGGAGTCGCTGGCCGGCTTCGCCGATCCCAACGTCATCCTGATCGCCGCGCTGTTCGTCATCGGCGAGGGCCTGGTGCGCACCGGCGTGGCCTACCGCATCGGCGAATGGCTGACTCGCCGCGCCGGTGCCAGCGAGACGCGCCTGCTGGTGCTGTTGATGCTCGCCGTGGCCGGGCTCGGCTCGGTGATGAGCTCCACCGGCGTGGTCGCCATCTTCATTCCCGTGGTGCTGAGCATCGCCTCACGCCTGCATGTCTCGCCGCGCCGGCTGATGATGCCACTGAGCTTCGCCGGGCTGATCAGCGGCATGCTCACGCTGGTTGCCACCGCGCCCAACGTAGTGATCCACAGCGAGCTGGTGCGCGAGGGCTCGAAGGGCTTCGGCTTCTTCAGCTTCACGCCCTTCGGCCTGGTGGTGCTGGTGCTCGGCATCGGCTACATGCTGGTGGCACGCCGCTGGCTGGGCGATGACGATGGCGACGACAAGCAGAGCGCCAAGCGCCGCACCCTGAGCGATCTGATCCGCGACTATCAACTGGCCGGGCGCGAGCGTCGCCTGCGTATCCGCGCCGATTCGCAACTGGTGGGCATGAGCCTGGGCGACGTGGAACTGCGCGCCCGCGCCGGTACCAACGTGGTGGCCATCGAGCGCATGGTGCACTTCCGTCTGAAGATTCTCAGCCCCGGCGCCAGCATCATGCTGCAGGCCGGCGACGTGCTGCTGGTGGACATCTACGGGGACCGCAGCGACCTGCTGGGCATGTATCACGAGTTCGGCCTGGAGCCGCTGAGCCTGCAGGGTGACTACTTCACCGAGCGTGCCCATGAGGTGGGCATGGCCGAAGTCACCCTGCCACCGGAATCCACTTTGCTGGGCAAGAGCGTGCTGGATCTGGAGTTCCGCAGCCAGTTCGGCCTCAACGTGGTCGGCCTGCGGCGCAACCGCGAGGCCCTGGTGGAAGGCCTGCTGGACGCCAAGTTGAAGGTCGGCGACACCCTGCTGGTGATTGGCGGCTGGAAGGAGATCCGCCAGCTGCAGGCGCGCGGACGGGACTTCCTGGTGCTCAGCCTGCCCGCCGAGGTGGACGAGGCCGCTCCCGCCGCCAGCCAGGCGCCGCACGCGCTGTTCAGCCTGGCGGTGATGGTGATCCTGATGGTCAGCGGTCTGGTGCCCAACGTCATGGCGGCGCTGATCGCCTGCCTGTTGATGGGCGCGTTCCGCTGCATCGACATGGACAGCGCCTATCGCGCCATCCACTGGCAGAGCCTGCTGCTGATCGTCGGCATGCTGCCTTTCGCCCTGGCGCTACAGAAGACCGGCGGTATCAGCCTGGCAGTCAGCGGCCTGGTCGGCGCGCTCGGCAATGCAGGGCCCTATGCCATCCTCGCCAGCCTGTTCGTGCTCACGGCAGTGATCGGACTGTTCATCTCCAACACCGCCACAGCCGTGCTCATGGCGCCGGTAGCCATCGCCACGGCCAAGGCCCTGGGCGCATCGCCGGAAGCCTTCGCGATGATAGTCGCGCTGGCCGCGTCGGCTGCCTTCATGACGCCGATTTCCTCGCCGGTGAACACCCTTGTGCTGGGGCCGGGGCGCTATCGTTTCGCCGATTTCGTCAAGGTTGGCGTACCCTTCACGATTCTGGTGATGATCGTCAGCGTTGTGCTGGTACCCTGGCTGCTGCCGCTGTAGCCGTCCGCAAAGGAATCATCTCGATGGAAGTGAGCAAGACCAAAAGCAGTTTCTACCGCCGTCTCTATGTGGCCTGGCTGATCGACAGCGGCGCCGCCACCAGCGTCCCGGCATTGATGGCAGCCACCGGCATGCCCCGGCGCACGGCCCAGGACACCCTGGCCGCGCTGGCCGACCTGGACATCGACTGCGCCTTCGAACAGCACGACGGCGAACGCAACAACGCCGGCCACTACCGCATCCGTGACTGGGGCGCCATCGATCCACGCTGGATCGCCGCGCACCTGCCCAGGATCAAGGACATCCTGCAGTACCCCTGAGCCCGTCCGCATGCTTGCCGTCCCGCCCTGTGGCGCTTGCGCCGACTGATCCTGCTGCTGGCCTTCGCCGTACTGCTGGTACTGCTCTACCGCGCCATCGGGCTGCATGAGGAGTTCAGTATCGACGCCCTGCGCCGAGAGCTGACCGACCACCGCCTGGGCGGGCTGAACTACAGACTCGCCCTCCCGGGCATAGGCTTGCGGCCCTATATGCTCGGCACCCTGCTTGGCCTGCCGATCCCGCTGCTGCTCTGCTGCCTTCTGTTCGAGCGCCTGGGCAACGTGCTGCTCGGCTGACGCGCCCATCTGTGGGAAAATCGCCCACCGCTTCCCAGTCCCGCGCGCCCTCATGTCGAAAGCACCCAGACCGCCCAAACGCCCCGCCGCCCAGGCAAAACCAGCCCAGCCCCTGCGCGACCCCGCCGCCAAGCGGCCGAACCTGCTGCACCCGCGCAACCGCCACCAGGGGCACTACGACTTCCCGGCGCTGATCGAGGGCTGCCCGGAGCTGGGCCGCTTCGTCATCACCAACCCCTACGGCAAGCCGAGCATCGACTTCGCCAACCCCGAGGCGGTGCGCCTGTTCAACCGCGCGCTGCTGAAGGCGCAGTACGGCATCGGCCAGTGGGACATTCCCGCCGGTTTCCTCTGCCCGCCGATCCCCGGCCGCGCGGACTACGTGCACTACCTCGCCGACCTGCTCGCCGAGGACAACGGCGGCAGCGTGCCGCGCGGGCCGGACGTACGCGTGCTGGACATCGGCGTCGGCGCCAACTGCATCTACCCGCTGATCGGCCACCGCGACTACGGCTGGCGCTTCCTCGGTTCAGACATCGAACCCGCCGCGCTGGCCTCCGCCCACGCCATTGTCAACGGCAACCCGGGCCTGGCCGAGGCCATCGAACTGCGCCAGCAGCACGAGCCGACGCACATCTTCCGCGGCCTTCTGAGCGCGGACGAACGCTTCGACGCCACCCTGTGCAACCCGCCCTTCCATTCCTCGCCGGAGGAAGCCAGCAGCGGCAGCCGGCGCAAATGGAAGAACCTCGGCAAGCTCGACCCGTCGCGCCAGTTGCCCAAGCTGAACTTCGGCGGGCAGAGCAACGAGCTGTGGTGCGAGGGCGGCGAGATCGCCTTCCTCCGCAAGCTCGCGGTGGAAAGCGCAGAAGTCGGCCGGCAGGTGCGCTGGTTCAGCTCGCTGGTGTCCAAGGCCGGCAACCTCGACGACTTGCGCCGCGCCCTGAAGAAGGCCGGCGCCATCAGCATTCGCACCGTGGACATGGCCCAGGGGCAGAAGCAGAGCCGCTTCGTCGCCTGGACCTTCCTCGAACCGGAGCACCGTCGCGCCCGACCGTAGGGCGCATCACGCGGCACGCGTTATCCGCCACCAACCGGTGTTCAAGCCTCGGCGGCGAGCACCGGCATCCTTTCCCGCCCCAGCAGCACGAAGACCAGCCCCGCAACGACCAGGGTGATCCCGGCGAGCCGCTCCAGCACCCGGCTGAACACCGCCACGTAATCGCCGCGCAGTCGCTCGGGCGACAGTTGCGGAAGCTGCTCGACCACCGCCGCCAGGTTGCCGATGGCCAACTGGTTGGCGCTCATCAGACGCTCCGCCGTGGCCAGGCCCAGGGGCTCCAGCTGCGCCGCGATCAGCATTGCCAGCAAGGCACCGACCACAGCGATGGCCACCGCATCGGCCGATACCCGCACCGTATTGAAGATGCCCGTCGCCATGCCGGCACGCTCACGCTCGACCACGCTCACCGCCAGGCCATCCATCAACCCCCACGGCAGACCGATACCAACGCCGATCACCAGCAGCGGTGCATCGGGCGCAATGCCGCCCGCCAGGTTGCGCGCCAGCCAGAACAGGCCGCCCGCGACGATCACCAGGCCCAGCGCCGAGAGGCTGCCGGCACTGAAATGCTTCGCCAACATCGCCGCGAGGAAGGGCACCACCAGCAGCGGCGCCGACAGCGCCAGCATGGTCCAGCCGGCCTGCAGCGCGCCCTGCCCCTCGATACCGATGAAGCGCCCCGGCAGCAGCACGATCAGCACGACGTAGGCGAATGCCGGCGACGCACCCAGCAGTTGCACGCCAACGAAGCGCCATTGGCCGAACAGCGAGAGGTCCAGCAGGGGCCGCTCGACACGACGCTCGACCGCCACGAACACGGCCAGCAACACCGCGCTGAGCGCCAGCGTGCCGGCCACGGCCAGGCTCGTCCAACCCTGCTCCGGCGCCAGCAGCAGCCCATAGGTGAACAGGCTGAGGGCGGCGGTAAAGCTCAGCGCCCCGCGCCAATCCAGGCCGCGTGCCTGCGGATCCCGCGTCTCGCGGCAGAAGCGTACGACCAGCGGCATCGAAGCCAGCGCACAGACCGCCGGCACCAGGAACACCCAGCGCCAGCCGGGCCCGTCGGTGAGCCAGCCGGCCAGCAGCGGGCCGAATGCCAGGCCGACACCGAACGTGGTACCGAGCAAGCTGAATACCCGCGTGCGGACGGGCCCGTCGAACTCCTGCGCCAGCGCCGCCATCGCCGCGGCAAAGGCCGCCGAGCCACCCGCGCCTTGCAGCACGCGCAGCAGGTCGACGAGCGCCACCGAACCGGCCAGCGGGATCGCCAGCGTGGCCAGGCAGAACAACGCCAGGCCGACCAGCCAGACGCGCTTGCGCCCGTACACGTCCGCCAGGCTGCCAGCCGCCATCATCGCCGCGCCGTAGGCCAGCACGTAGCCGTTGACGATCCAGTTCAGCGCCACTGCCGAGCCGCCCAGTTCATGGGCGATGGCCGGCAGCACCACGGCCGGGCCGGTGAAGCACAGCGGGATCAGCACCGCGGTCAGGCTGGCGGCCAGCAACAGCAACCAGCGCGAGGGCTCGGGGCGATTGTCGAGGGAGTCGAGAGAAGGGTTCATGGTGGGGGTCCGTCATGTTTCGAAGAAGACCCAGCCCACGCTAAACAACCCGGCACTGCGGAAAAACAGGCTAGGATTCCGAACAAAACGGACGCCGGTGTCCGCAATCGCTCCCACCTCGCGCGGCATAATGGCTGCCCGCACACACGGATATCCGCCCATGGACAGCCTCAACGGCCTGCGCGTCTTCCTCCAGGTCGCCGACACCCTGAGCTTTGTCCAGGCCGCGCGTCTGCTCGGTCTCTCCGCCTCGGCGGTGGGCAAGAGTGTCGCGCGCCTGGAGGAACGCCTCGGCGTGCGCCTGTTCCACCGCAGCACCCGCAGCTTGAGCCTGTCCAACGAAGGCCAGCTGTTCCTCGAACGCTGCCGGCGCATCATCGACGAGCTGGAGGCAGCGGAACAGGAACTGGCGCTGTCCACCCAGCAGGCTCGCGGGCGACTGAAGATCAGCATGCCGCTGGTGGCGGGTTTGCTGCCGCAGGTACTGCCGGAATTCCTCCGCTGCTACCCGCGCATCCAGTTGGACATCGACTTCACCGACCGCCTGGTGGACGTCATCGAAGAGGGTTTCGACCTCGTCGTGCGCGGCGGCGAGCTGCGCGATTCGCGGCTCAAGGCGCGCATGCTGGGCGACTTCAGCCTGCTGCTGGTGGCCGCGCCGGCCTACCTGCGCCAGTACGGCATACCGCGGCGCCCGGCGGACCTCAGCCAGCACCTGTGCCTGCATTACCGCTACCCCAGCAGCGGCCTGGTACAACGCTGGCCGTTGAAACTGGATACCGGAGAAGCGGAACCCCGCCTGGACGGCGGGTTGATCTGCAACACCGCCGACACGCTGATCAGCGTTGCCAGCCAGGGCATGGGCATCGCCTGCCTGCCCGACTTCGCGGTGCGCAGCGCGCTGAATGACGGCCGGTTGGTGCAGGTGCTCAGCGAACACACCGCGCACCTGGGCAGCTTCCACGCGCTGTGGCCGGCGGGCCGACGCATGTCGCTGAAGCTGCGGGTGTTCCTCGACTTCCTCAGCGACCGGCTGTTCGTCACCCATTGACGGGCGGGCAGGTCAGCGGATGAACTGCTTGCTGATCTCGCGGAAGACTTCCGTCCCCGCACGCTCCATCCACTCGAAGGCGACCATCTCCCGCGAGACGATCACCGCGCCGGACTGACGCATCCGTTCCAGCGCCAGCGCCTTGTCCTGCGGGCGACGCGAGCCGACGGCCTCGTCCACCACGAACACTGCGCGGTCCTCGGCCAGCAGGCCCAGCACCGTCTGCAGCACACAGACATGCGCCTCGGTGCCACACACCACGAACTGCCGGCGGTCGCCGCCGTGCAGTTGCAACAGGCCCGGATCAGCGACAGCGGAGAAGGCGATCTTCTCCAGCACCTCGGCCGGCGCCAATGCCTCGCGCAGCGCCGGCACCGTCGGACCGAGCCCTTTCGGATACTGCTCGGTGGCCAGTACCGGCACGCCCAGCCGGCGCGCGACGGCCAGCAGCCAGGCGCTGTGCTCAAGCACCGCCTCGTTGTCGTGAATGGCCGGGAACAGGCGCTCCTGGATATCGATGATCAGCAGGGTCGAAGCCTGGGCGCGCAGCAGCATCGGGGTTGTCCTCCTTGGGTTGGCAAATGTGTTGTCGTTCCGTGAGCCCGCACTGTCAACCGTTATCGGCCACTTGGCAGGCGACGCGCCAGGACGCACCCTATGCAGGGCCAGTACGACGCGACCATCGACCCTGGGTTCGGCACAGCACGTGGCCCCGAACACCGCTGCGGGAATGGGAGCTGTGCGCCACCGGCGGCCGGCCTGTCGAGGGCGAGGCAACCGCTCGACGAACGCCCACATGAACAACAGCAAGGACAGCGAAAGCCGCTGCCTTCCCACACGCTCAAGGAGCACCCGATGTACCCCATAAGGAAATGGACCTGCGCCGCGCTGCTCGCCCTTGCCGGCAGCGCCGGCGCGGCGGAGCGCACCGCGCAACCCTGCGATGACACCACCTTGCAGTCCCTCGCCGGGCTGCTCGGCCAGCAAGGCTGGCAGGCACCGGAGGCCGCAGCGGAAGGGCCGGTGGTCGCCGCCGCCTGCAAGCCCTGGCCGGACGATCCGCAGTTGCGGGTGGTAGCCGTGGCCTACCGTGCAGCAGGCGACAAGGCCGAGCCGGGCGAGCGCAACCTGAACCTGCTGGTCGGCCAGTTCGACACGCGCAGCGGCACGCTGGTGACGCGAGTCGACGACAGCATCGGTGAGGACGCCATGGTGGAGATCGACAGCTCGAGCCTCTGGCTGGACACCGCGCGCTATCGCCTGGCGCCCAACGTGCGTGGCTTCGGCCTGGTCATTGGCAGCGTGGCGCGCGGCGCGAGTTGTCCGGACGCCTGGTCCTACGACGACTTCAGCCTCTACGCGCCGCAAGGCGACACGCTCAAGGAAGTGTTCCGCACTTACCTGCGGCAGTGGACGACGCTGGAAGGCTCAGTCTGCGGCAGCAGCGACAAGCTGGTCATCGAACGCTCGCAGCTCACCCTCGCCATGGGCAAGGAGAGCCACCACGGCTATGCCGACCTGATCGTCAGCGCGAAGGTGCAAGGCGAGCACGAAGGCGATGCCGTCGGCGCGCCGAAGACCGTGAGCACCACCGTCCACTACGACGGCACGCGCTATCCGTTCGAGGAGTTCTCCACCTTCTGGCAGAGCAACCCAGCCCGGTAGGAGCAACTGTCTTCTTCTGAAAAACCACGCCTGTGCTTCCCTCTCCCTAACCCTATCCCTGGGAGAGGGGAGCAAAGGGGGCAGCCTGAAACCAAGGCGTCAGCCGGCACGGGCGGCTCCCTCTCCCTTCGGAGCGGGGCGCGCAGCCAGGGCGGGAGAGAGGCTGGCCGGCACCACATCCCATGCGAAGCGGACTCTGGCTGCGATCGGCATCCGCCGCGCCTCGGTATTCCGCGTCCCGATAGCCATGAAAAACGCCGTGCCCCTGGCAGAGGCACGGCGCGCTTCTGCAGCAAGCAGCAGAATCAGTGCCCGGTCACATCTCCACGGCGGCTGGTCTCGAAGAGGAACCAGGTGCGCTGCTCGGTCTCGTCGATCCAGTTCTCGATCAGGCTGGCGGTGGCGATGTCGTGGTACTCGTCGCACAGGTCATGGACCTCGCGCATGTAGGAGGTCAGCGCTTTGTTGTCCTCCTGCAGTTCGGCCAGCATGTCCAGCGGCTGGACGAACTCGGCATCGTTGTCGAGGATGCGCTTGAGCTTGGCGATGTGACCGATGGAGCGAATGCTGTTGCCGCCGATCTTTCGGGTGCGCTCGGCGATGGCGTCGGTCATCGCGAAGATCTCGGTGGCGTGATCGTCCAGCAGCAGGTGGTAGTCGCGGAAGTGCGGCCCGCTGACATGCCAGTGGAAATTCTTGGTCTTCAGGTACAGCGCAAAGACATCCGCCAGCAGGCGGTTGAGCGCAGCCGACAGATCGCGGGTGGCATTCTTGCTCAGGTCCGACGGAGTGGCCAGCGCAGGGGCGCGGCGCGGAGCGGCTTTTGCCGCCGCGGCTTTTGCTGCGGTGGGTTTGGCGGCAGCGGGCTTGGCAGCCGCCGGTTTGGCGGCGGCAGGTTTTGCGGCAGGTTTTGCGGCAGGTTTGCTGGCCGCTTTGGCAGCCGGCTTCGCGGCGGGCTTGGCCGCTGCGGGTTTCTTCGGAGCCGATGCGGATTGCTTCATCTCAAATCACCTCTACGAAAGATCACGATACCTGTGGGTGCCGACTCGGGCGCGATTGGCTGAGTTGCGCGGTCTTGAGCCTATCTCGCCTGGCGTCGATTGCAAGTTGACAGCACTGCCGCACTCGCGTTCCGCCTGATATGGATCAATCGTGGAGCGGCTTTCTGAAGTACACGACGCGCTCGGTTTCGACGAAGCCCAACGCCCGGTGCAAGGCATGGCTGGCGGTGTTGTCGAGCGCTGCATCGGAGGCGAAATCCACGCAGCCGCGCGCACTGCCCCAGGCCTGTACCGTGTGCACCAGAGCGCGCGCCACGCCCTGTCGGCGGGCGTCATGGCGCACATGGATGCCTTCGAGAAACAGCACCGGCGAGCCTTCCGTGCCATTCACGTAATCGCGGCGCACCGAGGCTTCCGCCAGCCCGAGCGCCCTGCCCTGCTCATCGCGGGCCAACCACGCGCCGTAGCGCTGCGGCTGCGCAAGAATGTCACCCGCTTCATCGAGGAACTCCTCGACATGATCGCCCGGCCAGAGCTGCAGGCGCAGCTCGATCCAGTCGGCCAGATCGTTCTCGTCGCATTGGCGCGTCTGGATCTTCATCAGGCTTTCTCCTGCTCGGTTCGCTCCGGGTTGAAACGGAAGCGCGCATCGAGCTGGCTGTAGCCCATGCCGACGCCCTTGTGCACCTTGAGCTGCACCGGAATGCGCTCCTTCAGCGCCTCGACGTGGCTGATCACGCCGATGGTCTTGCCCGTGGCGTTGAGGCTGTCGAGGGCGTCCAGCGCCACCTCCAGGGTTTCGCCGTCGAGGGTGCCGAAGCCTTCATCGAGGAACAGCGAATCGATGCTGGTCTTGTGGCTGACCAGGTCGGACAGCGCCAGCGCCAGCGCCAGGCTGACCAGAAAGCTCTCGCCGCCCGACAGCGTCTTGCAGTCGCGCGCGGTGTCGCCCTGCCAGGTGTCCACCACTTCCAGTTCCAGCTCGCCATCGCTGCGCCGCGCCAACTGGTAGCGACCATGGAGGCGTTGCAGTTGGCGATTGGCGAGGTGCACCAGGTGGTCGAGGGTCAGGCCCTGGGCGAAGCGTCGGTAGCGCGCGCCATCGGAGGCGCCGATCAGGCTGTTGAGACGCTGCCAGAGATCGTGCTCCTCCTCCTGCCGGGCGATTTCCGCGAACAGGCTTTGCTGGCTGGCGCGACGGCTGTCGTCGCCCTGCAACTGGGCGCGAATCTCGCCCTGGCGCTGGCCGAGTTCGCGCAGCTGCGTGACAAGCGCCTGCAATTGCTGGTCGAGCTCTTCCAGCGGCAGTTCGCCGTGGGGCTCGGCCTGCAGGCGCTCGACGTCCTGCGCCGCGGCGGCACGCAAGGTGACGGATTCGGTAATGGCCGTTTCCAAGCGCTGGCGCAGCTGGCTGAGTTCGCTGCGCTGGGCATCGTCCAGCAGCGCGGCGAGGTAGGCCGTCTCGTCGGCGAAGGGACTCGCGGCCAGTGCCTGCTGCCAGCTCGACTGGCGCTGCGCAAGGCGCGCCTGCTCCTGCTCCAGCCGTTCGGCCAGGGACTGCTCACGGCCCTGCAAGGCATCGGCCTGGCGCTGGGCGGCGGCCAACTGTTCCTCGGCCTGCGCCAATGCCTGTTGCGGCGCTGCCTGCGTCACCAGCGCCTGACGCGTATCGAATCCGGCAGCCTGCCAGCGCTGCTGCCATTGCGCGGCGATCTGTTGCGCCGCACGGGCAGCCTGTTCGGCATCACGCTCGGCGACGGCCAGTTCCTGGCTGCGCTGCTGGTCCTGCTGCCATTGCTGCCATTCCGCCGTGCGCTCGGCCAGCCACTGCTCGCCGTCTTCCGGCATGCCGTAGCCCAGTTCGCCCAGTGCGGCGGCGAGTGCCTGGTCCTGCTGTTGCAGGTCCGCACGCTGAACCGCGAGTTGCTGCGCGCGCTCTTCCTGGCGCTGGCGTTCGTGGGTCTGGTGCTGGTCGAAGAGTGCCAGCTGCTGCGCGGCCTCGGCGTGATCGCGCTCGGCGCGCTGGCGTTGCTG
The DNA here is from genome assembly GCF_022380625.1 of Pseudomonas sp. DP-17. Classification (NCBI taxonomy): domain Bacteria; kingdom Pseudomonadati; phylum Pseudomonadota; class Gammaproteobacteria; order Pseudomonadales; family Pseudomonadaceae; genus Pseudomonas; species Pseudomonas sp. DP-17. Next base: position 904,032 of record NZ_JAKSXG010000001.1, read on the forward strand.
CTGCACCTGCTGAAGCTGGGCCCGTAGCGCTTCCAGCACCTTCAGTTGCTGCTGCAAGGCAGCCAGCGAAGCCTCATGGCGCTCGCGTTCGGCACTGAGCTGCTGGTCGTCGTCAAGCGCGATCCCCTGCGCTTCGCACTGTTGCTGCCACGTCTGCTGGTGCTGCACCAACGCCGCCTGGGCTTCGTCCAGCTGACGCTGCCCCTGCTGCAGTTGCGCATCCAGTTCGGCCAGCTCGCCGCGCAGGGCGATGCCCTGGCTTTCCAGCTCGGCCAGTTGCTTTCGCGCCTGCTCCAGCGCCCTCTGGGTGGACGACACATCCAGCGCCTGGTAGGCCGCCACCGCCGGGTGCTCCGGCGAGCCGCACAACGGACAGGCCTCGCCCGGCTGCAACTGCGCACGCAGGTGCTCCAGCTGGTGAATGCGCTGCTCCTGCTGCAGGAGTTTTTCCTTGTCGGCAACCTGCTGCTTGGTGGCCTGATAACGCTCACGCAGCGCGACGATGGCCGTGTCGCGCTCGGCCTTTTTCTGCCGCAGCGCATCCAGTTCAGGCTGCCAGCGTGCCAGCTGCGCAGTGGCCTGGGCGCGGGCCTGGGCCAGTTGCTCGAGACGGTCGAGCCCACGGCTTTGCAGCTGTGCCTGTTGCGCACGCTCGCGCAACTCACCTTCGCTGGCGCCACCGAGCAGGGCTTCGAGCTGCTGCTGATGCTGGCTTTCCTGCGCTCCAGCCGATTCGAGCTGCTGCTGCATGAAGGCGACATTGCCTTGCAGCGTCTCGCGCTGTGCGGTCGCTGCCTGCAAGGACTGGTCGGCCGTCTGTGCCTGCCGCTGCAGGTCGGCAATGGCCTGCGCAAGACGCGAGCGCTGGGAGAATTGTGCGCGCCAACCGCCGAGCAGCTCGCCCAGCCTGGCACGCTGCGGATGTTGCGCCAGACGCGCCTGAAGCGCCTGCCGCTGTTCGCTGACGGCCTGGTATTCGTCCTCGCGCGCCACCTGTGCCTGCTGCGCGTATTGGCTGGCTGCCCACATGGCCTGGGCGATTTCCTCACGGCTGACGGCCTGCTGCGAGCGGTTGTCTTCCCGCGCCGTACGGCATTGTTCGACACTCTCGTGGCTGCTGCGCCAGGCCTGGTGCAACGGCTGCAGGCGCGCGGCGGGGTCGCTGTCTGCCAGGCGTTGCAGATCAGGTTGTGCCTGCACCAGCGCCTGGCGCGCGCTGGCCTCTTTCGCGCCGGCCTGTTCCACCTGCTGCTGCGCGCGGGTCAGGTCTTCGCGCCAGCGGCGTTGGGCCTGAACGGCCGCGTGCTGCGCCTGCAAGGCAGTTTCCTGCGCGGCGGCGTCACGGCCCTGCTGTTCCAGTTCGCCACGCTGTTCGGCGCCGAGCAGTTCGAAGCCTTCGGCGCGGGCGCGCAACTGGTCCAGCGCGCCGCGCACTTCACGGGTACGCTCGAACACGCGCTGGGAAATCAGCCCGTAGATTTCCGTGCCGGTGAGTTCTTCCAGCAGCTCCGCACGCTGGTTGGCGTTGGCCTCGAGGAAGGCAGCGAAACCGCCCTGGGCCAGCAGCATGGATTTGGTGAAACGCTCGAAGTCCAGGCCCGTGAGCGTCTCGGTCTGCTTCAATTTGTCGTTGATCTTGTCGGTGAGAATCTGCCCCTCACCGGTGGCGCGGTCGATGCGCACCAGTTCCACCTTCGGCGCCTGCAACGCGCCCTCGGCCTTGTCGCGCGCGCGGCGCTGGCTCCAGAAGGCTCGGTAAGGCTGGCCCTTCACCTCGAACTCCACCTCGGCGAGGCAGTCGGCGGTGTGGCGGGTCATCAGCTCGTTGCCGCTCTGCGACAGGACGCTCATGCGCGGCGTGCGGTGGTAAAGCGCGAGGCAGATGGCATCGAGCAGCGTGGTCTTGCCCGCCCCGGTGGGCCCGGTGATGGCGAACAGGCCATTGCCGGCGAAGGGCTCGGCGGTGAAGTCGATCTTCCACTCGCCCTTGAGCGAGTTGAGGTTCTTCAGGCGCAGGCTGAGGATTCTCATGGACGCTCCTCCTGCAGGTCAGCGACGACCTGGCGGTAGAGCCCGGTCAGGCGCTCGCGCAGCGGCGCCTCCAGGTCCTCGGCGTCGAGGCGCTGGCGGAACACATCCTCGGGGCTGAGTTCGTCGAGGGTTTCCTTGGCCTCGCTGAACAACGCCGCCTGCGCGGCACCGCGCTCGCGGCGGGTGCGCAGGACGATCACCGGCAGGTCTTCGCAGAGTTTCTCGACGCGCAGCTGGATGTCGCTCAGGTAGTCGTCGGTGTGCACCATGACTTCCAGCCAGACCGGCCGCTCCACGCTGCCTTCGCGGGCGACGCGGGCCAGTTCGGCGGGCAGCTCGGCGAGGCTGCCGGACACCGACTTCAGCGGCTGGAAGCGCGGCACCGGCAGCGCGGTGACGCTGCGCAGGCCGCTGTCGTCCAGGTCCACCAGCAGCACTTCCTTGCCCTGGGTCGCTTCGTCGAAGCTCAGCGCAATGGGCGAGCCGCAGTAACGGATGTGCTCCAGACCGCCAACTTTCTGCGGCCGGTGGATATGGCCGAGGGCGATGTAGTCCGCCGCCGGGAAGGCGCTGGTCGGGAAGGCTTCCAGGGTGCCGACGTAGATTTCCCGCACCGATTCGCTGGCGCTCGCGCCGACTGTGGTGAGATGGCCGGTGGCAATGATCGGCAGTTGCCGGCCGAGCTTTTCGCGTTGCGCCGCGGCGCGCTCGAACAGCTCGCGGTAATGCGCCTGGATCGCCTGCTGCAGGGCCAGCTGCTTGTCCTGCGCGCTCTGCCCGGCCTGGCTGGTGAGCACGTCGCGCGGACGGATGAAGGGAATCGCGCAGAGGACGGCGCCTGGCTGGCCATCACGCTGCGGCAGCACCAGCAACTGGCGATCGAGGTCGGTGCCGACGGCAGCGATCACCTGGGTATCCAGGCAGGCCAGCAGATCGCGGGACTCCTCCAGCATCGCCACCGAGTCGTGGTTGCCGCCCAGCACCACCAGGCGCGCGCCGGTATCGCGCAGCTCGACGATGAAGCGGTTGTACTGCTCGCGGGCATAGCTGGGCGGCGCGCCGGTATCGAACACGTCGCCGGCGATGATCACTGCGTCCACGGCCTGCTCGCGCACCTGTTCGACCAGCCAGGCGCAGAACGCCTGGTGCTCGGCCTCGCGGCTCTTGCCCATGAAATGCTGGCCCAGGTGCCAGTCGGAGGTGTGGAGAATGCGCATGCCCTGAAGTCCGCAGCCGTGTTTCGAGGCTTGCGATGATAGCGGTTTGCACCTTGCCGATGGCGGATTCGCCGGCCGCCCTCGCCCAGGCTGGCTATCTTTTCAGAACGGAACGCCGTCACAAGGACTCCCCATGCAACGCCTTCTGAACATGCTCAAGGACCTCGCCATCCTGGTGCGCGCCAACCTCTGGCTGGTGCCGGTGCTGGCCGCACTGGTCGCCGCGGTCTTCTACTTCGTCGCCCCGCCGCCGCCGATGAGCGCCACCCTGGCCACGGGCGCGCCGGGTGGCGGCTACGCGGTGTTCGGCCAGCGGCTGAAGGAGGAGCTGGCCAAGCAGGGCTTCGACCTGCACCTGGTGCGCACCGCAGGCTCGCGGGAGAACCTCGGCAAGCTGCTGGACGGCAACAGCGGCGTGGACCTGGCGCTGGTGCAAAGCGGCCAGGAACTGCAGCTGGAGCCCAAACAGCGCGCCCACCTGCAGACGCTCGGCGCGGTATTCCAGGAGCCGCTGTGGCTGTTCCAGCGTCGCGAAGCGAAGATCGATCGCCTGGCCGACCTGCTCGCCCTGCGCGTCGCCATCGGTGGTTCCGGCAGCGGCACCCAGGCGGTGACCGAGGCCATCCTCAAGGCCAACGAGATTCCCACCGATCCGCTGCCCGCCGGCTGGCAGGCTCGCGGCGGCAATGCGGTGGCCAACCAGTTGCTGGCCGGGGAGCTGGACGCCGCCTTCTTCGTCGGCCCGGCAGAGAACCCGCTGATCCAGCGCCTCGCCGCCAGCCCGGACCTCAAGCTCACCGGCTTTCGCCGCGCCCATGCCTATGAGGCGCGAATTCCCTTCCTCAAGCGCGTGGAGGTCAGCGAAGGCCTGCTGAACCTGGCGCAGAACGTGCCGGACCAGGACCTCGCCACCCTGTCGCCGGTTGCTACGCTGGTGGTCAATGGCGACTTCCACCCGGCGCTCACCCCACTGATCCTCGAGGCGGCGCGCACGGTGATGAAGAGCGGCAGCCTGCTCGATGCGGCGGGCGCCTTCCCCAGCGCGGAGCCGCGCACCCTGGCGCTGCAGGAAGACGCCGAGCGCTACTATAAGAGCGGCCCGCCGCTGCTGCAGCGCTTCCTGCCGTTCCGCATCGCCTCCCTGGCGGACCGCTACATCATCCTGCTGATCCCCTTCATCGCCATCCTGATCCCGCTGATGAAATCCATCGGCCCGCTGTACCGCTGGCGTATCCGCGCACGCATCTACCGCTGGTACCGCTACCTGCGCGAGATCGACCGGCGCCTGGACGAGCGCACCGGCAGCGCCGAGCTGAGCACCGAGATCGAGCGCCTGGAGCAGCTGGAGGCCGAGCTGGCCAAGGTCGAGGTGCCGCTGTCGTACTACAACGAGCTGTACGAGCTGCACCTGCACCTGAACTATGTGATCCGCCGCCTGCGCCAGCTGCGCCGCAACCGACGCGAGCGCGACGAGGGGCTGGCGCCGGCGGCGGACTAATCGGCGTCGCGCATCCCGGCGCCTTGTCGGGTAAACTCTGGCGTTTTCCAATCCGCCCGCCCCGCCGCCGCTTCGATGCGCGCGGCGGCGCCGGCACTGAACATCCGGGTCCGCCATGCCGATTCGCCACGCCATCGTCCACCTGATCGACAAGAAGCCCGACGGCAACCCCGCCACACTGCACGCGCGCGATGCCGAGCTGGGCGACTCCCAAGCCATCGAGAACCTGATGGCCGATCTCAACGAAAGCTACAACGCCAAGCCGAACAAGGCCTGGGGCCTGTTCCAGGGCGAGTCCGGCGCCTACCCGTTCAGCGGCTGGCTGAGCGAGTACCTGGACAGCGGCAAGGACTTCGTCGCCTTCTCCAAGCAGGCGGTGGAGCACCTGAAGACGCTGATGGAAGAGTCCAACCTCTCCACCGGCGGCCACGTGCTGTTCTGCCATTACCAGCAGGGCATGACCGACTACCTGTCCATCGCCCTGCTGCACCACAGCGAAGGTGTGGCGGTGACCGAGTCGCTGGAAGTGACCCCGTCGCGCCACCTGGACCTCGGCCAGCTGCACATGGCGGCGCGGATCAACATCTCCGAGTGGCAGAACAACAAGACGTCCAAGCAGTACATCTCGTTCATCAAGGGCAAGGGCGGCAAGAAGGTCTCGGACTATTTCCGCGACTTCATCGGCTGCACCGAGGGCGTCGACGGCCCGAGCGAGACCCGCACCCTGCTCAAGGCCTTCAGCGATTTCGTGGAAAGCGAAGACCTGCCCGAAGAACAGGCCCGCGAGAAGACCGACGTGCTGGTGGACTATGCCACCAGCCAGGCCAAGATCGGCGAGCCGATGGCCCTGGACGCACTCTCCGAGCTGATGGACGACCAGGCGCCACGCGCCTTCTACGACTACATCCGCAACAAGGACTACGGCCTGTCGCCGGAGATCCCGGCGGACAAGCGCACCCTCAACCAGTTCCGCCGCTTCACCGGCCGTGCCGAGGGACTGTCGATCAGTTTCGAGGCGCACCTGCTGGGCAGCAAGGTGGAGTACGACGAGGCCCGCGACATGCTGATCATCCGCGGTCTGCCGACCCAGCTGCAGGACCAGCTCAAGCGCCGCAAGGACTGAGCCCCGGTTGAAACGAAAAGCCCGTCTCGCGACGGGCTTTTTTGTGCGCACGGGAACTGGCATTTCCCGCGGGGCTGGTCTGATCAGCAGGCCCAGTCGATCTTCATGTCGCGGAAATCCAGCTGGGCGTTGCCGGTGCCGAAGTTGTAGCCGCCCAGGTATTCCTCGAAACCGATGTAGTACGCGCTGACGTCCGGCATGCCCTGCACCGGGCGCATGGTGCCGCCGATGTGGTTGGGCTGGTGGCCCTGGCTCCAGGCGTGCTCCCGGTAGTTGTCGCGATGAATGTCATCGTTTTCCCAGTAGTAGAACGACTGGTAATCGGTGCCACCGTACTCGTCGGGCTGGACCCCGGCGTTGGGGTCGCTGGCGCGCGGCGACCAGCGCAGCAGGTAGCGCGTCTCCAGTCCCGGCTGGGGAATGCCGCCGAACAGCCCGAACAGGTAGTCGCCCTCCTTCATGGTGGTGTCGAAGGTGCTCGCCGAGCCCGTCGCCAGCCACTGCGGCGCGGCTGTCTGCGCCAGTAGCGGATTGCCCGCAGGCAGTCGTGGCGGCTGGCAGGCGGCACCGTTGAATTCCGCTTCGGTCAGCAGGATCACTGCATAGGCGCCGCCGAGAATATCCTCCATGCGGTGCAGGCGCGGGTGGCTGGCGCGGCCGGCTTGCCAGAACGGCAGCAGATCTGGATCGGCCGGCGGCTGCTCGCCCGGCGAGACAAGCTGCTCGGCAATGCCATCGACCGAGTTCGGGCCGCCGTCGTTCTGGTCCGGCGACAGCGAGAAGAAACTCAGCGCAACGATCTCCGGCCCGTGCACCCGATAGTCCTCGGGCAGGCGCAGGGTGAAGCCGTGCATCAGCGGGTAACCGGTATCCGGGTCCAGCGGCCATTGTTCGAGTGTAATACCCGGCGGCAGGCCGAAGCACCAGCCCTGGAGCTCCTCCCCGGCGGCGGGCGTTGAATATTTCAGCAGTTCGATATCGTAGGCGTGCATGCGCGGCGTCCCTTCTCGTGCATTGAGTGTTCAGCAATGAGTGTCGTGCAAGGAGAGATGGACGATAGACTCCCGCGCCAGACGCCTCAAGCGACCTGTGCACAGTCTTCCGACAAAGCACCCCGCAGCCCCCGCGCTGCGGCTGCTAGAGTCAAATCAGGCGCCTCTCGCTCGCGGTGGCCGCCATGTCCGCCTTGAATGCTCTCCCTGTCGCTGCGTCTCCGCTCTCCGGGCAGCCCTGGCTGCACTGCTCATGCTTCGCACTGCTGTTGCTGCTCTGTACCCGCCTGCTTTTCGCCGACCCCGCACCGCAGCCACTCACGCCGAATGTCGCGCGCTTCGTGCTGGCCAACGCCGAGTTCAGTGTGATGCACGAGATGGGGCACGTGCTGATCGCCGAGTACGACCTGCCGGTGCTCGGGCGCGAGGAAGATGCGGCGGACCAGCTTGGCTTCATCCTGCTGTTTCACCTTTACGCGAAACTGCCGCGTGACGAGGTGGACGCGCGCCTGCTGGACATCGCCGACTACTGGCGGCTGGAATGGCAGACGCCCAAGCCGCCACCGGACCAGGTACTGGCGTGGGACAGCCACCCGCTGGACGAGCAGCGCTACTACAACATCGCCTGCCTGCTCTACGGCAGCGACATGGTGCGGCTGGACTGGCTGCCGCCGCTGATCGGCCTGCCCTATGAGCGGGCGGTCTACTGCGACCAGGAATTCCGCCAGGCGAGCAAGGCGTTCGAATGGATCCGGCACACGCGACGTGCGTCCTCGATTCAGCACCACGCGGCCTGGCGCCTGAGCTGGGACACGCCTTCGATGAATCCAGCGGACGCCGGGCCGCTGATCGCCCTGCTGCGCGATGGCGACCACTTGCAACTGATGGTCGACGAGGTCTTCCGCCTGTTCCGCCCGCCGCGCCCGCTGAACATTCGCCTGGTCAGCTGCGGCGCGCCGGACGCCTGGTACAACAGCAACAGCGGGGAAATGGCGCTCTGCTACGAGCGCCTGCAACACTTCCGCGAGATGGCCGAGAACCTGCCGCGCCTGCGTACGCCGGTGACGCGGCAGTGTCCCGGTCCGGCCGGACTCAGGCCTGGCGGATGCTGAAGCCGATGCGTGGGAAGTGTACGTGCACGGTGCCGGCGCGCTCGTCTTCGCGACGCAGGACCAGGCTCTCCAGCCCGACGTGCAGCAATTCGCCTTCCACCGGGTCGCAGCCGTAGTCGGTGGCGGCGATCGCCACGCGCTGGCCGGCCTCGAAGCCGTTGGGATCGACGAGGGTTTCCTCCGGCAGTGCCGCTGGCTGGCTGTCGCGGGCCACGGCAATGGCTTCCTCGGCGCTCATCTCGCTGGACGCGCCGTGGCCGAAGCCCAGCACGCGGCCAAGCCAGGCGGCGACCGACGGGTAGTCGTCCACCAGCGGCGCGGTGACCGGCGTGCCCTTGAGGAACCACAGGCAGTGGGCCAGGGCGAAATCGGCGATGGAGGGCTCGCCGAACAGGAAGTCGCCTTCTTCTCGCGCCAGTTGCTGTTCGACGCGCGCCATGAAAGCCGGCCACTGATGCTTGGCCTGCTCGGCCGGCAACCGGCTGGCGGTGCCGCCGCTGAACAGCTGGCTGCGGTCGGCGACGAAGGCCTGGAGGAACTGCGGCGGCAGCTTGCCAAAGCGCATGGCGATGGATTCGGGCTGGAACACCAGGCTGACGGCGTGCTGGAAGATCACCGAGTCGGCCCACAGGGCGAAGCTCGCCGAGGTGAACTCGTGGCCCTCGGGGAACAGCGCGGGCACGGCCTTTTCCTGCTCCAGGCGGCGGGCGATCAGCGCGGTGTCGCAGTAGATGTCGGCGCCGACCTGCAGCACCGGCGTCTTGCGGTAACCACCGGTAAGGGCCATGAGGTCCGGCTTGGGCATCAGCGGCGGGATGGTTACCGAGCGCCAGGACAGCTGCTTGAAGCCCAGCATCAGACGCGCCTTTTCGGCGAAGGGCGAAGTCGGGTAGTGGTGCAGGATCAGCTCGGACATGGGTGGCTCCAGCGGCCGGAAGGTGGTCCGGCAGCTTAACCCGTACGTAGGATGAGTCCTACCTCATCCCTCGGATGGCACGACATCCACGGCGCTGATGGTGAAGGGATTGGCCAGCACCAGGCGCTCCTTGGCTTTCTTGGTCAGCGCCTTGATCGCGCGCTCGCGGCGCAGGGCATCGCCCTTGCCGGGGCAGGCCTCGACATAGACCAGCGCCTGGGCCGGGCTGCAATGGAAGAAGCGCGCGCCCTTGCCGGTGCGATGGGTTTCGAAGCGCCGTTGCGCGTCGTCGCTGATACCGCAATACAGCGCGCCGTTCTCGGCGCGCACCAGGTAGACGAACCAGGGCTTGGGCTCGGCGGCGGTCACGACGCCCACACCCGCGCCTGCATACGGTCGCAGTAAGCGACCAGGCGCTCATAGCTACGCGCCATATCGTTGAGTGGGGTTTCCAGGGTGCTGAGGACGAGGTTGGCCAGCACACCGTAGGTCGCGGCATCGGCGCTGCACGGCTGGGCGCCGCCGAAGTACGGCAGGTCGCCGAGCATGCCGTCCAGGGCTTCGAGATCGTCTCGGGCGAAGCCCAGCAGTTCCTCGCGGCTGTGGCGCAGCAGCCCGCGGCCCTTGAGGTCACCGCGAATCTTGCGCTGCAGCATCGCACCCACCAGCGGCCGCAGCGGCGCGGGCACGCTACGCAACATCACGTCCTTCACCTGACGGAAGCCCTGTTCGTCCAGCCAGCGGAAGTACACCAGCAACGGCACCAGGTGCTCGTCGCACAGGCGAGTGATCGACACCGCCCAGCCACGACCACGGGCGTCGAGGCCGGCATCGAGGTCGAATTCGTAATATTGCTGCAGCGTGCGCATGATGATCGCCGTGTCGGCGACAGCCTTGCCGTCCAGCGTAATGAACGGCAGCTTGCCCTTGGGCCCCTTGCGCGGGTCCATCACGTGCTTGATCTGGTACTCCAGCCCGGCGAGGCGCAGGAAGGTCTCCAGCTTCAGGCAGAAAGGGCTGACATTGGGTACGTTGAAGGCGGGCGGGAACTGGAAAAGTGTGATCATGGCGGCGTCCGGCTCTCAGTCGCCTGTCATTTAAGCCTATCCCGCCGTCACGGGCGAGCCCGAAAGCCCGCGATCAGGCCTTCCCCACCCGTTGTGCGCGGTACGCCGCGAGGCTTTTGGCGGCCTGGGCGCGGATCGCCCGCTGCACCGGCGGCGCCCAGCCCAGCAGGGCGCCCTTGGCGCCCAGGGCTTGGCGCGACCACTTCCACAGGTCGAAGCCGTCCACGTGCTGACAGATCAATCCGTCGCGGAAGTGGAAATGTGCCTGGATGTGATTGATCACTTTCCGACCCGTCTGGGTGAAGGTGTAGGACGCCACCCAGCGTGCCGAACCGCGTGTCTCGTCGGCCTCGACGCCCTCATAGGTCAGCGAGAAATCCTGGGCACGGGCGGTGAGCATGCGCCACATGTCACCGGCCTCGGCGCCGCGCAGGTCGGTGAAGACCGGGTCGCTGAACTGCACGTCGGCGCTGTAGCAGGCGGCCATGGCCTCGCCGTCACGACGCTGGAAGGCCTGGTAGAAACGTTCGATCAGCTGGGCGTTGGGGTGGGCCATGGCGGGGCTCGTGTCGGGAAGGGTGGTCACAGTATCGGGACTGGATCGACTGGACACGATTGGCAATATCGACAACATTATGATCAATAGCGCCATCTCAGCCGCCAGCAGAAAGCGAGACGCCATGTTCAGGATAGCCCTGTTCGTCTGCCCGCAAACCCTGTGCTCCAGCCTTGGCCTGGCCATGGACAGCTTCCACCTCGCCAACCGCCTGGCCGGCGAGCACCGCTTCGAGGTGCTGCGGGTCAGCGCAGATGGCGCGCCGGTGGCGTTGCCCTTCGGCCGCGTGGAAGTGGAAGGCGGGCTCGACATTGCCGAGCAATGCGACCTGCTGCTGATTCCCGCCACCGGTGCGGATATCGACACCACCTTCGCTGCCAATCAACAGCTGCTCGACTGGCTGCGCCGCGCGCCCGCCAGCGTGCAGTTGGGCAGCCTGTGCAGCAGCGCCTTCCTGCTGGCCGAAGCCGGCGTGCTGGACGACCGCCGGGCGACGACGCACTGGGCGCTGGAAGCGACCTTCCGCGAACGCTATCCCCAGGTGCGGCTGGACATCGACGCCCTCTGCACCGACGACAACGGCTGTCTCTGCTCTGGCGGCGCACAAGCCGGCCTGGACCTGTGCCTGTACCTCATCGAGCGCCATGCCGGTGCTGCCCTCGCCCGCCGCGCGGCGGCAACTCTGGTGTTCGAACATGGACGCGGCCGCCAGCGGCGCTTCACCCCGCTGCTGCCTGACCCGCTGCCCGCCGGCTCACCACTGCAGCCGCTGCTGCTCTGGTTGGAAGACAATTACGCGCAGCCCTTCGACCTCGCCAGCCTGGCGCAGCGCGTGCACTGCTCCACGCGCACGCTGTTACGGCGCTTCCGCGAGCAGGTTGGGATGTCGCCGAACGATTACGTGCAACGCCTGCGCATTGCGTCGGCGCAGGAGGCGCTGGGCGATCCGGCGCGGTCGCTGGAGCGCATCGCCAGCGATGTCGGCTATGCCGACCGGGCGAGCTTCGCGCGCTTGTTCAAGCAGGTATGCGGGGAAACGCCGGGGGCTTTCCGGCAGAGACTGATGGGGCGGCAGGCGTAAGAAGCCCGGAAGGACACGGGACCGTAGGATGGGCGGAGATTGCGATACCCATGCTGCGATTGCACGGGTATCGATGGGTATCGCTTCGCTCCACACCATCCTACGAAGAAAGCGAACGCGGATCTGGGGGGCTCAGTTAAACCACTCCATTGCCGTGCGCCACACGCAGACGCCGACGAAGTAGGCCGAGGCTGCGAACCACAAACCGAGCAGCCAGGGTTGGTCCGTTGGCTGCTGGAGGATCAGCAACGCACTGCTGAGCATCCAGACGAAGGTCACGGCGATGTTCAGCGGCATGAACTGGCGCACGCGGAAGGGGTGCAGGAACTTCATGCGGGTCAGGGTCAGCGCGGCCAGCACCAGCACGGTGACGAAGCTCACCCAGGGATGCAGGTCGAGCACGAAGAAATACACCGCCACCACGTTCCAGGCGGCCGGGAAGCCGACGAAGTAGTTGTCCTTGCTCTTCATGTTGACGTTGCAGAAGCAGAACAGCGAGGACACCAGGATCACCCCCACCGCCAGCAGTTCGGTGTGCACCGGCAGCGGCACGTAGCGATAGATGAAGATCGCGGGGATGAAGACGTAGGTGAGGTAGTCGATCACCAGGTCCAGGGTCGAGCCGTCGAAGTGCGGCAGCACCGCCTTGACGTCGAACTTGCGCGCCAGGGTGCCGTCGAGGCCGTCCACCAGCAGCGCCACGCCCAGCCACAGCAGGCAGGCCTGGGGCTTGTTGTCGACCAGCGCAAGGAGCGCGAGCAGCGCGAGGATGACACCGCTGGAGGTCACCGCATGGGCGCTCCAGGCCTTGGCTTTGCTCAGGTTCATTGGCGATAGGATCAGGTTCACGTCGGCTCTCTTCCTTTGGACGGCGGGTGCAGGGGAGCTACCTGGAACGGTAGTCCATCCCTGACGAACCACTGCACATGGGAACACCGGGGAGGCGGCCGAGTTCAGCCGGTTTTTCTCACAGCGCACCGTGCGGCGGTGGAGTTGGCAGCATACGCCGTTGCGGCCTGGGCTTGCCATCGCGGGGGACGAGCGTGCGAACAGGTGGAGGACTGTGCGTGCGGCTACCCTCTCCCTAACCCTGGCTGCGCGCCCCGCTCCGAAGGGAGAGGGGACTGTCCGAGCGGGAGCAGGACTCAAGTCTGCACGGGAAACTCATAAAACATCAGGATGACTCTGCTCTCGCCACGCACGCCGAAAGGCTCCCTCTCCCTTCAGGGAGAGGGCTGGGGAGAGGGTACTTGCGCCGAAGTTAATGCAGGATCTGGCTGAGGAACAGCTTGGTGCGGTCCGACTGCGGGTTGTCGAAGAACTGGTCGGGCGGCGCCTGTTCGACGATCTCGCCCTTGTCCATGAAGATCACCCGATTCGCCACGGTGCGCGCAAAACCCATCTCGTGGGTCACGCAGAGCATGGTCATGCCGCTCTGCGCCAGGCCGATCATGGTGTCGAGCACTTCCTTGACCATTTCCGGGTCGAGCGCCGAGGTGGGTTCGTCGAACAGCATGATCTTGGGCTTCATGCACAGCGCGCGGGCGATTGCCACGCGTTGCTGCTGGCCACCGGAGAGCTGGCCGGGAAACTTGTTGGCCTGTTCCGGGATGCGCACGCGCTCCAGGTAATGCATGGCGATTTCCTCGGCCTGGCGCTTGGGCATCTTGCGCACCCACATGGGCGCAAGGATGCAGTTCTGCAGCACGGTCAGGTGCGGGAACAGGTTGAAGTGCTGGAACACCATGCCGACTTCACTGCGGATCGCCTCGATCTGCTTGAGGTCATTGGTCAGCTCGGTGCCGTCGACGACGATGCTGCCCTGCTGGTGTTCTTCCAGCCGGTTGATGCAGCGGATGGTAGTGGACTTGCCCGAACCGGACGGCCCGCAAAGCACGATGCGCTCGCCCTGCTTGACCTCCAGGTTGATGTCCTTGAGCACGTGGAACTGGCCGTACCACTTGTTCACGCCCTTCATGGTGATCATCACGTGATCGCCGATGGCCGGCTGTGCGGTCTTTTGGGTGGCTTCAGACATGACGATTCACTCCTAACGCTTGTGGCCGGTGTCCAGCTTGTGCTCCAGGTGCATGGAGTAGCGGGACATGCCGAAACAGAAAATCCAGTAGACGACCGCGGCGAACACATAGCCTTCGGTGGCCATGCCCAGCCAGGCCGGGTCCGCGGTGGCGCGCTTGATGCTGTTGAGGAAGTCGAACAGGCCGATGATGATCACCAGGCTGGTGTCCTTGAACAGCGCGATGAAGGTGTTGACGATGCCGGGGATCACCAGCTTGAGCGCCTGCGGCAGGATCACCAGGCCCATGGTCCGCCAGTAACCCAGGCCCATGGCGGCTGCGGCTTCGTACTGCCCCTTGGGAATGGCCTGCATGCCCCCGCGCACCACCTCGGCGATGTAGGCGGCCTCGAACAGCACCACCATCACCATCGCGCGCAGCAGCTTGTCCAGGTTCATCCCCTCGGGCAGGAACAGCGGCAGCATCACCGAGGACATGAACAGCACGGTGATCAGCGGTACGCCACGCCAGAACTCGATTGTCGTGACGCAGATGACCTTGATTGCCGGCATCTTCGAACGCCGCCCGAGCGCCAGCAGGATGCCCAGCGGCATGGCCCCGCAGATGCCGACCGCGGCGATCACCACGGTGAGCATCAGGCCGCCCCAGGCGCTGGTCGGCACGGTCTCCAGGCCGAGGAAGCCGCCGTGCAGCAGCCAGTAGGCCAGGATCGGCAGCGCCACCAGGAAGCCCAGGCCGTACTTCACCTTGTAGGCGAAGCGCTTGAGGAACAGCGGCGCCGCACCGAACACCACGAAGAGCACGGTGAGGTCCACGCGCCAGCGCAACTCCTCGGGGTAGAAGCCGTACATGAACTGGCCGAAGCGCGAACCGATGAACACCCAGCAGGCCCCCTCGCGGGAGCAGTCGGCGCGGGTCGTGCCGGTCCAGTCGGCCTTGATGATCGCCCACTCCAGCAGCGGCGGCAGGATCAGCCAGACCAGGTAGATACCGACCAGCGTCAGCAGGGTGTTGAACCAGCTGGAAAACAGGTTGGCGCGCAGCCAGGCGAGCACGCCCACGCTCATCGCGGGGGGCGGCAGGTCGGGCTTGAAAGTATGAGTAGTCATGGGTTTCTGCTCTCCATACCGATCAGCGCTCGACCAGCGCGATGTGCTTGTTGTACCAGTTCATCAGCAGGGAAATGCTGATGCTGATGGCCAGGTACACGCTCATGGTGATGGCCATGGTCTCGATGGCCTGGCCGGTCTGGTTGAGCACCGTGCCGGCGAACAGCGAGACCATGTCCGGATAGCCGATGGCCGCGGCCAGCGAGGAGTTCTTCGCCAGGTTCAGGTACTGGCTGGTGAGCGGTGGGATGATCACCCGCAGCGCTTGGGGGATGATCACCAGGCGCAGCGTCTGCCCCGGACGCAGCCCCAGGGAGCCGGCCGCTTCGGTCTGGCCGTGGCTGACCGCCTGGATGCCGGCGCGCACCGTCTCGCCGATGAAGGCGGCGGTGTAGACCGACAGCGCGAGCACGATGGACACAAGCTCCGGTATCACCACCCAGCCGCCGCGGAAGTTGAAGCCCTGCAGCACCGGCACGTCCCAGTGGAACGGTGCCCCGGCCACCAGCGACACCAGGCCCGGCAGCAGGATCAGCAGCGCCAGGCCGCTGAGGAACACCGGGAAGGCCTTGCCGGTGGCATGGCGGCGGGCCTTGGCCCACTTCCAGATCACCGCCCAGCCGACGATGGCCAGGATCACCGCGACGATGAACGGGCCGAGGCCGTCGGCAGCAATCGGCGCGGGCATCTGCAGGCCGCGGTTGTTGATGAAGAACAGGTCGCCGAAGCTGATGCTCTGCCGCGGGTTCGGCAGCGGGCCGAGCACGGCGAAGTACCAGAAGAAGATCTGCAGCAGCGGCGGGATGTTGCGGAAGGTCTCGATGTACAGGGTCGCCAGCTTGCGGATCAGCCAGTTGGGCGACAGCCGCGCCACACCGAGGATGAAGCCCAGGATGGTGGCGAAGACGATGCCGATCACCGTGACCAGCAGCGTGTTCAGCAGGCCGACCATGAACACCCGTCCGTAGGTGTCGCTTTCGCTGTAATCAATCAGGTGCTGCGAGATGCCGAAGCCGGCGCTGTGGTCGAGGAAACCGAAACCGGACTGGATGCCACGGTGGGCGAGGTTGGTCTGGGTGTTGTCGAAGAGGAACCAGCCGACCGCCACGACGGCGATGACGGCGATGATCTGGAATGCCCAGCCGCGCACGACGGGATCGTTGAGCGATGCCCCCCGCGGGCGCTGGGCCTTGATGGAATTCTGCATGTAAGCCCTCTCGCAAGCCGCGCCGGGCGGGCACGGGCTACGCCCGCGACCGCCCGACAGGCTTCACGTCGTTCGAAACACTCCGGCGCCCACACTCCGGGCGCCGGAACGGGTCAGGTCAGCGCACCGGCGGTGCGTACTGCAGACCACCCTTGTTCCACTGGGCGTTGAGGCCACGCTTGATCTTCAGGTCGCTGCCGTCGCCGACGTTGCGGTCGAAGATCTCGCCGTAGTTACCCACTTGCTTGACGATCTGTACCGCCCAGTCCTTGGGCAATTTGAGGTCCTTGCCGTAGTCGCCCTCGGCGCCGAGCAGACGCGCGACGTCCGGGTTCTTGGTGCTCTTGGCCTGTTCCTCGACATTCTTCGAGTTGATACCCAGTTCCTCGGCGTTGAGCATCGCGAAGAGCGTCCAGCGGGCGATGTCGAACCACTCCTCGTCGCCCTGGCGCACGGCCGGGCCGAGGGGCTCCTTGGAGATCACTTCGGGCAGCACCACATAGTCGTCCGGCGCGGCCAGCTTGATGCGCTGCGCGTAGAGCTGCGACTGGTCGGAGGTCAGCACGTCGCAACGGCCGGACTCCAGCGACTTGGCGCTCTCGTCGGAGGTGTCGTAGGTGATGGGGGTGTACTTGAGGCTGTTGGAACGGAAGTAGTCGGAGAGGTTGAGCTCGGTGGTGGTGCCGGCCTGGATGCACACGGTGGCGCCATCGAGTTCCTTGGCGCTGGAGACGCCGAGCTTCTTGTTCACCAGGAAGCCCTGGCCGTCGTAGTAGGTCACGCCGACGAAGTTCAGGCCCATCGCACTGTCGCGGGAACTGGTCCAGGTGGTATTGCGCGAGAGGATATCGATCTCGCCGGACTGCAGCGCGGTGAAGCGCTCCTTGGCGGTCAGCGGACTGTACTTGACCTTGGTCGCGTCGCCGAACACGGCCGCCGCCACGGCGCGGCAGACGTCCACGTCGATGCCTTTGTACTGGCCCTTGGCGTCGGCGTACGAGAAGCCGGGAAGACCGTCACTGATACCGCACTGCACGTAGCCTTTCTTCTTCACTGCATCCAGGGTGGCGCCGGCATGCGCGAGGCCGCTGATGCCGAACACGGCGGCGGTGGTCAGCACTGCCAGGGTGGATTTCACCATCTTCATCGATCTTCTCCGTTGCTTTTTTAGTGTTTTGGAGTCCCGGTTCCACCGCCGTACCCTCGTGAGGCACCAGCAAGACAACAAACGGGATGGAGACCTGAAGGTGAGTCTAGACGGCCTATGAAAAATCCTACGGGCGCCGCGAACACACCTTCGAGCGCACAGGTCTTGCGCGCTGGAACGGGTCATCTAGGGATCATTGCGTGAAGGCGAAGGCCCGCCGCGCGGGCTGTTGACCGCAGCCGGCGCAGCGGGCCCTGAAACAGCCCAAGGCATACGCTGCGCCACTTCCGGTACAGCTTTCCGGATGGGGTCGGTAGAGTGTTACCGGAAGTGGGGCCGCACAGCCTGACAGTAGCGATAGCAAGGGGCGTACCAGCCCAGGAACCTTCCTACGATTTTGTGCAGTCAAGTCCCACAAGTTATGGCCATGCGACATCTTCTTGCATCGCCCCTCCACCCTTTCTCCCACGCAGCGCCCCTTCCTAGAGCGCCTGCCCCATCCTGGAGCTTCCATGACCCAGCCCCTGATCCTCGAACCCAGCCAGAGCGTCGACTCCTGCGTCATTTGGTTGCACGGCCTGGGTGCCGACCGTTACGACTTCGAACCGGTAGCACAGATGCTGCAGCGCAGCTTCACGTCGACGCGCTTCATCCTGCCCCAGGCGCCGACCCGCCCAGTGACGGTGTTCAACGGCATGCCTGCGCCCAGTTGGTACGACATCCTCGCCATGGCACCGGCCCGCGCCATCGACGAAGCCCAGCTGGAAGCTTCGGCCGACAGCGTGATCGCGCTGATCCAGGGGCAGATCGACCAGGGCATCGCGGCCAAACGCATCATCCTCGCCGGCTTCTCCCAGGGCGGCGCGGTGGTGCTGCATACCGGCTACCTGCGTTGGGACGGCGAACTGGGCGGCGTCATGGCGCTCTCCACCTATGGCCCGACATTCAGCGAAGGCATAAGCCTGCCGGCTACAAAAAGACAACTGTCCGCGCTCTGCCTGCATGGCACTTTCGATGACGTGGTGCTGCCCGCCATGGGCCGCGCTGCATACGACTTCCTGCAGGCCAACGAGGTGCCCGCCCAATGGCGCACCTACCCGATGAGCCACGAAGTGAGCAACGAGGAACTCGGCGATATCGGTGCCTGGCTGCGGGAGCGCCTGTGATCCCCTGACCCTGCGGAGAACAAGAAGAAGCATGAACGCCCCGATCAGCAGCCTGCGTGACGTCGAAGCACTGGAACAGGTCCCGCTGCAGGACCGCGACCTGCCGCCCAACACCTATGAACTGCTGCGCCGCTCGGCGCAGCAGTTCGGCCCCTCCACCGCCCTGAGCTTCCTGCTGCAGGGCTCGGCGGCGGAGGAGCCACTCAAGGTCAGCTACGAGCAGTTGTTCGCCCGCGTCACCCAGGCGGCCAATGCCTTCCACCGCCTGGGCGTAAGGCCGGGCACCTCGGTGTCGTTCCTGCTTCCCAACCTGCCGCAGACCCACTACGTGATCTGGGGTGGCGAAGCGGCAGGGATCGTCAACGCGATCAACCCGCTGCTCGATCCCGAGCACATCGCCGAGCTGGTGCGCGCGGCTGACTCCCGCGTACTCGTCAGCCTGGCGCCCTTCCCCGGCACCGATCTGTGGGACAAGGTCGCCGGCCTGCGCGAGCAGTTGCCGGAGCTGAACGCCATCGTTACCGTCGACATCGCCAACCTGCTGCCCGAGCCGCAGCGCTCGGCCATCAAGACCCAGCGCGGCGCATTGCCCGACGGCGTGCTGGACTTCGACGAGCTGCTCGAGCAGTGCCCGGCGGACCATCTGGAAAGCGGCCGGGTGATCGGCCCGGACGAAGTCGCCTCCTACTTCCACACCGGTGGCACCACCGGCACGCCCAAGCTTGCCCCCCACAGCCATTTCAACGAAGTGGCGATGGCCGAGATCATGGGCCTGAACTCTGACTACGACGGCAACGACGTACTGCTCTGCGGCCTGCCGCTGTTCCACGTCAACGGCGTCATGGTCACCGGTCTAGCCCCCTTCATGCGCGGCGGCGAAGTGCTGCTGGCCGGCCCCCAGGGCTATCGCAACCCGACGCTGATCCAGGATTTCTGGAAGCTGGTGGAGCGCTACAAGGTCACCAGTTTCAGCGGCGTGCCGACCATCTACGCCGCCCTCTTGCAGGTGCCCAGCGAAGGCCGTGACCTTTCCAGCCTGCGCTTCGCCCTGTGTGGCGCGGCGCCCATGCCGGTGGAGCTGATCCGACAGTTCGAGGCCAAGACAGGCCTGAAGGTCATCGAAGGTTACGGCATGACCGAAGGCACCTGCGGCACCAGCTGCAACCCGCGCGGCGGCGAACGCCGGCCCGGCTCCATCGGCCTGCGCCTGCCGTACTGTGAAGTGAAGTCGGTGATCCTCGACGGCGACGGCCAGTACCTGCGCGACGCCGCCGTAGACGAAATCGGCAACATCTGCCTGCGCGGCCCCACGGTCTTCAAGGGTTACCTGCAGGCCAGCAAGAACAAGGACATCTGGGTCGACGGCGACTGGTTCAATACCGGCGACCTGGGGCGGATCGACGCCGACGGCTACATCTGGCTCACCGGCCGCAGCAAGGACCTGATTATCCGCGGTGGCCACAACATCGACCCGCAGATGATCGAGGAAGCCCTGCATCGCCATCCCGCCGTGGCCATGGCCGCTGCCGTGGGCAAACCCTGCCTGAAGGCCGGCGAGCTGCCGGTGGTGTACATCCAGCTCAAGCCGGGCATGCAGGCGAGCGAAGCAGAGCTGCTCGAACACGCCGCGCAGCATGTGCCCGAGCGCGCGGCGGTGCCCAAGGACGTCTGGCTGCTGGACGCCATCCCGGTCACCGCGGTGGGCAAGACCTTCAAGCCGGCGCTGCGCCTGGATGCCATTCGTCGCGTGCTCGAGGACGAGACCCGGCACCTGTCTCCGGCCCCGCGCATCGAGGTGGTCGCCGATGACCGCCATGGGCAGAAAGCACGTCTGTTCGTCGGCGGCCTCGCCCCAGACTCGCGCGCCGCATTGGCCGACCGTCTGGGCGGTTACGCGGTCCATGTGGAGCTGTTGGAAAGCTGATGAAACACCCGGCCGACCGCCGGTCGGCCGGGTCTGGCTGCGAATTGCCAGTACTCAAATCTGACTAATACTGATGGCTCAATGTGCGAAGCGGACTACAGGGAGAGTCAGTCGTGCACATCATCAGCTTGCGCCCGATCCCCGCTGCACCATGAAAGCTGCGCAGTGGAACGAAGACATCCGCCAACTCCAGCACCTGCGTCTGTTCCAGAACGTGGCCGCGGCCAACCTGCAACAGCTGCTCAAGGATTTCCGCGCCTGTGAACTGGAGCGCGGCGAAATCCTGCTGTCGCCGTTCAACCGCAATCACTTCCTTTATATGGTCCTCTCCGGGCACCTAACGGTATACCTGGGCTCGCTGGACAACCAGCCGGTGAGCACCCTGCATCCGGGCGACTGCGCCGGCGAGATCAGCTTCATCGACAGCGACCACCCTTCGGCCTATGTCGTCGCCAGCGAACCGACCACCGTGCTGCGCCTGCACCGCGAGGCGCTGATCGGTCTGTTCGAGCACTCCCCGCAGGTCATGCAGAACCTCCTCTCGGTGCTTTGCGAGCGGGTGCGCCAAGGCAATCGGATCATTCTCGACACCGAGCAGAACGCCAACATCGACACGCTCACCGGCCTGTTCAACCGGCGCTGGCTGGAGCACATCTACGACCGCGAGAGCACACGCTGTGCCTTCAACGAGCAGCCCATGTGCATGCTCATGCTCGATGTCGATCACTTCAAGAACTACAACGACGAGCACGGCCACCTGGCCGGCGACTACGCGCTGTGCCTGGTCGCCCACACCCTGCGCAGCCAGTTGCGCCCCAAGGACAGCATGGCGCGCTTCGGCGGCGAGGAGTTCGTCATCCTCCTGCCGGAAATCGCCATCGAGGAAGCCCGGCGTATCGGCAACCGCCTGCGCCAGAGCCTGGAACAGATCGCTTCCTTCTATTCGCCGGTGGGAGTATTGCCCGGCGTCACCGTGTCCCTGGGCCTGGCCGAGATGGACATCCAGGAAAACCTGCCGAGCCTGATCCTGCGCGCCGACAGCGCCCTCTACCAGGCCAAGCAGAAAGGCCGTAACTGCCTCTGCGGCTGAACCCCGCTGCCCTGCGCCCACCCTTCTGCTAGATTGCGCCCGCAAGAAAACCAATAACAAAGCTGGGAAGCTGACATGCGCAAACTGCTGATCGTCCTGCTCGTCCTGCTGGCCGTTGGCCTGGGGATCTTCTTCAACCTGCCGGGGTATCTGGACCGGAAGATGAACACCGTGGCCAGCCCGCCGCCCTACCAGGCCTCGCCCGCGGCCCGGGCGCTGCACCAGGCACTGTTCGTCGCCGACCTGCACGACGACGCCCTGCTCTGGGACCGCAACCTGCTGGATCGCCACGACCATGGTCACACCGACCTGCCGCGCCTGCTCGAAGGCCACGTCGGCCTGCAGGTGTTCTCCACCGTCACCAAGACGCCGCGCGGCCTGAACTACGAAAGCAACAGCGCCGACAGCGACAACATCACCCCGCTGGTCATCGCCCAGCGCTGGCCGGCACGCACCTGGAACAGCCTGCTCGAACGCGCGCTCTACCAGGGCGAACTGCTGGACAAGGCCGCCGCTGACAGCCAGGGCAAGCTCACCCTGGTGCGCAGCCGGGACGACCTCACCCGCTACCTCGCCGCCTGGCAGAAGGACCCGAGGCAGCTCGCCGGCATACTCGCCACCGAGGGCCTGCACCCGCTCGAAGGCAAGCTCGAGAACCTCGACCGCATGTACGACGCGGGCTTCCGCATCATGGGCCTGACCCACTTCTTCGACAACGAGGTCGGCGGCTCCGCCCACGGCCTGAAGAAAGGCGGCCTGACTGCGTTCGGCCGCGAGGTCATCCCGCGCCTGGAAGACAGGAAGATGCTGATCGACCTGGCCCATGCCTCGCGTCCGCTGATCGACGACGTACTGGCCATCGCCAGGCGCCCGGTGATCGTTTCCCATACCGGCGTCGCCGGCACCTGCCCCGGCCCGCGCAACCTGACCGACGCGCACCTGCGCGGTATCGCCAACACCGGCGGCGTGATCGGCATCGGCTACTGGGACGGCGCGGTGTGCGAAACCTCCGTGCAGGCCATCGTCAAGGCCATGCGCTATGCCGCCGACAAGGTCGGCGTCGAGCACATCGCACTGGGATCGGATTTCGACGGCGCGGTGAATGCGCCCTTCGACACCACCGGCCTCGCCCAACTGACCGAGGGCCTCGCCAAAGCGGGCTTCAGCGAGCAGGACATCGCTGCAATCATGGGCGGCAATGTACGCCGCCTGCTGCTGGAGAGCCTTCCGTAGCCCAAGTCAATAGGCAGTATGCCCGTGGCACTTCGCCCTGCGGGCATCTTGCATTACACTGGCGGCCGTTCATTCCTTAACCAGTACGAGATCACCGTGCTCAAAGCACTCAAGAAAATCTTCAGCAAGGGTGATGGCGAGCAGCCCGTCACCACGCCGGCAGCCCCCGCTCCCGCTGCCTCCGAACCCGCCCAGAGCGGTGAAAAGCGTCCGCGCAAACCGCGCAATCCGCGTCCGCAAGGCGACTCTGCCAATGCCGCCGAAAAGCCGGCCCGCGGTCCGAAGAGCGACAAACCCCGCGCCGAGCGTTCCGACAAAGGCGAACGCGGCGAACAACGCGATCACGCTCCGAAGCACGAGCATGCCAAGGCCGAAGGCGCCGACAAGCCCCGCGAGCCGAAACCGCGCCGCGAGCGCAAGCCGCGCCCGCCGGCGGTGGACAATTGGAAGCTGGAAGACTTCGTGGTCGAGCCGGCCGAAGGCAAGACGCGTTTCCACGATTTCAATCTCGATCCGCGTCTGATGCACGCCATCCATGACCTGGGCTTCCCCTACTGCACGCCGATCCAGGCGCAGGTGCTGGGCTTCACCCTGCGTGGCCAGGATGCCATCGGCCGCGCCCAGACCGGCACCGGCAAGACCGCCGCGTTCCTGATCTCGATCATCACCCAGCTGCTGCAGACCCCGCCGCCGAAAGAACGCTACATGGGCGAGCCGCGTGCGCTGATCATCGCACCGACCCGCGAGTTGGTGGTGCAGATCGCCAATGACGCCATCGGCCTGGCCAAGTACACCGGCCTGAACGTCATGAGCTTCGTCGGCGGCATGGACTTCGACAAGCAGCTCAAGACGCTGGAATCGCGTTTCTGCGACATCCTTGTCGCCACGCCGGGCCGCCTGCTGGACTTCAACCAGCGCGGCGAGGTGCACCTGGACATGGTCGAGGTGATGGTGCTGGACGAAGCCGACCGCATGCTCGACATGGGCTTCATCCCCCAGGTCCGCCAGATCATCCGCCAGACCCCGTACAAGGGCGAACGCCAGACCCTGCTGTTCTCCGCCACCTTCACCGACGACGTGATGAACCTGGCCAAGCAGTGGACCGTCGACCCGGCCATTGTCGAGATCGAGCCGGAAAACGTCGCCAGCGATACCGTCGAGCAGCACGTCTATGCCGTTGCCGGCAGCGACAAGTACAAGCTGCTGTACAACCTGATCGCGCAGAACGACTGGACCCGCGTGATGGTCTTCGCCAACCGCAAGGACGAGGTGCGCCGCATCGAGGAACGCCTGACCAAGGACGGCATCAGCGCCGCCCAGATGTCCGGCGACGTGCCGCAGCACAAGCGCATCAAGGTCCTGGAAGGCTTCCGTGAAGGCAAGATCCGCGTCCTGGTCGCCACCGACGTCGCCGGCCGCGGCATCCACGTCGACGGCATCAGCCACGTGATCAACTTCACCCTGCCTGAAGATCCGGACGACTACGTGCACCGCATCGGCCGAACCGGCCGCGCCGGCACCACCGGCACCTCCATCAGCTTCGCCGGCGAGGACGATGCCTTCGCCCTGCCGCCGATCGAGGAACTGCTGGGCCGCAAGATCAATTGCGAGATGCCACCCACCGAGCTGCTCAAGCCGGTACCGCGCAAGCACTGATCGCTTGTTGCACCAGAAGAAGGCGAAGCCCCATGGCTTCGCCTTTTTTGTTTCCACCGGCGTTACCGCGGGTGACGAATCCCCTTCCCAGAGCCTGCCATTCCTCCTGCCGGACCCGCTGGGACGACCGTACGGCATCCCCCCGCAAACAATGGCCACGCGCCATTATCCGCGTCATTGCGCTGAGATGGGCCACGCCCCGGCCACTCTTGCTCAGTTTTATTTACAGACGTAAAAAAATTCGCACGCTTCTTGCAAAGCACGCGAGAACAATTCCAAGAACTCGTCGGAATCCTCCCATGCCCTTGCGCGCCAAACTCGCTCTGAGTTTCCTCTCGGTCGGCCTGATCCCCGTGCTGGTGATGGCCATCGTGGTCTATCTCCAGGCCAGCCGAGCCCTCGAAGAACAAAGCCTGAACGCCCTGGAGGCGGTCGCCAGCATCAAGCAGCGGCAGCTGATGGATGCGTGGAAGGCCCGCAACGACCAGCTCAGCAGCCTCGCCACCAACCTGGGCAGTAACTACGCCGGGCTGGACAGCGAATCCCTGGTGACCACCGCCAACTACGACCGCCCGGTGTTCGAGAACTTCATCAAGACCTTCGGCTACCGCGAACTGCGCCTGGTGGCCGGCGACGGCAAGGTGGTGTTCAGCCTTGGCCGTGGCATCGACTATCAGCAGAATGTCGGCGCACCGGAATGGCGCGATACCGCCTTCGGCAAGTTCATCCGCACCGCGCTGGACAGCGGCAAGGCCAGCATCAGCGACCTGGAGCAGGCGCCCAACGACCAGCAGCCGGTGCAATGGCTGGCCGCGCCGATCAAGGACAACGGCAAGCTGCAACTGCTGCTGGTGCTGGAACTGCCGCTCGCCTCGATCAACGAAGTGATGCAGAACCGCCAGGGCCTGGGCGATGCCGGCGAGACCTACCTGGTCGGCGGCGACGGCAGTCTGCGCTCGGATTCGGTGCGCTTCGCCGAACACCACGTGCGCCGCGACAAGGAACCCCCCGCCGCCATTCCCGGCCAGGCCATCGAAAAAGCCTTGGCTGGCGAGCAGGGGCGCCTCACCGAACCCGGCCTGAGCAACGAGACGGCGCTGAAGTCCTTCGTCCCGCTGAACCTCGACGGCCTGCACTGGGCGCTGGTGGCGGAAATGGACCAGGCCCAGGCCTTCGCCCCGGTGCGCAGGCTGATGTGGCAGATCCTCGTACTCGGCCTGCTGACCCTGGTGGGCGTGGCTGCCGGCACCTGGCTGGTCAGCCGCAGTGTGATGCGCCCGCTGGGCGGCGAGCCGGCCAGCATGGCTGCACTGGCCCAGCGCCTGGCCAGTGGCGAACTCAAGCTGAGCGACGACGCCAACGCCAGCGGCGGGCTGATGCAGGCCCTGCGCGACATGACCGCCGCCTGGCGCCAGGTCGTCGAGCGCCTGCGCCAGGCCAGCGAGGCCGTGGGTGACGCCAGTGGCGACATCCTCGACGCCGCCGGGCGCACCAGCCATCACCTCGACCAACAGCAGGAAGCGCTGGAGATGGTGGTCAGCGCCGTCGACCAGATGGCCGCCACCGTGCAGGAAATTGCCGGTAGCGCCAGCCGCAGCGCCGATGGCAGCGCCGCCGCCCGCCAGGCCTTCGTCGCCATGCAGGGCACGCTGAAGCACATGATCGGCCGCCAGGACCAGCTGCTGGTCGGCCTGCGCGAGGCCGACGGCGTGGTGCAGACCCTGGCCGGCGAGAGCCAGCAGATCGGTTCGGTGCTGGACGTGATCCGCTCCATCGCCGAACAGACCAACCTGCTCGCCCTCAACGCCGCCATCGAAGCTGCCCGCGCCGGCGAGGCGGGACGTGGTTTCGCCGTGGTCGCCGACGAGGTGCGCAGCCTCGCCCAGCGCACCCGCAGCGCCACCGACGAGATCGTCGCCATAGTCGGAAGCCTGGGTGACTCCTCCGTCCAGGCGCAATCGAGCATGAGCGGCGCCAGCGAACAGGCCCACACCCTGGAGCAGGACACCCAGGCCGTGATCGAGGCTCTCGGCGCGCTGGACGAGTCCCTGCAGGGCGTGCACGCCATGGCCTTCCAGATCGCCGCCGCCGCCGAACAGCAGGCCGCCACGACCCAGGAGGTGAACCAGCACATGCACCGCCTGAGCGACATGACCGTGGAGAACCGCAAGACCGCCGCGCACACCCGCGATTGCGGCGAACACCTGCGCCGCGTGGCCGGCAGCCAGGAAGAGCTGATGGCGCAGTTCAAGCTTTGATACCAGCCCACTCCGGGGTGGTTTTCTTGCAGGAGCAACGGTCTTTCTCTGAAACCCCGTACCGGCTATTGCCCCTCTCCCTAACCCTCTACCTGAAGGGAGAGGGGACCATATGGTGCACGATGAAACCTCAGCATCAGCCGGCACGGAGATCACTCCCTCCCTTCAGGGAGAGGGCGGGGGAGAGGCCTCCGGTACGATATTTCACGTAGGAGCGGAGCTTGCCCGCGATCCGGCCGTCAGGCCGGCATTCAGACCACTGCGCCGCTATCGCGGTGATCGCGGACAAGGTTCGCTCCTTCAAAAGCGGTTTCTCCACCCGTCCACCCGCCCTTGCCGATCAAGACAAACGAGTCCAGAATGGAAAAATAAATCCACACCTGGAGTCCTGCCATGTCCGCCGCCACGCCCTTCACCCTCAACCAGGCTGACGCCGAACGCCTGCTCGAACAGGTCGACGTGTTCCAGGCGATGCGCGACATGTTCGTCGAACTGGCCGCCGGCAGCGCCGTGCAGCCCGCACAGCAGCTGGTGGAATTCCCCAATGGCGGCGGCGATTTCATCAACTACCTGGGCGTACTGGCCTCGCAGAAGGTCTACGGCGTGAAGACCTCGCCGTACATCGTGCGCCAACCCAAGTCGCTGGTCACCGCTTGGAGCCTGCTGATGTCCATGGAGAGCGGCCAGCCGCTGCTGCTGTGTGATGCCGGCAGCCTGACCACCGCACGCACCGCCGCCACCACCGCCCTCGCGGTGCAGGAACTGGCTCGCCCGGACGCCAGGCGCCTGGCCATAGTCGGCAGCGGTGCGGTCGCCCGCGCCCACCTGCGCTACGCATCCGGCCTGCGTGACTGGCAGAGCATCCGCGTGTACTCGCCGAACCTGAGCGCCGGCGTGCTGGCACAGTTCGGCGCCATCGACTCCCGCGCGGAACCCGCCACCAGTGTCGAAGCTGTGGTGGACGACGCCGACGTGGTGCTGCTGTGTACCTCTTCCGGCACCCCGGTGCTCGATCCGTCGGTCCTGTCCAAACCCGCCCTGATCACTTCCATCAGCACCAACGTCGCGCGCGCCCACGAAGTGCCGCCAAAGTCGCTGGCGCAGATGGACGTCTACTGCGACTACCGCGCCACCACCCCGGCTTCTGCCGGCGAGATGCGCCTGGCCCGCGACGAGCATGGTTGGGACGGCGCCATCCGTGGCGACCTGCCGGAGCTGGTCAGCGGCCGCGCCGGCAAGCCGGACTACCAGCGCCACGCCTTCTTCCGCTCCATCGGCCTGGGCCTGGAAGACGTCGCCCTGGCCAATGCGCTCTACCATCTGCAACGCAAGAACGCCTGAGCCGGAGACTCCCATGATCGAAGTCGACTTCCTCATCATCGGCGGCGGCATCGCCGGCGCCTCCACCGGCTACTTCCTCTCCCGCCACGGCAAGGTCGCCGTGCTGGAACGCGAGTCCCATGCCGGTTATCACTCCACCGGCCGTTCGGCGGCGCTCTACACCGTCGCCTACGGTACACCGCAGGTGCGCGCCCTGACCGCCGCCAGCCGTGCCTTCTTCGACAACCCGCCCGAGGGCTTCGTCGAGCACCCGATCCTCACCCCCCGCGGCGAGATGACAGTGGACTTCGAAGGCAACCCCGAAGAACTCCGGCGCCAGTACGAAAGCGCCCTCGCCAGCGTGCCGGAAATGCGCCTGCTCGATGCCGACGAAGCCTGCGCTATCGTGCCGGTGCTGCGCCGCGAGAAAGTCCATGGCGCGATGCTCGACCCCAGCGCCGCCGACATCGACACCGACGGCTTGCTGCAGGGCTACCTGCGCGGTATCCGGCGCAATGGCGGCAGCGTGCAACTGGACAGCGAAGCCCTGGAAATCCAACGCATCGACGATGCTTGGGAAGTGCGCTGCGCGCAGCAGACCTATCGCGCGCCGGTGCTGGTCAACGCCGCCGGCGGCTGGTCCGACAAGATCGCCGAACTGGCCGGCGCCGCGCCCCTGGGCCTGACGCCCAAGCGCCGCGCCGCCTTCCTGTTCAGCCCGCCGGAGGGTGTGGACAGCCACGCCTGGCCGGTTCTGGTGAGCCTGGACGAATCCTTCTACTTCAAGCCCGACGCCGGCATGCTGCTCGGCTCGCCGGCCAACGCCGACCCGGTGGAGCCCCACGACGTGCAGCCCGAAGAGCTGGACATCGCACTGGGCATCTACCAGATCGAGGAGCACACCACGCTGAGCATCCGCCGTCCGAGCCACACCTGGGCCGGCCTGCGCTCGTTCTTCGCCGACGGCGACCTGGTGTCCGGCTACGACCCGGCCACGCCCGGCCTGTACTGGGTCGCCGGGCAAGGCGGCTACGGCATCCAGACCTCGGCGGCAATGGGCGAGGCCAGCGCCGCACTGATCCGCCACGAGGCATTGCCCGAGCACCTGAGCCGCCACGGCCTGAGTGCCGAAATGCTTTCCCCGGCGCGCCTGCTGAACCTGTAGGCCACAGACGGTGACAGCCCGCGGGCGCTTGCGGCAAACTCGCCAGCGCCCGCCTCCCCCGCCCCGAGAGCCTTGCCCATGACCGCCGCTGATCCGCTGGACAACTACAAGGCCATCGCCGACGCCATCGCCGCGCTGTTCTTCCCCCATGCCGAAGTGGTCATTCACGACCTGCGCAACCAGCGCGTGGCCTATCTGGCGAACAATATCTCCAAGCGCGAGATCGGCGACGACTCGGCGCTGGAAGACATGCTCGAAGGCAGCCACGACGAGCGCAACATCGGCCCCTACGAGAAGCTCAACTGGGACGGCCAGAAGATCCGCTCCATCAGCACCGTGCTGCGCGACGCCAAGGGCGAGCCGCTGGCGGTGCTGTGCATCAACCTCAACATCACCCTGTTCGAGACCGCCAAGGCGGCGCTCGACCTGTTCCTCTCCTCGACCAAGATCATTCCCCAACCGGACGCACTGTTCCGCGACGACTGGCAGGAGCGCATCAACACCTTCCTGCACGGCTGGCTGCAGCAGCGCCAGCTGAGCCTGTCGACCCTCAACCGCGACCACAAGCGCGAGCTGGTGCTGGCGCTGCATGCGGAGGGGGCGTTCAAGGGCAAGAGCGCAGCGAACTATGTGGCCAACGTGCTGAACATGGGGCGGGCGACGGTGTACAAGCACCTGAAGGAGTTGAAGGAGGAGGTTTGAGCCGGCGCCTTCTCCCACTGCTTCACCTCGGCACGTTGCCCATCGCGGACGGAGTCCGCTCCTACGCAGGCGCAAAGCCTTGTGCCTCCTGGCAACAACGAACTCATCCGCGATGGATTTCGCGGACAAGGGCTGGGCGCCCCCGTCCTTCCTACGAATGCGCACTGCGCGTCTCGCTCTTCGCTCTCGCCCTTACGATTTCCAGAGAAATATCCGCGCGCTGCGAATGGCCCCGTTCAACGAGGGAATTTTTCGCCTAAGCGAAAAACCGGATGTCCGGGGCAAGACTTTTTGGTTCCTTTTGGGAAGGCGGCTATCCGACGTTTGACAAAAGGGGCGAAACAAGAAGCTCCCGCGCACGCGGAAGCGGCGCAAACACCCCCATCCCAACGAAAAGACCGCACACGGGACAGCATGGGTATCGCTTCGCTCCACCCCTCCTACGAAGAGCATTTCGGCGCAACGAAAAAGGCCGCCCGAAGGCGGCCTTGGCTGCAACTCAACGGGCAAATCAGTCCCCGTAGATATCGCTCTTGAAGTACTTGCCTTCGATTTCCTTGTACTTGCCGTTGGCGCGCAACGCATCGATAGCGGCGTTGAGCTGGCCGACCAGCTCGGTATTGCCCTTGCGCACCGCGATGCCGGCACCCTCGCCGAAGTATTTCGGGTCCTTGAATTCCGGCCCGATGAAGGCGAAGCCCTTGCCGCGCGGGGTATCCAGGAAGCCGATCTGCAGCGGGATGGAGTCGGCGAAGGTGCCGTCCAGGCGGCCCGCCAGCAGGTCCAGATAGATCTCGTCCTGGCTGGTGTAGCGGACCACGTTGGCACCTGCCTTGCCCAGTACCTCGGTGGCGAAGCGGTCGGCGGTGGAGCCGCGCTGCACGCCGATGTTCTTGCCCTTGAGCTGGCTGAACTGCTCGTCCAGCTGCGAGCCTTCCTTCATCACCAGGCGGCCAGGGGTGAAGTAGTACTTGTGGGTGAAGTCCACCGAGTGCTTGCGCTCTTCGGTGATGGTGATGGAGGACAGCGCGGCGTCGATCTTGCGCACCTTCAGCGAGGGGATCAGGCCGTCGTATTCCTGCTCGACCCACTGGCACTTGCGCTTCATCTCTTCGCACAGCGCGTTGCCGATGTCGTAGTCGAAGCCGGCGATACCGCCTTCCGGGGTCTTGAAGGCGAAGGGCGGATAGGCCGCCTCAATGCCGATGCGCAGCGGCTTGTCGTCGGCGTGGGAGAAGGTGGCGAAGGCAGCCAGCATCAGGCCGCCCAGCAGGGCTTTGCGATTCATCGATGAACTCCGTTATGTGGTCGCCGGGGCGAGCGCCGGCCGTTACGTCTTGGCAGTGAGTACGGCATGTCTTGTTCGTCCAGGGGCGCAACACTATGGGTCGCAGCGGCATTGCCTTGCCCTGACCCAGGCGAACGACTTCTTGTTCTGGTCCGTCCACGCGCAAGCGCGCGTAAACTTAAAATCCAATCTGGACTAAAAAGTACACAACGTCAATCGTCCTGCGACCGCGCGGCGCACTCTCCTTTGCGCGCCCTGCGCTACTCCTTCGGAGGAATGTCGCGCGGCGGGCTCCCGCCTTAGTCTGGATGCGTCCTGAAGCGATCCGAGGAGGATTCGAATCGATTCTTTCGCATGATTTACCGTAGCTTCCACGGTTACACCTTTGGCAGATGCCCGAAGCCCCCGCGATACGCTCATGTCGCAGGGGCTTTTTTATGCCTGTATTTCAGCGAGCGATGTGCTCTTCGCAGGACCGAGGGGGACGCCCAATCCTTGCTCGCGAACAATCCCAGGCCGTGAAGCCAAGGCGGTTCGCGAGCAAGCTCGCTCCTCCAAATGGGTGATCCGTTGGCGCGCACCGAAGTGGCGGATAACGCTGCGCGTTATTCGCCCTACGGGTAGATTAAGGAACGCAAGGCACGCGGCGGACATCATGCCCGCCAAGGGAGGTCTGTTTCAGCCGCCGCTGAGGTTCATGAAACGCAGCACCTGCACGTCGCCGACGGTGAACTCGTGGCGCGCAGGCTTGCGCTGCAGGGCGCCGCGCAGGGCCTCGAGGATGGGCTCGTCGTGCAGTGGATGGCGGCGCAGCAGGCCGCGCAGGTCCAGGGAGTTCTCGTGGCCCAGGCACAGCAGCAGGCGGCCTTCGGCGGTCAGGCGCAGGCGATTGCAGGTGGCGCAGAAGTTGTGCGAGTGCGGCGATATGAAGCCGATGCGTGTGCCCGGATGCTGCGCCAGTCGCACATAGCGCGCCGGGCCGCCACTGTGTTCGGCGCTGTCCAGCAGCTCGTGGCGCTCGGCGATCAGCGCGCGGACCTCGTCGCTGGAGCAGAAGCTCTCCTCGCGCTCGCGGCCGACCTGGCCCAGCGGCATCTCCTCGATGAAGCTGATATCCAGCCCATGGGCAATGGCGTAGTCCACCAGCGCCGGGACTTCGTCGGCGTTGCGGCCCTTCATGACCACGCAGTTCAGCTTGATGTGCTGGAAGCCGGCTTGCTGGGCAGCGTCGATGCCCCGCAGCACCTGCGCGAGGCGCCCGGTGCGGGTGATGGCAGCAAAGCGTTGCGCATCGAGGGTGTCGAGGCTGATGTTCAGGCGGGTCAGGCCAGCGGCGTGCAGATCACCGGCCAGCCGGGCGAGCTGCGAGCCGTTGCTGGTCATGCACAACTCGCGCAGGCCAGGCAGCGCCGCGAGGCGTTCGCAGAGGTGAACGATACCGGGCCGCACCAGCGGTTCGCCGCCGGTGAGGCGCAGCTTCTTCACGCCGCGCTCGACGAAAAGGCGCGCTACCCGCTCGATCTCTTCCAGGGTGAGCACCTGCTGGCGCGGCAGGAAGCGCATGTTCTCCGACATGCAGTAGACGCAGCGGAAGTCGCAGCGGTCGGTTACGGACAGGCGCAGGTAGTCGATCTTGCGGCCTTGGCCGTCGATCCATTCGGACATGGTGTTCACTCCGGCCGACCCTCGCCATCCGCGGCGAAGGCCGATATTCATGGCCGTTTCCGAAGCCCCTCCCTGCCCTTGGGGGAGGAATAGGGAGAGAGGGGTCCGGAACCGGTTCACTGCACCAGCGGCGACTCCGCACCGTCGAAGACGAAGCCGTCGATCCGGGCTTCACCGGCCAGCACGCTGATGTACTGGCTGACGGCACGCTGCAGCACCTGGGCGCGCAGGTAGCCAGCGATGCGTGGATGCGCTTGTGCGAAGTCCAGCGGCTCGCCGCCATCACGCTCAAGCAGCTCGACCACATGCAGGCCATAGCGGCTTTCCAGCGGGTGGCCGAGCAGGCCGGGGTGCTGTTGCAGCAGGCGTTTCTCGAACTCGGGAACGGTCTGCCCCGGCTCGATCCAGCCCAGGTCGCCACCGTCGTCCTTGGACGGGCAGTCGGAGAAGCGCATGGCCTTTTCGGCGAAGCGCTCGGGATACTCGCGCAGTTCGGCGAGCAGCTCCTCGGCCTGCTCGCGCGCCTTGGCGCGACCTTCCAGATCGTCCGGCGCGCAGCCGAGCAGCACATGGCGCAGACGCATCCGCCACGGCGAGGTGAGGCGGCTCGGGTTGGCTTCGTACCATTGGCGGCAGCTGGCCTCGTCGGCTTCAGGCACGCCGACCTCACGGTCGATCAGGGCGCGAATACGCGCTTCTTCCGGGGCCTCGCCTTCTTCCGCGTCGGCCGCAAGGCCCAGCGCGTCGGCGCGCTGCACCAGCAACTGGCGCACGACCAGCGCACGGCAGGCAGAGTACAGCGCCTCGGCATGGCTGGCAGCAGGGTGGTATTGCAGCTCGCGGGCCAGTTCGTCCTCGGCGATGGCGACGCCGTTGACGGAGATGGCAGGCAGGTCGACGTGTTCGACCTTGGCTTCGTAGTGGGAGCAACTCATTTTCGATGACCTCCGGTAACCCTCTCCCCCGCCCTCTCCCTGAAGGGAGAGGGGGAAGAGCATCAGGTGGGGCGACTAACGCGCCGGCGTTAGTCGCCGCTTCGTCACGCTGCGCGACGCTTGGTGCGGACCACCTGGTAGCGGCGGCCGAAGTACCACACCGGGGCGCTGACGATGTGCACCAGACGGGTGAAGGGGAACAGCACGAACAGGGTCAGGCCGAGGGTCACGTGCAGCTTGTAGACCAGCGAGACCGGCGCGATCGCTTCGGCGGCGGCCAGCGGCTGGAAGGTGACGATGGACTGCGCCCAGTCAGCAAGCATGACCATCACCGAACCATCCAGGTGATGAGTCGATGCGGCTATGGTGGACAGGCCGAGGATCAGCTGGACGTAGAGCACCAGCAGGATCATCAGGTCCGAGGCGTTGCCGGCGGCACGGACGCGCTCATTGGTCAGGCGCCGCAGGATCAGGCCGGTCAGGCCGATGAAGCAGAGGACGCCGAAGAAGCCGCCGGAAACCATCGCCAGCAGTTGCTTCTGCTCGGTGCTGATGAGGTGCCCGTAGACCGAGTGCGGTGTCAGCAGGCCGACGAAGTGGCCAGCGAGGATGAACAGCACACCGACGTGGAACAGGTTGCTGTAGACCCGCATGCCCTTCTTGCTCAGCATCTGGCTGGAGCCGGCTTTCCAGGTGTATTGCGAAAGGTCGAAGCGCGCCCAACTGCCGATCAGGCAGATGGCGAGCGCAACGTAGGGATAGACCCCGAAGGCTAGAAGATCGAGGGACATGTTCAGACTCCTTCTCTGGCCGCCCGGTACTGCATCTGCGGCACCGGCTGGGCGACCCACTGCATGGGTTGTTCGGCGGC
Organism: Pseudomonas sp. DP-17; assembly: GCF_022380625.1. Classification (NCBI taxonomy): domain Bacteria; kingdom Pseudomonadati; phylum Pseudomonadota; class Gammaproteobacteria; order Pseudomonadales; family Pseudomonadaceae; genus Pseudomonas; species Pseudomonas sp. DP-17. The sequence goes on from NZ_JAKSXG010000001.1 coordinate 938,400, forward strand.
GGAGGAAATCCGCCGGGCGCTGGTGGACGGGCAACCGGCGGCGGGCTCGGTAAAGCTCACCGGGGTTTCCTCCCAGGCCTTGTCGATGGCTTCGAGGCTGTCGTCGCGCACCTCCTGCTCGCGGTCGCGCTTGAGCGCGCCGAGGTCAGGCTGTTCGCCGGACAGCTCCAGCAGGCTGTGGAAGACGGCCGCATAGCTGCTGCCGCGCTCTTCCAGGCGCAGGGCGATCAGCGCGAGGATGTGCGCGACTTCGGCCAGGCCGACGCGCGCCGACTCGGCGTCCTGCAGGGCGAGGAACTCCAGGTACAGCGGCAGGTAGTCCGGCAGCTCGTTGACGTCGATGACCAGGCCCGCCTGGGTGTAGCGGTCCATCAGGTCGACCATCGCCTGGCCACGGTCACGGCTTTCGCCGTGCACGTGTTCGAACAGCAGCAGGGAGACCGAGCGGCCGCGCTCGAACAGGCCGTCGTAACGGGCCTGCACGTCGAGGATGTCACCCTTGCACAGCTCGTTGAGCAGCGCGGCGAGGCTGTCGCGCTGCTTTTCCGGCAGGTCGCAGGTGCGGATCAGCGCATGCAGCGCCAGGCTTTCCTCACGCAGTTCGACGCGCGGATAGTCCAGCAGCAGCGCGCTGAGCTTCAGTAACTGGCTATGGCTCTCAAGGGAAATGCCCATGGCTGTCACTCCTGTATCTGCACGGTCTGGATGACGTTGCGCTTGTCCACCGGCTTGCCGCCGAACAGGTTGACGCTGGAGTTGGAGTTGCTGGAACAACCGTTGCCGAAGCTGAAGCCGCAACCCGAACGCTCGGCGAACGCGTCCGACAGCGCCTCTTCGCGATGCGCGGACGGAATGACGAAACGATCCTCGTAGTTGGCGATGGCCAGGTAACGGTACATCTCCTCCACCTGGTTCACGGTCAGGCCGACCTTCTTCAGCACGTCCAGGTCCTGCTTGCCCTCCACGTGCTCGGCACGCTTGTAGGCGCGCATGGCCAGCAGGCGCTTGAGGGCCAGCAGCACCGGCGCGGTGTCGCCGGCAGTCAGCAGGTTGGCCAGATACTGCACGGGAATGCGCAGCGACTCGACATCCGGGATCACCCCGTCGCTGCCGATATGGCCTTCGGCGGCAGCGTTCTGGATCGGCGACAGCGGCGGCACGTACCAGACCATCGGCAGCGTGCGGTATTCCGGGTGCAGCGGCAGGGCCAGCTTCCAGTCCATGGCCAGCTTGTACACCGGCGACTTCTGCGCGGACTCGATGACGCTGTCCGGCACGCCGTCCTTGCGCGCCTGCTCGATCACTTTCGGGTCGAACGGGTCGAGGAAGATTTCCAGCTGCTTCTGGTACAGCTCGCGCTCGTTCTCGCAGGTGGCCACTTCGTGAATACGGTCGGCGTCATACAGCAGCACGCCAAGGTAACGGATGCGGCCCACGCAGGTTTCCGAGCAGACGGTCGGCTGGCCGGCCTCGATGCGCGGGTAGCAGAAGATGCACTTCTCGGATTTGCCGCTCTTCCAGTTGAAGTAGATCTTCTTGTACGGGCAGCCGCTGATGCACATGCGCCAGCCACGGCACTTGTCCTGGTCGATCAGGACGATGCCGTCTTCCTCGCGCTTGTAGATCGCGCCGCTCGGGCACGAGGCCACGCACGCCGGGTTCAGGCAGTGCTCGCACAGGCGCGGCAAGTACATCATGAAGGTGTTTTCGTACTCACCGTAGATGTCCGCCTGGACCTGGTCGAAGTTCTTGTCCTTGCGGCGCTTGGCGAACTCGGTACCGAGGATTTCTTCCCAGTTGGGGCCCCACTCGATCTTCTGCATGCGCTGGCCGGAGACCAGCGAACGCGGCCGGGCAACCGGCTGGTGCTGCGCCTTGGGCGCGGTGTGCAGGTGCTGGTAGTCGAAGTCGAAGGGCTCGTAGTAGTCATCGATTTCCGGCAGGTCGGGGTTGGCGAAGATGTTCGCCAGCACGCGGAACTTGCCGCCGATGCGCGGGACGATGGAGCCGTCGGCGTTGCGCTTCCAGCCGCCCTTCCACTTCTCCTGGTTTTCCCACTCTTTCGGGTAACCGATGCCGGGCTTGGTTTCGACGTTGTTGAACCAGGCGTACTCGACGCCTTCGCGGCTGGTCCAGACGTTCTTGCAGGTGATGGAGCAGGTGTGGCAACCGATGCATTTGTCGAGGTTCAGCACCATGCCGACTTGCGAACGAATTTTCATGGCAGTAATCCTCAAATGTCCTGGGGCAGCGGTTGCGGCAGGGCGTCACCGCCCAGTCCGCCCTGCTCCGGCTCGTCGAGCCAGTCGACCTTGTTCATCTTGCGCACCACGACAAACTCGTCGCGGTTGCAGCCGACGGTGCCGTAGTAGTTGAAGCCCCACGCCTGCTGGGCGTAGCCGCCGATCATGTGGGTGGGCTTGAGGACCACGCGGGTCACCGAGTTGTGGTGGCCGCCGCGGGTGCCGGTGGTCTCGCTGCCCGGCAGGTTCACGATGCGTTCCTGGGCGTGGTACATCATCACCATGCCGTCCTTCACCCGCTGGCTGACCACGGCGCGGCAGGTCGCGGCGCCGTTGGCGTTGAAGACCTCGACCCAGTCGTTGTCCTCGATGCCGACGCTCCTGGCATCGTTCTCGCTCATCCAGATGATCGGGCCGCCGCGCGACAGGGTGAGCATCAGCAGGTTGTCGCTGTAGGTGGAGTGGATGCCCCACTTCTGGTGCGGGGTGATCCAGTTCAGGGTGATCTCGGCGTGACCGTTGGGCTTCTTGTTGAACAGCTTGTCGGTGCTGCGGGTGTTGACCGGCGGCCGGTAGCTGACGAAGCCCTCGCCGAAGGCCTGCATCCAGGGGTGATCCTGGTAGAACTGCTGGCGTCCGGTGAGGGTGCGCCATGGGATCATCTCGTGGACGTTGGTGTAGCCGGCGTTGTAGCTCACGTGCTCATCTTCCAGGCCCGACCAGGTGGGGCTGGAGATGATCTTGCGCGGCTGCGCCTGGACGTCGCGGAAGCGGATCTTCTCTTCTTCCTTGGGCAGCGCCAGGTGGGTGTGGTCACGGCCGGTGAACTTCGACAGCGCTTCCCAGGCCTTCACGGCGACCTGGCCGTTGGTTTCCGGCGCCAGGGCGAGGATCACCTCGGCGGCGTCGATGGCGCTCTCGATGCGTGGGCGGCCTTGGCTGACACCCGGCTCGGTGACCTTGTGGTTCAGCTCGCCGAGCAGCTTGATTTCCTTGTCGGTGTTCCAGCCGATGCCCTTGCCGCCGTTGCCGAGCTTGTCCAGCAGCGGGCCGAGGGAGGTGAACTTCTTGTAGGTGTTGGGATAGTCACGCTCGACCACATGCAGGGTCGGCATGGTCCGGCCGGGAACCGGTTCGCACTCGCCCTTCTTCCAGTCGCTGCCGCCGAACGGCTGCGCGAGTTCGTTGGCGGTGTCGTGCAGCAGCGGCACGGTGACCAGGTCCTTCTCCACGCCCAGGTGGCCGACGGAAACCTCGGAGAACTTCCTGGCGATGGCCTTGTAGATCTCCCAGTCGCTCTTGGCTTCCCAGGCCGGGTCGGTGGCAGCCGACAGCGGGTGGATGAAGGGGTGCATGTCGGAGGTGTTGAGGTCGTCCTTCTCGTACCAGGTGGCGGTCGGCAGGACGATGTCCGAGTACATGCAGGTAGAGGACATGCGGAAGTCGAGGGTGGTGACCAGGTCCAGCTTGCCTTCGGCGCCCTCATCCACCCAGTCGACTTCGCCCGGGCAGGGGCCGCCGGCCTTGCCGAGGTCGTCGTTCATCACGCCGTTCTTCGCACCCAGCAGGTACTTGAGCATGTACTCGTGGCCCTTGCCCGAGGAGCCGAGCAGGTTGGAGCGCCAGATGAACATGTTGCGCGGGAAGTTCTGCGGATCGTCCGGTTGCTCGCTGGCCACACGCAGGTTGCCGGCCTTGAGTTCACGGACCACGTAGTCCTGCACCGGAATGCCGGCGCGCTCGGCATCGGCGGCGATGTGCAGCGGGTTGCGGTTGAGCTGCGGTGCGGACGGCAGCCAGCCCATGCGCTCGGCGCGGATGTTGTAGTCCAGCGCGTGCTCGGGGAACTGCCTGGTATCGGCCAGCGGCGAGAGGACTTCGTGCATCGAGATCTTCTCGTGGCGCCACTGCGAGCTGTGCAGGTAGAAGAAGCTGGTACCGTTCATCTGCCGCGGCGGACGGCTCCAGTCGGTACCGAAGGCCAGCGGGACCCAGCCGGTCTGCGGGCGGAGCTTTTCCTGGCCGACGTAGTGCGCCCAGCCGCCACCGCTCTGGCCGATGCAGCCGCACATCATCAGCATGTTGATGACCGCGCGGTAGTTCATGTCCATGTGGTACCAGTGGTTCATCGCGGCGCCGATGATGACCATGGCCTTGCCGTGGGTCTTGTCGGCACTGTCGGCGAACTCGCGGGCCACCTGGATCGCGCGGGCAGCCGGCACGCCGGTGATGCGGGCCTGCCAGGCCGGGGTGTAGGGCACGTCGGCGTCCGTGTAGGAGGCCGCGACGTTGCGGCCACCCAGGCCACGGTCGACGCTGTAGTTGGCCATCTGCAGGTCATACACGGTGGCGACGCGCAGGGTCTTGCCGTCGGCGCCGACGATCTCGCGGAAGGGCACGCGGCGTACCAGCACCTCGTCGTTGTCCACGCCCTTGAAGTGCGGATGTTCCTGGCCGGCGAAGTAAGGGAAGCCGACGTCGCAGGCGTTTTCCGGGCCGTCGATCAGGGTCAGGGCCAGGCGGGTTTCACGCTTCTCGCCGCCCTCGGTTTCCTCGATGTTCCACTTGCCCGACTCGCCCCAGCGGTAGCCGATGGCGCCGGTGGGCGAGACCAGCTCGCCGGAGATTTCGTCCAGGCCGATGGTCTTCCACTCGGGGTTGTTGTCCTGGCCGAGGTTGTTCGCCAGGTCCGCCGCGCGCAGGTAGCGGGTCGGCTTGAGCACGCCGTCGGTGTGCGGCTCGAGCAGCACCAGCATCGGCATGTCGGTGTACTGGCGGCAGTAGTCGACGAAGTAGGCGCTGGGTTTCTCGAGGTGGAATTCCTTGAGGATGACGTGACCAAAAGCCATGCCCAGCGCGGCGTCGGTGCCCTGCTTGGGGTTGAGCCAGAGGTCGGTGAGCTTGGCCACTTCGGAATAGTCCGGGGTGACGGCTACGGTCTTGGTGCCCTTGTAGCGGACTTCGGTGAAGAAGTGCGCGTCGGGGGTACGGGTCTGCGGGACGTTGGAGCCCCAGGCAATGATGTAGCTGGAGTTGTACCAGTCGGCCGATTCCGGCACGTCGGTCTGCTCGCCCCAGATTTGCGGACTGGCCGGCGGCAGGTCGCAGTACCAGTCGTAGAAGGACAGGCAAACGCCACCGATCAGCGACAGGTAGCGGGCGCCAGCCGCGTAGCTGACCATCGACATGGCCGGGATCGGCGAGAAGCCGATCACGCGGTCCGGGCCGTAGGTCTTGGCGGTGTAGACGTTGGCGGCGGCGATGATCTCGGTGACCTCGTTCCAGCTCGAACGGATGAAGCCGCCCAGGCCGCGCTCGCTCTTGTAGCTTTTCGCCTTGGCCTTGTCCTCGACGATGCTGGCCCAGGCGTCCACCGGGTCGTTGTGGGCAGCGCGGGCTTCACGCCAGAGCTTGAGCAGCGGCTTGCGCACCTTGGGATATTTCAGGCGGTTGGCGCTGTACATGTACCAGGAGTAGCTGGCGCCACGGGGGCAGCCGCGCGGCTCGTGGTTGGGCAGGTCCGGGCGGGTGCGCGGGTAGTCGGTCTGCTGGGTTTCCCAGGTGATCAGGCCGTTCTTCACGTAGATCTTCCAGGAGCACGAGCCGGTGCAGTTCACCCCGTGGGTGGAGCGAACGATCTTGTCGTGCTGCCAGCGCTGCCGATAACTGTTTTCCCAGGCACGGCTTTCGTTGGTGACCTCGCCGTGACCATCGGCGAATTCACCCTGCTTCTTCTTGAAGAATTGCAGGCGGTCGAGTAGGTAACTCATCTGTATCTCCTCACCCGGTCTACGCCGGGCGTTCAAACGCTAATCAAGCTCGCGGAACAGGGGGTGGCGGGCGCACGGCACGCCCGCCACGGCAGTCAGCAGGGACTCTCGGCCCCTTTACGGGCGTACCACCACCAGGTGGCGACAATGCAGCTCAGGTAGTACGCGACAAAGACGTAGAGGGCGCCTTCGGCGCTGCCGGTCATGGCCAGCGAAGTACCGAAAGCCTTGGGAATGAAGAAGCCGCCGTAGGCACCGATGGCCGCCGAGAAACCGATCACTGCCGCGGACTCCATGCTGGCGCGCTTGGCCGCGTGGGCTTCGGTGACGTGGCCTTGCTTCAGGCGCGCCGCCCACTCGTTGCGGAAGATCACCGGGATCATCCGGAAGGTGCTGCCATTGCCGATGCCGGCAAAGAAGAAGAGCGCAATGAAGGAACCGAGGAAGCCGAAGAAGCTGCCAGCGCCGTTCGCACCCGGCAGGAAACTGATCACGGCGAACACACCGGCGATCATCGCCGCGTAGTTCCACAGGGTGATGCGCGCGCCGCCGAACTTGTCGGCCAGCCAGCCGCCCAGCGGCCGGCTCAGGGCTCCTACCAGCGGGCCGAGGAAGGCGTACTGCAATGGGTTGATGTCCGGGAACTGGGTCTTGCTGAGCATGGCGAAGCCGGCGGAGAAGCCGATGAACGAGCCGAAGGTGGCCACGTACAGCCAGCACATCAGCCAGTTGTGCTTACGCTTGAAGATCACCGACTGCTCAAGGAAGGAGGCCTTGGCATCGGCGATGTCGTTCATGCCGAACCAGGCGGCCACCGAGACTGCGGCGATGAAGGGCACCCAGATCCAGCCAGCGTTCTGCAGGAACAGCCGACCGCCGTCGGACAGCTGCTGCGGCTCGCCACCGAAAGCGCCGAACAGGCCACCGGCCACGGCCAGCGGTACGGCGAACTGCATCACCGAGACGCCCAGGTTGCCCAGGCCGGCGTTCAGGCCCAGGGCAGTGCCTTGCTGGCTCTTGGGGTAGAAGAAGCTGATGTTGGACATGCTGGAGGCAAAGTTGCCGCCGCCGAAACCGCACAGCAGCGCGATACAGGCGAACACCCAGTAGGGAGTGGTCGGGTCCTGCACGGCAAAACCCAGCCAGAGGCACGGAATCAGCATCGAGGCCGTGGACAGTGCCGTCCAACGCCGGCCGCCGAAGATCGGCACCATGAAGGAATAGAAGATCCGCAGGGTCGCACCGGAGATCGACGGCAGCGCGGCAAGCAGGAACAACTGGTCGTTGCTGAAGCTGAAGCCGGCGGCGTTCAGGCGAACGGTGACGGTGCTCCAGATCATCCATACGGCGAAGGCGAGCAGCAGCGCGGGGATCGAGATCCACAGGTTGCGCGCGGCGATACGCTTGCCGCTGCGCGCCCAGAACTCGGGATCCTCGGGGCGCCAGTCGATCAGCAGCGGACCGCTGGCGGCTTTGAGTTGGGAATTGATCATGCCCATGACGGCACTACCTCAGGATTTGGAAGGAATGGGAGTAGCGTCGACGTCGGCCGCCCGGGCCTGGCCGTCGAGGCGTTGCTGCTGCTTGATCGCGTAGTGCATCCAGACCATGCAGATCACGGTGAGGCCGAACAGCAACATGAAGCAGGAGGAGCGCACGCCAATGTGGTCGGCGGCGTAGCCGAACAGGATCGGCAGGCAGAAGCCGCCAAGGCCGCCAATGACCCCGACCATGCCGCCGACCGTGCCCATGTTCTGCGGGTAGTAGTCGTGGATGATCCGGTACACGCTGGCCTTGCCGAAGCCCTGGGCGATGCCCACGACGAACACCAGGAAGGTGAACAGCCAGACGTTCAGGCCGATGCCGAGGCTGACGTCGCCCTTGATGCCATGGATGGTCATGGTGGTCGGCGGGTAGGACAGGAAGAACAGGCAGACCAGGCAGATCCAGAACACGCCCCAGTTCACCGCCCGAGCGCCGTAGTGGTCGCTGAACCAGCCGCCCAGGGCGCGGATCAGGCCCGACGGCAGGGTGAACAGCATGGTGATGAAGGACGCGGTGCGCAGGTCCAGGCCGTATTCGGCGATGTAGTACTTGGGCAGCCACAGGGCGAGGGCAACGAAGCCGCCGAAGACAAAGAAGTAGTACAGGCCGAAGCGCCACACGCGCAGCTCGCCCAGCGGCGCCAGCTGCTTGGCCAGGGTCGGGCGCGGACGGCTCGGGTCGGCGTCGCCGCCCTTGGCGTGGGCCGGGTCGGTCCAGGTGCAGAACCAGAACAGCAGCGCGGTCACCAGCATGGCCACCGAGTAGATCTGCGGGACCATGCGCCAGCCGAAAGCGACCACGATCATCGGCGCCACCAGGTTGGTGATCGCCGCGCCCGCGTTGCCGGCGCCGAAGATGCCCATGGCGGTGCCCTGGCGCTCCTTCTCGAACCACGAGGAGGTGTAGGCGATGCCCACGGCGAAGGAGCCACCGGCCAGGCCGACGAACAGGCCCAGCACCAGGTAATGCCAGTAGAGGGTGGCGAAGGCCAGGCCGTAGATCGGGATGGCCACCAGCAGCATGTGGATGAAGAACACGATGCGCCCGCCGAAGCGGTCGGTGATCAGCCCCAGCGGCAGGCGCACCAGCGAACCGGTAAGGATCGGCAGCGCCACCATCAGGCCGAACTGGGCTTCGGACAGCCCCAGCTCCTCCTTGATGCGGATACCGATGATCGAAAACATCGTCCAGACCGCGAAGTTCACGGCGAACGCCAGTGTGCTCATACCGAGCACGGAGTACTGTTTCTGACGGTGGGACAACATGGCTAAGCTCACTTCCTGACAGCCTTTGCCCGCACGTTAGGTAAGGACTAGTCGCCTTCTCTTGATCGCCATCAATGAGCGAAAGGGCGATTCATGAGCAGATGCGCGCCGCTACCTCCTAGTGGGTATCCCCGATATGAATGCTTAACCTATTGTTTTAAAAGGCATTTACCATGAATACGGCACACACTGCCGAGCCTTCCGGCAACGACCGATTCTTTGTGGGTAGTCCCCCCTCCGGACGCCCTTCCCTGCGCAAATCCATCGTCGTGCGCTTCGGCTGCTACCTCACTCTGCTGGTCTCCCTGGCATTGGCCGGCATGTTCAGCGCACTGCTGTTCGCCGACTACTCGCACCAGGACGCGGCGGTGATCAACCAGGCCGGCTCACTACGGATGCTCACCTACCGCCTGGCGCTGGACCCGTCGCCGATCAACCGCCAGGCCCTGCAATCAACCCTCGCCGCCCGCCTGGACAACGATGAAATCACCCGGCTGCTGCGCCGCTCCAACGCCGACGCGCCGATCCGCCAGCAGCACGACCAGTTGCGCAAGGAACTGCGGAGCCTCGATCTCTCCGAAGCGCCAGCCCTGGCCACCCTCGACACCTTCGTCGGGCACATCGACGGCTTTGTCGGCACGCTGCAGCGCAACGCCGAACACCGTTCGCAACTGCTCAGCACAGTGCAGGGCCTGTGCCTGTTTCTCAGCCTGCTGGTGGTATTCATCAGTCTCTACGACCTGAGCTACCACGTCGTCGGCCCGCTGCGCGAGCTCACCACCACGGCCCGCCGCCTGGGCGAGGGTGACCTCGACGCCAGGGTCAGTAGCAGCGGCGAGGACGAGTTGAGCCAACTGGGCGAACGCTTCAACCAGATGGCCGAGGAGCTGCAGGCCAGCTATCGCGAGCTGGAAGCACGGGTGGAAGACAAGACCCGCGATCTTTCCAACAGTCACCAGCGCCTGGAGCTGCTCTATGACAGCGCCCGCCGCCTGGGCCAGGACCCGTACGACGAACGCTCGCTGCAGCCGCTGCTCAACCAGCTCGAACGCGTGCTGCAGGCCGGCAAGGTAACGCTGTGCCTGAACAAGGACGGGGTCGAGCGCGCCTATTCCTCCCTGACCACCGACGGCATCACCGGGAGCTTCTGCCTGCAGGGCAATTGCGGTGAGTGCCGCGCCCAGGCCGACCACTGCAACAACCCGATCCGTGGCATCAACCCGCTGCTGATGCAGCCGTTGTCCATCGGCGAGCACCGCTTCGGCGAGCTGTTCATCGAGACCGCCGACGGCCGCCTGGAAGACTGGCAGCAGCAGTTCGTCGAGGGCTTCTGCGACAACATCGCGCGCACCTTCGCCCTGTCCCTGCAACAGGAACAGGAGAACCGCCTGGCGCTGTTCGCCGAGCGCAGCACCATCGCCCGCGAGCTTCACGACTCGCTGGCGCAGTCGCTGTCCTACCTGAAGATCCAGGTCAGCCGCCTGGCCACCCTGCTCAAGCGTGACGTGCCTGCGCAGAAGATCGACGAAACTCTCGACGAGCTGCGCGAAGGCCTCAACGGCGCCTACCGTCAGCTGCGCGAACTGCTCACCACCTTCCGCCTGAGCCTGGAGCAATCCAGCCTGGAAGCGGCGCTGGTGAAAACCGTGGAGGAGTTCGGCGAGCGCGGCGGGCTTGCCATCGAGCTGGATAACCGTCTGGCGCACATTCCGCTCAACCCCAACGAGGAAATCCATATCCTGCAGATCGTCCGCGAGGCCCTGTCCAACGTGGTACGGCATGCCCAGGCAAACCACGCGACAGTCACCCTGTTCGAGGATGCCGAGGACCAGGTGTGCATCACCGTGGACGATGACGGCGTCGGCTTTGACCCAGCGCAGAGCCGCAACGGGCACTACGGGCTTAGCATCATGCGGGAGCGCAGCCAGACCCTGGAAGCCACCTTCGCCATCGCCCCGCGCGAACCGCAAGGCACTCGGGTCAGCGTGCGCTTCACCCACAAACCCCTGTCGCAGTATCCGGAGACCCACCCATGACGGCCGCCCCCACCGATGACCGCGCGCGCATCCTGCTCGTCGACGACCACCCGATGATGCGCAAGGGTGTGGTCCAGCTACTGGAATTCGAGGACGACCTGGAAGTGGTGGGCGAAGCCGGCAGCGGTGAGGAAGCGCTGCGCATGGCGGCGGAGCTGGAGCCTGACATGATCCTGCTCGACCTCAACATGAAGGGCATGACCGGCCTCGACACCCTGCGCGCCATGCGCGAGAACGGCGAGGACGCGCGCATCGTGGTGTTCACCGTCTCCGATGACCGCAACGACGTGATCAACGTGCTGCGCGCCGGCGCCGACGGCTACCTGCTCAAGGACATGGAGCCCGAGCGCCTGCTGGAGCACATCCGCCAGGCCGCCACCGGCCAGCTCACCATCAGCCCGCAGCTGACCCAGGTGCTGGCCCAGGCCCTGCGCGGCGACGACCGCCCCAAGGGCATCGAGGAACTCACCGACCGCGAGCGGCAGATCCTCCGCCAACTCGCCCACGGCTACAGCAACAAGATGATCGCGCGCAAACTCGACATCACCGAAGGCACCGTGAAGGTCCACGTGAAGCGAGTGCTGCACAAGCTGGGCATGCGCTCACGTGTGGAAGCTGCGGTCTGGGCGGTGGAGAACCACCTCGTCTGACCTCGATGGCAGCCGCACTTTGCAGGGCGGATAACGCCAACGGCTTTATCCGCTATCGGGCCAGACGGCGGATAGAACGTTCCGCTTCATGCGCCCTACCTCCCTGGTAGTAACCAGTTCGCCCGCTTGATTCAGATCATGTCGCGCCGCCCCACGGCGGCGGGACACTGCGGGACTCACCCTGGAGGTCCCCATGCCGCCCTCGCCCCATCTGCCCCTCGTCTATTCCTGCTCCGGCTGCTCGAATCTTGCACAGCTGGCCAACGACCTCGCCCTGCGCCTGGACCGTGACGGCCTGGCGGAGATGTCCTGCATCGCGGGAGTCGGCGGCGACGTGCCGGCGCTGGTGAAGAAGGCCTGTTCCGGCCGACCGATCATTGCGGTGGACGGCTGTCACCTGCATTGCGTGCAGAACTGTCTGGCGCGCCACGGGGTAAAGGCCGAGCACGAGATCACCCTGACCGAATACGGCCTGAAGAAACGCTACGGGCAGGATGCGCCGGTTCAGGACTTCGAGATGCTCTACGAGGAGCTGCAGTTTCTCGTGCGCATGCCGGCCTGAGCCGCCACCGCGCAGGACGGAAGAACAGACGCCGACGCAGGATGGGCGGAGCGCAGCGATACCCATCGATTGGCGTGCCAGGACAGCACGGGCATCGCAAGCTCCACCCATCCTACGAAAAGCCGCTCAGGCGTTCTCCTGCACCACCCGGCTCGCGCGGCGCATGGCGCTCCACAGCCAGGCCGGCAGGCTGTCCGGGTCGAGGCTGTCGATCAGGTTCTTCACCGCCAGGCCCAGCTCGGTGTCGCCCTCGATCACCAGGCGACGACGGAAGAACAGCGTGTCCGGGTCTTCCTGCCGGCCCGCCAGCAGCAGGAAGTCGCGCCAGCTGCCGCGGATGGTCACGCTGGGCGCGCAGGCATCGGCGAAGCGCAGGCCGTCACGGCCACGCGTGAGGCTCCAGGCGAGCCCCAGATCGCTCACCTGCAAACGCAGCCAGTGGCCGTCGAGGATGTCGAAAGCACCGTCCGCCAAGGACTCGGCGAACAGGCGGTTGGCGGCACGCTGGAGCACCGCTCGCTGCAAGCCGGGGGGGATGCGCGCGGCCAGCGGCAGCAGGCGGTCGGCGGCGCGCAGGGCGCCGGATTCGAGTGTCAGCACAGGTTCACCTCATCGCTGCGCAGCATGCCCGGCCGGCCATGCCAGTATCCGTTGCAACCCTCCACCGCCAGCGGCGGCGCGGCGCCCTTGCGCACGCGGTCGAAGGCCTGCACGACGTCCACCATGCCTTCGGCCCGAGGGCTCAGGCGCAGCAGGTCGGCGCCACAATCGCGCAGCGAGGCATAGTCCGCCAGCAGGTTGCTGGCCTCGCCGGACATCGTCTGGATGCCGTTGAGCGTGAACAGCGGCATGCCTTCCTGGCTCAGCATCGGCATGCCTTCGGGGTAGTTCAGGCAGCAGAACTGGCAGTCGTCCTTGGGCCGGTTCTCCGCCCGTGCGGTGAAGCAGCGCGCCGAGTAGGCCAACGGCAGGTGGCCGTAGGCGAACACTTCGGTTTCCACATCGTGGATGCCCAGCCTGCGGACCTGTTCGATCACCGCGTGGATCTGCTCGCCCGAGCATTCCACCGGCGGCACCCAGCGACGCAGCCCGGCGCCATGCAGCTCCGCCAGGGTGTAGCCGTTGTAGACGTTGAGCGCCGGGCCGCCGACGAATTCGACGCCCAGACTGGAAAGCATCTGCACCGCGCCCATGTCGCTCGCCTCGACCTGCAGCTCGCCGTTGGCGCAGAGACGTCGCAGTGACGACAGCTCGGACGCCGCCTCGATCAACGCCAGGCCCGAGATGAATATCTGCGCCCCACTCTGCTGCTGCAGCTCGCGCCCCAGGCCCAACCAGTTGTCCAGCGACATGGCGCGGCGTTTGGAGCAGACGGTTTCGCCGATGTAGATGGCATCCAGCGGCTGCTCGGCCATCTGCGCATAAAAATCCAGGAGTGTCCGGCGGTCCCAGTAGAACAGCACCGGTCCCAGGCTGAGTTTCATCACGAGGTCCTCACTGCCAGGAACGATGGTAGGCGCCCAGGGTGGTCTGGTGGCCTTCGGAGAGCTTGTCCAGGGCGTCCTGCCACTGCGTCAGGGCGCGGTAGTTCTCGGGGGCGCGTTGCCACGCATCCAGCGCCTGGCGCCAGACGCGGGTGACCTGCTCGACATAGGCCGGGCTGCGTTGCCGACCCTCGATCTTCACTGCCGCCACGCCGATTTCCGCCAGCTGTGGAATCAGGTCGATGGTGTTCAGGCTGGTGGGTTCTTCCAGGGCATGGAAGCGTTCGCCGTTGACCACGAAGCGGCCCTTGCACAGGGTCGGGTAGCCTGCCGGCTCATTCGGCGCATAACGGTCGATCAGTACGTCATTGAGACGCGAGGTCAGCCCTTCGGGCTCCTCGCTCCAGCGCACCGCCTTCGCCGGCGAACAGACGCCGCAGAGATTCGGCGACTCGCCGGTGACATAGGAGGACAGGTGGCAGCGTCCCTCGGCCATGATGCACAGGCTGCCGAAGGCGAAGACTTCGATGGGCACCGGGCTGTTCGCCGCCACCTGGCGCACCTGCGCCAGCGACAGCACGCGCGGCAGCACGGCGCGGCGGATGCCGTAGCGCTCGTGGTAGAACGCCAGCGCCGCCACGTTGGTCGCCGAGCCCTGCACCGAGAGATGCAGGGCGAGGTTCGGGTGGCGCCTGGCGGCGTAGCCGAGCACCGCGCAGTCGGCGGCGATCAGTGCATCCACGCCCAGGTCCGCAGCGTGGTCCACGGCGCGTTGCCAGCGAGCCCAGCCGGCCGCGCCGGGATAGGTGTTGACCGCCACGTACATCTGCTTGCCGGCGCTGTGGATAAGTTCCACGCCCTGGCGCAGCTGGCGGTCATCGAGGTTGAGGCCGGCGAAGTGCCGGGCGTTGGTGTCATCGCGAAAGCCGACGTAGATGGCGTCGGCGCCTTCGCGCAGGGCCGATTTCAAGGCGGGCAGACTTCCCGCCGGGCAGACCAGTTGCATGCTTCCCCCGGGCAGTGCGGAGGCCGCCGGCCCCCGCCGGCAGCCGGGAACGGCGTCAGGCGCCGAGTTCGCTGAAAGACAGGAAAGGCAGCGGCTCACCGGCGTGCACAGCGCGCCCGGCCTCCACCACCGCCAGGCCATCGGCCCAGCTCGCTGCGCGCAGCATGGCCGAGCCCTGCTGCGGGTGCAGGCAGATGCGTGCGACGCCATCGCCGCCAAGCTCCAGGCGCGCGCGCAGGTACTGGCGCCGCGAGTTGGCCTTGGGCCAGTCGAAGCCCGCCGGTAACGTGACCGGCAGGGAATCGACCACACGACGTCCCTGGGCACGCCAGAGGAAGGGACGCGCCACCACCAGGGCGGTGACCAGCGCGGCAGCCGGATTCCCCGGCAGGCCGATCCACGGTTTGCCGGCGATGCTGCCGAATGCCAGCGGCTTGCCCGGCTGCATCTTCAGCTTCCACAGGTGCAGCTCGCCCAGCTCGCGGATCGCCTGCTTGAGGTAGTCGCGGTCGCCCACCGATACCCCGCCGCTGGTGATCAGCACATCCCATTCGGACGCGGCGAGGCTCAGCGCATCGCGGCTGGCTGCCAGGGTGTCGGCGAGCACACCGTAGTCATGTACCTCGATGCCCCAGCCGCGCAGCAATGCACCAACGCTGAAGCGGTTGGCGTTGTAGATCTGCCCTGGGGCAAGGGACTCACCGGGCTCACGCAGCTCGTCGCCGCTGCTCAGCAGGCAGACGCGCAGCGGGCGATAGACGCTGACGCGATCCAGGCCGACGCTGGCCATCAAGCCGAGGTCCTGGGCGCGCAGTTTCTTCCCGGCACTCAGCAAGGCGTCGCCTTCACACAGCTCTTCGCCGCGACGGCGAACATGGCTGCCGTGCTCGACCACGGGTACCTGCAGCCAGTCGCCTTCGACCTCGCAGTCTTCCTGGGCGCTCACGCTGTCCGCTCCCGGCGGCAAAGGCGCGCCGGTAAAGATGCGCATGGCCTGTCCGGGTTGCAGCTCGACCCGGGCAGCATCGCCGGCAGCAATGCAGCCGGCGATTTTCAGCCGTGCGCCTGCCGGTCCCATGTCTGCGCTGCGCAGGGCGTAGCCGTCCATCGCGCTGTTGTCCCAAAGCGGCAGGTCGATGGGTGAGTGGATGTCCTCGGCGAGGATGCGGCCCAGGGCGTTTTCCAGGTCGACGCGCACGGTGGGCGGCGGCAGGGGAACGAACTCCATCAGTGCGGCGATGGCCTCGTCCACCGGGCGCAACCCGGTGCCGGAACAGCCGCAGGCGCTCATGAGCGCGTACCGCAGGCCAGCACCGGGCGCTCGGGCAGGCGCTTGAGATGGGGGACGAAATTGCAGGGTTTGGTGCGGCTGTCGAGCTGCTGCAAGAGAATCTTTTCCCAGGCGGTCAGGCAGGCGCCGGTGGAACCGGGCAGGCAACAGATCAGCGTGCCGTTGGTGATGCCGGCGATGGCGCGGGACTGGATCGTGGAGGTGCCGATTTCCTCGCGGGAAATCTGCCGGAACAGCTCGCCGAAGCCGTCCACGGTGCGCTCGAGCAGAGGGGCGACGGCTTGCGGGGTGTTGTCGCGGGCGGTGAAGCCGGTACCGCCGGTGATCAGGCCGACCTGGACCTTGGGGTCGGCGATCCAGGCCGAAACCACCGCGCGGATCTGGTAGATGTCGTCGATCACCAGCTGGCGTTCGGCGAGGGCATGTCCGGCGCGTTGCAGCGAGGTC
This sequence comes from Pseudomonas sp. DP-17, assembly GCF_022380625.1. Lineage (NCBI taxonomy): Bacteria > Pseudomonadati > Pseudomonadota > Gammaproteobacteria > Pseudomonadales > Pseudomonadaceae > Pseudomonas > Pseudomonas sp. DP-17. The sequence continues at coordinate 954,699 of NZ_JAKSXG010000001.1, forward strand.
ACCAGGGCCTGGCCGGAGGTGTCGTTGTGCAGGCTGCGGGTATCGCTGACGGTGAGGACAGCGATCTCCAGCGGCTGGAAGTCCGGGGTGCTGAGATGGCTCATGAGGGGCTCTCCGATGCGGAGCAAAAAGGGCTGGCGCCAGCCTGCGCCCCTTCCTCCTTGCAGCCCATTCCTCCTAGGAGGTACAGCCCCGGCGCGTGCGGGGCATCGCCATCAGCGCGGGCTCACCGCTCCCAGCGGTCGGCGGCAGCCTGGTCGCTGCAACGGCCCTCGACCCAGCGCGGGCCGTCGGTGGTGTCTTCCTTCTTCCAGAACGGCGCGCGGGTCTTCAGGTAGTCCATGACGAAGTTGCAGGCATCGAAGGCCGCCTGGCGGTGCGCACTGGCGGCGCCGACGAAGACGATGGGCTCGCCCGGCTCCAGGCGGCCGATGCGGTGGAGGATTTCCAGGCGCAACAGCGGCCAGCGCTCGTTGGCCTCGGCCTCGATCTTCGCCAGCGCCTTCTCGGTCATGCCGGCGTAGTGTTCGAGGAACATGCCACCCACTTCGCGGCCGTCGTTGAAATCACGCACGTAGCCGACGAAGCCGACCACCGCACCGACGCCGACGTTGGCGGCATGCATCGCGTTGAGTTCGGCGCCCGGATCGAACGCCGCCGGCTGGACGCGGATCGCCATGGCTTCAGCCTCCGGTCACGGTGGGGAAGAAGGCCACCTCGTCGCCGTCGGCGAGGGGCTCGTCCAGGGAGCACAGCTCCTGGTTGCGCGCGCACATCAGGTTCTGCTCGCCGAGTACGTCCCAGGCACCACCGCGCTCCAGCAGCAGGCGCCGCAGGTCGTCCAGGCTGCCCAGGGACTGGCTCCAGTTCAGTTGCTCGCCATCCAGGCCGAGGGCTTCACGGTAGCGGGCGAAGTACTGCACGCGGATCATGGGGTGTCTCCTGCTGCGCCTTGTGCAGCAACGTAGTGCCCGCTCTTGCCGCCGAGCTTCTCCAGCAGGCGCACGCCTTCGATGGTCATGCCGCGGTCCACGGCCTTGCACATGTCATAGATGGTCAGCGCGGCGACGCTGGCGGCGGTCAGCGCTTCCATCTCCACGCCGGTCTGTCCGGCCAGCTTGCAGCGGGCGACGATGTGCACGGTGTCTTCACCCTCGGCGGCCAGTTCGACCTTCACGCTGGTGAGCAGTAGCGGGTGGCACAGCGGGATCAGTTCATGGGTCTTCTTCGCCGCCTGGATGCCGGCGATGCGCGCCACGGCGAACACGTCGCCCTTGGGGTGGCCGCCGTCCTGGATCAGTTGCAGGGTGGCCGGGAGCATGCGCACCCGGGCTTCGGCCACGGCCTCACGGGACGTCACCGCTTTTTCGGTGACATCGACCATGTTGGCGCGGCCCTGGGAATCGAGATGGGTCAGCACGGGTGGGCACTCTCCGGAGAATCAGGGGAACAGTTTAACCTCGACACGCGGGGCTGGCAGACCGGCGAGCGGCGCGTTGGGGGGAGGATTGTATACAAGAAGAGGTATATGTGCGGTGAGAGTTCAAGTCTCTCTGTCCGCACCCTGTTCGACGGTATGTCCGACTGGCTGCCAGCTTGCGCCTTCTGCCCAACGGTTCCCTCTCCCTTCAGGGGGAGGGTTAGGGAGGGGGAACAGGGTCAGCTTCAACGCCGAAAACTGGCTGAACTTCTCCACCCTCTCCCCAGCCCTCTCCCTGAAGGGAGAGGGAGCAAACCGTGCAGGCCTCAGCCTTCGTTTACACCGGACGTATCCGGGAAATAGAAGGCCCGCCAGATGGCGGGCCCTGCTGAGTAAGCGGAAGGCTTACATGTGCGCTTCGGCGAACTCCGCCAGCACCGAGCGCGGAACCCCTTGCAGGGTCACGTGCACGCCATGGGGGAAGTCCTTGAAGCGTTCGGTCAGGTAGGTCAGGCCGGAGCTGGTGGCCGACAGGTAGGGTGTATCGATCTGCGCCAGGTTGCCCAGGCAGACCACCTTCGAACCGTTGCCCGCGCGGGTGATGATGGTCTTCATCTGGTGCGGGGTGAGGTTCTGGCATTCGTCGATCAGGATCAGGCTCTGCTGGAAGCTGCGGCCGCGGATGTAGTTCAGCGATTTGAACTGCAGCGGCACCTTGCTGAGGATGTAGTCGACGCTGCCATGGGTGCATTCATCGTCCGAATGCAGCGCTTCGAGGTTGTCGGTGATCGCGCCGAGCCAGGGCTCCATCTTCTCGGCTTCGGTGCCGGGCAGGAAGCCGATGTCCTCGTCCAGGCCCTGCACGCTGCGGGTGGCGATGATGCGCTTGTAGCGCTTGGTGACCATGGTCTGCTCGATGGCGGCGGCCAGGGCGAGGATGGTCTTGCCCGAGCCGGCAGCGCCGGACAGGTTGACCAGATGGATGTCCGGGTCCAGCAGCGCGTACAGCGCCAGCGACTGGTATACGTCGCGCGGCCGCAGGCCCCAGGCTTCCTGGTGCAGCAGCGGTTCCTGGTGCAGGTCGAGGATGGTCAGCTCGTCCTGGTCGATGCCCTTGATCCAGCCGACGAAACCCTGCTCGTCGACGATGAACTCGTTGATGTGCACCGCCGGCAGATTGTCGGTGAGTTGCACGCGGTGCCAGGTGCGTCCTCGATCCTGGCGGGTCTCCACCTTGCTGACGCGGTCCCAGAACGACCCGCTCAGCGAGTGGTAGCCACGCGACAACAGGTTGATGTCATCGACCAGCTGGTCGGTGTGGTAGTCCTCGGCGAACACCCCGCAGGCGCGCGCCTTCAGGCGCATGTTGATGTCCTTGGTGACCAGCACCACGCGCTTGCTGCTATGGCGACTCTTCAGCTCCACCAGTTGGTTGATGATCTTGTTGTCGTTGAGGTGTTCGGGCAGCCAGGTGATCGGCTCGGCGCGCTTGCTCATGAGGATCGACAGGCTGCCGCACGGCCCGCTCTTGCCGCGCTGGATGGGCACGCCATCCTCTACCTGCTCGGGCGAGGCTTCGCCCAGCACCGAATCGATCAGGCGGATCGCCTGGCGGCATTCCGCGGCCACGGTGTGTTTGCCGGTCTTGAGCTTGTCCAGTTCCTCCAGCACCGTCATCGGGATCGCGACGTGGTGCTCCTGGAAGTTCAGCAAGGCGTTGGGATCGTGGATCAGGACGTTGGTGTCGAGGACGTACAGGGTGGGCTGGGTGGGGCGGGAGCGTCCGTGGTCATCCATACGCAGGTCACCTCTTGTAGGAGCGTTACGACGGAATGCCTTTACAGCGCTCCGCCGTGCGGTGAGCCACCGGCTCTCGGGCTCCTGGGATCGGCAGGATTCGAGAGCACTGCATACAAGGGACTGGCCGGGCCGGGGCCGCCACCTGTCTGCAGGGTTCGGCGGTCTACGACTCCAGAAATACAGGAAAAAACATGACGATAAAAAGTCTTTTTCCTTCCTAAGAAGGTTTTTTTCGTCGTACGACGAAATACCTTGGCGACGGCCTCGGACAGCGCTAGTTTTAGGAGTCCTACCCCTAGTAACGCCCTCCTCTTTTTTCGGCAGATCAGCCTCTTAGCCCCGCATGCAGCATCTACCCCGGTACTCGTACCGAATGCCGTCCCTCCCCGCCCACCTCTATAGATGTCTTTCCAAACTCACCCGACGCTAATCGTCCCCATAGGTGGAGCCAACGCCCGCGACTCCTTACAATCGCCGCTCGCTTGTAGGAGACCGCACGATGCTGATGGTGATTTCCCCCGCCAAGACCCTGGACTACGACACCGCGCCGGTGACGCAGCGCTTCACCCTGCCCGAGCATCTGGACGATGCCCAGGAGCTGATCGGCATCCTGCGGGAACTGACCCCGGCGCAGATCGCCGAGCTGATGCACCTGTCGGACAAGCTGGCCGGTCTCAACGCCGCGCGGTTCGGTAGCTGGCACCCGGATTTCACCCCCGCCAACGCCAAGCAGGCGCTGCTGGCCTTCAAGGGTGACGTCTATACCGGCATGCAGGCCGAGGACTTCAGCGAAGCCGACTTCGCTTTTGCCCAGCGCCACCTGCGCATGCTCTCCGGCCTCTATGGCGTGCTGCGCCCGCTGGACCTGATGCAGCCGTATCGCCTGGAAATGGGCACCAAGCTGGCCAACGGCCGGGGCAAGGACCTCTACGCCTTCTGGGGCGAGCGCATCAGCGGCTGGCTGAACGAGTCCCTGGCCGAACAGGGCGACGACGTACTGCTGAACCTGGCGTCCAACGAATACTTCGGTGCGGTGAAGCGCAAGGCCCTCAACGCACGGGTGATCGACACCGAGTTCAAGGACCTGAAGAACGGCCAGTACAAGATCATCAGCTTCTACGCCAAGAAGGCCCGCGGGATGATGGCGCGCTACGTGATCAAGGAACGCCTTACCCACCCCGAAGGCCTGAAGGACTTCAACTACGCGGGCTATGCGTACAGCGCCGAGCACTCCAAGGCCGACCAGCTGGTGTTCCTGCGCGACCACGCCGACGATTGATTCGCCCTGCCTGCTGCACCAAACGGGAGCCTTGAGGCTCCCGTTTTCGTTTCCGCGCCAAAAACCAGCCGGGGCGCCTGTTCGATTCGCCAGCAAGCTCGTACCGGGGTCGCCCAGCGCAGATTGCCCACGCCGGTTCGCCTCCTGAATTTCCGCTGATTCCAAGTGGCCTGTAAGCCATTGACCATAAGACCACCCGCTCCAGAGTGGCGGATTTGTACGTTTTATGCCCAAAACACCCCTTGAAGACCACACGTACAAAACGGTCAAAATGACCGTTCGTCTGCTTCAGGATTAATCGTGAGAAATTTTTTCGAGCATCCGGACCGGTCCTAAGGATGGAAATCGTCCTGATTCGCTACCCGCCTTGTAATCCATTGGCCAGTAACAGCCCTTGGCCATGACATGCATTTCACGATTGCAGTTTGCAAGATGGAAAGCTGAACGGGAGCTGAACGAATGTATTGACGACGATAGCCGGTCGTTTTTAACGAAAAATTCAATGGAACTTTCACGCACCATGCACTTTGCATTGAGCAAAAAAAGCCGTGGTTTGCCATCAGCGCAGCATCAAGTGATATCAATTGGATATTTCAAATGATTTCAGAGGCGGGATGGGCGGAAGGAACTAACCGACTTACGGATAAATCCTATTTGCGCAACGACCATCGATGGCAATGCGAAAGTGCCTCGATGGAAAGTTGGAGTTTCAGTTCCAAGGTTATTCCGTCTGGCACTAGCCATTCCTAACCAGAACTGCAACCTCATGAAATAACTGAACTTTTCAGATGACGAGGCAATCATCTAACCAGACTGGAGCACGCCAGGCGGACTTTGCACCAACTTTGCAAACCGTCTGAAACATAACAGGGCAAACATTCAGAGTTTGCACCGAGACTGTGCTCGAAAGTTTAGCACTCGATTCCCATGCCTGCCTGGAAGGAAGTACGAAGGACACTTGAACAGTGAACTTCGGGGGTTCTTGCAACCTTTAAAAAGCGCCCCACAGGGCAACTCTAAACAGTTCGACCATTGAAGAGGTGAATGCGATGCGTATCAGCATCTTTGGTCTTGGGTATGTTGGCGCAGTATGTGCCGGCTGCCTGTCCGCACGAGGCCACGAAGTCGTTGGGGTGGATGTCTCCACCACCAAGATCGATCTGATCAACAACGGGAAGTCGCCCATCGTCGAACCGGGCCTGGAGCCTCTGCTCGAGCAGGGCATCCGCACCGGTCGCCTGTCGGGCACCACCGACTTCAAGAAGGCCGTACTGGACACCGACGTGTCGTTCATCTGCGTCGGCACCCCGAGCAAGAAGAATGGCGATCTGGACCTGGGCTACATCGAGTCCGTCTGCCGCGAGATCGGCTACGCCATCCGCGAGAAGAAGGAGCGCCACACCGTGGTCGTGCGCAGCACCGTGCTGCCGGGCACCGTGAACAACGTAGTGATTCCGATCATCGAGGACTGCTCGGGCAAGAAGGCCGGCGCCGATTTCGGCGTGGGCACCAACCCGGAGTTCCTGCGCGAATCCACCGCGATCAAGGACTACGATTTCCCGCCCATGACCGTCATCGGTGAACTGGACGCCCAGACCGGCGACCTGCTCGAAGAGATCTACCGCGAGCTGGACGCGCCGATCATCCGCAAGACCATCGAGGTCGCGGAGATGATCAAGTACACCTGCAACGTCTGGCACGCCGCCAAGGTCACCTTCGCCAACGAGATCGGCAACATCGCCAAGGCCGTCGGCGTCGATGGCCGCGAAGTGATGGACGTGATCTGCCAGGACCGCAAGCTGAACCTGTCGCGCTACTACATGAAGCCCGGCTTCGCCTTCGGCGGCTCCTGCCTGCCCAAGGACGTGCGCGCCCTCACCTACCGCGCCAGCCAGCTGGACATCGAGCACCCGATGCTCGGCTCGATCATGCGCAGCAACCAGCACCAGGTGCAGAAGGCCTTCGACATCATCGCCGCCCATGGCAGCCGCAAGGTCGGCCTGCTCGGCCTGTCGTTCAAGTCCGGCACCGACGACCTGCGCGAAAGCCCGCTGGTGGAACTGGCCGAGATGCTCATCGGCAAGGGCTACGAGCTGCAGATCTTCGACCGCAACGTCGAGTACGCCCGCGTCCATGGCGCGAACAAGGAGTACATCGAATCAAAGATCCCGCACGTTTCTTCCTTGCTGGTCTCCGACCTGGACGCCGTCGTGAAGTCCTCCGACGTCCTGGTACTGGGCAACGGCGACGAGCTGTTCGTCGACGTGGTGAAGCAGGCGCCCGAAGGCAAGAAGGTCGTCGACCTGATCGGCTTCATGCCCAGCGTCACCGATGAGCGCGCCGAAGGCATCTGCTGGTAAGCGCAAGCAGCACCTGCGGGGGAGATCGGCACGCGAGCCGGCCCTCTCCCCCGCCCTCTCCCTGAAGGGAGAGAGCGTTGTCCCTGCAGGCTGACGCCACGGTTTCATCCTGCACCGAACAGTCCCCTCTCCCTTCAGGGAGGGGGTCAGGGAGAGGGCAGCCCCGAAGTGAACGCCGGCGGCTATTCCCTCCTCGCCCCAAGAAGCGACAGACGGATTTCGACGATGGATACCTACAAACGAGTGATCGGTGAAGCCACGGGCTGGCTGGTCTTCCTCAGCCTGCTGATGCTGCTGGCACTGCTGGTGCCACCGACCGTGTTCGACGCCAACTCCAAGGACTTCCTGCTGCTGATCGGCGCGGTCGGCATCTGGCGCTACTCCATGGGCGGCCTGCACTTCCTGCGCGGCATGCTGTTCCTTTACGTGGTCTATCCGCACTACCGCCGCAAGGTCCGCAAGCTGGGCGAGGCGGCCGATCCGTCCCACGTGTTCCTGATGGTCACCAGTTTCCGTATCGACGCGCTGACCACCTCCATGGTCTATCGCTCGGTCATCGAAGAAGCCATCCACTGCGGCTACCCCACCACCGTGGTGTGCTCCATCGTCGAGATGTCCGACGAGGTGCTGATCAAGCAACAGTGGCAGAAGCTCAACCCGCCGGAGCACGTGAAGCTCGACTTCGTGCGCATCCCCGGCACCGGCAAGCGCGACGGCCTGGCCCATGGTTTCCGCGCCATCTCCCGTCACCTGCCGGACGAAGACGCGGTGGTCGCGGTGATCGATGGCGACACCGTGCTGGAGCCCGGCGTGGTGAAGAAGACCGTGCCCTGGTTCAAGCTCTTCCCCAACGTCGGCGGCCTGACCACCAACGAGTTCTGCGAAGTGCAGGGCAGCTACGTGATGAGCGAGTGGCACAAGCTGCGTTTCGCCCAGCGCCACATCAACATGTGCTCCATGGCCCTGTCCAAGCGCGTGCTGACCATGACCGGGCGCATGTCGGTATTCCGTGCCGCCGTGGTCACCGATCCGGACTTCATCACCGACGTGGAAAGCGACCACCTGGACCATTGGCGCCTGGGCCGCTTCCAGTTCCTCACCGGTGACGACAAGTCCAGCTGGTACAGCCTGATGCGCCTGGGCTACGACACCTTCTACGTGCCGGATGCGGCGATCAACACGGTCGAGCACCCGCCGGAGAAGAGCTTCATCAAGGCCAGCCGCAAGCTGATGTTCCGCTGGTACGGCAACAATCTGCGGCAGAACTCCCGCGCCCTGGCCCTGGGCCCGCAACGCCTGGGCTGGTTCACCAGCGTGGTGCTGTTCGACCAGCGCCTGTCGATGTGGACCTGCCTGCTGGGCCTGGTCGCCGCGATCATCGCCAGCATCAAGTACAGCATCGCCTTCCTGCTCATCTACCTGCTGTGGATCGGCATCACCCGCTTCGTCCTGACGCTCCTGCTGTCGCTGTCGGGGCACCACATCGGGCCGGCCTATCCCGCGATCCTCTATTACAACCAGATCGTCGGTGCCCTGGTGAAGATCTACGTGTTCTTCCGCCTCGACCAGCAGTCGTGGACCCGCCAGAACACCAAGCTCGACCGCGGCCTGGCCAGCTTCCAACGCTGGTTCAACACCTGGTCCTCGCGAGCCATGACCTTTTCCGCGGCCAGTATTTTCGTCGCCGTACTGCTGACCATCGTCTGAAGACACTTTTGGCAAAGCCTTCCCCCATTTAGCTACGAACAGGACTCGACCTCATGAATACCGCCGTCAACGTCAATGTCGTGCACGAATCCGAAGCCCAGCGCCAACACGCGCGGGTGAAGCTGCCCGCCCGCATCCGCTTCATCGGATCCCATCGCGAGGGCGTCGACGCCCGTCTGCTGGACCTCTCCGCCGGCGGCTTCGCGTTCACCGCCGCGAACAACACACCCGTGCAGGTCGGCGACCTGCACAAGGGCAAGCTGCTGTTCCAGATCGACAGCATCAGCTTCTCCCTGGAAGTGGAGTTCCAGGTGCGCTCGTACGATCGCGAAAGCGCCCGCGTGGGTTGCGAATTCCAGCACCTGAAGCCGCGCGAGATCGCCGCCCTGCGCTACCTCATCACCTCCTACCTGGCCGGTGAAGTCGTGAGCGTCGGCGACATGCTCAATACCCTGCAGCGCGAGAACTTCACCAAGGCCCGCAAGCATGGCGCAGGCTCGGGCGGCATGGGCTTCTTCGGCCGCTTCCGCGCGGTCACCGTGAGCACCGCGATCTTCGTGGTTGGCGTCGGCGCCTTCGCGGTGATCCTCAACCAGATCTACAACCTGTACTTCGTCACCCACGCCGACTCGGGCGTGGTGAGCGTCGCCAGCCAGCAGATCACCATGCCGCGCGAGGGCACCGTGGAAAGCCTGGTGGAGCCGGGCGCCGACGTCGCCAAGGGCGCGCCCATCGCCTCCTTCTCCGCCAACCTGCTGGACCTGCTCAAGGGCAACCTGACCGAAGAACAGCTCAACCCGAGCAACATCGAGAAGCTCTTCGGCCACCAGATGAAAGGCACCCTGACCAGCCCGTGCGACTGCCGCGTGGTCGAGCAGCGCGTCGCCAACGGCCAGTTCGCCAACAAGGGCGACGTGATCTTCACCCTGACCCCGCGCGACAGCAACGCCACCATCGAGGCGCGCTTCCCCTACCGCAACGCCGCCGAGCTCTCCCCCGGCACCCACGTGAACTTCCAGGTCGCTGGCGACGCCGAAGTGCGCGGCGGCCGCATCCTGCGCACCGCCCCGGTGGACGGCGACCTGTCCTCGGAAATCCGTGTGCAGATCACCCCCGACCAGCCGCTCGACAGCCAGATGGCTGGTCGCCCGACTGAAGTCAGCATCGGCGGCCTGCCGGGCCGCACCCTGCTGAACAAGGCGATGGCCCTGGCCACCGCCCGCTAAGAGGACCGCCCGCATGAATCGACCTGTCTTGCGACACGCCCCGCACCTGGCCCTGGCGCTCGCCATCGCCGCGGCCGCCGGTTGCGCCGGCCTGCCCGACCAGCGACTGGCCCAGGAAGCCCTGGAGCGCGGCGACATCGCCACCGCCCAGGCCAACTTCCAGTCCCTGGCGACCCTGGGTTACGCCGACGCACAGGTCGGACTGGCCGACATGCAGGCCGCCACCGGCGATCCCGAGGAACAGGCCCGCGCCGAGAAGCTCTACCGCGAAGCCGCCGAGAGCTCGCCGCGCGCCCGCGCCCGCCTGGGCAAGTGGCTGGCGGCCAAGCCCGGCGGCACCGACGCCGAGCACCGCGAAGCCGAACAGCTGCTGACCCGCGCCTTCGACGAAGGCGAGGACAGCGCGCTGGTTCCGCTGATCGTCCTCTACCTGCAGTACCCACAGGCCTGGCCGAACGTGAACCCGCAGCAGCGCATCGACCAGTGGCGCGCCCAGGGCCTGCCGCAGGCCGACCTCGCGCAGATCATCCTGTATCGCACCCAGGGCACCTACGACCAGCACCTGGGCGAAGTCGAGCAGGTCTGCCAGCGCTGGCTGACCCGCATGGACGTGTGCTGGATGGAACTGGCCACCGTGTACCAGAAACAGGGCAACGCGGATAAGCAGAAGGCCCACATCGAAGCGCTCAAGGCAGGCTGGAAGGCTGGCCGCGTTCCGTCCGAGCGCGTCGAGTCGGTGGCCGGCGTGCTGGCCGACCCGAACATCGGCACCGCCGACCCGCAGGCCGCGCAAGCGCTGCTCAACGAGATCGCACCGACCTACCCGGCCGCCTGGGTCAGCCTGGCCAAGCTGCAATACGACAACCCCGACCTGGGCGACCTCGACCAGATGCTCGACTACCTGAAGAAGGCCCAGGACGCCGCGCAGCCCCGCGCCGAACTGCTGTTGGGCCGCCTCTACTACGACGGCAAGTGGGCGCCGCAGGAACCGCAGAAAGCCGAACAGCACCTGCTCAAGGCCGCCGCCACCGAGCCCCAGGCGCACTACTACCTGGGCCAGATCTACCGCCGTGGCTTCCTCGGCCAGGTCTACCCGCAAAAGGCCGTGGACCACCTGCTGATCGCCGCGCGCGCCGGCCAGGCGAGCGCCGACATGGCCCTGGCACAGCTGTATTCGCAGGGCCGTGGCATTCGGCCGAACCTGGTCAACGCTTACGTGTTCGGCGAGCTCGCCCAGCGCCAGCAGGTCCCCACCGCCAGTGACCTGATGGCGCAGATCGAGCCGCAGATACAACCGGCCGACCGCACTGCGGCCCAGCAGTTGCTCAAGCGCGAAGAACAAGCGCGCGGGGCCAACTGGCAAGCCACCGTCAGCCTCCTGCAGAACAATCAGGAACAAGAAAACCTATGAAGCGCATTGACCCGATGACCACCCCGCCGTTTGCTCTTATCGAAGGGATTAAGCCGCGAGCTCTGGCTACCGCTGTTCGCCGCGCACGCCTGTTCCCCGTCATGGTCGGCGCCGGCCTGAGCCTGGCCAGCACCCTCCTGGGCAGCCTCGCCCACGCGGCAGAAGAGCCGCCGAAGAACTTCGGCCTCGACATCAAGGTGACCGCCGAATCCGAGGACGACCGCGACCTGGGCACCGCCCGTGGCGGCGACCTCAATGGCATCGGCCTGGACGTCCGCCCCTGGGCCTTCGGCCAGTGGGGTGACTGGAGCGCCTATGTGATGGGCCAGGCGGTCGCCGCCACCGACACCATCCAGACCGACACCCTGCAGAACGACGACGTCAACGACACCAGCCGCGGCAGCAGCGACAACAAGCGCGAGCCCGACGACGCCTACCTGGCCCTGCGCGAATTCTGGGTCGATTACGCCGGCCTCACCCAATACCCCGGCGAGCACCTGCGCTTCGGTCGCCAGCGCCTGCGCGAAGACAGCGGCATGTGGCAGGACACCAACATCGAAGCGCTGAACTGGACCTTCGACACCACCCTGTTGCGCGCCCACCTCGGCGCTGCCCAGCGCTTCTCCGACTACCGCACCGACATCACCGACCTCGCGCCGGAAGACAAGGACCGCACCCACGTCTTCGGCGATATCTCCACGCAGTGGATGCCACAGCACTGGGTCGGCCTGCGCCTGCACCATTCCGACGACAGCGGCAGCCTGCCGGACCCGGGCGAGACCGTCGACTCGCTGGACAAGCGCTCCACCGGCGACCTCACCTGGGTCGGCATCGAGGCCAACGGCGACGGCTACAACTGGCGCTCGCAGATGCCCATCAACTACTGGGCCAGCGCCACCTGGCTGACCGGCAACCGCGACCGCCTGACCACTGTCCCGGTGAACGGCGAGCGCGTCGCCGCCGGCAAGCAGAGCGGCGACGTGGATGCCTACGGCGCCGACCTGGGCCTGCGCTGGAACATCGACGAGCAATGGCGCGTCGGCGGCGCCTACGCCCGCGGCAGTGGCGGCGGCAAGAACGGCGAAGACCAGTTCGAACAGACCGGCCTCGAGAGCAACCGCTCCAACTTCACCGGCACCCGCGCCCGCGCGCACCGTTTCGGCGAGGCGTTCCGCGGCGAACTGTCGAACCTCGAGGCTGCCACCCTGTTCGGCTCCTGGCAGCTGCGCGACGACTACGACGCCAGCGTCATCTACAACAAGTTCCGCCGTGTGGACAGCGACTCGGATATCGGTAGCAGCGGCATCACCGCTCCTCTGGTCAACGATTCCAAGGACATCGGCCAGGAAGTCGACCTCGTCGTGACCAAGTACTTCAAGCAGGGCCTGCTGCCGGCTTCGATGAGCCAGGCGATCGACGAGCCGTCTGCGCTGATCCGCTTCCGTGGCGGCGTGTTCAAGCCCGGCGATGCCTACGGCAGCCACGTCGACTCGACCATGCACCACGCCTTCGTCGACGTGATCTGGCACTTCTGAGGACTGTAGCGATGACCCTCCACCGGATTCCCCAGCTCGCTTTACGCCGCTCCCGCTGCGTGGCCGGGTATCCGCTGGAGGCCCGCGCGCAAGGAGAAACGGCCATGAACCGCCACCCGATACACGCCCTGCCGCTGACCGCGCTGCTGCTCGGCGGCCTGCTCAGCGCCGGCGCGCCGGCCTGGGCGGCGCAGCCCGCGGCCAAGGCCGAAACCAGCGCCAAGGTCGCAGAAGAAAAGAACGCCGAACAGCACCCAGCCAGCGAACCGGGTCATACCCAGACGCTCAAAGAGTCCGGCAACTACACCGTCACCGCCGCCCCCAGCGAACCGCTGCACCTGGAGCCGCCCAAGCTGCCCGACCTCTCCGGCTACACCGCCGAGGCGGTGGAGAAGAAGATCGAGCGCAACAAGCGCGGCCAGGCCCGCGTCGAACGCATGGTCCAGCAGCAGCCCCTGAAGGAATTCACCGGTGGCAAGAACCGCCTTGCCGAATGGGTGAAACGCCAGCGCCAGATGCCCCAGGCAATCTTCATCGACGGCGGCTACGTGAACCTCGCGGAGCTGGCCGGCAAGTTGCCCAGGACGGCCCTGGAACAGACCGAGCCCGGCGTATTCATCGCCCGCCTGCCCATCGTCGTCAACCAGGGCGCGACCCTGGAAATCGACGGCAAGGTCAAGGAACTGCGCCTGTCCCAGGACCGCGGCGCGTTCCTGGTCAACGACGGCAAGCTGTTCGTGCGTGACACCAGGGTCACCGCCTGGAACGAGGCAAAGAAGGAACCGGCCTGGTTCAAGGAGCCCAACGAGTTCCGCCCCTTCCTGATCTCCTGGGGCGGCGCCGAGGCCTACCTGGTCAACAGCCACTTCCAGAGCTTCGGCTACAACGCGTCCAAGGCCTACGGCATCTCCATCTCGCAGTACAGCCCGGGCATGGACAAGACCATGAAGCGCCCGCGCCCCCAGGGCTGGGTGCTCAACTCGACATTCGAGGACGCCTGGTACGGCTTCTACTGCTACGAGGCGGACGACCTGGTGGTACGCGGCAATACCTACAAGAACAACATCGTCTACGGCATCGACCCGCACGACCGTTCGCACCGGCTGATCATCGCCGAGAACACCGTCTACGGGACGAAGAAGAAGCACGGCATCATCGTTTCCCGCGAGGTCAACGACAGCTGGATCATCCACAACAAGACCTACGACAACCACCTCTCCGGGATCGTCCTCGACCGTAATTCCGAGCGCAACCTGGTGGCCTACAACGAGGTGTACCGCAACCACTCCGACGGCATCACCCTCTACGAGTCGGGCGACAACCTCATCTACGGCAACCAGGTGCTGGCCAACCTGCGCCACGGCATCCGCATCCGTAACAGCGTGAACATCCGCCTTTACGAGAACCTCGCGGCCGGCAACAAGCTGATCGGCGTCTACGGGCACATCAAGGACCTGTCCGACACCGACCGCAACATCGACCTCGACCCCTTCGACACCAAGGTCTCGCTGATCGTGGTCGGCGGCAAGCTGGCCGGCAATGGCTCGGGCCCGCTGTCGGTGGATTCGCCGCTGTCGCTGGAGCTCTACAAGGTGGCCATGCTCGGCCCGACCAAATCTTCCGGCATCTCCTTCAACGGCGTGCTCGGCGAAAAGCAGGACCAGATCCTGGACCTGCTGGTGCGCCAGCAACGCGCGGTGCTGATCGACCCCGTCGAAAGCCAGGCCGAACTGCAGAACTGAGGACCCGACGACCATGAAAAAACTGACCATCAACCTGCTGCGCCTGTCGGGCCTCTCCGCCGCCCTGCTGCTCGCCCACCAGGCCGACGCCGCCGATGCGCCGAGCTATTCCGCGCAGCCGGCCGCCGGGCTCTGCCCCACCGCCGCCAACGAGGCGGCGTACAACACCAAGTATCTGGGCTTCTTCACTCACCTGGTGCCGGCCCAGGAAGACTGGCTGTTCCGTACCACCTACGACCTGCGCACCGATTTCGGCACCACAGCCGAGGGCTGGCGCGAGCTCAAGCAGCTGCGCGACGAACTCAAGCGCAAGGGCATCGACCTGGTGGTGGTCTACCAGCCCACCCGCGGCCTGGTGAACCGCGAGAAGCTCAACCCGCAGGAGAAGGCCAGCTTCAACTACGAGCTGGCGAAGAAGAACTACCAGGCGACCATCGCCCAGTTCCGCAAGGCCGGCATCTACACCCCGGACTTCTCGCCGCTGTTCGACGAGAAGGAAGAGCACCCCTACTACTTCAAGGGTGACCACCACTGGACGCCGTACGGTGCGATGCGCAGTGCGAAGATCGTGGCCGAGACGCTGAAGGAAATCCCCGCCTACAACGACATTCCGAAGAAGGAATTCGAAAGCAAGCGCGTGGGCCTGCTGTCCAAGCTGGGCACCTTCCACAAGGCCGCCGCGCAGCTGTGCGGCAGCAGCTACGCACCGCAATACGTCGATCGCTTCGAGACCGAACCGGTGGGCGATTCGGGCGGCGGCGATCTGTTCGGTGAAGGCGGCGATGCCCAGGTCGCGCTGGTGGGCACCTCCAACAGCGGCCCGGCCTACAACTTCGCCGGCTTCCTGGAGCAGTACGGCAAGGTCGACATCCTCAACAACGCCGTGTCCGGCGGCGGCTTCGACAGCTCCCTGCTGGCCTACATGACCAGCAAGGAATTCCACGACAAGCCGCCGAAGATCCTCATCTGGGAATTCGCCACCCACTACGACATGGCGCAGAAGAGCTTCTACCGCCAGGCCATGCCACTGGTGGACAACGGCTGCGCCGACGGCAAGCCGGCCATCAGCCGCAAGGTCAAGCTGCATGCGGGCAGCAACGAAGTGCTGCTCAACAGCGGCGCGCTGCCGATCCGCTCGGGCAGCTACACCGCCGACGTCACCTATTCCGACCCCGGCGTGCACGAACTCAAGAACACCATCTGGTACATGAACGGTCGTCGCGAGCAGCTGAAGATCGAGCAGTCCAAGGCCGTGGACACCGGCGGACGCTACGTCTTCGAGCTGCGCAACGACGAGGACTGGTCGAACCAGCAGTTCCTCTCCCTGGAGATCGAGGCGCCGGAAGACATGCCGGCGGGCCTGGAAGTCGAGGCCAAGCTCTGTCAGACGCCCAAAGCCAAGTCGGCCGACGTGGCCGCCAACTGACGCGAGGGAGTTAATTCCATGCCCAGCCTACGCAAGATCAAGACACCCGTTGTCGCCCGCATCGGCCTGACCGTCGCGGTGCTAGGCGCCCTGTTCGGTGGCGAGGCCACCACCTATGCCGCCGACCTGATGCCGCCGCCGGGCTACTTCTCCGCCGTCGGCGACAAGGGCAGCAAAAAGGATTCGGGCAACTGCCCGACTCCGCCGACGCCCTACACCGGCAGCCTGCAGTTCACCAGCAAGTACAAGGGCTCGGACTCGGCGCGCGCCACCCTGAATGCGGATGCGGAGAAAGAGTTCCGCAGCCAGATCAAGGACATCACCGACATGGAGCGCGGCGCCACCAAGCTCATCACCCAGTACATGCGCAGCGGCAACAAGGGCGATCTGGACTGCGCGATGAACTGGCTGACGTCCTGGGCCGAAGCCGGCGCGCTGGAAAGCAGCGACTACAACCATACCGGCAAGTCCATGCGCAAATGGGCGCTGGGCAGCCTGTCGTCCTCCTACATGCGCCTGAAGTTCTCCAGCAGCCGCCCGCTGATGGCCTACACCGAGCAGTCGAAGGAGATCGAGAACTGGTTCAGCACCCTGGGCAGCCAGGTGGTGCGCGACTGGAGCGACCTGCCGCTGAAGAAGATCAACAACCACTCCTACTGGGCCGCCTGGTCGGTGATGTCCACCGCCGTGGTGACCAACCGCCGCGACCTGTTCGACTGGTCGGTGCAGGAATTCAAGGTGGCCGCCAACCAGGTGGACGCCGACGGCTACCTGCCCAACGAACTCAAGCGTCGCCAGCGTGCCCTCTCCTACCACAACTACTCGCTGCCACCGCTGACCATGATCGCCGCCTTCGCCCAGGTGAACGGCGTCGACCTGCGCCAGGAGAACAACGGCGCCCTGCAGCGCCTGGCCAACCGCGTGATGCAAGGCGTGGACGATCAGGACGCCTTCGACGAGAAGACCGGCAACGACCAGGACATGGCCGACCTGAAGGAGAACAGCAAGTTCGCCTGGCTGGAACCCTACTGCGCACTCTACAGCTGCGCGCCCAAGACCCAGGACTGGAAGAAGAAGATGGAGCCGTTCAACAGCTTCCGCCTGGGGGGTGAGGTGACCAAGGTTTTCAACCGCCAGGGGGCGGGGAGCTGAAGCAGCGCCCGTTTCCTTGAAAGCGGAACTCCCGCAGGGCGCATGACCGCTTGCGGTAATCCGCCGAAGGATCTGGCACGAAACCACGGCGGATAACGCTTCGCGTTATTCGCCCTGCCAGAGCAGGTAGTTCGCAGTGGGCCTCAAAGCCGCTCTCCCCAGCCCTCTCCCTGAAGGGATAGGGCTTGGGAGAGGGAACCCCCAACGCCGAAACACCGGCGAGCAACACCACCCGACCCACGCAATAAAGACGCGGGCGGGCGCAGCAGATTGAGCACCACATGGGGAGGAATTGGCGGGTTGCCCCGGCCTTTCCTCAAGGCGTCGAGAAGACGCCGGAAGGTCCGGAGCCACTCAAGGTTTGAAGCTCCAGAGAGAGACGCGGAATGGTCTTTTCTTCCAACGTGTTCCTGTTCCTGTTCCTGCCGGTCTTCCTAGGCCTGTACTACTTGAGCGGGAACCGCTACCGGAACCTCCTGTTGCTGGTCGCCAGCTACATCTTCTACGCCTGGTGGCGGGTGGACTTCCTCCTGCTGTTCGCCGGCGTCACCGTGTTCAACTACTGGATCGGCCTGCGCATCGGCGCCGCCGGCGTACGCACCAAGGCCGCACAGCGCTGGCTGATCCTCGGCGTGGTGGTCGACCTCTGCGTGCTGGGCTACTTCAAGTACGCCAACTTCGGCGTCGACAGCCTCAACGAGATCATCACCTCGTTCGGCATGCAGCCCTTCGTGCTGACCCACATCCTGCTGCCCATCGGCATCAGCTTCTACACCTTCGAATCGATCAGCTACATCATCGACGTGTACCGCGGCGATACGCCGGCCACGCACAACCTGATCGACTTCGCGGCATTCGTGGCGATCTTCCCGCACCTGATCGCCGGCCCCGTACTGCGCTTCAAGGACCTGGTCGACCAGTTCAACCACCGCACCCACACCGTCGACAAGTTCGCCGAAGGCTGCACGCGCTTCATGCAGGGCTTCGTCAAGAAGGTGTTCATCGCCGACACCCTGGCGGCGGTGGCCGACCACTGCTTCGCCCTGCAGGACCCGACCACGGGCGACGCCTGGCTCGGCGCGCTGGCCTACACCGCGCAGCTGTACTTCGACTTCTCCGGCTATAGCGACATGGCCATCGGCCTCGGCCTGATGATGGGCTTCCGCTTCATGGAGAACTTCAACCAGCCCTACATCAGCCAATCCATCACCGAGTTCTGGCGGCGCTGGCACATCAGCCTCTCTACCTGGCTGCGCGACTACCTGTACATCAGCCTGGGCGGCAACCGCGGCACCACCTTCCAGACCTACCGCAACCTGTTCCTCACCATGTTGCTGGGCGGTTTGTGGCACGGCGCCAACGTCACCTACATCATCTGGGGCGCCTGGCACGGCGTGTGGCTGGCCATCGAGCGCGCCCTGGGCGTGAACGCCGCGCCGCGCGTGCTCAATCCGCTGAAGTGGGTCTTCACCTTCCTGCTGGTGATCGTCGGCTGGGTGATCTTCCGCGCCGAGAACCTGCACGTGGCCTGGCGCATGTACGAAGCCATGTTCAGCTTCGGCGACTGGAAGCTCTCCGAGCTCAATCGCGCCAGCCTCACCGGCCTGCAGATCGGCACCCTGGTGATCGCCTACCTCGTGCTCGCCTTCTTCGGCCTGCGCCAGTTCTACAACCAGCCGATGCAGAGCAAGGCGCCCAAGGCCGCCGCGAAGACCGAACAGGTCGATGCCGACGGCCCGGCCAGCGCCCAGCCGCGCACCCCGGCCATGGCCCAGCAGGACCCGGCGGCCATCGCCTATTCGCCCAGCGGCGCCGCCGTCTGCCAGCCGCACTGGATGACCCAGCTGCCGGTACTGGCCACCCGCGTCGCCCTGCTCCTGCTGTTCGCCGCCTCGGTGCTCAAGCTCTCGGCGCAGAGCTACTCGCCGTTCCTCTACTTCCAGTTCTGAGCGAGGCCAGATCATGCCAGTGGAAAACATGAGAATCGCCAAACCCCTCCAGTACGCCTACATCGCCGCCTTCGGCGGGATGTTGCTGGGCCTTGCCGGCTGGTCGCTGAAGGCCTTCCCCAGCTTCTCCGCCGCGCAGGGCACCACCGTGCTCAACGGCAAGCTGGCCCACGCCTTCGAAGGCCACTACGACGACGAATTTCCCATCAAGCGCCTGGGTACCAACCTCTGGGCTGCGCTGGACTACACCCTGTTCGACGAAGGCCGCCCGGGCGTGGTGATCGGCAAGGACGGCTGGCTGTTCACCGATGAAGAGTTCAAGCCCGCCCCTACCCAGCAGCAGCTCGAGGACAACTGGGCGCTGGTGCGCGGCGTGCAGCAGGAGCTGGAACGCCGCGGCGTGAAGCTGGTGCTGGCGATCATCCCGGCCAAGACCCGCCTCTACCCCGAGTACGTCGGCAAGGAGCAACCGGCGGCCCTGCACGCCTCGCTCTACACCGACTTCCTGCAGCGCGCCCGCCAGGCCGGCATGGCCGCGCCCGAGCTGCTGGGAACGATGGAAAAAGCCAAGGACAACGGCCAGGTGTTCCTGCGCACCGACACCCACTGGACCCCGCTGGGTGCCGAAGCCGTGGCCCAGCGCCTGGGCGAAAGCATCCGCGCCAGCGTCGGCTCCGAGCTGCCCACCCAGAGCTTCGTCACCGAGGCCGGCAAGAGCAGCGCGCACAAGGGCGACCTGCTGACCTTCCTGCCCCTGGACCCGCTGTTCACCAACCTGCTGCCTGAAGAAGACCAGCTGCAGCAGCGCCAGACCCACCCGGCCGAGGACGCCGCAGGCGCCACCGACAACGGCGGCGGCGACCTCTTCGGCGATAGCGCCCAGCCGCAGGTTGCCCTGGTCGGCACCAGCTACAGCGCCAACCCGCGCTGGAACTTCGCCGGCGCCCTCAAGCAGGCGCTCTCGGCGGATGTCATCAACTACGCCAAGGAGGGCAAGGGTCCGCTGGAACCGATGCTCGAAATCCTGCAGGACGAAGGCTTCAAGCAGAAGCCGGCGCAACTGCTGGTGTGGGAATTCCCCGAACGCTACCTGCCGATGCACAGCGACCTGAGCCAGTTCAACCCGGACTGGGTGGCGCAATTGCGGGCAGCAGGCAGCCGCGACGAGCGCCTGGCTTCCAACCAGGGCGCAGCGCACTGAACCACAGAACCCACGGCGCACCGAGCGCTGAAAGGGGCACCACCCGTGCCCACCAGAGAGAAGACGGAGGTACACCCCATGAACCGCACGACCTTTAACCGACTGAGCATTCGCACCCTGAAGTCGTCCGCCCTGGCACTGGCCCTGGGCGCCGCATCCTTCGGCGCCTTCGCCGGTGGGGAAGGCGCACTCTACGGCCCGCAGGCTCCCAAGGGCTCCACCTTCGTACGGGCCTACAACGCCGGCAGCGGCGAGCTGTCCGTCAGCGTCGGCAACGCCACCCTGAACGACATCTCGCCGCTGGGCTCCAGCGACTTCAAGTTCCTCCCGCCGGGCAACTACACCGCCAAGGTCGGCTCCCAGAGCCTGCCGGTGAAACTCGACCCGGATTCCTACTACACCCTGGTCAGCCAACCCGGCGGCCAGCCGCGCCTGGTGCCCGAGCCGCCCTTCAAGAACAAGCAGAAGGCCCTGGTTCGCGTACAGAACCTCAGCGGCAAGGCCCTCACCCTGAAGACCGCCGACGGCAAGACCGAGGTCGTCAGCAACGTCGCCCCGCAGAGCCACGGCGACCGCGAGATCAACCCGGTGAAAGTGAACCTGGCGCTGTTCGACGGCGCGAAGAAGGTCAGCGACCTCAAGCCGGTGACCCTCGAGCGCGGCGAAGTGGTCTGCCTCTACGTCACCGGTGACGGCGCCAAGCTGAACCCGGTGTGGGTCAAGCGCCCGGTGAAGGCGGACTGATCCATGCGCCGGCGGATGCTGCACAGCCACTCCCATCCGGAGTGCGGACGAGGCGCCACACCTCCCGCCGGCACGAACTGCCTGCCCTCCCCTCGGGGAGGGTCCTGGGGCGCGCGAACACCTGACGCGCCCCGCTCCACCCAGAACAACAAGACCGGCCCCACACCGGCAGCAGGACCCGTGCGCCGCAACCACGGCAAGCACAGGAGAGGTCACCCAAACCGCACGCCGGCCCGCATGACGTGGGCCGGCCAACAGAACGCAAACGCTTTAGGAGAAACCCGATGATCCCAGTAATCCTTTCCGGTGGTAGCGGCTCGCGACTCTGGCCTCTTTCGCGCAAACAGTATCCCAAGCAGTTCCTGGCCCTGACCGGCGAACACACCCTGTTCCAGCAGACGCTGGAGCGCCTGGTGTTCGAAGGCATGGAGCCGCCGGTGGTGGTGAGCAACCAGGAACACCGTTTCATCGTCCAGGAGCAGCTCGAAGCGCTGAACCTGAAGACCCAGTCCATCCTGCTCGAGCCCTTCGGCCGCAACACTGCCCCGGCAGTCGCCATCGCCGCCATGAAGTTGCTCGCCGAAGGCCGTGACGAACTGCTGCTGGTGCTCCCGGCCGACCACGTGATCGATGACCAGCGCGCCTTCCAGCGTGCCCTGGCGTTGGCCACCAACGCCGCGGAAAAAGGCGAAATGGTGCTCTTCGGCATCCCCGCCAATCGCCCGGAAACCGGCTACGGCTACATCAAGGCCGGCGACGAGCGCGGCCTGCCGGATGGCGTCATCCGCGTCGAACGCTTCATCGAAAAGCCCGACGAAGCCCGCGCCCAACAGTTCGTCGAGGACGGCGGCTACTTCTGGAACAGCGGCATGTTCCTGTTCCGCGCCAGCCGCTTCCTGGAAGAACTGAAGAAGCACGACGCCGACATCTACGACACCTGCCTGCTCGCCCTGGAGCGTAGCCAGCACGACGGCGAGCTGATCAACATCGACGCCGCCACCTTCGAGTGCTGCCCGGACAACTCCATCGACTACGCCGTGATGGAAAAGACCCGCCGCGCCTGCGTGGTCCCGCTGGCCGCCGGCTGGAACGACGTCGGCAGCTGGTCGTCGATCTGGGAAGTCCATGACAAGGACGCCGATGGCAACGTCACCATGGGCGACGTGGTGGTGCACGACAGCCACAACTGCCTGGTGCATGGCAATGGCAAGCTGGTCTCGGTGGTGGGCCTGGAAGACATCGTGGTGGTCGAGACCAAGGACGCCATGATGATCGCCCACAAGGACCGCGTGCAGGACGTCAAGAAGGTGGTCAACCAGCTCGACGCCGCCGGCCGTACCGAAACCCAGAACCACTGCCAGGTCTACCGTCCGTGGGGTTCCTACGACTCGGTGGACATGGGCGGCCGCTTCCAGGTCAAGCACATCACCGTCAAGCCCGGCGCACGCCTGTCGCTGCAGATGCACCACCACCGCGCCGAGCACTGGATCGTCGTTTCCGGCACCGCCCAGGTGACCTGTGACGACAAGACCTTCCTGCTCACCGAGAACCAGTCCACCTACATCCCGATCGCCTCGGTCCACCGCCTGGCCAACCCGGGCAAGATCCCGCTGGAGATCATCGAGGTGCAATCGGGCAGCTACCTGGGCGAGGACGACATCGAGCGTCTAGAAGACGTCTACGGCCGTACCACCGAGAACGTGGAGCTGCGCGCCGTCGTGCGTTGATTCCACGCCAGGATCCGGCGCTTCCCCCCATCGGCGCCAATGCCCCCGCACCTTTCGGTGCGGGGGCTTTTTTTTGCCCGCCGCCTACGATGGCACCCGTAGGGCGCATAACGCGCCAGCGTTATCCGCCGTAGTCGGGCCGGCGGATAATCTGTTCCAGATTTTTCGCCCAGCGGCCTACCCCTGGCGTCAATCCAGCACGCCAACAACCGGCAAATCATCGAACGGCACCCACAACCGCCCGTGCCACTCAAGCACGCCCAGGTACTGATCGGCCCAGCACAGTTGCCGCTCTCTGGGCCCCACCGCAGGATGCTCCGCGCTGCGCAACGCCGGCACGACCTGACGGTTGAGCCAATGGCGGATGCAGCGGTTCTCCGGATGGAAGTGGAAGATCAGCGCCGCATAGGCGCCGGACTCGCTGACCAGCAGGACCTTTTCGTAGTCGCCGCAGCTGTCGCGCACCCAGCAGCTCTGCAACTGGTCGGAGTCGAGGCTGTTGTGCAGGCGCTCGTCCAGCGGCCGGTTGATCAGCCGTCCCAGGTCGCGCACGCAGAACCAGGGCTCGTCATCGAGCAGGAACGCCCGCAACTGGCGGCGGTGACGGATGAAGGTGGTGGGGATGAGGATTTCGTTATCCATGGCGGACCTCCTCCGGGTGGCGAAGGTCCGACTCAGTGACGAAAGTGGTCATTCGAAGCATGGTGAATCTCCAAGTAACTGTTCATTTTCACCCCCTGTTCAGTAGGGGCGATCGGGTACCTGAACACCGCACTTGGAACGGCCCGCAGCTTTCCCCTTTCGGGTCTTGTATGACTGCGCGTTACCCGACCATAGCAAAGCTACGGATCAGCAAAGACCGCAAAATCTGTCGGGAGCGGCACGCCGCCAAGTACAGTGTGTTCAGCACCGAGCGCAAAGGTACTGAGTCGACTTGGCCGCTGTTAGCTCTCCTTAGGCGGTTTGGGATGATACGGAAACTTCACACGCGAAATGGCGGTACTGCTTCATAGGAATGCATGCTGATCGCAAAATTGGCGTACCAAAAATCTGTAGGAGCGGACCTTGTCCGCGATCCGTCGGCAGGGCCGACGTTTGCCTCGACTCCAACGGTGCAGGTGTTTGCTGCTTCGGCTTGGGTGTTCCGGCGCCGCTTCAGCGTACGCGCGGATTTCTTGTTTCGCCCCCTCGGGCGACCTCCTTTGGCAAACGCCCCAAAGTAGGCAAAGGTCTCGCCCCTGCCATCCGGCTTTTCGCTTCGCGAAAAGTACCCTCGGTTCCTCGGAGTTCCATGGGCCCGCGTTGACGGGCCATCCCTGGCCCGGCAACGCTCTCGCGACATCCATGTCGCTCGGCCCCTGAAACTCCGATCACCTTCGGCCTCCTGAAAGGGGCACTTCGGCGCGTGCGGATAGTTCTCTGGAAGACATCAAAAGAAAGTGCAGGAGCCAAAGCTGTTCGCGAGCAAGCTCGCTCCTACGAAAAGCCCAATCTGCCAGTCCCCAGCTCTGGCTTTGGCTTTGGCTTTGGCTTTGGCTCTGAAGGCTTCCAGAGAAATGCCAGAGCACTCCAGACCGCCCCGTTCAGGAGGCCTCGTTGAAGCGGAGTTTCAGGGGTTGAGCGACATGGATGTCGCGAGAGCCGCGATGGGCCAGGGATGGCCCTTCGCGGCGGGCCCCTGAAACTTCGTTTCAACGAGGGTATTTTTCGCCTAAGCGAAAAACCGGATGTCCGGGGCAAGACCTTTGCCTACTTTGGGGCGTTTGCCAAAGGAGGTCGCCCGAGGGGGCGAAACAAGAAGTCCATGCGCACGCAGAAGCGACGCTGGAACACCCAAGGCAGAGGCAGAGGCAGAGGCAGAGGCAGAGGCAGAAAGTTCGCGGACATGGCCCTATCCTACAAGGGCGATGCAATGCAGTGTTCCCTGACAACAATGAAGTCCGCCGCGAAGGATTTCGCGGACAAGGTCCGCTCCTACGCCGCCGGCCACGTTCGCGAGCAAGCTCGCTCCTACAACAGCCGAGCCACATCAACCCGCCCTATCCCACCGCCTGCTAATGTAATGCTCGAAATCCCCGCGCGGAGCGCTCCATGCTGTACGGCATCCTGCTGATCGTCACCTGGATCATCCTGCTGATCCGCTACCCCTCCCGCGCCCTGCCGATCTCCGGCGCCGGCCTGGTCGGGCTGGCCTGTGTGATCGGCCTCGCCATCTGGCAGGACAACAGCGACGCCCGCCAGCTCGAGCACCTGGAACTGCGCATCGCCTACCAGCCCGACCAGTGCCAGCCCGGCCGGCCGCTGGCGGTCAGCCTGAAGAACGGCGCCAATCGCCCACTGCTGGAACTACGCTGGAAAGTCGCCGCCTACCGCCCTGGCGATACCACCGATCTGGCCGAAAACCTCTACGAAGCGCCGCGCTACCGTGGCCCCGGCGCGCTGCTGGCCGGCGACAGCTGGAGCGACTGCCTGCCGCTGCCGCCGCTGCGCCCCGGCTACCGCGCCAGCACCCTGGAGTTTCGCGCCGAGCGGGTGAGCGGTCGATTCGGCAACTGATTCACCTGCCCCGCACAATCCGGTACGGTAGTCCCGCCCACAGACACGGACTGCCAGACCATGCCCCAACCCGTCGCCCTCATCACCGGTTGCTCCAGCGGTATCGGCCGCGCCCTCGCCGACGCCTTCCAGAGCGCCGGTTACCAGGTCTGGGCCACCGCCCGCCGCGATGAAGACGTCGCCGCCCTCGGCCAGGCGGGTTTCCGTGGCGTGCTGCTGGACGTCAACGACGAGCCCGCCGTCGAGCGCCTCGCCGAGCGGCTGCAACGCGAAGCCGGCGGCCTCGATGTGCTGATCAACAACGCCGGCTACGGCGCCATGGGTCCGCTGCTGGACGGCGGCAGCCAGGCGATCCGCCGGCAGTTCGAAACCAACGTGTTCGCCGTGGTCGGCGTCACCCGCGCGCTGTTCCCGGCGCTGCGGGCGCGGCGCGGGCTGGTGGTGAACATCGGCAGCGTGTCCGGCGTGCTGGTCACCCCCTTCGCCGGCGCCTACTGCGCATCGAAAGCGGCGGTGCACGCGCTGAACGACGCCTTGCGCCTGGAGTTGGCGCCCTTCGGCATCGACGTGATGGAAGTGCAACCCGGCGCCATCGCCTCCAACTTCGGCGCCAACGCCAGCCGCGAGATGGCCGCGGTGGTCAGCGAGGACTCCGCCTGGTGGCCGTTGCGTCAATTCATCCAGGCGCGCGCCGCCGCCTCCCAGGACAACCCTACGCCCGCCAGCGACTTCGCCCGCGAGCTGCTCGCTGCTGCGCAGAAGTCCCCGCGCCCGCGCCTGGTGCGCATCGGCAACGGCAGCCGGGCCCTGCCGCTGCTCTCGCGCTGGCTGCCCACCGGCCTGCTGGACAAGGTGCTGAAGAAGCGCTTCGGCCTCGACGGTTCGCTATGAAGCACTTTCTCTTTCGCATCGGCCGCATCCTCCTGCCGTTCCTCCTGCTGCAACTTGCCGTAGCCATCGGCGTGACGGCGTACCGGGGCGAGCTGAGCGCAGCGGCCCTGTGCGAAACCACGATCTACGTCGGCTTCGCCTGCTGCGCGCTGGCCGCGCTGATGCTCAAGGGCACCCATGACAGTGCCGGCCTGCTGCGCAATCGCGAGGTGATGAACGCGGCCGCCACCTCGACTCGTCTGTGGCACGGCCTGATGGCCGATCTCGCCGACGGCCGCGCCTTCGCCGTCACACTGATGACCAGCAGCGCGCTGCTGTTCATCGGCGCCTACTTGCTGAAGGGGGTCTGATGACTTACCCGGTCCGCTACCTCGCCCTCGCCGGTATCCTCGCCGCCTTCTTTCTCAACGTGGTGGCGCGCGGGCTGCTGCGGGTCGGCGGTGTGCCGGCGACTCTGCTGGTGGCGGCGGTGATCGCCGCCGCCATGGCCTTCTGGTTCGCCCGTCGGCACAAGCGGCTGGCGGATACCGGCGAACGCTGGCGGCTGACCGCGCTGTACGGCGGTGGGCTGGCGCTGCTCTATGCCATCCTGGTCGGCATGGCCGCGTGGAAGAACACCCCGAGCCCGGCAGCGCTGCTGATCTACGCGCTGAACTACCTGTGCTATCCGCTGTGCGTCTGGTGGTTCTTCCGCCCCGGCGTGCTGTCACGCTTTTTGCCAGCCGGTTCTCGCTGAGCGCTCTTCACGCTTTCTTCACCGCCTTTTCATCCCGGCACGACCCGGGTTTGCGCAAGATGCGCGGACTTTCGAGGAGTGCCCATGTCCCGTCTGCTTCATGCCGCGATGACCACCGCCCTGCTGATATTGGCCCCGCTCGCCCTGGCCGCTGGCGAGACGCCAGCCGACTGGGCCAAGCCGGTGGACAAGTCGTTCAACCTCTACCAGATGTCGCCAACCCTCTTCCGCAGCGCCCTGCCACGCAGCACCGACCTGCCCGAACTGCAGCGCCTGCAGGTAAGGACCGTGGTGAGCTTCATCAAGGACGACGACCGCGAATGGATCGGCCAGCACGATATGCAGGCGGTGAGCTTCCCGACCCACGCCGACCGCGTCGATGACGCCGACGTGCTGAAGGTCCTGCGCACCCTGCAGAGCGCCGAGCAGAACGGCCCGGTACTCATGCACTGCAAGCACGGGCGTGACCGCACCGGCCTGTTCGCCGCCATGTACCGCACGGTGATCCAGGGCTGGAGCAAGGAAGACGCGCTCAAGGAAATGGTCCAGGGCGGCTTCGGCGCCGAGGACGACATGACCGACGCCATCGCCTACGTGCAGGAGGCCGACATCGGCAAGCTGCAGCAGGCCCTGGCCAGCGGCGAATGCAGCACCTCGGCCTTCGCCGGCTGCCAGCTCAAGGCCTGGCTGGCGGACACCTTCGGCGAGGAGCGCCCGCGGCACCCGGCGCACTGATCGGCGTATCGGTCACACCGTCATGGCGAGAGTGCGCTAACGTGGGCGCACTCCCACCGCTTCACAGGCACGCCATGACCAACTCCCGCTTCAGCGCCGTTACCCACACCCGCTACATCGACCACGCCGGCCTGGACGCCTTCTGCGCCGACTACGACGGTTTCCTGCTCGACCTCTGGGGCGTGCTGATCGACGGCGTGGACGTATTCCCCGGCGCCCTCGACTGGCTCGCCCGCCGCGCTGCCGAAGGCAAGCCGGTGTGGTTCCTCAGCAACGCCTCGCGCAGCGTCCCGGAAATGGCCGACACCCTGGTGCGCCTGGGCGTCTCCCGCGAGCTGTTCGCCGGCATCACCACCTCCGGCCAGCTGGCCATCGATGCCTTCACCCACGAACGGGAATTCCAGCGCGGCGGCATCTACACCGTCGGCGTCGGCGATGCGCTGACCACCTGGCCGGCGGAGATTCGCGAGCGCTTCTGCGACGACATCCACGCCGCGTCGCTGATCCTGGGTGTCGGCAGCTTCCCGCAGGACGAGTTGGAAGAGCGCTTCGCCCCGCTGCGCGGCGCCATCGACAAACCTTTCCTGTGCGCCAACCCGGACCGCGTGGTGGTTTCCGGCGGCCAGACGGTGTTCGGCGCGGGACGCCTGGCCGAAGCCTTCGCCGAGGAAGGCGGCAGCGTGCACTGGTATGGCAAGCCCGATCCGTCGGCCTTCCGCATCGCCCAGCGACAACTGGAGGCGCGCGGCGCCCAGCACATCCTGTTCGTCGGCGACTCGCTGGTGACCGACGTGCCCGGCGCCCTCGCCGCGCGTATGGACACCCTGTGGCTGGCGTCCACCGGCATCCATCGCCAGGCGCTGGGCGTGCCCTTCAACGGCGAGCTGGACCCGCAGAAGACCAACGCGCTGCTCGACGGCTATCCAGTTCGTCCGCACTTTGCCGCACCGGGGCTGGTCTGAGTTCAGGACATCCACCTGAGCTCGAGCGCCCATGAACGAACTGATCGACCTGCTGCAATGGCCGGCCATGCTGGTCACCGTCCTCGCCGCCTGGCTGGTGGGCTCCCGCGACAGGAGGCGGCGCAAGCTGGGCTTCTGGGTATTCATCGCCAGCAACGTGTTGTGGATCGCCTGGGGGCTGCCGGCCAAGGCCTACGCGCTGGTGCTGTTGCAGCTGTGCCTGGCGGCGATGAATATCCGCGGCAGCTACAAGAACCGCCTGCAGCAGGACGACTGACCGCCAGCGGCCGTTCCCACTGCGCAATCCGGACGATCCGATGGACAGCGGGGAAAGCGGGCGTTGCCCAGTAGGCCGGGCAGCTGTTGGAATGCGTCGTCGCCCCTGGCGCATCGATCGACGGATGGTTCCATGAAGCTGTTCCCGGGTATTCGCCCACTCTCCCGCACGCGCGGCTGGCGGGATGTCCTGTCCGGCGTGTCGCTGGCCGCCATGGATATCCCGCAGTTGCTGGGTTACGCCCGCATTGCCGGGATGCCGGCGGTGGCCGGCCTCTACACCGCCCTGCTGCCGCTGGTGGCTTTCGCGCTGTTCGGTGCCTCGCGCCATCTGGTGGTGGCCGCGGACTCGGCCACCGCCACCATCTTTTCCAGCAGACTGTCCGACACCGCGCCCAGCGGCAGCGCCGAATACCTGGCGTTGGCCGCCGGGGTGGCCCTGCTGACGGCGGGCATGCTGCTCATTGCGCGCCTGCTGAAGCTCGGCTTTCTTGCTGATTTCCTCTCGCGCACCGTGCTCGCCGGCTTTCTTGCCGGCGTCGGTGTGCAGGTGGCTCTGGCGATGGGGGGCGACCTGCTCGGCATCGAGGTCACGGCACGCGACAGCGTTCACCAGGCGCTCTACCTGGCCAGCCATCTGCAGCAGGCCCACGGCCCGACCCTCGCGCTATCCCTGTCACTCGTGGTCGTCCTGCTGGCAGCCAAACGCTGGTGCCCGCACCTGCCTGTTCCGCTGCTGGTGCTGGTGGGCTGCATCGCCGCCAGCGCCAGCTTCGACCTCGCCGGCCTCGGTATTACCGTGCTCGGCCCCATCGCTGGCGGGCTGCCTTCGCTGGTCCTGCCGCGCCTGGCGTGGCACCAATGGCTCGACCTGCTGCCCATCGCCTTCGCCTGCTTCGTGATGATCATCGCCCAGGCCTCGGCCGCCAGCCGGGTGTTCGCCGACCGTTATCAGGAACACGACGACCAGAACGCGAACCTCCTGGGTCTGGCCGCCGCCAACGCCGCCGCGGCGGTGAGCGGCGCCTTCGTCGTCAACGGCAGCCCGACACAGACCGCCATGGCCGACCAGGCCGGCGCCCG
Source organism: Pseudomonas sp. DP-17 (assembly GCF_022380625.1). Lineage (NCBI taxonomy): Bacteria > Pseudomonadati > Pseudomonadota > Gammaproteobacteria > Pseudomonadales > Pseudomonadaceae > Pseudomonas > Pseudomonas sp. DP-17. The sequence goes on from NZ_JAKSXG010000001.1 coordinate 984,617, forward strand.
CAGCCAGTTGGCGCAGCTGGGTTTCGCCGCCGTGGTGGCGCTGGTCCTGCTGTTCTTCAGCAACTGGCTGCAGTACCTGCCGCATTGCGTGCTGGCCGCCGTGGTCTTCACCATCGGCCTCGGGCTGATCGACGTGAAGGCGCTGCGGTCAATGCGTCCGGAAAGCCCGGCGGAGTTCCGCATGGCCCTGGTCACCGCTGGCACCGTGGTCCTGGTCGGCGTCGAGCAGGGCATCCTGCTGGCCATGGCGCTGTCGTTGCTGCACCACGTCCGCCACAGCTACCGGCCCCACAGCCAGATGCTCGAGCCGGGCCCGCAGGGGCGCTGGCTGGCCCGGCCGGTGGAGTATGGGCAGGTGACCTCGCCGGGGCTGATCGTCTATCGCTTCGGCGCCGACCTGTTCTACGCCAACGAAAACCTCTTCACCGAGCAGGTCAACCAGCTGGTCGACCGGGCCCCCGGCGAGTTGCACTGGTTCATCATCGATGCCGGGGCCATCACCAGCCTGGACTACTCGGCGGCCAGGGCGCTGGGCGAGTTGTGCCGGCGCTTGCAGGAAAAGGGCATCCGGCTGGCGTTCGGGCGGGTCAACGACTACCTGCGCCAGGACCTGGAGCGGCACGGCATCACCGCCCTGGTTCCGCCGCAATACATCCTGCCGACCCTGCACGAAGCGTTGGCGCTGGCCGGCGTACAGCCGCAACTGGGCTGATGCCCGCTCATGAAAACGGGAGCCGAAGCTCCCGTTTTCATGCATCCGATCCGATCACTGCGCCGCCGCAGCCGCGCCATCGGAGTGTTCCGCGTTGCGGCTCTGCGGATTGACGATCACGGTGGCGGTGATGCCCGCCGCCAGCAGCACGCCGTCCGGCACGTCGTCGATGTGAATGCGCACCGGCACGCGCTGGGCCAGGCGCACCCAGTTGAAGGTCGGGTTGACGTCGGCCACCAGCTCGCGGCTCTCGGGGTTGTCGCGGTCGTAGATGGCGCGGGCGATGCTCTCGACGTGGCCCTTCAGGCGCTCCCCGCTCATCAGTTGCAGCTCGGCCGGGTCGCCGACGCGGATGTGCGGCAGCTTGGTCTCTTCGAAGTAGCCGTAGATCCAGTAGGAGTCCTCGTCGACCACGGCCATCTTCGCCTCGCCCACACGGGCGTAGTCGCCACGGTGCACGTTGAGGTTGGTCACGTAGCCGTCCACCGAGGCGCGCACCTGGGTGCGTTCCAGGTTCAGCTTGGCGGCGTCCAGCGCGGCCAGCGCCTGCTGGTAGTCGGCCTCGGAGGCAGCGGCGGTGTTGCTGGCGTCGTCCAGGCTCTCGCGGGAAACCACTTCCTCGTCCATCGCGCGGCGGCGCTTGGCGTTGAGCTGGCGCATCTGCAGGGTAGCCTTGCGCGAGGCGACCAGGGCTTCGGCCTGCTTCACGGCAATCTGGTAATGGTCCGGGTCGATCTGCATCAGCAGGTCGCCTTTCTTCACCTGCTGGTTGTCGCGCACCGGTACGTCGACCACCACGCCGGAGACATCGGCGGCGACGTTGATGATGTCGGCGCGCACCCGGCCGTCGCGGGTCCAGGGCGTATCCATGTAGTTCACCCAGAGGGCGCGGCCGATCAACGCGGCGACCGCCAGGATGATCAGGGTCGCCAGCAGGCTGATGATGGATTTGAGAGTCATGGGTGCACGCTCGTTACTGGTAGATAGTGAGGGACAGGCCGCCAAACAGGCAGGCAAACAGGCACACGCGGAACAGCGCCGGGTGCCAGGTGAAGCGGTACAGGCCGATGGAGGCGAAGATGCGGTCGATGCCCCAGCAGATCACTGCAGCGACGAGGAACATCAGGGTCAGGGTCGGCATGTAGACCCCGTGGAACGCGATCTCGCGGGGCAGGTCAGGCAACATGGGTGGTTCTTCCAGAAGAGGTTTTGCCATCGCGCAGCGGCGACTGCGGGTCGAGCAGGCTGCTGCGGATGAAGTGCAGGTAGCTGAGCACGCGGCGTAGCGGCGAGCTTTCGAAGTCCGGAGCGCGCGGCTCGTCAGTGGTCTTCACGCAATCGATGGCCTGCTCCACGGCGGCCAGGGCGCGCTCACGGTTGGCCTCGCAGGGTTTGACGAACAGGCGGATCAAGGCGCGGCCCATGGCGCGGATCGACTGCCGCCAGGGCGTCGACTCGGCATAGCAGGACTCGGCCGGCAGGTTCTCCTGCTCGACACGCAGCTCGATGATCGAATGGCCGATCTCCAGCACGACAAAGGTCCAGCGCAGCAAGCGGCGTTGCATCTGCGGGCTGCGCGCGGCGACGCCGTACGCCTGGTTGAGCAGGTCGCGGGTGCCACTCTCGAAGGACGAAACCAGGCCATCGAGCTTGCCGCTGATGGCTTCCACCACGCGCAGGCGCAGGTCCTTCTCCAGGCGACGCCACAGCCAGGCGCTGGTGGGCGGCATGATCACCGCGGCGACCACCGCGGCCAGGCTCTGCGACAGCACCAGAGCGATGTACTCGTTGAGCATGCGGCCCGGATCGTAGACGGTGAGGTTCGCCGGGATCGCGCCGAAGCTGAAGAACACCAGCAGGCCCAGGCCGTAGCCGGCGTACCTGGGCTTGATCGAGAAGAATGCGCCCACCGCGAATACCGGCGCCAGGGCGAACGCCAGCAGGGCGAAGCCGTCCAGGTGCGGGAACACGAAGAAGGTTTCCGAGAAGCCGAGGATCGCCGCGAAGAAGGTGCCCACGGCCATCTGCATGGCCATCTTCGCCGGGTCCGGCGCGGCCGAGACCAGCGCAGCGACGGCAGCGGCGTTGAGCACGAAGGTGCTGCCGCTGGGCCAGGCGGTCTCGATCCAGAAGATGCCGAACACCAGCACCATCAGCGCGGTGCGCCCACCGGCCACCAGCGAGGCGGCCAGGTTGGCCTTGGGCGAGAAGCCGTGCTTCCAGTTCTCCCGCTCGTGCTTGTGCGCAGCCAGGGAGGCGTGGGTCAGGGCGTAGTTGTAGAGGTCGTCGGCCAGGCGGTAGAGCAGCTCGCCGGCGGTGTTGTAGTCCAACAGCGCGGAGGGCTCGTCCTGCTCTTCCAGCAGCTGCGCGCGACCGGAACGGATGCGTTGCATCATCCGCGTGCGGTGGCTTTCCAGCTGTGCGGCGAGACGCTCGGCGTCACGGTCGGTGACCGACTGGCCGCGCCACGGGGCGAGCACCTGGGCGAGTTCGTCCAGGCAGGGTTGCAGCGCGCGCAGCACGGCCTCGGCTTGCTGGGCACGCAGGCGCGAAAGCAGCTGGTGCAGCGCATGGTAACGGGTGGTGAGGACCATGAACTCGTTGTTCAGGCGCGACAGGCGACCGGAGCGCAGGCGCATGTGCGGGTCTTCGAAACGGGTGGCGCTGCGCAGCGCTTCCAGGCCCACGGCCTGGGATGCGAAGGCCACGTTGGCCGCCTCGAACTTCGGCCGCTCGCCGCCGCCGAGGTTGTCCAGGACGAATCCGGCGAAGGCGCCGAAACGCTGGTACAGCGCACTGCGCATGGCAGTGCTGGAGGTCTGCGGGAACAGCGTGGCGCTGACCACCATGGAGCAGAGAATCCCCAGGCTGATTTCCAGCACCCGCCAGATCGCCGACATGAACGCGGCTTCCGGGTGCAGGGTGGCGGGCAGGCCGATCAGCGTGGCGGTGTAGCCGGCAAGGACGCAGGCGTAGGAGCGGAAGTCGCGGTAACGCGCAGCACCCACTGTGCAGAGGCCGATCCACAGCGCCGAGACGAGCAGGAACAGCTCGCGCTGCTGGGCGAAGATGGCGATCAGCGCGACCATCACGGAGAGGCCGACCAGGCTGCCGAGGATCCGGTAGAAGCTCTTGGCGAACACCTGGCCGCTCTGCGGCTGCATGACGATGAACACGGTGATGGTCGCCGTGCTCGGCTGCGGCAGCTCCAGGCGCATCGCCAGCCACAGGGTCAGCAGCGCGGCGAGCAGCACCTTGGCGATATACACCCAGGTGACGCCGTCACTGCGGCCCCACTCCAGCAGCGCGCGGCGCAGGGCGTCCAGCGGCGCCAGCTGGCGGGTGGCGGTGCTGCCGTTGAAGGAATCGCCCGCCATCTCAGCGCTCGCCGGCCGCGCGGACATCGACGGTCTCGGGGACCATCTTCGCCTCTTTGGGGCCTTCCTGCTTGTCCATCAGGCCGCCGCCCAGGGCAACGACGAGGCCGGCGTGGGTGGCCAGGCGCGCGGCGCGAACCTGCTGCTCCACCAGCTGCTGCTGGAACAGACGGGTCTGCGCGTTGAGCACGTTGAGGTAATCCGTCAGGCCGCCACGGTACGCCTTGGTGGCGATGTCGTAGGTGCGCTGGGCCGAGGCCACGGACTTGGCGGCGAAGCCTTCCTGCAGTTGCATGGAGTGCATGCGGATCAACTGGTCGGAGATGCCCTTGAGGGCGTTGACCAGGGTCTGGTTGTACTGCGCTACGGCGGCGTCGTAGCCGGCGGATTCCTGGCTCAACTGCGAGCGGCGGCGACCGCCGTCGAAGATCGGCAGGGAGATGGCCGGGCCGACGCCGTAGGTGAATTTCTCGGCATTGAGGAACTCCAGTACGCCGCCACCCACCGCGCTGTAGCCGATACTCGCGACCAGGTCGACGTTGGGGTAGAACTCGGCGCGGGCAACGTCCACGCCCTTGGCCTGGGCGGCGACCTTCCAGCGGCTGGCGACCACGTCCGGGCGGTGGCCGAGCAGTTCCATCGGCAGCTTGCTGGGCAGGCCGGGGCCTTCGGCGAGTTTCAGGCTCGGCCGCTGGATCGAAGCGCCAGCGCCGGGGCCCTTGCCGGCCAAAGCGGCGATCTGGTTGCGGGTCAGCTGGATTTCCTCGTCCACCGCTTCGATCTTGCGCTCGGTTTCCGGCAGCGGGACTTCCGCCTGACTGACTTCGAAATGCGTGCCGATGCCACCGGCGAGGCGGCGCTGGGCCAGGGCCAGGATGCCCTGCTGCTGCGCCAGCATGGCCTTGCCGATGTCCAGCTTGGCGTACTGCAGCGACAGCTGGATATAGGCGCGGACGATGTTGCCCTCCAGCTCCAACTGGGCCATGCGCGCCTCGGCGGCGGTCATCTTGGCGATGTTGACGTAGCGCTCGGTGTTGCTGCGCTCGCGCCCCCAGAGGTCCAGCGAATAGTTGAAGCCCAGGGCGGCGTTGTTGTTGAAGGTGGTGCTGTCGGCCAGGTCGCCCGGGCCGTAGAAGTAGTCGGTCGGCCAGCGGTGGCGGGTCAGCGAGGCGTCCACGCCGATCTGCGGCGACTCGGCGGACTCGGCGATGCCGGCCATGGCCATGGCCATGCGCACCCGCGCCTCGGCCTGGGCCAGGGTCGGGCTGCCCTCCAGCGCGGTCTGCACCCAGGCATTCAACTGCGGATCGCCATAGGCGCGCCACCACTGCTCGGCCGGCCAGCCAGCTTCCTGGTTGGCATGCGCGATCGCAGCGTCGGTGGCCAGCTCGGTGTCACCCAGGCGCTGTTCCTGCGGAGCGATACCGTTGGTGCTGATACATCCGGCGATTGTTGAAAAAATGACAAAGGAGCCGACGAACGTCAGTCCTTTCACGAGGTGACGCGACACGGTGGAGGTCCTGGAAGTGGTCTAGCTTTTCAGCGTGGGGCTTTTAAACGTGGAGGTGCCGGCAAAGCCACTGGCGGCGATTGAATTCTAGGGATGGGGAAGGGAACGGATAAGCCGGCTGATTTGTGATTGTTTATTACCGATAATGAAACAATGTGTGTCGTCATCCATGTGACAATAGGACGCCCCCGCTCTGCTCCGCGCATTGCCCCCCATCAAGGACATGCCGCCGGCGACGACGTAACGCTTCATCGGCGTCGCCACCCGGGACAGACGCCCACTGACGAGGCCCCAATGGACACACTGCAGACCATGCGTGCGTTCGCCTGTGTCGCGGAAACCGGCAGTTTCACCGCCGCCGCGCAGCAGCTGAACACCACCACCGCCTACGTATCCCGTGCGGTCGCCAATCTGGAGTCCCACCTGCGGACCCGCCTGCTCAACCGCACCACCCGGCGCATCGCCCTGACCGAGGCCGGCCAGCGCTACCTGCTGCGCTGCGAGCAGATCCTCGCCTATGTCGAGGAGGCCGAAGCCGAGGCCAGCGACGCCCATGCCCGCCCCGCGGGCCGCCTGCGCGTGCACTCGATGACCGGCATCGGCCAGCACTACGTGATCCGCGCCATTGCCAACTATCGCCAGCTGCACCCGGACGTGACCTTCGAGCTGACCATGGCCAACCGCGTGCCGGACCTGCTCGACGAAGGCTTCGACGTCGCCATCGTGGTCGCCTCGGAACTGCCCGACTCGGGCCTGGTGTCCCAGCGCATCGGCGAGACCTACAGCATCCTCTGCGCCTCGCCCGACTATCTGGCCCGGCGCGGCACGCCGAAAACCCCGACCGAGCTCATGGAGCACGACTGCCTGCGCCTGATCAGCCCGGTGCTGCCGTTGGACAAGTGGCTGTTCGACGGCCCCAACGGCCAGGAGATGATCACCCTCGGCCCCTCGCCCTTCCAGGTGAACGTCGGCGACGCCATGACCGAGGCCATCGGCTCGGGCATGGGCATCAGCGCCCTGCCGGTCTACTCGGCCATCGACGGCCTGCGCGACGGCTCGCTGGTGCGCGTGCTGCCGCACTACAAACTGCAGATCCTCAACGTCTACGCGCTGTACCCGTCGCGTCAGTACCTGGACGCGAAAATCAAGACCTGGGTCGCGTACCTGCGGGAAAATCTCCCCGGTGTGCTCCAGGCCGATGGCGCTGGCCTCGCCGATGTGGGACCCTGACCGTCCTTTTCGCCGTGTTTCGCGGGCAAGCTCACTGTGTAACTCCTTACCCCGGTGTTCAGTGAGCTTGCCCGCGAACCCATCTTCTTCCCCGCTGCGAACCACCTCCCGTTCGACAATCGCCCGGCGCGCACGCAAGCCTTGCGCCGCTCTGGTCCGGCAATGGTAGGGTTAACCCCCCTCCCGCCTCCCAGCCGTCCGAGAGCCATGAAAAAGAAGGTCTTCGTCTTCAGCCGCCTTGCCCCGGAACACCTCGACCGCCTGCGCAGCCAGTTCAACGTCACCGTGCTGGACCCCAAACAGGGCGATGTCGACGCGCAACTGGCCGCCGCCCTGCCGACCACCCACGGCATGATCGGCGTCGGCCGCCCGCTGGGCGAGAAGCAACTGGCCCAGGCCACGCAGCTGGAAGTCATTTCCAGCGTCTCGGTGGGCTATGACAACTACGACCTGGATTACCTGAACCAGCGCGGCATCCCGCTGACCAACACCCCGGACGTGCTCACCGAAACCACCGCCGACCTCGGCTTCGCCCTGATCATGGCCGCTGCCCGGCGCACCGCCGAGCTGGACGCCTGGACCAAGGCCGGCCAGTGGAAGCGCACCGTGGACGCCCAGCACTTCGGCGTCGACGTGCACGGCAAGAAGCTCGGCATCCTCGGCCTGGGCCGCATCGGCGCGGCCATCGCCCGCCGCGGCCGCTTCGGCTTCAACATGGACATCCTCTACCACGGCAACAGCCACAAGCCGGAGCTGGAACAGGAATTCGGCGCACGCTTCTGCGGCTTCGAGGAACTGCTGGGTGAGGCGGACTTCGTCTGCGTGGTGGTGCCGCTGTCGGACAAGACCCGCAAGCTGATCGGCAAGCGCGAGCTAGAGCTGATGAAGCCCAGCGGCATCCTGGTGAACATCGCCCGTGGCCAGGTGATCGACGAAGCCGCGCTGGTAGAAGCCCTGCAGGAGAAACGCATCCTCGCCGCCGGCCTGGACGTCTACGAGAGGGAACCGCTGGCCGAATCGCCGCTGTTCGCCCTGCCCAACGCCGTGACCCTGCCGCACATCGGCTCAGCCACCCACGAAACCCGCCAGGCCATGGCCGAGTGCGCGCTGGACAACTTCGAAGCCGCCCTGCGTGGCGAGCGGCCGAAGAACCTGGTCAATCCGCAGGCCTGGAAAGCCTGAGACCTCAGCGATTCTGCGCAGGATGGCGGGGAGCGAAGCGATACCCATCCCATCGATCAAGGTGTGAACACCGCTGATGGGTATCGCAAGCTCCCCCCATCCTACGCCCGCGCCGGCTGCAACACCGGCCTGGGCTTGCGGAACACCAGCACATTGCCCGCCATCACCAGCCCCAACCCGGCCAGCGCCGGCAGGCTCCACTGGTAGCCCTCGGCAAAGGCCGAGACGTTCAGCGCCACCACCGGGAACAGCACGGTGCAGTAGGCCGCGCGCTCCGGCCCCATGCGCCCGACCAGCGTCAGGTAGGCGGTGAAGCCGATCACCGAGCCGGGAATTGCCAGGTACAGCAGCGACCCGACGTACTGCGGGCTCGCGTCGAAGGTCAGCGGCACGCCCCGCACCAGACAGATCGCCAGCAGGATCAGCGACCCATAGAGCATGCCCCAGGCGTTGGTCGACAACGGCCGCAGCCCGGCCTTCTGTTGCAGGCTCGACAGCAGGTTGCCCGCCGAGAAGCACAGCGTGCCCAGCAGCGCCAGGGCCAGCCCGTAGAAGGTCTCCCGCGTCGCCTGATGCCCGGAAAGCTCCGGCCAGAACAACAGCGCCAGCCCCGCCAGGCCGAATGCCCCGCCGCCCAGTACATTGGGTGCAATGCGCTGGCCGAAGAACACGCGCGCATTCAGCGCATTCCACAGTGTGGCGGTGGAGAACACCACCGCGACCAGCCCGCTGGGGATCCACTGGCTGGCGGTGTAGAAGCACAGGAAGTTCACGCAGAACAGGCACAGCCCCTGCGCGAAGCAGATCGCCTGTCCGCGCCGCCCCAGCGGCTGCAACCGCCGCGACACCAGCAACAGGGCGAACAGCACCAGCGCCGCCAGGCTGAAACGGTAGGCGATGGACAGGGGAATGGCGACCACGCCGACCTGCAGCTTGATAGCGATCCAGGTCGTGCCCCAGATGAGCACGGTGAGCAGATAGAGCGAGAGATTCATGGCGGTCTCCGGAGTACTGGGGAAACAGTCTCCCGTCCCGCCCCGACCCCGGCTTGCAGATTCTTGCGCTTATTGCGACAACCGGGCTGGCAAGGCACGCCCGCACAGGTAGAGTTGAAGACAACAGAGGAACGCCCATGTCAGCCATTTCCCAGCTCGAAGTCTTCCAGTCGATGAACGCCTCGCCCAATGCCCGCCTGGAGCGTTGTGCGGAACTGGGCGACGGGCTGTCTGCGGCGATCTGGAGCAACAGCCACGACGCCCGCGACTATCACGCGCCGAGCCACCACACCCTGTCCTGCTACCTGAACGACGGCACCGGCACCTTTCGCCGTGGCGCACCCGGCAGCAAGGGCGCGCCGGACAAGCTCTGCGTGATGCCCGCCGGCGCCGAGTCGGCCTGGATCGTCAACGGCGACATCCGCCTGGCGCACCTCTACATCGGCCAGGAACAGTTCGCCCTCGGCTGCATCCGCCTGCTCGACCGCGAGCCGCGCGAACTGCAACTGCACGAACGCACCTTCCTGGACGATCCGCAGCAGGCCGCACGCTTCCGCCAACTGGTGAAACTGGACTGGCACGAGCCGGGCGAACGCATCCGCACCAGCACCCTGGCCCACGACCTGATCGATCATCTGCTACTGAATCAGGTGGGCCTGCGCGAAGGCTTGAAGCTCAAGGGCGGATTGGCGCCGGTGATGCGCCGGCGCGTGGCCGATTACATGGAGCAGCGACTGGACCAACCGCTGTCCCTGGGCGAGCTGGCGATGCAGACGGCGCTGTCGGAGTACCACTTCGCACGGATGTTCCGTGAAAGCTTCGGCATGCCGCCGCACCAGTATGTGCTGGCCCGCCGCGTGGCCCTGGCGAAGCGCCTGCTGCGCGACACCCGCCAGCCGCTGAGCCAGGTGGCGTTGGCCTGCGGCTTCTCCAGCGCCAGCCACTTCGCCAACCGCTTCCGCTCGGTGGTCGGTGGAACGCCGGGGGAGTATCGGCAGGCGTTCGAGGAGTAAGGATCCGGCCGTATATCTGCGGCATACGGTTCGCGGGCATGGCTCGCTCCTACACGAGAAGACCGGCGCGCACCCTGCTTTTTCGCTTCTTCAGACTTCCAGAGAAAGAGGAACTCGCCCGAGGGGGCGGAACACGGAATCCGCGCGCACACCGAAGCGACGCAGGAACCCCTGACGCGAGGCAGACCCATCGCGGACGGAGTCCGCTCCTATGAAAAGGCACATTGCCGTGCGGGTTCGCGAGCAAGCTCGCTCCTACAAAAACCTGAAGGCGTCAGCCGAGTACGGCCAGAACTCCGCCAAGCACCGGCATCGCCGCCGCTGTCGGCAGTGCCCAGCGTGGCCGCCAGGCCAGCAGCAGCACCAGCGTCGCACCGGCGATCATCAGCAGGCACGCCCAGTAGACGATCCCCAGTTCAGCGCCGATAGCGTGGATCGCGTAGGCCAGCGCCAGCACACCATCCACCAGCGCGACGATGCGCAGCAAACGCACTCGCGACTCGGACGGCGCGCTGCCGAACAGATCGCGATGATGGCGGGACAGCGACAGGCAGGCCGCCGCCAGCGCCAGCAGGTTGAGACCGAACACCAGCAACATCAGGCGTACTCCTCATTTCGTGCGCGACGTACGCGGGCAGGCTCCGCACGCTCCTGTGCCAGTCGCCAGCCGAGGAAGGCGCAGAGACCACCGATCAGCAGCAGACCGAGATCGATACCGACCATCATCCAATCGCCGTTGGCGACATGGGTCGTCACCCGTCCCGGCTCGGGCCCGAACAAACTCAGCACCGGTAGCAGCAGCGCCAGCGCCGCCAGTGCGACGAACTGCTCGCGAGCCATGGCGCGGCTGCCACGACGCGACAGCGCGTGGACCAGCGCCAGCAGCCAGATCACCACGAAGGCTGTGGCCTCCCAGTGGGTGCGCTGGAACAGCTCGGCCGGCAGCAGGCGAGACGCCGCCAGCAAGCCAAGCGAAGCGATGGGCAAGCCGCCGCAGACAGCACCGTTGAGCACGCGCACCAGCGCCACTCCACGGTGGGCACGCGCTTCACGCTTGCTGACCCACACTTGCAGGCCGCCGAACACCATCACGCAACCCACCAGGCCGAGGACGAAATACATCACCCGCAGCAGGTCGTTGCCGAACTGCGCCATGTGCAGGCCGGTCAGCCAGGCGTAGGTCTTGTAGCCCGGCTGGTAGGGCTTCTGCACATGCAGGAGCGCCCCGGTGCCGGAGTCGAAGGATACAGTGCGCTGGTCGTTGACCATGCCCCTGTCCACGGCCCTGCGTACCTGCACCATCGCCGACGCGTCATTGGGGTGTTCGATGTTGATCCAGCCCACCTGGCTGTCATCGCCCCAGGCCGCGCGCGCCTTGAGGATCATGTTGTCGATGGATTTCGGTGGTCTGGCGGGCTTGCCCAGCTCTTCACGGTCGAAGGCGCCTTGTACGTCATGGAAGAAATGCTCCAGGTCGTTCTTGTACGCCACCTTGATGCCGGCGGTCATATAGAAGGTGATGAAGATCGCCAGCCCCGTGTAGGCCATCAGCAGGTGGAACGGCAGGCCGAGCACGCCCAGCACGTTGTGCGCGTCCAGCCAGGCGCGCTGCCGGGCAGCCTTCGGACGCAGGGTGAAGAAGTCCTTGAAGATACGCCGGTGGACGATCACCCCGCTGACCAGCGCCACCAGCATGAACACACCAGCCACGCCGACGACATAGAGCCCCAGCATGCCGCCGTGCAATTCGTAGTGCAGTTCCAGGAAGAAGTTGCCGCCCACGGTCCTGGGCAGCACCTCGCCGCTCTGGGCGTCCACCAGGAAGGACTGGAACTCGCTGAAGTCCGCCGGCTCCCATCCCGCCGTCCAATAAGGCATGCGTTCGGTAGGCGGGTGCATCCAGTAGCCATGGGCCTTGGGCGCGCGCTCGACGATCAGCTCGCGCACCTGGTCGGCGCCCACCTTGACCTGCTCCAGCTTATGCAGCTGCGGTGTCATCCAGCGGGTGAGTTCCTTGTCGAATACCGCGACGGTTCCCGAAAACAGCACGACGAAAAGAATCCAGCTGACCAGCAGCCCAGCCCAGCCGTGCAGGCCGGACATCGATTGACGCAGGCTCATGGGCGCACCCCGTAGCCGGTCGGCAGGAAAGCCGCGAAACCGAGCACGACACTCAACGCCACCGGGAGCCAGACGGCACGCCATGGGCTCTTTGCGCCAAAGGCGTAGAGGATCGCCGCGACCCAGACGATGAAGCAGGCGAGGCTCGACAGCGAGACGCGGTCCGGCCGCGACATCGGCAGATAGACGCTGAGGAAGGCCGTAGCGGTGTAGGCCAGTGCGTAGCCAGCGACCACGGCACTGAGGATGCGGGCCGCGACGGCGCCGGCTTGGGCTGCGCTCATGCGTCGGCTCCCGGATGGGTTGGGCGCGGGAAAACGCTCATCGAGATGAATCCTGCAAGGCGGCCCGGGCATTTGCCCAGGCGCGCGATTGAAAAGCAGAATTATATGATATTGGTTCTCAATTAAAAGAACTCAGCAACGCCGTTTGTGAGTATCTGTGTCGGAAATGTGCTGAACGGCATAGGTGGCGGTCACGTCCATGGCGCGCAACAGGCTGTTCATCATCATGTCGGCCTCGGCGGTGAGGCGTGGCGGCGGCTGCTCCTGCAGGATGCGGGAAGCGCCAGGGGTCAGCTCGACGGCGGCCACCACCGTGCCCTTGCCGAACAGGTATTCGTAGATCAGCAGGTAATCCGTGCCGGGCAGGTCCTTGAAGTCGGCGATTCGCCTGAGCACGTTGATCGAGCCCAGCACCCAATCCCTGCTCTCGGTGAATTCCAGCACGCCGAGACTCCAGGTCTGGCTCGCCTCGTCGTAGTGGTTCCAGGCCGGCGAACGCAGGTTCCGGCTCCAGCCCGCCACCCAGGCCGCCGCGGTAGTGCCCTGCCCCAGTTCGCAGAGTTCATTCCAGGTGAGGCCGCTTCGTCGGTGATGATTGCCGTCAAGCCACTGTTCGAAGTCCCTGAAACAGGCGGCGGAGCCCGCCTCCTGGGAGAGGAACGCCTCAAGTCTGGCGCGGCTGATGGAAACCTTCAGGTACAGCTGGCACGGTTCGGCCATGGGGCGTCCTCTTCACTGATCCAACGATTCACCCCAGGTCACTTAACGTGAGCCTGAGGTGCTGAATCGATAATCCTAGAGGTTTGACCTGAGCGCGGTTCGCCCTACCTTTTCGACCGTGAAGTGGTATTTTTCAGATCGTGCTGTACAACTGTTCAACTTTCCGCAGGCTTTTCAGTCGGCTCAGGGCTTATTGTCCTGCCCGACGCCCTTTTCTGCCGGCGTCAGGAGAGGGAAATGCTCCGGATTCTCGTCAAGAAAAAGAAAAGCCGGCCGGGTCTGAGCTCATTGTCTGTCAGCGCCCGATCGACTGCTCCATGGCCCGCGCCAGCCCCTCGAAGACGCGGGGCGAGAGGCATTGAGCGACGTTGAAGCGCAGGTAGCCGGTGGCACTCTGGCTCAGGCTGAAGACGTTGCCCGGCGCCAGCACCAGGCTCTCCGCCAGGGCTGCCCGCGAGACGTCGGCGGCATCCAGCCCACCCGGCAGCCGGGCCCAGATGAACAGCCCACCGCGAGGCTCCAGCCACGGCCGGATATCCAGCGCGCGCAAGCGCAGCAGCGTCTCGCCCATGGCATCGGCCAGGCGCCCGCGCAGGCTGTCCAGGTGGCGGCGGTAGCTGCCCTTGCGCAGCAGTTCGTACAGCATCTCGGCGCTGAACGGGCTGTTGCCGAAACTGGTCGCCAGCTTCAGGTCCACCAGGCGCTCGCACCATTCCGGCTGGGTGGCGATGTAGCCGCAGCGCACGGAAGCGGACAGCGTCTTGGAGAAGCTGCCGACCTGGATCACCCGCTCCAGCCCGTCGAAGGCCGATAGCCGCGGAGCACTCTCGTGCTCGAAGTCGCCGAAGATGTCGTCCTCGACGATCAGCAGGTCGTGGGCCTCGGCCAGCTTCAGCAGGCGATGGGCAACCAGCGGCGAGAGCACCGCGCCGGTGGGGTTGTGGAAGGCCGAGTTGGTGATGTACAGGCGCGGGCGGTGTTGCTCCAGCAAGGTCGCCATGGTGACGACGTCCGGCCCGGTCGGGGTGTAGGGCACCCCCACCACCTGCACGCGGTGCGCCCGCAACAGGGCCTGGAAGTTGAAGTAACCGGGGTCGTCCACCAGCACGCAGTCGCCCGGCTCCAGCAGGAAACGGCACACCAGATCGATGGCCTGGGTGCCGTTGTCGGTGAGCACCACCTGTTGCGGGCCGACCGGCACGCCGTAGTCCGCCAGCCGGCGGGCGAGTTGTTCGCGCAGGCCGGAATGGCCATAGGGACGGCCATATTCCAGCAACCCCGACTGCGGTTCGCGGGCGATCTGCCGCAGCGCGCGGCGCAGCTCCTCCTCCGGCAGCCAGGACGGCGGCAGCCAGCCGCAGCCGGGCTTGAGCGAGGTATCCGCGGCTTCCAGCGACTGCCTCGAAATCCACAGCGGGTCGATGCTGCGGTCCAGCGTCGGGCCGACGTCTGCCAGGGACAGCGGCGGCGCGTGGCCGGCGACATAGAAGCCCGAGCCCCGGCGCGCGGCGATCACGCCGTCGGCGGTCAGCCGGTCGTAGGCTTCCACGACGGTGGTCTTGGAGACCTCCAGCTGCTCGGCCAACTGGCGAATCGACGGCAGCCGTTCTCCCGGCACCAGCGCCCGTGCAGCCAGGCGCTCGCGCACGTGCTGTATTACCGAATCGACCCGCGTGCTCTTTGGTCTGCCCATGCGGCCCTCACCTGCCCCGGGAAATGTGTACCGAGATAATTTACGGACAGTTTGCGCAAATTGTACCCTTCTGTCACTGGCCGCCGGGCGGCTCCGCGCGCAATCTGCAAGCTCGCTTTCCTGCCGGAAGACCACCATGAACAACACTTCCACTCTCGCCACGAACAGCAACCTCGGTGGCTGGCTCAGCGGCTTTCTCGGCGTGCTGATCTTCAGCGGCTCGCTGCCGGCAACGCGGGTCGCGGTAGCCGATTTCGACCCGACCTTCCTCACCCTCGCCCGCGCCAGTATCGCCGGCCTGCTGGCGGCGGCGATCCTGCTGGTGCTGCGGCAGAAACTGCCGGCGCGCAAGGACCTGCTCCCTCTGCTGGTGGTCGCCGGCGGCGTGGTGGTGGGGTTCCCGCTGCTTACCGCGCTGGCGCTCAAGCACGTCAACTCGGCCCACGCCATCGTCTTCGTCGGCCTGCTGCCGCTGGCTACCGCACTGTTCGGCGTGGTGCGTGCCGGCGAACGACCACGCCCGGCGTTCTGGATCTGCTCGCTGCTGGGCAGCGCCGTGGTCGCCGGCTTCGCCTTGTCACAAAGCGGCGCGGGCAACTTCATCGGCGACCTGCTGATGCTGGCCGCCGTGGCGGTCTGCGGACTGGGTTATGCCGAGGGCGGACGCATCGCCCGGCACCTGGGCAGTTGGCAGGTGATCTGCTGGGTGCTGGTGCTGTCCCTGCCACTCATGTTGCCGCTGGCCTGGTACACCCAGCCGGAAACCTTCACCGGCGCCAGCTGGCCGGCCTGGCTCAGCCTGGGCTACGTGTCGCTGTTCAGCATGCTGATCGGCTTCTTCTTCTGGTACCACGGCCTGGCCACCGGCGGCATCGCCGCAGTCGGTCAGTTGCAACTGCTGCAGCCATTCTTCGGCCTGGCGCTGGCCGGTCTTTTGCTGCACGAGCAGATCAGCCCGCTGATGGCTGGCGCCACCGTCGCCGTCGTGCTGTGTGTAGCGGGGGCGAAACGCTTCGCCCGCTGACCGCCGGTTTCCTTCCGCGTCCCGCCCGAGAAAAATCGCGGTATCATCGGGCGTTTGCGTACTCGGCTGGACTGCCGGAAGGAAACTCGGATGAAGCCACCCGCCGAATCTCCACTGCCTGCCGTGGAGCGCGACGAGCTCGCGCCGCGGCCACGGCTGACCCTGGGCAGCCATGTGCACAGCGGCTTCGACCTGCGCAGCGGTCGCATGCAGAACATCTCCCGGCACCGCGCCGCACTGGCCTTTCTCTACGGCGACATGCCGGTTTCGGGAAGCGTCACCCCGCGCTCGGGCCGCGAGATCCGGGTGTTCCGCGACGACCAGATCGTGCGCGTGAGCCGCGAACTGGAGCAGGAGCACGCCTGGCGCCTGGAGCTACGCAAGCTGGGCTTCAAGCCGGCGATGCGCCGCAGCGAGGCCCTGGAAGACAGCGCCGGGGAAATGTTCGAGCTGCCCGACGACAGCGCCTGGCAGGAGTTCATGCGCGAAGGCCTGCCGCAGTTGCGCGAACAGGGCTGGGAAATCGACATCCGGCCTGAATTCGTCTTCGATCTCTCGCCGGTGGAGAACTGGTACGCGGAGATCGAGGAAACCGACGACCGCCAGTGGTTCGACCTGGAACTGGGCATCGAGGTGGAAGGCCGGCGCATCAGCCTGCTGCCGGCGCTGATCGAACTGATCCGACGCATGCCGGCGCTGCTCGACCCGATCGCCCTCGCCCGCCATGCCGACGATGAACAACTGGTGCTGCGCCTGGATGCCGGGCGCAACCCGATCCACACCTGGCAGACCGCCTCCGACCGCCCGCTGCGCGTCTCGCTGCCATTCGGCAAGCTCAAGCCGATGCTGGGCACATTGTCCGAGTTCTACATCGGCGAACAGCCGCCGGTACGCCGGCTGCGCATGGGCGCACCGGACGCCGCCCGCCTCACCGAACTGGAAGAGCTGCCACTGACCTGGCAGGGCGGCGAACAGCTACGCGAGATCGCCCATCGCCTGCGCGACTACCGCGCCCAGCCGGCGCAGATTCCCGCGGGCCTCAACGCCGAACTGCGCGCCTATCAGCACGAGGGCCTGAGCTGGATGCAGACCCTGCGCGAAGTCGGCGCCAGCGGCATCCTCGCCGACGACATGGGCCTGGGCAAGACGCTGCAATCGCTCGCCCACGTGCTGCTGGAAAAACAGGCCGGACGCCTGACCAGCCCGGCGCTGGTGATCATGCCCACCAGCCTGATTCCCAACTGGCTGGACGAAGCCGAGCGCTTCACCCCCGACCTGCGCGTGCTGGCCCTGCACGGCGCCGGGCGGCGCAAGGCGTTCGCGAAAATCGCCGAGCACGACCTGGTCCTCACCACCTACGCCCTGCTGCCGCGCGATGCCGAAAAGCTCGCGCAGCACGAATACCACCTGCTGATCCTCGACGAAGCGCAGAACATCAAGAACGCCACCACCAAGGCCGCCCAGGCCGCGCGGCATCTTCGCGCACGCCATCGGCTGTGCCTGACCGGCACGCCGCTGGAGAATCACCTGGGTGAACTGTGGTCGCTGTTCCACTTCCTCCTGCCCGGCTGGTTGGGCGATGCGCGGCAATTCGCCGTGGACTACCGCACGCCCATCGAGCGCCACGGCGACCAGGGCCGGCTGGCGCACCTCGCCGCGCGCATACGGCCCTTCCTGCTGCGCCGGACCAAGGAGCAGGTCGCCTCGGAGCTGCCGCCCAAGAGCGAGTTCATCCAGCACATCGAGCTCAGCGAAGCACAGCGCGACCTCTACGAAACCGTGCGCCTGGCGCTGGATCGCAAGGTGCGCGACGAGATCGCCCGTCGTGGCCTGGCGCGCAGCCGGATCATCATCCTCGAAGCGCTGCTCAAGTTGCGCCAGGTCTGCTGCGACATTCGCCTGGTGAACAAGGAAGCGCCGCCGCCCACCGGTAAATCCGCGCGCGCGGTGACCTCGGGCAAGCTAGTCTACCTGCTCGACATGCTCGAAGAGCTGCTCGCCGAAGGCCGCCGGGTGCTGGTGTTCTCGCAGTTCACCTCGATGCTCGCGTTGATCGGCGACGCGCTGGCCGAGCGCAACCTGGAATACGCCCTGCTCACCGGCGATACCCGCGACCGCCGCGCACCGGTGAAGGATTTCCAGGAAGGTCGCGTGCCGCTGTTCCTGATCAGCCTGAAGGCCGGTGGTGTAGGCCTGAACCTCACCGCCGCCGACACCGTGATCCACTACGACCCCTGGTGGAACCCGGCCGCCGAAAACCAGGCCAGCGACCGCGCCTATCGCATCGGCCAGGACAAGCCCGTGTTCGTCTACAAGCTGATCGCCCGTGGCACGGTGGAGGAAAAGATCCAGCTGCTGCAGCGCGACAAGGCCGCGCTGGCCGCCGGCATCCTCGACGGCTCAGGCAGCGACTGGCAGCTGGACGACGCGGATATCGACGCGCTGTTCGCGCCGCTGCCCAAGGCGGTCTGACCTGCAGCTTCTGGACTCCGCCCTACAGACTGAAGAACCTCCTGACACGATGACGGGGAAATCCACTACATAACCAGACGCCCGGATGTAGGAATCTACACCTGCACCGACGCAATGAGCCCGGCCCCGGCAGAGGCAGACGCCCCGGGTGAACCAAGGCTCCAGCAGGCGCAAGCAAGTCGACCCAGTGACCCCGCTCGTCCCCTTACGAGACGGGGTCATTGTTTTTCCGCTGGCGCCTCAGCGCATCCCCCAGCCATGACTGACCAGCACCGACTGCCCGGTGAGCGCTGCCGAAGGGAAACTGGCCAGGAACAACACTGTCTGCGCCACGTCGTCCACGGTGGTGAACTCGCCATCCACCGTCCCGCCGAGCATCACCTGCTTCACCACTGCCTCCTCGCTGATGCCCAGTTCCTTCGCCTGTTCGGGAATCTGCTTTTCCACCAGAGGCGTGCGCACGAAACCGGGGCATACCACGTGGGAGCGTACGCCGTGCGGCCCGCCTTCCTTCGCCAGGGTGCGCGCCAACCCGAGCAGTCCGTGCTTGGCGGTGACGTAGGCCGATTTCAGCGGCGAGGCTTCGTGGGAATGGACCGAGCCCATGTAGATCACCACGCCGCCACGCCCTGCCGGGTACAGGTGGCGCAGCGCCGCGCGCGTGGTGAGGAAGGCGCCGTCGAGGTGGATGGCGAGCATCTTCTTCCAGTCGGCGAAGGCGTAGTCCTGCAGTGGGTTGACGATCTGGATGCCGGCGTTGGAGACCAGGATGTCGAGCCCGCCGAAGGTGTCCACCACTCGCTCCATGCCGCTGTCCACGGCCTGCTCGTCGGTCACGTCCATGGCCACCGCCAGCGCCTTGCCACCAGCGGCTTCGATCTCGGTCACCACGCGTTGGGCGGCGTCCTGCTGCAGGTCGGCGATGGCCACCGCCGCGCCCGCCTGCGCCAGGGTCAGGGCGATCTGTTTGCCGATGCCGCTGGCCGCGCCGGTGACCACCGCGACCTTGCCGTTCAGTGCTTTCATCAGAGAGCTCCCGAAGAGGTAGGAGCTTTCACTCTAGACGGATCAGTCGCGAGTCAGCTCGATACTGCCGTCGCGTTGTTGCCGGTAGATCGTATAAGGCAGCACCAGCGTGTCGGCGGCAGCGGATAGCAGACCGTCGAACAGTGGCCAGTAGAGCCCCTGGGGAGCGTCGGGGGATGGTGGCGACAGCCCTGCGCTGCGCTGATGGCTACCGCCCGGGTCACCGTGCAAAGCGCAGAAGTTGTAGGCGACACCACTATAGATGCGGGGAATCTCGGTGCAGTATGTCCTGCCCAGTTTCAGATCGCCCACGCTCTCATGCGCGTCACCATCCAGCGTCCGCACTGACCCGCACCCGGTGACTCCAGCGGTGACTATCAGCACCGCGAACAAACGACCCAGCATGGTTCATTTCCCTTGAAGTCGAGTTCCGCTCAGTCGCGGCGCAGCTCGATGCTGCCGTCGCGGTTCTGCCGATACAGCGTGTAAGGCAAGGCCAGGGTGTCGACCACTCCGGAAAAGGCCATGTCCAGCACAGGCAGGATCGGCGGGCCGAAGGTGTGGTTCGCCGGTGTGGATGGCGGCGAATAACCGGCATCGGCCGGTGGCTCGCCATACAGCTGGCAGGCATCCCAGACCACGCCGCCATACACGCGAGGAATGGCGCCGCAATAGGTCCCCTTGAGCCTCAGGTCGCTGGCGTCCACCACAGCGTCGCTGCGCAGGGTGTGGTAGGACCCACAACCGCCGAGCAACGCGGCGCCGAGCAGCAGGCAGGAACGGAACATCGTCATATCGAAACTCCCTCTCGATGGCGAAAGCGGCAGCCTACCAGCCCTTGAGCTGGTCCCAGCGCCAGTTGCGGTACTGGTAGATCAGCGTACCCAAGAGTCCATAGGCCGCCGCCATGGCGAAAAGGACGAGGATACGGTCAGCCACGGCCGAGAGCGGCAGGTTCATCTGGTTCATTTCCACCACCGCGCGGATCGCCCAGGTGGACGGAATCGCATCAGCCAGCAGTTGCACCCACCCTGGCATGGCCTGTGGCGGCCAGGTGAAGCCGGCCATGTAGAACAGCGGCAGGGTGATGAAAGTCATGGTCAGGTAGACCGCTTCCTCCGAAGGCAACACCTCGGCGATGAATTCGCTCATGGCGATCACTGCCAGCAGGAAGGGCAGTACCAGGCCCATCAGCATGAAGAACGAAGCCGTCTGCCGGTAGCCCATCATCCACGGCCAGATCACGTAGAAAAGCATCGCCAGCACCGTCCAGATCGAGAGCTGCGCGGCGTAGCGGCCGAAGCGCGTCGAGGTGGGCTGGCGCAGCGAGCGCGGAGTGCCGCCGCGCAGGTTGAGGTTCACCCGCGTGCAGGAGAGCAGCAGGCTGTGCTGCAGGATCAGGGTCACCAGCCCCGGCAGGACGATGGCGGCGAAGCTGGTGCCGGGGTTGAACAGGTCGGTCATCTGACCGACGGCGGGTTGCAGCAGGACGTTGGCCTGCACCTCGGAGAAGCCGCCGCGCATCAGCCGCTCGCGGTTGTAGCGCAGCGACAGCTCGGTGTAGGTGGCGCTGATGTCTTGCTGGATCTGCCCGTTGGCCATGCGGTTGGTGGCGTCGCCGAAGATCGGCACGGTCACCGCTTCGCCGCGCAGCACGCGCTTCTCGAAGTCCAGCGGAATCACCACGATGGCGAACAGCTTGCGCCAGGCCAGATCGTGTTGCGCCTCGGGCAACTGGTCGTAGCCGACGGTGGCGATCTTCGGCGCGGCATCCAGCTGGCGCACCAGCTCGCGGGACACCACGCTGTGGTCCATGTCGATCACCGCCACCGGCAAGTCGTCCATGGTGCGGTGGGCATAGGGCAAGGTGGTCAGCGCCACGGACAGCACCATCAGCAGCCACAGCGGCTTGCCGAGCATGCCGCTGAGGGATTCGCGGAAGACCTTCCAGAAATTCTCCATGGCAGCTCCTTACGCCGGGCTCAGGTCGAGGCGCCGGCGCAGGCGCATCTTGGCGATCATGTAGGCGATCAGCGGGTAGAGCAGCAGTTTGCAGCAGGTATACAGGCCGGACTCGGCCGGTGCCCTGCGCAGGAACTGGTCGAACAGGCCATGCAAGGTGTGGGTCAGGGGTTCAGCCTCGGAGATGATGCGGGCGACCGACGGCATTGCCAGCTCGGGCAACAGCACGCCGGAATATGTCTGTGCCACGCCTATCAGCAGGCCGATCAAGGAGTAGGCACTGAAACGGTTGGCGGTGAAGATGAACAGCATCAGCCCCACGCTCTGCGCCGCCACCACGTAGCAAAGGGTGATCGCCAGCATCCACCAGGTATTGCCATTGATCCGCGCGCCGTTGAGCTCCACCAGCAGGAACAGCTCAACCATCAGCAGTGTGCTGAACAGCAGCGTGTAGGGTGCCAGCTTGCCGAGCAGCCGCGCGCCCAGGGCCTGGGCGCGGAGGATGTGCGGCGAGGAGGCGCGCAGCTCCGGCGCCTCGCGCGCCAGTACGTGCACGGTGGCGACGATCACGAACAGTTGCAGCAGGTGCACGATGGCGGCGAACTGCTGGAAGTAGATGTAGTTGCCGCTGGCATTGAACAGGCTTTCGTAGGACACGCTGATGCTCGCCAGCGCGGGCATGGCGCGGTCCATGCCGGCGGCCAGGCGCGGGCGCAACTCGGCGTTCACCGAGCTCATCAGGCCGCTGAAATCCTGGGTCGAGTAGAAACCGGCGGAATAGAACAGCGAGTTGTAGTACAGCTCGGCGACCGGCTGGCGGCCGGACAGGGCGTCGGCTTCGAAGTCGCGAGGAATATAGAGCAGCGCGTAGTCGTCGGCCATGCGCAGCCGACGCAGCCCCTCCTGCAGGCCGCCACCCAGCACCTCGACCTTGGCGTGGGAACCGGCGTCCAGCTCGCGGACGATCTTGCGCGACAGGCTGCTGTGGTCGGCATCGACCACCGCTACCGGCATGTCCAGCAGCGTCCCCGCCTGGTACACGCCGCTGATCACCACAAACAGCAGCAGCGGCCAGAGCCAGCCGAGCCAGTGAATGGTCCAGCTGCGCAGCGCGACCCGCGTTTCGCTGCCGAAGGCCTGGGCGAAACGCAGCAGGTTGCGCCTTACTGCTTCCACTGCCACAGCGCACTCATGCCGGGGCGCAGGCCCGGTACCGGCTGGTCGGGATACAGACGCACCTCGAAGGTCTTCAGGTCGAAATCGCCGGTGGCGCGGGTGGCGCGCTTGGTGGCGAAATCGCCGAGCGGCGCGATGTAGGCGACCCTGGACTCCACTTCAATACCTTTGAGAGCCGGCACCCGGATGGCCACTTCGTCGCCCTTTTTCACATCGGCAAGAATGTCTTCGCGCAGGTTGAATACGAAATAACTGTCGGACAAGCGCACCAGCGTCAGCAACGGGCTGTAGGCATTGACCAGTTCGCCCTGCTCCGCGGGAATCGGTCCGACCTCGCCATCCACCGGCGCCACCACATTGAGGTCATCCGTCTGCGCCTGCAACTCGAGGATCTGCGCGTCGGCCCTGCGCACGGCGGCCTCCAGGGCACGACGGCGCTCCTCGCGGTCACCCTGGGTGCCTTCATCGAGATTGGCCTGGGCCTCGGCGACGCGATTGCGCGCCACGTCGCGGCCACGCCGCGACAGGTCCAACTGCGCCTGGGAAACGAAGCCGCGACCGGCCAGCTCCTCGTTGCGCTGGTACTCGAGCTCGGCGTTGCGCAACTCGGCCTGGGCCTGGGACAGGCTGGCCTGCAAAGCGCGCAGGGTTTCCTCGCGGGTGCCATGAAGGGATTCGTCGAGGTTCGCCTGCACCTGGTTGCGCGCAGCGCGCAGGGAGTCGAGCTGGGCTTGCAGCTCCGGACTGCTGATGGAGATCAGCAGCTGGCCCTGCTTTACATCATCGCCGCGCCGCACATGAAGCGCCTCGACGCGCCCCTTGGCCTTGGAGGCGACTATGACGGTGGTGGCGTCCGCTTCACCTTGCAGCAACAGCGGCTGAGTATGCAGGCGCAGGTAAAGGGTAATGGCGATGATCACCAGGATCAGCAGCGGGGCGAACAGTTTCCATCCCTTCATGGAGCAGGTCTTCTCAGGTGGCGGTGCACCGATGGTAGTGCATCCGCCGCCCGGGCGGCGGCTCTGGGTCAAGCCACCGGGCGATCAGCGCTCGTCGTCGCTGATCAGGTCACGTTCGCCGCTGCGTTGCGGCGAGCTCGGCGAGGGGAAGCGCGAAGACGCATAACGCACCACCAGAATCGCCAGCGCCAGCAGCAACAGCGCCACCGAGACCAGGATAATGCCGTCGTCGGGGACATGGTTGTGCTGGATATCGGCGATCATCAGGCGGGTCAGCGCGGTCATCGCCACGTAGATCAGGAAGCGCACCGGCATGTGGTTGGTCTTGAAATAGATGCCGACCATGGCACCCAGTTCGAGGTAGATGAACAGCAGCAGGATGTCGTCGATGCTGGCGTGCCCCTTCCCCACCATCTCGCCGAAGGCCACCGCCGCCGACCAGAACACCGTGCCGCCGATGGCGAACAGCGCCAGGTAATGGAATCCCTCCACCAGCAGGTTGCCCAAGGATTCGGCGCACCCATGCATCCGCTCGCTCAGACGCTCGGCCCAGTTCTGTTTCATTCGTCGGTTCTCCGCAATACATGGCTGTGTTGGCGTGAAGCCTGCAAGTGCTACGCCATTGATCTTGCGCAGTCATCCCACAGACAGGCTGCGACAAGATGACTGCAACTTTTTCGGCAGCCCCTGAGTCCATCCAGAGGCACGCCACAAAACAGGCAGGAACGAGTGATGGAAAGCCCCTTTCAGAAACTGACCGACGCCTTTCAGGAACAATACCGCGTCAATTTCAGCCTTGAACGGCCCGACGGCAGCATCGTCCTTACCCTTTCCACCGAGGAAGGCGTGGCCGCGCGCCGTCTGATCCGCTACGCCCAGTTGCAGGACCCGGAACAGCTTCAGCGTTTCATCCAGAGCATCCGCTTCGGCATCGCCATCGAACAAGGCGGCACGGCGCCCCAGTTGCTGGCAGCCATGACGCGCGGCGAAAACGGCCTGCCAATCGCGTCCTGAAGCTCGTCTTCGCAAGAATTCCTTCCTACAGAGCCATCTGACTGACGATTCATTGCGCCAGTCACGTGGCTGCGTCGCGCGCGCCTTCGGGGCGGGCGCACTGCTTTGGGCCGCAGCCAATACTGGCCAATTACCGGCACAGCCCTTTTCTGCGTCTACGCTGCTGGCAACGATTCGCACCGCAGCAGTAGCATTGCGCAATCGATTTACTGTATAAATAAACAGTAATTCCGAACTCCCCAATCAAAGAGAAGGCACAGAGGTGATGAATGGCCGTCGAAGTGGTGTACCGCAGCAGCCGCGATCCGGAGCGCCTGTTCATGGATAAGGCAGAAGCCGACCGGCACGACAAGATGCTGGAGCTGGCGGAAACGCTGGCCGACGTGCTGCAGAAGGCGGTGCCTTCGCTGAAGGAGGATCAGGTCGAGGAGATCGGTATCTTCATGGCCAGGAACCGCGACGCCTTCGCCCGCGCCTTCAAGAACCAACCGGATGCGTTGAGCGAGATTTTCAGCGAGCCTGCCGCCGAGGAATGAGCCTCGGCGCATTCCAGGTGCAACCGGAAACCCCGGACCGCAGCGCCATCCGCGTGATCGCGGGCATGGCGCGCTCCTGCAGGGTGCTGCAGCTTCAGTGGCCCGGATATTCCCCGTAGAGAATACGTTCGGCCAGCTTGTCGGCGACTCGCGCAGGCGACAGGTGCTCCGCCTGGGCATGGGCATAGACCTCGGTCAGGCGCTCGGCGATGCGCGAAAGGTGGGCGGTGATGACAGGTACCGCTTCGCCCTGGTGCTGCAGGGCCACGTAGATCAGCCCACCGGAATTGATCACGTAATCCGGTGCATACAGGATTCCCCTTCCCTCCAGTTCATCGGCGACCTCGGGATGGGCCAGCTGGTTGTTGGCCGCGCCCGCCACAGCGGCGCAGCGCAGGTGGCCGACCACCTGTGAGGTCAACACTCCGCCCAGCCCGCAGGGCGCGAGGATGTCGCACGGGGTGGTGAGCAGCGCTTCGTTGGGCACCGGCCGGGCCCCCAATTGCTCCACCGCCAGTTGCACCTTGCCCGGGTCGATGTCGCTGACCAGCAGCTCCGCCCCCGCCGCCGACAGATGCTCGGCCAGCGCATAACCCACGTTACCCAGCCCCTGGATCGCCACCCGCAGGCCATCGAGATCGTCACTGCCCAACCGCGCCTGGGCGCTGGCGCGGATGCCGGCGAATACTCCGAGAGCTGTATGAGGGGAAGGATCGCCACCACTGGTGGTGCTGGTGACGTGGCGGGTGAACTGGGCGATGCAGTCCATGTCGGCACTGGAGGTGCCGCTGTCCACAGCCGTGATGTACGCACCGCCGAGGGAATCGATCGCGCGGCCAAAGGCTTCGAAAAGCTCGCCCCGATTGTCGACGTGCGGAGCGCGCAGGATCACCGCCTTGCCGCCGCCCTGGCGCAGGCCGGCCAGCGCCGCCTTGTAGCTCATGCCCTGGGCCAGGCGCGCGGCATCGCGCAGCGCGGCGTCCTGGTTGGGGTAAGGCAGGTAACGGCAGCCACCCAGGGCAGGGCCGAGCCGGGAGTTGTGGATGGCGATGATGGCCTTGAGTCCCGTGGTCGGGTCCTGGAAGAGATGCAGCGACTCGAGCCGGGTGGCTTCCATCATGTCGAACATGGCGGCGCTCCCTTGCTTGGGGGTGAACGGCGGTCCGTAGGCGGACCCTTTGAGTATAGGCAGCACCTGTCACATCACCTTCACCGGCGACGACCGCGCCACTGGACGAGTGCCCGGCGCTCCGGTTACAACCGCAGGGTCAGCCGGAGAACGCCATGGACCCGCGTCAAGCCTGCCTCGCCTGTCTTGCCCAGGACCCGCCCGCCCTGTTCGAAGCGGCCCTGTGGATCGCCGCCGAGCACGAACCGCACCTGCCGCCCGATCAGACACTGCGCCTGTTCGATTCGCTTGCCCATCAGGTCGCGGTGGCGCTGCCCCAGGGCAACGGCGATGCGGAACGCGCGCAGTTCCTGCTGCGCCGGCTGAGCGAACTGGGCTTCGCCGAAGACGACCAATACCCGCTGCACCCGCGCGCCGCCCTGGTCCCCCAGGTGCTGCAGCGCCGTCACGGCCAGCCGCTATCGCTGGCGCTGATCGCCCTGGAAATGGCTCGGCGCAACGGCATCACCCTGGTAGGCGTGAACTTCCCCGGTCGTTTCCTGCTGCGCGTACCCGGCGCCGACCATCTGCTCGACCCCGCTACCGGCCGCCGCCTCTACACCCGCGATTGCCGTGACCTGCTGGCACGGCAGATGGGCACCAGCGTAGAGCTGTCCGCCGAGCACCTGCGCACCGCCAGTGCCGCCGATATGTTGCAGCGCCTGTCGCGCAACCTGCGCCAGTTGCACCTGGCCGCCGGGGAACCGCTGGCGGCGCTCAAGGATGCCCAGCGCGTACTGGAGCTGGGGCCGCCCAGTTCCAGCGATCACCTCGCCCGCGCCGATCTGTACCAGGTTCTGGATTGCCCGCAGGCGGAGCGCTACGACCTGGAGCGCGCGATGCTGCTCAGCGACGATGCCGCCGAGCAGATGCGCCTGGCTCAGCGCCTGGCCGAGATCAGCGTGCCGCCCAAGGCACTGCACTGACGCCTCGGACTTTCAACAGGCCTCAGACCTTCAACAGACCAAGCTCCTTGGCTCTCGCCACCGCCTGGGTGCGGCGCTCCACGCCGAGCTTGCCGTTGATCCGACGCGCGTGGGTTTTTACCGTGTGCAGGGAAATGTACAGCCGCTCGCCGATCTCCAGGTTCGAACAACCGCGCGCGATCAGCTCCAGCACCGAGAGCTCTCGCAGGCTCAACAGGTTGTTCGGGGCGATCTCACCCGCGTTGGGGCGCAGGCCGAACAGGCCGGGTTGGCGGCGCTGGGTTTCGTGCAGGGAGGACAGCAGGCCGAAGCGCTGGGCCAGGGCGACGCCCTCGTCCAGCGAGCTACGCGCCTCGTCCAGATTGCCTGAGATGAAGTGCCCCTCGGCCAGTGCCAGCCAGACTTCGCAGGCGAGAGTATTGCGGCCTTGGCGCAGCAGGTCGGGAAGCAGGCCCTGCAGACGCTGCAGCGCGGCGTCCACGTCGCCGTCGTAGAGTTCGGCCAGCGCCAGGTGATGCTCGACCCGCAGGATCTGGTCCGGCGCTGCCGCTGGCGGGCTGAGACGATCGGTGCGGTAGCGCGAGGCGACCCGCTGGAGGATTTCCCGCGCCGGGCCGGCCCGGTTCAAACGCAGGTGCAGCGCGCCGCTGGCAAGCAGCAGCGGGCCGCGATAGATCGGCTCCGGCACGTGTTGCAGCTGCATCAGTCGCTCGACCTCCAGCAGTCGGCTGAAGGCGCCGTCGGTGTCGCCATCCAGTGCGTCCAGCCAGGCCATGCCGGTGAAGCCGTAGATCAGGCTCGGGTCGTGGCTGCGGCGGGTTTCGTTGAGGCCGGCGATGAACAGCTCGCGCGCCTCGTCGTCGCGGCCCTGGCGCAGGCACAGCCAGCCGCGGCGCAGGGCGACGCGACCGGCCATGGCGTTGCAGGTGATGCGCATCTCGTCAAGGTATTCCTGCACCCGCGCCAACAACGCGTCGGCGCGCTGCAATTCGCCGCGCTGTTCCAGCCATTGGGCACGGTCCAGTTCCAGCAGCGCTTCGAAGGTGGTGCTGCCTTGCAGGCGAGCGCGCCGCAGCGCCTCGCGGTTGATCAGTCGCGCCTCGGCCAGCCGCCCCTCCGCCTGGGCCTGCTGGGTCAGCGCGGACAGGCAGATCAGCGTCTGCGCCCAGGCATCCTCGGGCAGGTGCGCCAGCGCCTCGCGCAGTTGCTCGCGGGAGCCGGGCAGTCCGCGCGCGTGGGTAAGCATGCCGTTGAGCCCCTGCCACTGGGCCACCAGCGCGCGCTGACGGTGTTCGCCAGGCATCGGCAGGAAGCGGTCGAAACCGGTCAGCAGCGCCTCGACGTCGTCCAGGCGACCGACGAACAACAGGGTCCAGGCATTGAGGATCAGCAGGCGCGGCGTGCTGCACAGCAGCTCGTCGGGCAGCGATTCGCGCAGTTGCAGCACGCGCTCGACGTTGCGGCCGTGCAGCAGCTGTTCCTCGGTCAGGCGCTGCAACAGGCTGGCGGAAACGTCCGGCTGCTCGGCGTAGAGCGAGTGCTCGAAAGCGGAATGGATCTCCCCGCACTGGGTGAACCACTGGCAGGCGCGCCGGTGCAGGTTGGCCGCAGGCCAGCGCGACAGGCTGGCCAGCGCCGCCGCAACCATGGGCGCGACCTGGAACCAGTGCTGAGTGTTGTCCACCGGCTCGATCAGCACGCCCCAGGCCTGCAGGCCGTCCAGCGCAAGACCGGGTTCGTCGAACAGGTAGTCGCACAGTTCGCGATTGAAGCGGCTGATCTGCGCCAGGCCGCAGAGGGTTTCCGCCAGCTCCGCCGGCAGGCTCGCCAGGACTTCGCGTTGCAGATAATCCTGCAGCAGGCCGATGCCGGCGTTGCTCATCTGGGTGGCACAGGGAGCGACGGAGTCGTTGCCCAGGCTGAGCAGGCGCAGGCGCACGCCGGCAAACCAGCCGTGCGTTGCTTCCTGCAGGGCCTGGCGCTGGGCCTGGGGCCATTCCAGGCCGGCGGTGTGCAGATAGGTGTCCAGCTCGCCCTGGGTCAACGCGAGGGCGGCGGCGCCCAGTTCCAGCAGTTCGCCTTCGAGCAGCAGGCGGGTAAGGTTGCAGGCGGGGCGGCGGCGGCTGGCCAGCCACCAGCCGATCTGCGGCGAGGCAACGGCGAGCAGGCGGTCGAAGCAGTCATCGAGGGCGGGATCGGGGGCGCGGGGATAGTCATCGAGCATCAGCCAGACCGGCTCGCTGGCGTTCTCCAGCCAGGCACACAGTGCTTCCTCGCCGGACCAGGGTACGCCCAGCGCCTCGCCCAGCCGTTCGCAGAATTGCTCGGGAGAAAGCCCGCGGCCGCCCATTCCCAGCCAGACCACGCGGGTACCGGCGGGCGCCAGGCGCGCGCACTCGCTCATCAGCACCGTCTTGCCACAGCCGGGCGGCGCCACCAGCAGGCGCAGGCGGCATTCGGTGGTGCTCAGGCTGGCGTGCAGCCGTTCGCGGGGCAGATGCTGGCGTGGCAGTCGCGGCAGCGCCGCGCTGTGCAGGGCGATTGTCGACATGGGCTTCTTCCGGCCATTTGCCGGCCAGACTATGCCCCTGGGCGGAGCGGGCAAAGGACCATCAGCCAGACTCATGGCGCGATATAGCGCAGGCCGCTCTGAGGCCCGTGCTAGAGATGGCGCCGCATCGAAGGGCAAAAAAAGAAACCCGGCATCCACGCGGGATGCCGGGGCCAAGGAGCGGAGTGTTACTCAGCGCACGCCGGTGTTACGCAGCGCGGCCGGGGTGAAGTCGGCCATGGAGGCCTTGTTGCCGAACACGTAGCCACGCTTCTCCTCGTTGTTGAGGCCGAAGGTCACGTAGCGGCCGGCAAGGATGTCGTACAGCGATTCGGCGGCGTAGCCGGTAGCCAGTTCCGGATAGAAGACCATCGAGTGGCCTTCGCCGACGCGCCACAGCTGGCCACGACCGTCGTACAGCTCGGACACGGCGATCTGCCAGCTGTCCTCGTCGAGGTAGAAGTGGCGCTGGCCGTAGATGTTGCGCTCGCCGGACTTCAGGGTGCCGACCACTTCCCACACACGGTGCAGTTCGTAACGGGTCAGGTCCTGGTTGATGTGGCCCGGCTTGACGATGTCGTCATACTTGAGCATCGGCGAGTTGAGGCGGTAGCTGTTGTACGGGATGTACATCTCGCGCTTGCCCACCAGCTTCCAGTCGTAACGGTCCGGGGCGCCGGAGAACATGTCGTAGTTGTCCGAGGTACGCATGCCGTCCGAGGCGGTGCCCGGGCCGTCGTACGCCACCTGCGGTGCGCGGCGCACGCGGCGCTGGCCGGCGTTGTAGATCCACGCCAGGCGCGGCTCCTTCACCTGGTCCAGGGTCTCGTGCACCAGCAGGACGTTACCGGCCAGGCGCGCCGGAGCCGTTACCTGCTGCTTGAAGTAGGTGAGGATGTTGCTGGTCTTGCTGGCATCCTGGTCAGCCATGTTCTGCGGCACCGCGATCGATTCCTCGAAGCGGATCGGCGTGTAGCTGCCGTTGGTCTGCGGCACGACCTGCACCACCACGCGGGAGATGTTGCCGCCGTGGTAGCGGGTCAGGTGGTTCCACAGCGCCTGCACGCCGTTCTTGGGCAGCGGGAAGGCGTAGTAGCGGCTCTTCTCGAAGTTCTCCAGGCCATTGCCGTCGTTGATCGGCTGGACGAACTCGGCGCTACGCTTGATCGCGCCGTAGATGTCATCGGGCAGGGCGAAGCTGCGGTGGGTCTTGTACACCGGGATCTTGTAGCTGTCCGGGTAGCGCTTGAACATCGCCAGCTGGCCGGCGGAAAGCTTGTCCTTGTACTGGTCGGCGTTCTGCGCGGTGATGGTGAACAGCGGTTTCTCGTCGGCGAAGGGATCGGCGAGGAAGCCCTTGCCGTCGACCTTGCCGGCGGTGCGGGAGATGCCGCCGGTCCAGGCCGGGATGCTGCCATCGGCGTTGCCTTCCTTCTGCGAGCCCATGGGCGTGAGGCTGGTGCCGAGCTTGGCCACTTCATCGGCGGATACCGCCGCCATCACGCCGCAGGACAGCAGGCTCAGGGCCAGCGCACCGCATTGGAGGATTCTTGTCGTTCTCATGTCGATTCCTTGAGCAGGCAGGTCAGAAGTTCACGCCGAAGCTGAGCGAAACGAAGTCCCGGTCGACGATGGTGTTGTAGTCACCGCCAAAGAAGTTCGTGTAGTTCAGGCTCGCGGTGTAGGTGTTCTGGTAGTCCGCATCGAGTCCGACGCTGGCGGCCTTGCTGCCTTCATTGAAGACCGGGCCGTAGCCGTGCACGTCATGGGACCAGGCCACGTTCGGTTTGAGATTCACCCCGGCGAAGACGTTGTTGTAGTCCCAGATGGCGCGGCCGCGGTAACCCCAGGAAGACGAGGTATAGAAGCCGCCGCTGCCGTACTCGTTGCGCGCGGTGGCATTCTCCGGCACGCCGTACACCGAATCGCGGCCGTAGCGCTCGCCGACTTCATTGGTCATGCCGCCGACGTAGGTCACGCCGACTTCGCCCACTAGGGTCAGGCGGTCCGCGCCCATGGTCTGGTCGAAGAAGTGGGTGAAGGTGGTCTGCGCCTGGGTCACTTCCTTGCGGATGTAGCCGTGGTTGACCGCGTTGGCCTGGGCCAGGGCGCCTGCTACGCCACCGGTTGCGAACCCGCCGGCCACGGTGGTGGCGAGCAACGGGGTCATGTCGGTGGTGTTGAGCTGCAGCGGCATGTTCGGCCGGTAGCTGATCTCGCCGTTCCACGCGGTGCCGGTGGGCAGGGTGGTGGAGAAGCTCAGGCCGTACAGGCGGATGTCCTCGGGGTATTCGAGGAAGTAGCTGCCACGCCCCAGCAGGATCGGCTGGGCCAGCGCCGATACGCGCAGGGCATTGATGATGTCGGCCCTGCCGGCGTTCTGCATGCTCACGATGGGCGTGCGGCTGTGGTAGTTCATGGCGTAGGCGCCGTACTCCACATCGTCGCCCAGCCAGCGCAGGGCCAGGCCCCATTGGCCGGAATCGCGGGCATCGCGGTCGGCGCCGCGCGGCACCATCAGGCCTTCCTGATTGACCGTGACACCCATGGAGTTGAGCAGCGAATGGATCCCCGGCGAGTTCAGGGTATTGAGCGTGGCCGGATCGAGGATGTTGTAGTTGGTGTTGCAACCGTCGGCGGCGACGTCGGTGGTGGAGAAGAAGGTGCCGCAGTTGTCCAGCACCGTCTGGTCCCACTCCAGCTGGTAGAAACCTTCAACGGAGAGCGAGTCGGTCACGCTCTGCGAGAGGTACAGCATGTTCACCGGGATCAGGCCTTCCTTGATCTCCGAACCGGGACGGCGGAAGGCGGAAACGTCGATGGGGTTGATGGTGTTGATGCTGTTGCCGATGAAGGTGCTTTCACCCCAGCTCACCACCTGCTTGCCCACCCGCACGGTGCCGGGCATGTCGGCGATGGCGTAGTTGTAGTAGCCGAAGGCGTCGAGCAGCTGCGCCCCGGAAGACTTGGCGCCTTCCTTGCGGCCGTCATCGGAAATCTGCTTCCAGTCGGTGCTTTCGTCCTTCAGGCGGAAGTCATACCAGTACTTGCCCCGGGTGAACACGCCGAAGTCCCCGTACTTCAGCTCCAGGTCGTGGATGCCCTTGAAGATCTTCGAGAAGGTATGCCCCTTGCGGAAGTTCAGCCGGCCATCGTCGTTGGTCTGGGTCATGCCGTGGCCGCCGTTGGCGGCGCCGATCAGATCCTGCTTCGGGCTCTGCGTACTCCAGCTGGCCCCCACGGACAGGCTGGAATCGAACTGCCCTTCGATCTCCCCGATGTTGAAGTTGATTGCCTGAGCCTGGGTGGCGCATCCCAGGGCGACAGCAGTGGCGAGAAGTTGCGGTTGGAAGAATCCGCGCCTTGTTTTTGTTGTCATGCGGCTCTCCTGACGGTGTCTAGGTGGCCTTACCCTACTGAGCGACCTGACGGGGAGTAAGCGCTCCAAGGTGGTATTTGGCGTGTCGCCCGAAAGAGTGAATCCCCCTTCTAGGACGGCGCCTGGCGGGCGATATTGGTGCAGGCGATGACGAATCATCGAGACGATGGATAGTGCCCGGGGCTTGTAAGTGCTTTGCCACTACCCGAGAAGCGCGGTCTGGGGCATCCTTAGCCCCCTATGCATGCCATCGACCAACGCCCGACCGACAGCCACCTGACCGAGCAGACCCGCGAGGTGGTGCTGCGCTACCACCAGTGCTGGAAGCATCGCGACCTCGAAGCGGTGCTCGCGCTGTATCACCCGCAGGTGCAGTACAACGACTTCTTCCAGAACCGCACCCTGGGCTACGCCGACCTGCGCGACTACGTGCAG
The DNA here is from genome assembly GCF_022380625.1 of Pseudomonas sp. DP-17. Classification (NCBI taxonomy): domain Bacteria; kingdom Pseudomonadati; phylum Pseudomonadota; class Gammaproteobacteria; order Pseudomonadales; family Pseudomonadaceae; genus Pseudomonas; species Pseudomonas sp. DP-17. Next base: position 1,018,082 of record NZ_JAKSXG010000001.1, read on the forward strand.
AGCACCATGCCCAGCCGCCCGGAAGAGTTCCTCGACCACATCGACCGCATCCGCGTGGACGGCGACACCGCCTTCATCCAGTACCGCATCGCGGTGACGTTGAGCGGGCGCCTGGCGACTTTTCATTCCAGCGAAGCGATCACCGTGCGCGACGGCCTGATCTGGCGCATCAACGAATACGCCTCGGTGGTGCGCGAAGGCAGTGAAAGCCGGCCGCAATCCGTCGACCCGCGCCCGGCCACCAGCCGGCTTGGCCTTTCGCCGCGCCAGCTCAGCCAGTTGGCCAGCGACCTGGAAGACTATTTCAGCAAGAGCCAGCCGTACCTCGCGCCGGACCTGGACCTGACCCAGGTGGCCACCGCCACCGGCTACACGCGCAACCAGATTTCCTACCTGCTCAACCAGGTGATGGGGCTGAGCTTCTACCAATACGTCAACCAGACGCGCCTGACCCATCTGCTCAGCCAGCTGCGCCCGCCGCTGCCTTCACGGATCGACGAGCTGGCCTTCTCCGCCGGCTTCAACTCGCTTTCGGCCTTCTATCGCTGCTTCCGCCAGCAGACCGGACAGTCGCCACGCGAATACCTCAAGCGCCTGCGCGAGGAACAGCAGGAGGCCTGACGCGCCCCTGCCGGCGGGTACGCGAGCAATCCTCGCGTACCCGCGCGCACGACAGAACCCCGCGCCAAATCTAGGCTTGCCGACATTCCCCCTTCTTCCTTTTGGAGTCGTCTATGTCGGCATGGCGTCATATCAGTCTGTGGATGAACCAGTTGGACGATGATCTCGTCCCGCGGCCCTCCCTGCAGGGCACCCTGGACGTCGATGTGGCCATCGCCGGCGCCGGCTATACCGGCTTGTGGACCGCGTACTACCTGAAACTGCGCGCGCCGCAGCTGAAAATCGCCATCGTCGAGGCCGAAACTGCCGGCTTCGGCGCCTCGGGTCGCAACGGCGGCTGGCTGATGGGCAACATGCTGGGCGAAGACCGCCTGCTCGCCGGCCTGTCGCCCGAGCAGCGCCGCGCGTCCTACGACCTGCTGCACGACATCCCCGATGAAGTGGCCCGTGTGCTCGACCGCGAAGGCATCGACTGCGACTACCGCAAGGGCGGCGTGCTCTATACCGCCGCGCGCTATCCGGAGCAGGAAACCCGCCTGCGCGAGTACCTCGCCCACCTGCATGCCGAGGGCCTGACCGAGGACGACTACCGCTGGCTGAGCAAGAGCGAGCTGGCCGAACAACTGCGCATTCCCAGCGCGCTGGGCGCCATCCACACCCCGCACTGCGCCACCATCGACCCGGCCAAGCTGGTGCGTGGCCTGGCCCACGCAGTGGAGCGCCAGGGCACGCAGATTTTCGAGAAGAGCCGCGTCACCCACTGGCAGCCGGGCCTGCTGCGCACCGCCCAGGGTGAGCTGAAGGCTCACTGGATAGTGCCGGCCATCGAAGGCTACGCCGCCGACCTGCCGCCGCTGGGCAACTACCAGTTGCCGGTGCAGAGCCTGCTGGTAGCCACCGAGCCGCTACCCGAATCGGTGTGGGCGGAAATCGGCCTCGACAAGGGCCAGGCCTTCAGCGAATTCAGCCGCCAGGTCACCTACGGCCAGCGCACCCCGGACAACCGCCTGGCCTTCGGCGCCCGCGGCGGCTACCGCTTCGGCGGCAAGCTGCGCAACGACTTCAGCCTGACCGATGATGAAGTCGGCCTGCGCCGCTACCTGTTTGGCGAGCTGTTCCCGCAACTCAAGGACGTGCGCATCACCCACACCTGGGGCGGCAACCTGGGCATGTCGCGGCGTTTCCACCCGCACATGCTGATCGACCGCCGCAACGGCATTGCCCTCTCCGGCGGCTATGGCGGCGAAGGCGTAGGCGCCACCAACCTGGGCGGCCGCACCCTCGCCGACCTGATCCTCGGCCAGGACAGCGCCCTCACCCGCCAGCCCTGGGTGATCAACGACCGCAGCGTGCAGGACGGCCTGCGCGGCTGGGAGCCGGAGCCCTGCCGCTGGCTGGGCTACAACGCCATCATCCGCAGCTTCGTGCACGAGGACGATGTGCTGGCCAACCCGCACAGCGCGCCCTGGCGCCGCCGGCTGGCCGAGAAGGTCGCCGCCAGCATGGAAAACCTGATGACCTGGAAGGTCGGCTGAAACGCCGACCGGCTTGCCAACAGCCAGTCCCCGGATAGAAAGCCCACTGGAGCCCCGTATGAAACTGACCCACCTGAAAAACACCCTGCACGCCGAACTCGGTGAAGCCAGCCCGGTCGCCGTGCCGCTGGGCGAGCCGGTCTCCCAGACCCGCGTGGAATCCGTCGAGCGCACCGATCGCGTGGAAACCGGCATCTGGGAATGCACTCCCGGGCGCTGGCGCCGGCAGATCGTCGAGCAGGAGTTCTGCCACTTCATCTCCGGCCGCGGCACCTTCACCCCGGACGGCGGCGAGCCGATCGCCTTCCAGGCCGGCGACGCCTTCCTGCTGCCGCAGAACAGCCTGGGCATCTGGGATATCCAGGAAACCACGCGCAAGACCTACGTGATCATCGAGCGCGATTGATTTTGTCTGGAGATGTAAGGGGTAAGCCCGGCGCCCGGGCTTTTCCCTCTCCCCCGCCCTCTCCCTGAAGGGAGAGGGAGCCGTCTGCAGCGATGGCTCGTCCAAGGAGTCAGCCGGCGAGCGTCGGTTCTTCAGCCCGCGCTGGACAGTCCCCTCTCCCTTCAGGGAGAGGGAGCTCTCAGGTTGCCCTCAGTTCATCAGAACTGCCCATGCCGCCCTTCCCCACCGGCGAAACGCTTCGCCCCGTCCGCCGTCTCGCCGCTTTCGATCACCGCCATCCCACCCTGGAATTCGTTGGCCAGCGCCACGTCGAACGACAGCTCCCATTGCGCGAACACGCTCGCCCGGTCAGCCAGCATGCAGCGCTGCGGGAAGTCGGCAATCTCCCGAGCCAGTTCTTCCGCCGCTTCCAATGCCGTTGCGCTGGGCACCACGCGGTTCGCCAAGCCCATCGCCAAAGCTTCCTGCGCGCCCACCGGGCGACCGGTCAGGATCAGGTCCAGCGCCCGCCCCTGGCCGACGATGCGCGGCAAGCGCACGGTGCCGCCGTCGATCAGCGGCACGCCGAAGCGCCGGCAGAACACCCCGCACACCGCGTCCTCTGCCATCACCCGCAAATCCGCCAGCAACGCCAGCTCGAGTCCCCCGGCGACGGCATAACCTTCAATGGCAGCGATCAGCGGCTTGGACAACTGCATCCGGCTCGGCCCCATGGGCCCGTCGCCTTCCATCTCCAGGCGGTTGCGCCGCTCGCCGCCCTCGGCCACCGCCGCCAGGTCCGCCCCCGCGCAGAAAGTCCCGCCGGCGCCGGTGAGCACGGCGACACGGGCTTCCTCGTCCTGTTCGAAATCGCGCAGGGCATCGGCCAGCGCCTGGGCGGTGGGCAGGTCCACGGCGTTACGCACCGCAGGGCGGGCGATGACCAGGGTGGTCACCGGGCCGTTCTTCTGGATTATCACGCTCATGGCGAACTCCTAGGGCCAGGAATCAGAAAAGCGAAAGGGCCGGTTTTGAGCCGGCCCTTTCACCTTACTGCGTTCGCCGCCGTGGAACAGCCCCGCTGGCCGTTCCGCCGGTCAGCCTGGCCGGATCAACCGGCGTATTTCTGCAGGTTGGCCATCATCTCGCGCAGCGCCTCGACGTTGTCCTTGGGGTGCACGGCGTTGTCGAAGTTGCAGATCTGCGCGAAGTTGGCCGCCACATCCTCGACGCTGAAGCCTTCGCGCGGGTCGAAGCCCACGCCCAGGCTGCGCTCCCAGCGCACCTTGCCGATCCAGCCGCCGCCGACTTCGAACAGGCCGGAGGTTTCCTGGCAGGCCTCGCTGCCCAGGTACACCACCAGCGGGCTGACCAGTTCGGGCTTGAGCGCCTCGAACACCTGCGGCGGGATCAGGCCCTCGGTCATGCGGGTGCCGCCGGTGGGGGCGATGGCGTTGACGAAGATATTGTTCTTGCGGCCTTCGATGGCCAGGTTGCGAGTCAGGCCATAGAGACCCAGCTTGGCCATGCCGTAGTTGCTCTGGCCGAAGTTGCCGTAGATGCCGGAGGTGGACGAAGTGAAGATCACCCGCCCGTAGCCCTGCTCGCGCATGAACGGCCAGGCCGCGCGGGTCACCTTGTAGGCGCCTTCGACGTGGACCTTGTAGACCAGGTCCCAGTCGGCGTCTTCCATCTTGTGGAAGGTCTTGTCGCGCAGGATGCCGGCGTTGTTCACCACCACGTCGATACGACCGAACGCCTCGACGGCCTGGCGGACGATCTTCTCGCCGTCGGTCACCGAGTCATGGTTGGCGATGGCGATGCCGCCGGCTTCACGGATTTCCGCCACCACGCGGTCGGCGGCCGAGGCGTTGGCGCCTTCGCCATGGGTGCTGCCGCCCAGGTCGTTCACCACCACCTTGGCGCCGTACTTGGCGAACAACAGGGCGTGGGCACGGCCGATGCCGCCACCGGCTCCGGTAACGATCACGACTTTTCCGTCGAAGTGCAGGGCATCACTCATGATTGGGGCTCCAGGCAGGATGGTTTTTCCCGGAGTGTCCGGCAGTCACGATCCGGTCACAACCAAGACGACCAAGGCTGAATGGTGCCCGATAAGGCCAGGGGATGATCCGTCAGCGCATCGGCAGGTTCAGCTCCGAGCGCGGGCCGAGCTTGAACAGCCACCAGTCGTACTCGCTCCAGAACAGCAGCAGGCCGAAGGCCGGCAGCAGCGCCAGTGCGCCCAGTGCGGCCGGCACCCAGTCCTGCGTGAGCCAGGCGTAATAGCCGCCGGCCGCGCAGATAGCGACCAGCACCAGCAGCACGGGAACGGCGATGAAGGCGAAGTCCCGGCGCAAGTGCAGCAACGCCCGGTACAGCAGCGAACCCTGCGGCTGGCGGACGGGAATGACGGATCTGAGTGGCATGGCAGCGGCCTCCGGCTGGACAAAGCCGGGGAAACTACCGTTGCCGCTCAGGGGTGATCTATCAGTCAGTTCCGAAACTGCTGATGGATCGGTCCGTACCTAAGGAGCCCGTTCCTGTCGGAACGCCAGATAGTGCTGTAGCACCTGCTCCGGCGCCTCGACCTGCGGGTAGTGGCCGATACCGGGCAGTTCGACGGTATCCGGCTGCGGGATCAACTCCCGGTAGCGAACCACCATGTGCGCGCCGGAGATCGGGTCTTCCGGTCCATCGATCAGGCGCAGCGGTACCGAAGTGCGCTGCATTGCGCCCACCCAGCGCTCGCGATGCCGGCGACGGTCGAGGATGTAATGGATCAGCCGGTGCATGACGCGCGGCCCGTCGTTGTGGCGGATCAGCTCCCAGAAGGCATCGAGCTCCGCCTCCGACGGCTGGGTCTGCGGGCCGAACACCCTGGCGAAGTTCTGCGCCAGACGCTTTCGGTCGAACAGCCGGCCGAACAGGAAACCGAACGGGCCGAGCAGCAGCTTCTGCGAGAGCACCGCGCGGTGGGTTTCCGGGAACAGCCCGCCGTTGAGGAAGACCAGCGAGGCCAGGGCGAAGCCGCCCTCCTCGTGTCGTGCCAGCAGCTCCTGGCCGACGCTGTTGCCGTAGTCGTGCACCAGCAGGTGAACCGGCTCGCGCACGCCCAGGTGCTGCAGCAGCGCCTGTTGCAGGTCGGCCTGTTCGAGGATGCGGTAGTCGTGCCCCCTGGGTTTGGCGGAATCGCCGAAACCGAGCATGTCGCAGGCAATCAGCCGGTAGCGCTCGGCCAGCGGTTGCCAGAGGGTGTGCCAATCCCAGGAGGCAGTGGGGAAACCGTGGATCAGCAGCAGCGGAGCGCCGCTGCCGGCACTCCAATAGCGGATCGGCAGGCCACGGAAGGTGAAGTCGCTGCCCTGCGCGCGCCAGTCGCGCAGGGCGATGCCGGCCAGCGCCATCAGTCGCGGTAGCCAGGGTTCTGCAGGTCCAGCTTGCGCAGCAGCGCCGGCCAAGCCAGCGCGCCGCCCATGCCCTGCTTGCTCTTGGTGACGGCGGCAGCCATGGCGCGGGCGCCGTCGAGGATCTGTTGCGGGATCATGATCAGCTCGGCGCCGCCGCCCTGGGCCAGCACCTGGATCTCGCAGGCGCGCTGCATCGTGAACATCATCAGGAAGGTGTCGGCGATGGTGCCCGAGCAGGTCAGCAGGCCGTGGTTGGGCAGGATCATGAAGTTGGCTTCGCCCAGGTCAGCCTGCAGGCGCGCCTTCTCGTCATGGTTCAACGCCACGCCCTCGTAGCCGTGGTAGGCAAGGCTGGAGAGGACGAACAGCGACTGCTGGGAAATCGGCAGCAGGCCCTGCTTCTGCGCGGACACGGCGATGCCGGCGGCAGTGTGCGTATGCAGCACGCATTCGACGTCGTGGCGGACTTCATGGATGGCGCTGTGGATGGTGTAGCCCGCCGGGTTGATGTCGTAGGGGCTGTCCATCAGCTTCTTGCCCGACAGGTCCACCTTCACCAGGCTCGAGGCGGTGATCTCGTGGAACATCATGCCGTAGGGGTTGATCAGGAAGTCCTCGGTGCCGGGGACCTTGGCCGAAATGTGGGTGAAGATCAGATCGTCCCAGCCCTGCAGGGCGATCAGCCGATAGCAGGCGGCGAGGTCGACGCGGGTCTGCCATTCGGCGGCGGAGACCTGGTCCTTGACGTTCACGGTGGGCAGCGGGTGAGCGGCGTGCATGTCGGTAGCCTCTTCGTTGTTGTTGTCCGATGGCGCAGTCTAGTCAGCCCGGCGGCCCGGCGACTGTCACGGAACTGACAGTTGTCCTGCGTCAGCGTCTGGCGAATGTTCCCCTATAAGCGCGGGCTGCCAATCCGCCTTGCGCGGACGATATCCCCACCTATAGTGGGCACAGTCGCCTGCAGCGGCGCCGGCATTCCCGGGCGCCATGGCGATCCCCTCCAGAAGCGCTATCCAGACAGTGCGGCAGCCAGCTCGCACGTCAGGGCTGGCGGAAGCGTGCCCGATTTTCGCACCTGCCCCGACGCCCTTTGCGGCGTCTCCAACCCATTTGGAAACATTTCGCAATATCTTTTGCAACACGCTCGCGTAGTACCCGGGAGTCGGGAGGAGACTCCAGTTCGGCCAACGAGGCAGCCGACGTGAAACGAACCGCCATCATGCAGCCCTATTTCTTTCCATACCTGGGCTACTTCAGCCTGATCAAGCACACCGACCTGTTCGTGCTGTTCGATACGGTGCAGTACATCCATCACGGCTGGATCGAGCGCAACCGCATCCTCAAGCAGCAGGACGGCTGGCTGTACATCCGCGTGCCACGGGTCAAGCACCACCGCGAGACGCTGATCTGCGACGTGCAGGTCGACAACCGCCGGGACTGGCGGCGTAGCCTGTTCTCCCAGCTGGACGTGTACCGCAAGGTAGCGCCTTACTACCGTGACGTGCGCGAGATGATCGCAGCCTCCCTCGACCACCCGTTCCAGGACATCGTCTCGCTGAACAAGGCCACCCTGGAGGCGACCTGCGCCTACCTGGGCTTCCCTCGGCAGATGCCGGTGCTCTCGCGCATGGACCTGCCGATGGAGCGACCGACCGCGCCGGACGAATGGGCGCTGAACATCTGCAAGGCGCTGGGGGGGGTAGAGGAGTACTGGAACCCGCCGGGCGGGCAGAGCTTCTTCGATCGCCGCAAGTACGACGCCGCCGGACTGATCCTGCGCTTCCAGGAACCCAAGCTGGTGCCCTACGAACAGAAGCGCCCGACCTTCGAGGCGGGCCTGTCGATCATCGACGTGATGATGTTCAACTCCCCCGCCGACGTCTCGCGCATGCTCGATGCCTACGAGCTGAGCTAGGCCTTACAGGCACCACGCGAGGACCGGCGCCAGCAGCAGGTTGAACAGCCCGGTCAGGACCATCAGCAGGCCGGCCGCCGAACCCTCCTCACCGCCGAACTCGTAGGCCCGGCTGGTGCCCGCGCCGTGGGCGCCGACGCCCAGCAGTGCGCCACGGGCCAGGGCGGAACGCAGGCGCAGCAGCTTCATCAGCACGCCGCCGATCAGCGCGCCGAACACCCCGGTGATCATCACGAAGGCCGCCGTCAGCGCCGGCACGCCGCCCAGGTCGTGGGACATTTCCATGGCGAAGGGGGTGGTGATCGAGCGCGGGATCAGCGACAGGGTCACCTGGCCGTCCAGCGCCAGCGCATGGGCCAGCGCCCAGGAACTGCCGATGGCCATGGTCGAGCCGGCCAGCATGCCGGTCAGCAGCGCCGGCCAGTGGCGGGCGAGCAAGGCGCGCTGCTGCCAGATCGGGATGGCAAAGGCCACGGTGGCCGGGCCGAGCAGAGCCACCAGCCAGCTGGTGTCGCGGGCGTAGTCGGCGTAGCGGGCCTGCAGAGGGATGGCCAGCGCAAACAGCAGCCCCGGCACGAAGACGATGGGCGACAGCCAGTACTGCTGGAAACGACGGTAGAGGGTACGGCTGAGCAGATACCCGCCCAGGGTCACGGCCAACCAGAACAGGGCTTGCTTATCGAGGCTCATGGCGCGAACTCCTGTTGCACATCCATTCCACTGCCAGGGCGGTGGAGAGCATCACCATCACGGTGCTGGCGGTGATCACCAGCAGAATCTTCCAGCCCTCGCTGCGCAGCAGCGGGCCGTAGTCCAGCAGGCTCATCAGCGCGGGGATGAAGAACAGCAGCATCTCCGCCAGCAGCAGGCCGGCACCGCCCTGCAGCAGAGCCGGGCGGATCGCCCCGCAGGCGAACAGCACCAGCAGCAGCGCCAGGCCGATCACCCCGCCCGGCAGCGGCAGGCCGCTGAGCGTGGCGATCCAGCCGCCCACCCACCAGAAGGCGGCAAGGACGGCGAGTTCGAAAATCAGGCGGGCGGCACGGCGGAACATGGCGGCGATCTCGATGCGTTGAGCGGGAAGGAAAATCGATGGGGAATGGCGCAAAGCCTACTCCCACGCCTATCATCCCCAAAGCGAATAGATCGAATCGGAGCCATTCCAGAATGGAATTCAAGCAGCTGCGCACCTTCGCCGAAGTCGTGCGCCACGGCAGTTTCACCCAGGCGGCAGTACACCTGAACGCCAGCCAGTCGGCGGTGAGCAAGCAGGTCGCGCAATTGGAGCAGAGCCTGCGCGTACAACTGCTGGAGCGCAGCGGCCCGCACTTGCGCCTGACCGCCGCTGGCGAAGTAGTGCTGCGCCGCGCCGAGGACATGCTGCGCCTGCGCCGCGAACTGCACACCGAGCTGGACGACCTCACCCACCTGCACCGCGGGGAACTGCGCCTGGGCCTGCCGCTGCTCGGCGCCGATGCTTTGTTCGCCGGACGTTTCGCCGAATACCGGCGGCGCTACCCGAACATCGACGTGCACCTGATCGAGGGCGGCAGCAAGACCATGGAAGAGATGGTCTACAGCGGTGAACTGGAACTGGGCGGCGGCCTCACGCCGGACGATCCCGGCTTCGACTGGCAGCCCTTCTGCAACGAGCCGCTGGATGTGCTGCTGCCCGCCGCACACCCGCTGGCGGGGCGCGAGAGCCTGGAGCTCGCGGAGCTCTCCGACACGCCCTTCCTGCTCTACCAGCAGAGCTTCACCCTCAACGACCGGCTGCTGCGAGCCTGCCGCGAGGTCGGTTTCGAGCCGAAGGAAGGCGGCCGCAGCGGCCAGGCGGACTTCCTCGGCGCGCTGGTCGCCGCCGGGCAAGGCGCAGTGCTGCTGCCCCGGGTGGTGGCGAAGGACCTTGAGCGGCCGGGGCTGGTGCGCGTACTGCTGAGCCAGCCGGACCTGCGCTGGGACATCAGCTTCATCTGGCGCCGCGATGCCTACCTGTCGAACGCGGCGAAGGCCTGGCTGGCGTTGATGGTGGAGATGCCGCTGCATCCGCAGGGCTCGGAGTGAAGCGGGCTTACGAACCCGAGTCCCCCGGCGAGAAGTCGAAAGTGTCGAAGACGATCACGCCGGCCTTATCGTTGGGCAACTCGGCTTCGATGCGCCCGTCAGGCTGCTGGACCACGGTCATGCCTTCGGCGATCGTCGCGCCGTCCGCTCGCCGCGCTGCCTTGCCATTCACGGGAGTGAACAGCCATGCGCCCGGAGCGCGGTCACGCAGGGTGCGATTGACCGACTGAACCTGTGTCCCGGCGGGGTAGCTGATCTCGCCCAGGGTGAAATCCCGCGCCAGGTTGGCGCTCTCGAAGCCATACAGCCTGCGCTCGCGGTCCAGCAGCAGGGTGACGCCGGACAGGGGCAGCTGCGCCAACTGCAGCGGCGTGTGGACGTCGATGCGCCAGACGTCAGCGTCGCGCAAGCCATCGCCGTAGGTCGTGGTGTAGCGCATCAGTTCGCTGTCCGTCGGAATATCCAGGCCGGCAGCATGATTGCCCGCCGCAATCTGGCAGCCCATCAGCAGGACTTCCGACTCCGCCCGCATCGCCAGGCGCAGAGGCGCCTGCGGGCCGCAGTGCCAGCCATCGACCGAGGCCGGCGCGGCGATGCGCAATTCATGGACGGGCAACTCCACCGAAGCGCCCGCTGGCGCCTGCTCGTCCCAGGTGAAGCTGAAGCGCACGGAGAGCGCGGGAATCCCGTGAACCGGTGTCGGCACCGGAAACTCGACCTCCTCGGCGGCCTGCCAATCATGGGAGCCGGGCAACGACAGGCGCGAGCCGGCCGGCACGTCGAGGCCGCGGATGCGCGCCGGCTCAGTGAGCGTCGGGTGACGGGCCGCCTCTTCCTGCCGCATCTCCTCGCCAACCACATGCCAGACGTAAGCCATGTAGGCCTGCGGAATACACAGCACCAGCAGCACCACCAGCAGGCTCCAGGAAACCGTACGGTGGCGCCTCCACCCCTGGCGCGCGCGGAGGAACAAGCACAAGGCCAGCAGCCACAGCAGCAGGGCCAGGACGGCCAGTGCGGACACGCCGAGCGTGATCAGCAGGGCCGGGGAAAACAGCGGTACCGGGATCATCCTTGTCCCTCAGAGCAGATCGGTGAACTCCATCAGGCGCGGCCATTCCCGCTGCGCCTGGCCATCGTCGGCGAGCAACTTGAAACCGGCGAACTCGAAAGCCGGCGACACAGTGCAACCCACCAGCACGTAATCTCCCAGGCAACGCGCCGCTTGCCAGGCATGGGCGGGCACGGCGCGCTGCGGCAGGCTGCCCTCGCCCACCGGGCCAAGCGTTTCACGACGTACCTCGGCATCCGCCCGCTCGGCGATCAATAACTCCAGCGGGCTGCCTTCGTGGAAATGCCAGAGCTCGTCGGCGTCCACGCGGTGCCAGCGGCTGACGGTGCCGGCGGGTAAAAGGAAGAGGATGGCCGAGGACTGCAGCCGGCCAGCGGCGCCCACGAGCCCCGATTCGAACACCCGCCGGTAGAAGCCGCCCTCGGGATGCGGGGCGAGCTGCAGGGTGTCGATCAGAAAGCGGGCGCGCGGATGCATCAGGCCTTCAGCGCGGCGATGAAATCGGCCAGCCACGGTTCGGAATCGGTTTCCTGGTCCACCGTCTCGCTGCCATCCAGGCGCAGCATCGGCACCACTTCCTGCACACCCAGTTCGGCGAACAGTTCACGCACCTGCTCGCCACCGCCGCAGTAGGTATCGCCGTAGCTGGAGTCGCCCAGCGCCAGCACAGCGCCCGGGCGGCCGCGCCACTCGCCCGGCAGGCGGTCGCGGATGGCATGGAACAGCGGCTGGAAGCTGTCGGGCAGGTCGCCCATGCCAGTGGTGGCAGTCACCACCAGGAAGGCTTCAGGGGCGAACTCGAGCATGGCGTCCAGGGTTGCACGCGGGTCGTACCAGGCTTCGAAGCCGGCGGCTTCGAGCAGGCGCCTGGCATGGCGCGCGACTTCTTCGGCGGTGCCGTAGACCGAGCCGGACACAATGGCGACTTTCATGTTCACTCCCACAAGGCAAGACAAGGCCGCCCATTATGCCCCATTCGTGCCGCACCGCGCCGGGGCTGGTATAGTTTTGCCCTACCCGGCCGCTAGGACATTGTCCGCCGCGGCGCTCCCTGAAGTGGATTTTCGCGAGGCGCGCATGGGCCAGACCCCAGCCCCCATCCTGATCACCGGCGCCAGCCAGCGCATCGGCCTGCATAGCGCGAAACGCCTGCTGGGGGACGGCCAGCCGGTCATCGTCAGCTATCGCCAGGACAAGCCCGGCATTGCCGAACTGCGTGAACTGGGCGCCACCTGCCTGCACGCCGAACTGGCCGACGAAGCCGGCATCCTCGCCTTCGTCGACCAACTGAAGTCCCATACCAATCGCCTGCGCGCGATCATCCACAACGCCTCGGCCTGGATCGGCGACACCCCCGGCGAGGAGGCCCAGGCTTTCGAATCGCTGTTCCGCCTGCACATGCTCGCGCCCTACCTGATCAACCTGCGCTGCGCGCCCCTGCTCGAACGCGACGCGACCGCGCGCGGGGCCCCGGCGGATATCATCCACCTCTCCGACGACGTCGCCCGCAAGGGCAGCGCCAACCGCATCGCCTATTGCGCCAGCAAGGCCGGCCTGGACAACCTCACCCTGTCCTTCGCCGCGAGCCTTGCGCCGCGTATCAAGGTCAACGGCATCGCGCCGGCACTGATCCTGTTCAACGAAGGCGACGACGACGCCTACCGCGCCCGCACCCTGGCGAAATCCGCCATGGGCATCGAGCCCGGCCCGGACGTGATCTACCAGAGCGTGCGCTACCTGCTCGACAGCCCCTACGTGACCGGCACTACCCTCACCGTCAACGGCGGCCGGCACCTCAAATGACCCGCCCGGCGCGGGCGCGAGGAACTCCCACCATGATCGAAGACATGTCTCACCACTACCGTGAGATTCTCAAAGGGCTCGGCGAAGACCCGACCCGCGAAGGCCTGCTGGACACTCCCAAGCGCGCGGCCAAGGCCATGCAGTACCTCTGCCACGGCTATGGGCAGACGCTGGAGGAGATCGTCAACGGCGCGCTGTTCGCCTCGGACAATGACGAAATGGTGATCGTGAAGGACATCGAGCTCTACTCGCTGTGCGAACATCACCTGCTGCCCTTCATCGGCAAGGCCCACGTGGCGTACATTCCCACCGGCAAGGTGCTGGGCCTGTCGAAGGTCGCACGCATCGTCGACATGTTCGCGCGCCGCCTGCAGATCCAGGAAAGCCTGACCCGGCAGATCGCCGAGGCAGTCCAGCAGGTCACCAGTGCCGCCGGCGTGGCGGTGGTGATCGAGGCGCAGCACATGTGCATGATGATGCGCGGAGTGGAGAAGCAGAACTCGGTGATGAACACCTCGGTGATGCTCGGCGCCTTCCGCGCATCCACCAATACCCGCCAGGAATTCCTGCAACTGATCGGACGGAGCAAGTGATATGACGCAATTGCAGCCGGGCATGGCGCGAATCCGGGTCAAGGACCTGCGCGTGCGCACCTACATCGGCATCAAGGAGGAGGAAATCCTCAACAAGCAGGATGTGCTGATCAACCTCACCATCCTCTACCCGGCTGGCGATGCGGTGCAGGTCAACGACATCGATCACGCGCTGAACTACCGCACCATCACCAAGGCGATCATCGCCCACGTCGAGGAAAACCGTTTCGCCCTGCTCGAGCGCCTGACCCAGGAACTGCTCGACCTGGTCATGGCCAACCCGGCCGTGCGCTACGCCGAGGTGGAAGTCGACAAGCCCCACGCCCTGCGCTTCGCCGAGTCGGTATCCATCGCCCTGGCCGCCCAGCGCTGAGCCGCGAAGTTACCCAGCAGCCACCCTGCACGCCCGTGCCAGTCGGCCAACGGGCGTTGCTGGCAGATCGCCCGCCTCTTAGAATCTCGCCAGCCCCGCCATGCGCCTCTGATGCGCCTTAGTAGAGAGACATGCCATGACCGAGCCGATGAACCTGACCGACGAGCAGCGCACCGAACTTGAAGCCGCCGCGTTCCGCACCCTGGTGCAGCACCTGCGTACCCGCAAGGATGTGCAGAACATCGATCTGATGAATCTTGCCGGGTTCTGCCGCAACTGCCTGTCCAAATGGTACAAGGCGGCCGCGGACGACATGGACCTGCCGGTCAGCCCGGACCAGGCCCGCGAAGAGATCTACGGCATGCCTTACGCCGAATGGAAGGCCAAGTACCAGACGGAAGCCTCGCCCGAGCAACAGGCGGCCTTCGATACCGCGAAGAAACACTAAGAGTTTGCCTTGATGACCCTCAACGATTTCCGCTCGCGTCTGCGCAGCGAGCAGCACCTGTTCACCGATACCCTGGCGTACATCGCCGAGCACTACAGCTACACCCCCAGCGCCTTCACCAACGGCAGCGTGGAAAACCCCGCCGGGCAGAACGAAGGTTCCTGCAAGACCCTGGGCTTCGCGATTCTCGAAGGCCTGAGCCAGGAAGAGTCGCTTCTGGCCTTTGGCGAGCACTACCGCGCCGTGCGCGACAATCCCGAAGGCACCGACCATGCCAACATACGCGCCCTGCTGAGCACGGGCCTGGCCGGCGTCAACTTCGAGCGTCAGCCGCTGTCGCGCCGCGGCTGAGGCCGCCTGGCTCGATGAAAAGCCCCGCTGATGCGGGGCTTTTTCTTGGGCGAACACCTGGCGTCATCCGGCAAGGCTAGCAGCGAAATTGCCAGGCAGGGTGCCAAGCGGTTCGCGAGCAAGCTCGCCCCTACAAAGAGTACGTTCGGCCCGCACAGAAAAAGGCCCCGCCAAGCGGGGCCCCTTCCTGCACGCCGGCTCTTCGGGCCGTTACAGGGAATCCAGGTAACGTTCAACGTCCAGCGCGGCCATGCAACCGGCGCCGGCGGAGGTGATGGCCTGGCGGTAGACATGGTCGGCCACATCGCCAGCGGCGAAGACGCCGGGGATATTGGTGGCGGTGGCGTTGCCATCACGACTGCCGCTGACCACCAGGTAGCCATCCTTCAGATCGAGCTGGCCTTCGAACAGCGAAGTGTTGGGTGTGTGGCCGATGGCGACGAACAGGCCGTCGACCTTCAGCTCCGAAGCCTCGCCATCATTGTGGCGCAGGCGCACGCCGGTGACGCCCATGTCGTCGCCCAGCACTTCCTCCACCTGCGCATTCAGGCGCAATTCGATCTTGCCCTCGGCGATGCGGGCACGCAGCTTGTCCTGCAGGATCTTCTCGGCGCGGAAGCTGTCGCGGCGGTGCACCAGGGTCACCTTGCTGGCGATATTGGCGAGGTACAGGGCCTCCTCCACGGCGGTGTTGCCGCCGCCCACCACCGCTACTTCGCGATTGCGGTAGAAGAACCCGTCGCAAGTGGCGCAAGCGGACACGCCCTTGCCCATGAAGCGCTCTTCCGAGGGCAGCCCCAGGTAACGCGCGCTGGCGCCAGTGGCGATGATCAGCGCATCGGCGGTGTAGGTGCCGCTATCGCCCTTGAGTACGAAGGGCTTGCCGGCCAGGTCCACGCCATGGATGTGGTCAAAGACGATCTCGGTCTCGAAGCGCTCGGCGTGTTCCTGCATGCGCTGCATCAGTGCCGGGCCGGTCAGGCCGTGCGGGTCGCCCGGCCAGTTGTCGACCTCGGTAGTGGTGGTCAGTTGGCCGCCGGCCTGCATCCCGGTGATCAGCAGCGGCTTGAGATTGGCGCGGGCGGCGTAGACGGCGGCGCTGTAGCCGGCCGGACCGGAACCCAGAATGATGACGCGCGCATGACGATCGGACATGACAGCCTCCAGTACTGAAGCGGGCAAAAGAAAAGGGAGCTGCCAAAGCACCAGGGGGAAGGTTGGGAGAACGGCAGCTCCACGGAAAGGTTTGTTGCGCGGACCGCATCGCCCGGAGACTGGAGGCAATGCGGTGTGACCGAAATCACAGTTGCATTCTCCTGCAGAACTCCGGGAAACCCTTGAGATAAGTCAGGGATTTCCGCTGTCGCGCCCGGCTCGTTGAGATAAGTCAGGAAGTCTCGAAACGACCCTCGAACTGGTTCGATAGCACCTGGCGCGTAGCTTACCGCCGCGCTCGCGGCCTGCTGAAATGTCCAATCTCAATGCGCCTCATAGGCTTGGCCTATGCAGCGCGCGCCCACGGCCCGGATGGCTAGACTCAAGCAGAACAAAGGTCACACGCATTACCATGAACCTTCGTGCCCGCCTGCTCTGGCTGTGCCTGCCCCTGTTCGTCGCGAGCCTTGCCGGGGTCTGGCTGCTATCGGACCTGATCCTGCTCGACCGCTTCGACCGCGGCGACCGCCAGCGCCTGGCCGATGAGGTGCGCATCGTCCACAAGCGCGTCGCCTACGAGAAACAGCGCAACCTTGACGTCGTTCACAGCTACGCCTGGTGGGACGCCAGCTACCGGTTCATGCGCCTGCCGCAGGCAAACTTCGTCGAGGAAAATCTCGACCAGGACCTGCTGGGCATCCTGGGATTCGACTACGTGCTCTACGTCGACCGCAAAGGCCGGATAGTCGCCCAGCAATGGAAACTCGACGGGCTGGCCCGGCGTTTTCCCCAGCAGAAGGTTCCCGACGCCAACCAACTGCGCCAGGGCATCCTGCGGACCGCCCTGGAACTGGGCGCGCTGGATATCGAAGGCGATCCGCGCCACAGCCTGGACCAGTTGCTGCAGATAGAAGGCCTGCCGCAGCTGCTGCTCAGCTACCCGATCAGCAATAGCGCCGGCACCGCCGAGCCGGCTGGCGTGGTCATCGCCGGCGTGCTGCTCGACAGCGCGCGCATGTCCAGCCTGCAGACCCAGATGGGCGCGAGCCTGCGTCTGGCACAGGACCCGGTGCAGGGCAACGACTGGCGCACCCTGAATATTCCCACCGGGCGCGGCGCCACGCTGATCAGTCCCCGGCGCCTGCTGGATGAAAACAACCAGCAGATGTCCCTGCTCTACCTCGATTCGCGCGGGCGGGCACAACTGCGCCTGGAGCTCACCAGCCCCAGGCCGCTGTACCAGCAGGGCCGGCAGTCCGTCCGGCTGTTCCTTTACCTGACCATTGGCCTGCTCGGTGGCGCCACGCTGCTCGCCTATGTGGCACTGGAATTCCGCATCATCCGCAGGGTGTCCACCATGAACCGGGAAGTCGCGGTCATCGGCCAGGACGACGCGCCTTCGCGCCTGGGTCCCCAGGGAGCCGACGAGCTGGGCCAGCTGGCCAGCGAGATGAACCACATGCTCGACCGCCTGGAGCAGAGCGAAGCGCGGGACCGGGCGATCCTCGACGCGATCCGCGATGGCTTCTTCGAGATGGACACGCAAGGCATCATCCTCACCCTCAATCCGGCGTTGTGCCGGATGCTCGGTTACAGCGCCGAGCAGCTCGCTGGCCAGCATTTCGGCATTCTGCTGCAGGAGGCGGACCTGATCCGGGCCCGCAGCCTCTATGAGCAGGCTCGCGACGACGAACAGGAAACCACCTTCTCCGCTCCCTTCAAGCGCCGCGATGGCCGGCTGGTCAGCTGCGAAACGCGGCTCTCGGCGATCCGCGACGCCCAGGGCGGGTTCCAGGGCTTCCGTGGCATCCTGCGCGACATCAGTGATCAGGTGGCCTATCAGAAGCAGCTGCTGGACCTGGCCTACCGCGACACCCTCACGGGGCTGGGCAACCGCAAGGCGTTCAACGAACAACTGCAGCAGGTCGTCGTGCACGCCAATCGCGTGGCCCTGCTGTACATCGACCTGGACCGCTTCAAGCAGGTCAACGACCGCTTCGGCCATGCCATCGGCGATGCCCTGCTCGGAACGGTAGGCGAGCGCATGCGCAGCAGCCTGCGCCAGCCGGACCAGGCCTTCCGCCTGGGCGGCGACGAATTCGCCGTGCTGCTGGAAAACGCCGAGCCGGACCAGGCCGAAGCCCTGGGCACACGCCTGCTGGCCGTGCTCGGCGCCCAGTACCACCTGGGCGGCCAGGTGATCGACTTCGTCACGCCCAGCATCGGCATCGCCTTCTATCCACAGGATGCCGGCGACGCCGATGCCCTCACCCGCGCCGCCGACATCGCCATGTACCAGGCCAAGCAGGAACGCAATCGCTGCTATCGCTATACCGTCGCCTGACTGCTGCCACGCCAGCACATACCCGGCAAAACAGACGGCTCGCCGGTCGTCCGCCGGGTCTGCTAAGGTCGCCAACGGTTCACACCTGGAGAAGCCAATGTCCACCCTGCGCGGCCCGCAATACTTGAGCGAAGGCCTGAAACTGATGATGCGCCCCGGCCTGCGGCTGTTCGTGCTGCTGCCCCTGAGCATCAACCTCTTGCTGTTCGTCGGCCTGATCGGCTTCGCCATCAACCAGTTCAGCCACTGGGTAGACTGGCTGATGCCTAGCCTGCCGGACTGGCTCAGCTTCCTGCAGTTCATCCTCTGGCCGCTGTTCGTGGCGCTGGTACTGCTGATCGTGTTCTTCACCTTCACCATGATCGCCAACATCATCGCCGCGCCCTTCAACGGCTTCCTCGCGGAAAAGGTCGAAGTGGTGGTGCGCGGCACCGACGACTTCCCCGAGTTCAGCTGGGGCGAGCTGATGGCCATGGTCCCGCGCACCATCGGCCGCGAACTGCGCAAGCTCGGCTACTTCCTGCCGCGCGCCATCGCGCTGTTCATCCTCAGCCTGATCCCCGGCCTGAACCTGATCGCCGCCCCGCTGTGGCTGATTTTCGGCGTGTGGATGATGGCTGTGCAGTACATCGACTACCCTGCGGACAACCACAAGCTGGGCTGGAACGAGATGCTCGCCTGGCTGCGCAGCAAGCGCTGGGCCTGCATGGGCTTTGGCGGGGTGACCTACCTGGCGCTGCTGATCCCGCTGGTCAACCTGGTCGCCATGCCCGCCGCCGTGGCCGGTGCGGTGTTGTTCTGGGTGCGCGAGGAAGGCGAGAAAGCATTGGTGAAGTGATCACCGGCGCCGCCCGAAACTTCCTGTTTGCCTCGCGACTGCTGACCGCGGCCGGGAAAATCCGTCCAATGACGTTTTTCCCCGGCCTCGAGATGTCCATGCGCGCACTGTTTGCCCTTTTCCTCGCCCTGCCCACGGGTTCAGCCCTGGCTGACGATTACGACAGCCGGTTCAGCAGCACACTGCCGACGCAACCGGCCGCCCCCAGGGAGCAACCGAGTCAGCCCGCCTTCCGCATTACCCAGGAAGGATCGCTCGTTCGTCCGCCCGACGAGCGCCGGATCGACAGCGGCAATCCCTTGCTCGACTCCGACGAGACTCGTGAACGGGCGAACTGCCAGCGCATTCGCCAGCGCGTCGCCGACCAGGGCAAGTTCCCCTCCTTCGGCTGCGACTGAGCCGCTGTCACCTATCGATCATCCCTCTGTCATCGGCGCGCCACCGCACGCCGGGACACTGCGAGCATGACCACGACTCCCCTGCGCATTGCGCTGATCAGCGAAACCTTTCCGCCGGAAATCAATGGCGTCGCCAACACCCTGGGCCGCCTGGCCTCGGGGCTGTTGCGCCTCGGACACCAGATCCAGATCGTGCGACCGCGCCAGCAAGGCGACGAAGGCCGGCACAGCGACGGCGAACTCGTCCTCACCCGTGGCTGGCCGCTGCCCGGCTATCCCGGCCTGCAATGGGGCCAGTCGTGCCTGCACAAGCTGCTGCGTCACTGGAAGCGCACCCGCCCGGACGTGCTCTACATCGCCACCGAAGGCCCGCTCGGCCTGGCAGCCCTGCGAGCCGCGAAGCGCCTGCGGATCCCAGTGATCAGCGGCTTCCATACCAACTTCCAGCAGTACAGCGCGCACTATGGCTTCGGCCCGCTGATGCGCCTGGTGACGCTGTACCTGCGCTGGTTCCACAACCGCACCCAGCAGACCCTGGTGCCCAGCGCCAGCCAGTCCGTGGAATTGCAAAGGCGCGGTTTCGAGCGCCTGGCGCAACTCTCGCGCGGCGTCGACAGCCAATTGTTCAATCCATCACGGCGCGACGAAACGCTGCGCCGCGAGTGGGGCCTGGGCGAGCGGGACATCGCCGTACTGCACGTCGGCCGGCTGGCGGCGGAGAAGAACCTGCCGCTGCTGGGCAGCAGCTTCCGTGCGCTGTGCGCGGCGCACCCGCAGCTCAAGCTCCGGCTGGTGATAGTCGGTGACGGACCGCAACGCGCCTTACTGCAGAAGCAGCTGCCCGAAGCCGTCTTCTGCGGGCTGCAGCGCGGCGAGGAACTGGCCCGGCACTATGCCAGTGGCGACCTGTTCCTCTTTCCCAGCCTGTCGGAAACCTTCGGCAACGTGGTGCTGGAAGCACTGGCCTCAGGGCTGGCGGTGGTGGCTTTCGACCAGGCGGCAGCCGGCCAGCACATTCGCCACGGCCACAACGGTGTGCTCGCTGTGCCGGGTGAGAACCAGAGCTTCTTCGAAGCGGCGAGCTGGCTGCTGGGCGACCCGGAGCGCTTGCGCCGGGTGCGCCTCAACGCGCGTCACCACGCCATCCATCAGGCGTGGGACAACGTGATCGAGCGTTTCGAAGGCTATCTTCAGGAAGCCTGCCGCACAGCCCTGCCGGGGAAGCACCCCGGCGGTCTGGGCCAGCCCGAAATCCACAAATAGGATCAGGCGAAAGGCTTGGGCTCGGCAGCAAAGGACAGGCTCATGGCGCCCTCGCCAAGGTTGATGCCGCCGGTGGGGCTGAGCATCGCCAGGTGCACCTGCACACCCTTGGCCTGGCAGGCCGCTTCCAGCGCAGCAAAACCGGGCAGGTCACGCAGGGCGGAGGGATCGCCGGCATAGCTCAGGCACATCTGCGGCGCCAGCAACTCGCCCGCCTCGACCCGCGCGCGGGCGAAGTTGAGCAGGCGCTCGGCGGACTTCTCGTAGTTCGGCGAGACCGACACCGGCTTGTCCTCGCCCTGCACCAGGCTCAGCACCGGTTTCATGTCGAGCATCGAGCCCAGGCCGAGGAAGGCACCGCGCAGGCGGTCGCCGATGCTGCTGCGGTCGCCCTTCTGGAAGCCGCGCCGGCGGATGTGTCCCAGGTCGCTGGCGACCAGGAAGGTATTCATCTGCTGGCTGAGCTGCTCCAGGCGGGTGCGTACCGCGTTCGGGTGCTGGTCTTCGCCGAGCAGGCGTATGCCTTCGGCGGCCAGCACGGCGAGGCCGGCGAACACGGTCTGGCTGTCGATTACCCGCAGCGCGAACGGCCCGGCGATACCGGCAGCGGCGCGGCGCTCCTTGTAAGTCTGCAGCAGGCTGAAGGAAGCCTGGGTGGCGTGCTCGAAGATCGGGCTGCGCTGGCTGGTCACGGTCAGGCAGATCACGTAGTCGAAGTCGGTGACCAGCTGCTCCAGGAACCAGTCATGGGTCTGCGCCGGCGTCAGCGGTTCGCTGCCGTCCTCGGGGCCGACCTTGGGCAGGTCCTGGGAATAGAACCTGAGGGTGGTGTCGGGATCGCGGTCATCGACGATGCGCCGTTCGCCCACACGGATACCGATGGGCAGTACGCGAATGTCGTGGGCAGCAAGGAACTCCGGGGGAAGGTCGCAGGTTGCATCGACCACCAAGCCGATCCGCATGTCTTACTCCTATGGCCGTATCCCGGCCTTATTTTTGTGTGAACGCGGTCATACTCTGCCCGTTTCGGACTGGGAAGTCAGCATGCGGAAAGGTGGGTCTCGGAAAAGTTTTGTAAACGCCTAGGACGGTGCTTTCAGACCATTCAGATTGCTTATGATCAATCATAACCAGAGCGCAGGCCGACCGGGGAAATCCTGCGCCAGGCTTTGCCCTCTCCCTGGAGGGAGAGGGCAACTCCAGCACGGATTTTCAGAAAATACATTGCTCCTCCAAGGAGCGGCTGCGCGAGGGTTCAGCAATAGCAAAAGCCCCTGGCACCGAGGGCGCCAGGGGCTTTTCATTCACCGAATGGCGAATCAGGCCAGCGACATCAACGCATCTCGGCTGAAGGGCTTGATGTCCTCCAGACGACCGTCACGCACTTTCACCGCCCAGTCCGGGTCGACCAGCAGGGCGCGGCCGACAGCCACCAGGTCGAACTCTTCCTTGTTCAGGCGCTCCAGCAGCCCGTCGATGCCCGACGGCTGGGCGACTTCCTCGGTGTTGCCGAAGAAGGCCAGGAACTCGCTGCCGTCCAGGCCGACGTTACCGACGGTGATGGTCGGCTTGCCGGTGAGTTGGCGGGTCCAGCCGGCCAGGTTGAGGTCGGAGCCTTCGAATTCCGGAATCCAGAAGCGGCGGGTGGAGCAGTGGAAGATATCCACGCCGGCATCCGACAGCGGCTTGAGGAAGGCTTCCAGCTCTTCGGCGGTCTGCACCAGGCGGGCGCTGTAGTCCTGCTGCTTCCATTGGGAAAAGCGGAAGATGATCGGGTAGTCGGGGCCGACGGCCGCGCGCACAGCCTGGATCAGTTCGATGGCGAAGCGCGAACGGTTGGCCAGGCTGCCGCCGTATTCGTCGGTGCGCTTGTTGCTGCCGTCCCAGAAGAACTGGTCGATCAGGTAGCCGTGGGCGCCGTGGATCTCCACGCCGTCCATGCCGATGGACTTGGCGTCGACGGCGGCCTGGGCGAAGGCGGCGATGACTTCCTGGATGTCCTCCTTGGTCATCTCGTGGACCAGCACGGTGCCGTCCTTTTCCTTGCCACTTGGGCCGTAGCCCGGAACGCTGGCGTCCGGCTCGGTGCCCAGGCGGCGCACGGCGCCGACGTGCCACAGTTGCGGGACGATCTTGCCGCCCTCGGCGTGTACGGCGTCGACCACCTGCTTCCAGCCGGCCAGGGCGTCTTCGCCGTGGAAGCGCGGCACATTCGGGTAGCCGTTGGCGGCCTTGTGGTTGACCGTAGTGCCTTCGGTCACGATCAGGCCGACACCGGCGGCGGCGCGGCGGCGGTAATACTCGACGACCTGGGCGTGGGGGACGCCGCCCGGGGTGAAGTTGCGGGTCATCGGCGCCATCACGATGCGCGTGGGCAGTTCCAGGCCGCCCAGGCGGAAGGGCGAGAACAGGGTATCTACGGATGCAGTCATTGAAGTCTCCATGACGGCCAGGCGACCGGTCGTCTCGTTTTTTGAGTTGGGCTGAAAAATGAGTGATGACTCAGGCAGATCAGGCCTGTAGCAAGTGCTCCAGGCGCTCGATAAAGCGCTCCACCGGTTTGAGCGAAGCGCTGACTTTCATGCGCGCCAGCACGCCCTGCCAGGCATTGCCGATGAACTCGGCCAGTTGCTCGACGTTCTCCGAGGCGGGCAACTCCCCGGCGCGCTGGGCGTCAGCCAGGCAGTCGCGCAGGGTATCGATGGACTGCTGAAGGATGCCGTCGACGCGCTCGGCGATCGGCGGCGACAGCTCGGCCATCTCGAAGCTCAGGCTGCCGATGAAGCAGTGGTATTCGAGCTTCTCCTGGCGGGCGAAATGCGCCAGGAGTTCGCGGTAATAAGTAAGGATGCGCGCACGCGGACCCAATGCCGGGTTGCCCAGCGCCTCGGCGTAACGTGCCAGGCGCGGCGCGTACAGATGCTCCAGGGCTTGCAGGGCGAAATCTTCCTTGCTCTCGAAGTAGTGGTAGAAGGAGCCCTTGGGGATGCCGGCGGCCTGGACGATGTCCTGCACGCCGGTGCCGTGGTAGCCGCTGCGGGTCATCGCCAGGGAGCCCTTGGCGAGGATCAGGTCACGCTTGTCGAGTCGGATGCTGTTCATGGGCGCAAGAATATGACCGGTCGTCTCGCTTCCTCCAGCACCATTGATCGCAGTGATTTTCCCTCAGAAGCGGATCAGCGGATCGCCGGGCTTTCCAGCAGTTCCGCCACACCTTTCTGCAGCAATTCACGCAAGCGCTCGACCACTGCTTCCGGCTCGGCTTCGCTGCGGTGCAGGCACAGGCCCAGCGGCGCCATCACCGGCAGCCCGGCGCGCTGGGAATCCAGCCGCTCGACGCTGGCCGGCAGGCCGATCGGCGTGCGCAGGCCAACGCCCAGCCCGGCGCCGACCGCTGCCCAGATGCCGGACAACCCGGCGCTGGTGAACGCCACGCGCCAGGCAATGCCGGCCCGGTCCAGCGCCGCCGTCGCCGCGCTGCGCAGCAGACAAGGCGCCTCCAGCATCACCAGCGGCAGGGGTTCCGCGCCGGGAGACAGCAGCGCTTGCGACGCGCCGATCCAGCACTGCGCCACCGCACCAATGCGCTCCATGTGTGGCGTGCGCTCGCCGGTCTCCCAGGCCAGCGCCAGGTCCAACTCGCCGTTGCGCACTCCTTCGATGAGCTGCTGGTTACGCGCGGTGCGCACCTCGATGCGCACCTTGGGATGGGCACGGGCAAAGCGCGCCAGCACTGCGGGCAGCAGCGTTTCGCCGAAATCCTCCTGCAGGCCGAGGCGCACCCGGCCTTCCAGCGCACCGCCACGCAAGGCGCCGGCTGCTTCGTCGTTCAATTCCAGCAGGCGGCGGGCATACGCCAGCAGCGTCTCGCCCGCCTCGGTCAGCGCCATACCGCGCCCTTCGCGGCGCAATACCGGGGTGCCAGCCTGCTCTTCCAGCTTCTTCAATTGAGCGCTGACGGCAGAGGTGGAGCGCCCCAGGCGATCCGCCGCGCGGGCGAAGCTGCCCAGTTCGATGCCGGTCACGAAGGTCCGCAACACGTCCAGGTCGAAGTTGATACGGGGCATGGCAACCATCCTGAATATTCGAACTATCTGTTAAATATTTCCCGATTTTCAGGATCAAATTGCCGGGCTAGCCTGATCCCGTCAATCACTCACCGAGGAACGGCGCCATGCCTACCGTCCGCATCTCCCTGCGCAAGGGCAAGCAACCCGAGTACCTGCGCGAACTCGCCGACACCGTCTACGACGCCATGCACGAGGCCTTCAACGTGCCCGAGGGCGACCAGTTCGTGATGATCCACCAGCATGAGCCCCATGAGTTCGTCTTCAATCGCCACTACCTGGGCGGTCCGCGCAGCGACGATTTCGTGCTGATCGCCATCACCATCGGCCGGCCACGGGATTCGCAGACCAGGCAGGCGTTCTACCGGCGGCTGAACGCGCTGCTGGGCGAGCGGCTGGGAATCGCCAGCGAGGACGTGATGGTGCAGATCACCACCAGCGAGGCGGACGACTGGTCCTTCGGTGGCGGTCGCATGGGCGTGCTGACCAAGCCCGATGCGGTCAGTGCCATCTGACGCGCTGCTCCAGCGGGAAGCGCAGGCGCGGGTTGTAGACGCCGTTGTCGGCCGCCCGCCCTGCCGCCAGCAGCATGATCGGCACCGCGCGGCGAGGAATATCCAGCACCTTGCGCAACCGCACTTCATCGAAGCCTTCCATGGGGCAGGTGGCGTAGCCGTGGCTCTGCAGGGCCAGCATCAGGTTCTGCGCCGCCAGTGCGGTGGACTTCACCGCCCACAGGCGCATCTCGGCGTGGCTGTTGGGCTGGCGCATCAGCGCGCGGCGCAGGCCGAATACCGCATAGAGCGCGCGCTTGAACATTCCGCGTAGCCCGAATACGCCCTGGTTGTACTGGAAGGGCGCGGTGCGCTGGTAGAAGTCGCGCACCTTCTTCGGCACCTCCGGCTCCGGCCACTGCTCGAGGACCGCTGCGCAGGACTCGCGCCAGGTATCCGGCCGAGCCAGCACGGCGATCAGCACCGGCGCGGTGCGCGCCGCGTTCTGGCCCAGGCACACCGGCGCCAGCCGCCGGCGCAGCTCGGCATCGCGGATCACCTGGAAGCTCCAGGGCTGCAGGTTGCACGCGTTGGGCGCCAGCACCGCCTGTTCCAGGCAGTCGCGCAGTACCGCTTCCGGCACCGGATCATCGAGGAAACGGCGCACCGCGCGGCGCTGTTCGATCAGCGCGCGCAAGGCATCGGGCGTGGCGGGCAGGCAGGCGGACTCGGCGGCGAAACGGCTCATGGCGGGCTCCGGAAACAGGTCGCCCGATTAAGCCGCCACACCTGGCGTGGAACAAGACGGAGGGGAGAAATGCCGGCGGGATTGGCGCATGCGCCCTCTCCCGCCGGTGGATCAGGCGCCCAGCGCCTTCTCGATGGCCTGGATCAGCGCCGGATCATCCGGCGTGGTGCGCGGGCTGAAGCGGGCCAGCACGCGGCCATCCGGGCCGAGGAGGAACTTCTCGAAGTTCCAGGTGATGTCGCCGGGGAACTCGGCGCCCTCGCCCGCCAGCAGGCGGTACAGCGGATGGCGCTCGGAGCCGTTGACCTCGAGCTTGCCCGACATGGGGAAACTGACCCCATAGTTCAGCGAGCAGAACGACTGGATCTCGGCTTCGCTGCCCGGCTCCTGCCCGGCGAACTGGTTGCACGGCAGACCGAGAACCACGAACCCCTGGTCCTTGTATTGCTGGTAAAGGTTTTCCAGAGCGGCGTACTGCGGGGTCAGGCCGCATTTCGAGGCGACGTTGACCACCAGCACGACCTTGCCCTTGAGCGGGGCCAACGGCAGATCCTGGCCATCGAGGCCATGCAGCGTCAGATCGTGAAAAGCGCTCATTGCTTGCTCCTTGAAGAAGTAGGCACGAAGTGCCCGCGCAGGGAGCGGACAACGTGTCCGTCGTGCTGCGCAATCCCAGTCGATGCGGGAAAAATGCCCTGGCCTTGTTGCAGTCGATCAGGTTGCATGAGAAAGGCGCCCGAAGGCGCCTTTCAAGATTGAGCGTAGCAGCTCAATGATGGCTTCACCCGGTCGATGGCCGACCGGGCGACAGCCATCAGTGGTGATGACCACCTTCGCCATGGACGTGGCCATGGGCAACTTCTTCGGCGGACGCATCGCGAATGTCGACCACTTTCACCTTGAAGTTCAGGCGCTGGCCGGCCAGCGGGTGGTTGCCGTCGACAATCACGTCGTCGCCTTCGATGTCGCGGATGGTGACGATCTGCATGCCGCCGTCCGGAGCGGAAGCGTGGAACTGCATGCCGACTTCCAGCTCGTCCACGCCTTCGAACATCTCGCGGGTCAGGGTGGCGACCAGCTCGGCGCTGTATTCGCCGTAGGCATCGGCCGGCTCGACGGTCACGTCCAGCTCGTCACCGACCTGCTTGCCTTCCAGGGCCTTTTCCAGGCCGCCGATGATGTTGTGGGCGCCGTGCAGGTAAACCAGCGGAGCGCCGCCGGCGGAGCTGTCGATGACCTCACCTGCGTCGTTGGTCAGGGTATAGTCGATGGAAACCGCCTTGTTGGCCGCGATCTGCATGGTTCGAAACCTATCTGATATAGAAGTTGAGCGCGTAAGTCTACGCGGCGACGCCCCCGAATGCGACCCGAAGACGGACGGACGGGATCACGCGGTCCCGCCGCGCCTGCTTGACTTTCATCAGGACGAAGACGGCCATTGGGTGGCAGTCTTGTCCTGCGGCCACACCCAGCACCTGCGCCATGAGCCGCCGTGGCAATCGCGGCCCTGGGTGCTGGACCCGCAACAGCGCGAGGCGCAGATCGGCCGGCTATTCCCCTGCGGCTGGTGCGCCAAGGATTCCGACAGCAACAAGGAGTAGGCATGCCGGCTCGCAATATCCTGGTGATCAACTGCGGCAGTTCTTCGATCAAGTTCGCCCTGGTTCGAGAGGGGCGCGACGACTTCATTCTCCACGGCCTGGCCGAACGCCTTGGCGCCAACGGCGCGAGCCTGCGCTGGCAGGGCGAGACCGACGAGCAGCCGCAAACCCTCGAGCTGCCCGGCGCCGACCACAAGGCCGCCCTCGCCCGCCTGCTGCCGCTGGTAGCCCAGGCCGCACAGGGCGAGCTGCACGCCATCGGCCACCGCGTGGTGCATGGCGGCGAGCGTTTCACCCAGGCCTCGCGCCTGACCGATGAAGTCCTCAGCGCCATCCGCGAGACCTCGCCGCTGGCGCCGCTGCACAACCCGGCCAACCTGGTGGGCATCGACGCCGCCATGGCGCTCTACCCGGACCTGCCGCATATCGCGGTGTTCGACACCGCCTTCCACCAGAGCCTGCCCGAGCGCGCCTACCGCTACGCCATCCCCGAGCCGCTGTACCGCGAGCAGCACGTGCGCCGCTACGGCTTCCACGGCACCAGCCACCGCTACGTCAGCCACCGGGCGGCGGAAATGAGCGGGCTGGCGGTAGGCGACAGCTACTGGCTGTCCGCGCACCTGGGCAACGGCAGCTCCACCTGTGCCATCGCCAACGGCCAGAGCCGCGACACCAGCATGGGCCTCACTCCGCTGGAAGGCCTGATGATGGGCACCCGCTCCGGCGACGTCGACCCGAACCTGCACAGCCACCTGGCGCGTACCCTGGGCTGGAGCCTGGAGAAGATCGACCACATGCTCAACCACGACAGCGGCCTGCTCGGCCTGTCGGGGCTGTCCAATGACATGCGCACCCTGGAAAACGCCCGCGAGCAGGGCCACGCCAATGCGGCGCTGGCCATCGAAGTATTCTGTTACCGATTGGCCAAGTCCCTGGCCTCGCTGACCTGTGCGCTGCCGCGGCTGGACGGCATCATCTTCACCGGCGGCATCGGCGAGAACTCCGCGCTGGTGCGCAACCTCACGGTCAAGCACCTGCACGTGCTCAACCTCGAACTCGACGGCGAAGCCAACGCCCGCTGCGTACGCGGCGTCGGCGGGCCGATCCACCTGCCCGGCCATCCCCGCGTGCTGGTGATCCCCACCAATGAAGAGAAGCAGATCGCACTCGACACACTGGCGGTCCTCGACTGAAGATTCATCGGTTGCGCCCCACAAGGGCGCAGACCACTCCCGCACGGCTTAAGGAGCCCGGATGCACACCTTCTTCCTCGCGCCGACCGGTTTCGGTGTCGGCCTGACATCCACCAGCCTGGGCCTGATCCGCGCCCTGCAACGCGCCGGCCTGAAGGTCGGTTTCTTCAAGCCCATTGCCCAGCCGCACATCGGCGACGACGGCCCGGAGCGCTCCAGCGAACTGGTCGCACGCACCCACGGCCTCAACGCGCCTACCCCGCTGTCGCTGTCCAAGGTCGAGCGCATGCTCGGCGACGGCCTGCTCGACGAACTGCTCGAGGACATAGTCGGGATGTACAACGGCGCCGCCGCCGACAAGGACGTGATGATCGTCGAGGGCATGGTGCCGACCAAGCACGCCAGCTACGCCGCGCGCATCAACGCCCACCTGGCGCGCAGCGTCGATGCCGAGGTGATCCTGGTCTCTGCGCCCGACAACGAGACGGTGAGCGAGTTGTCGGACCGCATCGAGATCCTCGCCCAGCTGTTCGGCGGCCCGCGCGACCCGCACCTGGCCGGCCTGATCGTGAACAAGGTGCGTGGCGGCGAAAGCGAAGACATGCCGCGCGACGCGGTCGAGGCCGCACGCCTGTTCGGTGAACGCCTGAAGGAACACTCCCCGCTGCTGCGCGACGGCGACGTCCGGCTGCTCGGCTGTATCCCCTGGCAGGACGAGATGAACGCCCCGCGCACCCGCGACGTGGCGGACCTGCTCGACGCCAGCGTGCTCAACGCCGGCGACTATGAACAACGCCGCGTACAGAAGATCATCCTCTGCGCGCCCTCGGCACCGAACACCGTGCACCTGCTCAAGCCCGGCGTGCTGGTGGTGGTGCCGGGCGACCGAGACGACATCATCCTCGCCGCCTGCCTGGCCGCCATGAATGGCGTGCCGCTGGCCGGCCTGCTGCTGTGTTCGGGGCTGACGCCCGACGCGCGGATCATGGAGCTGTGCCGCAGCGCACTGCAGAGCGGCCTGCCGGTGCTGACGGTGAAGACCGGCTCCTTCGACACCGCCGGCGACCTGTCGCGGATGAACAAGGAAATCCCGGTGGACGACCGCGAGCGCGCCGAGCGCGTAACCGAGTTCGTCGCCGAGCACATCGACTTCGAGTGGCTCAAGGACCGCTGCGGCGCGCCGCACGAGCTGCGCCTGTCGCCGCCGGTATTCCGCTACCAGCTCACCCAGCGCGCCAACCGCGCCGACAAGCGCATCGTCCTGCCCGAGGGCAGCGAACCGCGCACCGTGCAGGCCGCCGCCATCTGCCACGCCCGCGGCATCGCCCGCTGCGTGCTGCTGGCCAAGCCCGACGACGTACAGGCCGTGGCGCAGATGCTGGGCATCGTGCTGCCCGAGGACCTGGAGATCGTCGATCCGGACCTGGTGCGCAGCCGCTACGTCGAACCCATGGTCGAACTGCGCAAGGGCAAGAGCCTGAACGCGCCGATGGCCGAGCAGCAGCTGGAAGACAACGTGGTGCTGGGCACCGTGATGCTTGCCCTGGACGAAGTGGACGGGCTGGTTTCCGGCGCCATCCACACCACCGCCAACACCATCCGCCCGGCCCTGCAACTGATCAAGACCGCGCCGGGTTACAACCTGGTGTCCTCGGTGTTCTTCATGCTGCTGCCCGACCAGGTGGTGGTCTATGGCGATTGCGCGGTGAATCCCGACCCTTCGGCCAGTGACCTGGCGGAGATCGCCCTGCAAAGTGCCGCCTCGGCCCAGGCCTTCGGCATCACCCCGCGAGTGGCGATGATCAGCTACTCCACCGGCGCGTCCGGAACCGGCGCAGATGTCGAGAAAGTCCGCGAAGCTACGCGCATCGCGCGGGAAAAACGCCCCGATCTGTTGATCGACGGCCCCTTGCAGTATGATGCCGCCGCCATCGCCAGCGTGGGTCGCCTGAAGGCGCCCGACAGCCCGGTGGCCGGACGCGCCAACGTGTTCGTGTTCCCCGACCTGAACACCGGGAACACCACCTACAAGGCGGTCCAGCGCAGCGCCGACTGCGTCAGCATCGGGCCGATGCTGCAGGGCCTGCGCAAACCGGTGAACGACCTCTCACGCGGCGCGCTGGTGGACGACATCGTCTACACCATCGCGCTGACGGCGATCCAGGCGGACTCCGGCAAGGACGGCTGACAACCAAGGCACTAGGGATGTGCCCATGAACGCATCACGCGCCCGGCCGACCGGGCGCCTACGTACAAGGACCATTCCTCGATGTTGAGTTTCCTCCCGCACACCCTGCGCGGCATCCTCGCCACCCTGATCCTGGTGACGAGCACGCTGTGCTGGTGCATTCCGCTGCTGGGCATGTCGATCATCAAGCTGCTGCTGCCCTTCAATGCGGCCCAGCTGGCGCTCAGCAAAGTCATGAGCGTGATCGCCGAAAGCTGGATCACCTGCAACAAGGGCTGGATGAACCTGGTCCGCAACACCGACTGGGACGTAAAGGGCCTGCAGGGGCTGCACTACGACCACTCCTACCTGGTCACCAGCAACCACCAGAGCTGGGTGGACATCCTCGTCCTGCAATACCAGCTCAACCGCCATATTCCCCTGCTGCGCTTCTTCCTCAAGCAGGAGCTGATCTGGGTCCCGGTGATCGGCCTGTGCTGGTGGGCGCTCGATTTCCCCTTCATGAAGCGCTACACCAAGGCCTACCTCGCCAAGCACCCGGAAAAGAAAGGCAAGGACCTGGAAACCACCCGCAAGGCGTGCGCCAAGTTCAGCCGCATTCCGGTGGCAATCTTCAATTTCCTCGAAGGCACCCGCTTCACCCAGGCCAAGCATGACGAGCAGAAATCGCCCTTCCCGCACCTGCTCAAGCCCAAGGCCGGCGGCATCGCTTTCGTCCTCGACGCCATGGGCGAGCAGCTGCGCACCCTGGTGAACGTCACCATCCATTATCCCGACGGCCGCCCAACCTTCTGGTGCCTGCTGTCCGGTCGCCTTCGCTCGGTCGTGGTGCGCTTCGAGGAGATGGAAATCCCCCGCCAGTTCATCGGCAGGAGCTACGACCAGGACGAGGGCTACCGCGCCGAGTTCCAGCTGTGGGTGAACCAGCTGTGGGAGCGCAAGGACCAGTTGCTGGCCCAGCTGCACCGCGAATTCCCCGCCGCCAAGGCCTGACAGACTTGTGTAGGAGCGGACTCCGTCCGCGATAGGCCCGCAACGCGCCGGAAACCGATCGCGGACAGAGTCCGCTCCTACGCCCCCTTCCCGTCAGGCACAAAAAGCCCGCCAATCGGCGGGCTTTTTCATGGGCGCTGCTTACTGCTGGTACTGCTGGGTCTGTGCGCCCGGCAGCGCCTTCAGGTTCACTTCCACGCGGCGGTTCTGCGCGCGGCCGTTGGCGTCGGCGTTGGAGGCGATCGGCTGGTCCGGGCCCATGCCGCGGGTGCTGACGCGAGTGCCGTCGACGCCCTGGGAGGTCAGGTAGGTTGCAACGGACTGCGCACGACGCTGGGACAGGTCCATGTTGTGCTGGCGGCTGCCGGTGCTGTCGGTGTAGCCGACGATCTCGATGCTGTTCTGGTTGAACTCCTTGAAGGAGTTGGCCAGGTTGTTCAGCGGGGTGTAGAAGGACGGCGCGATGTTCGCCGAATCGGTGGCGAAGGTGATGTTGCCCGGCATGATCAGCTTGATGTCGTCACCCTGGCGCTCCACCTGCACACCGGTGCCCTGCATCTGCTGACGCAGCTTGGCTTCCTGCTTGTCGGCGTAGTAGCCGTAGCCGGCGGCGGCGGCACCGATGGCGGCGGCGCCGATCATCGCACCCTTGCCGCGGTTGTCGTGGTTGATCGCGGCACCGGCAACAGCGCCGGCCAGCGCGCCCAGCGCACCGTACTTGGCGGTCTTGCTCATGCCGCCCTCGGCCGGCGGGGCCTGGGTGTTGGGGTCATAGGGGTTCTGGGAGGCGCAACCGGCCATGAGGGCGAAGGCGGTGGCAGCCGCAACCATGGACAGACTACGTGCGGTGAACATGTCGGATGACTCCTCGAAATAGCGCAACACCCATTAGCGGGCGGCTGATTAGAGCTTAGGTCGTGCAAATAATTCCGTAGCAACCTTAAGCGCGGATGAAGGGGTTTTCCCGCATCTCGTCGCCCAGGTTGGTGTCCGGGCCGTGGCCGGTGACCACGGTCGCCTCTTCGTCCAGCGAATAGAGGCGCTCGCGGATCGAACGCTCGATGGTGGCGTAGTCGCCGCCCCACAGGTCGGTGCGGCCAATGCTGCGGCGGAACAGGGTGTCGCCGGCAATCAGCAGTTTGTCCTTGGGGAACCAGAAACTCATGGAGCCGGGCGTGTGCCCCGGCGTGTGCAGCGCCACGCCGCAACCGCAGGCCAGCTCCTCGTCGTCGGCCAGCCACTGGTCCGGCGAGGGCACCGGCTTATAGGGTACGCCGAACATGCGGCACTGCATCTCCAGGTTGTCCCAGAGGAACTGGTCCTCCTTGTGCAGATGCAGCGTCGCGCCGGTCTTCTCCTTCATCTGCCCGGAGGCGAGGAAGTGGTCCAGGTGCGCGTGGGTGTGGATGATGCTGACCACCTTCAGCCCCAACGCGTCGAGGCGCTGCAGGATGAGTTCGTGGTCGCCGCCCGGATCGACGACGATGGCCTTCTTCGTCAGCGGGTCGCCGATGATGGTGCAGTTGCACTGCAAGGGGCCGACGGGGAAGGTTTCGCGGATCAGGGCAGGCTGGTCGCTCATCGAAGACTCGCTCGGTTGCGGAAGAACACGGCGCACATTTTCGCCGATTCCGCCCTGCCCTGGCGAGTCGATGGATCGAGTGTTCAATCGTCCTGGCGGTAGTCCGTGGGCAGCTTGCCGGTCCACTTGCGGAAGGCCCGGCGGAAGTTCGACGGGTCGTTGAAGCCCAGCAGCAGCGCGATCTCGTAGAGCGGCAGGTGGGTCGTGGTGAGGTATTGCAGGGCCAGGCGCTTGCGCACATCGTCGAGCACCTCCTGGTAGGTGGTGCCCAGGTTCGAAAGATGTCGACGCAGGCTGCGGCCGCTGGTGTGCAGGTCGGCGGCCACGCTCTCCAGGTCGGGGAATTCGCCGGGGCGCGCCAGCAGCAGGCGGCGGATGCGGGTCAGCAGGCCTTCCTGCACGTCCAGCGTGGCCAGCAGCGCCTCGCACTGCTGCTCGCACATCTGCACCGTGGCGGGGTTGGCCAACGCCATGGGCCGCGCCAGGTATTCGCTGGGCAGGCCGATGAAATGGAACGGCTGGTCGAACAGCACCTCGCCGCCAAACACCTCGGTGTAGCGCTGCACGTAGGCCGGCGCGGCATGGGCGAAGCCGACGCTGACGCCCTGCAGCGGCTCGCCGACGAGAAAACGTGCAATGGTGTGCAGGCTGGTCATCAGGCCTTCGGCGGCGAAGCGGCCCATGGGCCCGAGCGGGATCGACTCGCTGGCGCGCAGGTAGGAGACGCCGTTGTCCTCCACCATCTCCAGGTCATAGGCCAGGCCTAGCACCCGGTAGTACTTCAAGGCGAAGGCAATGGCGCGCTCGAGGTTGGCGCTGGACAGCACCGCGTAGCCGAGGATGCCGTGGGTGGAGACGTTCAGCCGTTGCCCCAGCAGCAGGCCGAAGGCCGGCTCGTTGCAGTACGCCAGGGCAGAGCCGGCGAGCAGGTTGAAGTCGATGAAGGACAGGCGGCCGTTCGGGCTCTGCAGCACCTCGGGGCGCACGCGGGACAGCTCGAACAGGCGCGTGCGCGGCACGCCCAGTTCTTCGGCGAGGTCCAGAAGTGCCTGCGCATAGGCGACGGGCACCAGTTCGGCGGTGAAATTGAGCGGTTGTTTCATCGTTCTTCTTATAGGTTGACCGCTGGCCGGATATGACCGGAAAGTTGGCAGACAATAACCTTGTGACGCTTTCCCTACAAGCCCAGAGTACTGACCATGGACAACCACAACACTGGAGCCGCCATGGCCAGCACCACCCCCGCAGGACTGGAGATCAAGCCCCGGCACATGGACTTCGATCTGCCCGATCCGCTGCCGCGTCACTGGCATAGTGGAGACGCCTTCAAGTCCCATCTGTTCGACGCCATGTCGGTGCTCTTCCCCGACGGCGAACGCTTCTTCATCGACTCGGTGCGGCAGTTCCGCGACCAGATCAGCGACCCGGTGCTCAAGGAGCAGATCCGCGGCTTCATCGGCCAGGAAGGCCACCACAGCCGCGAACATCTGACCTACAGCCAGCGTCTGCGCGACCTGGGCTACGATGTCACCGCCATCGAGAAACGCGCCCAGGCGCGCATCCGCTTCACCCAGAAGAAATTCCCGGCCAGGCGCCAGCTGGCCGCGACCGCCGCGCTGGAGCACATCACCGCGATCATGGCCAACGGGCTGCTGACCGACCCACGCACCATGGAGGGCGCCGACCCGGTGATGCAGCGTCTGTGGCGCTGGCACGCGCTGGAGGAAACCGAGCACAAGGCGGTGGCCTTCGACGTCTACAACCAGGTCTGCGGCAGCCGCAAGCTGCTGCGCCGGGCGATGCGCATGGCCACCTTCTTCTTCGTGCTGGATACCTTCCGCGGGCTGGTGCACATGCTCAAGGTGGACGGCCTGCTGTGGAACTGGCGCGTCTGGCGCGACGGCATCAAGTGGACCTGGGGCAAGCACGGCGTGTTCCGCCCGCTGCTGCGTGAATACATGGACTTCTTCAAGTCCGACTTCCACCCCTGGCAGCACAACAACCTCGATGTGCTCTACGAAGTGCGCAAGGAGTACGACCCGCAGCCACTGGCTCACGCTGGCTGATCCGCCTTTCGCTTCGAACACCGCCCCGCCTTGCCGGGGCGGTGTCGTTTCTGGCGCCAGGCAAGGTATTCCCCTGTAGGAGCGGATTCATCCGCGATCGGCATCGCCCAGGTGGAGGACCTGCCGAGGGAAAACCATCGCGGACGAAGTCCGCTCCTACGCCCATGAAAAAGCCCGGCGCTTGGCCGGGCTTTTTGTGGCGCGACGAGCAATCAGGCATGCAGGAAACGCAGCGCATCCGCCGCCGACTCCTCGGGGATTTCCTCCATCGGGATATGCCCCACGCCGGGATAGACCTTCACTTCGATCCCCGGCACGTCGCGCTGCCACATCGGCACGTGGCGCGGTGAAATCCAGCGGTCGCGCTCGCCCCACATCAGCAGCGTCGGTACCTTCAGCGCGGCGACGCGGTTGGGGGTGGTAGGCAGCTCCTCGCGGTTGGCCTTCACCAGCACGCGGAAGATATCGATCATCGCGCGGCGGTTGCCCGGCCGGCGGCTGATGTCGTAGTAACGGTCGATTACGCCCGGCTTGATCTTGCGCGCATCGCCATAGACTTCCTTGATGCCCTGGGCCACCAGGGCACGCGGCATCCACATCGGCATCATGATGCCGGCGCCGGGCAGCACCGCGCTGGCGATCATCAGCGGGACCTTCTGCATGTAGTAGCCGGCCGGGTCGATGAGTATCAGCCGCTCGACGCGGTGGGCGTTGGCCAGTGCGTAGTTCCAGGCGATGTAGCCGCCCAGCGAGTTGCCGGCGATGGATACGTGCTTCAGGTCCAGTCGATCCAGGAACATGCCGAACCCCTTCACCAGGCGCTCGCCGTCGTACTCGCGATCCTGGCCGCCACCGGTGAGGCCGAAGCCGGGCACGTCGAGGCGGATGATGCGAAAGTGCTGGGACAACTCGGCGACCCAGCCGTCCCAGGTGTGCAACGAGGCCATTACACCGTGGACCAGCACCAGCACCGGCTTGTCCGGGCTGCCTTCGTCGCGGTAGTGGATGTCGAAGCCGTCGACCTGGATGAACTTCGAACCGGATTCGGGCGAGGCGTAGCGCGCCTTCAGCGCGGCCAGCGGCAGCGGGCCGAAACCGTAGCGGGCCAGGCCCTCGGCCAGCGGCGGTTGCACAGACAATGTGGCGGTCATGGACGAGTGACTCCCGTGCTTGTTGTTCTAAAGCCCCATCACACCACAGCGCCCGCAGCGCCGCGCCCAACCTAGGTAGTGTCGAGGTCCAGGACGGATGACGCAGGCCGCTCGCCCCGCTAACCTAGCCCGACCCGCCTTCGCGCAAGGAAAGCCCGTTCGTGCCGATCCTCATTCGCCGTTCGCTGTGGCCGCTGGTCGTCCTGCTGCTGCTCCTGTGCCGCCCAGCCCTGTCCGCCGACCTGTATTACCTGGGCCAGAAGATCCCCGACATCCAGCGCAACTGGACCAGCGCCGACTACCAGGTGCTGATCGACGCGCTGAAGAAGATCGACGAAACCCAGGTCAACGGCCTGCCCCGGCGCAGCGGCGAGTTCACCGGGCCGATCTACCAGCGCATGGTCAGCGAGGATAACTTCCGCCCGCAGCTGAACATCTACGCGCCGCTGGAGCTGCGGCAGAACGAGGCGCGCGAGGTGCTGTTCAAGCTCAAGGAGCTGATGCGCCTGTACTTCAACTTCCGCGCCGCCAAGCAGCCCTACGGCGCCGAGGCGCTGGGCCTGATGAGCTACTCGCTGCGCGAACAGGCGATCCTGTTCAACCTGACGGTGGAGTTCTGGATGACCCTGGCGCAGAGCGAGCAGCGCAACCCGGTGCGCCTGCAAGGCATGCAGGAGGCCAAGGCGGCCGCCTCGATGCTGACCAGCAGCGCGCTGGACTACCTCGGCCTGACAGCGCAGTTCGACCGCCAGGACCTGGTGCTCTACAGCGCGGAGCTCGCCAAGCAGTTGCCGGAACTCTTCATCCACCTGCCACCGGAAGTGCGCGTGCAGTTGCTGATGCGCGTGGACGAACTGGCGCAGAAGCACGCCTACCCGGAAGTGCGCGAGAACATGCGCGACCTGCTGCCGGTGCTGCAGGCAATCCAGGCGGACGTGCAGAAGCAGTTGGCCGCGCCGGCCAAGGGACAGCCGGTGCCCAAGGGGCTGGACCTGAGCGCGCCGCCGGAGGCGGAGAAGAAGAAGGGGATGTGAGTCTGGCGCCAGCCGTGGCGGCTTGCTGCGCCGGTGCCCGCTCCTGCTCGAACCGGCATGGGTAGGAGCGGACTCCGTCCGCGATCGCTTGCCACCGCTGTACAGTCTCGGGCCAATCGCGGACAGAGTCCGCTCCCATACCAGCCGTTGACGTCGGAAGGCTCGGCCAGCGCCCTAGCGCAACAGCCCCATCTCCTTTGCCCGCGCTACCGCCTGCGTGCGGCGTTCGACGCCGAGCTTGTCGTTGATGTGGCGGGCGTGGCTTTTCACCGTGTGCAGGGAGATGAACAGGCGTTCGCTGATTTCCTGGTTGGAGCAGCCCTGGGCGATCAGTTCCAGGACCGCCAGCTCACGGCCGCTCAGGCAATCGGGGAGCACCATGCCGCGCTCCGGCGCAGCCGGCAGTCGTTCGCGCAAGGCCTCGATGGCCGGCGAAGAAGCCCGCACGGCCAGTTGCTCGCGCAGCCAGTCCGGATGCTGCAGCAGTACTTCATGCAACGGGATCAGCAGGCCGACCGCCAGTCCATTCAGGCATTCGCCCAGCTCGAAGGAAGCCTCGCGTTCACGGCCGTCCTGCAGCAGCAGGGCAACCAGCTGGCCCTGGGCGAAACGTGCCTGCAACTGCGCACCGCCTTGCAGGGCGCCGCTGGCCACGGCGCGCAGCCGAGCCTCGGCGTCGGCCATGCGACCCTCGCGGCGCTCCAGCTGCGACTGCAGCATCTCCACGTTGCGCGGCAACTGTGGCGAGCACTCCGGCGGGGTGGCCGGCTCGTCGCCGGTGTAGGTGTCGCGCAGCCGCTCCAGCCAGGCAGTGGCCAGTTCGACCTGGCCCTGACCGAGCCAGAGTTCGCACTTGATCAGGGTAATGGCCGACAGGTAGTAGACCGGCGGTACGTCCCACACGTGCATCATCCGCTCGACCTCGGCGAGGTAGGCGAAGGCGCGGGTGTAGTTGCCCAGCCGCCCTTCCAGGCTGGCCAGCACGCAGAAGCCGATCACCAGGCTGATATCGCGGCAGGCGCGAGCCTCCTCGATGCCGGCCTTGAGGCATTTGCGCGCCTCGTCCGGCTGCAGCGCCAAGCTGCGCAGGTAGCCCTGGTAAAGCATCAGCCGGCCGCGAACCGCATAGCGACGCTGCGAGGACAGACCGGCCAACCGCGCCAGTCCCTGACGCACTTCGTCCTCGGCGCGCAGCACCTCGCCACGCGCTTGCAGCACGCGGGCTCGGTCGTAATGCACCATGGCCTCGAACAGCGGATTGCCGAAGCGTTGCGCCAGTTCCAGCGCCTCTCTGTTCAGCCCCCGTGCACGCCACAGGTCGTCGCGCACGATGGAGATATTGCTCAGGGTCGACAGGCACAGCAGGCGCGGGCCGAAGCGCTCCGGACCGAGGCCTTGCAGGGCCTCCTCGCAGTGCCGCTCCGCCGCTTCGATCTCGCCACGACCACGGGCGATCACGCCTGCCAGGGCCTGCCATTGCGCGAGCAGGTCGCGCTGGGTGGTGTCATCCGCCGCGGGCAGGAAGCGCGACAGCTGCGCGCCCAGTTCCTCGGCCGCATCCAGCTGACAGGCCAGCGCCAGCGCCCAGCTGTACAACACGATCAGGCGCGGCGTGCTGGCCAGCAGGCTGTCGGGCAGGTCCATCTTCCAGCGCAGCAGCGTGGCGACGTTCTGCTCGGCCAGCAATTGTTCTTCGGACAGGCTCTGCACCAGGCTCGCGGCGACTTCCGGATGGCCGGCGCGCAGGGCCTGCTCCACGGCGTCATCGAACAAGCCCTGGGCGCTGAACCAGCGGCACGCGCGCAGGTGCAGCGCGGCAGCCGAGGGCCCGGAACCGGGCAGCGGGCGGGCCAGCAGCAGGTCGGAGAACAGGTGGTGATAACGGAACCACTGGCCCTGCTCGTCCAGCGGCACGAGGAATACCTGGTGCTGCTGCAGATGACGCAGGATCGAGGCGCTGTCATGGGAGTCCCGCAGGGCATCGCACAGCTCGGCGGAGAAGCGTTCGAAGCGTGCCGTCTGAGCCAGGAATATCTGTACCTCCGGAGTCTGCTTGTCGATCACCTCTTCCAACAGATAGTCGCGGATCAGCTCTTCGGCGCCGTGCACCGAAAGATCAGGCACGTTGGCCGCCAGTTCGTCGCCATGGGCCAGCAGCCACAGGCGCAGCCCGGCGATCCAGCCTTCGCTGCGCTCGACCAGGTTGTCGAGGGCGTTGTCGTCGAGCTGGGCGCCGGTGGCGCAGACCAGTTGCGCGGTCTCCTCGACGGTCAGGCGCAGGTCCTGTTCGGTGAATTCCAGCAGCTGGCGCGACAGGCGCAGGCGCGCCAGGTGCCAGTCCGGGCGCTGGCGGCTGGTGACCAGCACGACCAGGCCGGCGGGCTGGTGATTGAGGAGGAACTGCAGGCAGCGGTCGAGCACCGCCCCTTGGGCCAGGTGGTAGTCGTCCAGCACCAGGAGCAGCGGGCGGTCGACGCAGAGGCTGTCCACCAGTTCATCAAGCAGGTCGTCGAGCCAGGCTTCGAAGGCAAACGGCTGGTGGCGCTGGCGCATCTTCAGCAGGGCCAGGGCTTCTTCACCGAGGGTGGGGAAATGCAGGCGCAAGCCTTCGAGCAGGCGCTCGAGGAAGCGCCCGGGGTCGCTGTCCCTGGCACTGAGCCCCAACCACAGGCTGCGCCATTGCTCTTCCAGCGTCTGGCAGAATTCGATGGCCAGGGAACTCTTGCCGAACCCGGCCGGCGCGGATACCAGGATCAGCCGTCCCTCCAGCCCTGCAGCCATGCGCTGGCACAGGCGCGAACGCGCGACGTGGCCATGTGGCAGCGGCGGCCGGAAGAAGCGGCTGCCGGCCACACCGGGCGGTACAGGGGTCAGACTTGGCAGAGTCGAGAAGTCGGTCATCGGCCTGGCTATTGCTCTAGCTCTTGTAGCGGTCAACGAAGGTCGCACTGTGGACCGAGCCTAGCCGCTCGCGAACGGGAATAGAAGCCGATTTTGTTACCTTTGCCCACAAGATGACCGGAAGACATCCGACATTCCGTCCTCCATTCATCTGACAGATGATGAGCCATAAAAAAACCGGCCCGAAGGCCGGTCTTTTCTCACCGCGGAACCACCCGTGGGGATCGGGGGATCAGCGCACGCCTTCCTGGCGAAGCGCTGCCGGGGTGAAGTCGCTTTCCGAGGCGCTGTAGTTGAAGTCGTAGGCGGATTTCTCCTCGTTCTTCAGGCCCAGCACCAGGTAACGACCGGACAGCAGGTCATACAGGGTTTCCGCGGTGTACCACGGTACCTGGTAGTTGTAGTAGAACTGGTTGAACGCCTCGGCCACGCGCCACAGGGTGCCACGACCGTCGTAGTGGTCGATGGCCACGGCCTGCCAGGTGTCCTCGTCGATGTAGAAGTCACGCTTGGCGTAGATGTGGCGCTCGCCCGGTTTCAGGGTGGCGGTCACGTGCCACACGCGGTGCAGCTCGTAGCGCGACAAGTCCTGGTTCAGGTGGCCAGCCTTGATGATGTCCGAATACTTCAGCTTCGGATCGTCCATCTTGTAGTTGTTGTACGGGATGTACAGCTCCTGCTTGCCCACCAGTTTCCAGTCGTAGCGGTCCGGCGCGCCGTTGTACATGTCCAGGTTGTCGGAGGTACGCAGGCCGTCGGCGGCGGTACCCGGGCCGTCATAGGAAACCTGCGGGGCGCGGCGAACGCGGCGCTGACCGGCGTTGTAGAGCCAGGCCAGGCGCGGCTCCTTCACCTGGTCGAGGGTCTCGTGCACCAGCAGCACGTTACCGGCCAGACGTGCCGGCGCGGTCACACGCTGCTTGAAGTAGAACAGCACGTTGCTCGGCTTGCTGGCGTCGTAGTCCTTCAGGTCGGTGCGGAAGACGAATTCGTCCTGGAAGTACACCAGCGAGTAGGAGCCGTTGACCTGCGGAGTGGCCTGGGTCACCAGACGACGCACGTGGCCGCCGCGATAGCGGGTGATGTGGTTCCAGATGACTTCCAGGCCGTCCTTCGGAATCGGGAAGGGGTTGGCCACCTGGAAGTTCTCCAGGCCGTTGCCGCCCTGCAGCAGCTTGGTACTGGTGGCGTTCTTCTTGGTCGCCTCGAGCACGTTCGCCGGCACGGTGGCGGTACGGTGCGACGGGTACACCGGCATCTTGTAGGTGTCGGGGTAGCGCTTGAACATGGCCTGCTGGCCAGGAGTCAGCTTGTCCTTGTACTGGTCCATGTTCTGCGCGGTGATGGTGAACAGCGGCTTCTCGCTGGCGAAGGGATCGCTGAGGAAGCCCTTGCTGTCGGCAGTGCCGGCGTTCTTGGCCAGGCCACCGGTCCAGGCCGGAATCGAGCCATCGGCGTTGCCGGCCTTTTCCGCGCCCATCGGGGTCAGGGTGGTGCCGAGCTTGGCCGCTTCATCGGCAGAGACGGCCGCCATCACCTGGGAGGCGATGAGGCTGAGCGCCAGGGCGCCCGTGTGCAGCAGGATCTTTGTTGTTCTCATGCGTTTATCGTCCTCGTTGAGTCTTTGCCCACCGCGATGGCCGCCTTTCCAACAGCGCATCGCGGGTCTTGTCTGCTGCCCGGGGCGGCAGGTCACCCGGCCGCCCGGATGGCCCGCCGCGAGGGCGGGCCGCTTGCCGGTTGAACGGCCGGCTTAGAAGGTCACACCGAAGCTCAGGCTGACGAAGTCACGGTCGTCGACAGTGGAGTACTTGCCGTCGAAGTAGTTGGTGTAGGCCAGGCTGGCGGTGTAGGTGTTCAGGTAGTCGGCGTCGATACCCAGGCTGACGGCCTTGCGGCCTTCCTCGAAGTTGCCGCCGGGGCCGGGGGAGTAGCCGTCCACGTCGTGGGACCAGGCCACGTTGGGCTTGAGGTTCACGCCGGCGAACACGTCGTTGTAGTCCCAGATCGCACGGGCGCGGTAGCCCCAGGAATCAGCGGTGGTGAAGC
This sequence comes from Pseudomonas sp. DP-17, assembly GCF_022380625.1. NCBI lineage: Bacteria > Pseudomonadati > Pseudomonadota > Gammaproteobacteria > Pseudomonadales > Pseudomonadaceae > Pseudomonas > Pseudomonas sp. DP-17. The sequence continues at coordinate 1,060,717 of NZ_JAKSXG010000001.1, forward strand.
CTTCGCTTTCGCAGTTGCGGCTGACGTTGTTGGCGTTGGCGGTGCCCAGGGTGGAGACGTTGAGCGCTTCGCAGGTCGGACGGCCGTTGAGGCTACCGTTCAGCGGGCCGGGGCCGAACACCGGGTCACGGCCGTAGCGCGCCTTGTTCTGGCTTTCCAGGCCGCCGACGTGGGTCCAGCCGACTTCGCCCACCAGGGTCAGACGCTCGGCGCCCATGACCTGGTCGAAGAAGTGGGTGAAGGTGGTCTGCAGCTGGGTGACTTCCTTGCGGCGGTAGCCGTGCAGGTCCTGGCCTGCGGTGCCGGTCAGCACGGAGGCGTTGTCGTAGACGTGGTTGCCGCCGATGGACACAGGGTCCAGGCCGGAATACAGGATGTCGGTGGTGTTCAGCTGCACCGGGGCGTTCGGCCGGTAGCTGATCTCGCCCTGCCAGGCGGTGCCAGTGGGCAGCGTGGTGGAGAAGCTCAGGCCGTACAGGCGGATGTCTTCGGGGTACTCGATGAAGTAGCTGGAGTTGCCCGCCATCGCCGCCGCGCCGGCCTGGGCCGCCAGGGTCGGACTGATCCGCGCGATGTTGGTGATCAGCTGGTTGATCTGGGTGACCTTGGAGGCGTCGGCGCCACGGCCGGAGAAGATCGGCAGGCGGCTGTGGTAGTTCATGTAGTAGCCGCCGAATTCGGTGTTCAGGCTGTCGGCGAAGTACTTCAGGGAGAAGCCATACTGGCCGCTGTCGCGGGCGTCACGGTCCGGACCGCGCTGGACCACCAGGCCTTCGTTCCAGGGCGACGGGGTCACCGCCAGGTTCGGGCCGAGCAGGCCGTTCAGGGTGCGGATCGAAGCGGCGTTGTTGGTCAGCACCGCCAGGTTCTGGGTACAACCATCCGCCACCACGTCCGGCTGGGAGAAGAAGGTGCCGCAGTTGTCGACCGCAGTCTGATCCCACTCCAGCTGGTAGAAGCCTTCGGCAGAGAGGTTCTCGGTGAGGTTCTGCGAGAGGTAGAACATGTTCACCGGTACCAGGGCTTCCTTGATCTCGGAACCCGGGCGGCGGAAGGCGGTGACGTCGAACGGGTTGATCACGCTGATGCCGTTCTGGATGAAGGTGCTCTCGCCCCAGTTCACCACCTGCTTGCCCAGGCGCACGGTGCCGGGCAGTTCACCGATGGTGTAGTTGTGGTAGATGAAGGCGTCGAGCAGCTGCGCGCCGGAGGCCTGGGCGGCTTCCTTGCGGTTGTGGTCGGACAGCGGCTTGAATTCGGTGTTCTCGTCCTTCTGCTCGAAGTCGTACCAGTACTTGCCGCGCAGGAAGACGCCGGTGTCCTGGTATTTCAGCTCGAGGTCATGGATGCCCTTGAAGATCTTCGAGAAGGTCTTGCCGGCCTTGTAGTTCAGGTGGCCGTCGTCGGAGGTCTGGGACAGACCCTTGCCGCCGTTGTTGATGCCGATGAGGTTGCTGTTCGGATTCTGCGTCGACCAGCTGGCCCCCACGGACAGCGTCGAGTCGAACGAACCTTCGATTTCCCCGATGTTGAAGCTGACGGCGGATGCCGGCGTCGCCAGCGTGGATGCCAGGCTGACTGCCAGCGGCAACCGCGCCAGGCGCCAGATATGTTGCATGGTTTTCATCGACGCTACTCCATGTGTTTTTTGTTATGAGTAGTGGCGACTATAGCCAGCGTCCTACGGTGCTTGATCGCTCGAAAGTGTGATTTCTCTTACAAAGGCCCTGACTAGACGCTTGCGCAGGCCCGAGGCGGCGTGATCACTGGGCTGCGCCGTGCCAAGCGCTTGCTTGGCACGGCGCCCGAAAACCGTGACTTGCCGGTCGTCGGTCACACCGTGGAGAGGAAGGCGCTACCCGCCTCCTGCCATTGGGCGATGTCTACCCGGATGCGCTTCTTGTCGAGCTTGCCGACACTGGTCTTGGGAACTTCAGTAACAACGGCGATCTGCGAGGGAATCGCCCACTTGTTGATGTGGCCCTGCTCGACGAAAGGCTTGAGGTGTTCGCGCAGCGCCTTGGCGTCCAGCGCCTGGCCGTCGCGCAGCACCAGCAGGGCGAACGGGCGCTCGCCCCACTGTGGGTCGGGCACGCCGACCACCGCCACCTCGCGCACCGCCGGGTGGCGGCTGATGAGGTCTTCCAGCTCCAGGGACGACAGCCACTCGCCGCCGGTCTTGATCACATCCTTGATGCGGTCGCGGATATCGATGAAGCCCATGCCGTCGAGGGTCGCCACGTCGCCGGTGTGCATCCAGCCACCCGCCCACAGCTCCTCGCCCTTCTCCGGCTCGCGGAAGTAGCCCTGGGTCAGCCAGGGCGCGCGCAGCACCAGCTCGCCCTGGGACTCGCCGTCCGCCGGGTGGAACTGGCCGTGCTCGTCCATGATCGCCGCCTCCACCAGCGGCACCGGCACGCCGGCCTTGATGCGGTAGGTGGTGCGCTCATCCTCGCTGCCGGCGCAGAGCTCCTGGTTGAGGTAGCCACAGGAAATCAGCGGGCAGGTCTCGGACATGCCATAGGCCGCCGTGAGCTGGATGCCTCGGGCCTTGGCGGCGTCGTAAAGCGCATGGTTGAGGGCGCTGCCGCCAATGATGATCTTCAGCCCGCCGAAGTCGTGGTCCTTGGCGCCAGCTGCGTTGAGCATCATCTGCAGGATGGTCGGCACGCAGTGGGAGAAGGTCACCTTCTCCTCGCGGATCAGCTTGCACAGCAGCTCCGGCTCGTAACGGCCCGGATACACCTGCTTCACCCCCAGCATGGTCGCCACGTAGGGCACACCCCAGGCATGGACGTGGAACATGGGGGTGATCGGCATGTAGACGTCATTGGTGCCCATCAGGCGGATGCTGTCCAGGCTGCCGATGGTCGAGGCCATCGCCAGGGTGTGCAGCACCAGCTGACGATGGGTGAAGTACACACCCTTGGGGTTACCGGTGGTGCCGGTGGTGTAGAAGGTGGTCGCCACCGAATTCTCGTCGAAATCGGGGAAGGCGTAGCGCGGGCTGGCGGCGGCCAGCAGGGCCTCGTACTCGCCCACGCAGTCAGGCAGCGCGCAGGTCTTGTCGGCGCCGTCGGTGATCAGCAGGGTCTTTTCCACCGTGGTCAATTGCCCGGCGATGCCCTGGTAGAGCGCGGCGAACTCGCTGTTGACCAGCACGAAGCGGTCCTCGGCGTGGTTCATGGTGTAGAGGATCTGTTCCGGCGAGAGGCGGATGTTGATGGTGTGCAGCACCGCGCCGATCATCGGGATGGCGAACATGCACTCCAGGTAACGGTGGCTGTCCCAGTCCATCACCGCCACGGTGTCACCAGCCTTTACGCCGGCCTCGGTCAGCACGTTGGCCAGGCGTGCGACGCGCTCGTTGAAGGTGGCATAGGTGTAACGCACGGTGTCGCGGTAGACGATTTCCCTGCCTTTCTCGTAACGGCTGCCCGACAACAGCAGGCTCTTGATCAACAGCGGGTACTGGTAGGCGTTCTGTGCAGCGGGGATGACGCGGGTCTTCAGCATGGCGTACGCACTCTCAAGGCGGGATCTCATCAGGATGAGACCGACTCTAGAGCGCCCGGTGTGTCCATTCATCAGTCAAAAGAGTGATTTGCCGATGACTCTATGGCCACATCCGGTCACGCGGTAGAATCCTGACGCCCGGTCGTTCACGGCCGGTACCTTTACCCGGAGTCCGTGTAGGGCCTGCGAGCTAGAGCAGAACAAGGCGGAAGCAGGCGAGGGAGCGGAGTTTACATCTTGTAAATGAGCATGACTCGCTTCGCTCGCCCCTGCGGGGCCGCGCTGAAGCGCGTTAGCCGCAAGCGGCTTCCGAGCCTGCTTCCAACGCAGTTATGCCGACGCGCAGCCGGTCCTACGGGGATTCCTACAACAAGAGCGAAGAGGTTAGTCATGTCCGAGATCGTCATCGTCAGCGGCGCCCGCACTCCCATGGGCGGCTTCCAGGGCAGCCTGTCCGGCATTTCCGCCGTCGACCTGGGCGCCATCGCCATCCGCGAAGCCATTTCCCGTGCCGGCATCCAGCCCGAGGACGTGCAGGAAGTGATCATGGGCAACGTGCTGCCCGCCGGCCTGAAACAGGGCCCGGCCCGCCAGGCGGCGCTCAACGCCGGCCTGCCCGCCGCCACCGGCTGCACCACCATCAACAAGCTCTGCGGCTCGGGCATGAAGGCCGTGATGCTGGCCCACGACCTGCTCAAGGCGGGCACCAACAGCGTGATGGTCGCCGGCGGCATGGAAAGCATGTCCAACGCTCCCTACGTGATCGAGAAAGCCCGCACCGGCCTGCGCATGGGCCATGGCGAGATCAAGGACCACATGTTCCTCGACGGCCTGGAAGACGCCCGCACCGGTCGCCTGATGGGCTCCTTCGCCCAGGAAACCGCCGACCAGTACAAGGTCACCCGCGAAGAGATGGACGCCTATGCCATCGAGTCGCTCAAGCGCGCCCAGGCCGCCATCGAGGACGGCTCGCTGGCTTCGGAAATCGTCCCGGTGACCGTCACCACCCGCAAGGGCGAGACCGTGGTGAAGGACGACGAGCAGCCGCTCACCGCCAACCTGGACAAGATTCCCGGCCTGCGTCCGGCCTTCCGCAAGGACGGCACCATCACCGCGGCCAACGCCAGTTCCATCTCCGACGGCGCCTCCGCGCTGGTCCTGATGACCGCTGAAGAAGCCGCGCGCCGTGGCCTCAAGCCGCTGGCGAAGATCGTCGCCCACGCCACCCAGAGCCAGGACCCGGCCGAGTTCACCCTGGCCCCGATCGGCGCCATGACCAACCTGTTCAAGAAGGCCGGCTGGAGCAAGGACGACGTCGACCTGTTCGAGATCAACGAAGCCTTCGCCATGGTCACCATGCTCGCCATGCGCGAACACGGCCTGGACCACGCCAAGGTCAACGTCTACGGCGGCGCCTGCGCCCAGGGCCACCCGGTCGGATCCACCGGCTCGCGGATCATCGTCACCCTGATCAACGCCCTGCAGAAGAAGGGCGGCAAGCGCGGCGTCGCCTCGCTGTGCATCGGCGGGGGCGAAGCCACCGCGGTGGCGATCGAGCTGGCCTGACCCCTCACCCGGCATGCAACAGGGGCGCTTCGGCGTCCCTTTTTCGTTGTGGTCCGTCGATCACGACACTGAGCGGGTCACGCCGCTGCCGGGCCCGAAAGCACGGAAAATTCCCCACCCATCATCCGAACACGGGGACAAGAACCCGGCGCCGCACTCCCTAGCATGGGAAGTCTCTTCATCTGAGAGTGCTTTCCCATGTCCAACGACTTCAACGACGACGAGCCCGCTCGCCGCCGCTTCCTGAAGAACACCCTCACCCTCATCCCCGCCGTGACCCTGCTCGGCGGCGCCAGCCTGGTCACCGCAAGCGCCAGCGCCGACGCCTCTCCACCCCCTGCGGACAAGGCCCAGCCGACTTCCGCGAGCCATGTGCCGCTGTACTTCAACGACCTTGAATGGCTGTTCCTGCTGGCTGCCTGCGAGCGCCTGATCCCCAGCGACGACAACGGCCCGGGCGCAGTCGCCGAAGGCGTGCCGGAATTCATCGACCGGCAGATGGAGACGCTCTACGGCCACGGCGGCATCTGGTACCTCAAGGGCCGGTCCCTGCCGGCTGCGCCAGAGCTTGGCTTCCAGAGCCTGCTGGCGCCGCGCGACATCTACCGGGTCGGCATCGCCGCGCTGAACGCGCACTGCCAGCAGCAGTTCTCCGGCAAGTACTTCCACGAACTGGAGCCCGCCCGGCAGGACGCGCTGCTCGGCCAGTTGGAGAAAGGCGCTCTGACGCTGACCGATGATTGCCCTGCCCCGATGTTCTTCCAGCAACTGCTGCAGAACACCCGCGAAGGCTGGCTCAGCGACCCCATCCACGGCGGCAACCGGACCATGGCCTCGTGGAAGCTGATCGGTTTCCCTGGCGCCCGCGCCGACTTCGCCGACTGGGCCTCGCGCCCCAATGCCCGCTATCCCCAAGGCCCGGTGAACATCGCCGGGCGCAGGAGCTGAACCCATGAGCGCACTGAAAATGGCACCCGTCGATGCCGTGGTCATCGGCCTGGGCTGGACCGGCTCGATCATGTCCCGCGAACTCATCGACGCCGGCCTCAAGGTCGTCGCGCTGGAGCGCGGCGAAATGCGCAACACCCATCCCGACTTCGCCTACCCGCGCATGGCCGACGAGCTGACCTACGGCATCCGCTACAAGCTGTTCCAGAACCTCGCCAAGGAAAGCCTCACCATCCGCCACACTCCTGCCGACCAGGCCGTGCCCTACCGTCGCCTTGGCGCCTTCCTGCCCGGCAATGGCGTAGGCGGCGCAGGCGTGCACTGGAATGGCCAGCACTGGCGCATGCAGCCCTATGACCTGCAACTGCGCAGCAACACCCTGGAGCGCCACGGAGCCGGCGCAATCCCCGAGGACATGACGATCCAGGACTGGGGCGTGACCTACGACGAACTGGAGCCGTACTTCGACCACTTCGAGAAGGTCTGCGGCACCGCCGGCCAGGCCGGAAACCTGCGCGGCCAGCGGGTCGCCGGAGGCAACCCGTTCGAAGCGCCACGGCAGAACCCCTACCCCACCGCGCCAATGAAGACCCTCTACGCCGGCGAACTGATGACCCAGGCCGGCAAGGAACTGGGCCTGAGCGCCTTCCCCTGCCCCGCCTCCAACTGCACCGAACCCTACACCAACCCCTACGGCGTGCAGATGGGACCGTGCAACTACTGCGGCTACTGCGAGCGCTTCGGCTGCTTCAACTATTCCAAGGCCTCGCCGCAGTCGACGATCCTTCCCGTGCTGCTCACCCAACCGAATTTCGAGCTGCGCATCCAGTCCAAGGTCATCCGCATCAATACCGACTCCACCGGGCGCAAGGCCACCGGCGTGACCTACATCGATGCCCAGGGCCGCGAGGTCGAGCAGCCGGCGGACCTGGTGATCCTCAGCGCCTTCCAGCTGCACAACGTGCGCCTGCTGCTGCTTTCGAAGATCGGCAAGCCCTACGACCCCATCAGCGGCACCGGCGTGGTGGGCAAGAACTACGCCTACCAGACCAACACCGCGGTGAACCTGTTCTTCGGCAAGGACAAGCACTTCAATCCCTTCGTCGGCGCCGGTGCCGGCTACACCTGCATGGACGACTTCAACAACGAGGCCTTCTTCAGCCAGAACAATGGTTTCGTCGGCGGCGCCTACCTGTCCTCCTCCACCAGCGGCGGGCGGCCGATCCAGCAGATGGTCCTGCCGGACACCGCGCCGGGCTGGGGCAGCGGCTGGAAACAGGCGATCAAGGACAACTACAACCACAACATGGGCCTGCACGCCGAAGGTTCGAGCATGGCCTACCGCGACTGCTACCTGGACCTGGACCCCAGCTACACCGACGAGCACGGCCTGCCGATGCTGCGCATGACCTTCGACTGGAAGCAGAACGACATTCTCCAGGCGCAGTTCATGATCCAGCGCATGGAAGAAATGGCCCGTGTGCTCAACCCCGGATACAGCGTCTCCAGCGGCCCCAGGCCCGGCTCGCACTTCGACTGGCGGAACTACCAGAGCACCCACACCACCGGCGGCGCCATCATGGGCGAGCACTCCGGGCAGAGCGTGGTGAACAAGTACCTGCAGAGCTGGGACGTGCCGAACCTGTTCGTCCTGGGCGCCAGCGCCTTCCCGCAGAACATGGCCTACAACCCCACCGGTATCGTCGGCGCACTGGCGTACTGGTCGGCCAACGCCATCCGCCGTCAGTACCTGAAGAACCCCGGCCCGCTGGTATCCGCCTGAGGAGAGACGCCATGAAAACCGTTCTGCTTTCGCTGGCCCTCCTGCTGGCCATGGAATCGGTCCAGGCCGATGCCGCCCAGGACCTGGACGCCGCCATTGCCCGCGGCAGATACCTTGCCCGACTGGGCGACTGCGCCGCCTGTCATACCGCCGATGCGAAGCGCCCCTTCGCCGGCGGGTTGGCGCTACAGTCGCCGCTGGGCGCGATGTACTCCACCAACATCACCCCGGATACCCGCAACGGCATCGGCTCCTATACGCTGGAGCAGTTCGGCGATGCGCTGCGCAAGGGCATCGCCGCCGACGGCCGTCACCTCTATCCGGCGATGCCCTACCCGTCCTTCTCGCGGCTTACCGACCAGGACGTCGGCGACCTCTACGCCTACTTCAAGCACGGCGTACAGGCCGACCCCACCGAGAACCAGGCCTCCGCCATCCCCTGGCCGCTGAACATGCGCTGGCCGCTGGGCATCTGGAACGCCCTGTTCACCGACGCCAAGCCCTACCAGCCGGTCGCTGCGCAGACCCCGGAGTGGAACCGCGGCGCCTACCTGGTTCAGGGGCTGGGCCACTGCGGCACCTGCCATACGCCGCGCGGCATCGCCTTCCAGGAGAAGGCCCTGGACCAGACCGGCGCCGCCTACCTCAGCGGCGCCAAACTGGCTGGCTGGTACGCCGCCGACCTGGCGGGCGCCACCGACAGCAGTCTGCAGGGCTGGTCCGAGGCCGATCTGGTGGAGTTCCTCAAGGCCGGGCGCAACACCCACACAGCCGCATTCGGACCGATGGGCGAGGCGGTGGCGCACAGCACCCAATACTTCAACGATGCCGACCTGAAGGCCGTGGCGGTGTACCTGAAATCGCTCTCGGCCGGACGCGAGGTGGCGGCCGTAGGCAGCGACAGCACCACGGTGAAACTGGTCGAAGGCAAACCGGCCAGCCTGGGTGAGGAGCTTTACCTGGACAACTGCGCCGCCTGCCACCGCAGCGACGGCCGCGGCTACCGCAGCACCTTCCCGCGCCTGGCGGGCAACTCGGCGGTGCTGGGCGCCAGCGCCGACTCGCTGATCCGCATCATCCTCAATGGCTCCAGCGTGCCGGTCACCCAGAGCGCCCCGACAGGCCTGAGCATGCCGGCGTTCGGCTGGCGCCTGGACGACGCGCAGGTGGCGGAGCTGACCAGCTTCCTGCGCTCGGCCTGGGGTTACCAGGCAGCGCCGGTCAGGGCGGAGGAAGTGGCCCATCTGCGGGCGCTGAAGTAGAACCCAAAGGGCGCCGCAAGGCGCCCTTCTTCCTGGCATCAACGCAGTTCGCTGAACGCCAGCTTGATTCCCAACCCCACCAACACCACGCCCATCAGCCGATCGAACCAGTGGCCCATGCGGGCAAAGCCGGCGCGCACGCGTTGCTGGCTGAACAGCAGTGCCACCAGGCAGAACCAGGCGGCCGTGGCGCACGCCAGGTACACGCCATAGCCCGCCTGAACCAGCAGCGGCGTGTGCGGATTGATCACCACGGTAAACAGCGAGAGGAAGAACAGCGTGGCCTTGGGGTTCAGGCCATTGGTGACGAAGCCGGCGACATAGGCACCCCGCGCAGTGCGGGCGACGGGCGCGGCGAGGGACTGAGCCGTTGCCGGCTCGGCAGGACGCGCCCGCAGGGCCTTGAAGCCGATGTACAGCAGGTAGGCCGCCGCCAGCCACTTCAGCGCGTTGAACAGCACGATGGACTGCGACACGACCAGGCCGATGCCCAGCAGCGAGTAGGTCACGTGCAGGAAGATCGCACTGCCCACGCCCAGGGCCGTCCAGGTGCCGGCGCGCCGACCGTGGGTCACGCTCTCGCGCACCACCACGGCGAAATCCGGGCCGGGGCTGGCCACCGCCAGCAGGTGAATGAACGCCACCGTGAGAAATTCCGCCCAGTACATCGCGCCTCCGAACAGCCGTCGAGAAAGCTCCACTTCTTATACGAACAGGCGGGACTTCGACAAGCGCCCGGCCGGCGCCGGGGCGGCCTCAGCGGGCGACCGCAGAGGGCACCGCGTGCAGTACCGGCAGTCTGTCCAGCGGGCAGGTCTGCCAGGGCGAAAGGTATTCGGCGAACGGGCTGATGCCATCGAGCAGTGCCATACCGCTACGCAGCAGTTGCCGGCCGGCATCCCGATCCTGGTTGGCCAACGCATGGCCGACGACCATCGAAACCAGGTACTGCTCCCAGTCGTCGAATGCAGAGCGAGCCTGACGCGCCATGTGCCGCAGGGCATTCCACAGGCTCGCCTCATCCAGCAGACCGGCGGCGAACGCCAGGCGCGCGCCGAAGGCGGCCCGCTCCAGGTCGTAGGCCAGCACCGTGCGGCAGCCGTCAACCAGTTCGGGATCGTGTCCGGCCTTGAGCAGAGCCCGACGCGCCTGCTCGAAACGCTCCTGACAGGCCTCGCCAGCGGCATCGCCGAGGCCACCGACGTTACGCTCCAGCTGGGCATCGAAGCGTGTCCGGCTGCCGGTCTCCAGCAGCCAGTGCAGACGTTCCTTCACTTGCTCCTTGCCTTCGGCGCGCCAGTGCCGCGCCAGCCACAAGCGGTGCAGGTCGGGTTCATCGGGGGCGATCGCCAGTCGATCGGAGCGAAGGCCGGCGCAGAGCGCGATCAGCGATCCGAAGGCCAGCAGTGACTGGCCAGGCTGGCAGGCGCGCTGCGGAATCTCATGCTCGATCTGCAGCACGACGTCCTCTACACGGATGCCCGCAAGAGGGTTGGCCCGCCATTGTCCCGTCTCCTCCATCAGCTCCTTGTAGGCACGGATGGCCAGCGGATCCTGTTGGCCGTCACGTTGCAGGGTGGCCCGCACCAGCACATAGGATGCGGCATAGGCCTGCCAGTCAGCGAAATGGCGTACGGCTGCTTCGGCGACCCAGGCCAGGCAAAGCCAGGCCTCGGCCTCGCCGAGATAACCGCAGGCATGGCAGCGCCGCGCCAGCCAGGCGATGCACTCGTAGTCGTGGGCCGCCATGGAAATGTCCTTCGGCAGGGTCAGGCCGGCCTTGCTCCAGGCCTGCTTCGCGCGCTGCCAGCGCAACCGCTGCTCACCATCGAAGGCGCTCGGCTCGTTGCGTTGCAGGCGGCGGAAGTCCTGGTCCAGCGGCAGGCTGTGCGCTTCCAGCAGCATGCCCTGCAGGGTGGCGCGCGCCGAGCCGGCATCGCGGATGCCCCAGCATTCCGCCAGTTCGGCTGCCAGCCGTTCGGCCATTTCACCGCGCTCGCGTACCAGCGCGGCTCCCGCCGGCCCTTCGCAGGCGGCCATCAGCGAGCCGAAGCAGAGCAGCGCCTCCGGGCCGCTGGAGCGCGCCGGACGGCGGCGTCGCGTGCGGGGCGTGAGGGAAAAGGACGCGGCGGAGCCCACACGGGACCAGACCCGTGCGCTCCATACGCCAGCGGTCGTGATGCCAAAGAGCGTCAGACCGGAGATCAGCCAACCCATCATCGCAAGTCACCTCGGGAAATCGACGGAATCACTCTAAGAAGCGGGCCCGCGGTCGCAGATGAGGGAAAACCGAAACGTCTGTCAGACTTTTCACTCAAACATCTACCATCAATACGCGGTTCCGTCCGTCCAAGTCCGCGGGCAGACCGGGTTGTCCACGGCGACGGTTCTGCCGAGAATCCCCTTCATCCCGCCCTTCCGATCAAGGTGTCATCGCTCATGAATCCTGCTCGCGCCGTCTTCCTCGACCATGCCTCCCTCGACCTCGGCGACCTCGACCTCGCGCCGCTGCGCGCGCCGTTCGGCGAACTGGTGCTGCACGAGCGCAGCGACACGCAGCAGGTGGCCGAGCGACTGCAGGGCGCCCAGGTGGCGATCAGCAACAAGGTGCGCATCGGCGCCGAGGTGTTCGAGCAGTGCCCGGACCTCAAGCTGATCCTGGTGGCCGCCACCGGCACCAACAACGTCGACCTCGAAGCCGCGCGCCAGCACGGCGTGACCGTGAGCAACTGCCAGGGCTACGGCACCCCGTCGGTGGCCCAGCACACCCTGATGCTGCTGCTCGCCCTGGCCACACGCCTGCCGGACTACCAGGCAGCGATCCGCGAGGGCCGCTGGCAGAAGGCTGCGCAGTTCTGCCTGCTGGACTTCCCCATTGTCGAACTGGAAGGCAAGACCCTCGGCCTGCTCGGCCACGGCGAACTGGGCGGCGCGGTGGCGAAGCTCGCCGAAGCCTTCGGTATGCGCGTGCTGCTCGGCGCCCTGCCCGGCCGCCCGCCGCGCACCGACCGCCTGGCGCTGGACGAGCTGCTGCCGCAGGTTGACGCCCTCACCCTGCATTGCCCGCTCACCGATGCCACGCGCAACCTGATCGGCCAGCGCGAACTGGACCTGATGAAGCCCGGCGCCTTCCTGATCAACACCGCCCGCGGCGGCCTGGTGGAGGAGCAGGCGCTGGCCGACACCCTGCGCCGGGGCCATCTGGGCGGCGCAGCCTTCGACGTGCTCAGCGTCGAGCCACCCAGGGACGGCAACCCGTTGCTGGCTGGCGACATCCCGCGCTTCATCGTCACCCCGCACAGCGCCTGGGGCAGCCGCGAGGCCCGGCAGCGCATCGTCGGCCAGTTGAGCGAGAACGCCGCCGGCTTCTTCGCCGGCGAGCCGCGCCGGGTGGTGGCGGCATGAGCCTGCATCTGGTCTGCGGCGACGGCGCCGCCGATGCCCTGCGCCGCGCGGTCGAGGCAGGCGTGCTGACCGAGAAGAAGATCCGCGTGTTGCCGGACGACCTCGCGGTCGGCCCTCTGAACGATGTAGACGTCCCGCCCTGCCGGCAGCGCGCTGCGTTCTGGCACAAGCTGGGCGGCGAAGCCCTGCAGGAGCGGGCGATCGCCAGCGAACTGGCCAGCGACGCCACCTGGCTGCGCAGCCCGGACGCCGCCTCCGTCACGCTCTGGCACGGCGACAGTGCCAGCGAGCAGATGCTGCTACGCCGCGTCTGTGCGTTGCTGCCCGCCAGCGTCAGCCTGCGCAGCGTCGGCGCCGGCAGCGGCCAGTGCCGCAGCGAAGACCGCCACGCCATCGCCATGCTCAAACCCGTCGAACTGGCCAACGCCCTGGCCGCCAGCCACGAACTGGACGCCTCAGAGCGCCAGCATCTGGCCGCGGACTGGCAACGCGCCCTGGCGGAAAACGCCGAGCTGCGCCTGTGGCTGGATGGCCAGCTGAGCGGGGCCGGCTACGCCCACATCGACCGTATCCTGCTGGACAGCGCCAGCGAGGCCTGGCGCCCGGTGCAATCGTTGATCGGCCCGACCATGGCCTACGTCGACGGGCTGTTCGTCAGCGACCTGCTGGCCGCCTGGCGCCTGCGCGAACAGGTCGCGGCCGGCGCGCTGGAGCTGCGTGGCGACGACTTCTGGACGAACGCCGAGGTGCGGCTCGCCTAGGCTCTGCCGCGGCAGCCCTGCTAAACTCGCGCCCTTTTTCGCCAGGAGGCCGCATGTCCAACGCCCCCACCAGTGAAGTGCTGCTGCGCCAGATCGAGCGCTTCCAGGGCCGCGTCCTGCTCGCCGGCCTGCCCGCCGACGCCCTGCTCGGCGATCTGCCGCAAGCCCAGGGCTGGAGCTGGCACGCCGGTGAAGCCCGCCAGTTGGAAGGTCGTTATCCCGGCCGCTGCCACTTCGGCGCCACGCCTCCCGCGGGCCGGTTCGATGCCGCCGTGCTGTTCCTGCCCAAGTCCCGCGAGCTGACCGACTACCTGCTCGCCGCGCTGGCCAGCTGCGTGCCGGACGGCGAGCTGTACCTGGTCGGCGAAAAGCGCGCCGGCGTCGAACGCGCCAGCAAGCAGCTCGGTGAATTCGGCCGCGCCAGCAAGCTGGACAGCGCCCGCCACTGCCAGCTGTGGCACACGCGCATCGACGGTGCACCGGCAGCGCCTGACCTGCATGCCCTTGCGCAACGCTACGAGCTGCCATTGGCCGACGGCCCGCTGCAGGTCGTTACCCTGCCCGGCGTATTCAGCCATGGCCGCCTGGACCGAGGCAGCGCGCTGCTGCTGGAGCACCTGGACCAGTTGCCAGCCGGCCACGTACTGGACTTCGGCTGCGGCGCCGGGGTGCTCGGCGCCACGCTCAAGCGACGTTATCCACAAAGCCGCCTGACCTTGCTGGATGTCGACGCCTTCGCCATCGAGAGCAGCCGCCTGACCCTCGCCGCCAACGGCCTGGACGGGGAAGTGATCGCCGGCGACGGCATCGACGCCGCGCCGGTAGGCCTCGCCGCCATCGTCAGCAACCCGCCCTTCCACCAGGGCGTGCACACCAGCTACGCCGCCACGGAGCACCTGCTGCGCCAGTCGGCCCGGCATCTGGCCAGTGGCGGCGAGCTGCGCCTGGTAGCCAACAGCTTCCTGAAATACCCGCCGCTGATCGAACAGCACCTGGGTCCCTGCCGCACCCTGGCCGAGGCCGACGGCTTCCGTATCTACAGCGCCCGGCGCTGATCCAAGGCTCGCACTACACTCCACGCAGCCCGCTGGATCGGCGCATCGCCGCTCGCCCTGAACTATCGAGGACACCTGTGAACCGAAGAATTAGAGATGACGTCGAACTGACTTTCGCCATGGGGCCCAAGGAGAAGCCACATCATCTGAAGCGCTCTCTCAAGCCGCGTCACCTGAACATGATCGCCATCGGCGGTTCCATCGGCACCGGTCTGTTCGTCGCCTCCGGCAGCACCATCGCCACCGCCGGTCCTGGCGGCGCGCTGCTGGCCTATGCGCTGATCGGCCTGATGGTGTTTTTCCTCATGACCAGCCTCGGCGAGCTGGCGGCGTACATTCCCGATTCCGGCTCTTTCTGTACCTATGGCAGCCGTTTCATCGACGATGGCTTCGGTTTCGCCATGGGCTGGAACTACTGGTACAACTGGGCGGTGACCATCGCCGCCGAATTGGTGGCCGCGCAGCTGGTGATGAAGTTCTGGTTCCCGGAAGTCTCGGGCATGGTCTGGAGCGCCGGTTTCCTCGGCATCATGTTCATGCTCAACTTCTTCTCGGTGAAGGGTTTTGGCGAGAGCGAATTCTGGTTCGCGCTGATCAAGGTGGTGGCCGTGGTGGTCTTCATCGGCATCGGCCTGGCCAGCATCATCGGCATCATGCATGGTATCGACAGTCCCGGCTTCAGCAACTTCACCACAGGGGATGCGCCCTTCGTCGGCGGCCTGCAGGCGATGATCGGGGTGGCAATGATCGCCGGCTTCTCCTTCCAGGGCACCGAGCTGATCGGCGTCGCCGCGGGCGAATCGGAGAATCCGCAAAAATCCATTCCCATCGCCATCCGCCAGGTGTTCTGGCGAATCCTGATGTTCTACATCCTGTCGATCTTCGTCATCGGCATGCTGATCCCCTACACCGATCCGAACCTGCTCAAGACCGACAGCAGCGACATCAGCACCTCGCCCTTCACCCTGCTGTTCGAGCGCGCGGGCCTGGCTGCCGCTGCCGGCGTAATGAACGCGGTGATCCTCTCGGCGATCCTCTCGGCGGGTAACTCGGGCATGTACGCCTCGACCCGGATGCTCTACACCATGGCCACCCAGGGCAAGGCGCCGCGCCTGTTCACCCAGGTGTCCGAAAGCGGCGTGCCGCGCTATGCCCTCTACGCCACCACGCTGATCGGCGCGCTGTGCTTCCTCACCAGCTTCATCGGCGACAAGACCGTCTACACCTGGCTGCTCAACGCCTCGGGCATGTGCGGCTTCATCGTCTGGCTGGGTATCGCCGTGTCGCACTACCGCTTCCGCAAAGGCTTCGTGCTGCAGGGCGGCAATCTCAACGACCTGCCCTACCGCGCCAAGTGGTTCCCCTTCGGCCCGCTTTTCGCCTTCTGCCTCTGCCTGGTCATCACCCTGGGGCAGAACTACCAGGCCTTCGTCGGCGATCACGTGGACTGGGCCGGCCTCGTTGCCACCTACATCACCATCCCGCTGTTCCTGGCGATCTGGCTGGGCTACCGCTTCAAGAACGGCACCCGCTTCGTCCGCTACGAGGACATGGACATCCGCCCCGCCCGCGATTGATCTGCCGCGCAGGCTTGCCCAAGTCCTGCGACTTGGGCAGAATGCGCCCCGTCCTAGGGGAGTAGTCTCCCGCGAGCGCCCTGCTCGCCCGGTACGCGTCAACACACTTGGTCCGCAGACCATGGCGCGTACGATCCAGGCCTGCAGTGTTCAGGCCGGGGTTTGACAAGACCTATGACACGAGCAACCTGACCCGGGGCGGGCAGGTGGCGCGTGTCATGGTGTTTAGTCGACCCGCCCCCTTTAGGAAGCCTGATGGAATCCCTCTTCGTCCCCACCCTGATCGTTGCCCTCGCGGAAATCGGCGACAAGACGCAACTGCTCGCGCTCGTTCTCGCCGCGCGTTTCCGCAAGCCCTGGCCGATCATCGCCGGGATCATCGCCGCCACTCTGGCCAACCATTTCGCCGCCGGCGCGGTGGGCAGCTGGGTCGCCTCGTTCTTCTCGGAAAGCACGCTGAGCTGGGTACTGGCCGTGTGCTTCCTGGCGGTAGCTGGCTGGACCTTGATTCCGGACAAGCTGGATGACGACGAAGAGGGCTCGCTGAAGAAGTTCGGCCCCTTCCTCACCACGCTGATCGCCTTCTTCCTCGCCGAGATGGGCGACAAGACCCAGGTCGCCACCGTGATGCTGGCCGCGCAGTACCCGCATTTCTGGCTGGTAGTCATCGGCACCACCCTGGGCATGCTGATCGCCAACGTGCCGGTGGTACTGGCCGGCAACTTCGCCGCCGAGCGCCTGCCGCTGAACCTGATTCGTCGCCTGGCCGCCGCCGCCTTCGCCATCCTCGGCCTGGCCGCGATCTACCATGCGCTGAAGCTCTCCGGGGTATTCTGACCGACAGCTTTTCGCGAGGAGGCCGGCGCGCCGGCCAATGCCTGTGTATCGCCCGCGATACACAGTGGCGCCTGAGCCTCCCATGACAAAGGACGTCGCCATGCCGGAAAAAGACCTGAAGCGAATCGCCCGCCACCACATCGACCTCGCCTGGAACAAGGGACACCTGGCGCTGGTGGAGCAGTTGCACAGCCCGGACTTCATCTACAAGAGTGCCTTCACCGCCCAGCCGCTGGACAATGCCGGCTACCGGACACTGGTGGAGGAAATCCGCAGTGGCATGGAGGACCTGGAAGTGGCAGTGGAAGAATGCATCCGCGAAGGCAACAAGGTCTTCACCTGGAGCACCCTGATGGGCAGCATCGCCCGTCCGGTGCTGGGGTATCCGGTCAGCGACCGCATCGTCAGCATCTCGGCCATGGGCTTCTGGGTATTCAACAGCCAGGATCAGGTGCAGGAGTTGTGCACGCTGTTCGACATGGAAAGTTTCCGCGCGCAGATGGGGCTGCCCAACCGGCCCTTCGCCGAGAAAGCACTGCCCTGACAAAAAAGCCCGGCATCTGCCGGGCTTTTTCTTTGGGTCCGCGCTCACGCACAACTGCCGACGTCTTTGTAGGATGGGTGGAGCGCAGCGATACCCATGCAATCCATGCGCGGCGCTGATGGGTATCGCTGTGCTCCACGCCATCCTACGAGTTGCCAATCAGAGGTAATCGTTGGCGTGGAACCAGGAAATGGCCCGCTCCAGTGTGTCCTCCAGCGGCACATGGGACTCGAAGCCCAGTTCCTCCCGTGCCTTGCGGCCATCGAGGAACTGCCCGCCGGCCATCACCTCGATGGCAGTGTCGTCCAGCAACGGCATCTTGCCGGTCAGGCGATAGCGCCAGCGGCCCAGCGTCGCCAGTGCGCGGGCACGGTGCAGCGGCATCGGGGTCGGCGCGGGCTTGCCCAGCAGCCTGGCGATGGTCGCGGTCAACGCGCCCATCTCGATGTTATGCCCGGTGAGCAGATAACGTTCCCCCACCCGGCCGCGCTCGAGCGCCGTCAACAGACCGCGCCCGGCCTCGGAAGCATCGATGACGTTCCGCCGGCCTGGTACGTAATGCAGCATCTCGTCGCGGCCGATGGCGGTGATCAGGCGCCCGGTAGTCGGGCCGATGTCCAGCTCGCCCAGGACCATGCCGGGAATCCCGATGACCACCGGCAGGCCGCCGCGGGCCTGCTCGCGAGCCTGCTCGTCCAGCGCCCATTTGCACATGACGTAGGCACTCTTGCCGGTGGGCAGCCCTTCATAGAACAGCCCCTCGTGCCCCGGCAGCCCTTGCGGGTGCGAGGGCATGGCGAAGGCCGAGCCGACGTAGAGGATGCGCGGCACTTTCGCCTGCAGGCAGGCGGCGTAGAAATGGTTGGTCAGGTCCAGCGCGCTGGCGACCTCTTCCTGCCAGCGACGCGGGCGCACCGGATAGTAACCGGCGCTGAAGATCACTGCGTCCAGCCCACTGAGTGCACGGGCCATGCCCTGGTGGTCGAAAAGCTCGGCCACCCGGCACTCTGGCTCCAGGTAGGCCAGGCGCTGGATCTGCGACGAGGGTCGGTGGATCAGCACCAACTGGTGGCCGGCCGCCTTGATCGCGCGGGCGGCATGGTGGCCCAGGAGCCCGGTGGCTCCAAGTACAGCGATTTTCACGGGTGCTCCCTGTTCACTGGATCGGGCAGCGCAACCTTACGCCACCCTTGGCCGTTCGAGAGAATCACGAACCACTGCTTAACGGGTCTTGGCCTGCTCGTAGAGCGGCATGACCTTGGGGATGGCGGCCTGCAGGTTGGCCATCCGCGTGCTGTCCGCCGGGTGCGTGCTGAGGATTTCCGGCGGTGCATCGCCGTTCGATGCCTGGCCCATTTTCTGCCAGAGGGTCATCGCGGCGTTGGGGTTATAGCCGGCTCGCGCCGCCAATTCCAGGCCTATCAGGTCAGCCTCGTTCTCGTTCTGCCGGCTGTTGGGCAGGGTCAGGCTGTACTCGACCACCTGATGGGCCAGGTCCACGCTGTTCTGCCCCAACCCCAGCAAGGCGCCACCGATGCCCAGGCCCATCTGCTCGGCATAGGCGCGGGACATGGCCTCGCGGCCGTGCTCACGCAGGGCGTGGGCGATCTCGTGGCCCATCACCGCGGCCAGCTCATCGTCGGTGAGCTTGAGCTGATCGATCAGCCCGGTGTAGACGATGATCTTGCCACCCGGACCGCAGTTGGCGTTGAGCTCGTCGCTCTTGATCACATTGACTTCCCACTGCCAGGACGGCGCGTCGGAGCGGAACGCGCCGGTCTGCGGAATCAGCCGCGCGGCAATGGCCTTCACGCGCTTGGCGTCGCTGCTGCTGGCATCCAGCTTGCCGGCCTTGGAGGCCTCGCCGAGGGTCTGCTGGTAGGACTGCGCGTACATCTGGTCGACCTGTGCGCTGGACAGCATGCTGAACATGGTCTGTTTGCGCTCGACGCCGACGACGCCACCGCTGGTGGTGTTCACCTGCTGGCAGGCGGTCAGCATCAGCGCGGCGGCCAGGCCGGCGATACGGAAAACTCTGGGCATGTTGCTCTCCCGAAACAATGCAATCTCCCACGGACAGCGCGCATGGTAGGCCCACCCCCGATGCCCGGCAACTGGCAGAAAACAGCCGGCACAGCAGTGACTTAGGAAACCGGACCGGCTCAGCGGATGGAGCCATGGATCGCTCGTCGTGGCGGACTCGATGGAGGTCGTTCCTCCCTGCGAGATAAGCGCGGATGACACCCTTCCCCCCTATCCAATTACCGGTATCGGGTGCTCATCGCGGCCAGATAATTTCATTTTGACATCACATGCTAGACCTCCCGGCCAGCGCCGACAATCCTGCGACAGACGGCGAACGGTCGCGTTACAACCCATTACAACGGCCCCCTAAGGAAAACACCTGGGCCTGCCGATACAGATAGACACGCAGACCTCTGGCGCATTCCGGGTACCCGTATGAAATTCAAGTCGATCCAGTTTTCCGTGGTGGCGCTGGCCGGTGCCAGCGTTCTGGCAGTGGTCGCGGCGCTGGTGCTTTACGCCCTGTTCGCCGGATCACGCACCCAGGCGCTGGTGCAGGAGCGCACCCAGGCGCTGCTCGAACAGGTCATCAACGAACGCCTGGTGGCCCTGGCCCGTGGCCAGGTCGCGCAGATCCAGCGCGAACTGGAATACCCCCTCACGGTTGCCCGCGACCTGGCCAACACCAATGCCCTGCTGGATGAGACCGACGCCAATGGCCAGCCGCTGCTGGGCATCGGCCGCGCCGGAATGTCCAACCTGCTGCGCCAGACCGTGGCGCAGAACCCCAAGCTGCTCGACGCCTTCGCCGGCTGGGAACCCAACGCCTTCGCCGGCAACGACAGCCAGTACTCGGGCCTGCCAGGCTACGACGCCAGCGGGCGCTTCATGCCCTGGTGGTACCGCAAGGACGGCGGCCTGACCGTGGAAGCCATGGGCGACACCCTGGAAAGCCAGAAGATGCAGCCCACCGGCGTGCGCGAAGGCGAGTACTACCTGTGCCCGAAAGAGAAGCACCAGCCCTGCATCATCGACCCGGCCCCCTATGAGATGGCCGGCAAGATGGTGCTGATGTCCTCGTTCAACGCGCCGATCATGGTCAAGGGCCAATTCAAGGGCACCGTCGGCGTGGACCTGTCGCTGGACTTTATCCAGGACCTGCTCAAGACCGCCGACAGCCAGCTCTACGACGGCGCCGGCGAGATGGCGCTGATCTCCACCAACGGCCGCCTGGTCGCCTACACCAAGGACCCGGCCAAGCTCGGCGAAGCCGCGAGCAGCGTGCTCGATGCCAATGAGGTGGCCAACCTCGCCAAGCTCACCCTCGACCAGCCGCTGACGTCGGTGGACAAGGAGCACGGCCATATCGAGCTGTTCCTGCCCTTCACCATCGCCGACTCCGGCGCGCGCTGGACGCTCATGCTGCAACTGCCGCAGGAAGCCGTGCTGGGCGACCTGAACCGGCTGCAGAGCGACCTGAAAACCCAGCGCGACAGCGACACCCTGGGCATGACCCTGGTCGGCCTGCTGATCGCCGCCATCGGCCTCGCCGTGATCTGGCTGGTCGGCCACGGCATCGCCCGCCCGCTGCGCCAACTGGTCGGCATGCTCGACGACATCGCCCAGGGCGAAGGCGACCTGACCCGCCGCCTCTCCAGCGACCGCGCCGACGAGCTGGGCTCCATCGCCAAGGGCTTCAACACCTTCCTGGTCAAACTGCAGGGCATGATTGGCCAGGTGGTGACCTCGGTGCAGCATGTCAGCGATTCCTCCGAGCACACCGCCGACATCGCCATCCGCACCAACCAGGGTGTGCAGAAGCAGCTGGCGGAGATCGAGCTGGTGGCCACCGCCGTCCACGAAATGACCGCCACCGCCCAGGACGTGGCGCGCAACGCCACCCACGCCGCCGAGGCAGCCAACCATGCCGACCAGGCCGCGCACCACGGCAAGCGCATCGTCGAAAGCAGCTCGGCGGCGATCCAGGCGCTGGCCAGCGAGATCGGCCGCGCCGTGGGCGTGGTGCAGTCGCTGGCCCGTGACAGCGAGAACATCAATGCGATTCTGGTGGCCATCCGCGGCATCGCCGAGCAGACCAACCTGCTGGCGCTCAACGCCGCCATCGAAGCCGCCCGCGCTGGCGAGCAGGGCCGCGGCTTCGCGGTGGTCGCCGACGAAGTGCGCAACCTGGCGCAGAAGACCCAACAGGCCACCCAGGAAATCCAGTCGATGATCCAACAGTTGCAGAACGGTACCCGCGAAGTGGTGCAGGTGATGCAGCAGAGCCAGGACAAGACCGAGGCCAGCGTGCGTCATGCCGGCGAAGCGGCCCAGGCGCTGGAGTCGATCACCCAGGCGGTGTCGGTGATCAACGACATGAACACCCAGATCGCCAGTGCAGCCGAGGAACAGAGCGCGGTGGCCGAGGATATCAACCGCAACGTCACCAATATCGGCATGGTCGCCAACCAGGTGGCCGGCGGCGCCGACGAAGCCTCCCAGGCCAGCGCCGAGCTGACCAAGCTGGCCGAGCAGCAGCGCAGGCTGGTGAATCAGTTCAAGGTGTGACGCGCGGCGGCTGACGCTGCGGCGTCAACCGGCCACCTGGGGCGACAGGGGTTTCGCAGGAGCGGCCGCCGCTGTCCGCACCTGCGGGAATGCCCTCAGGCCGGCGTCAGGCACTCCGGCCCGTTGCAGGCGGGGTCATTGATGAAGTTCGCCAGCGCCTGCTCGCGCAGCCGCGCCTGGGGCAACTGCAGCAATTCCAGCAAGCGCGCCGTTGGCGTCTCGTTCGACAGCCACTGCGCCTGCTCGGCCGCATCGAGGATCAAGGGCCGGCGCAGGTCGCCCGCCGCCTGGGTGAGCATCGCCACGCTGTAATAAATGTGGCCTTCCACCGGATACGCCTCCCACACCCCCGCGAAGCAGATCAGTCCACCTCCTGATACCCAGTGCGGCCGCTTGCGCACGCCGCGCCACTCGTAGAAGCCGTTGGCCGGCAGCAGGCAGCGCCGCTGGGCGAAGGCGTCACGGAACATCGGCTGTTCGGCGATGGTTTCCGTGCGGGCGTGAGCGGGGGTTCGCGACAGGTCCTTCAGCCAGGCCGGCGTCAGCCCCCAGCGGGCGAGGTCGGCATGGCGCACTCCGTTCTCCTCGCGCAGCATCAGCACACGGGCGCCAGGCGCGACATTCCACTGCGGCTGCAGGTCGGCGGGGAAGCCGGCGTTTTCGGCAAGCTCGCGGTTCCAGCGGAACAGGGCGTAGCGGCTCGTCATGGGAACTCGATAAGCGACATCAGCAGAGCAGGACGCCGGGACCGCCTTCATGATCGTCGGCACAGCCCGGCAAGGGTTGCGCGGCATTGTACGCGGCGATCAGTTCGCGCGCCTGCTCCGCCACCTCGTCCTCCACCCACAAGTGCAGCAGGTCCATTCCCGGCAGCTCGCCGATGCCGCCGACCAGGTGGCGCCCGCCCAGGTGCGACGAAATGCCCTCGTTGGCCAGCATGCCGCCCAGCAGTTCGGCTTCGATCAGGTCGGCAGGTGCGTAGATTCGCTGCATCAATCGTCCTCGCGCTGGACTTCCAGGGACCATTCCACCCCATCGGTGTGGAGCTGGAACAGGATCGGCCGGCAACACACCGGGCAATCTTCATAGTAGCTCTGGTCGCCTCCGGAGAGGTCGAGCACGGCCTCGGCCGGCTCTCCGCAATAGGGACAGGAATAGGCCTGACTTTCGAGCATCGCTGGTTCCCCCGTGACTTCCGTTTATAATCGCGCGGTCTTTTTGGGTGCCCGCCCGGCCGGCGAGTCGGCGGCATACCCGTCCGGGCCGTCTAGTTCGCGGCCCGTCCCGTGATACCCCTGGAATTCTATAGAGAGCATGATGGGCGAGTTCGAAGCCATCCGACCGTACAACGACACCGAAGTCCCGGCTGTCCTGCAGCGCCTGCTGAGCGACGACGCCTTCCTCGGCGCGCTGGCGCGTTACCGTTTTCCGCGTCTGTCCGGTCCGTTCGGCTGGCTGCTCAGACCTCTTATAGCCCATCGGCTGGCCCGCGAAGTCACCGGCATCCGCAGCGTCAGCGAGCTGCAGCACAAAGTCGAGCCCTACGTCGACCGTACCATCGAGCATGCCACAGACGGCGTCACCTATTCAGGCGTCGAGCGCCTGCAATCCGGCCGTGCCTACCTGTTCATCGCCAACCACCGCGACATCGTGGTGGACCCGGCTTTCTGCAACTACGCGATCTACCACGCCAAGCTGCCGACGCCGCGCATCGCCATCGGCGACAACCTGCTGCAGAAGCCCTTCGTCAGCGACCTGATGCGCTTGAACAAGAGCTTCATCGTGCACCGCTCGATCAGCGGCCGCCGCGAGAAGCTGGCGGCGTACCAGAACCTCTCGGCCTATATCAATCATTCGATCTGCCAGGACGGTCAGTCGATCTGGATCGCCCAGGCCGAAGGACGGGCCAAGGACGGTGACGACCGCACCGATTCGGCGATCCTCAAGATGTTCCACATGAGCCGCAAGGACGAGCCTTTCGCCGAGGTGATCCGCCAACTGCACCTGATCCCGGTGTCCATCAGCTACGAATACGACCCCTGCGATGCCGCCAAGGCCCGCGAGCTGTTCACCCGCGCCACCACCGGCGAATACAGGAAGGCGCCGGGCGAGGACGACCGCAGCATCGTCCAGGGCATCACCGGCTACAAGGGCCGGGTGCACATCAACTTCGGCGAGGAGATCACCGGCGACTTCGCCGATGCCAAGCAGCTCGCCGCCGAGCTGGACCGGCAGATCCTCGGCAATTACCGGTTGTTCCCGGTGCACTACCTCGCGTACGAGGCCTCCGACCTGCGCGACGCCGCACTGAACGTGCCGCGCGCGGAGACCCTGTTCAAGGCCGAGGAACTGCAGCGCGCACGCACCGAATGGGAGCGCCGCCTGGGCGAATGCCCCAGCGAGCAGCGCGGCCACCTGATCCTGCAGTACGCCAACCCTGTGCTGAACCAGTACCGGCTCAAGCAGCCGGCATGAAAAAAGGCGCCCTCGGGCGCCTTTTTCGATTTTCCGTCCTGGATCAGAGCTGGGTGCTGTACCAGCTTACCGTCACGGCCAGCGCCATGCAGGCGAAGCCGAAACGGTAGAAGAAGCGGTTCATCCGCGCGGTCGGCTCAAGGCTGTCCAGCGGCACCGGCGCGACTTCGCTCTCGGCGGCCAGGCGCGCGAGGGCCAGGCGCTCGCGGCGACGTGTCGCCAGCAGCAGCCAGCCTCCGGCCAGGGCGAAGAACAGGGCCAGGTCGTTCACGATACGACCGGGATGGGCCTGGAACAGACTCCAGAGCGCCTGCAGCGACATCACAACCTCCGCTTCAGAACTGCACGCCAACGACTTCGAAGCAAAGCGGGGTCAGTCTGGACGAACGGGCATGGCCCGTCATGGATGAGAAACAATCGACGCGCATTTTATCCGCTGGGTCGCCCTCGCAGCCAGCGCGCAACGCTTATTTACGACGAGCGTAAGAATTATCGAGAAATGGTCTAAGGCCTTTCCCGCGCCCTGGCACGGTGCTGGCTTCATCGAATTCTGCAAACCCGGTCTTTCGCCAAGGAGATTCGCCATGCTCGACATCATCCCCCACGAAAATGCCTACCTGATCGAACACCTCGAAGAAATCGAAGCCGTGGTCGTCGAACTGTCGTTCAACGTCCAGGACGACCATTGGCTGGTCTACACCCAGGCCTGCGGCCACGAGCACCTGGACCTGCCGGAAACCGACGAGCGCATGCGTTCTTTCGAGGTCGACCCGTACCGCCAGGCCGCCTGATCGCCTCCACTCAGCGCCCATTAAAAAGCCCGCCTTCCGGCGGGCTTCTTCATTTCCCCGTCGCTCAGCGCTGGTTCAGCGTCTGGCCGATGGTCGGGTCCTTGAACACGCGGGTCAGCGCGTCGCTGAGCACTTCGCTCACCAGCTTGGTGTTGGTCGCCTGGTTGGGTGCCATGCCGAAGCGCTGGTTGGTCGAGGCGCCGTAGCGGCCGCTGTAGCGGCGGGTGCCGCTCTGCACGTCGGCGCGGAAAGTGGCGCCAATGTCGGCCTCGGTGACATACATGCCTTCCTTGGGCGACTGGTACTTCAGTTCGGCCAGGGTCAGGGTCAGTTGCGGCGCGTTGTAGGCGTTGGCCGACGGGGTGAAGCCCAGCAGGCGCACGGCGGTCTCAGCCTGCAGCTGCAGCTTGGGGATGACGTCTTCGCTGCGCACGGTCAGCTGGCTGGTTTCCGAATACAGGCCGCCACGGGTACCCAGCGCGGTGCTCGGACGACCGTCGACGACTTTCACCACCACCGGCTGGCCCTGGCCAACGGCGGCGACCGGGCCCTTGAACTCGGGCGTCGGGTTGAGTTGTTGCGGGCTGAGGGCGCAGCCGGTCAAGGTCAGGCTGGCGGCAGCAATAAAGCCGAGCAACAGGCGAGGCAGCATGCTCATCTCTCCATGGGGTAAGCGATGGCCGGCAGTATACCGGCGGGCAGCGCGGTCAGATAGCGCTTGGCCATTGGACGCGGAACCCGTTCTCAGGGTTCCCTCACTGCGCGTCGATAAGCCGCCTTGCCCCCTGTGCGGACCAGACGTAGCGGGAGGGTTACACATGGCCAATCAAGGGGTACACACTAGGAAAAAAGTCTAAGGTACAGAGCTTTTTTTTGTGTTTCGCCGTTATAATCGCCCCCCGATTATAAGGACGCCTCCTGGTCGGGCCCCGCACGATGCCGACACACCGTGTCTCGCCTCTGCCACCCCTCAAAGAGAGTCGCCACTCGCCTCGGTCACTGGCCGTCGCGCTTTGTACGTTCGTTGCGCAGAACTTGGCAAGGATGCAGCCGCCCCCTCCGCACGGAGACCGGACCGGCCCGCGACGACGATCCCCTTTGAGCTTCACGCCTCCAAAAGAGCGTGATCGAAGGTTTTTCACTACTTCATGAGAGTGTGGCGAGCAATGAAGAGTTTTGCGTTGGTAGCACCATTGACGTCTGACCCCGCAGCACTGAATCGCTTTTTCGGCACCGGAAGCCGCGCGTAAGCGCCACTTTCGCATGCACTTGCGGATGAACTGTTCCGCCGTGGACTGCCGAGAAGGAGCGCATTTCCCTCCTCTGCCCACGGCCCGAGACATCCGCGAAAGGTCCTTTGCGACCTGAGAAGAATTCGGACAGGCAATTTTTACGCACCTGAGCGAAAGCCCCCTGTCACAACTGGCTGCTGATAGTTTTGGAGACGCGTTAATGGCGCAGAACGAAATCGAATCGATGGACGTGCTGCTGGTCGGCGCCGGCATCATGAGCGCAACCCTGGCTGTCCTGCTCAAGGAAGTCGATCCGGGCGTGAAGCTCGAGATCGTCGAACTGCAGGAATCCGGAGCCATCGAGAGTTCCAACCCGTGGAACAACGCCGGCACCGGTCACGCCGGCCTCTGCGAGCTGAACTACACACCACAGGCGGCCGACGGCTCGATCGACATCAAGAAGGCGGTGAACATCAACGCCCAGTTCGAAGTGTCCAAGCAGTTCTGGGCCTACCTGACCGGGAAGGACGCCTTCGGCGCACCGCGCAACTTCATCAACCCCGTTCCGCACATGAGCTTCGTGCGCGGCAAGGACATTCCCTTCCTGAAGAAGCGCTTCGAGCTGCTCAGCCAGCACCACGCCTTCTCCTCGATGGAGTACACCGAGGACCGCGCGAAGATCGCCGACTGGGCCCCGCTGACCATGCCCGGCCGCCCGGCCGACGAGCAGGTCGCGATGACCCGTGTGGAAAGCGGCACCGACGTCAACTTCGGCGCCCTGACCAACCAGCTGCTGGGCTACCTTTCCAGCCGCGAAGGCAGCGAAGTCCGTTACTTCCAGAAGGTCGTGGGCCTCGAACGCTCCGGCGACGGCTGGCTGGTGGACATCAAGAACACCCAGACGGGCGATGCGCGCAAGGTCAAGGCGAAGTTTGTCTTCCTCGGCGCCGGCGGCGGCGCACTGCCGCTGCTGCAGATGTCCGGCATCCCGGAAAGCAAAGGCTTCGGCGGCTTCCCGGTGAGCGGCCAGTGGCTGCGCTGCGACAACCCGGAAGTGGTCAAGCAGCACCAGGCCAAGGTCTACAGCCAGGCCGAAGTGGGCGCCCCGCCGATGTCCGTGCCGCACCTGGACACCCGCGTGGTCGAGGGCAAGACCTCGCTGCTGTTCGGCCCCTACGCCGGCTTCTCCACCAAGTTCCTGCGCCACGGTTCGTTCCTCGACCTGCCGCTCTCGGTGCGCACCAGCAACCTGCTGCCGATGCTCGCCGTGGCCCGCGACAACATGGACCTCACCCGCTACCTGGTGAAGGAAGTCATGCAGTCCATGGACCAGCGCATCGAAGCCCTGCGCAAGTTCTACCCGGAGCTGAACCCGGCCGACTGGCGCCTCGAAACCGCCGGCCAGCGTGTGCAGATCATCAAGAAGGACCCGAAGAAAGGCGGCATCCTGCAGTTCGGTACCGAACTGGTGGCGGCCCAGGACGGCAGCATCGCCGCCCTGCTCGGCGCATCGCCGGGTGCCTCGGTCACCGTCTCGATCATGCTGGGCCTGCTGGAGCGCTGCTTCCCGGAGCGCTACAAATCGGCCGAGTGGACCGCGAAGCTCAAGGAGATCTTCCCGGCCCGCGAGAAGCAGCTGGAAACCGACGCCGCGACCTATCGCGAAGTCAACCAGATGACCGCCGACCGTCTGCAGATCGTCGCCGCGTCCTGAGTGCTGTACCCATGAAAAGGCCCCGCCATCCGGCGGGCTTTTTCGTTTCCGTGTTCGGCGCGGCTCAGTGACAGCTGACCATCCAGCCAACGCCGAAGCGGTCGGTGAGCATGCCGAAGCGCTGCGCCCAGAAGGTCTTTTCCAGCGGCATTTCCACCCGCCCCTCCTCCGCCAATGCGGCAAACGCCTGCTCCGCCGCCACCACGCTGCGCAACGTCAGGTGCAGGGAGAAACCATTGAAAGCGGCGTTATGCTCGCCGCGGCCATCGGACAGGAAGATTTCCGTCTCGCCGATCTGCAGGCTGGCGTGCATCACCTTGTCCAGCCAGCCATCGGGTACCGGTGCGGGGCCCGGTGCCTCCTCAAAGCGCATCAGCGCCCCCAGCTGAGCCCCCACCGCGTGTTGGTAGAAGGCAATGGCCTCATCGGCGCGACCATGGAAAAACAGATAGGGCTGTACTTGCACGGCTTCGTCCTCGCCTTGTCGTTATCGTTCTGAGGAGAAGTCTAGGCGGGGATTCGACGAGGGTCCGGCGAGTCTGTTCGTAGGATGGGTGGAGCGCAGCGATACCCATGCCGTTCGCGGCTCGGAAGTGATGGGTATCGCTTCGCTCCACGCCATCCTACATGGAGTTTTCCCGCTGAGTTCCCGAACAAAAAAGCCCGCACAAGGCGGGCTTTTCGGCGAATCGAACCGATCAGCCGCGGGCTGCCTTGATCACTTCGATGTAGGGCTCGGCCTGGCGCTGATCCTGGATCAGGGCGATGAAGTCCTGGCCCTGGGCATCCTTGGCGGACAGGTCGTAGCCGGCTTCGACGAAGAAACCGACGAAGCGCTCGAAGTCGTCGATGCGCAGGCCGCGGTAGGCCTTGACCAGCTTGTGCAGGGACGCCGGGGTGTCGTCGGCCGGTTCCACGTCGAGGAACAGCTTGATGGCGTCGTCGTTGATCTCTTCGCCAATCACCTGCTTCTTGTCTTTACGCATCGCTCGCTTCTCTCTACGGCTGTCTCGGGAATCGCGGCCGGCAGCGGCTCAGGCCGGGCACCACGGGTCGGGCAGTTTACCCCCGCGTCGGGCGCGGCTCAACGCGCACGCACCGCGCCGGTGTGCAGGTCGGCCCAGATATGGCCGTTGCCGTAGGTGAGGAACTGCACGTAGACGGTGCCGTTGCGCAACAGGTCGAGCAACTGTGGATAAGCCGCCTGCGGGTAGTACAGGCTGAGCACGCGGGTCTTCTCGTCGTAGACCGGCTTCTTCAGGCTCTTGCCCTCACCATCGAAGCTGATCACCACCTGGCTGATCTGCGCGCCCTTGTTCAGCGGCTTGCCCTTGAGGCGCAGCATCGCGGGCGTAGTGATCGGGATGGGCTGCTGGTTGGACTGGCGCTGGTTGCCCAGCACCACACTGTATTCGGTGACCTGCAGCAGTTGCTGCTGCTCCGGCTCGCCCTGGCGCAGGCCGGCGTCGTCCGGCGGCAGGAACTGGCTGTGCATCGGTGCGGCACCAGCCTCTGCGGCAACACCAAGCGGAAGGCAGAACAACAGCGCCAGCAAGGCGCCTGGTATGCGAACGGACATCATCACCTCCGCGGGACAGGGCCGAGCACTCTAGCACGCGCCCGAAGCGCCACGACAGGCGCTCATGGCAAGCCCGGCGATACATTGATAGCCTTCAAAGCAACACCCCCAATACATCGCCACTCACGAATCGAAAACCGCCATGCTGCACAACGTCTCCGACCTCGACCTGCGCCTGCTGCGCATCTTCGCCTGCGTGGTGCGCTGCGGGGGATTCTCCGCCGCACAGGGCGAACTGGGCATGGGCCAGTCGACCATCAGCACGCACATCGCCAGCCTGGAGACGCGACTGGGCTATCGCCTGTGCGAACGCGGCAAGAGCGGCTTTCGCCTGACCGAGAAAGGCGAGCGGGTGCTGGACTACGCACAGAACCTGTTCGCCGCGCTGGGTGACTTCCGCGACCAGGTGCAATCCCTCGCAGGGCGACTGGTCGGCGAACTGCACCTGGGCCTGGCCGACAATATCGCCACCCTCCCCGACGCACGCATCCACCAGACCCTGGCGCGCTTCAACCGCCGCGACCAGGACGTGCGCCTGCATTTCCTCATCGAATCCTCCAGCGAACTGGAGCGCCTGGTACTCAGCGGCCGCCTGCACCTGGCCATTGCCTGCTTCAGCCGGCGCCTGCCGAACCTGCGCTACGAGCCGCTGTACCACGAGCGGGTAGCGGTGTTCTGCGGGCGCGAGCATCCGTTGTTCGACAAACCAGTGAAGGACGCGGGAGAGCTGGAAAGCTGCGACTGGATCCAGCACGGCTATGCGGTCGCCGACGTGCAGTTGCCGGCCGACCCGCAACGCAGCACGGCCTTCGCCCAGCACATGGAGGCAGTGCTCCACGCCGTGCGCGCGGGCACTCACCTGGGCTACCTGCCCACGCACTATGCCGAGCGCTGGGTGCAGCAGGGCGAGATGCGCGCGCTGCTGCCGGACAGCCTCGGCTACGGCATCACCCACAGCCTGGTGGTGCGCGACGAGCCGGGGCACAACGAAGCGCTCCAGGCGCTGGTCGAAGACCTGCGCCTGGAGCACGGGGTGACGCCGGTCAGCGCGGCGCGGTGATGTGCTTGATATCGAAGAACGCC
This sequence comes from Pseudomonas sp. DP-17, assembly GCF_022380625.1. NCBI lineage: Bacteria > Pseudomonadati > Pseudomonadota > Gammaproteobacteria > Pseudomonadales > Pseudomonadaceae > Pseudomonas > Pseudomonas sp. DP-17. Next base: position 1,091,438 of record NZ_JAKSXG010000001.1, read on the forward strand.
GACAGCCCCCAGGGGCCCAGCTCGCGGCCGATGCCGCTGCGCTTGCCGCCGCCCCAGGAGGTCTGCGGGAATACCACTTGCGGCGAGTTCAGCCAGACGTTGCCGGCCTCCAGGCACTCGGCGACACGCTGGGCGCGCTCGAGATCGGCGCTGCACACGGTGGCGGCCAGGGCGAAATCGCTGTCGTTGGCCTGACGCAGGGCATCCGCTTCATCACTGAAGGTGCGCACGCACAGCACCGGGCCGAAGATTTCCTCGCGCCACAGGCGGCTGTCCGCCGGTACGTCGGTGTAGACGGTCGGCTGGATGAACCAGCCCTCGGTCGCTTCGCCGCCGGTCAGGCAGGCCAGGCCTTCGTCGCGGGCGACCGCGAAATAGTCGAGCACCTTGCGGTACTGCGCTTCGCTGGTCATCGGGCCCATGTCGGTCTCACCGAGCAGCGAGTCACCGACGCGCAGGCCCTCCACCGCCACCTTCAGCTTCGCCAGCAGCGGCTGGGCGATGGATTGCTGCACCAGCAGGCGCGAGGTGGCGGAGCACATCTGCCCGGCGTTCCAGTAGACGCCGGCGATGATCCACTGCACGGCTTCGTCCAGGTCGCAGTCCTCGAACACCAGGATCGGCGATTTGCCGCCCAGCTCCAGGCCCACGGGCAGGGTGCGCGCTGCAGCGGCTTCCATGACCTTGCGGCCAACCACATTGCTGCCGGTGAAGGACAGCTTGGCGATGCCCGGATGGCTGCACAGCGCCGCGCCGGCATCAGCCAGGCCCGGCACCAGGTTCAGCACGCCGGCCGGCAGGCCGATGGCGTCGGCGATCTCGCCCAGCACCAGTTCGATCAGCGGAGTGATTTCCGAGGGCTTGAGCACCACGGTGCAGCCCGCCGCCAGGGCCGGTGCGACCTTCCAGGCGCTGGTCACCAACGGGAAGTTCCACGGCACGATCAGGCCGACCACGCCGATGGGCTCGAAGCGGGTCTGCGAGCGGTAGCCGGCGTCAGGCAGGGCTACCTCGGCGTTCTGCCGGGCGTCCAGCTGGTCGGCCAGTTCGGCGTAGTAGGCGAAGGTGGCCATGGCGTCGCCGATGTCGATTTCGGCTTCCAGGCGCGGCTTGCCGCTGGCCTGCATCTGCAGGGTGATCAGCGTTTCGCGGCGGGCTTCGAGCTGCTCGGCGAAAGCCCGCAGGTAACCGGCGCGTTGGGCGGCGCTGGTCAGTTTCCAGTCGGCGAAGGCGCGCCTGGCGGCAGCAACGGCGCGCTCTACATCGGACACACCGGCGCAGGCGACTTCCGGCAGCGCCTCACGGGTGGCGGGAGCGACCGGGCGCAGGACGGCGCCGCTGTCGGCGGCCTGCCATTGGCCATCGATATATAGGAGACGGGACATGCGAACCTCGAACGGTTGTCTGGTGAGGGTCGCAGGATAGGCAAAGCATGCATCGGTAAAAATGCGCGTTTACCCATGCACACATCGACACAGCTCGATGCGTGACCTTGGGTAGGAGCGGACTCCGTCCGCGATTGATTCATCGCCGCTTTGCTCGAACCGGGAGTTGGGCCAACCCATCGCGGACAGAGTCCGCTTCTACGCCCGTGCGGCATTCAGAGCGGGAAGTGCGAACGCATCCAGGCCAGGTACTCGGCAGCGCCCGGCTCGCCCTCGCGCGGCGCCCACTGGCCGCGCTCGTCCTCGCCCAGCGGCACGAAGGGGCCAGCCTTGGCTTCGAACATCACGCTGTCCGGCTCCAGCGCGACGATGGCGTGGAAGGTGCCGGGCGGCAGGTCGGCGCCGACGCACTCGCCGCCCGCGCGCAGCACGCGGGTCGTCAGCAGTTCACCACTGTCGGAGAAGATCAGCAGCCCCAGCGCGCCCTTCACCACCAGCAGGCTTTCGGCCTTGTCCGGATGGCGATGGCAGTGCGGCGGAATGTAGCTGTCCGGCTGCAGTGCATTGAGCAGGCGATGGCAGGGCTCGGTCTGCTCATGGAAGTTGTGGTTCTGCCGGCGCCGGGGGCTGGCGGCGGCACGGGCCGCGACCTCGTCGAACAGCACGCTGTCGAGAAAACGCGGCCCGTTCATCGTCACAAGCCTTTGACGGCGAAGATGCCGGCAGCGTTGCGCCAGTATCCCTTGTAGTCCATGCCGTAACCGAAGATGTAGCGGTCGATGCAGGACAGGCCCACGTAGTCGGCCTTCAGGTCCGGACGGGCCTTGCGGTCGTGATCCTTGTCGATCAGCACGGCGGTGTGCACGCGCTTGGCGCCGGCGTGCTTGCAGAAGTCCATGATCGCCGAGAGGGTGTGCCCTTCATCGAGGATGTCGTCGATGATCAGCACTTCGCGGTCGATGAAGGAGATTTCCGGCTTGGCCTTCCAGAACAGCTCGCCACCGGTGGTCTCGTTGCGGTAACGGGTCGCATGCAGGTAGGAGGCTTCCAGCGGGAAATTCAGCAGGGGCAGCAGCTTGCCGGAGAAGATCAGGCCGCCGTTCATCACGCAGAACACCACCGGATTGGTGTCGGCCAGGGAGCCGTTGATGGCCTCGGCCACACGGGCGATGGCGGCCTCTACCTCGGCGTTGGTGTACAGGCAGTCGGCTTCGGCCATGACTTGGCGGATGTGCGCGAGATCGACGGACATGGGGTTCTCCCGTGAAAAAGTGCGCAAAGGTACCTATCGGCGTGCCGTGGAGCAAGGGTCAGCGGACGAATGTCGCCGACAATCGTGGCCCAAGATAGCTAGGATGCATTACGCTACCGCAATTTTTTTGCCAGCCCGCCCGGAGAACCCGTCCATGCCCGTCCTCGAGATCCGCCATCCCCTGATCCGCCACAAGATCGGACTGATGCGCCGTCACGATATCAGTACCAAGAATTTCCGCGAGCTGGCCCAGGAAGTAGGCGCCCTGCTCACCTACGAGGCGACCAAGGACCTGCCGCTGGAAAACTACGAGATCGAAGGCTGGGCCGGCCCCGTGCAGGTGGAAAAGATCGCCGGCAAGAAGATCACCGTGGTGCCGATCCTGCGCGCCGGCATCGGCATGCTCGACGGCGTACTCAGCCTGATTCCGGGCGCCAAGGTCAGTGCCGTGGGCGTGGCGCGCAACGAGGAAACCCTCGAAGCGCACACCTACCTGGAAAAACTCGCGCCGGACATTGCCGAGCGCCGCTCGCTGATCATCGACCCGATGCTGGCCACCGGCGGCTCCATGGTCGCCACCATCGACCTGCTCAAGAAGGCCGGCAGCAAGGACATCCGCGCCATGGTGCTGGTGGCGGCGCCGGAAGGGATCAAGGCAGTCAACGATGCGCATCCGGACGTGCTCATCCTGACCGCATCCATCGACCAGTGTCTGAACGAGAACGGCTATATCATGCCGGGCCTGGGCGATGCCGGTGACAAGATCTTCGGCACCAAGCAGAAGGAAACCTGATCGATGGCCGATGAATTCAACGAACCGCTGTGGCGCCAGGTCATTTCTGGCGCGCAGATGCTCTTCGTGGCCTTCGGCGCGCTGGTGCTGATGCCGCTGATCACCGGCCTGGACCCGAACGTCGCGCTGTTCACCGCCGGCTTCGGCACCCTGATGTTCCAGATCGTCACCGGTCGCCAGGTACCGGTGTTCCTGGCCTCGAGCTTCGCCTTCATCACCCCGATCATCCTCGCCAAGGGCCAGTTCGGCCTGGCGGCGACCATGGGCGGCGTGGTGGCGGCGGGCTTCGTCTACACCTTCCTGGGCCTGGCGGTGAAGGTCAAGGGCACTGGCTTCATCGACCGCCTGCTGCCGCCGGTGGTCATCGGCCCGGTGATCATCTCCATTGGCCTGGCCATGGCGCCTATCGCCGCCAACATGGCGATGGGCAAGGCCGGTGACGGCACCGAACTGATCCCCTACAAGACCGCCATGTTCATCTCCATGCCGGCCCTGCTGACCACCCTGATCGTCGCGGTGTTCGGCAAGGGCATGCTGCGCCTGGTGCCGATCATTGCCGGCGTGCTGGTGGGCTACGGCCTGTCCTTCGCCTTCGGCGTGGTCGACGTGGCGAAGATCGTCGCCGCGCCCTGGCTGGAGCTGCCGAAGTTCACCGCGCCGGAATTCAACTGGCAGGCCATCCTGTTCATCGTCCCGGTGGCGCTGGCTCCGGCCATCGAGCACATCGGCGGCGTCATCGCCGTGGGCGGCGTGACCGGCAAGAACTACCTGAAGACCCCGGGCCTGCACCGCACCCTGCTGGGCGACGGCATCGCCACCTCCACCGCCGGCCTGTTCGGCGGCCCGCCGAACACCACCTACGCGGAAGTGACCGGCGCGGTGATGCTGACCAAGAACTACAACCCGAAGATCATGACCTGGGCGGCGGTGTTCGCCATCGGTCTGGCCTTCATCGGCAAGTTCGGCGCCATCCTGCAGAGCATTCCGGTACCGGTGATGGGCGGCATCCTCTGCCTGCTGTTCGGCACCATCGCCTCGGTGGGCATGAACACCCTGATCCGCCACAAGGTGGACCTGTCCCAGGCGCGCAACCTGTGCATCGTCTCGGTCACCCTGGTGTTCGGCATCGGCGGCGTGCTGATCGGCACCGGCACCGGCCCGGACGATTTCGGCCTCAAGGGCATCGCCCTGTGCGCCATTGTCGCCATCCTGCTGAACCTGATCCTTCCGGGCGAGGAAGGCTGGGAAAACAAGGCGCTGGAGCAAGGCGCCGGTGAGTCTCCCACCGAGAAGCCCGCCGAGTGAGGCAGCGGCGCCGCCGCAAGGCGGCGCCGCTCCCACGGAAAGTTGGGCGAACGCCACATGCCGATCACGGTCCACTCAGCATGACAGTTCGATTCCGACCGGAGGCTCTGCCCATCCGCTTCGCCTCGCTCGTTCCGTTTTTTCCTTCGCAGGTGCGCCCGTGAGCCGTGCCTGGTGGCTGTTGCTCGGCCTGATAGGCGCCTCACTGATCCCGCTGGCGCTTGGCGGGCGCGAAATGCTGGCGCATGTCCTCGCCTTTCCCCGCGACCAGTTGCTGATCATGTTCGGCATGATCTGCCTGTGCTGGCTGATCAATGCTCAGAAGCTGCGGGTGCTGCTCAACGGCCGCGCAGGCGAGATCGGCAAGGCACGCTCGGTGGGCATCATCATGGCCTCCGAGTTCGCCTTCTACGCCACCCCCGGCGGCACCGGCGGCCCGCTGACCCTGATGGCCCTGCTGGCACGCCACGGCATGCGCCCGGCGCACAGCAGCGCGATCTTCGCCGTGGACCAATTGAGCGATCTGCTGTTCTTCCTCTGCGCGCTGGCGGCGGTGCTGGTCTGGGCGCTGTCCCACAGCGTCAGCCCGAACCTGGAGACCTCACTGATCACCAGCGGCGTGCTGCTGGGCGGGATCTTCTTCGGCGTGGTGCTGCTGGCGCGCTTCCAGCGCCGGGTGATCAAGGCCAACGGCCGATTGTTCAAGCGCCTGGGGATGAAGCCACGCACGCGCCTGCACTGGGCGCGCAAGGCCCTGCATTTCCGCGACACCCTGGTGAGCTGCCTGCTCCAGCCCAAGCGCCGGCTGCTGCTGATCTTCTTCTTTACCTGCTGCCACTGGATCCTGCGCTTCTCGGTGCTCTATATCACCTTGAAAGCACTGGGCGTGGACCTGCACTGGGCCTGGGCTTTCCTGATCCAGTTACTGTCACTGGCGGCGGGCCTGGCGACGCTGCTGCCGGGTGGCGCTGGCGGTACGGAGTTGACCAGCGCCGCGCTGCTCGCCCCGCTGGTGGGCAAGTCCACGGCGGCCGCGGCCATCCTGATCTGGCGCGTGGTGACCTACTACTTCTACCTGGTGATGGGCGCGCCGGTGTTCGCCCTGATGGCGGGCCGGCCCTTGCTGCGCAAGCTGATCGGGATGCGCGAACGCGCCTGAGGCTCAGTCGCCGGAGGTCGTATCATCCTCGGACGGCGCCTCGCCTTTGAGCGAATCCCAGAGCTCGGCGGCGCCGGGAAACTCGGTGCCGTCCTCGTCGCTCAGCGCGTCGGGATCGTAGCGGCTGGTACAGCCTTCGCCCAGGGTGGGCGGCGGGGTGGCGGTGCCGGGGTTCTTCGGGTCGCTCATGTCGGCCATCTCCTTTGAGCGCAGCATCCGCCGCCGATGACGGCGGAAGCCTGCGGAGTACCCAGTCTAGAACGAGAGGATCAGTCGAACACCACGGTCTTGTTGTCGTGCACCAGCACGCGGTCTTCCAGGTGGTAGCGCAGGCCGCGGGCCAGCACCAGCTTCTCCACGTCCTTGCCCAGGCGCACCAGGTCTTCGATGTTGTCGCGGTGGCTGATGCGCACCACGTCCTGCTCGATGATCGGGCCGGCGTCCAGTTCCTCGGTCACGTAGTGGCAGGTCGCGCCGATCAGCTTCACGCCGCGCAGCGACGCCTGGTGGTACGGCTTGGCGCCGACGAAGGACGGCAGGAAGCTGTGGTGGATGTTGATCACCTGGTGGCGGTACTTCTGGCACAGGTCCGGCGGCAGGATCTGCATGTAGCGCGCCAGCACCACGTTGTCGGCCTGATGCTCGTCGATCAGCCGCGAGACCTGCTCGAAAGCCGGCTGCTTGTTCTTCGGGTCCACCGGGACATGGAAGTACGGAATGCCGTGCCATTCCACCATGCTGCGCAGGTCATCGTGGTTGGCGATCACACAGGGGATCTCGCAGTCCAGCTCGCCGCTGTGCCAGCGGTGCAGCAGGTCGGCCAGGCAATGCGACTCGCGGCTGGCCATCAGTACGACGCGCTTCTTCACCGAGGAGTCGGTGATGCGCCATTCCATGGAGAACTCACGGGCAATCGGCGCGAAGGCCTGGCGGAAACCATCGATGTCGAACGGCAGGGAGTCGGCACGAATCTCATGCCGCATGAAGAACCAGCCGTTGTCGTTGTCGGAATGGTGACTGGCCTCGGTGATCCAGCCGTTGTAAGTGGCCAGGAAATTACTCACCTTGGCGACGATGCCAACCCCGTCGGGGCAGGCGATCACCAGTCGGAAAGTGCGCATGGGTGTACTCCAGATACATCGCGAAGGCGGCCATTCTAGCGGCTGCCGGGGAAAAGATCAGCCATTGCCGCGGTGCGCCGACGAGAGTCAGTTCAGCGCTGCGCAGTGCGCCGAATAATTACCTGCGAATGAATTATTTAAATAAGCGGACAATTACTCACAAAACTTTTCCCAAGCATTTACTTGAACAACTTCGCTGACTATTATGTCTACTACAAACTTTCCGCCACCGCTGGACCCAGAACAAGGTACCCAACATGTCGCTGATCAACGAGTACCGCGCTACCGAAGAAGCCATCAAGGAACTTCAGGAGCGCCTGAAATCCCTGGAGCAGGACGACAAGCTGAAGAAAGAGCTTGAGTTCGAAGAGAAACTTCGCGCGCTGATGGGCAGCTATGGCAAGTCCCTGCGTGACGTCATCGCCCTGCTCGATCCGGACGCGAAGCTGAGCAAATCGCCGCGCGCCGCAAAGACCACCGTGAGCAAGCGCGCTCGCAAGGTCAAGCAATACAAGAACCCGCACAACGGTGAAGTGATCGAAACCAAGGGCGGCAACCACAAGACCCTCAAGGAATGGAAAGCCAAGTGGGGCGCCGAAGCCGTGGAAGGCTGGGCCACACTGCTGGGCTAAGCCTTGCGGAGATGAAAAACGCCAGCAGGTGCTGGCGTTTTTTATTGCCCGCAAGGAAAGTACAGCGCGCTACAGGCCATAGCGCGCGCGCAGCACCTGCGCATACTTCTCCCACTCTTGCAGCACCAGACGACCGGCCGGCGTGGCATTGACCAACTGTTCGCTCATTGCCGCGGCAAAGTTATCCAGCGTATTCGGCGCGCCGCACTCGGCCCGACTCAAACGCGCACGGCAGAAGTCCTGCCATTGTTGCTGTTCCGTGGCATTCAAAGTTTCCGGGAAATTCCGCGCCCGATAACGGAAGAGCAGTTCCGGAAGTCGCGCATCGTCGAATGGCCATTGTTCTTTCGCCAGCCGCGAGGGATCGGCCTGGCGCACCTGCTCGCACAATCTTTGGTCCCGGTCCCCGATAAATCCGTCATACAACTGCTGTTCGGGATCTTCACTGCCGGCGAAACTTTCCTCGGCATACAAGGGCGCGAGTTTGTCCTGCCAGTTCGCTTTCGCATCGGTCAGCGTCCGCGCCGCCGCCAGGCAGGCGTCGAGGTCCAGGCCGATGCGTTCACGATCCTGCGGACGCAACACGGACAGCGGCGCCACGACGGGGCATTTGTTGATGTGCAAAAGCTTCAGCGGCACCGGCAGCTCGCCCTCGGCCAACTCATCACGACGGGTATAGAGGCGCTTGCGCAGGGCTTCCGCGTCCAGTTCCAGCAGGGGCGACACATCGGCGCCCAGGTCGCAGACGATCAGCGCGTTGCGGTTGCGCGGGTGCCAGCCCAGCGGCAGCACCACCGACAGATAATGACGGGCGCCGGAGAACATGCCGGAGATGTGCACCATCGGTTGCAGCACGCGCACCTGATCGAGCACGCCCTGCTTGCCGCGCAAGCGATAGAGGTAGTCGTAGAGCCTGGGCTGGCGGTCGCGTACCAGTCGCGCCAGGGCGATGGTGGCGCGCACGTCGGACAGGGCATCGTGGGCCTGCCCGTGGTCGATGCCGTTGGCCGCGGTGAGTCGCTCCAGCTTGAGGCTGACGATGCCGTCCTGCTGCGGCCAGACGATGCCTTCGGGGCGCAGGGCATAGGCGGTGCGCACCATGTCGATCAGGTCCCAGCGGCTGTTGCCGCCCTGCCACTCGCGGGCATAGGGATCGAAGAAATTGCGGTACAGGCTGTAGCGCGTCACCTCGTCATCGAAACGCAGGGTGTTGTAACCCGCCACGCAGGTGGCCGGCTGAGCGAGCTCGGCATACAGGCGGGTCATGAATTCGGCTTCGCCCAGGCCGCGCTCCTCCAGGCGATCCGGGGTGATGCCGGTGACCAGGCAGGCCGCCGGGTGCGGGAGGATGTCGTCACTGGGGCGGCAATAGAGGTTCAGCGATTCGCCGATCTCGTTGAGATTTTCGTCCGTGCGGATGCCGGCCACCTGCAGCGGACGGTCGCGGCGCGGGTCGATACCGGTGGTTTCGTAGTCGTACCAGAAGATACTGGCGTTCATTGTTTTTCCTTGCCTGCAAGCGAGTGCGTCGCAGTCTAACAGTGCGACCTGCCACACTTCCAAAACGCCTCGCTGGCACATGGACAGCCCAGACCTTTATGATGGGCGTCGCAAGGACACACCCACTGGAAAGGACTTTCCTCATGCAAGACATCGCTGCACAAAATCCCTACAGCGCCCCGCTGAGCAATCTCGAGCCGGGCGCAGCGCATGGTTCCGTGCCGTCACTCGCCGACGCCCTGAGCCGCGGCTACGACTTCCGCATCGGCGACCTGCTGGGCGAATCCTGGCGCCGCACCAAGGGCACCAAGGGCTTGATCATCGGCGGCTTCGTGGTCTTCTACGCAGCGATCTTCGCCCTGGTCAACGTGCTCAGCCTGTTCCTCACCGTGGTCGGCGTCGCCGGCATCGCCGGCATGGGCCTGCTCGGCGACAGCGAAGCCGCGGGCGGCATGGCGGTCGGCGCACTGGTGGCCTTCTTCATCGGCTCCATCGTCCTGAGCTTCGTCGCCACGGCGGTGTGCTACCCGCTGCTGGCAGGCGTGAACATGCTCGGCATCCGCCGTGCTGCCGATCAGCCGCTGCGCTTCAACGAGGTCTTCAGCCACTTCGGCCGCACCTTCCAGGTGGTGGTCTGCGTGCTGTTGAGCACCCTCATGATCTTCATCGGCTACTTCCTCTTCGTGCTGCCGGGCATCTACCTGAGCATCGCCTACATGCTGGCCATCCCGCTGGTGGTCGAACGCGGCCTGTCGCCCTGGGCGGCGATGGAAGTCTCGCGCAAGGCCATCACCCAGCACTGGTTCAAGGTGTTCGGCCTGCTGCTGGTGTTCGGCCTGCTGTTCATGCTCAGCACCCTGACCCTGGGTATCGCGCTGATCTGGGTGATGCCTTGGCTGATCGTCGCCATTGGCGTGCTCTACCGCACCATCTTCGGTGTTCTGCCGCCCAAGGCCTGAAACCCGGCTGGAAGTGGCGCCCTGCGCCCCTTCCGCACCTTCGGGACGAGCCACACCGAGCGTCGCCCGCATCACCGGCATTAGCCTGCCTTACCCACTCCCGCGCCGTTACCGACCCGAGCCAAAGGAGCAAACCATGACTACCGATACTTCCTCCAACCCCTTCGCGCCGCCCACCAGTTCGCTGCAGGACCCTGTCGCCAGCGGCACGGTGCCGAGCATCGAGGAGGCCCTTGCCCGCGGCTACGACTTCTCCATCGAAAGCCTGATCAAGGATGCCTGGCAGCGTGTCAACGGCACCAAGGGGCCGATTATCGTCGGCTTCATCATCTACATGGTCATCGTGCAGGCGATCAGCTTCGTCCTGGGCATGGTGCTGGGCCTGGGCTACGTCGCCAGCGGCTCCGAGGCCGGCTTCGGCATGGCCATCCTGCAACTGGTGGTAGGCATACTCGCGGCGGCGGTCGGCTACCCGTTCCTCGCCGGGATCAACATGCTCGGTATCCGCCGCGCCGCCGACCAACCCATCTCCTTCAACGAGATGTTCAGCCACTTCGGGCTGTTCGTGCCGCTGTTCATCACGGGTCTGGTGATGACCCTGCTGGTCTACCTCGGCGTGCTGTTCCTGCTGCTGCCCGGCATCTACCTGAGCGTCGCGTACATCCTGGCGATCCCGCTGGTAGTGGAGCGCAAGCTGAGCCCCTGGCAGGCGCTGGAAGCCTCGCGCAAGGCGATCACCCAGCACTGGTTCAAGGTCTTCGGGATGTTCCTGGTGCTCGGCGTAATCCTGATCGTCAGCGCCATTCCGCTGGGCATCGGTCTGATCTGGACGCTGCCGTTGTCGATCATTGCCATCGGCGTGCTCTACCGCACCATCTTCGGTGTCCTGCCGCCCTCGCCCTAAGACAGCATCGGCCAATCCTGCCAGCGCGGTTGCCTCGTCGCACCGCGCTGGCTAGCATCTGGCACCTACGCCATCGACAGCGGTTTCCCTTGAGCCCAGCAGACCTCCATTCCAACGCGTCTCCCCAGGCGCCCGTCCTGGATACCCGCTACCACGTGGAGACCCCGGAAGGCATCGACCTGCTGCTGCGTCCCGCCGGTGTCGTGCCTCGCGCCCTCGCCTACCTGATCGACCTGGGTATTCGCATCCTGCTGATGGTGGCGCTGTTCATGCTGCTCGCCTTCCTCGGCGAACTGGGCACGGGCCTGGGCCTGATCCTCACCTTCATCATGACCTGGTGGTACATGGTGCTTTTCGAAGTGCTCAACCAGGGCCGCTCCCCCGGCAAGCAGGTGATGGGGCTGCGCGTGGTGCACGACGACGGCACCCCCATCGGCTGGTCCGCCTCGCTGCTGCGCAACCTGCTGCGCTTCGCCGATATCCTGCCGTTCGCCTACACGCTCGGCCTGCTCAGTTGCCTGTCCAACTCCGGCTTCAAGCGCCTGGGCGACCTCGCCGCCGGCACCCTGGTGATCTACCGCGACCCGCCGCCGAGCCGCCCGCAGGTGCCGCAGACCACGCCCGAACTCGCCCCCTGGCCCCTGAGCCTGGAGGAGCAGCGCGCACTGATGAGCTTCGCCGAACGCGGCACGCAGCTTTCGGCCGCTCGCCGTGAAGAACTCGCCGGCATCCTCGCGCCGCCACTGGGCATCGCGCCCGAACTGGCCGAAGCACGCCTCAACCGCATCGCCAGCGGCCTGCTGGGCAACGGGACGGGCCACCCATGAAGCAGGCCTACTTCGAACAACGCCACCAGGGCAGCTGGAAGCGTTTCGCCAAGCGCCTGGAACAACTGGAAGGCGGCAAGCGCCAGGAGCCCAGCGACAAGCCCGAGGAGTTCGCCGCCGACTACCGGCGCATCTGCCAGCAGCTTGCCCTGGCCCAGGAACGCGGCTACAGCAGCCACCTGATCGACCAGCTGCAGCAGCTCGCCATGCGCGGGCACCAGCAGTTCTACCGCCACCGCAGCCACCTGGGTGCGCGCATCCTCGGCTTCCTGGTCGCCGGCTTCCCGCGGCTGGTGCGTGAGGAGTGGCGCTGCATCGCCCTCGCCAGCCTGCTGTTCTATGGCAGCCTGCTGCTGATGGGCGTACTGGTCTATCACTTCCCCGACCTGGTCTACAGCGTCATGACGCCGGAGCGCGTCTCCGAGATGGAATCGATGTACTCGCCGGACACCACGCGCCTGGGTCCCATTAGCACGCGCGATGCCGGCGATGACTGGCAGATGTTCGGCCACTACATCATGAACAATATCGGCATCGCCTTTCAGACCTTCGCCAGCGGCCTGCTCTTCTGCGTCGGCAGCCTGTTCTTCCTGCTGTTCAACGGCGTGGTGATCGGCACCGTCGCCGGTCACCTGACCCAGGTCGGCTACATCGAGACCTTCTGGTCCTTCGTCATCGGCCACGGCGCCTTCGAGCTGACCGCCATCACCTTCGCCGGTGGCGCGGGCCTGAAGCTCGGCTGGGCGCTGCTCTCCCCCGGCCGCCTGAGTCGCCTCGAAGCCCTGCGCCAGGCTGCCTCCCGCGCCGTGCAGCTGATCGGCGGGGTGATCCTGATGCTGCTGATCGCCGCCTTCGTCGAGGGCTACTGGTCCTCCATCACGCACTTTTCGGCGACGGTGAAGTACGGGGTCGGCGCCTGCCTGTGGCTGCTGGTGGCCAGCTATTTCCTCCTTGCCGGACGGAGACGCCATGCGCCTGACTGACGCCAGCGTCGCCATTCGCCCGCGCAGCGCCTGGGAGGCGCTGGACCTGGGCATCCTCCTCGCTCGTCGTCACGCCGGCGTGCTGATGGCCAGCTGGGCTATCGTCACCCTGCCGGTATTCGTGCTGCTGTCCGTGCTGCTGTGGAACTACTCCAGCTGGGCGATCCTGATCTTCTGGTGGCTCAAGCCCGCCTTCGAACGCCTGCCGCTGTACATCCTGTCGCGCTCGCTGTTCGGCGACACGCCAACGCTCAGGGAAGCGCTGCGTGCCTTCCCCGGCCTGATCAAGGCGCAACTGCTGCCCAGCCTGCTCTGGCGTCGCTTCAGCCCGACCCGCAGTTTCGACCTGCCGGTGCTGCAGCTCGAAGGCCTCGCCGGCCAGGCGCGCAGCCAGCGCCTGGTGGTGCTCGGCCAGCGCAATGCCGGCGGCGCCACCTGGCTGACCATAATCGGCATGCATTTCGAACTGGCGCTGTGGCTGGGCCTGACCACGCTGATGTACCTGATGCTGCCCAACCAGTGGGTCGAGGACTGGGAATGGAAGTCGCTGATCAGTGCCGCACAAGGCGACTGGGCGTGGCTGGAGCACATCAGCAACCTGATCTACGCCCTGCTGCTGATCGTCTGGGAACCGGTGTACGTCGCCTGCGGCTTCACCCTCTACCTCAACCGCCGCACCGAACTGGAAGCCTGGGATATCGAGCTGGTATTCCGCCGCCTGCGCCAGCGCCTGGTCGGCAGCGCCTATGCCCTGCTGCTGGCAATGGCCGGCGCGTTCGTCCTGCTGCCAGCCGACGACGCGTTGGCTGCGGGCTCGGATACCAGCAGCAAGGCCAGCCAGAGTTGCCCGCTGCCCGATCAGAACCCCGACGGGCCCCAGGGCGCGCGGCTGACCCAGCAGAAGCTCAACAGCGAGGACTCGCGCAGCGCCGCGGAAAAGATCCTCGCCGCGCCGCCGTTCAGGAACAGCGAGCAAGTCACCCGTTGGCGTCTTCACGAAGACAAGAAAGAACAGAAGCCGGCAGACCCGGACGAGGCCAAGCGGCTGAAGAATTTCTTCGAGGCGCTGGGCAACTGGAAGGCCTTCAAGTTCGCGGCGCAAGGCATCGAAGTGCTGCTCTGGGGCCTGCTGTTCACGGTCATCGCGTTGGTCATCTGGCGCTACCGCGAATGGCTGCGGCTGTTCGTCGAGCGCATCGGGCTGCCGCAGAAGCCGCGCCGCGAAGCACCCAGCGTGCTGTTCGGACTGGACCTGGCGCCCGAAACCCTGCCCTGCGACGTCGCCAGCGAAGCCGAGCGCCTGTGGGACGAGCAACCCCGAGCGGCGCTCGGCCTGCTCTATCGGGCCCTGCTCAGCCGCCTGCTGCACGACTTCCGCGTGCCGCTGCGCGAATCGACCACCGAAGGCGAAGTGCTGGTGCGCGTGGCCGAGCTCAACGACCCGCCGCTGGACAATTTCGCCCGCAGCCTGACCCAGCAGTGGCAGACCCTCGCCTACGGCCACCGGGCGCCGCGGGCTGAACTCAAGCAGCAGCTATGCGGCGAATGGCGTCATCTGTTCGGCACCGAGGTGCGGGCATGAAGCGCAGCAACCTCGTCCTGCTGGTGCTGCTCGCCGTGCTCGTGCTCGGCGGCATCGGCTACTACCTGTACCGCAACCTCGAGCCCTACACCGAGACCATCGAGCACGGCGCCTCCCCGCAAGCCCGCGCCAATCCCTATCTCGCCGCCGAGATGTACCTGCGCGGCCGCGGCATCCGAGTCACCACCGCCCACGGCATGGAAGTGCTGGACAAGCTGCCGAGCAAGGGCCAGACCCTGATCCTGCTGGGGACCCGCGAGAACGTCACGCCTACCCAGAACGCCCGTTTGCTCGACTGGGCCAATCGCGGCGGCCACCTCATCGTCACCGCCGAGAGCCTGTGGGACGAAGAAGAAGGCAAGAGCGGCGACGCGCTGCTGGACCAGTTGGGCGTGCAGCAATTCCTCACCGCCGACCTGAAGGACAAGGAAGAGGAAAAATCCACCACGCCCGAAGAAGATTCAGCAGTTGCGTCCCAGGACGAACAGCAGGAAGAAACGGACAAGCCGGAAGCGGAAGAAGATCATCCCGACCAGGCTTCCAGCGCCCACGAAAGCGAGGCAGCGGAAGCCGATCCCTACCCCGAGCTGACCAAACTCTACCTGGAGAACGAGAAGGCCCCGGCCTACATCGACTTCGACACCGACTACCACCTGTTCGACTCGAAGAACCTCGCCTACGCCTGGGCCAACAGCGCCGACTCCACCCACCTGCTGCAACTGCAACAGGGCCAGGGGTTGATCACCGTGCTCACCGATAACTGGATCTGGCAGAACGGCGAACTCGACGCCTACGACAACGCCTGGCTGCTCTGGTACCTGACCCAGGACAGCGCCGTCACCCTGGTCTATCGCGCCGACGGCACCAGCCTGATGACTTTGCTGATGCGCTACTTCCCCCAGGCACTGCTGGCCGCCGTCCTGCTGCTCGTTCTGGTGCTGTGGCGCAATGGCCTGCGCCAGGGCCCGCTGCAGCCCAACCCGGACCGCAGCCGCCGGCAACTGGAAGAACACCTGCGCGCCGGCGCCGACTTCATCCTCCGCCAGCGCGGCCAGCTCGCCCTGCTGCAGGGCCTGCAACGTGACGTGATGCGCCGGGCGCGGCAACGCCAGCCCGGCTTCGACCGCCTGCCGGTCGCCGAACAATGGCAAGCTCTGGGCCGCATGACGCGCATGCCGGTCAGCGCCATCAGCCAGGCCATGCGCCCCTATCCGCAACAGCGCATGGCCGTCGCCGAATTCACCCGCCAGGTCGCGCACCTGCAAAGCCTCAGGAATGCCCTATGAGTGACCAACCTGAACAGCCCGCTACCCCCACACCCAATGCGGCAGCCCAGCGCCAGCGCGCCAGCCAGTTGGCCCAGGCACTGCGCCACGAACTGCAGAAGGCCCTGATCGGCCAACAGGAGGTGATCGACGACGTGCTCACCGCCCTGCTCGCCGGCGGCCATGTGCTCATCGAGGGCGTTCCCGGCCTGGGCAAGACCCTGCTGGTGCGCGCCCTCGCCCGCTGCTTTGACGGCGGTTTCGCGCGCATCCAGTTCACTCCCGACCTGATGCCCAGCGACGTCACCGGCCACGCGGTGTACGACCTGGCAACCGAGCAGTTCAAGCTGCGCAAGGGCCCGGTGTTCACCCATCTGCTGCTGGCCGACGAGATCAACCGCGCGCCGGCCAAGACCCAGGCCGCCCTGCTGGAAGTGATGCAGGAGCGCCAGGTCACCCTCGAGGGTCGCGCCCTGGCCGTGCCGCAGCCGTTCATGGTGCTGGCCACGCAGAACCCCATCGAGCAGGAAGGCACCTACCCGCTGCCTGAAGCCGAGCTCGACCGCTTCATGCTCAAGCTGCGCATCGACTATCCGCTGGAAGGCGAGGAGCAGACCCTGGTGCGCCAGGTTACCCGCTCGGCGCGCAGCGACATGCTCGACGTGGCGCCCATGCGTGCCCTGCTCAAGGACAAGGACGTGCTGGCCCTGCAGAAGATCGCCGCCGACCTGCCCATCGACGACCAGGTGCTCGACTACGCCGTGCGTATCGCCCGCACCACGCGTAACTGGCCGGGCCTGGCGCTGGGTGCCGGACCGCGGGCCTCGATCGCCCTGGTGCGTTGCGCCCGCGCGCGCGCCCTGCTGCGCAGCGGCGATTTCGTCATCCCCGACGACGTCAAGGGCAGCGCCCTGGCCGTGCTGCGCCATCGCGTGCGCCTGTCGCCGGAACTGGAGATCGAAGGCCTGTCGGTAGACCAGGTGCTGCAACAGCTGCTCGACCAGGTACCGGCGCCGCGCGTATGAAACCCTCGCGCGCGCTCCTCGCGCTGCTCGGCGTCCTGCTGGCGATCGCCATCGCCCTGGGGGCGGCGCAGGCACTGGACTTGGGTTCGGCGCTGCTCGGTCGCCTCTGGTGGGGTGCGCTTTGCGCGCTGATCCTGCTGGCGCTGGCCGATGCCCTGTGGCTGCGCCGCACGCCGTCGCCCGAGCTGAGGCGCCAGCTCAGCGGCAACCTGCCGCTGGGCCGCTGGAGCGAGGTGCGCCTGCAATTCCATCACCGCTATGCCCAGCCGCAACGCATCACGGTATTCGACCACCTGCCCGCCGGCATGGACTTCGAATATCTGCCGCAGACCGTGGAGCTGCGTCCCGGCGAGCAGACCGAACTGGGCTATCGCGTGCGCCCGCTGTCCCGTGGGCATTTCGTCTTCCCGCGCTGCGAGATCGAACTGTCCAGCCCGCTGCGCCTGTGGAAAGGGCGGCGCTACCTGGAGCAGCGCGACGAAACCCGCGTCTACCCGGATTTCGCCCGCCTCTACGGCGCCGAACTGATGGCCGTGGACCACTGGCTCAACCGCATCGGCGTGCGCTCCGGGCAGCGCCGTGGGCTGGGCCTGGATTTCCACCAGCTGCGCGAATTCCGCGACGGCGACACCTTGCGGCAGATCGACTGGAAGGCCACCGCGCGCAAGCGCACGCCCATCGCCCGCGAGTACCAGGACGAGCGCGACCAGCAGATTCTCTTCCTGCTCGACTGCGGCCGGCGCATGCGCAGCCACGACGGCGACCTTTCGCACTTCGACCACTCGCTCAACGCCAGCCTGCTGCTGGCCTACGTCGCGCTGCGCCAGGGCGACGCGGTGGGCCTGATGACCTTTGCCTGCGACCAGCCACGCCATCTGCCGCCAGCCAAGGGCAGCGCCCAGCTCACCGCCCTGCTCAACAGCGTCTACGACCTGCGCAGCAGCCAGCGCCCGGCGGACTTCCCCGCCGCGGTGCAGGCCGTGCTCACCCGCCAGCGCCGCCGCGCGCTGGTGGTGATAGTGACCAACCTGCGCGACGAGGATGACGAGGAACTGGTGGCGGCGGTGAAACGCCTGGGCCGTCAGCACCGTGTGCTGGTGGCGAGCCTGCGTGAGGAAGTCCTCGACCGCCTGCGCCAGTCGCCGGTGGAAGGTTTCGAGGAAGCCCTGGCTTACTGCGGCGCGGTGGATTACCTGAACGCCCGCGCCGGGCTGCACGAGAAGCTGATGGCCCATGGCGTGCCGGTGCTCGATGCGCGGCCGAGCCAGCTGGGGCCGGAACTGATCAGCCGCTATCTGGGCTGGAAGAAGGCTGGCGCGCTGTAGCGTCGCGGCAAATCCGGACGCCAACTCCCTGGAGTCCCACACCGTGCAGATCGGTCAGCGCGTCCTGCGCTTCAGACCGACTCCACCTGCCGGCGAAAACTGAAATAACGGCGCAACGCATCGACCAGCTCGACGTATTCCATTGGTGGCGCCGCCAGGCTGAAACCCGAATCGTAGTGACCTGGATTGACGTCCTCGCGGCACCATTGGCAGGTGGCGGCGAACTCGATCAGTTGCAGCTTGCCGTCGTGGCTGGGGATCTTCAGGCGCATTTCGAAGCGGCCGCCCACCAGCATCGGCAGCTGGCTGATCAGGAGCAGCCCATCCAGCGACACGTTGCCCAGGTAACCCATCGGTTTGTCGGTGATGCTGTTGAACACCTTCAGGTAGTAGGGCAGCTGATGGCGCTCGATATGTCGTTGATGACGCATAATGGCGTTTCGCTATGAGATATCGTCCAGTATGACGATGCCGCCCCCGCAGGGCCAGTCCTAACGACAACCTTCCGCCAGCCGTGCGCTAAGCGCCTGACGAGCGGCGTTGAGCTGTGCATCGCTGTAGTAAGTCCTTTCACCACTGCCGTCCTGCGTGAAGTAGCGCCCGCCGTGACTGATTGACTCCAGGTCATGGCGCCACTGAGCGCACTGCTGGTCCAGCTTGGCCTGCTGCTCCGCTGCCTGGTTCCGGGCGGCGGCGCTTTCATCTCGACGCGCGTCGTAGAAGCGGCGGGTACGCTCTTCGCGCTCGCGGGTCGCCGCATCACGTTCGACGACCTGCGGCTTGACCTCGACGCGTTGCGCCCCTGGCGGTGGCGTTTCGCTGAAGTGCACCTTTCCCTGAGCGTCGGTCCAGCGGTAGATATCCGCCGAAGCCAGCAGGGGGAAACACCAGGCACAAAGCCACAGGGCGCGCATTGCTACCTCCTTGCGTGAAGCATCCATGAGATTAGCCAGCTATCGGCCCGCCTCAAGTCGGCCCACGACCGCCGGTCAGGGCGTAGCCGGGTAGGTGCGCGAGTCGCCGGGAAGACGGCCGTTGAGCCGAAGCGTTTCCAGCCGCGCCTTGGCCCGGTAAGCATACTCGCTGGTGGGATAGCGGGCGATGATGAACTGGTAGGTCTGCGCCGCATCAACGTAGAACTTCTCACGCTCCAGGCACTGACCGCGCAGCATGGAGATTTCCGGCTGGATCCACGGCCGCGCGCGGGCCTTGCGCTCGGTCTCCGAAAGCTCCAGCTGCACACGCTGGCAATCGCCGCTCTTGTACGCGCGATAGGCGTTGTTCAGGTGATAGTTCATCGACCAGCTGGTGCAGCCGGTAACACTCAGCGCCAGCAGCGCGAGGAAAAGGGTTCGCATGGGCATATCCTCCGTTGGGAAGTGTATCGGCCCGTCTTGGCCGTACTGTAGCCCGCCACTAGACTCACGTGGACTTCGCCTTGGCGCAAAGGAGTTGCCATGCGTTTCGCACATTCCCTGTCGATTGCCCTGCCGTTCGCCGCGCTACTGCCCTGGCTCGCCGCCTGCGCCCCTACCACGCCGCTGTTCGTCGCGCAGATCACCACCGGTGAAGTGGCCGAATACAAGCAGCTGAAGAACAAGCGCATGACCGCCGCCGTGGAAGAGGAAGGCGACCTGCTGACCTACAGCGCCCAGGCCATTCGCGACGGCAAGAGCGCGGATGCCGAGAAGCTCTACCTCACCGGCTACGACAACACCCACTATGGCCCGGAAGTGCGCGCCATCGCGCTGTACCAGATCGGCCTGATCTACATGAGCCGCTACAACGACCAGCGCGACGATCGCAAAGCCATGGATTATTTCCAGCGCATCGACCGCGAGTTTACCGGCACCAAGGCTGCCGAACACGCCGACGCCCGCGAGCTGATCATCGCCCAGCGCGCCAAGGACCCGGTACAGAAAACCGCCAGGCAGCTGCTGGCCGACTGGCAGCCGCAGTACAACCTGGACCTGAACAAGCCGACCCTCGACCCGGACATGACCCTGCTGTCGCGCCGCGCCGTACTCAAGGGCCGTGTCGACGAAGCGGCGCAGCTTTACCTGCTGGGCGCCAATGACCCGGCCATTCCGCCGGACATCCGCGAAAAGGCGCTGTACCAGCTTGGCCTGATGTACATGGCGCCGGACAATCCCCATCCGGACCGCGAGAAGGCCATCGCCTACCTGCGCCGCCAGCTCGCCGAATTCCCCAGCGGGGAACTGGCCGCCAAGGGTGCCCGGCATCTGGACCGCGCACTGAACCAGACCTCGCCGCGCAGCTGATGGCAGGACCGGCGCACCGCTGAGCCAGGTCAAGGCGCGCGGCCGGCGCCAGTGTCTACGCTTGCCCTGCAAAGAACGCAGAGCGCGCGAGGACTCCGCCATGAAGCTGCAGCACCTGCTCGTCATCATCGACCCCACCCGCGAGGACCAGCCCGCCCTCACCCGCGCCCGCTGGATCGCCCAGCGCTGCGGCGCACGTCTGGATCTTCTGGCCTGCGAGTACAACCCGGCGCTGGACAATGCCCTGCTGCTGGAGCGCGGCGACCTGGACGCTGCCCAGCGCAACCTGCTCGACGAACGCCTGGCCTGGCTGCAGCAACTGGCCGCGCCGCTGCGCGACTCCGGCCTCGACGTGCACTGCCAGGTGCGCTGGGGCAAGTCCCTGCATCACCAGGTGGTCCTGCACTGCGAACAGACCACGCCGGACCTGGTGCTCAAGTCCGCGCACCACCACAACCTGCTCAAGCGCCTGTTCCTCACCAACAACGACTGGCAGCTGATCCGCCATTGCCCACAGCCGCTGTGGCTGGTGCAGCACGGCGAGTGGGCCGGGAAAAACCTGTGTGCCGCCGTCGACCCGCTGCATGCCGGCGATGCCCCGGCCGCGCTGGACCATCGGCTGATCAGCGTGGCTCGCGAGCTGGAGCAGCGCCTGCAGCTCGATGCCCACTACCTGCACGCCTATATAGCCCTGCCGCACACCCTGGCCTTCAATGCCGAGCTGCTGGCGGACTACGATAACTATGTGGCGCGCACCGAGGCCCACCACCGCGAAGCCTTCGACACGCTGCTGGCAGACTATCCACAGATCGATCGCCGGCTCACCCATCTGGGCCAGGGTTTCGCCGAAGAAGTGATTCCGGCTTACGTGAAAGAACAAGCCATCGACCTGCTGCTGATGGGTGCCGTCGCCCGTGGCCAGCTCGACAATGCGCTGATCGGCCAGACCGCCGAGCGGGTCTTCGAGGAAGTCGAATGCGATCTGTTGGTGATCAGGCCTGCCCCTGAGCGGGCTACCTGAAAGAGTCATCCGAAAGAGAGTAAGATGGCGCCCTGGCCGTTCCGGACCCACTCCGGGAACGGCCTGACCGCTGCTTTCCCCTAGGAGTCCCGCATGTCCCTTCGCCGCACCAAGATCGTCGCCACCCTCGGCCCAGCCAGCAATTCCCCCGAAGTCCTGGAGCAGCTGATCCTCGCCGGGATCGATGTCGCCCGCCTGAACTTCTCCCACGGCACTCCCGACGAACACCGCGCGCGTGCCCAGCTGGTGCGCGACATCGCCGCCAAGCACGGTCGCTTCGTAGCGCTGCTGGGCGACCTGCAGGGTCCGAAGATCCGTATCGCCAAGTTCGCCAACAAGCGCATCGAACTGGCCGTCGGCGACACCTTCCGCTTCTCCACCAGCCACCCGCGCACCGAAGGCAACCAGCAAGTGGTCGGCATCGACTACCCGGACTTGGTGAAGGACTGCGGTGTAGGCGACGAACTGCTGCTGGACGACGGTCGCGTGGTCATGGCGGTGAAGGAAGTGAAGGCGGACGAGCTGGTCTGCGAAGTGATCATCGGCGGCCCGCTGTCCGACCATAAAGGCATCAACCGCCGTGGCGGCGGCCTCACCGCGCCGGCCCTGACCGAAAAGGACAAGGCCGACATCAAGCTGGCGGCAAGCATGGACCTGGACTACGTCGCCGTATCCTTCCCGCGTGACGCCAAGGACATGGAATACGCCCGCCGCCTGCTCACCGAAGCCGGCGGCACCGCCTGGCTGGTGGCCAAGATCGAGCGCGCCGAAGCCGTGGCCGACGACGAAGCCCTCGACGGCCTGATCCGCGCCAGCGACGCCGTGATGGTGGCCCGCGGTGACCTCGGCGTGGAAATCGGCGATGCCGAACTGGTGGGCATCCAGAAGAAGATCATTCTGCACGCACGCCGCTACAACAAGGCGGTGATCACCGCGACCCAGATGATGGAGTCGATGATCCACAACCCGATGCCGACCCGCGCGGAAGTCTCCGACGTGGCCAACGCCGTGCTCGACTACACCGACGCCGTGATGCTCTCGGCCGAATCCGCCGCCGGCGAATACCCGGTGGAAGCGGTCAAGGCCATGGCGCGCATCTGCGCCGGCGCCGAGAAGCACCCGACCACCAAGAAGTCCAGCCACCGTATCGGCCAGACCTTCGAGCGCTGCGACGAGAGCATTGCCCTGGCAGCCATGTACACCGCCAACCACTTCCCGGGCATCAAGGCGATCATCTGCCTGACCGAAAGCGGCTACACCCCACTGATCATGTCGCGCATCCGCTCGTCGGTGCCGATCTTCGCCTACTCCCCGCACCGCGAAACCCAGGCCCGCGTGGCGCTGTTCCGTGGCGTGGAGACCATCCCCTTCGATCCGGCTGCCCTGCCGCCGGAGCGCGTCAGCCAGGAAGCCGTCGACGCGCTGCTGCAGCGTGGCGTGGTGACCACGGGTGACTGGGTGATCCTGACCAAGGGCGACAGCTACACCGCCCAGGGCGGCACCAACACCATGAAGGTGCTGCATGTGGGCGACCTGCTGGTCTGATCCTGCTGTAATGAAAAAGAAAAGGCCGCCCCGGGGCGGCCTTTTGCTTTGCGGTTGCTCAAAGGGCAACCAATCGGCTGAAAGCCAGACGCCACGTGGCTTCGGCACCTTGGCCCCAAGCTTATCCACAGCACCTTCCACACCTTATGTGGGCAACCTGCGGAACATCGTTCAAATACCGTTCAATCTCTTGCAGGCCACGGCTGGCGGGAGGTAGCCGGGTTGCCCCAGAGCTTATCCACAGCGCGTTCCACAGATTGTGTGAGCAACCTGCCTCAGAGGAACTTCGAGAAGTCCGGCTGACGGCGCTGGGTGAAGGCGCTCAGCGCTTCATGGGCTTCCGGCGAATGCAGGCGCTGCACGAAGTGCTGGCCCTCTTCCGCCACCACGCGGCGCAGTTCC
Source organism: Pseudomonas sp. DP-17 (assembly GCF_022380625.1). Classification (NCBI taxonomy): domain Bacteria; kingdom Pseudomonadati; phylum Pseudomonadota; class Gammaproteobacteria; order Pseudomonadales; family Pseudomonadaceae; genus Pseudomonas; species Pseudomonas sp. DP-17. The sequence continues at coordinate 1,114,705 of NZ_JAKSXG010000001.1, forward strand.
TCGATGAAAGGTGCCTTGAGCAGGCGCTTGCTCAGCGCCACCGCGACCGGCGGCAACTGCTGGAAAGCCTGGCAAACCTCGCGGGCACGCTCCAGCGCAGCCGCACCGTCTTCCAGCGCCTCATTGGCGATGCCGTAGGCCACGGCCTGCTCGCCGGAGAATCCTTCGCCGCGCAGCAACAGGCTGGAAGCCTTCACCGGGCCGACCAGGCGCGGCACCAGGAAACTGGAACCGAACTCCGGGCACAGGCCCAGGTTGACGAAGGGCATCTTCAGCTTGGCGCCCTTGGCGATGAATACCTGGTCACAATGCAGCAGCAGCGTGGTGCCGATGCCCACGGCGGGGCCGGCGACGGCGGCGACCACCGGCTTGGTGAACTCCATCAGTGCGCGCATGAAACGGAACACCGCGCTGTCCGGGCCGCTCGGCGGCTCCTGGAGGAAATCAACGATGTCGTTGCCGCTGGTGAAGCACTCGGCGTTGCCGGTGATCAGCACCACACGCACCGAACGATCCTCCTGCGCCGCTTCCAGGGCATCGGCGAGCCCCGCGTACATGGTGCGGGTCAGCGCGTTCATCTTGTCCGGACGGTTCAGGCGCAGGGTCAGCAGGCCCTCTTCGCGCTCGACGAGAATCTGTTCGCTCATGGCATTTCCTTGTTCTTATTGAAGGGAGAGGACCGGTTCAGGCGTGGGGCAAGAACAGGTCGGCCAGCGTCTGGCCACGGGGCACGCCGCAGAGGTAAAGACGGCGTGCGAAAGCATCGACACTGGCAGGATGGCCGCAGAGTAAGGCGAGGGTTCGCCGCGAAACAAGCCGGAGTTGCGCCAAAACCTCGGCCGACTCGGCCGTGGTCATCAGCGTGACATCCAGCTCCGGATGACTCGCGGCCAGGGATTGCAGGGGCTCGGCCAGGTAATGGCCGTCGCGGTCATGGGCCTGGTGAATGACGCGGATCGGCCCGCTGTGATGCTGCCGCAACGCTTCGCGCAGCACACCCCAGAGTGGCGCCAGGCCGGTACCGGAAGCCATCAGCAGCATGGGCCGCTCGTGCCACTCCGGGTCGTAATGCAGCGCGCCGCCGCGCAGTTCACCCAGGCGCAGCTCGTCGCCAACCTTCAGACTACGGGCAAAATCGGCGAAAGCACCGCGGTCGCGGCAGTCAATGTGGAATTCGAGCCAAGGGTCCAGCCCCGGCACGCTGGCCAGCGAGTACGGGCGCGCTGTGCCATCGGCGCTCCAGAGAACCAGGTGTTGCCCGGCGCGGTAGCGCAGCGGGCGTTGCGGGGTGAGGCGAAGGCGCAGCACGTCCTGCGCCGGCCAGTCCAGTTCGGCGACCTTCGCGGGCAGGCCATCGCGTTGCGGGTCGAAGGCTTCCACGCTGAGGTCTTCGATGACCCTGCATTGGCAGGACAGTCGCCAGCCTGCTTCGCGCCGCGCGCTATCCAGGGCATCGGGCAGGGCATCCAGCACCTCACCCCGGGTGCAACGCACCAGGCAGGCGTGGCAACTGCCGGCCCGGCAGCTGTAAGGCACAGCGACGCCGGCCCCGCGCAGGGCATCGAGCAGGTTGACTCCGGGGCTGACCGAAAAGCGTTGCGATCCGGCCTGTATCTCAGGCACGCGTCCACTCCCATGCGGCATCGCAGCGGTTGCGCCCGCTGCGTTTCGCACGGTAGAGCGCCTGGTCGGCCCGTTGCAAGGCCTCGTCAAGATCATCGTCGGCGTCGAGCAGCGTCATGCCCGCCGAGAGGCTGAGCACTTCGATGTTCACCCCCACCGGCTCCGCCGCCCCATAGGCCATGCGCAGGCGCTCACAGCAGGTGGTCAGGCGGTCGGCGTCGGCGTCAGGCAGCAGCAGGACGAACTCCTCCCCGCCGTAGCGCGCCAGTATGTCGCCTTCTCGCAGGCACGCCCGCGCCACCGCTGCGAAGGTCTGCAGCACGCGATCGCCGGCGGCATGACCATGGACATCGTTGATCCGCTTGAAGTGGTCCAGGTCGATCAGTGCCAGACCATGGCGCTGGCCGGGACGCATTTCCTCCAGCGCGCGGCCGGCCAGGCGCAGAAAGTGCCGGCGGTTGAACAGCCCGGTGAGTTCGTCGGTGGCCACCAGGTCTTCGAGCTGGCGCATCATGCCGCGCAGGGTGTCCTGGTGCGCCTGCAGGGCGTAGCGGCGCTGGCGCATGCGTTGGCGCAGCGACTGCACGTAGCCGGCGAACAGGCTCAGCCAGGTCAGCACGATGAACAGCACCAGCAACTGCAGCACCGCCTGGGCAGGCAGTTGCAAGCGTTGCTGGAAGGCTTCGTGAAGATTGAGTCCGGCGAAGGCAATGAAGGCCAGGGCCGCGCAGCGGGCGAACACCCGGGGCTGCAACTGGAACACGCCGAACAGCAGGATCAGCACGTAGAGCACCATCAGCGTGCCGCGTGCGCTGTCGACATTGGCCAGGAACAGTGTGTGCCAGACCACCGCCACCAGCACCTGCGGCTCGGTCATGCTCGGGTCGTTGAAGCGCTGGTTGCGCCCGCTGAAAAACAGCCAGGCGAACACCACCTGGCTGCCGGCCACCAGCAGCGTGCAGGTCAGGGCGAAGCTGGCGGGGGCGCGGTAGAACTCGCCGAACACGGCCAACCACAACAACAGCAGCGCCAAGGCATAGGTCCCGAGGGCCATGCCGAATCGCCTGATGAGTAGTTTTTGTAAGGCGTGCTGCTTCAGAGGTGGTTTCAGCGTGCTCATGGGGCTCCGTCCCGTAATGGCACCTGGCCTTCACTCTACTATCAAAGCGCCCCAGTGCCTAGCCGATCGGAATGTGGGCGACCGAAGGCCTTCCTTTACCGAGCCGGCACTGTCTGCGGAGCCATCTGGGACCAAGGTCGGATCACTGGCGGGTGCGCGGCGAGCGGCCGCAGCGGTATACTACGGCGCCTTTTTTCGCCGGAACCGTGCCGGCGTACTCCCGACGTAACAGGCCTTGCGCCTGTATTTCCTGCCTGAAGAGGACCGTGCTCCATGGCCGTGATCAAGCAAGACGACCTGATCCAGAGCGTCGCCGATGCCCTGCAGTTCATCTCCTACTACCACCCGGTTGATTTCATCCAGGCCATGCATGAGGCCTACCTGCGTGAAGAATCGCCGGCCGCCCGGGACTCGATGGCGCAGATCCTGATCAACTCGCGCATGTGCGCCACCGGCCACCGCCCGATCTGCCAGGACACCGGCATCGTCACCGTGTTCGTCCGCGTCGGCATGGATGTTCGCTGGGACGGCGCCACCATGAGCGTCGACGACATGATCAACGAAGGTGTACGTCGCGCCTACAACCTGCCGGAGAACGTCCTGCGCGCCTCCATCCTGGCCGACCCGGCCGGCGCGCGTAAGAACACCAAGGACAACACCCCGGCGGTGATCCACTACTCCATCGTCCCGGGCAACACCGTGGAAGTGGACGTCGCAGCCAAGGGCGGCGGCTCCGAGAACAAGTCGAAGATGGCCATGCTCAACCCGTCCGACTCCATCGTCGACTGGGTGCTGAAGACCGTTCCGACCATGGGCGCCGGCTGGTGCCCGCCAGGCATGCTCGGCATCGGCATCGGCGGTACCGCCGAGAAGGCCGCGGTGATGGCGAAGGAAGTCCTGATGGACGAGATCGACATCCACGAACTGAAGGCCCGCGGCCCGCAGAACAAGATCGAGGAAATGCGCCTCGAGCTGTTCGAGAAGGTCAACCAGCTGGGCATCGGCGCCCAGGGCCTGGGCGGCCTGACCACTGTGCTCGACGTGAAGATCATGGACTACCCGACCCACGCAGCGTCCCTGCCGGTCTGCATGATCCCCAACTGCGCCGCCACCCGCCACGCGCACTTCGTGCTCGACGGTTCCGGCCCGGCCGAACTGGAAGCGCCGTCCCTGGACGCCTACCCGGAAATCGTCTGGGAAGCCGGCCCGTCCGCGCGCCGCGTCAACCTCGACAGTATCACCCCGGAAGAAGTGCAGAGCTGGAAGCCGGGCGAGACCATCCTGCTCAACGGCAAGATGCTCACCGGCCGCGACGCTGCGCACAAGCGCATGGTCGACATGCTGAACAAGGGCGAAGAGCTGCCGGTGGACCTCAAGGGCCGCTTCATCTACTACGTCGGCCCGGTCGATCCGGTCGGTGACGAAGTGGTTGGCCCGGCGGGCCCGACCACCGCGACCCGCATGGACAAGTTCACCCGCCAGATCCTCGAGCAGACCGGTCTGCTGGGCATGATCGGCAAGTCTGAGCGCGGCCCCATCGCCATCGAGGCGATCAAGGACAACAAGGCTGTCTACCTGATGGCCGTAGGCGGCGCCGCCTACCTGGTCGCCCAGGCGATCAAGAAGTCCAAGGTCCTGGCCTTCGCCGAACTGGGCATGGAAGCGATCTACGAGTTCGAGGTGAAGGACATGCCGGTGACCGTTGCGGTCGACACCAATGGCGAGTCGGTGCATATCACCGGCCCGGCCATCTGGCAGAAGAAGATCGCCGAGAACCTGGCGGTGGAAGTGCAGTAATCACTGCGTGACCGCTCCCTGAAAAAGCCCGGCCATGTGCCGGGCTTTTTCATGCCGGTGCGATCCGTACTTTCTCCGCAGGGGCAGGCCAATCGCGGACAAACCCGCTCCTAGACCTGCGGCTGCGGTGTTCTTCTGTACAAGCGGAGCTTGCCCGCGAACAGCGTCACCGGGAACGCCGCGGCTGGGCGGGTGAATTCAGAGCAGGGTTTCCAGGGTCGACTGGATGGCCTCGGTGCGTTCTTCGATTTGCTCGGCCGCCGAGGCAGGCTTGAAGTTTATGTTCAGCACACCCGATTCCAGTGCCACTTTGCTGCGGTAATCTCCCGTCGAAGCCTGGCGGGAGTCGTAGCGGACCACGACCCGCTTCAGCTTTTCCTGCACCGCCTGTTTGCCCTGGTGATAGGAGGTCAGCATCTCCAGCGCCTCGGCCAGCGGTACGAAGTACACGTTGGTCCAGTAGTCCTCTGTACCGTAGTTCGCGGCCTGCCCCGGCAGGGCGATGCTTTCCCAGTCCACCTCGACAGGCAAGGCAAAGCCGGCGGACTCGTGGATGTCGCGCAGTTGCTCGACGAATGCCGTCTGCTGATAGGCCGTGATCGCTTCGCGCTCCACGGAGCTGGGCTCGGCGATCGACAGGCCGACAATGCCTCCCGCCAGCAGGGCAGAGAGGAGCAACGAGCGGATACTGGATGACATGGAGAAACTCCTGGAAGCTGGCAACGCAGCAGTCTAGGAAGACCGCACCAACATCCGGGATCGGACTATTCGGCAATTACCGTGCGTGGAAGCTGAATCAGGACGCGCTGCGCGGGACCCGGCTCAGCTCCACCACATTGTCTCGCCGCTGGGCGAGGAAGCGCGTGCAGCTCACCCGCAGGAAGGAAGCGAAGTTCACCACCTCCCCGCGGTAATCCATCACTTCGTCATAGAGCTTGGTGATCAGCTGGTTGGTGGTCATGCCGTCCACCTCGGCGATCTCGCGCAGGATGTCCCAGAACTGGTTCTCCAGCCGCAGCGTAGTGACCACGCCCCGGATACGCAGCGAGCGCGAGCGCGACTCGTAGAGAATCGGGTCGGCCTTTACATAGAGTTCGCACATGGACAGCAGCTCCAGCTTCGATGACGGGCCAGTTTACAGGCTGATCTTCGTGCCCAGTACCTCGAGGAATTTCGCCAGCCACGCCGGATGCGCCGGCCAGGCGGGGGCGGTGACCAGGTTGCCGTCGACATGGGCGGCGTCGACCGGGATGTCCACGTATTCGCCACCGGCCAGGGTCACTTCCGGGCCGCAGGCCGGGTAGGCGCTGCAGGCACGGCCCTTGAGCACACCAGCAGCGGCCAGCAGCTGGGCGCCATGGCAAACGGCGGCGATCGGTTTCTTCGCCGCATCGAAGGCTTTCACCAGCTCGATCACTTTCGCATTCAGGCGCAGGTATTCCGGGGCGCGGCCGCCAGGGATCAGCAGCGCGTCGTAGTTCTCGGCGCGCACATCGGCGAAGTTGGCGTTGAGGGCAAAGTTGTGACCCGGCTTCTCGCTGTAGGTCTGGTCGCCTTCGAAATCGTGGATGGCAGTGCGGATGCTCTGACCGGCCTTCTTGTCCGGGCAGACGGCATGGACGGTGTGTCCGACCATCAGCAGCGCCTGGAACGGCACCATGGTTTCGTAGTCTTCGGCGTAGTCGCCGACCAGCATCAGGATCTTCTTCGCGGCCATCTTGGGCATCCTCCCGGCAGGGCCCGGCCTTGATGGCCGGGCATGCGGGAGAGCTTAGTCAGTCACGCGGGCGACGGGTAATACGCCGCTACTACAGCGCCACGAGGCACGACTCCAGCCGAAGCCGCCCAGCGACGACCGAATCGCAGGCCCATGCCGAGAAACGCATATTCCAAAGGCATCGCCATCGCTAGAATCAGCAAAAAAAGCCCGCGCCCCGAGCGTACCTACCGATGGCCCCGCCATGCGCAATCTGCCGCCCTTGACCATGCTCCGCGTTTTCGAAGAAGTGGCTCACCATCGCAGCTTCAATCGTGCGGCCGAAGCACTGAGCGTCACCCAGGGCGCCGTCAGCCGGCAGATCAAGCAGCTGGAGGAATACCTCGGAATCAGCCTATTCCTACGCACACCTCGCGGCCTGACCCTGACCGAAGCCGGCAGCGCCCTCGCTGCGCACCTGAGCGAAGCCTTCGACCAGATGGAGCGCGCGCTTCAGGCCGTGCGCGTGCCCAATCTGCGCCAGCGCCTGCGCATCCTCGCGCCGCCGACCTGGGGCACACGCTGGCTGTCGCCGCGCCTGCGCAGTTTCCTCAAGCGCTACCCGGACATCAGCCTGAGCATCACCAACCAACAGGGCGAAGACAGCGCCAGCGAACTGGATTGCCGCATTCGCTTCGGCCTGGCGCAGGCCACCCACTGCCATAGCGAGTTGCTGGTGATGGAGCGCCACATTGCCGTGGCGAGCCCGGAACTGTTCGACGGCGACCAGCCACCGGACCTCAACCAGCATCCGCTGCTGCACATCCTGCACGAGGGCAAGCGACTGCGGGTCTGGGAAAACTGGCTGGAAGCAGTCGGCCGCAGCGATGTCGATGCCGCCAGCGGGATCGAGTTCAGCACCCTGGACCAGGTCATCCACACGGCTCTGGCCGGGGGCGGGCTGGCGGTGATCGACCGGCAGATGATCGAAAGGGAACTGGCCAGCGGCAACCTGTTGCCCATCACACCGGTCGAGGTCATCGGTCCCTACGGCTATTGGCTGGATATCGCCAGCGACAGGCTGGGCCTGTCGAAAGTGGAGCGTTTTCAGTCCTGGCTCAATGCTGAGCGAAATCCGTGAGGGAACAAGGGCGCCCATAAAAAAGCCAGGTCCCGATTCACGAAAATCAGGACCTGGCGCAAGGCAGAGGCAGGAGTAACGGAGCCCCTCGGTAAGCCTCTGCCGCATGCCTCGACCGGCGTGCGCGCCCATTCTTGACTCTGCGCCCGGCCCCAGGCTGCCGGAAGCTTCCTGGAGTCAGCCGCGACATTTCCGGTACTCACCTTCCCCGGCAGATTCACCCGGAACTTCGCCTTAACCTCGGAAATCTGGCGCGCCAATGAAGGCGCACCTGCAACGGCTCCCATCTTCGAGGTACAGATCAATGAAACCAGTAACAACCTGGCTCGCCGGCGCCCTGCTCGCCCTCTCCCTCAGCGCTTGTGCAACGGTGGACGCCAGCAACGGCGGGCCGGGCGAGATGGAAATCCGCACCGGGCGCATCGAGCAGATATCTCTCACGCAGATGCAGACCAACCATGACAGCGGCCTCGGCGCCGTGCTCGGCGGCGTGGGTGGGGCGGCATTGGGGAGCCTGGTCGGCCGCGGCACGGGCCGCGACGTAGCCATGGTGGCCGGCGCACTGGGCGGGGCACTGGGTGGCAACTACGAGGAAAAGAAACACTACGACCAGCCCAGGGAAGCCCAGCAGATCATCGTGCGCATGCGCAGCGGCGTACTGGTTTCGGTGACCCAGCCGGTCAACCCCAGCCTGGGCCAGGGCATGGCGGTGTACGTCGAGGGCAGTGGTAACGAGGCGCGCGTAGTCCCGCAGAACTGATCACCCGGGGCGTCTCTCTGGGCGAGAGGCGCCCCGTGCCCGGACCTTCAGACGCTGGGGAGTTTCGATCTGCCGAGCAACTCACCGCGCAACACCTCGATGCAGCGCGGTGCACGAATCGAGAGGCGCACCATCACCCCCCTCATCGGCACACGGGAAAGCGATGTGTAAACACCCTCCACCCGCACCACCAGCCCCTCGCCCCGTACCGCCGCAAGGATTTCTTCGTCATTCACATCCTCGCCACAGAAGATCCGCAGCTCTTCCCCCGGTCGACGTGATAATGCCAATGCCACTGAACTATCTCCTCTGTCGCCTCAACGATTCACGATCGGCTTGAACAGCATCGACGCATCGGAGCCCACTTCACCACCGACCGCCAGGTACAGCGAGTTGAAGGCGTTCAGCGCGGCCAATCGGCTGTCCACTTCCTGCAACTGCCCATCAAAGAGCTTTTCTTCCGACGTGGTGACATCCAGGTAGGTCGAATAGCCGCCCTCGTACAAGCGACGCGCCTGAAGTGAGTAGGTTTGCAGAGCCGAGACCTGCTGCTCGACCGCAGCCAACTGCGCCGCCGTCTCCCGAGCTCCCACCAGCGCATCGTTCACGTCGGCCAGCGCCGATTGCACCGCGCCTTTGTAGGCGAGCACCGACTGTTGATATTCGGACTTCGCCTGGAGCACCTGCCCAGAGATGGCACCGGCATCGAACACCGTCTGGTTGAGGCCAAGCGCCAGGTTCCAGACCTTCGATGCACTCTCGAACAATTGCCCGCTCTCGCCCCGGCTGAAGCCGATCATCCCCGACAGGTTCAGGTCCGGCAGATACAGCGCCTGCGCCGCGCCGACCATGGCGTTGCTGGCGACCACGGCCTGCTCGGCCTGCAGCAGGTCGGGGCGCCGCGACAGCAAGGTGGCCGGCAGAACGTCCGGCACCTGCGGCGCATGCAGGGACGACAGGCGTTCGTTGCGCACGATAGGGCCAGGGTTTCGGCCCAGCAGCAGCGACAGGGAGTTCTCAGCCGAACTGATCTTCGCCTTCAAGGGTGGAATCGCCGCCTGGGTCGCCCAGTAGTCATTCTGCGCCTGACTGAGCTCGATCTGCCGGATCACACCGCGGTCATAGCGTTTCTGGAAGATGTCCAGGGCCTCTTTGCGCGCCTGCGCGGTCTGCTCGGCGATGACGAGCTGCTCGTCCAGTGCTAGCAGGTTGAGGTAACCCTCGCTGATCGAACTGGCCAGGCTCAGCGCAACGCCGCGCTGGGCGTACTGCGCACCGAGCAATTGCGCGCTCGCCGCTTCGCTCTGGCGACGCAACCTGCCCCAGAGGTCGATCTCCCAACTGGCATTCAGGCCGGCCTGGTACTGGTTGCCCACCCCATCGAACCCGGCAAGCGGCGTGTCGATGAACTGGTCACTCAGTGCCCGCTTGGCCCCTGCGCCCACCCCCAGCTGTGGGAACAGTCCCGCCCGTACCGTGCGCAACTGGCCACGGAACTGCTCGATGCGCGCGGTGGCGCGTTGCAGGTCGAGGTTGTTCGCCAGTCCCTCCTTGACCAGCGACGACAGGGTGGAAGAGCCGAACTGGCTCCACCACGGGCCGTCAACCTGGGAGGCGGTGGTGATCAGGTGTGCCCTGTAGGCCGTCGGCATGGCGACCTGCGGACGTTGGTAGTCGGGGCCGACCATGCAGCCGGCAAGAGCCGAGGCAGCCAGCCCCAGCACGAGTTTTCTGGCGGCCATCAGTGCGCCTCCTGGGTAGTGTCAGCACTGGGCATCGCTGCCGTGGTCGCGGAAGCCTGGGATTTTTCCCGCCGCTCGCTGAAACGTTCGACGATGTAGGAGAACAGCGGCACGAACACCAGCGCCAGGCTGGTGGCCGCGAGCATGCCACCGATGATGCCGGTGCCGATTGAGTGACGGGAATTGGCCCCGGCCCCGGTGGCGATCGCCAAAGGTACGGCACCAAAGATGAAGGCCAGGGAGGTCATGATGATCGGCCTCAGGCGCAGTTCCACCGCCTTGAGCACCGCGTCGAGCGGCAACAGCCCGGCCTGGCGCTGCAGGATGACGAACTCGACGATCAGGATCGCGTTCTTCGCTGCCAGCCCCACCAGGGTGACGAGGCCGATCTGGAAGTACACGTCGTTGGAAATGCCGCGCAGCCAGATGGCCACCAGCGCCCCGAAGATGCCGAAGGGCACTGCGCTGAGCACGGTCAACGGCAGCGACCAGGATTCGTATTGCGCCGCCAGGATCAGGAAGACCATGACGATGCCGAAGGCGAACACCAGCACCGTGGTGTTGCCCGCCTTGTTCTCCTCGAAGGCCTCGCCGCTCCAGGCAAAGCTGTAGCCAGGCGGAAGTTCCTGCACGGCCAGTTCCTGCATCGCCTTGATGGCATCGCCGGAGCTGTAGCCAGGGCCGGCATTGCCGGTGATCTTGGCTGCGGGGAAGTTGTTGAAACGCGTAACAAGGCTCGGCCCCGAGGTGAACTCGGTCTTCACCAGCGCGGACAGCGGGATCATCTTGCCGTCCTTCTGCCGCACGTAGAGGTAGCCCAGGTCGGTCGGCGAACTGCGGTACTGCGCATCCCCCTGCACTATCACCTGCCAGACCCGACTGCCCAGCACGTACTGGCTGATGTAGGCCGAGCCGAACTGGGTCTGCAGCGCGCCATACACGTCAGCCATCGGCACGCCCAGCGTCTCCGCCTTGGCGTTGTCCACCGAGACCCGCATCTGCCGGGTCGAGGCCTGGAAGGTGCTGATCAGACCGGACAGCTCCGGGCGCTTGGCGGCGGCACCGATGAGTTTCCAGGTGGCAGCCTGGAGTTCCTTCGCATCGCCGTTGCCACGGTTCTCCACCCAGAATTCGAAGCCGCCCTGGGTGCCCAGGCCGGGGATCGACGGCGGGTTGATGGGGATGATGCGGGCCTGGGGAATGGTTGCCAGCTTGGGGTACAGGGCACGGATGATGCCCTCGGCCGACATTGCATCTCCCTTGCGCTGCTCCGAAGGCTTCAGGTTGAGGAACACCGTTCCCATGTTGGTCTGGTTCTGCCCGTCGATGAAGCTGTAGCCGCTGATGGCGGATGCATCCTGCACCGCCGGGTGCGAACGGAACATGGCAGCGACCTGTTCGGTTGTCGCCTCGGTACGATCCAGGCTCGCCGAATCCGGCATCATCACGGCAACCAGCAGGTAGCCCTGGTCCTCTTCGGGCACGAAGCTGGTAGGAATCTTTGAAAACAACGTGGCGATGCCCAGCAACATGGCCGCGAACAGCACCAGCGCCACTACCATGCGCCGCACCACCAGGGAAACCAGGCCGACGAAGCCGTGGGTCAGCTTGTCGAAAGCCTGGTTGAACCACTGGAAGCCCTTCCAGCGTGCATGCTGCCCCGGTTTCAGGATCAACGAAGCAAGCGCCGGGGAAAGCGACAGGGCGACGAAGCCGGAAATGGTCACCGAGCAAGCGATGGTCAGGGCGAACTGGCGATACAGCAGGCCGGTCGTGCCGCTGACGAAAGCCACGGGAATGAACACCGAGCAGAGCACCAGCACGATGGCGATCACCGGGCCGGTCACCTCCTCCATCGCCTTCACGGTGGCGTCATGGGCGCTCAGCTTGAACGACTCCATGTTCCGCTCGACGTTCTCCACCACCACGATGGCGTCATCCACCACGATGCCGATGGCCAGCACCAGCGCGAAGAGCGTCAGCAGGTTGATCGAGAACCCCAGCGCCAGCAGCGCGCCGAAGGTGCCGATCACCGCCACGACCACGGCAGCCACCGGGATCAAGGTGCTGCGCACGCTCTGCAGGAAGATGAACACCACCAGTACCACGAGGAGAATGGCAATCAGCAGCGTGACCACCACCTCGTGGATCGAGGAACGCACGAACTCGGTGGTATCCAGGGAAACGGCGTAGCTGATGCCCTGAGGGAAGGTGGACGACATGTCGGCCAGCGCGGCGCGCACGTTCTTCGACACTTCCAGGGCGTTGGAGCCCGCCTGCTGGTAGACCGCGATCATGGTCGCCGTCTTGCCATTGAGTGCCGAGCGCATGCTGTACTGGTTCAGGCCGATTTCCGCCCTGGCCACGTCGCCCAGGCGAACGATGGCGGTGCCGTTGGCATCGGCACGCAGGATGATCTGCTCGAACTCCTTGGCGGTTTTCATGCGCCCTGGCGTGACCAGCGGGTAGGTCAGCTCCATCAGCCCCTGGGAGGGCGCCTGGCCGATGTTGCCGGCGCCGAACTGCTGGTTCTGCTGGCTGACCGCGTTCTGCACGTCGGTCGCGGTGATGCCCAGCTCCGCCATGCGGTCCGGCTTGAGCCAGACGCGCAATGCGAGGTCGGCATCGCCCATGATCTGCGCCTGGTTGGCGCCCTGGATACGCTTGATGGCGTCGAGTACGTAGAGGTTGGCGTAGTTTCCCACGTACTGCTGGTCGAAGCTGCCGTCCGGCGAGTAGATCGCCAGCAGCATGAGGAAGCTGGAGGAACGCTTCTGCACGTTCACGCCGTTCTGCTGCACGGACTGCGGAAGCTGCGCCAGGGCCTGGCTGACGCGGTTCTGCACCTGCACCTGGGCGATGTCCGGGTCGGTGCCGATGTCGAAGTACACGTTCAGGGTCATCTGCCCGGTGGGCGAGCTGACCGACTGCATGTACAGCATGTTGTCGACGCCGTTGACCTGCGTCTCGATGGGCGCCGCCACGGTGGAGGCGATGGTCTGCGAGTCGGCGCCCGGGTAGGTCGCCGTCACGGTGATCTGGATAGGGGTGATGTCCGGGTACTGCGCCACCGGCAAGGCGAAGATGGAAACGCCGCCGGCGATGATGATGATCAGCGACAGCACCATCGCAAAGATGGGACGGTCAATACAGAAACGGGAAAGCATGACGGTCGCCTCACTCTGTCTTCGGGGCCGCTGGGCCGAAGCTGCCGGCCGGCGCATCACCGGTGATCTTCAGGGGAGCGCCGGGCATGAGTTTTCCGGCGCCGTCGACCACCACCTGCTCCCCCCCCTTGAGCCCCTTCTCGACTCGCCAGAACTCACCGGACGGTTCGGCCATCTGTACCGGGCGCTCCTCCGCCTTGTCGGCATTGACGACATAGACGAAATCGCCCTTGGGACCATGCATGACAGCGCGCTGCGGCAGCTGGATGGCATTGGCGTAGTTCGCCCCCTTCAGGGTGATGCGCACGAACTGGCCGGGGCGCAGACTGCCCTTGGGGTTGGCGAAGTCGGCGCGGACCATGAAGGTGCCGGTCTGCTGGTTGAAGGTGGACGACGCGAAAGTCACCACACCGGTCGCCGGGTAGCTCGAACCATCCGCCATCTGCAGATCCGCTTCCAGGCGACCGTCGGCTGGCAGCACCAGGCGGCCGCTGTCGCGCTGGTCGCGCAGGGCGAGGAACTGTTCCTCGCTCACACTCATCACCACGCGCATCGGGTCCAGCGTGGACACCGAGGTCAGCAGGCTGTTGCTGGCGTTGACATAGGTCCCGTCGTTGACGTGGGCGTAGTCGCTGATGCCATCGACCGGCGACCGTACGTAGGTGTAGGAGAGGTTCAGCTCTTGCGTCTTGACCTGGGCCAGTGCCGCCTCCATGGAAGCTTCGGCGGCCTTGGCCGTACCGATGGCATCGTCGCGATCCTTCGGGCTCAGCGCGTTTTCCGCCGCCAGCGGAAGTACGCGATCCAGGTTGGCCTTGGCACGCTCGTAGCTGGCTTTCTGCGCCGCATACTGCGCCCTGGCCGAGTCGAGCTGCGCCTGGAACGGCGCGTGGTCGATCTCGAAGAGCAGGTCGCCGGCCTTCACCACGCTGCCTTCGGTGTAATTGCGCTTGAGCAGGAAGCCATCGACTCGGGCGTGGATATCCACGGCCTGCGGGCTTTGGGTATGGCCGACGAAGGTCATGCTCGCTGGCAGGTTGACCGGTTTCACCACGACGGTCGTGACAGCGACTGGAGCAGCCCCGGCGGGCGTTTTTTCCGCCCGATCACAGGCGGTCAGGAATACGGTCGCAAGTAGTACTGCGCAGGGGCAGCCCAGATGAGTCAGGCGCATAGTCAATCCACAGCGAAGTGCCCGAAGGCGAGGGACGGGAGAAAGGAGTTCCCGCCGCGGCGGGAACTCCCGATGACATCAGTTGGTGGACTTGGCCGGCGCCGTCGACTGGGCGGCCGGGTGGGCGGTGACGATCTGCAGGGTGTCCTCATAGGTCACGTTGAGCATCTGGCCTGCCTTCAACTCGGCCATCTTGCTGCGCAGTTTCGGATCGTCGACGGAGACGGTCTTGTTGCTGCCATCGGGTCCTTCGAAGATGATCTGATGCTTCTTCAGGTTGACCCCGACGATCTTCAGCTGCACGCGAGCCATGCGGAATGCGTCGCCGCCCGGATGCGGGTTGCTCGGCGTGGCGATGGCGGCGCCATCCGCCTCGAAGCCGCCTGGCGCCTGACGCTGGACCTTGGTGTCGAGATCAAAGGCGGCGGAGTGGATGACCAGGGCCCCGATGGCATCACCGGGTTTCAGGTGATCCAGGTCCTGGGCGGCATCGGTGACCTGGACGGTCACCGGCTTGCCCGCGGCATCCGCGACGACAATGCGGCGATCCTTGGCATCGACGGAAATGACCTTGGTCACTACTTCATCGGCCTCGACGGCACCGCCCAGAGGAATATCGGCAGCCATCACGGGAGTAGCGAACGCCAGCGCCAGTGCGCTGATCAGCGGCAGGGATTTGAACATATGCATGGTTGAACCCTCCTTGGGCTCGTCGTTGTGAAAGGCATCAGGTTCCGGCTGTATCATTCGCTGACCCGTGCGGTATCGCTGATGGCATTGCAGGTATCCGGGTCCAGGCAGTAGGTGATGTAAACCGCCTGACGGCCGCAGCCACGGGCACCGATGGTGTATTCGGTGCGGTTGTTCGCGTAGGCGAATTGAATCTGGGTGACCTTGCTCGACAGGACGGATGCCGTCACATCAGGGCAATTGAGTTCGAACTTCGCGCGGGAGACGGTGGCATTGATCGCCGCGCTCTGGTTCTGGGCGAGAAACTGCTGGTCGGTCATGCAACCGCCCAACAGGGCAGAAGCCAACAACACAGCCACTGGCAAGAATTTCTTCATGAAGGCGACCTCAGAATGCGGAAGAGCGGCCCGACAGACGCCGGGCCTGAAGTCAGCGGAATTACTCCGCCAATGGCAGAGAGCGATTGGTCTGGATCAAAGCCAGGGCATCGAGCTGGCTCTCGATCTGCAGGAATCGCAGGGCGCGCACCGGCGAGACCTCCTTCGCCACTCGCGTGACATAGGTTTCCTTGAGCTGCTGACGGCGATCTTCCAGCTCAAAGACGCGCTTCTGCAGGTCCCGCGCCTGCTCCTCCCCCACTGATCCCCGTTCCAGGCTGCGAACGAAGTCCAGACTCAGTGCCAGGGCATCGGTATCGATCTTGTCCGCTTCCGCGCGATAGCTGTTGTAGATCCCCCAGAAGGCCTCGGCCTCTGCCGGCGCCAGTTGAATGTTGCGCTCGACGACACGGCGACGGTTGTATTCCACGTCCGAGAGCTGGGTCTTGATCTCCTCCCGATGGCGTTTCATTTCATCGCTGGTTTTTTCACTGACTTCATCGGCGAATGCGAACAACGGCAGGCAACTGAATGCCAGGGCTGCAACTGCTGGACGAAAATGCATAACCACTCCTTGTTGAGGACAGATCGCCTGGGGCGCCCGGCTTTTGAAGCCTTGCGCGACAAGCCATTTCGAGGCAGGAGTGGTTACCTTAATCGGCATCCGGCACGCTGAAATCGAGAAAAAAACGATACGGAGAGACCTTCAGTCAGTTGCGCCAATTTCCTACAGAAGCAGCTCCAAAGACTGAGGAACGGCCCGTCGCCAATGGTCTCCCCGGACGAAAAAAGGGCGTATCGGTTTCCCGATACGCCCTTTCGAGTTTCCCTGCTCCGGGTCAGGCCAGGCTTGCGCTCTTGGCCGACTCCTGGGTCTCCACCTCACCGGCATCGCTGCGACAGGCATCGGTGAGGGTGAGGTACTTGGTCTCCGGTGCCCAGGCGATGGAAATGAATGCTCCCAGCAACAGGATGCCGGCGAGGATCGCCATGGTCGGGTTGAGCCCGATGCCCGCCACGCTGACCGGCAGCAGGAAGGTGCTCAATGCCGAACCCAGGCGGCTGGCCGCCGTGGCCAGGCCGATGCCGCCGGCGCGGACTTCGGTCGGGAAGCTCTCCGCCGGGTAGACACCCACCAGGTTGCTGACCGCTGACAACACCAGGGTGAACAGACCGAAGCACGCGACCATCAGCCAGGCCATGCTGCCCGGCAGCAGCACCAGCAGGAACAGCGACGCGGCGAGGATCAGGAAGGAGTTGATGAGGAAGCCGCGGCGGGTGAACCTGATGGTGCACCCGATGCCCAGCAGGGCTCCGACCACCAGCAGCGCGTTGAGCATCATCTCGGTGCCGAAGCCTTCGGAGAGACCCATCTTCTGCAGGATCGACGGCAGGAAGGTGTAGATCGCGAAGTACGGCATGACGATGCAGATGAAGAACAGGCAGTTGAATGCGGTGCGCTTGCGGTACTCGCGACTGAACAGCGCGCTGTAGCCGGCGTGCTTGCGGCTGATGACGTCCTCGTCGATCTCCACATTCGCGCCCAGGTGCTTGTGCACGATGGCACGGGCTTCCTCGACGCGCCCCTTGTGGATCAGCCAGCGCGGCGACTCGGGCGTGCCGATGCGGGCGATCAGGATCATCGCCGCCGGGATCGCCGAGGAGGCCAGCATCCAGCGCCAGGCCTCATCGCCCAGCGGCAGCAGCGCGGTGCCGACGAAGGTGGCGGCGACGTAGCCGAAGGTCCAGATCACGCTGAACGAGCCCAGCAACACGCCTCGGTGCTTGCGTGGGGAGAACTCGGCGAGCATGGCGTGGCCGACGCTGAAGTCGCCGCCCAGGCCGATACCGATCAGCACCCGGCAGAGGAATAGCTGCATCGCGGTTTCGACGTAGAACTGCATCACCGAGGCGATGGTGATCAACACGAAGCTGATGAGGAAGATCTTCTGCCGCCCGAGGTGGTCGGAAATCCAGCCGAAGAACAGGCTGCCGAAGAACAGCCCGAGCAGCGCGGAGCTGCCGATCAGGCCCTGCCAGAAGGGCGTCAGCGCCATCTGCGGGTTGATCAGGGTGAAGGCAATACCGATGAGGCCGAGGATGTAGCCATCGGTGAAGTGGGCGCCGAAGGTGAGGCCGGCGATCTTGATGTGGAACCTGCCGATGGGCAGGTCATCGATTTTGACTGGTTGACCCGACATGATCGTCTCCGATTTCTTGTTATTGGAAACACCGCGAGGTTGAGCCGCCGCGCCCTGAACGGCGCGGTGGATGAGGCAGAACGCCTTGTTGGTGGAGCGTCAGGCGGACAGGCCGCCCATGAGCAGGTACTTGGTTTCCACGTAGTCCTCGATGCCGTACTTCGAACCTTCGCGGCCCAGGCCCGATTCCTTGATGCCGCCGAAGGGCGCCACCTCGGTGGAAATGATTCCTTCGTTGATGCCGACCATGCCGGCTTCCAGGCCTTCGGCCATGCGCCAGACGCGGCCGATGTCGCGGCTGTAGAAATAGGCGGAGAGCCCGTAAGGAGTGTCATTCGCCAGACCCAGGACTTCAGGCTCGTCGCGGAAGCGGAAGCAGGCTGCAACGGGCCCGAAAGTTTCCTCGCTGGCGATCAGCATGTTCGGACTCGCTTCGGCCAGCACGGTGGGCTCGTAGAAGGTGCCGCCCAATGCATGACGACGGCCGCCGCAGAGCAGCTTCGCGCCCTTCTCCAGCGCATCGCCGACATGCTGCTCGACCTTGGCCAGGGCTGCCTCGTTGATCAGCGGGCCCTGCTCGGTCTCGCCTTCCAGCGCATTGCCCACGCGCAGCGCGCGCACGGCTTCGGTGAGCCGGGAAACGAAATCGTCGTACACGCCGTCCTGGATATAGAAGCGGTTGACGCACACGCAGGTCTGCCCGGTGTTGCGGAATTTCGAGGCCATGGCGCCGCGCACGGCAGCTTCGATATCGGCATCGTCGAAGACGATAAAGGGCGCGTTGCCGCCCAGCTCCAGCGAGACCTTCTTCAGCGTTTCCGCCGCCTGGCGCATCAGCAGCTTGCCGGTGCGGGTCGAGCCGGTGAAGGACAGCTTGCGCACCGCACCGGACGCCTGGATCGCGCTGCCGATAGCCGGCGCGTCACCGGAAACGATGTTGAATACGCCGGCCGGAATATCCGCCTCTTCCGCCAGCACCGCGAGGGCGAAGGCAGACAGTGGCGTCTCTTCCGACGGTTTGAGAATCATCGTGCAACCGGCCGCCAGCGCCGGGCCGACCTTGCGGGTGACCATCGCCAGCGGGAAATTCCACGGCGTGATCGCAGCGACTACACCGATGGCCTGCTTGATCACCACGATGCGCGCATCATCCTTGTGCGAGGGGATCACGTCGCCATACACGCGCTTGGCTTCCTCGGCGAACCACTCGAGGAAGCTCGCCGCGTAGACGACCTCCCCTTTTGCCTCCATCAGCGGCTTGCCCTGCTCGGTGCTGAGCAGACGCGCCAGGTCATCCTGGCGCTGCAGCATCAGTTCGCCCCAGCGGCGGATACGCGCGCTGCGTTCCTTGGCAGTCAGCGCGCGCCAGGCCGGCAAGGCGCGTTCGGCGGCGGCGATGGCGGCGTCGGTTTCCTCGGCGCCGCCACGAGCCACTTCGGCGATCAACGCGCCGTTGGCAGGGTTGCGCACCGGGTAGGTTGCGCCGCCGCTGACCCATTGGCCGTCGATGTAGTGGCCGGTTTTCAACAGCACGCTCATGCCACCGCCTCCGTCAGCGAAAAAGCCTCACGCATGGGGCGGGCGGCGCGCAGGATGCGCTTGCCGGCGGTGTAGTCGTTGATCACGTCGCAGGGCGTGTAGTTGCGCTCCAGCTCGTAGATTTCCTCGTCGTCCAGACGGGTCTCCAGCGCGGCCAGGGCGCTGTCGAATTGTGCAGTGGTATCGGCGCCAACCAGCATGCAATCCACGCCAGCATGCTGCAGCACCCACGCCTGGGCGACCTGCGCATTGGACACGCCACGGCGCTGGGCCACGCGCTGCACGGAGCGGGCGATCTCGAAGGAGGCCTCGTCGGCATACATCTGCTGGGTGAAGAAGTCGGTCTGGTTGCGCGTGGAGTTCGCCTCGCCGGTCAGCAGGCCCCGCGCCAGCGGGCTGAACACCGAGACTCCGAGGCCCTGATCGCGACAGAACGGGATCATCTCGCGCTCTTCCTCGCGGTAGGCGCAGTTGAGCTGCAGCTGCATGTTGATCGGCTTGACCCAGCCGTTGCGCTCGCAGGCCATGAGGATCTTCGCCAGCTGGCCGGTGAGCATGGTGGACACGCCGATGTAGCGGGCCTTGCCGGCGCGAACGATGTCGTTCAGCGCGCCCATCACTTCTTCCACCGGGGTGTTCACGTCGTAGAAATGCAGCATGTAGATATCGACGTAATCCATGCCCATGCGCTTCAGGGAGGCATCGATGCCATCCATGATGTGCTTGCGCGAATGGCCGCTGGCGTTGATGCCGGGGCGAGTGCCATAGCCGACCTTGGTGGTGATCACCACGTCCTCGCGGCGCACCAGGCGCTTGAGGATGCGGCAGACCACTTCCTCGCCGACGCCGGCCGAGTAGAAGTCGGCGAGGTCGATGAAGTTCACGCCGGCATCCAGCGCATGCTTCACGATCGGCTCGCTTTTCTGCTCATCGAAGATCCACGGCTTCCAGTCCGGGGTGCCCATGTTCATGGTGCCCAGGCACAGCTTGGAAACCTGCAGGCCGGAGTGGCCGAGACGGATGTATTCCATGCTGCGGACCTCAGGCCTTGGGGGTGTAGAAAGGGTTGGCGATGGCATTGACCACGTCGGCCAGCTGCGCGCGCTCGGGCTCGCAGCTCAGCGCCGCGCGGATCGCGGTGCGGCAGGCGTTGTAGTTGTTCAGGTAGACGGCATCCAGGTCATCGCAGGACGGGTTGACCCAGTTGGCGGTGACGATGGCCCACTCGTCCTCGGCTTCAGGCGGCAGGGTGCCGTCCAGCAGCGCCTCGGTGACGGCCTTGGCGATGCCGGCCTGGGACGCGCCCCAGGTGGCGTTGGCGTGCAGGTCACCGTTGATCTCGGCCTTGTTCACGTAAAGGGTCATGGGTTTGACCGGAATGTTCGGCTGGGCAATCACCATGAACGGGCAGTGTCCCTGGCTGGGCGAGGCGAGGCTGCCGGCAAATGCCTGGCCGGCCGGGCCGTTGCGCGGGCCGAGCAGGATGTTGATGTGCGCGGCGTTGACGCCGGGCCCTTCGAAACCTTCACCGATATACAGGTCGAGCTTTTTCATGGGGTACCTCATGGGAACCGTGGGGGGTGCAGGAAAGCCCGGGCCCGCGTACGCGGCCCGTGGCAAAACCAGCGCAGGGGCGCCGGGAGAAAGTCGTGTGAAAAATGGTGGAGGGTCAGGAATCGACAGGCGAGTCGGACGGCTGCGCGACGGCACCGGACAGGGCGGAATGCGGAGGACGGATCCAGGGCGGGGAAAGCAGGAAAGTGATCATGTCGCGTCGCTCTTTGTTGTTGTCGATGAGCTGGTGCGACGATTTTTAGCACCGGGCCAATTCGGCCCGGTAACCATAAAAACTCAAGGAGCTATGAGTTCATCTCATACCCCAGAAAACGGACACCCAGACAGGAAAAGCCGACGTCGGAGCGCACTCCGGCGTCGGCTTTTCATTCGGCTGGGGTCAGTCCTTGAGGCAGGCGATACGGTAGAAACCGTCCTCGACCTCGACGCCATGGATATCGTGGGCGAAGCCTGGGAAGCGGCGGTCGAAGGCTTCGAGCGCCTTCAGGTAACCCAGTACCGGGCCGCTGCCTGGGCCAGCATTCTCACCCGGCATCAACAGCGGAATGCCCGGCGGATAAGGCACCACTCCCGTGGCGACGGTGCGGCCACTCATTTCCTCCAGGGCCAGCCGCTCAATGTTGTTCTTCACCAGTTGCTCATAGGCGGCGGTTGGCGTCATCCGCGGCTCGGGTAGCAACGAGAACGCCTGGCCCATCAGCGTGGTGGTCTGCAGCTCCGCCATGGCTTCGAACATCCGGTCGCAGAGGTCCTTGAGCCCCATGTCGGCGTAACGCTCCGGCCAACTCGCGACCAGCTGCGGCAGCGCCCGCGAGAGTGGGAGATTGGCGTCGTAATCGCGCTTGAAGCCCAGCAAGGCGTTCACCAGCGTGCCCCACTTGCCCTTGGTGACGCCGATGGAGAAGAGGAACAGCAGGGTGAAATCGGTGGTCTTCTCGACCACGATGCCTTGTTGCGCCAGATAAGCCGTGAGGACTGCGGCAGGTATGCCCACGGGCATCAACCCACCTCCCGGTGCAACACCGGGCGTCACCACCGAGACCTTGATCGGGTCGAGCATGCAGTAGCCGTCTTCGATCTCGCCGAAACCGTGCCATTGCGCTCCCGGCGCCAGGGTCCAGCACTGCGGATCGCGGACCAGCAGTTCCTCGTCCGCCTCGAAGAACGGTACCTTGCGACCCGTTTTCGGATCGCGCACCTCATCGGGCTGCCAGGCATCGACGAACCAGTCGCCCTGCTCGGCGAAGTCGTTGTTCAGGCGTGCCAGCAAGCGACGGAACGCTACCGCCTCGCGGATCGCATCGGTGGTCAGGGCCTCGCCGCCCTGCCCGTCCATCATTGCCGCCGACACATCGTTGGAGGCGATGATCGCGTACTGCGGCGAGGTGGACGCATGCATCATGAACGACTCGTTGAAACGCGCATGCTCCACCGGATTGCGCCCGTCACGCACATGGATGAACGAGGCCTGGGACAAGGCCGCCAGCAGCTTGTGGGTGGACTGGGTGGCGAATACCGTGGGACGGTCTGCCGTGTGCTCGGCGGGGTCGCCATGCATGGCGTGACGCTGGCGGTAGATCGGGTTGAAGCGCGCATAGCCGTACCAGGCTTCGTCGAAGTGCAGGCGGTCGACACTCTGCCCGAGCAGCTCTTCTACCCGCGCCACGTTGTAGCAAAGGCCGTCGTAGGTGGAGTTGGTAATGATCGCGTGGCGCGGCGTGGGATCGATGCCCGGATGTGCCAATGCGTTGTCGGCAATGTGACGCTTCACCGCCACCGCGGTCAGGCGTTCCGGCAGGATCGGGCCGATCAGGCCGAGGTGATTGCGCGACGGCACCAGGTAGGTCGGGATCGCCCCCGACATGGTCATCGCATGCTCCGCCGACTTGTGGCAGTTGCGGTCGCACAGCGCGATCTGGTCACGGGTGACGCTGGCCATCAGGATGACCCGGTTGGAGGTCGAGGAACCATTGGTGACGTGGTAGCTGCGGTGGGCGCCGAACACCCGCGCGGCGTAGCGCTCGCTCTCACCGATGGGACCGCTGTGATCGAGCAGCGAGCCCAGGTCGCCGACGGAGATCGACAGGTCCGAACGCAACAGCTCCTCACCGAAGAAATCGAAGAAGGCGCGGCCAGCCGGCGCCTTGAGGAAGCCCGTTCCACCCGTGTGGCCCGGCGTGTGCCAGGAGTATTCATAGACACGGGAGAACTTCATCAGCGCCTTGAACATCGGCGGCAGCACCGCCTCGCGATACCGTTCGACAGCCGCAATGATGCGCCCGCCGATAAAGTCGGTGGTGTCTTCCAGCAGCCAGATGAAGTCATCCGACAGGCGCAGCGCCTGCAGATCGATGGATGCCGCATCACCGCGCGACGCCATGAGAAAGGCCGGCAGTTGCGCATGGCGCTGACGAAGCGTCTGCAGCACCGACAGCGCACCGCCGGGCAATTCCCAGTTCAGCAGCAGGCATTGCAGCGCCGGATTCGATTCGATCACTGCGCAGGCGTCCTCGGCGCTCTGCGCAAGCAGCACGGACACTCCGCGCCGCTGCAGATCCTCGACCAGCGCACGCGCAGCTCGCCCTGCGGACGAGGGCTGCTCCAGCCCCTCGTGGACCATCAACACCAGGATATCCAGCGTGTTCTTGGTAACGGACTCAGACATGGCAACTCCTTGGTTCGGCTGGCGGTTCTCGAGCCGCCAGCCAGGCAGACGCCTGCCCCGCCTTCAGCACTATCGGAGAATGCGTGCAGGCGACGGGATCAGTTGGGGTTTTGTACGGCGGCTGCGGGAGCAGCCGGCACGGTTACCGCAGCGGCAGCAGGTTGAGGTACCCGCGGGCGCAGGTTGAGGTTGTCGTGGCGGCCGACCGAGACCCAGAACATCGCCGCCAGCGCGATGATGGTCAGCGCCAGGGTGCCGAAGCGGATCCAGCCCGGCGAAACGCCGCCCGGATGGACGCCGGTTTCCTCGACGGTGCGCATGCTGTTGATCGACAACTCGTAGAAGATGATCGTGGAGACCACGAAGATCAGCGACCAGCGGGTCTGCTCGCCATCGGAGCCGACCATCGCCCAGAGGCTGTAGATGGCCGCGATAATGCCGACGAAGGTGTAGAAGCCATATTGGCGGGCGGGCATTTTCCCGTAGCCCATCACCTTGATGGCGATGGCCGAGTAAATGTACGGCAGCAAGGTCATGATCACCGCGATGGAGGCGATCTTGCCGAACTGCTCGCTGGCGGTGGGCGACATGGTCGCCAGCACCTGGATGCTCATGATCGCCGCGACGATGGCCAACCCCGCCGACGGCACCCCCTTGGCGTTGACCTTGGCGAACACCTTGCCGAACAGGCCGTCGTCCGCCGCCGCCTTGGCGGTCTGCCCGACCAGCAGCGTCCACCCGGCGAGCGATCCGAGACAGCCGATGGCAGCGCAGAGAGCGACGACGTTGGCGGCGGTATCGCCCAACGCCAGACGCGCGGCATCGGCGAATGGCGCGCTGGAAGCGAGCAGGTCCTTGTTCGGGATCATGCCCATGATCGCCGTGGAACTGAGTACGTAGCAGACGGCCGCGATCAGCACGCCCCCAACAGTCGCGATAGGCACGTTGCGCGCCGGATCGCGCACCACGCCCGCCGATACCGAGGCGCTTTCAACGCCGATGAACGCCCACAGCGTGTAGTTGAGCGTCGAGCCCACGGCTTCGAAGCCGCTCTTGCCGGAGACGTTCCAGCCAGCCTCGTAGATGTCGCCGCTGAACCAGAACCAGCCGAGCAAGGCCATGCCGATGATGGGGAAGAGTGCAAAAACCGTCGTGAACGACTGCAGCTTGCCGACCACCGAGGGCCCGAGGATGTTCGCGTAGGTGAAGAACCAGATCACCGCGATCTGCGCCATGGCAGAGACCAGCGGGTCCTTCAGGCTGGGGAAGAAGTGCGACAGGTAGCCAAGGCCTGCCACCGCGAGGCCGACGTTGCCCACCACGTTGGCCAACCAGTAGATCAGGTTGGTCTGGTAGCCCATGTAGTTGCCGAAAGATTTCTTCGTATAGGCGTAGGGGCCACCCGCCGCCGGGTCGATGGCCGACAGCTTGGCGAACACCAGCGCCAGCGAAACCGCACCGACGATGGTGATGAACCAGCCATAAAGGGCGATGCCGCCGGTGGTGGCAAGGTTGGCCGGCAGCATGAACACACCCGAGCCCATCATGTTGCCCGCCACCATCAGAGTGGCCGCCACCACCCCGATCTTGTTGCTGTCGGCTTGTTCCATAGCGTGACTCCCTGAATGTGGAGTCACGATTCTTCTGCCGCTGCAAGAAAGCCCGATATCGCCTGGATTCCCAAAGCGACGGCCGAAATTTCCTTAGCAAGCTATGGGTAAGACATGCCTGTGCCGGGGGCTGAGCGGAAGTTTCGCTTCAGAGCCCGATTCGCTCGAAGAAGCCCGGCCCTTCGACTTCCTTGCCACCGGCGGCGATGCTCACCGGCTCCTGCACCTGCCGCGTGGCGGGGATTTCCCGCGAGCCCAGTTCCTTGCCCACCAGTTGCAGCGGGCCGGCCCCCTGCCCTGCCGTGTGCTCGTACTTGGGTGGCGTGTGGGTTTCGTCGTAGCGCAGGTAGTACACCTCGCCAGCACGGGCTTCCAGGGTGAAGCCGGCGATCAGGGTGAAGTCCAGGCTGCCGCCGGCGAAGAAGGTCCAGAAGCTGCCCAGCAGCGGGCGCCGCATCTGCAAGGGGTAACTGCCAGGGGCGAAGCTCAGGGCGAAGTAGCCGTTGCTCGGCAGGCTGCCGATCAGCTCGTTGTTGATGAACAGGCCGGGTGCCTCCAGCTCTTCGTCGGACCACTGGTTCTGCGGCCGGTAGATATACACCGTGGCCTGCTGCGCATCCGCCGGCAGCGCGCCGAACGGCGGCCCGTCCACCGCGCCGAAGAACGCACCGGGCGAGCTGCAACCAGCGAGCATCAGGAGAAGGGCGCACAGGGCCACTCGGAGCATGGAAAGTCCCTCTTATGGTTATACCCGGAGCATAACCAGCGCTTTGCGCCTTGCCACCCGTCGAAAGTCCGGGTCGATCACTTCTCGGCCAGGCCGGGTCACCGGCGCATACCGATCGCTGATCCAGTGTTCTGAACGGCGATGTCCATCAGGTGAGTTCCTTGAGCCAGAACATCATCGACTTGGCTGTCTGCCGTTGCTCGCCGATATCACGCCAGTGGTACTCCGTCTGCAGGGAGGGCTGCGGCGTAAAGCCACGCTGCAGCCAGAAGGCGTCCGGCGAGCGGTAGCCGGCAGGTCGCGCGGTGTGCTCCGGCGGCCGCCGAAGGGCGCAGAAGGCACACCAGTCGAAGCGATGCAGCCCGCGCACAAAGCGCTCGCGTTCCTCGAAGAAGAGCAGGTCGAGATTGGCGTTGCGGTACTCCGGCAGAACCACCGACTCGCCAAAGTAGAAGATTCGCTCCGGATTCCAGCCCTGCGTCAGGAACGGCTGCTGGAAAGCCTCGGCCTCGTCCAGCAGCGGCAGCCCGGTCGAAGCCCCCACTACCCGGCCCTCGTCGATCACCAGTACGCACAGGCTCCAGGCCGAGCGCACATGACTGTCGAGGTACCCGGCTTCGTACTCCGGACTGCCATCGTGGAGGTACGGATACTCGCGGAGCACGGTAATGCGCAGTCGCGCCAGGTCATCGATGAAGGGGCGGATGGCGTCGCCGCTGAGCAGGCGGATGTCCTGGGGCATGGTGGTCGTCGTCCGCGAGGGGCCATAGCGGCGGTGCTGCTGAAAACCTAGCACGGGCAACGCAAGTCGGCAGAGCTGGCGAGGCCCGACATAGCATCCGCTTCGCGAGCACGCTCGCTTACTGGATCGGGCCGTGCTCTTCTTAGAAGCGAGGTTGCTCGCGAACAGCCCGGACCGGGGATCACGGCTCCGTCGCTACCCGTCGTCGCCTGGCGGGCGGCGCCGGCAACAGATGCCGCACCAGCCATTTGCGCACCGGCACCACGCAGCGCTCCTGCACCAGCACGCAGCTGGTGACCATGAACAGCAGAAACAGCGGATACAGCCACAGCGACAGCTGCTGGTGGGTGGCCGACTCGACGCAGAAGGCCCAATCCGCCAGGCAATCACCCGGCGCCCGGATCAATTTTTCGGTCCGCGAAAACAAAGTGAACAGCGGCACGTGCAGGGCGAAAAGCGACAGCGACGCCGCTCCCAGCCGCGGCGACCAGTGGCGGACGAAACTGCTCTTCGGATCGCGCGGCAAGGCGCTCAGGTAGACCAGCACCAGCTGCGCCGGCAGCAGCAGGCCGTTGTGCAGGAGGAAGTACCAGAACTTGGCGCCGTGGGTGTAGAGGTAATCGGCGATGAGGAAATTCGCCAGCACGAAGGCGCCCATCGCCGCCAGCATCCCTCGCCCTGGCAGGCGACCGGCATCCTTGTACTCGCGGAACAGCCCGTAGGCGAGGATCCCGCTGAGAAACTCCGGCAGACGCAGCAGCGGGTTGCGGTGCAGCAGGCCGGTCCAGGGCATGCCGTACTGCTCGCTGGCGACCACCAGGATCGGCGGGATCAGGTAAAGCAGCCACAACACCAGCAACCAGCGCCACTTGTGCTGCAGGCGCGCCAGGCGCGGTGCGACGAAAGGGAAACACAGGTAGAAGAAGAACAGCGTCGACAGCGACCAGAGCGGCGCATTGAAGGTCAGGTAGTACGGGTTCCAGGCCTGCATCATGGTGAGCTGGAGAATGCTGTTGAACAGCAGCTCACGGTCGCTCATCCAGTGGTGGAACAGCTCCGGCTGCAGCCGGCCAATCGCCTCGTTGGTGTCGTAGATGACGAAGCGCGGCGTCGCCTGATCGAGGTCAGGGCCGATGCCCAGCCCGCTCACCACCAGCAGCACGCCGATGGTCAGGAGGATCGAGAAGATGTGCAGCGGGTAGAGGTTGGACAGGCGCTTGGTGAAGAAGCTGCGCGGGCTCTCGCGCAACTGCCCGTCGGTCACATAGACGTGGCAGAGCAGGAAGCCGGAAAGCACGAAGAAAGTGCTGGTGGCGAAGAAGCCCAGCGCGGTGAGGTCATCCAGGCCCGCGAACTTCTGCTCGGCCGGGTAGCTGTGCAGCGTGTGGTAGATCACCACGTAAAGGCCCATCAGGAAGCGCAGCCATTCCAGCCCGATGAAACGCTCCTTCTTCTGCAACCCGTCCACGCTTCTCTCCTCTCGACTAGACGAACGGCAGCTGGACGCACTACGACATCATCGGCGGCGGTCGAGGAAGTTCACCACCAGTCGGTCCAGCGAGCCCCACAGGCGCTCGCGCAGGCGTTTCCACCAAGGGCGCGCGCGCCAGAAAGCCAGGTCGATCTCGCGGCTCTGCGCGAAGTCGGCGACCAGGCAATCGGCAACCGCCGCGGTGAAGGCCGGATCGAACGCTTCTACATTGGCCTCCAGATTGAACCGAAGGTTCCAATGATCGAAATTGCACGAGCCGACGCTGACCCAGTCATCGACCAGTACCATCTTCAGATGAAGGAAACGCGGCTGGTACTCGAAGATCTTCACCCCGGCGCGTAACAGACCGGGGTAGTAACGCTGGCCGGCGTAGCGCACCGGCGCATGGTCGGTGAGCCGCCCGGTGAGCAGCAGACGCACGTCGACGCCGCGCTGGGCCGCCTTGCGCAGCGCGCGGCGGACTTTCCAGGTCGGCAGGAAGTATGGCGTCGCCAGCCACACCCGCTGGTGCGCGCCACGCAACGAACGCACCAGCGCCTGGAGGATGTCGCGGTGCTGCCCGGCGTCGGCATAGGCGACCCGCGCCAGGCCTTCCCCGTAGCTGGGGAGCGGCGGCAGGCGGGTCAGCAGGACTTCCTCGCGGGGCTTCCAGGCGCGCACGCCAAGGCAGGCATTCCACTGCCGCTCGAAAAGACGCTGCCAGTCGCCGACGACATGGCCGGTCATCTCCACCATCACTTCGTGCCAGTCGCTGCGATTATCCCGCGCCGACCAGAACTCGTCGGTGGCGCCGGTGCCGCCGACATAGGCGATGCGCTCGTCCACCAACAACAGCTTGCGGTGGTCGCGGTACAGGTTGCGCAGCCCGGCCTTCCAGTTCAGCGGGTTGTAATAGCGCAGCTCGCCGCCGGCCTCCACGAACTGGCGCGACCAGGCGCTGGACAGCTTCAGGCTGCCGAAGGCGTCGAACAGGCAGCGCACCTTCACACCGCGCGCCAGCGCGGCCAACAACCGGTCCAGCAACGCCTCGGCGCAGCTGCCGCTTTCCACCAGGTAAAGTTCCAGTTCGATCTGCCGCCCGGCGCTGTCGATGGCTTCGAACATGCGCGGGAAGAAGCGCTCGCCATCGCAGAGCAGGGCGAAACGGTTGCCCGTCCGCCAGGGGAAGATCGGGCCGCTCACCGCGAGGCGAAGATCAGCACGGCGCCTACCGGCACCGACAGGCCGATGCTCTTCAGCCCGGCCAGTTTGCGCAGCTGCGTCACCCCCGGCGCGAGGCCGAAGTCAGCGGCGTTGATCACCAACGGCGCGAGGGTCACCACCTGAAAGCGGTGCTCGTCCAGGCGGGTGATGAGCACGTCGGTGCGGTAGTCCTTCGCCTGCCCATTCAGCTCCAGGCGCAGCGGCAGGCGCATTTCCAGCTGCACGCCGCTGGCGAGATCGGTGATCGGGCGCAGGTCGATGCGCGAGGTGATGCGCGCCTCGGGGAATTTCTCGGTGTCGAACAGCTTCTCGCGCAGACGTTCATCGCGCAGCGGGATACCGGTACTCAGCGAGTCCATCTCGATGCGCAGCTCCACCTGCCCCTGTTCCTCCACCTTGCCGTGCATCACCAGGAAGCGGTTCACCTCGGCGATGTCGGCGTTCTTGGTGGTGACGAAGGTCAGCCGCGAGGACTCGTAGTCGAGGTACCAGGCAGCCTGGGCGGAAGCGGCGAAGCAGGCCGCGAAGACGAAGGCGAACAGCGAGCGCATGAAATCCCTTACATGAAATACGGATGGATCAACGGCCAACGATAGCGGCCCGCCGTCCGCTTGCAAACCGCCGAGCGGCGAGCCCATTGGGCAGGCGCCAGCGCCAATGGTTCAGTCGGCGAGCAACGCGGGAATCCCGGCCACCAGCGCATCGATGGCGCAGCGAATCTTCGACGGCATATAGCGGGTCTTGGGCCACACCGCATGGATATCCAGCGGCGGCAACCTGCAGCGTCCCTTCACCACCACCAGTTCGCCACGCTTCACGTGCCGCGCCAGCAGCCAGGTCGGCAGGCGCGCCAGGCCGAAGCCGGCAATGGCGGCGGCGGTAATGGCCTGCAGGTCGTCCATGCTCAGTTGCGGGTCCATCTCGATGCGCCTGGCGTAGCCGTCGTCGTCGCGCATGTCCCAGGGCGAGGTGACACCTGCGACGGAGTAGCTGATGGACGCGTGGCCGACAAGATCGTCGAGGTGGTCCGGCATGCCATGCTCGGCGATGTACGACGGCGCCGCGCCGATACCGGTGTACTGCACGCCCAGCTTGCGGGCGGCAAGTGTGGCGCTGTCGCTCAGCGGGCCGATGCGCACGGCCAGGTCGATGCCCTCCTCCACCAGGTCGACACGGCGGTCGGTGAAGGACAGGTCGATCTTCAGCGACGGATATTGCCGCGCCAGCGCCAGCATCAGCGGCGCCACGCAGAGGTGGCCGAAGGAGATCGGCACGCTGACCCGCAAGCGCCCGCGCGGCTCCAGGCGCCCGCCTTCCAGCGCGGTGTGCGCGGCGTCCAGCTCGGCCAGCGCCCGCACGCAGCTGTCGTAGAACACCTGGCCGTCGTCGGTGAGGTTCTGGCTGCGCGTGGTGCGTTGCAGCAGGCGCACGCCCAGGCGCGCCTCCAGCCGGGCGATGGCCTTGCCCACCGCCGAGCGCGTGAGGTTCAGGCGCTCCGCCGCCACGGCGAAGCTGCCGGCATCGACCACCTGGACGAAGGTGGCGATGCCATCGAGTCGGTCGTCCATAGCGCGCCCCATTTGAATCCTGAGAAGACGCAATGATGGGACGAAATAGCACCAATGGGGAACCCTGTTCTTTTCGACAATGGTGGCTCGCCACACGGAGCCCACTCCCATGACTGCCCACCACAATCCCAGAAACCTCATCGCCCTGGCGGCGGTGTGCCTGTCCTCGATGATGTTCGGCCTGGAAATTTCCAGCGTGCCGGCCAGCCTGCCGGCCCTGGAGCGTGTGTTGCACGGCGACTTCCAGGACCTGCAATGGGTGATGAACGCTTACACCATCGCTGTCACCAGCGTGCTGATGGCCGCCGGCACCCTGGCCGACCGCTTCGGCCGCAAGCGCCTGTTCGTCATCAGCCTGGCGCTGTTCGGTGCCACCTCGCTGCTCTGCGGGCTCGCGAGCGACATGCCGACCATGATCGCCGGGCGCTTCCTGCAGGGCGCCGCCGGCGGGGTGATGCTGATCTGCCAGGTGGCCGTGCTCACCAGCCAGTTCAGCGACCCGGCCGAGCGCGTGCGCGCCTTTGCCGCCTGGGGCGTGGTGTTCGGCATCGGCCTGGGGTTCGGGCCGATCGTCGGCAGCGTCATCGTCGCCCTGGCCAGTTGGCAGTGGGTGTTCCTGGTGCACGGGCCGCTTGCCCTGCTCACGCTGGCGCTGGCGCAGTACGGCGCGGTGGAATCGCGCGATCCGGCCGCTGAACGGCTGGATGTCGGCGGCATGCTCACGCTGTCGCTGGCGGTGCTCGGCACGGTGTATTACATCACCCAGGGCGCGGACATGGGCTTCGCCAGTCCGGCAGCGCTGGCGATCCTGCTGCTCAGCTTCGCCTGCCTGATCGCCTTCGTTCTCATCGAGCGCCGCGTCGCCCACCCGATGTTCGACTTCACGGTGCTGCGCATCCGCGCCTTCTCCGGCGCGATGTTCGCCTCGGCGGGGATGAACGTGAGCTTCTGGCCGCTGATGATCTACCTGCCGGTCTACTACCACGGCGTGCTCGGCTACGACGATGTGAAGGCCGGCTGGTCGCTGCTCGCGTACACCCTGCCGACCCTGGTGGTGCCGCCGATTGCCGAGCGCCTGGCGCATCGCTTCCAGCCCGGCTGGGTGATCCCCGGCGGGATGTTCGTGATCGGCGCCGGCTTCTTTCTGATGCTCTGGGGCAGCGCCGTGGATCACTCCAGTTGGCTGACCCTGCTGCCTGGCTGCGTGGTGGCCGGCATCGGCCTGGGCCTGACCAACACCACGGTGACCAACACCTCCACCGCCGCCGTGAACGCCGCCCGCGCCGGCATGGCCTCGGGCATCGACATGAGCGCGCGGATGATCTCCCTGGCGATCAACATCGCGGTGATGGGGCTGATCCTGCTCTGGGGCGTCGCTGCTGCGTTACAAGGCGTGGACGGCAGCGAGAAACTGCAACTGGCGGCGAGCATCGCCAGCGGGCGATTGGGCACGGACGATCCGGACGGCGCCCGCGCAGCACTGACGCAAGGTTTCGGCTGGGTGCTCGGCTACGGCGGGGTCAGCGCCTGGCTGTTCGCGTTGGGCAGCTTCCTTACCTTCGGCGCACATCGAGCGGCGCGGCCTAGACTGGAGGCTGTTCGATCCTGAATCAGAGGAGCCACGCCATGAAGGCCATCCTGCTGCTCACCTTCGTGCTCATCGGCGCTTCCAGTTGCAGCGTGGGGTCCGGGTTTCGCTTCCAGCACGAGGTGCCGGCGATTGCGGCGTGGGCTTGAGACCGACCGTCTTCGCGATTGGCGCTGTGCCGTGCGGTTCGCGAGCAAGCTCGCTCCTACGAAAAGCCACATATCTCGGCATGGCTCTGGCTCTGGCTCTGGCACTTGAAGAGTTCCAGATAAACCTCAGCGCACTCCGAACGGCCCCGTTCAGGAGGCCTCGTTGAATCGGAGTTTCAGGGGTTGAGCGACATGGATGTCGCGAGAGCGCTGTCGGGCCAGGGATGGCCCGTCAGCGCGGGCCCCTGAAACTTCGCTTCAACGAGGGAATTTTTCGCCTAAGCGAAAAACCGGATGTCCGGGGCAAGACCTTTTGGTTCCTTTTGGGAGGGCGGCTATCCGACGTTTGCCAAAAGGGACTCGCCCGAGGGGGCGAAACAAGAAGTCCGCGCGCACGCCGAAGCGGCGCAGAAATCCCCAAGCCAACGCAGCAATACAGGACCAACATCGGAGTTGAGGAAGGCGCCGGCCCTGCCGGCGGATCGCGGGCATGGCCCGCTCCTACAGGGCCATGGCGTGCGTATCACGGCGCCTGCTTGATCACCTGGCTGAACCCCAGCACCGCGAATACCGGCACCTCAGGGGTGATGGAAGGCACGTTGGCGACTTCCTTGAGCGGCTCGAGCTTCTCTTCCAGGTCGAAGTCGATCAGCTTGAGCACCAGCGGCTCCAGGGTCGTCACTTCGATGCGGGTCTCGCTGGGGCGGCTGACCAGCACCTCGGACTTGAGCCGGCGCTGCTGGCCATGCAGGTCGAGGTTGAAGTCGACGGTTTCCTGGCGCGACTGGCCGACCTGCAGGTCCTCGTAACGGCTCAGGTCGAGCTGGCTGCTGATGATCGCCTCGGGGAAGCGCTCGATCTCGAAGAAGGAATTGCGCATGCGCTCGTCGCGCAGCGCCAGGCCGCTGTCGATGGACTCCAGCGGCACCAGCACGCGCACCGCGCCCTTGTCGTCGATCTGCCCGGAGAGGCGGTCGAAGCGCTGCACCTCCGCCATCTTGCCGCGCTTGACCGAGACGAAGCTGATCCGCGAAGTGTCGCCGTCCAGTTGCCATTCGGCCAGCGCAAAGGGGCTCGTCAGCACGAGCAATATACACATCAGGTAACGCATTGATCCTCCGAAGCGGGCCGCCCCGCTCCGTGGAACGCGCCCGTCAGTGGCTGCCCGATTCGGGCAAGTCATCCGCCTGGGGCATCAGTTGGCATCCCTCGCGCGCACCGAGCCAGGCGGCTGTCTGCGTACTGCCGAGGCCGCGGGCGGTCACCCGCTTGCGCGCTTCGTCGTCGAGGAAGGCGCTGGTCGGCACGTACTGCCTGGTATAGGCCCGGCAATAGTCCGCCGAGTTCCCCATAACGTAGCGGCAGGAGCAGTATTCCTTGGCGGTATAGGCGCCGATGATGCCGGGGAACGCGGCGAGATGGACACGGTTCTGCCAGGCCGTGGTCACCAGGGCGAGTAGCAGCAGGACCAACGCGGTGAGGATCGGATGACGACGGATCATGGCTGCACCTCCCCGTGGGCGAAGGCCACCTGGGCAAGCTTGAGGAAGGTGTCGTGCTGGTAGCTGCCGTCGCGGTCGTCGGCGTAGCGGACGATCACCAGCTTCTGTTCGGGGATCACATACAGCGCCTGGCCCCAGTGGCCGAGGGCGGCGAAGGTGTCCTCGGGCGCATCCGGCCAGGGCGCGGGCGCGCCGGCCACCGGGCGGTTGAGCCACCATTGCCCGCCGGGCACCGCCTCATTGGGTTTCTTCGGATCGGGCTGGTACTCCGGGAACGGTGCGAGGACGAACTTCAGCCAGTCCTGTGGCAGTAGCTGGCGGTCCTTCCAGCGTCCGCCGCGTTCCATCAGCAGACCGATGCGCGCCAGATCGCGGGCGGTCATGTACGCGTAGGAGGAGCCGACGAAGGTGCCGCTGGCGTCACGCTCCCAGACTGCGGATTGGATGCCCAGCGGCTCGAACAGCGCGGTCCAGGGATAGTTCGCGTAGTCCTTGCCGACCATCTGCTTGAGCGTAGCGGAGAGCACGTTGCTGTCGCCGCTGGAGTAGCGGAAGCGCTTGCCCGGCTCGGCGTCGGCGGGGAAGCCGGCGGTGAACTTCGCCATGTCATCGCGGCCACGGGTGTAGAGCATCGCCACCACCGAGGAGCGCACCGGTGCGTACTCGTACTCTTCCTGCCAGGCCAGGCCCGAGGCCCAGTGCAGCAAGTCGCGCATCTTGATATCAGGGTGGTTGGCGAAGGGCGGGTAATGCTGTGCGACCGGGTCGTCGAGCTGGAACTTGCCCTCGCCAAAGGCCACGCCAAGCACGCTGGCCATAACGCTCTTGCTCATCGACCAGGCCAGGTGCGGAGTTTCGGCACGGGTCGGGCCGGCATAGCGCTCGTAGATCAACTGGCCGTCACGGATGACCACCACGGCGTCGGTGCGCACGCCCTTGCGGGTGTCGTCGTCGCGGGTGGGGAAGGCGTAGTTCTCGAATTCCTGCACGGCAACGCCGCTGGGCGTTGCGCCATGGGGCCAGTCGGCCTCGGGCCAGGTTTCGGCGCCGTGGGCGTGGCTGCTCAGCAGGCAGGTGGCCAGCGCCAGCGCGCGCAGCGCTGGGCGGAAGGGGGCGAAGGGCATCGGCGGGCCTCTTGTTATCAGGTCGGCCCGCACCCTAGCACGGTGAAGATGACGGATTAAGCGCCGATCGTGCCGTAATCAAGGACGATTGGCGCAATCGGTCAGCCTGGAACCGGTCAGCGTGGCACCTGGTAGTCGTCCGGTCCCATCAGGTCCATGCCGCATTGCAGGTCGGAGATCCAGTCGAGGAAGGCACCGATCATGGGCTTGCCCACGAAAGGCCGGCCGTGCTGCGGGACGATCATCTCGATGTCCAGGCGACGAACCATGTTGGCCCACAGCCGGCCGACCTTGTTCGAGGCCATGTAGCGGCGGTGGAAGCCTTCCATGTGCGGTACGTGGGCGGCGAAGTCCTGTACCGGGCTGGCGTCGTCCACCAGCGAGGCGCCCATGTCACCGGAGAAGAGGATCTTGCTGACCGGATCAAAGACCTGGAAGTTGCCCACCGAGTGGAGGAAGTGCGCGGGGATCATCTTCAGCTGGCAGCGGCCCAGTTGCACCGACTCGCCACGGTCCGGCAACGGGATCACGCGGTCATAGGTGGAGATGCCGTGGCTGACCGCCAGGTAGCTCGCCGTGAGGTGCGGCAGGAAGCGCGCCCAGAGCTTGGAGCAGATCACCTTGGCGCGGGTGTGCAGCAACCACTTGTCCAGCGCGGCGATGATGTCCGGGTCCTGGTGCGAGGCGAAGATGTAGTCCAGGTCCTGCAGCGGGAACAGCTTGGAGAGTTCCAGGGACAGCGGGGTATAGGTCAGGTCGCCGCCCGGATCGAGCAGCAGGCGCTTGTCGTGGTCGACGATGAGGAACTGGTTGGATTGCACACCATCGCCACTGACCAGATCGTCGAAACACAGGCATTGGTGTTTACCGTCGTCGAACAGCACGATGGGTTCGCGTCGCATGAGGGGATTTCCTAAAACAGTGGGAGGGAAAACAGTGGGTAGCCCTGCGGAAATTTCTTGGTATCTCAGAAATTTCCGTAAGGCTAACGTCCCCTCCCCAGGCCCTCACTGACGTGGGTCAAGGCCTATTGCCACCCTCGCTTTCTCCAGTCGCTTGGCCCGTGCCGCACCGGCGATGGCGAGCACGCCCTTGTCCCGTTTCCACACCGCTGCCAGCTCCGCATCAGCAGACGCAAAAGCGGCATCCAGTGCAGCGGCAAGACCTTCGAACAGGCTGAACACGCCGGCCAACAGCAGGTGGGTTTCCGGCTGCGAGGCAGGCTGCCGGCTGACTTCGGCGCAACCGGCGAGCACGCCGGTCAGGCGCAGCACCAGTTCCGCCGGCCACTGGTGTTCCACGGCCAGGCCATAGAGCCAGGCGCACACCGCCGCCAGCACATGGGTGTCTTCCAGGGTGCGGAAGGGTTTGCTGTAGGCCTCCCAGCCATCGCCGGGCAGGCGTTCGCAATGGGCACCGTCAAGCAGCAGGCGGGCGTGTGGGATGTCGGGCATCAGCGGCAGGGCCGGCAGCGCTTCCAGCTTCGCGCCGGGGGCGCCGGCCTGCACTAC
Organism: Pseudomonas sp. DP-17; assembly: GCF_022380625.1. Taxonomy (NCBI): domain Bacteria; kingdom Pseudomonadati; phylum Pseudomonadota; class Gammaproteobacteria; order Pseudomonadales; family Pseudomonadaceae; genus Pseudomonas; species Pseudomonas sp. DP-17. Next base: position 1,151,188 of record NZ_JAKSXG010000001.1, read on the forward strand.
GGTCATGGCGATGCGCGGCGGCTCGCCGTCCTCCTCGTCGCGCGCGGCGACCAGCCACCAGGCGGCGCTGTCGGCGGCGGTGGCGAAGTCCTTGCGGCCGTGCAGCACCAGGCCTTCGAGGCGGGTCTGCAGATCGGCGGGGCGCACGCTCTTCTTCTCGGTCACGCACAACGCGCCCAGGCTGCGCGGCGCAGCCGGCCAGAGGGCGCGCAGCGCCGCCTGGTAGCCGGCGAGGAAGGCCAGCCCCGGCGAAGTCGCCAGACGGCCGCCGAGCACCGCCAGTTCGAAGCTGCCGGCACACCCTGCGCGAGAGAGCAGTTCGGCGTACCAGTCGTCCAGCGGCAGTCCGGGTGTCAGCCGGTCCTGCGGGCCGAGCAGGCATTTCCAGGGCATCGCGGCGCTCCTTCCTTCGAGGTCGTTGTTCTTGTCATACAAGCATCACCGCACCGTCATGGGCGTGACACCGGTCATTCCTAGCCTGAGCTTGCACAACATAGCCGACCGGCCGCAACCCGCATGGCCGGTTCACGGAGGCACTCGCATGAGTCAGATCGCCCTCTCCTGTGACACCCCGGCAGAACGCCGTCTCAAGGCCGTGCGTCTGCGCGGCGCCCGCGCCCTGCGCGAAGCCCAGGCCCTGCGCTACCGCGTGTTCAGCAGCGAGTTCGATGCCCAGCTCAAGGGCGCGGACCAGGGCCTGGACATGGATGACTACGACCGCCACTGCGCCCACATCGGCGTGCGCGACCTCAACACCGGCGCGCTGGTGGCCACCACCCGCCTGCTCGACCATCGCGCCGCCCGGCGCCTGGGCCGTTTCTACAGCGAAGAGGAATTCGCCCTCGACGGCCTTGGCGAACTGCAGGGCCCGGTACTGGAAATCGGCCGCACCTGCGTCGACCCGGACTACCGCAACGGCGGCACCATCGCGGTGCTCTGGAGCGAGCTGGCCGAAGTGTTGAACGAAGGCGGCTACCGCTACCTGATGGGTTGCGCCAGCATCCCCATGCGCGACGGCGGCATCCAGGCCCGCGCGGTGATGCAGCGCCTGCGCGACCGCTACCTGTGCCAGGAAAACCTGCGCGCCGAGCCCAAGACGCCGCTGCCGCCGATGGATGTTCCGGAGAACCTCACCGCCGAATTGCCGCCACTGCTCAAGGCCTATATGCGCCTGGGCGCGAAAATCTGTGGCGAACCCTGCTGGGACCCGGACTTCGGCGTCGCCGACGTGTTCATCCTGCTCAAGCGTGACGAGCTCTGCCCGCGCTACGCCCGCCACTTCAAGGCCGCAGTCTGATGCGCAGCCTGCGCGCCTGGCTGCGCGTTGCCCGCCTGCTGTCACTGCTGCTGGTGGGCCTCGCGCTGGCCAGCTTCGTCAGCCTGCTGGAACGTCTGCCCGGCGATCGCATGCCCCTGCGCCAGCGCCTGACGCGCTGGTTCCTGGCGCGACTGTCCGGCGCCCTGCCCTTCGAGCTGAAGGTGCACGGCGAGTTGCCCGCGCAGCCGATGCTGTGGGTCTCCAACCATGTGTCCTGGGTCGATATTCCGCTGCTGGGAGGGCTGCTGCCGCTGACCTTCCTGTCCAAGGCGGAAGTGCGCCAGTGGCCGCTGGCCGGCTGGCTGGCGGAAAAAGCCGGCACGCTGTTCATCCGCCGGGGATCTGGAGATTCGCGGATGATCAATGCACAGCTGGCCACGCACCTGTCGCGCGGCCGCTCGCTGCTGGTCTTCCCCGAAGGCACCACCACCAACGGCCAGGGGCTGCGCACCTTCCACGGGCGCCTGATGGCCAGCGCCATCGAGGCTGGGGTGCCGGTGCAGCCGGTGGCGCTGCGCTACCGCCGCAACGGCCAGGCGTGCGAGTTGGCACCCTTCATCGGTGACGATGATCTGGTCAGCCACCTCAAGCGTCTGTTCGACCATGATCGGGGTGTGGTGGAAATCCACCTGCTGCCAGCGCTGTCCAGCGCGCACCAGGACCGCAACCTGCTGGCCAGACAGGCGCATGCCGCGATCCAGGCAGTGGTGTGTGAAGTTCAGGAAGAGTCGGCCATCGCGGCCTGAGATTTGCCAGCAAAGCGGCAGGGAAAGCGAAGAAGGTTTGGAGCCCGCCGTAACCTACGGCCGACGGGTTCCCACTCTGACGAAACGGCTTTCAAACTGCGCCGGGCGGCACCCTCGAGCCGCCCGACGCAGCCTGAAAACAGTCTCCAGGCGCCGAAGGCTCAAGCCTCCGGCGGCACGACCAGGATGTCACAATCCAGTTCGCGCAGAGCGTAGTCGGCAACACTGCCGATCAGGGCACGCTTGATCCCGCCCATACCCCGAGTCCCCATGACCAGCAGATCGGGCCGATGATTGTCGACCATCCGCTGCAACACGTTGCCCGGCAGCCCGACGGCCACCAGTTGTTCATCGATGCGTTCCTCCAGGTGACGTTCGTGGAGGAACTTCTTCAGCTCATCCACTGCCTGGCGCGATTCGCTGCCGACGAATTCGTCGATGCGCTCCTCGCTCACTCCGGAGTACTGCATCATGCCCTTGGCCAGCGGGCTGAAAGCGTAGACACCCCGGCGCACGGCGCCTTCGAGCAGGCCCAGTTCATCGGCCACTTCCACCGCGTGGGCGGAGGCCGGCGAGGTATCGAGGGCTATCAGCAGGTCGCGGTACTCGCCGCCGGCCGGCTGGTTGACCACCAGCACCGGCAGTTGCCCGGCACGCAGTACCCGCTCCACCGTGGTGCCGACGAAGATGTCGCGCAGCACGCTCTTGCGGTGCGCGCCCATCACCAGCAACTCGCAGTCCTGCTTCTTCGCCGCGGCGAGGATCTGTTGATTCGGATCGCCGCGCTCCACCAGCAGTTTCGGGCAGCTGCCGCCCAGTTCGGTGAGCTCCACCAGCCGCGCTTCGAGCATCAGGCGCACCTGGGTGACTTCCTGCTCGACCAGCGCCGAAGGCTGGTCTTCGTCGACCACGTAGAGCACGGTCCAGGGGCAGGCGTAGCGCTTGGCCAGCGCTGCCGCACGGTGCAAAGCCTTTTCGGAACGGCCGGACAGATCCGTTGCGACCATTAACGACTTCATCATGCTGCTCCTCTCGTCGTCCTTCAGATGTGTCTATTGCACACGCTATGGGCCGCCGGGCGGTTGACGCATATCAAGTCAGCCCGGACCGTCCATCGATTTCGGCGGGTTTCTGACGAATTCCTGAAGTTCGGGATAAAACTCACGGAAATCGCCGCTCAAGGGCTCGTAAAGACGATCCAGCTCCTCCCAGGCGCCCTCCAGCAGGGACGGCCGCGACAGGCGTCGGGACATGCCGGAGACAACATCCTGCAACACCTCGAACTGCCGATAACTGCCGAGCCAGTCCTGCGCGGCCATGCGCGGTGCAATGCGCGCCAGACGCTCGGGCAGGCCGGGCGTGCGGCCCAGTACACCGTAGACCCGCTGGGTGAAGTGCTCCAGCGGCTCACCGGAGAATCGCCCCCAGTCGCGGGCCAGGCAGTGGTCGAAGAACACGTCCAGCAGCACGCCGGCCATGCGCCGGCGCTCGCTGGGGAAGCGCGACTTGGCACTGTGTATCAAGGCATGACTGTCGGTGAAAGCGTCGATGCGCCGGTGCAGGCGGATACCCGCTTCGATTTCGGCGGGCCACTGGCCGGCCAGCGGCCCCTTGACGAAGTCGCCATAGAGGCTGCCGAGCAGTTGGGCGGGCCGGTCGCCGCCCAGGTGAAGGTGCGCGAGGTAGTTCATGGGCAGAGAGTAGCGCGGGTGGTCAACGGCTACTATCACGGGTGTCGATCATTACTATCGCCCCAAACGAATTCATATCGTTTTTGACCGATATATAGTTCGTCTCAACGCGATATACCGATGTGCCCCATGACTGAACAACCCACTCTCGATCCTGGCATCGACCTCGACGAAATCTTCAAGGCCCTGGCCCATCCGGTGCGGCGCGACATGCTGCACTGGCTCAAGGACCCGGAGCGCTACTTCGTCGAGCAGGAGCACCAATCCTTCGAGATCGGCGTCTGCGCCGGCAAGTTCGACCAGCGCACCGGTCTATCGCAATCCACCGTTTCCGCGCATCTGGCCACCCTCCAGCGCGCGGGTCTGGTGACCAGTCGAAAAGTCGGCCAGTGGAACTTCTTCAAACGCAATGAAGAGACCATCCAGGCCTTTGTTCGCCACCTGAGCGAAGCGCTTTAACCGGCTACTGCCAGCCAAGACAATCCCATTCTCCAGGAGCAGGCGCATGCCCACTTCGCTTCTCGTCCTCGCTTTGTCCGCGTTTGCCATCGGCACCACGGAATTCGTGATCATGGGCCTGCTGCCCGAGGTCGCGGGCGATCTCTCCGTGACCATTCCCGCCGCCGGCTGGCTGGTCAGCGGCTATGCCTTCAGCGTCGCCATCGGCGCGCCGATCATGGCCCTGCTCACCGCCCGCCTGCCGCGCAAGACCGCGCTGCTGATGCTCATGGGCATCTTCATCCTCGGCAACCTGCTCTGCGCCGTGGCCGCCAACTACGGCCTGCTGATGCTGGCGCGGATCATCACCGCGCTGTGCCACGGCGCCTTCTTCGGCATCGGCTCGGTGGTCGCCGCCAGCCTGGTGCCGGCCAACCGCAAGGCTTCCGCCGTAGCGCTGATGTTCACCGGCCTGACCCTGGCCAATGTGCTCGGCGTACCGGCCGGCACCGCGCTGGGCCAGATCGCCGGCTGGCGCTCGCCGTTCTGGGCGGTCACCTTGATCGGCGTGTTCGCGCTGATCGGCCTGTGGAGCGTGCTGCCGAAGAGGCACGATGAAGAAGCGGTAGACATGCGCAAGGAAGTCGCCGCGCTGCGCAACGGCCCGCTGTGGCTGGCGCTGGGCACCACGGTGCTGTTCTCCGCCGCCGTCTTCGCGCTGTTCACCTATGTCGCACCGCTGTTGGGCGAAGTCACCCAGGTCTCGCCGCGCGGCATCACCTGGAGCCTGGTGCTGATCGGCCTCGGCCTGACCCTGGGCAACATCCTCGGCGGCCGCCTCGCCGACTGGCGCCTGGGCACGACCCTGGCCGGCGTGTTTGCCACCATGGCGCTGGTTTCCACCGTCCTGAGCTGGACCAGCGCTTCGCTGATTCCGGCCGAGATCACCCTCTTTATCTGGGCCGCTGCCGCCTTCGCCGCGGTGCCCGCCCTGCAGGTCAACGTGGTCCGTGTCGGCGGTGCCGCACCCAACCTCGTCGCCACCCTGAACATCGGCGCCTTCAACGTCGGCAACGCCATCGGCGCCTGGGTCGGCGGCAGCGTCATCGACCACGGCCTGGGCCTGACCCGCGTGCCACTGGCCGGCGCCGTGCTCTCCGTACTCGCGCTGATCGCGGTGATGATCGCCTTCAGCGGCAAGCCCAACCAGACGCAACCCGTCCTCGATTGATCCTCCACCCTCACGCCCCGGAGTAACGCAATGACCACGCTTTTCGATCCCATCGTCATCGGTGACCTGGAACTGCCCAACCGTATCGTCATGGCCCCGCTGACCCGCTGCCGCGCCGACGAAGGCCGAGTGCCGAACGCGCTGATGGCCGAGTACTACACCCAGCGCGCCGACGCCGGCCTGATCCTCAGCGAGGCCACCTCGGTGACCCCGATGGGCGTGGGCTACCCGGACACCCCCGGCATCTGGTCCGAAGACCAGGTCCGCGGCTGGACCAACGTCACCAAGGCCGTTCACGCCAACGGCGGCCGCATCATGCTGCAGCTGTGGCACGTGGGCCGCATCTCCGACCCGCTCTACCTGAACGGTGAAACCCCGGTAGCGCCGAGTGCCATCAAGCCGGCCGGTCACGTCAGCCTGGTGCGTCCGATCAAGGAGTTCGTCACCCCGCGCGCCCTGGAAACCGAAGAGATCGCCGACATCGTCGAGGCCTACCGCCAGGGCGCCGAGAACGCCAAGGCCGCCGGTTTCGACGGCGTGGAAATCCACGGTGCCAACGGCTACCTGCTCGACCAGTTCCTGCAGAGCAGCACCAACCAGCGCACCGACCAGTACGGCGGCTCCATCGAGAACCGCGCCCGCCTGCTGCTGGAAGTCACGGACGCCGCCATCGAGGTGTGGGGCGCCGGCCGCGTTGGCGTGCACCTGGCGCCGCGCATGGACTCCCACGACATGGGCGACGCCGACCCGCTGGCCACCTTCGGCTACGTAGCCCGCGAGCTGGGCAAGCGCGGCGTGGCATTCATCTGCACCCGCGAGAAGGCCGGCGACGACAGCATCGGCCCGAAACTGAAGGAAATCTTCGGTGGCGTGTACATCGCCAACGAGCGCTTCACCCAGGAAACCGCCACCGAGTGGCTGGAAAGCGGCAAGGCCGACGCAGTGGCCTTCGGCATCCCGTTCATCGCCAACCCGGACCTGGTGACCCGCCTGCAGAAAGGCGCCGCCTGGAACGAGCCGCACCCGGAGACCTTCTACGCCAAGGGCCCGGTCGGCTATCTGGATTACCCGCGCCTGTAAGGGCTGGTTACAACGCCAATGAAAAGGGCGCCTTCATTTGAAGGCGCCCTTTCATTTTCCGCACACGGCAACAACCCTGCGTAGGAGCGGACTCCGTCCGTGATCGATTACCGCCAACTCCGAGTTGGCCTGTAGCACATCGCGGACAGAGTCCGCTCCTACAATGGTCAACCCGGAGCGGCGGTTCGCGAGCAAGCTCGCTCCTACGAAGAGCTGACCCAGTGCAAAGGAGTGGCTCTATCATGACGGGAAAGGCGATACCCCGTCGTCGCGCACCGCGTCGCCTCCGCACAGCCCTTGCAGCTCCCGCAGGCCGCGGGCTCCGCGGCGACCTTTTCCACCACGCCCATCGCCAGCAGCCGCTCCAGCAATGCTTCGAGCAGGGCCTTCGAAGCGCCGAGGCGTTGGGCCAGGGTCGGTACATCCGCCTCGCCCATCTCCCCCAGCAGGTTACGCACTGCGATTGCCGTGGCCATCAGTGGCAGCTCCCCGCCGGGGCCGAACGCAGGTCACGCTCGCCGTCCAACTCCAGACCGCGCCGGCCGACCCAGCGCAGGATCAGGAACAGCACCAGGTTGAACGCCAGCACCAGACCGATGGCCACCGTGCTGTACTGCGGATGCTCGGCGAAGCTGAAGACCTGGTAGCAGAGGGTCGCCAGCGAGTAGGCCACGTTGAGGCCCCAGAACACGGCAAAGGTCATCCAGCCGCGACCGCTCTCGCGGGTCAGTGCGCCCAGGGTTGCCACGCAGGGCACGTAGAGCAACACGAACACCAGATAGCTGTAGGCAGCCAAGGGACTACCAAACTTGGCTGCGAAGGTGCCCATGGAGCCCTCCTCCATCTCGCCGTCGGCCATGCTCGCGGCGACCGGGTTGGCCAGCACGCTGAGGCTGAAAGAGTCGCGAAGGCCATTTAGCGTATCCACCCCGGCCTGTTTCAGCTGGCCCCAGAGGTCATAGCCGTCGGCATCGAAGGCTTCGCCCTGGATGTGCTCGGCGGTGTAAAGGGTATTCAGGGTGCCGACCACCACTTCCTTGGCCAGCGCGCCGGTGACCAGGCCGACCGTGGCCTGCCAGTTGTCCTCGTGCACGCCCATGGGTTTGAGCAGCGGCGTGACCTTGTGGCTGAGACTGGACAGCGCCGAGTCGGCGATGTCGCCCTGCACCGGACGACCATCGAGGGTGACGCTGTTCAGGCCGCCAATCACCAGGCTGACCAGGATGATCACGGTCCCGGCGCGGACGATGAAGGCGCGCAGGCGCGTCCAGGTCTGCAGCAGCAGGCTGCGCAGGTGCGGCACGTGGTACAGCGGCAGCTCCATGACGAAGGGCGAGGCCTCGCCGCGCATCAGCGTGTGCTTGAGCAGCAGGCCGGTCAGCACCGCCACGACTATGCCCAGCAGGTACAGCGAGAAGATCGCCAGCGCGCCGTTCTGGCCGAAGAAGGCGGCGGCGAACACGGCGAAGATCGCCAGCCGCGCACCGCAGGACATGAACGGCGCCATCATCGAGGTCATCAGGCGCTCGCGTGGGTTGTCCAGGGTGCGGGTGCCCATGATCGACGGCACGTTGCAGCCGAAGCCGACGATCAGCGGCACGAAGGATTTGCCCGGCAGGCCGAGCGCCTGCATCAGGCGGTCCATGACGAAGGCCGCTCGGGCCATGTAGCCGGAGTCTTCGAGCAGCGCGAGGAACAGGTACATCAGGCCGATCTGCGGGATCAGCGGCAGCACCGCATTGATGCCGCCGCCCAGGCCCTGGGCCAGCAGCGCGGTCAGCCAGTCCGGCGCGCCAGTACGGGCGCCCAGCCACTGGATGCCGTCGATGAAGAGCGCCGCGGAGCCCTGGTCGAAGATCGGCTGCAACGCCCCGCCCAGGGTGATGGCGAAGAAGAACATCAGGTACATCACGAAGAGGAACACCGGGATGCCCAGCCAGCGGTTCAGCGCGACGTGATCGAGCATCTGGGTCAGGCGGTGCGGCGCGGCTTCGCGGTGGTTGCTGGCGCGCTCGCAGAGTTCGCCGATCAGCCGGTAGCGCGCATCCACCAGCAGCAGTTCCGGGTCTTCGCCGCAGGTGCAGCGGATCGCGTCACGCGCGGCCAGCAGGCTCGCCGGGTCGAGCTTGAGCTGGCGGGCGCTGTGCAGGTCGCCTTCCAACGCCAATAAAGCCATCCACGCCTGGGTTGGCGGCGCATCCGTTGGCAGCAGCTGAGTCACGGCGTTGCGCAGTGCTGCGGGATACGGCACTTGCAAGGGCGGCTGGGCACTCACGGCATCGATGGCGTCCTTCAGCGCGTCGATGCCTTCGCCCCGAGTCGACACCAGCGGCACCACCGGGCAACCCAGCTCTCGCGCCAGCGCCTCGCGATCGATGTTCAGGCCCTGGGTGCGGGCGATGTCGAGCATGTTCAGCGCCACCACGCAGGGCAGGCCCATTTCGCGCAGCTGCACGGTGAGGTAGAGGTTGCGTTCGAGATTGGTGGCGTCCACCACATTGACCAGCACATCCACCTCGCCATCGACGATGCAGCGTCGGGCGATCTGCTCGTCCAGCGAGGCCTGGCTCGACAGCGTGGTCAACGAGTAGGTGCCGGGCAGGTCCACCAGGCGCACGTTGTGCCGCGCGGTGCGGAAGCTGCCTTCCTTGCGCTCCACGGTGACGCCAGCCCAGTTGCCCACCCGCTGGCGCGAGCCGGTGAGCTGGTTGAACAGGGTGGTCTTGCCCGCATTGGGGTTGCCAATCAGGCCGATGCGCAGTTCGTCCATGAGGGATCAGTCCTGCGCTTCGAGCTGGAGGAAAGCCAGGTCGCGGCGGCGCAGCACCAGGCTGCACTGGCGGGTATCCACTTGCACCGGATCGCCCAGCGGCGCCACGCGGCGCACCATCAATTCGGCGCCAGGTAACAGCCCCATGGAAAACAGCCGCTGGCGGAAGGCGGCACCGATCCCGGGCCGGTAGGCCGCGATGCGGTACCGGCGTTGCGCTTGAAGATCGTGCATGGGGTAGCCTCCGGACGAATGAGCGAACAAAGAGAGAATCGGAATGACTCTCATTTGTTTGCGATTATTCGCCTCGAAGCCGGTCCTGAAACTGATTCAAGACAAGAATTGCCATCACTACCCCAAAAGAGGGATGGCCAACAAAAAGCCCCCGGACCTTTCAGTGCGAGGGCTTTTCAGGTGTGGCGGGTCAGCGGGCGCTGAGTTGCTGCTGGAGGTTCTGTACCTGCTGCTGCAGGGTATTGATGTTGCGCATCACCTGGATGCGAAACACGTCGAACTCCTTGGTATCGTTGCTGGCCTGGCCCTGGCGGCCGTCGACCTCGGCCCGCAGCAGCATCAGGTCATCCTGCATGCTCTTGATCGCCTGGCTCTGGTTGCCCTGCTTCTTCAGGTTGGCGATCTCGGTGTTCAGCGCCTGGATCTGCTGGTTGGCGGCGGCCAGATCAGCCTGCACGTTCTTGAACTTGGCCTGCTCGTCGGTGATGGACTTGAGCTTGACGTCGAGCTGCGACATCAGCAGCGCGGCGCTTTCCTGCTGGGCCTTGAGGTCGGCGCTGACCTGCGCAAGGCGCTTGCCCTGGGCGCCGTCGAACTCCGACAGCGAGGCCTGCTGCAGCTTGGCCTGCTCGGCGAGACGCGCCTGCAGCTGCTTGACCTGAAGCTTGAGCGCCTCACGGTCGGACATGACGTTGGATTCATTGGCGACGAACTTGCCGCGGATGTCATCCAGGCGACCGGCGGCTTCCTCGCTGATCTTGGCGAAGCTTTCCTGGGTGGCGATCAGTTGCTGTTCCATCAGCATCAATTGCTGGTGGCTCCACCAGCCGACACCCGCCAGCGCGATGGCCATGGCCGCGACCAGCGCCCACAGCGCACCGGTCCCGCCGCCACGCTTCACCGGCTGGCGCACGGGGCGCCCGCTGGGTTCGACCACGCGGCGCGGGTGATGTCCGAACTCGTCGCGGTCGGCGGCGTCGGTGGACAGGTGGGGCACATCATCGAATTCGTCGAACGTGTCGTTACGCATGGAATGAACCTGTGGGGATAAAGCGGCGTGTTGCCTGCGCAAGGCGCAGTATATCCGTTCGCGTGACGCTTCAGGGCAGCGTGCCATCACAGGGCGTCACGCACCTCGTCGGCGCACAGAAGACCCGTGACGGAGGTCGCAGTTCCCCAGGCGACCCGCCAATAGTGGCTTTGCGACATCGTGGCACGCCCCTTGCTCCCGATTCTGGTACTTGGCGCCGCTCTGGCGCCCTTCGCGGGGGAGGAAGTCGGGTGATCGAACTCAACAAGGCCATCCTGGATTGCATGCGTGAACTGCGTCGCCGCCTGCGTGAAGAACAGGCACTGGAAATCCATTACCAGCAGAGCGACGCCATCGAGCGAATGCTGCGCGCCTGCGCCGACTCAGCATGCGAAGAAACGCGCCAGCTGGGCGAACGCCTCGGCGAGCTGAGCGGTGTGAAGCTGCCCCGCATGGTGCAGGAGCCGAGCTTCCTGCCAATGCAGGGCGGCGAGCAGCAATACTCCGGCCCGCTGCGGGGCGGTGCTCGCGCACCGCGCTAGATGCTTGCCCTTGCAGGAACGAGCTGGCTGGCGAACCGCACGGCACCGACTCCGGGCCTGTTCGCGAGCAAGGACCAGGCGTCCCCGATCCTACGAAGAGCCCTCAGGCGCCGCGCAACCGCCACCAGTCGCAGAACTCATCCAGCGCATCCCACAGGCTGTTCTGCGGGTCGTAGTCCAGATACCGGCGGGCGCGGGAAATATCCAGGGAAAAGTCCTTGGCCATCACCGCCATGCCCAGGCGATGCAGGGTCGGCTCCGGGCGGCCCGGCAGAACCTTGCACACGCTCTCGTTGAGCAGCGCCAGGTTGTAGGCGAGGGCGTAGGACATGTGCCGCTCAACCGGCTGCATGTCCAGTCGGCGCAGCACATAGTTGACCACGTCCCACAGCGGCAGCGGCTGGCCGTTGCTGATGTTGTAGGCCTGGCCGAGCGCCTCGTCGCCGGCCATCAGGCTGGCGAACAGCGCGTCGTTGAGGTTCTGGATACTGGTGAAATCCACCTTGTTCAGGCCCTGACCGATGATGCGCAGGCGGCCCTTGCGGTGCGCGGCAATCATCCGCGGGAAGATGCTGGTATCACCGGCGCCGGTAACGAAGCGCGGCCGTAGCGCCAGCACTTCCAGGCCGAACTCCTGGGCGCCGAGAGCGACCAGTTCGGACTGGTACTTGGTCGAGCCGTAATGGTTGGCGAAACGCTTGGGCACCTGCTGCTCGGTGATGCCGACGTGGGACTGGCCATCGAAGTAGATCGACGGCGAAGAGAGGTGCACGAGGCGGCGCACCTTCTGTTTCAGACAGGCTTCGACGACGGACTCGGTCATCACCACATTGGCCTGGTGGAAGTAATCGTGGCTGCCCCACACGCCCACGGCGCCGGCGCAATGCACCACGGCGTCGACGTCGCTGCAAAGCGCGCGGACCAGCGCCGGGTCCGCCAGGTCGCCGGCCATGAACTCGGCCCCGCGTGCGACCAGCGGCTGCAGCGCCTCCTCGCGGCGTCCGTTCACCCGTACCGCCAGCCCCTGCTCCAGGGCAAAACGGGCGAAACGCCCGCCGATGAACCCGCTGGCTCCGGTGACCAGAATCTTCATGCACGCCACTCCTGTTCTTGTAATGCGGCGACTCTACCAGCCGCCGCACCGCACTACCCTGGCATTGCACGCCAGAAACGAATCCTTGCAGACCGCGCCGCCGCGCCAGGGTTGCACGACTTGCGATCGGCGACATGGGCCGGGCGGTTGCGGCTACCCTTGCTGCACTGTTCGCTTTCTATCGAGGCCGCATGATGAGCAAGCCCCACTGGATGATCTACGGCGCCAACGGCTACACCGGCCGGCTGGTGGCCGAGCAGGCGCAGCGCGAGGGCCTGAAACCGATACTCGGCGGCCGCAACCCGGCCAGCCTGCATGCGCTGGGCAGCTCGCTGGGACTGGAATGCCGGGTATTCGACCTGAACGACAGCGCCGCCGCCCTGGCCGCGCTGGCGGATGTCGGCGTGGTCGCCAACTGCGCCGGGCCCTTCTCCGCCACCGCCGCGCCGATGATCGAAGCATGCATCGCCAGCGGCGCGCATTACGTGGATATCACCGGCGAGATTTCCGTCTTCGAATACGCCCACGGCCTCGACGAGGTGGCGCGCAGGGCGGGCATGGTGATCTGCCCCGGCGTCGGCTTCGACGTGATCCCCACCGACTGCCTCGCCGCCTGCCTGAAGGAGGCAATGCCGGATGCCACGCATCTGGCGCTGGGCTTCGACAGCGGCAGCGGCCTGTCGCCGGGCACCGCCAAGACCACAGTGGAAGGTCTCAAGCTGGGCGGCAAGGTGCGCGAAGCCGGGCGCCTGCGCGACGTGCCGCTGGGCTACAAGCGGCGCGATATCGACTTCGGCCGCGGCCTCAAGCACGCGGTGACCATCCCCTGGGGCGACGTAGCGACTGCCTATTACTCCACCGGCATCGCCGATATCGAGGTCTACCTGCCGGTGCCCCCGGCCGCTGCCATCGGCATGCGGGTGATGGACAGCCTGCGCCCGCTGCTGGGCCGCGACCGCGTGCAGGACTGGCTCAAGGAGCAGGTGGACAGGCGCGTCCACGGCCCCGACGAACTGGCCCGCAGCAGACTGCGCACCTGGGTCTGGGGCGAAGTACGCAACGCCCGCGGCGAGCGCCGTACCGCGCGGCTGGAAACCGCCAACGGCTACGACGTGACCATCCATGGCGTGCTGTTCGCAGTACGCCACCTGCTGGCCACCCCGAACACCGTCGGTTACTTCACCCCGTCGAGGCTCTTCGGCGCACGTTGCATCGAGCAGTTGCCCGGCAGCGGCAGCATCGTCATTCGCGGCTGATCGGCACCAGCAGACCCGGCGCCTTCGCCAGGAGGTGCCGGGTCAGCGCGGCGAGCAACTCGCCGCCGTTGCGCCAGTGGTGCCAGTAAAGAGGCACGTCGATCACCCGCCCCGGCAGCATGTCCACCAGCTCACCGCGCTCCAGCTCGCCGCTGACCTGCTGCTCGGGCACCAGGCCCCAGCCGAGGCCGCCGCTGGTCATGCGCACGAAGCCTTCGGAAGACGGGCACAGGTGATAGCTGAAGTGGCCGTCGACGCCAAGGTCCTTCAGGTAGCGGTGCTGCAGTTGATCATCCGGGCCGTAGACGATGGCCGGGGCGCGCACCAGCCCCGCCGGCGTCACGCCCCTGGGGAAATGCCGGGCGATGAATTCCGGACTGGCCAGTCCGCGATAACGCATGGCGCCCAGCGGCTCGCAGCGACCACCGGCCACCGGGCGCGCACTGGCGCAGACGCACCCGGCCACCTCGCCGGCGCGCATGCGCTTGAGGCCAACTTCCTGGTCCTCGACCACGAGGTCCAGCAGCACGTGGCGCTCGCCGCAGAAGTCGCCGACCGCCTGCGCCCACCAGGTCGCCAGGCTGTCGGCGTTCAACGCCAGGCGCAGGCGCTCCGGCGCCGCACCGTCATCCAGCGCAGGAACCCACTGCTGCAGATCGCCCTCCAGCAGGCGCACCTGTTGCACATGGTTGAGCAGGCGCTGGCCCAGATCGGTCGGCTGCGGCCGCGCCGCGCGCACCAGCACCGGCTGGCCGACCCGAGCCTCAAGCAGCTTGATGCGCTGGGAAATCGCCGACTGCGACAGCCCCAGCACCTGGGCGCCGCGCTCGAAACCGCCCTGCTCCACCACGGCGGCCAGGGCGGCGAGCAGCTTGTAATCGAACATTATGAATTTCCCTAATGAGATATCAGCAGTATTGGTTTTTCTTATACAGGCCAAAGCCGGACAATCGCCAGCATTCCCCTCCCCACAACCGCAATCGGCGCGCCGGCCCCTTCGCTTTCGCCGCCTGGAGACTCCTCATGTGGCAGAGCTACCTTAACGGCGTGCTGGTCGCCGCCGGCCTGATCATCGCCATCGGCGCACAGAACGCCTTCGTCCTCGCCCAAAGTCTGCGCCGCGAGCATCACCTGTCGGTCGCCGCACTGTGCGTGCTGTGCGACGCCATCCTCGTCAGCGCCGGAGTCTTCGGCCTGGCCAAGATCCTCGCCGAGAACCCGACGCTGCTGGCCATCGCCCGCTGGGGTGGAGTCGCCTTTCTGAGCTGGTATGGCGTGAAGGCGCTGCGCCGGGCGATCGCCCCCGAGGCCATGGCCGACGCCACGCAGACCGGCCCGCGCTCGCGCCGCACCGTGCTGCTGGCCGCCCTGGCGGTGACCCTGCTCAACCCCCACGTGTACCTCGACACCGTGCTGCTGATCGGTTCCCTCGGAGCCCAGCAGGCGGCGCCCGGCGCCTACGCCATGGGCGCGGCCAGCGCCTCGCTGCTGTGGTTCTTCACGCTGGCCCTGGGCGCCGCGTGGCTCGCCCCCTGGCTGGCGCGGCCGGCCACCTGGCGCCTGGTGGACCTGATGGTGGCGGTGATGATGCTGGGCATGGCGGCGCAACTGGTATTTGCCAACTGACGGGAAAAAGTCCGAACGTCGATCCGTCATGCCGGTCGGAGCATAGTGAGATGCACGCACCGGCGTGGCCCCTGCCGCACGGCCTTTGACCCTACAGATGCTGCGTGGATATGCCACAGGTCGGGTGCTATGATCCGACCTTCGCGGCGCTGGCAGGCCTTGCCTTCCGGACGCAACTGGCGCGCTGTCCTGGTCCCTTGCGGACGCATTGCAGCTACGCCCGGATGCCGCGACCCATACTTCAACCGGCCCCGTGTACCGGTCGCGCGTTCGCCGCGCTAGCCCTAGCCCAGACTGAGTGAGATAGGAGAAACACCATGGCTTTCGAATTGCCGCCGCTGCCTTACGCGAAGAACGCCCTTGAGCCGCACATTTCCGCGGAAACCCTGGAATACCACCACGACAAGCACCACAACACCTACGTCGTGAACCTGAACAACCTGGTTCCGGGCACCGAGTTCGAAGGCAAGAGCCTGGAAGAGATCGTCAAGACTTCTTCCGGCGGCATCTTCAACAACGCCGCCCAGGTGTGGAACCACACCTTCTACTGGAACTGCCTGAGCCCCAACGGCGGTGGCCAGCCCACCGGCGCCCTGGCTGACGCCATCAACGCCGCCTTCGGTTCCTTCGACAAGTTCAAGGAAGAGTTCAGCAAGACCTCCATCGGCACCTTCGGCTCCGGCTGGGGCTGGCTGGTGAAGAAGGCCGACGGCTCCCTGGCCCTGGCCAGCACAATCGGCGCCGGCTGCCCGCTGACCAGCGGCGACACCCCGCTGCTGACCTGCGACGTGTGGGAACACGCCTACTACATCGACTACCGCAACCTGCGTCCGAAGTACGTCGAGGCGTTCTGGAACCTGGTCAACTGGGACTTCGTGGCCGAGCAGTTCGCTGCCTGATCGCACCCCGCTTGATACGAAGAAACCCGGCCCTGCGCCGGGTTTTTTCGTCAGGGGCGCGTAACACCTGTGTGTCAGCTAACCTGAAAGGCCGGTACAGTCGCAAAACAGAACGATGGCCCTTTGACGTCATTGCGCCAATTGCCAATACTCAGGCCCAGTCGTTCGCCCTGGCGAGAAACAAGGAACGCCCTTGAAACTGGATCCCCGGCACAGCCTCTCCCTCAAGCTGCTGAGAATGGTATTGCTCGCGGCCCTCGTGGTCGGGGTGGTCCTCAGCTGTGCCCAGATCGTCTACGACGCCCACAAGGCGCGCCAGGCCGTGCACAACGACGCACAGCGCATCCTGGCGATGGTCCGCGATCCGTCCACCCAGGCCGTCTACAGCCTCGACCGCGACATGGCGATGCAGGTCCTGGAAGGCCTGTTCCAGCACGAAGCCGTGCGCTACGCCGCCATCGGCCACCCCGAAGAACCGATGCTGGCGGAAAAGTCCCGGCCGCTGCTGGACTCCGGCACCCGCTGGCTGACCGACCCGATCCTGGGCGCCGAGCAGAACTACTCCATCCGCCTCGCCGGCCGCGGCGGCTCCAACGAGTACTACGGCGACCTGAAGATCATCCTCGACACCGCGCCCTACGGCGACGACTTCCTCGCCACCTCGGTGATCATCTTCATTTCCGGCATCCTGCGCGCCATGGCCCTGAGCCTGGTGCTGTTCATGGTCTACCACTGGGCGCTGACCAAGCCGCTGTCGAAGATCATCGAGCACCTTGCCTCGATCAATCCGGACCGCCCCAGCCAGCACAAGCTGCCGATGCCCGAGGGCCACGAGAAGGACGAACTGGGCCTGTGGGTGAACACCGCCAACCAATTGCTGGCCTCCATCGAGCGCAACGGTCACCTGCGCCGGGAAGCCGAAGACAGCCTGCTGCGCATCTCCCAGTACGACTTTCTCACCGGCCTGCCCAACCGCAAGCTGCTGCAACAGCGTCTGGACCAGATCCTCGAGGGCGCCTCGCGCCTGCAGCGCCGCGTCGCCGTGCTTTGCCTGGGCCTGGATGACTTCAAGGGCATCAACGAGCAGTACAGCTATCAGTTCGGCGACCAGTTGCTGATCGCCCTCGCCGACCGCCTGCGCACCCGCAGCGCCCACCTCGGCGCCCTGGCGCGGCTGGGCGGCGACCAGTTCGCCCTGGTCCAGGCCGATATCGAACAGCCCTACGAAGCGGCGGAACTGGCCCAGCAGATCCTCGATGATCTGGAAGCCCCCTTCGAGCTCGACCAGCATCTGGTGCACCTGCGCGCCACCATCGGCATCACCCTGTTCCCCGAGGACGGCGAGACCACCGAAAAATTGCTGCAGAAAGCCGAGCAGACCATGACCCTGGCCAAGAGCCGCTCACGCAACCGCTACCAGTTCTACATCGCCAGCGTCGACAGCGAGATGCGCCGCCGCCGCGAACTGGAGAAGGACCTGCGCGAAGCCCTGGCGCGCAACGAACTGCACCTGGTCTATCAACCGCAAGTGGACTACCGCGATCACCGAGTGGTCGGCGTCGAGGCGCTGCTGCGCTGGCAGCACCCGACCCAGGGCTGGGTCGCGCCGGACCTGTTCATCCCGCTGGCGGAACAGAACGGCAGCATCTTCAGCATCGGCGAATGGGTGCTCGACCAGTCCTGCCGCCAATTGCGCGAATGGCACGACCAGGGCTTCGACGACCTGCGCCTGGCGGTCAACCTGTCCACCGTGCAGCTGCGCCACAACGCCCTGCCGCGGGTGGTCAGCAACCTCCTGCAGATGCACCGCCTGCCGCCGCGCTCGCTGGAACTGGAAGTCACCGAGACCGGCCTGATGGAGGACATCTCCACCGCCGCCCAGCACCTGCTCAGCCTGCGTCGCGCAGGCGCGCTGATCGCCATTGACGACTTCGGCACCGGCTACTCTTCGCTGAGCTACCTGAAGAGCCTGCCGCTGGACAAGATCAAGATCGACAAGAGTTTCGTCCAGGACCTGCTGCTGGACGACGACGACGCCACCATCGTTCGCGCCATCATCCAGCTCGGCAAGAGCCTGGGGATGCAGGTGATCGCCGAGGGCGTGGAGACGGTCGAGCAGGAGGCCTATATCATTGCCCAGGGCTGCCACGAAGGTCAGGGCTACCTCTACAGCAAGCCGCTGCCGGCGCGCGAGCTGACGCTCTACCTCAGGCAGGCCCGGCGCCTGGCCGAAGCGGCCGGCGGCAATCCCAATGGGTCCGTCGAGCGCCACTGACAGCCGCCCCTGCCTGAAATATCGCGCCGCGCCCCCTCTCTCCGCCCTCTCCCTGAAGGGAGAGGGAGCCATCCGTTCCAGCTGACGCTGAGGTTTCAGCCGGCGCCGAACCAGTCCCCTCTCCCTTCAGGGAGAGAGCTAGGGAGAGGGCGATCCCGAGCTGGGCCTGTCAGAGAAATACCATTGCCCCTACACGTAAATCCCCGGCTGCTGGCAACTTGCTGGCTCCGTGACCAAACGGCGCCACCGATCTCTCTTTTCAAAAATGCAAATCTTTCGCATTATGTTGCAGATTTTCTTGCGCAGTCCTTTTTCGTGCGCCTCTTTTCCATGCAAAGGAACCCTTCATGACTCGTATGCCCTGGGCCACTGCCAGCCTGCTCGCCATCGCCATCTCCCTCGCCGGCTGCGGCGATGACAAGAAAGCCGAAGCCCCTGCCGCCGCGCAGGCGCCCAGCACCCAGAGCGCTGCACCGGCGGCCGCCAAGGTCGACGAGGCCGCGGTCAAGGCCGTGGTGAAGAACTACCTGGACATCGCCGAAGCCACCTACGGCGACGCCCTGACCACTGCCAAGGCCCTGCAGACCGCCGTCGACGCGCTGATCGCCAAGCCCAGCGAGGAAACCCTGAAGGCCGCCCGCGAAGCCTGGATCGCTTCCCGCCCGTCCTACTCGCAGAGCGAAGCCTTCCGCTTCGGCAACTCGATCATCGACGACTGGGAAGGCGCGGTTAACGCCTGGCCGCTGGACGAAGGCCTGATCGACTACGTCGCCAAGGACTACCAGCACGCCGAAGGCAACGCCGGTGCTTCCGCCAACATCATCGCCAACACCGAGATCCAGGTCGGCGAAGACAAGATCGACGTCAAGGAAATCACCGGCGAGAAGCTCAAGGGCCTGAACGAGCTGGGCGGTTCCGAAGCCAACGTCGCCACCGGCTACCACGCCATCGAATTCCTGCTGTGGGGCCAGGACCTGAACGGCACCAAGCCGGGCGCGGGCGACCGCAAGTACACCGACTACGCCCAGGGCAAGGACTGCACCAATGGTCATTGCGACCGTCGCGCCGCCTACCTGAAGGCCGCCACCGACCTGCTGGTGGCTGACCTGGAAGAAATGGTCGGCAACTTCAAGTCCGGCGTCGCTGACAACTATCGCGCCAAGGTCGAGGCCGACACCGCGCAGAACAACCTGCGCAAGATGTTCTTCGGCATGGGCTCCCTGTCCCTGGGCGAGCTGGCTGGCGAGCGCATGAAGGTCGCGCTGGAAGCCAACTCCACCGAAGACGAGCACGACTGCTTCAGCGACAACACCCACAACACCCTGTTCTTCAACGCCAAGAGCATTCGCAACATCTACACCGGCGAATACAAGCGCACCGACGGCAGCGTCGTGAAGGGCCCGAGCCTGTCCGACCTGGTCGCCAAGGTCGACGCCGCCGCCGACACCGAGCTGAAGAACGACCTGGCCAACACCGAAGCCAAGATGCAGGTCATCGTCGACCGTGCCGAGAAGGACGGTGTGCACTTCGACCAGATGATCGCTCCGGACGACAAGGACGATCAGCAGAAGATCCGCGACGCCATCGCCTCGCTGGTCAAGCAGACCGGCGCCATCGAGAAGGCCGCCACCGCTGTCGGCGTGCAGGACCTGAAGCCGGACAACGCCGATCACCAGTTCTGATCGACCTGTCCTCAACGGTTGAAGGCGCTGCGGCTCCACGCCGCAGCGGCCTTGAATCCAAGACAAAGCCCCGCACTGCGGGGCTTTGTCGTTTCTCGCCGGCAAACGATGTCGTTCTCAAATACAAATTTTTCATATTTGCATTTGACGCCCCTGATACCATGGCGCGCTGCCATACATCGCTCTGGAACCCCGCCAATGCTCCGCCGCCGTACCGTCCTGTGCCTCGTGCCGCTGCTGTCTGCCCTCGCCCTTGCCGCATGCAAGCCGGAGACTTCCCAGCACGCCGTGGCCGAACCTGGCGAAGCGCTTTCCGGCGGTGCCACCACAGTGAAGCAGAGCGACCGCAACGCCTATTCCATGCCTTCGGGCAACCTCACGCCGAGCCGCCGACTGGACTTTGCCGTGGGCAACAGCTTCTTCCGCAACCCCTGGGTGATCGCGCCGAGCACCACCACCGCGCGCGACGGCCTCGGCCCGCTGTTCAACACCAACGCCTGCCAGAACTGCCACATCAAGGACGGCCGCGGCCATCCGCCGGAGCCTGACGACGTCAATGCGGTATCGATGCTGGTGCGCCTGTCGATTCCCGCCGGCGCCGCGGATGCACGCACGCTCGAGCGCCTGGGCGTGGTGCCCGAGCCGGTGTACGGCGGCCAGTTCCAGGACTCGGCGATCCCCGGCGTCGCGCCAGAAGGCAAGGTGCGGGTGGACTATGAGCCGGTAAAGGTGTCCTTCAAGGACGGCACCGTGGTCGAGTTGCGCAAGCCCAAGCTGCGCATCAGCGACCTGGGCTACGGACCGATGCACCCGCAAACGCTGTTCTCCGCTCGCGTCGCCCCGCCAATGATCGGCCTGGGCCTGCTGGAATCCATCAGCGAGGCGGACATCCTCGCCAATGCCGAACTCCAGGCCAAGGGCAGCGACGGCATCCGCGGCCGGCCGAACCGGGTCTGGGACGATGCGAAACAGCAGACCGTCCTCGGCCGCTTCGGCTGGAAGGCCGGGCAACCCGACGTCGCCCAGCAGAACGCCCACGCCTTTTCCGGCGACATGGGACTGACCAGCGACCTGCTGCCCAGTGATGACTGCACAAAAGCCCAGGTCGACTGCCTGAACGCCATCGACGGCGGCAAGCCGGAAGTCAGCCAGCACATCTTCAACCAGGTCGCCTTCTACGCGCGCAACCTCGCCGTACCGGCGCGCCGCAAGGTCGACGACCCGCAGGTACTCACCGGCAAGGGGCTGTTCTTCGACAGCGGCTGCGCCAGCTGCCACACGCCCAAGTTCACCACCGGCGCGAATGCCGCCGAGCCCGAGCTGGCCAACCAGGTCATCCGCCCCTACAGCGACCTGCTGCTGCATGACATGGGCGAGGGACTGGCGGACAATCGCCCGGAATTTCTGGCCAGCGGCCGCGACTGGCGCACGGCGCCGCTGTGGGGCATCGGCCTGACCGAGACGGTCAACGGCCACACCCAGTTCCTGCATGACGGCCGCGCCCGCAACCTGCTCGAAGCCGTGCTCTGGCATGGCGGCGAAGCCGAAGCGGCCAGGCAACGCGTACTGAACTTCGACGCCGCGCAGCGCGATGCCCTGCTGGCGTTTTTGAACTCACTCTAAGGAGCCGAGCCCACCATGTTCCGCCCCCGACTGCTGATCACCAGCCTCGCCATCGCCCTGGGCGCCTGTTCGCCCACCGACCCGCAGGCCACCACCAGCGCCACGCTGGCCCAGCAGGTGATCCTGCCGACCTACAGCCGCTGGGTCGACGCCGACCGCGCGCTGGCCGCCAGTGCCCTTGCCTTTTGCCAGGGCAAAGAAGACCTGACCAAGGCCCGCGCCGACTTCATGGCCGCACAGAAGGCCTGGGCCGAGCTGCAGCCGCTGCTGGTGGGCCCGCTGGCCGAGGGCAACCGCTCCTGGCAGGTGCAGTTCTGGCCGGACAAGAAGAACCTCGTGGCGCGCCAGGTGGAGCAACTGCTGGGCAGCGGCAACGCGATCTCCCCGGCGACCCTGGATAAGTCCAGCGTCGTGGTGCAGGGGCTGACCGCCTACGAATACATCCTTTTCGACGCGAAGATCGACCTGGCCAACGCCGAGACCAAGGCGCGCTACTGCCCGCTGCTGGAAGCCATCGGCGCGCATCAGCAAGCCCTGGCCGAAAGCATCCTGGCGCAGTGGAAGCAGGACGGCGGCATGCTCGCCCAGCTCTCCAAGTTCCCCAACGAGCGCTACGCCGATGCCCACGAGGCCATCGCCGAGCTGCTGCGCGTGCAGGTCACTGCGCTGGACATGCTGAAGAAGAAGCTCGGCACCCCGCTGGGCCGCCAGAGCAAGGGCATCCCGCAGCCGTTCCAGGCCGAAGGCTGGCGCAGCGACGCCTCCCTGGCCAGCCTGGACTCCAGCCTGACCGGTGCCCAGGCGCTGTGGGACGGCACCGACAAGAAGGGCCTGCGCGCCCTGCTGCCGGCCGAGCAGAAAGAGCTGGCCGGCAAGATCGATGCAGCCTACGCCGATGTTCACGGCAAGCTGAAGGCTATCAACCAACCGCTCAGTGAAATGCTCAAGGACGAAGCCGGCCTCAAGCAACTCAACGAGCTGTACGACAGCCTCAACGTCGTCCATCGCCTGCACGAGAGCGACCTCGCCAAGGCCCTGGGTGTGCAGCTGGGCTTCAACGCCAACGACGGGGATTGATTCGATCGGCTGCGCGCCGCCTGGCGCCAGCCCGCAGGATCGATGAAATGCAGAAGTGATAGAGGTGAACGCCATGTTGCGACGTCACGTGATCGGCCTGGGCAGCCTGCTGCTCGGCGCCCTGACCTTCGGCGGCTGGACGCTGTCACGCAAGGGCAAGGAGCCCCTGGTGCTGTCCGCCCGTGACGACGCGGACGGCAAGCACTACGCCGTGGGCTATCGCCTGGACGGCAGCTGCGCCTTCGCCACCGAGGTCGGCTTGCGCTGCCACGACGTGGTGCAGCACCCCAGCCTGCCGCTGGCGCTGTTCGTCGCTCGCCGGCCGGGCCGACACAGTTACCTGATCGATCTCAACGATGGCCGCCTGCTGCAGACCGTCGATTCGCAGGCCGACCGGCATTTCTACGGCCATGGCGTGTGGCACAAGGACGGCGAGTGGCTCTACGCCACCGAGAACGACACCACCGATCCCGGCCGCGGGCTGCTCGGCGTGTACCGCTTCGATGGCGAGCGCCTGAGCCACGCCGGCGAAGTCTCCACCCACGGCCTCGGCCCGCACCAGGTGTCCTGGATGCCCGATGGCGAGACCCTGGTGGTGGCCAACGGCGGCATTCGTACCGAAGCCGAAAGCCGCGTGGAGATGAACCTCGACGCCATGGAACCGAGCCTGGTGCTGATGCAGCGTGACGGCGCGCTGATCTCCAAGGAGACCCTGCCGCAGCAGATGAACAGCGTGCGCCACCTGGCCATCGCCGCGGACGGCACCATAGTCGCCGGCCAGCAGTACATGGGCGATGCTCATGATCGCGCCGACCTGCTCGCCATCAAGCGCCCCGGCCAGCCTTTCCAGCCCTTCCCGCTGGCCGATGAGCAACGCCTGGCAATGACCCAGTACACCGCCAGCGTCGCCGTGCACGACGAACTGCGCCTGGTAGCGCTCACCGCTCCGCGCGGCAACCGCTTCTTCATCTGGAACCTGGATACCGGCGCCGTTCGACTGGACGCACCGCTGCCCGACTGCGCCGGTGTCGGTGCGGTGAAGGACGGCTTCGTCGTCACCTCCGGCCAGGGCCGCTGCCGCGTCTACGACTGCCGTAGCGAACGCATCGCCGGCACCCCGCTGGACCTGCCCCCGGCCTTCTGGGACAACCACCTGCACCTGGCGTGAGGCTGCGGCAACGAAATAACTGGCGAGGGTAGGAGCGGACTTTGTCCGCGATCGTTTCCCGGCAGCTCCGAGCAGGCCGGATAGTCACCGCGGATAAATCCGCTCCTACGCCACCAGCAACCCGTGGCATCCAGCTGAACGCCCGTCCCAGAGCATCTGCTGCCCCTACCACTCATCCGCTCGGGCTCAGAAACCCGCGCACCTGGCCGACAAAAAGGCTGACCGATTCCCACCCTGCGTCTTAGAGGCGTAACCCAGATGCCCCACACTTCCCTGCGTACCCAGATCCTTTCGCTGCTGGGCGGCAGCCTGCTGCTCGTGCTGCTGATCGCCCTCGCCTGCTTCCACTTCCTCTCCGGCAGCGTCAGCGCCTACCAGCGCCTGCTTGACGGCCCGCTGCAATCCTCGCAACTGGTGGACCAGGCCAACCTGGCCTTCAAGGTCCAGGTGCAGGAATGGAAAAACATCCTCCTGCGCGGCCAGCAGCCGGCTGATCTCAACCAGTACTGGGCCCGCTTCGAGGACCAGGAGCGCGCCGTGCAGGAGCTCCTGCAGCGTCTGGAACAGAACGCCGGGGACGACGCGCAACTCAAGATGCAGGTGACTCGTCTGCGCGACGAGCACCGCCAGCTTGGCCAGGCCTACCGCAAGGGGCGCGACGCCTACCTCGCCGCCGGCAGCGACCCGCGTGCCGGTGACGCCGCCGTCAAAGGCATCGACCGCGACGCCAGCGAACAGATGGCCGCCCTGGTGGACAGCCTGCATCGCGGCGCTCTGGAAGAAGCCAGGAATATTTCCGCCAGCGCCGACAACACCGTCCTCAGTGGCAGCCTGATCCTGCTGATCTCGGGCGTGGCATTGGCCCTGCTCAGCCTGTGGCTGGTCAACCGCAACCTGATCGGCCCGATCGCCCGCCTGATCGAGCACATCGCCCAGCTCAGCGAAGGTAATTTCGGCGAGCGCGTCGACGCCAGCCGCCGCGACGAACTGGGCCGCCTGGCACGCGCCGCCAACACCCTGCGCGACTTCCTGGCCGAGACCTTCACCCGCCTCAAGCACAGCACCACCGAGCTGGACACCGCCAGCGGCGAGCTGAACGCCATCGCCACCCTGATGGCCGAAGGCACCCGCGAGCAGTTCTCGCGCACCGACCAGGTGGCCACGGCGATGCACGAGATGTCCGCCACCGCCCAGGAAGTCGCACGCCACGCTTCCGACGCCGCGCGTGCCGCCGACGATGCCGACCAACACGCCCAGGAAGGCGGCGAAGTGATGAAGACCACCATCGTCACCATTACCGAGATGAGCAACGAGATCGCCAACACCGCCGAGGTCATCCGTCGTCTGGAAAGCGACAGCGGCCGCATCGGCAAGGTGCTGGAAGTGATTCGCGGCATTGCCGACCAGACCAACCTGCTGGCGCTCAACGCCGCCATCGAAGCCGCCCGCGCCGGTGAAGCCGGCCGTGGTTTCGCCGTGGTCGCCGATGAGGTCCGCACCCTGGCGCAACGCACCGCCGAGTCCACCGCCGAGATCCACCAGATCATCGACACCGTGCAGACCGGCTCGGTGAACGCCCTGCGCGCCATCGAGAACGGCCAGACCCGCAGCGAACAGGGCGTGGAGCGCGTCACCCAGGCCGGCGAAGTGCTGCGCAGCATCACCCACGCCGTGGAGGCAATCCGCGACATGAACCGCCAGATCGCTACCGCCGCCGAAGAACAGACCTCGGTCGCCGAGGACATCTCGCGCAACCTCACCGAGATCACCGCCATCGGCGCCACCAACGAGGAAAACGTGGTGCGCACCCAGGGCGCCAGCCGCCACCTGCACGGCCTCTCCGGCGAACTGGCGGACGTCACCCGCAAGCTCAGCGCCTGATCCTCTTCCGCCACAAGGATGTGGCGACGCCCTCCCTGCCCATTGCTGCACCGATTCAGCGCATATCTGCCGCAAACAACCTTACTTTTCGTGGGAAACCTCTTGTAATCGCAGCCCTTTGACTCGCCGAGCATTCAGGCATAAGGTGCGCAATTCCGCCCCGCAATGGGGCGTCCCCGTATCGGCTTCAAAGCCTGATCGATATCTGCGCGAACGGAAGGCCGCCCGGCAATTTGTGGGCGAGCGATCGCGCCCGATTGCTGCCAGGCACGTACCAAGGAACAGGAAGATGTTGCGCCGCATGCTGATCATGCTGGGCGTAGTTGCCGTCATCGTTGCGGTGCTCGCCGGCTCGAAATACCTCTCCATCAAGAAACAGATCGCCATGTTCTCGGCGCCGCGTCCGCCGGTGAGCGTGAACGCCACCCAGGCCGAAGAACGCGACTGGCAGAGCCGCCTGCAAGCCATCGGCACCCTGCGCGCCATCCAGGGCGTGACCCTGACCGCCGAAGTCTCGGGTACCGTCAGCGCAGTGCAGTTCGTCTCCGGCGAGAAGGTCAAGGTCGGCCAGCCGGTGGTGCAGCTCGAATCCGACGTCGAGCAGGCCACCCTGCGCACCGCCGAGGCGGACCTCGGGCTGGCCCAGGTCGAGTACGAGCGCGGCAAGAGCCTGGTGGGCCGCCAGGCCATTTCCAAGAGCGAGTACGACCGCCTCGCCGCCCAGCTGAACCGCTCCACCGCCACCGTCGCCCAGCTCAAGGCGAGCCTGGACAAGAAGCGCATCCTCGCGCCCTTCTCCGGCACCATCGGCATCCGCCAGGTGGACGTGGGCGACTACGTGTCCCCCGGCACCGAGATCGTCACCCTGCAGGATCTCTCGACCCTGCAGGTGGACTTCTTCCTGCCCGAGCAGGACTTCCCCCTGCTCAAGCGCGGGCAGAAAGTGGTGGTGCGCGTGGCGGCCTATCCGGGCCAGAGCTTCGACGCGCAGATCGACGCCATCAGCCCGCGCGTGGACAACCAGACGCGCAACCTGCTGGTCCGCGCCAGCATGGCCAACCCCGACGGCAAGTTGCTGCCGGGCATGTTCGCCAACCTCGAAGTCCAGTTGCCGGACAGTGCCCCGCGCGTCGTGGTCCCCGAGACCGCCGTGGCCTTCACCCTGTATGGCAACTCGGTGTACGTGGTGGTACCGCATAAGCCGAAGGACGGCGAAAAGACGGAAGACGCCAAGGCCGACGACCAGGCACCGAAGCTGGAAGTCGAACGCCGCTTCGTGAAAACCGGCGAGCGCCGCGAAGGCAGCGTGGTGATCCTCGAGGGCCTGAAGCCCGGCGAGGAAGTGGTGACCTCCGGCCAGCTCAAGCTGGACAACGGCACCGCCGTCGCCATCGTCAAGGACCCGCAGTAACCGCACAGGCGGCGCGGCGCTGACTCAGCGCGCGCCCACAGGCCCGGTCGTCAACCGACCCCGGCCCGCAACAAAGGATTGAGCTTATGGGCTTCACCGATCCCTTCATCCGTCGCCCCGTGCTGGCGACCGTGGTCAGCCTGCTGATCGTCCTGCTCGGCCTGCAGGCCTTCAGCAAGCTGGTGATCCGCGAATACCCGCAGATGGAAAACGCGCTGATCACCGTCACCACTTTCTATGCCGGCGCCAACGCCGAAACCATCCAGGGCTACATCACCCAGCCGCTGCAGCAGAGTCTCGCCAGCGCCGAAGGCATCGACTACATGACCTCGGTGAGCCGGCAGAACTACTCGGTGATCTCGATCTACGCACACATCGGCGCCAACACCGATCGCCTGGTGACCGAGCTGCTGTCGAAGATCGGCGAAGTGAAGACCCAGCTGCCGCCGGATGCCGAAGACCCGGTACTGGACAAGGAAGCCGCCGACGCCTCGGCGCTGATGTACATCAGCTTCTTCAGCGAGCAGATGAACAACCCGCAGATCACCGACTACCTGTCGCGGGTGATCCAGCCCAAGCTCGCCACCCTGCCGGGTATCGCCGAAGCCGAGATCCTCGGCAACCAGGTGTTCGCCATGCGCCTTTGGCTGGACCCGGTGAAGATGGCCGCCTATGGCGTCACCGCCGGAGACGTCGACAGCGCGGTGCGGCAGTACAACTTCCTCTCCGCCGCCGGCGAGGTGAAGGGCGAGATGGTGGTCACCTCGGTGAACGCCTCCACCGACCTGAAATCCCCCGAAGCCTTCGCCGCCATCCCGCTCAAGACCGTCGGTGATCGTCGCGTGCTGATGGGTGACGTGGCGCGTGTCGAACTGGGCGCGGCGAGCTACGACGCGGTCAGCTCGTTCAACGGCATCCCCTCGGTCTACATCGGCATCAAGGGCACGCCCAGCTCCAACCCGCTGGATGTGATCAAGGAAGTCCGCGCCAAGATGCCGGAGCTGGAAGAGCAGCTGCCGCCGGGCCTGCAAGTGTCCATCGCCTACGACGCCACGCGCTTCATCCAGGCCTCCATCGACGAGGTGGTGAAGACCCTGGGCGAGGCGATCCTCATCGTCATCGTGGTGGTGTTCCTGTTCCTCGGCGCGTTCCGCTCGGTGATCATCCCGGTGGTGACCATCCCGCTGTCGATGATCGGCGTGCTGTTCTTCATGCAGGTGATGGGCTACTCGATCAACCTGCTGACGCTGCTGGCCATGGTGCTCGCCATCGGCCTGGTGGTGGACGACGCCATCGTGGTGGTGGAGAACATCCACCGCCACATCGAGGAGGGCAAGTCGCCGTTCCAGGGAGCCATCGAGGGCGCGCGGGAAATCGCCGTGCCGGTGGTGACCATGACCATCACCCTGGCCGCCGTGTACGCGCCCATCGGTTTCTTGAGCGGCCTCACCGGCGCGCTGTTCAAGGAGTTCGCCTTCACCCTGGCCGGCGCGGTGATCATCTCCGGCATCGTCGCGCTGACCCTGTCGCCGATGATGTGCTCGCGCCTGCTGCGCCACGACGAGAACCCCAGCGGCCTGGCCCATCGCCTGGACCTGATCTTCGAGGGCCTGAAGGTCCGCTACCAGCGTGCCCTGCACGGCACGCTGAACAGCCGTCCGGTGGTGATCGTCTTCGCCCTGCTGGTGCTGGCGATCATCCCGCTGCTGATGATGTTCACCCACAAGGAACTGGCGCCGGAGGAAGACCAGGGCATCGTCTTCCTCATGGCCAATGCGCCGCAGACCGCGAACCTCGACTACCTGTCGAAGTACACCGCCGAGTTCGAGGGCATCTTCCGCAAGTTCCCCGAGTATTATTCGGCGTTCCAGATCAATGGCTACAACGGCGTGCAGACCGGCATCGGCGGCATGCTGCTCAAGCCCTGGGACGAGCGCGAGCGCAGCCAGATGGAACTGCTGCAGGCGGTACAGGGCGAGCTCGACAAGATTCCCGGCCTGCAGATCTTCGGCTTCAACCTGCCGTCGCTGCCGGGCACCGGCGAGGGCCTGCCCTTCCAGTTCGTGATCAACACCGCCAGCGACTACCAGTCGCTGCTGCAGGTGGCCGAGCGAGTAAAGAAGCGTGCGGAAGAGTCGGGCAAGTTCGCCTTCCTCGACCTCGACCTGGCCTTCGACAAGCCCGAGCTGGTGGTGGATATCGACCGTGCCAAGGCTGCGCAGATGGGCGTGTCCATGCAGGACCTGGGTGTGTCGCTCGGCGCACTGCTGGGTGAAGGCGAGATCAACCGCTTCACCATCGACGGCCGCAGCTACAAGGTGATCGCCCAGGTCGAGCGCGCCTACCGCGACAACCCGGGCTGGCTGAACAACTACTACGTGAAGAGCCAGAGCGGCCAGCTGATCTCGCTGTCGACCCTGGTGACCTTCCACGAACGAGCGCGCCCACGCCAGCTCAACCAGTTCCAGCAGCTCAACTCGGCGATCATCTCCGGCGTGCCGATGGTCAGCATGGGCGAGGCCATCGACACGGTGCGCGGCATCGCCGAGCAGGAGTCGCCGCGCGGCTTTTCCTTCGACTACGCCGGCGCCTCGCGGCAGTTCGTGCAGGAAGGCAGTGCGCTGATGATCACCTTCGCCCTGGCGCTGGCGGTGATCTTCCTGGTGCTGGCGGCACAGTTCGAGAGCTTCCGCGATCCCCTGGTGATCATGGTCACCGTGCCGCTGTCGATCTGCGGCGCGCTGATCCCGCTGTTCCTCGGCCTGTCGAGCCTGAACATCTACACCCAGGTGGGACTGGTGACGCTGATCGGGCTGATCAGCAAGCACGGCATCCTCATCGTCGAGTTCGCCAACCAGCTGCGCGATGAGCGTGGGCTGTCGGTACGCGAGGCAGTGGAGGAAGCCGCGGCGATCCGACTGCGCCCGGTGCTGATGACCACCGCCGCCATGGTGCTCGGCGTGATCCCGCTGCTGCTCGCCACCGGCGCCGGCGCGGTGAGCCGCTTCGACATCGGCGTGGTGATCGCCACCGGCATGAGCGTCGGCACGCTGTTCACCCTGTTCGTGCTGCCCTGCGTGTACACGCTGCTGGCCAAGCCGGACAAGAAGCCGGCTGAAGCCCCCGCACCGGCGGCCGCGCACTGAACGAAAAGCCCCGCACCCGCGGGGCTTTTTCTTTGACCAGCCCCGGCTTCCGATACCTCCGGAGACTGCCTCCTACGTCGTGTTCATCCTGAACCTGTGCAGCGAGCTATAGAGAGGGGATGGAAAACGCCACCAGCCGATAGCCGTCGGCGGTACGGATAAAATCGAAGCTGGCATGCCTGGCCGGCTCGAACGAGCCTTGCTGCCAATGCTCCATGACCGAGACTTTGGGCGTACTCCACTGGGCGAAATCGCCGCAGCCGTCAAAGTACTGCGGGTCGCGCTCGGCATCGAAGGGCCAGCCCATGTCGTCCTGGCGTACCCCGTAGTTTGCCGAGGCACGCAGGGCTTCCAGCCGCGCACGCAGCTGCGCACCGTGCTCACGCAGCGCGTCATCTACCGCAGCGGTTTTCCAGTCGTCCAGCGGCTCACCGCCCTGCCCGCTCCACAGCTGTGGATAACTGTGCGCCTTCAGCGCAGCGTCATCGAGGTGCGCAAGAAACTCGTCCCTGAACCAGGCGGCGAAGTCCTTCTCGATGTCGACGAAGCTGAGGTAGCGACCGTCTACTGCCTTGAAAGAGACGCGGTGCGGGTCGCTGGATGGCTGATCGCTCACCTTTCGCGAGAACCAGTCCAGCGCGCCGGCACGCGAGCCGTCGAAGTTCTCCACCAGCGTCCTGCCGTGGCGATCGAGCAGTACTTCACTGCCGCCGCTCCAGCCCTTGTGCTCGCACTGTTCCAGGCTCACGCCCGGATCGGCGCAGCTTCGGGTTGCGCCTTCGAGTGCCACGACCATGCCGTTGCGCATCGCCTTCGCGTCGCTCAGCTCGGCGGCGATCAACACCTCGCCGTTGCCGTCGAGAAAGCCGACCTTGTCATGCTGGCGGTCGCGGAAGCGGATGCTGTTCTCGCTCTCGCAGATCGGTGCGTTGTCGAAGAAGTACAGCGACTCCGGCGCGACCTCGCGGCCGTCGCGTAGCAGGTAGTAGCTGCGATAGCCGTCTGCACTTTCCTCGCCAGTGGCGATGATGTGCTCGAAGCGCCGGGCCAGGGTGAACATCGGGCTGAGTTTCGGCTCGATCCTCACCGCGCCCTGCGCATCCTTGAATCCGATCAATTCGTTCTGTGTGAACGCCACCCACGGCTCATCCGCCGCGGCCGAAACACTCAGCGCCAGCGCCCCGAGGGCCAGCAGCCATGACCCCATCTCCTTCCCTTCCATGCGGGAAACCTCCATTCGAATCCAAGTGCCGCCGCATTGTGCCACGCACGAAAGAAAAGCCCCCGCGCATCGCTGCGCAGGGGCTCGATCAGCCAGGGCGCGTTCAGGCCGGCTGGCGTTGCAGCGCGCCGCTGGAGCTTTCGTCCTTGAGACTCCAACTCTTGAGGTGTTCGAGGCTCGCACGGTAGGGCTTCAGGCCATTGGCCAGCAGCAACGCACCCGCGACCAGTGCCACGACGCTGACGATCAGCAGCGAGTAGCGCAGCGCCATGTCGTCGCCGAACACGTAGTCGGTCACCAGGGCGATGGCGGTCGGACCGATGCCCAGGCCCAGTAGCGTGACCACGAACAGGTAGATGGCCGAGGCCTGCCCGCGCATGGAGTTGGGCATGATTTCCTGGATGGCCGCCGGGGCGACACCGAAGGGCATGCTGAGGAAGAAGACGATGGGCGCCATCATGGCTGCCGCTGCGTTGCCGCTGTCCAGCAGCGGATAGACCAGGCTCAGCGGAATGGCCAGGACGGCCGCCAGCAGCCCCACACGCATGTTGGCGTCGGTGCGTCCGCGCTTGGCCCAGTAGTCGGCCAGGCGGCCGCCACAGACGATGCCCAGGCAGCCGAACACCGCGACGATGCTGCCGTACACCACGCCCACGTGGCCGGCATCCCAGCCGTAGGTGCGGACGAAGAAGGTCGGCACCCAGGCGCCGCTGCCGTAGCTGGCGAAGGAGATGCAGGCGAAGCCGAAGTTGTGGCAGAGCACGGTCTTGCGGTTGGCGCGCAGGTAAGCGCCCACTTCGCTCATCGGCACCACCACGCCGGCGCCCACGCCGCGACGGGTCGGCTCCTTCACCGCGAGCATCAGCAGGGTGAAGAGCACGCCGGCGGCGCCGAGTATCAGGAAGATCAGCTGCCAGGGGCGCACCTCACCGAGGATCGGCAGGTGCACGTCGCCCTGGGCGGAGGCGAACTTGATCACCAGCCCGCCGAGCAGGAAGGCCAGCCCCGAGCCGAGGTAGATGCCCATGGAATAGACGCTGATGGCAGTGGCGCGGCGGTTGGCCGGGAAGCTGTCGGCGATCAGTGAATAGGCCGCCGGCGACAAGGCCGCCTCGCCCACGCCGACACCGACGCGGAACAGCAGGAAGTGCCAGTACTGGCGAGCCAGACCGCAGGCGGCGGTCATGGCGCTCCAGATCAGCACGCCGACGGTGATCAGCCCGCGGCGGCTGCGGCTGTCGGCCATGCGCCCGAGCGGGATGCCGCACAGGGTGTAGAACAACGCGAAGGACAGACCCATCAGCAGGCTCATCTGCGTGTCGCTGATCTCCAGGTCGCGACGGATGGGACCGACCAGCAGGTTGAGAATCTGTCGGTCGATGAAGGAAAGCACGTACGCGACCATGAGGATCGCAACCGTGGACCAGGCCACGGCACTGGAGGGGTAGCCGTTATTGTTGTTGTTCATGCCGGGCTCCTGAAACGCCGCCAATCGCGGCGAAGGCGAAGGGGAGAACCCGCAGAGTAGGCATTGCGAACGCGTCGCGCGCGCACTATCAGGTCTCTGAATGCGCGCGTCGGCCGTTGGCTGATGAATGGGTGGTCAGGGATCGGACGGCGGGTTTTGGCGGGAGCCCGCCGCTGGACGACTTCGCAAGCCAGCTCGCTCCTGCGAAGTGCCGCACCTTCGTGCAGGGCGCATGATGCTTGAGGCGTTATGCGCCCTGCCTGACGGGTTCAAACTGCAGCCGGCATCCGCTCGCAAAGCTTTGCCAGCGCCCGCGCCCACAACGCCTGGTCGTTCAGGCAAGGCACCAGTACCAGCTCTTCGCCACCCGCCGCGCGGAACTGCTCCTGGCCCCGCTGGCCGATCTCTTCCAGGGTCTCGATGCAGTCGGCGACGAAGGCCGGGCACATCACCAGCAGGCGCTTCACGCCCTGCTTGCCAAGCTTGTCCAGCTGCGCCTCGGTGTAGGGTTCGATCCATTTGTTGCGGCCCAGGCGCGACTGGAAGGATACCGACCAGCGTCCATCCTCGAGCCCGGCGCCAGCAGCAAAGTCCTCCGCCGTCCGCAGGCACTGGCTGCGATAACAGACCGCCATGACGTCCTCGTGCACGCCGCGGCTGGAGCTGGCGGTGAGGTCGTGGCGCTTGTCCTTCACCAGCTTGCGGATGTGCGACTCGGGCAGCCCGTGGAAGCTCAGCAGCAGGTGATCGTAGGGTTGGTCCAGATAGGGCTTCACGCTCTCCACCAGCGCCTGGCGGTACTCGGGCTCGGCGTAGAACGGCGGCAGCACCTTCAGCTCCAGCTTCAGGTTGTGCTCGCGCATCACCCGGCGGGCTTCCTCGATGGCGGTGGTGGTGGTGCTGTCGGCGAACTGCGGATAGAGCGGCGCGAATGTCACCTGGGTGACGCCCTGCTGGCTCAGGCGCAGCAGCGCACCCTCGATGGACGGCTCGCCGTAGCGCATGCCCAGCTCTACCGGGCCGTGCGGCCAGCACGGCCGCACGGCTTCCTGCAGGCGGCGGCTCAGCACGACCAGCGGCGAGCCCTCGTCCCACCAGATCGACGCATAGGCGTGGGCGGATTCCTCCGGGCGTTTGCGCAGCACCAGCGAAACCAGCAGCCGGCGGATCGGCCAGGGCAGGTCGATCACGTAAGGGTCCATGAGGAACTGATCGAGGTAACGGCGCACGTCCTCGACCTGGGTGGAGGCCGGTGATCCCAGGTTGACCAGCAGGAGGGCGTTTTGGGTCATGCAGTGTCCTTAAACCGGTACGGTGGGAGGTGGTCGTGCAGGCTGCGCAGTTTACACGCAACGGATTTCAGCAAGGCTTGTCGCCGATGCCGCAGGGCATCGGCCACGGCAATCTTCAGCGGGCTTCGCGCAACACATCGGCCAGCGCATCCTTCAGCTCCGGGAAGCGGAACACGAAGCCAGCATCCAGCAGGCGGCGCGGCACGATGCGTTGCCCGCCCAGCAGCAGGATCGACATCTCGCCCAGCAGCAGGCGCAAGGCGAAGCCCGGCACCGGCATCAGTGTCGGCCGCTGCAGCGCCTGGCCCAGCTCCTGGGTGAAGTCGCGATTACGCACCGGCTGCGGCGCGCACGCATTATAGGGACCGCTGGCATCATCCCTGCGCAAAAGAAAATCGATCAGGGCGATCTGGTCTTCTATATGGATCCAGGACATCCATTGGCGACCATTGCCCAGTCGCCCGCCGGCGCCCAGGCGGAAAGGCGGCAGCAGGCGCTTGAGGAAGCCGCCTTCGGGCGCCAGCACCAGGCCGGTGCGCACCAGGACCACGCGGATACCCAGGGCTTCGGCCTCGCGGGCGATCTGCTCCCAGGCCAGGCACAGCTCGCTGGCGAAGTCTTCCCCGGCCGCCGCGCTGTTCTCTTCCAGCGGCCGCTCGCCGGCGTCGCCGTACCAGCCAACCGCCGAGCCGTTGATCAGTACCGCCGGGCGCTGGCTGCGGCCTTCGAGCCAGCTGACCAGGCGCTCGGTCAGGCGCACCCGGCTGTCCCACAGCAGGGCCTTGCGCCGGGCACTCCAGGGCTTGTCGGCGATGGGCTCGCCGGCCAGGTTGACCACCGCGTCCAGCGGCCCGTCACCATAGGCCTCGAAGTCGGCGATACCGCGCACCGCCTCTCCGCACAGCGAGGCGACGCGCTGCGGCTGGCGGCTCAGCACGGTGAGCTGGTGCCCCTGGGCGGCCCACTGGCGGCACAGTCGACGGCCGATCAGACCGGTACCGCCGGTCAAGAGAATGTGCATGGCGAACTCCTGGTTGCGTGTTTCCACCTTCCATCAGTCTGGACGAGAGGGAGGCGATTGCATTGACACTCCCTCTACGGCGAGGTCTACGCTGTATGTGCCGGAACCGGTGCCGGGCTCATTCCTGAATGAACCGATGCGGCGCTGAAGGTTCCGATGATCGGACTCCTATCGTTGACGGGCGCGGGCAACTGAAAGCTAATTGTACAGATAATCTGGTTTGTACAAGAATACCCCGCCTGTAAAGCGACAAAGCAGACAGATGACGAGGCATGTCATGAACGCCCCCATCGCCATCATTGGCACCGGTATCGCCGGACTCTCGGCCGCCCACGCCCTGCAGAACGCCGGACAGATCGTCCAGCTGTTCGACAAGGGCCACGGCAGCGGCGGCCGCATGGCCAGCAAGCGCAGCGAAGCCGGAGCGCTGGATCTCGGCGCGCAATACTTCACCGCCCGCGACCGGCGCTTCCTCGACGCCATCCAGCAATGGCGCGAGCACGGCTGGGTCGCCGAGTGGGACCCGGCCCTGTATCAATACCGCGACGGCGAACTGAGCCCCTCCCCTGACGAGCAGCCGCGCTGGGTCGGCACGCCGCGCATGAGCGCGATTACCCGCGCGCTGCTGCAGGACCAGACGGTGACTTTCGCCTGCCGCATTACCGAGGTGTACCGCGGCGAGGAACATTGGCACCTGCAGGACTCCGAGGGCCAGACCCACGGGCCGTTCAGCCGCGTGCTGGTGGCCACGCCCGCGCCCCAGGCCGCCGCGCTGCTGGCCAGCGCGCCGAAGCTGGCCGCCGCCGCCGCGAGCATCGCCATGGAGCCGACCTGGGCCGTCGCGCTGGCCTTCCGCGAGCCACTGGACACGCCGGTGCAAGGCTGCTTCGTGCATGAGGGTCCGCTGTCCTGGCTGGCCAGCAACCATTCCAAGCCGGGCCGTGACGAGCAGTTGGATACCTGGGTGCTGCACGCCGCCAGCGGCTGGAGCAAGCAGCACATCGACCTGCCCAAGGAAAGCGTGATCGAACACCTGCGCGGTGCCTTCGCCGAACTGATCGGCTGCGCCGTCCACGCCCCGGACTTCGCCCTGGCCCACCGCTGGCTCTATGCGCGGCCGATGGAGGCCCATCAATTCGGCGCCTTGGCCGATGCTGACTTGGGCATCTACGCCTGCGGCGACTGGTGCCTGTCCGGCCGTGTCGAAGGTGCCTGGCTCAGCGGCCAGGAAGCCGCTCGCCGCTTGCTCGAACATCTCTGACGCCCACCGGCCCTCGTCTCCCGGAGGCCGGTGACAACCCGGGCGCGCCTGCGCCTGTACAAGTTTTTGCACTTGTACAATTCTGCGCATATGCTTATCGATAGTTGTACAAGAAAATCAAACTGTACAAGTAATCGGTAACCGCCATGTCCAACACCACTTCCCGCCCCAAGCTCGGCATCAGCGCCTGCCTGCTGGGCGAGCCGGTGCGCTACAACGGCGGGCACAAAGCCTCGCACCTGTGCCTGGATGTGCTCAGCCGCCATTTCGACTTTGTCCCGGTGTGTCCCGAAGTGGCCATCGGCCTGAGTGTGCCCAGGCCTACCCTGCGCCTGGTAGGCGACCACGGCGACCCCAGAGCGCTGATCCAGCGCGAGGGCGGTCGCGACGTCAGCCAAGCCCTGCGTGACTTCGGCCAGCAGCAGGCACAGCGGTTACCCGACCTTTGCGGCTACATATTCATGCAACAATCGCCCTCCTGCGGATTGCATCGGGTGAAGCTGTACCGCGCCGATGGCCAGCTGCGCCCGCCCGGTGTCCGTGGACTTTATGCAGAAACCTTCTGCGCCGCGCGCCCGGAACTGCCAGTGGAAGAAGAAGGCCGGCTCAACGATCCCGTCATCCGCGAAAACTTCCTGACCCGTGTGTACGCCTTCGCCGCCTGGAAAAAGCTTTGCGAGACGGGCCTGACACGCCACGCGGTGATCGGCTTCCACTCGCGCTACAAGTACCAGCTGCTGGCGCATAACCCGCGCCAATACAGCCTGCTCGGCCAGCGCCTGGCAAAGATCGGCGACGTGCCGCTCGAGGAATTCGCCCCGGCCTACCTGCGCGACTTCATGACGGCGCTGGGCACCTGCGCCACCCGCAGTACCCACAGCAACGTGCTGCAGCACCTGGCTGGCTATCTCAAGCATGACCTGCCCGCGCCGGACAAAGCCGAGATGCAGCGCCTGATCGAGCAGTACCGCGAAGGCGTGATTCCTCTGGTGGTGCCGCTGACGCTGCTCAAGCACCACTTCCGCCTGCACCCGCACCCTTATATCGATGCCCAGGCCTACCTTCAGCCCCACCCTGAAGAGCTGAGCCTGCGCAACGCCATCTGATGCGCACCGACAGGAACGCCATGAACCCCGACCAACCCCACCGCGACTCCGACGACGACTATCGCCAGGCCCTGGCCGAAGGCTGGCTGCCGATTCGCGAAGTCTCCCGCCGTACCGGTGTCAACCCGGTCACCCTGCGTGCCTGGGAGCGTCGTTACGGCCTGGTGATGCCGCAACGCACGCCCAAGGGCCACCGCCTCTACTCCGAAGCGCAGATTGCGCGCATCCAGGCCATTCTCACCTGGCTCGGTCGTGGTGTGGCGGTGAGCAAGATTCGCGCGCTGCTCGACGAAGATGCACCGCCATCGATGGAGGCCGCCGCCTCGCCCTGGGACGACCTGCGCCAGCAATGCATTGCCGCCATCGGCCGGATCAACGAGCGCCAGCTGGACGAACTGTTCAACGGCGCGCTGGCGATCTACCCCGCACTCACCCTCTGCGAGCAATTGATGTTGCCGCTGCTGGACGAGCTCGAAAAGCGCTGGCAGGGCCAGTTCGGCGCGCAATTGGAGCGCGTCTTCTTCCATACCTGGCTGCGCACCAAGTTCGGCACCCGCCTCTATCATCACAACCGCCAGCAGCGCGGCGCTCCGCTATTGCTGGTGAACCAGTCCGGCCTGCCGCTGGAGCCGGGCCTGTGGCTGACCGCCTGGCTGGCCGGCAGCGCCGGTTGCCCCCTGGAAATATTCGACTGGCCACTGCCGCCGGGAGAACTGGCGCTGGCCGTGGAACGCCTGCAGCCACGAGCCGTGCTGCTTTATTCCAGCCGCACGTTGAACCTGCTGCAATTGCCGCGACTGCTGGCGGGCGTCGATTGCCCGCGCGTGCTGGCCGGCCCCGCCACCGCGATCCACCCCGATGCGCTTCAGGAATTGGCCATCGCCGAGCCACCGCTGCACCTGGCCGGCGACCCGGTTGCCGCGTTTGGCCTGCTGCGTGAACTGCACCTGCTCAACAGGGAGGTCGCATGAAGCGCCAACTGGTCTGGCTGCGCAATGACCTGCGCCTGCGCGACAACAGCGCCCTGCACGCCGCCGCCGAGCGCGGCCCGGTGATCGCCCTCTACCTGCTCAGCCCCGGCCAGTGGCTGCGCCACGATGACGCGCCGTGCAAGATCGACTTCTGGCTGCGCAACCTGCGCGACCTGCGCACCGGCCTCGACAAGCTGCACATTCCGCTACTGATCCGCACGGCGGACGACTGGGACGAAGCGCCGAACCTCGTCAGCCAGCTGTGCCAGGAGCTGGACATCGAGACGGTCCACGTCAACGAGGAATACGGGATCAACGAAGCCGTGCGCGATGCCGCTGTGGAGAAGGCACTGGCGGACGACGGCATCCGCCTGCGCAGCCATCTCGATCAACTCTTCTTCACGCCCGGCACCCTCCTCACCAAGGGCGGTACCTATTTCCAGGTCTACAGCCAGTTCCGCAAGGTCTGCTACGAACGCCTGAATCTGGGTGTGCCCAGCCTGGTGCCCGCCCCCCGCGCGCAGCAGGAACTGCATATCGCCAGTGATGAGGTACCCGAACAGGTCGAGGGTTTCGAAACGCCGCCGATCTCGTTGCGCGAGCAATGGCCAGCCGGGGAGGAAGCGGCGCACGAGCGGATGGACCTGTTCACCGACGAAATCCTCAAGACTTACCAGGACACTCGCGACCTCCCCGCCCGCGATGGCACCAGCCGCCTTTCGCCGTACCTGGCCGCCGGCGTGCTGTCGCCGCGACAGTGCCTGCACGCGGCGCTGGCGAACAACCACGGTGAGTTCGAGACGGGCAACAGCGGCGCGGTCAGCTGGATCAATGAGCTGCTCTGGCGCGAGTTCTACAAGCACATCCTGGTCGGCTTCCCGCGCGTCAGCCGGCACCGCGCCTTCCGCGAGGACACCGAGAAGCTGAAATGGCGCTACGATCCGAAAGGCCTGGAGGCCTGGCAACAGGGCCGCACCGGCTTCCCCATCATCGACGCCGCCATGCGCCAGTTGCTCGCCACCGGCTGGATGCATAACCGCCTGCGCATGGTGGTGGCGATGTTCCTCACCAAGAACCTGCTGATCGACTGGCGCGAGGGCGAACGCTGGTTCATGCGCCACCTGATCGACGGCGACCTGGCCGCGAACAACGGCGGCTGGCAATGGAGCGCCTCCACCGGCACCGACGCGGCGCCCTACTTCCGCATATTCAACCCGATCTCGCAGTCCGAGCGCTTCGACCCGGAGGGCCGCTTCATTCGCCGCTGGCTGCCGGAGCTGGCCGGACTGGACGGCAAGGCGGCGCACGATCCCTCCAGACTCGGGTTGTTCGGCGTGCAGGGTTATCCACAGCCGATTTGCGACCTGTCGGCCACTCGGGAGCGGGCGCTGGAGGCGTTCAAGAGCCTTTCGGCTGTCCGCTGATACCGACCGCTGCGTACCTGTAGGAGTGTGTCATCGGCCCGCTCCTACGCTCACTGACGCCCTCAGCCCTTTACGCAACGCACAAAAAAGCCGGGCCCAGAGCCCGGCTTTCTTTGTCAGCGATCCGTTACAGCGGATGCGTGTAATAGAGGCTGTAGGATTCGATACCATCATTCGGCTGGCTGATGCCGGCGTTCGAATAGTGCATGGCACGCACGCCCAGCGCCTGGCCTTCGCCGAAGCGCAGGCCTACGCCCAGGCGATCCTCGAAGTTGAAGGCACCGCCCAGGTTCTGGTCGCCAACGCGCGAGCCACTGAAGACGGCCACCCCGATACCGGCTTCGACGAAGGGTTTGACCTTCTCACCGGAGAACTCGTAAACGAACACGGGACTGAAGGACAGCGAATGACGGCCGCTGGCCTCATCACCGCCTTCCCAGTAGGTGTAGCCCGCGTCCCAGTAGCCGGTCAGGCGGCCTGTGGAACTTTCCCACCAGCTCTTGTCCCAGTCGAAACCCAGGCCGAGGCGGTAGGTCATGGTGTTCTGTCCAGTGAAGCCAACGGCGCCAGTCAGGTCAGCGGCCTGTGCGCAGACCAGGTGCCCCAGAGTCAAAGCTGCCACGGCGGCGAGCGAGAGTAGTTTCTTCATCGAAACATCCTTTATTAGAAAGCTGAATGAAAAATCCCCGCGAATAGCTGGCGATTATAAGGCCATTTGTCAGCATTCGCTGACAGACGAAGGTTCATAGCCAGCTATTTTTTCGATCAGCCTGGGAAGTAGCCAACGGTCTCGTCAGATCCCCAAAGCGCTGGAAGTACGCGTTCAAGGGCTTCGACTGCACCACTGGTCCATAGCTCAATTTTTTTTCCAGGGGAGTCGGCCAGTAACTCACGCGAGCACAGTAACCGCTCAAGCTGGCGCGCCACAGCCGCTCCGGTGTCGATCAGCGACACGTCGGCCGGTACCAATTCGCGCAACAGCGGACGTAGGAAAGGGTAATGGGTGCAGCCCAGAATCAGCGTGTCGCAGCCCTCTGCCAGCAGCGGCGCGACATACCCTTGCAGCAGTTCACGGGTCTGCGGGCCGCTCAGGTCGCCCAGCTCGATGCGCTCCACGAGCCCCGGACAGGGCTGGGTAATGACGCGCACGTCGCTGGCGAAGCGATCCAGCAGTGCGGCGAAGCGGGCACTCTTCAGGGTGCCCGTGGTGGCGAGCACCCCGACCACCCCACTGCGGGTTGCTTCGGCCGCCGGCTTCACCGCCGGCTCCATGGCGACGATGGGCAGCTGCGGGTAAAGCTCGCGCAGGTCAGCAGCGGCGGCCGCGGTGGCCGTGTTGCAAGCCAGCACCAGCGCCTTGGCGCCACGGCGAAGGAGGAACTCGGCGATGGCGCGGCAGCGCGCGCGGATGTACTCGGGAGTCTTTTCGCCGTAGGGCACGTGGCCGCAGTCGGCGAGGTAGATCAGGGACTCATGGGGAAGCCGCGCCCGGATTTCGTGAAGGACGCTGAGGCCGCCCACACCGGAATCGAACACGCCGATGGGCGCGGCATCAGCCATGCGCGGCTCCGCAAACGGCGCACTGCGGATCGCGCTTGACCCGCAGCTCGCGAAAGCGCGTGCCGAGAGCATCGATCAGCAGCAGGCGGCCGACCAGCGGCTCGCCGAAGCCGGCCAGCAGCTTCAGCGCCTCCAGCGCCTGCAGGCTGCCCACCAGGCCCACCAGCGGGCCGACCACGCCAGCCTCGCTGCAGGTCAGTTCGGCTTCGCTGCCGTGG
Organism: Pseudomonas sp. DP-17; assembly: GCF_022380625.1. Classification (NCBI taxonomy): domain Bacteria; kingdom Pseudomonadati; phylum Pseudomonadota; class Gammaproteobacteria; order Pseudomonadales; family Pseudomonadaceae; genus Pseudomonas; species Pseudomonas sp. DP-17. The sequence goes on from NZ_JAKSXG010000001.1 coordinate 1,192,948, forward strand.
CCATAGAGGCAGTGGTAGCACGGGCTTTCCTCGCGGCGCGGGTCGAACACCGACAGCTGCCCTTCCAGGCGGATGGCCGCACCGCTCACCAGTGGTTTCTTCGCGGCGACGCAGGCCGCGTTCACTGCCTCGCGGGTGCCGAAGTTGTCGCAGCAATCCAGCACCAGGTCCACGCCCGCCACGGCGGCGCCAAGGGAATCGGCGTCCAGCGCCTGGCGGTGGGCGACCAGCTTTACGTCCGGGTTGATCGCGGTGAGGCGGGCGGTGGCGGAATCCACCTTGCTCGCGCCCACGCTGTCGGTGTCATGGATAATCTGCCGCTGCAGGTTGGTCAGATCCACCGTATCGAAGTCCGCCAGGTGCAGCTCGCCGACACCGGCCGCTGCCAGGTACAACGCCACCGGCGCCCCCAGGCCGCCAAGGCCGACGATCAGCACACGGCTTTCTTTCAGGCGCAGCTGGCCGTCCACGTCGATCTGCGGCAGGAGGATCTGCCGGCTGTAACGCAGCAGTTCGTTGTCGGTCAGCATGTCCAGCGCCCCAGGCTGATGCGTTCGTGGCCGCCCAGGTCCCGACGGCTTTCCACTGCGCTGAAGCCTCGGCTGAGCAGCAGGTCACGCACGGCGTCAGGCTGGTCGAAGCCATGTTCGAGCATCAGCCAACCGCCGTTTTCCAGATGATCCGGCGCCTGGTCGATGATCAGGCGGATGTCGTCCAGCCCGTCCGGCCCGGAGACCAGTGCACTCGAAGGCTCGAAGCGCACGTCGCCCTGTTTGAGGTGCGGGTCGGTACTGGGAATGTAGGGCGGGTTGCTGACGATCAGCGCGAAGCGCTCGCCATCGACCGCCGAGAACCAGTGACTGGCGCGGAAGGCGACGTTGGCCAAGCGCAGGCGTTCGCGGTTGCGCTCGGCCAGCGCCACGGCCTCGGGAATGCGGTCGACGCCCAGCACCTGCCAGCTCAGGCGCTCGCACGCCAGGGCAAGGGCGATGGCGCCAGTGCCGGTACCCAGGTCAAGCACGCGCGACGGCGAGGCCGGCAGCAGCGCCAGCGCGGTCTCGACCAGCAGTTCGGTGTCCGGGCGCGGAATCAGGGTGTGCGGCGCGACTTCCAGGTCCAGGCTCCAGAAGCCCTGGCGACCGAGGATGTAGGCCACTGGCTCACCGGCGATGCGGCGAGACAGGTAGAGGTCAAAGAGGTCATGGGCCTCGCGGCTGACCACACGTTCAGGCCAGGTCCGCAGGAAGCTGCGCGGTTTGCCCAGCGCGGCGGCGAGCAGCAGCTCGGCATCCAGGCGCGCGCTGGGCGAGTCCGGCAGATGCGCCTCGTTGAGCAGGGTCATGATGGTTGCCATGGTCTGTCGCTCTCTCAGTCGCCCGCGGTCTCAATCACCGAGCGCGGCCAGCTGGTCGGCCTGGAACTCTTGCAATAGCGGCTCGATGACTTGCTCCACTGCACCTTCCATGACCTCCCCCAGGGAATACAGGGTGAGGTTGATGCGGTGGTCGGTCACCCGGCCCTGGGGGAAATTGTAGGTGCGGATGCGCTCGGAGCGATCACCCGAGCCGACCAGCAGCTTGCGCGTGCTGGCAATCGCCTGCTGGGCCGCAGATTGCTGCTGGTCATTGAGCTTGGCCGCGAGCCAGGCCATGGCCTTGGCGCGGTTCTTGTGCTGCGAGCGCTCTTCCTGGCACTCGACCACGATGCCCGACGGGATGTGCGTGATGCGCACCGCCGAGTCGGTCTTGTTCACATGCTGGCCGCCGGCGCCAGAGGAGCGGTAGGTGTCCACGCGCAGGTCGGCCGGGTTGATCTCGATGGCCGCCTGTTCGTCAGGCTCCGGCAGCACCGCGACGGTGCAGGCCGAGGTATGGATACGCCCCTGGGATTCGGTGGCTGGCACGCGCTGCACGCGGTGGGCGCCGGACTCGAACTTGAGCTTGGCGTAGACGTTGTCGCCCTCGACGCGGGCGATGACTTCTTTATAGCCGCCGTGCTCGCCCTCGTTCTCGGACATGATCTCCACGCGCCAGCCCTGCTTCTCGGCGTAGCGCGAGTACATGCGGAACAGGTCGCCGGAGAAGATCGCGGCTTCGTCGCCGCCCGTGCCGGCACGGATTTCCAGGAAGACGTTGCGGCCGTCGTTGGGGTCCTTGGGCAGCAGCATGCGCTGCAGGCGATCCTCCAGGCCGACCAGGGCGGTCTTCGCCTCGGCGACTTCTTCCTCGGCCATCTCGCGCAGGTCCGGGTCGCTGTCCTTGAGCAGCGCCTGGGCGCCCTCCAGGTCCGACTGCACCTTGCGGAACTCGCGGAAGGCGAGGATGACCGGCTCCACTTCCGCGTATTCACGGGAGTAGGCGCGGAACTTGGTCTGGTCGCTGATCACCTCGGCGTCGCCCAGGAGAGCGGTCAGCTCTTCATAGCGGTCGCTGAGGATATCCAGCTTTTTCAGGAGGGACGCTTTCATCGCTTGTCAGTGCCCTCCTCGAGGGCGAACAGTTCCTGCGCGACGGCCAGCGCATCGATGCGGCCTTCGGCGGAGAGTTTCTTCATCTGCACGCTGGGGGCATGCAGTAATTTGTTGGTCAGGCCACGGCCGAGCTGGGCGATGACCTCCATCGGGTCGGCACCGTTGGCCAGCAGGCGCTGGGCCTTCTGGGTTTCCTCGTCGCGCAGGCGCTCGGCCTGCTGGCGGTAAGCGCGCAATACGTCGACCGCGGCCAGCTCGCGCAGGCGCAGCATGAACTCGTGCACGCCATCGCCGACCAGTTCCTCGGCGGCCTGGGCGGCACCCTGGCGGCTCTTGAGGTTCTCGGCGACCACTTCGTGGAGGTCGTCGACGCTATAGAGGTAGACGTCTTCCAGCTCGCCGACTTCCGGCTCGATGTCGCGCGGGACGGCGATGTCGACCATGAACATCGGTTTGTGCCGGCGCTGTTTCAGCGCGCGCTCCACCGCGCCCTTGCCGAGGATCGGCAACTGGCTGGCAGTGGAACTGATGACGATATCGCTGTTGACCAGCTCGTCCGGCATGTCGGCAAGCAGGATGGCGCGGGCGCCGAACTGCTCGGCCAACTGGCTGGCGCGCTCCAGGGTGCGGTTGGCGACCACGATGCGCTTCACGCCCTGCTCGTGCAGGTGACGGGCGACCAGGGTGATGGTCTCGCCGGCGCCGATCAGCAGCGCCTGGCTGCGGCTCAGGTCGCTGAAGATCTGCCGGGCCAGGCTGACTGCGGCGAAGGCCACGGACACCGGGTTCTCGCCGATGGCGGTGTCGGTGCGCACGGTCTTGGCGGTGCTGAAGGTGGCCTGGAACAAGCGCCCCAGCATCGGCCCGACGGTGCCGGCCTCGCGGGCCACGGCGTACGCGGACTTCATCTGCCCGAGGATCTGCGGCTCGCCCAGCACCATGGAGTCCAGGCCCGCGGCGACGCGCATCATGTGGCGCACGGCTTCCTCGTCCTGGTGGACATAGGCGCAGGCGCGCAGGTCGTCGATTCCCAGGTTGTGATAATCGGCCAGCCAGGCCAGCACATCGCCGGCGTCCGGATGCTCGATCTCCAGGTAGAGTTCGCTGCGGTTGCAGGTGGAGAGGATCGCGGCTTCGCGGCTGGAAGTCAGCCTGCACAATAGCTGCAGGGCCTCGACCATCTGCTCGGGAGTAAAGGCCACGCGCTCGCGGACGGCCACGGACGCGGTCTTGTGGTTGATGCCGAGGGCAATGAAGGCCATGCAGAATCGCTGAGCTGATCGGAAAGCCCGCAATTGTCCTACTTAGCCTTGTGAAGGACAACCACCCGCGACGTATCGCACACGGCAAATCGTATACAGGTCCGTCAGCGGCGCTTGCCCATGGGATTGGCACTTTCCTTATGTCATGATGGTCCCATTTCGCAGGTCAGGCCCTCGTCCTTCCTCTATGAACAAGTCTCTTGCGCTGCTGACTGCTCTGCTGCTGCTCGGCGGCTGCCAGTCTCTTACCCAGAAAAACACCGACAGTGCTTCCGCGGAGAAGGACAAGACCGCGGCTGCGCAGAAGAACCAGAAGTACGGCTCCTTCAGCGAAGACACGATGTTCTCGCTGCTCACCGCCGAGATCGCCGGGCAGCGCAACCGTTTCGACATCGCCCTCGCCAACTACGTCGAGCAGGCCAAGGAAACGCAGGACCCGGGCGTCGCCGAGCGCGCGTTCCGCATCGCCGAGTACCTGGGCGCCGACCAGGAAGCCCTGGACACCTCGCTGATCTGGGCCAAGGCCGCACCGGACAACCTCGACGCCCAGCGCGCCGCCGCCATCCAGCTGGCGCGCACCGGCCAGTACGACGAGTCCATGGTCTACATGGAGAAGGTCCTCAACGGCCAGGGCGACACCCACTTCGACTTCCTCGCGCTGTCCGCCGCCGAGACCGACCCGGATACCCGCGCCGGCCTGTTGCAGAGCTTCGACCGCCTGCTGAAGAAGTATCCCGACAACGGCCAGCTGCTGTTCGGCAAGGCCCTGCTGCTGCAGCAGGACGGCCGCCCGCAGGAAGCCCTGCACCTGCTCGAAGACAACTCCGCCAGCAAGCACGACGTCGCCCCGCTGCTGCTGCGCGCGCGCCTGCTGCAAAGCATGAAGCGCAGCGACGAAGCGCTGCCGCTGCTCAAGAATGGCATCAAGGAGCATCCGGACGACAAGCGCGTCCACCTCGCCTACGCCCGCCTGCTGGTGGAACAGAACCGCCTGGAAGACGCCAAGGCCGAGTTCTCAGCGCTGGTCGAGCAATTCCCCGACGACGACGACCTGCGTTTCTCCCTGGCCCTGGTCTGCCTCGAAGCCCAGGCCTGGGACGAAGCCAAGGTCTACCTGCAGGAACTGGTCGAGCGCGACAGCCACGTCGACTCCGCGCACTTCAACCTGGGCCGCCTGGCCGAGGAGAAGAAAGACCCGGAGACCGCGCTCAAGGAATACGCCCTGGTCGGCCCGGGCAACGACTTCCTCCCAGCCCAACTGCGCTCCACCGAGATCCTGCTGGACCAGAAGCGCTATGACGAGGCCTCGCGCCGTCTCACCGAAACCCGCGACCGCCAGCCGGACTACGCCATCCAGCTGTACCTGATCGAAGCCGAAGGCCTGTCCAACCGCGACCAGGTGGACCGCGCGTGGAGCGTCATCCAGCAGGGTCTCAAGCAGTTCCCGGACGACCTCAACCTGCTCTACACCCGCTCCATGCTCGCCGAGAAGCGCAACGACCTGGCGCAGATGGAGCAGGACCTGCGGCTGATCATCCAGCGCGAGCCGGACAACGCCATGGCGCTCAATGCGCTGGGCTACACCCTGGCCGACCGCACTACCCGTTACAGCGAAGCCCGCGACCTGATCCAGAAGGCCCACTCGCTGAACCCGGATGACCCTGCGATCCTCGACAGCCTGGGCTGGGTGAATTACCGCCTGGGCAACCTCAGCGAAGCGGAAACCTACCTGCGCAAGGCACTGGAACGCTTCCCCGACCACGAAGTGGCTGCGCACCTGGGCGAAGTGCTCTGGGCCCAGGGCAAGCAGAGCGAAGCCCGCAAGGTCTGGGCTACCGCCCTGCAAAGCCAGCCCGACAGCGCCGTGCTGCGCGACACCCTGCAGCGCCTGACCGGCTCCGGAACCCTCTGATTTATGCGTTTACGTCACCTGATCGGCGCAGCCGCGCTTGCCCTGCTCGCCGGCTGCTCCAGCTTCGGCACCCATGAAGCCCTGGAAGGCCAGGGCAACGCTACTGCCTGGAATGCCCACAAGGCGCGCATCGCCACCCTCGACGGCTGGCAGATCGACGGCAAGGTCGGCATCCGCGCGCCCAGGGACTCCGGCAGCGGCACCCTGTTCTGGCTGCAACGCCAGGACTACTACGACATTCGCCTGTCCGGCCCGCTGGGTCGCGGCGCCGCACGCCTGACCGGGCGCGAAGGTGCGGTGACCCTGGAGGTCGCCGGCCAGGGGCGCTATGAAGCAGCGTCCCCCGAAGAACTGCTGGAACAACAGATGGGCTGGCGCCTGCCGGTTTCCCACCTGCTCTGGTGGATTCGCGGCCTGCCCGCGCCGGACAGCAAGAGCCGCCTGACCCTGGATGGCGACAGCCGATTGGCCAAGCTGCAGCAGGACGGCTGGGACGTGGAGTACACCCGCTACAGCGAGCAGGACGGCTACTGGCTGCCCGAGCGCCTGAAACTGCACGGCCAGGATCTGGACGTGACCCTGGTGGTGAAGACCTGGCAACCGCGCCAACTGGGCCACTGACATGCAGGACCGCCTCACCCTGCCGGCCCCGGCCAAGCTCAACCTGTTCCTGCACATCACCGGCCGTCGCGCCGACGGCTACCACGAGCTGCAGACGCTCTTCCAGTTCCTCGACCACGGTGACGAACTGCAATTCGCCGTGCGCGAGGACGGTGAAATCCGCCTGAACACCGAGATCGAAGGCGTTCCCCACGACAGCAACCTGATCGTCAGGGCCGCCCGCCGGTTGCAGGAACAATCGGGTTGCCAGCTGGGCGCCGACATCTGGCTGGACAAGCGCCTGCCCATGGGCGGCGGCATCGGCGGGGGCAGCTCCGACGCGGCAACCACCCTGCTCGCGCTGAATCATTTGTGGCAACTGGGCTGGGACGAAGACCGCCTCGCCGCGCTGGGCCTGGGCCTGGGCGCGGACGTACCGGTGTTCGTACGCGGCCGGGCTGCCTTTGCCGAAGGCGTCGGCGAGCGACTGACGCCCGTGGAACTGGAAGAGCCCTGGTTCCTCGTCGTCGTGCCGCAAGTCTTTGTCTCCACAGCAGAAGTTTTCTCCGATCCCGAGTTGACACGGGATACTCCGCCCATTAAAGTTCGCAGCCTTCTCGGGGTGGACGGTCATAACGACTGCCAGCCGGTCGTCGAGAAGCGTTACCCGGATGTACGTAACGCACTGATCCAGCTAGGTAAATTTACCCAAGCGAGATTGACCGGCACCGGAGCTTGTGTGTTTGGGAGCTTCCCAAACAAGGGCGATGCTGATAAAGTTCGCCGCCAACTTCCGGCCACTCTGCCAAGTTTCGTTGCCCAGGGGCGTAACATCTCGATGTTGCACCGAAAGCTGCAAAACCTGGACTGAGAAGAAAGCAATGTAATCGGTTGTACGATACAGGGGCGTCGCCAAGCGGTAAGGCAGCAGGTTTTGATCCTGCCATGCGTTGGTTCGAATCCAGCCGCCCCTGCCATTAACCCACAGGGTTTTACGTACAGCATCAACGAACACATTGCTCCGCAAGTTGTAAGCTACAGGGGCGTCGCCAAGCGGTAAGGCAGCAGGTTTTGATCCTGCCATGCGTTGGTTCGAATCCAGCCGCCCCTGCCATTTTCTTCTGGCTCAACCGGGCCTACCCTCAAGCCGACACAGGTACCGCAGCGTGTCCAAAATGATGGTTTTCACGGGGAACGCCAACCCCGATCTGGCACGCCGTGTCGTACGGCAGCTGCACATCCCCCTCGGTGACGTTTCTGTCGGTAAATTCTCCGACGGCGAGATCAGCGTTGAAATCAACGAAAACGTCCGTGGTAAGGACGTCTTCCTGATTCAACCGACCTGCGCACCGACCAACGACAACCTGATGGAACTGGTGGTGATGGCCGATGCCTTCCGCCGCTCCTCGGCGACTCGTATCACGGCCGTCATCCCCTACTTCGGTTACGCCCGCCAGGATCGCCGTCCGCGTTCCGCTCGCGTGGCCATCAGCGCCAAAGTCGTTGCCGACATGCTGACCGTCGTAGGCGTCAATCGCGTTCTCACCGTTGACCTGCACGCCGACCAGATCCAGGGCTTCTTCGATATCCCCGTCGACAACATCTATGGCTCGCCCGTACTGGTCGACGACATCGAAGACCAGCGCTTCGAGAACCTGATGATCGTTTCCCCGGACATCGGCGGTGTGGTGCGTGCTCGCGCCGTCGCCAAATCCCTGGGCGTCGACCTGGCCATCATCGACAAGCGTCGTCCGAAGGCCAACCAATCCGAAGTCATGCACATCATCGGTGATGTCGAAGGCCGTACCTGCGTACTGGTCGATGACATGGTCGATACCGCTGGCACCCTCGGCCACGCCGCCAAGGCTCTGAAAGAGCACGGCGCCGCCAAGGTCATCGCCTACTGCACCCACCCGGTGCTGTCCGGCCGCGCCATCGAGAACATCGAGAATTCCGTACTGGACGAGCTGGTGGTGACCAACACCATCCCGCTTTCCGCTGCTGCACAGGCCTGTGGCCGCATCCGCCAGCTGGACATCGCTCCGGTTGTCGCTGAAGCCATGCGCCGCATCAGCAATGAAGAATCGATCAGCGCCATGTTCCGCTAAGGCGGAGCAGCGCTGACGTAAAGCGCCCCGTCACGTCGACGGGGCATTAGCAAAATCGCCCGAACGCTGGTCGCAAGCGTCCGGGCGATCTTGTCATTTTGGAGATAGTGAAATGGTTGATTTTGTACTGAATGCACAAGAGCGTTCCGACCTGGGGAAAGGTGCGAGCCGCCGCCTGCGTCGTAACGCCGGTCTGATCCCGGCTGTGGTCTACGGTGGCGAGAAAGCCCCGCAATCCCTGACCCTGGAACTGCGTGAAATTTCCAAGCTGCTGGAAAACGAGGCTGCCTTCAGCCACGTGATCACCCTGAACGTCGGTGCCGCCAAGGAAACCGTACTGATCAAGGCCCTGCAGCGTCACCCGTCCAAGGGTTTCGTCATGCACGCTGACTTCCAGCGCGTCGTTGCCGGCCAGAAACTGACCGCCCACGTACCGCTGCACTTCATCAACGAAGCCACTGCTGTTGGCGTCAAGGTTGGTGGCGGCGAGATCTCCCACGTGATCGCCGAAGTCGAAGTTTCCTGCCTGCCGAAAGACCTGCCGGAATTCATCGAAGTCGACCTGGCCAAAGTAGAACTGGGCCAGATCGTTCACCTGTCCGACCTGAAACTGCCCAAAGGCGTAGAGCTGGTGCAACTGGCCCACGGTAACGACCTGGCCGTCGCCAACATCCACGCTTCCCGCGTAGTGAAAGAAGAAGGTGAAGGCGAAGCTGCTGCCGAGTAATCGCGCGCACCATTGCCTTTAAGGAAGGGGCTCCCGTCGTGACTGCCGTACAACTGATCGTTGGCCTGGGAAATCCAGGCCCCGAATACGACCAGACCCGGCATAACGCGGGGGCCCTTTTCGTTGAGCGACTGGCGGACGCGCAACGCGCGAACCTGTCCCTCGACAAGAAGTACTTCGGCCTGGTCGGCAAGTTCAGCCACAAGGGCCGCGACGTTCGTCTGCTCATCCCCACCACCTACATGAACCGCAGCGGCCAGGCCGTGGCGGCGCTCGCCGGATTCTTCCGCATTCCGGTCGAAGCCATCCTGGTGGCCCACGACGAACTCGACATGCCTCCCGGCGTCGCCAAGCTCAAGAAGGGCGGCGGACACGGCGGGCACAACGGGCTGCGCGACATCATCGCCCAACTCGGCAACCAGAACGGTTTCCATCGCCTGCGGCTTGGCATCGGCCATCCGGGGCACAGCAGCCTGGTCTCCGGCTTCGTCCTCGGCCGCGCCCCGCGCTCCGAGCAGGAACTGCTCGACACCAGCATCGACTCCGCCCTTGGCGTGCTGCCGGAAATGCTCGACGGGGACTGGACCCGCGCGATGCAGAAGCTGCACAGCCAGAAGGCCTGATCACACCTCTATTTCCGCCACCTGGCGCGAGGGACCTAGCATGGGATTCAATTGCGGCATCGTCGGCCTGCCCAACGTCGGCAAGTCCACCCTGTTCAACGCCCTGACCAAATCCGGCATCGCGGCGGAAAACTTCCCCTTCTGCACCATCGAGCCGAACAGCGGCATCGTACCGATGCCCGACGCCCGCCTCGATGCGCTGGCCGAGATCGTCAAGCCCGAGCGCGTGATCCCGACCACCATGGAATTCGTCGACATCGCCGGCCTCGTAGCGGGCGCCTCCAAGGGTGAAGGCCTGGGCAACAAGTTCCTCGCCAACATCCGCGAGACCGACGCCATCGCCCACGTCGTGCGCTGCTTCGAAGACGAGAACGTCATCCACGTCTCCAACAGCGTCGACCCCAAGCGCGACATCGAGATCATCGACCTCGAACTGATCTTCGCCGACCTCGACAGCTGCGAGAAGCAACTGCAGAAGGTCGCGCGCAATGCCAAGGGCGGTGACAAGGACGCCCTGGTGCAGAAAGCCCTGCTGGAAAAGCTCATCCCTCACTTCACCGAAGGCAAGCCCGCGCGCTCGCTGATGAAGAACATGGGCGATGACGAGAAGCGCGTCGTACGCGGCTTCCACCTGCTCACCAGCAAGCCGGTCATGTACATCGCCAACGTTGCCGAAGACGGCTTCGAGAACAACCCGCACCTGGACGTCGTGCGTGCCATCGCCGAAGAAGAAGGCGCCATGGTCGTGCCGGTGTGCAACAAGATCGAAGCCGAGATCGCCGAACTGGACGACGGCGAAGAGAAGGACATGTTCCTCGAATCCCTCGGCCTCGAAGAGCCCGGCCTGAACCGCGTAATCCGTGCCGGCTATGAACTGCTGCACCTGCAGACCTACTTCACCGCCGGTGTGAAGGAAGTCCGCGCCTGGACCGTCCGCGTCGGCGCCACCGCCCCCCAGGCCGCCGCCGTGATCCACACCGACTTCGAAAAAGGCTTCATCCGCGCCGAAGTCGTCGCCTACGACGACTTCATCCAGTTCAAGGGCGAACAGGGCGCGAAAGAAGCCGGCAAATGGCGCCTGGAAGGCAAGGACTACATCGTCAAGGACGGCGACGTGATGCACTTCCGCTTCAACGTCTAAGCGCTCACCAGCCCCGAAGAAGCCCTGGCCACCCGCCGGGGCTTTTTCATTTGGGTGCCCTGCCCCGCCGCTCATCGCGAAAATTCCGCAAGACCGGCTAAACGATTGATAGATCAGAAAAATATACAAGAAAAGGGGTTGACACCCCCCCTCGATCTGCGGAAAATGCGCGCCACTCGGCTACATAGCTCAGTCGGTTAGAGCGCAGCATTCATAATGCTGATGTCCCAGGTTCAAGTCCCGGTGTAGCCACCATACAAAACAAAGGGTTAGCGAAAGCTAGCCCTTTGTGCTTTCTGGGGTAGTGACTACGAAGTGACTACACCCTGTCCACCGAGAAGCAGGCTCGATCAGAGTCGCTTTTTGGCCGCCGAATAGGCTTCCCCTCGCTCCCTCTTCCCTGCAGCGATCACTTCGATCACAAGCTGACCATCGTCCACCCTGTAGACGAGTCGGTAGCCGACGTCCTTCAGCTTGATCTTGTAGCAGTCCTTCATGCCGGAGAGCTTGTCCTTCTCAACCCTGGGATTGATGAGACGCTCAGCCAGCTTCGTCTTGAAGGAATCGCGGATCGGGACAGGTAACTTCCGCCACTCCTTCTCCGCGCTTTCTTTGATTCTCAGCTTGTACTTCGGTGGTTCACTTGCTGATCTAGAGGTCATCCAACGTAATTTCCCGCGAAGGCTCGTCGCTACGTTCCCTGACGATTCTGGCAAGGACGGCATCGTCCAATGCTTCCAGCATCTGTTCGTACACATCCGGCGGCACTGCATAGAATGCCGGCGCGTTACGGTTAAGGATCACGACGGGTTTACCGTGCCCAGCCTCAATGGTGCCCATTGGGTCTTTCTTCAGCTCGGTGATGGAGGCTGCTACGTCCGCCAAAACGGCGTGTGCCATAAAAACTCCTGAGCGCTACAACGCTCATTCCTGTCACTATTGAGCACCCAAATTAGCACTTTTAAAAGGCCCTTTAAAGGCCCTCATTTACAGGATACGTTGCCTCAGTCGCTTCTACCCCACCGATAGATGCAAAGCGCGAGTGAATACGACTGCCGAGGCCTCGCCCCTCTCGCCCGCTCTCTGAGTCCAACTGATCGAGCTGCGCAAGCGGTGAAAGGCGCATGGCTGATTCCAGATGCTCCGGCGACAGGTGCGCATAGCGCATCGTCATCGTGATCGACGAATGCCCCAGGATCCGCTGCAGCGTGAGGATGTCCCCTCCTCCCATCATGTAGTGGCTGGCGAAGGTGTGGCGGAGGATGTGGGTCAGCTGCCCCGGTGTATCGAATCCACAGCGCTCGTAGGCACAGCGGAAAGCGGCTCTGCAGGACATGAACAGTCGCCCGGTTCCAGGCATGCCCACCTTGAACATCAGTTGTTCCAGCTCGGCCGGGATCGGTACTGAGCGGCTCTGACGGTTCTTGGTTCGGTGGTAGTGGACCTTTCCCCCATGCACGGCGCCACGGGCGATGCTTTCGGCCTCTTCCCAGCGGGCACCTGTAGCCAGACACAGGAGAGCAACCGGGTAGGTGTGGTTGTTCGTGCTGGCTTTGCACTCCTCGAGGAGCTGGGCGACCTGATCCAGGGTGAGGAAGGTCAGTTCGACCTGATCGGTCTTGATCTGCCGGACGTTGGCCAGTGGGTTCGCCTTGTGCCAAGTGCCTAGGCGGATCAGCTCGGAGAAGATGGCCGACAGGTAGCGCTGTTCATGGTTAACCGTCTCCGGCTTCACCTCAGTCAAACGGCGTTGCCGATAGCGCGCCCACGCGAGCGAATCGAACTCAAAGGCCTGCGGATCTCCGAGACGTTGAGCCAAAGCTTGGCAGCGAGCCAGGCGCTGTTTGCCGTCCTTCAATGTGCAGCCGTGGAGGTCATACCAGACCTTCACCAGATCGGAGAGGCGATCATCCAGCGGGCGGCCCGTCTCGCCCAGGATGGCGAAGAAGTCCTGTTCATAGCGAATCGCTGCGGACTTGGTGGCGAAGCCCTTCTTGCGGATCCTGCGACCGGAGCGACCGTTCTCGTAGAAGTCAGCCGTCCACGTCTTCCCGTCCTTGCGTGCCGTCATATCGCGTAGCCCCGCCTGATGTAGCGGTCATTTATGAGTCCAATGACGTGTTTTTCGAGGTCGCGAGTGCTGTAACCCTTGGCGGTGTAGTGATCCTCGATCACATGCCAGAAGGGCAAAGTACGCCCGACCTCTAAGGCTTTTTTTGGCGGGATGCGCTCCCGTGCAATCAGGCTGGCGAACTGGCCCAGGAACATTTCGCAGTTCTTGCCGGAGAAGCCCTGAGCGGTCTTGTAGTAGCGGCGGTACTCGGTGCGCTCGATCAGTGGATCCGCTTCCACCTGCACCTTGGTGTCGAGGCTGATCAGGGACCAGAAGGCATCGAACACGCCTTCCCGGGAAATCAGCTTGTAGTTGTCGCAGGCGTACTGCCACAGGCCCTGCAGGTGCGGGCAGAGGCCCGAGTAGGTACGGCAGCCGATCACCTCGCCAGAGGACATCGTGGAGCCTTCGGAGAACTGCTGGACGATGGAGTGGTGGAAGCGGAACTCGATACGCCAGACAGTTTCCAGCGGGTTGTAAGCGGGTTCGCCATCGCCGAAGGGATCGCCGTTGAGGGAGGCCCACACGGACTCCCAATAGTCGAGCTTGTCGGTCGCCCGAGCCTGCAGCGTCTTGTTGTACAGGCACATCTGCAGGCCGTTGGCCGAGCCGAACATGAAGGTCTCACCGCGCCCATACACTGAGGCGTTGCCGTCGTATTCGATGCGGTCGATGCCGCTGATCTGGCGGACACGCCGGGACCGGCAATGCATGCGATCAACGAAGTCTGCAGGCGGGGTCCAGCCCTGCACGTCGAGCGCGATATGCACGGCGCATTGGTTCGTTTCGCAAGCGACGAGCACACCAGCGGCCAGATCATCCATGACGCCCTGCAGGATCTTCGGATCGGCGCCATCCAGGGCGTGGGGAGAGACTTCGATTTTCAGGTGCGGACCGATGACGTCGATCTTCACGTTGTGGTTCTTGATCAGCAGGATCAGGCCCATATCGGCGTTCTGCAGACGGTACTGGTAGCCAGAGTCGCGACCGATACGGCCCTTGGCCCACTGGTAGCCGGCGAAGTGAACGATGTCTTCCGGCTCATCGAACAGTGCCATGACCTCCGGGCGGATCATGCCGTTGTACAGCTGTCGCACGGTATCGACGCCGCAGCGCAGCAGGCGAACACCCGACAGATCCGCGAATCGGCCACTGGCCGGGTCCATGAAAATCCGTCCTTCGGACGACTCATAAAAGTCCCCGTTCTCCTTGAGGATCAGGCGGAGGGGGTGAATCGGCTTTTTCATGTTTCTTACCCTTCAATGAGGTTTATTGAGGTGGGTGATCGATAGTTATCCGACGTGTTACAGGGTCGTCGGCCGCGCCTTCGGCCTACCGCTCATGCCTTGCGCTCCCGGCCGGCGGCGCGGCTCGCCGACTCAAAACGGAAACGCCCCGACCGGCTGCATCACCTGCAGCGCCGTGATAAATCCGAGGGCGTAAGCGAGCGCGAGCAGCCCCAGGGCGTTGAACAATCCGTGCAGGGTCATTTGGCGTTCCTCCAGGGGCGTGAGGCGTATTCGGAGTCGTGAACGATGGTCAGCGCAGGTGGCTCGGCTTGCGGCGCGCTGGCGGCGGCTGTGAGCGGCGGTGCCTGGGTGAACCCGGCAGGTGCGCGCGGAGGGCTTCCGCCGCAGGTGATGGTTTGCTTCCACGTCTCGAAGGCCAGCTCGGCGACGCACTCGCCCTTCGCGGTGACGTGGTAGCCGGAACCCACCAGTTGCCAACTGGTCAGCTCCAGATGCCGGCCTTCCGGGTCATCGAGGGCGAACATGTAGATGTCACCCTTGGAGGGGCGGTAGGCATGGGCAAGGATGGTGATGCGTCGGTCGGCGAAGGGATGAGCGCTCAGGTCAACAAGCGCACCAGCTGGCCCGTCAGGTACAAGGCCAGCAGGAAGAAGCCCAGTCGCAGCAGGACGCGCCGGCAGACCCACAGCAGGACCTTGCGTAGCACTCGCAGCAACGGCGCGAGGAGACTCAACAACAGGCTCGGCAGGTGCTTGAGCAGCCTCACCGCCAATCGTGCGCAGTGGGCCCATGTACCAGACAAAGCCAATAGAAGCGGCCAGCAGTGCCAGTAGAAGAACCAACTTAGGCGACCGGAAGAGGCTCTTGCCGGCTTTGGTGTCCTGGGTCTTTCCGGTGGCGGTGGACTGGTAGAGGGCGAAGGTCTGCTTTCGGATTCGCTTGTATTCGATGATGGTGCCGTCAGCCGGCGGTCGGTTGAGCTGGGCGTCATGCTGGGCCTCCTTGTAGCGACCGGGGATGCCGATGACCGCGAGGTTGGAATGCTTGTAGGCCATCTCGCAGGTCATGCGGATGTCGTCGCGGATGTAGCTGATGTTCGGCGTGGTGAGGACGATGTCCCAGTTGAAGTGGCGGTGCCGGGTCCAGGCGTCGAGCCAGCCCATGGGCCGATCCGCTTCGTGCGCCGCCTCGGGACCGCCGGGGAAGTCGAACTTCTCCAGGTCCTTTTCGCGCCAGGACTTGGGGAACAGCAGCTGGGTTTCGTCGAAGATCAGGAACGCGCCCCGCGGTGCCCACTGAAACCACGTGCGCATCTTGTCGAGGTCATCGAGCGATTCGAGATCGAGGTTGATGATTTCGGCGGTATTGGGCAGGTCGGGGAAGACGGCGTAAGCGCGCTCCAGGGTGAAGCCCCGGACGTTGGTGATGATGACGCGACCGTCCTTCAGTGCGGGGACAGCATCGTCCTGAATCGCGCCGGAGGTTTTGTAGGAGCCGTTCGGGCCGTGATGAATCTTGATGGACATGATTCACTCACCTCCCAATGAAGGGCACAAAGCGCATGCAGAAGCGCGTGGCCGCCGCCAACATGATGATGTTGAGTGCCTGGGGGATGCCGAAGAAGGCGAGGCCCGCCGCGATGTCAGCCGGGAGTGCCGCGTACATGCCACGCACCATGGCCGAGATACCGAGGCTGTCGATCAACTCGCGCGCCACGGTGAAACTGACATCGAGCAGTAGAATGAAGGTCTGCAGCGCGCTGTACATCGCCGCTTTGGTGGCGACGACCAGGCCGTCTTTGATGAAGTCGTACACGCCCTGGGCGAAGAAATTCCAGATCCACTGAAAGAAGCTGAGGATCTGGTCGAAGACGCCTGATAGCCATTCCATGATTCACTCCTTCAGGATGACAAAGGCCGCGATCAGCGCAGCCATGAGCAGCAGCGCGAGCCGCATGTTGGAGAGCTGGTCGGCGTAGTCGGAGACGCAGAGGCTGTAGGGCTTTCCCCAGACCGCGCCGGTGTAGCAAGGCAGCTGTCCGCCACCAGTGGAGAGCTGCAGGTCGAAGGCACCCTTGAGCTGATCGATGTTGGCTTTCACCGCGTCTTTCAGTTCTTTCTTGGCGTCCTGAACCTTCTGGTCCCATTCTTTGTTGGCTTCGTCCCAGCTACCGGCATCAGGCTCTTTCAGTTCGGTGCCGGGGCCTTCGCCCTGGCAGCCGTTCGGGTCTTTGGCGGGATCGCACTGGCCTTCGCCCTCACCCTCACCCTCACCGTCGCCATTGCCGCTACCGGAGCCATCGCCGTTACCAGAGCCGCTGCCGTCTCCATTGCCACTGCCGGAGCCATCACCGTCGCCGGAGCCGCTTCCATCGCCATTGCCGGAGCCATCACCGCCCCCGGTTCCGCCGCCCGTGTTGCCGCCTCCCTCTCCGTCCCCGTCGCCATCGCCGCTGCCTTCGCCAGGGTTGGAGGAATCGGTTTTCACACAGGTGGTACCCGACCATGCCCAGCCTTCGGGGCAGCCGGGGTCGTTGGGATCAGAGGGAGGCACGGCAGGATCGGGCGGTTCGGTAGTGGGGTTCAGTGGATCGCCGGTAGTGGAGAACTGGTAGGAGTCGGCTGAACAGTTCTCCCCGGTGCCCTGGAGGATGTAATTGCAGAAGCCCTGAGTGGTGGAACCCTTCACCAGATAGCAGCTGGTCGAGCGACCGGATTCGCTCTTGTACTGGCATTGCTCGTAGCAGGCGGTCGGCGGACCACCATCGGCGACGTAGTTGCGGCCTCCCGACCTGATCACCGGCGCATCGTTGCCCTTGGCTGGGAAGGCTCCCCCTGGGTGGCCGAGCAGTCCTTGGGTGGGGCTTTGCACTGGCTGCTGCCATCCTTGATGCCGGGGTCATACTCGGTGCCTTCTGGGCAGGCATTGCCCGTCCGCCAGACGTCCAGGGTCACCGAACCAGTGCCATTGTTGGCAGCCACCCGGCACCAATACTTCGTTTCGCTGACAAATCCAAAACTG